>NZ_MWOK01000014.1 GCF_012932145.1 Acidovorax sp. SRB_14 | reverse complement strand
GCGCTGCGCCAGACTGCGCACCTCGCTGGCCACCACGGCGAAGCCGCGGCCCTGCTCGCCCGCGCGCGCCGCCTCGACCGCGGCGTTGAGCGCCAGGATGTTGGTCTGGAAGGCGATCGAATCGATCAGGCCGATGATGTCGGCGATCTTGCGGCTCGAGGCCGAGATCTCGTGCATGCTGGCCACCGCCTGCTGCACCACAGTGCCGCCGCGCGTGGCCGTGCCCGAGGCCGACACCGAAAGCTGGTTGGCCGTCTGCGAGGACGACGCCGTCTGCTGCACCGTCACGGTGAGCTGCGACAGCGAGGCCACGGCCTCCTGCGCGTTGCTGGCGGTCTGCTCGGTGCGCGCCGACAGGTCCTGGTTGCCCGTGGCGATTTCCTGGCTTGCAATCGCAATGCTGCCGCTGGCGTCGCGCACCTGCGCGACCAGCGCGCCCAGGCCCTGCTGCATGTCCGACAGCGCACGCTGCAGGTCGGCCACCTCGTCTTTGCCCTGGGCCGCAATCGGCTGCGACAGGTCGCCTCCGGCAATGGCACGCGCCATGCGCTGGGCTTCGACCAGCGGGCGGCAGATCGACTGCATGTTCAGCAGCGTCAGCGGCACCACCACCACCACGGTGAGCAGCACCGCCAGCGCAAACAGCCACAGCGTCTGCACCGACACCGCCCCCTGTTCGGCCACCACCGCATCCACCTCGTTGCGCAGGTCGGCCTGGAGCTTGGCCATCAGCTTGTCGGCCTCGGCAAATTCGGCCACGGCCTTGGCGCTCATGCGGTTGGCAATGGTCGCGGTGTCGTAGCCGCCCGCCTCGAGCTGCCGCGCCACATGGGCGAACTGGTCGCGGTAGGACTGCAGGCGCTGCGCGATGCCGCGCGCCGTGGCGGCATCGGCGGCGTTGCTGGCCTGCACGAAGCGCTCGGCGGTCTTGTCCGCCAGGTCCAGGCCGGCAAGCCACTGCGCATGGGCCTTCTGCACGTGCTCGGGGCGCTCGTACGCGATGATCATGTCCTTCTCGTGCTGGCGCACCGCACCCATGTGCCCGCGCAGTTCACCCAGGTAGCCGACCTTGGCAAACGAGTGCGCGACAAAATCCTCGCTCATGGACTGGATGCGGGACATGCCCAGCATGCCCGCGCCGCCCAGCAGGCTCAGCAGGACCAGCACGACCGCGATGGCCCCCAGCATGCGAAAACGGATGGTGAACTGCCGCATGAGCGCATAAACCGACATGGTGAAACTTCCTCGTGGTAGAGACAAAGCGCCTTGCCGCCCAGCCGGCGGCAAGTGCAACAAAACGTTGCAGTTTGCCAGACCTTTCGCGTGTTCACGTTACGTAGTTGTCACATGCGCCATTTTTTCAGCAGTAGCGCATTGGTCACCACGCTGACCGAACTCAGCGCCATCGCCGCCCCGGCCACGACCGGGCTCAGGTAGCCAAGCGCCGCGAGCGGAATGCCGGCCACGTTGTAGGCAAAGGCCCAGAACAGGTTTTGCCGGATCTTGGCGACCGTGCGGTGCGAGATGTCGAGCGCCGCGGCCACGAGCGCCGGGTCGCCGCGCATCAGCGTGATGCCGGCCGCGTGCATAGCCACATCGGTGCCGTTGCCCATCGCCATGCCGACATCGGCGGCGGCCAGCGCCGGCGCGTCGTTGACGCCGTCGCCCACCATCGCCACCGTGCGGCGCCGGCCACCCTGCCCGGCCTCCCCCTCTCCGTGCTGCAGCGCCCTCACCTGCGCCGCCTTGTCGCCCGGCAGCACCTCGGCGCGCACCTCGTCCGCGGCCGGGTCCAGCCCCAGGCGCCGTGCCATGGCCTCGGCCGCGCCGCGGTTGTCGCCCGAAATCATCACGGTGCGCAGACCCCGGCCGCGCAGCAGCGCCAGCGCCTCGCGCGCGCCGGGCTTGGGTTCGTCGCCAAAGGCCATCAGGGCGCGCACCGCCAGGCCCTGCGCGCTGCGTTCGGCCACCACGGAGACGGTGGCGCCCGCGTTTTGCCAGGCCTGGGCACGCGTGCCCAGCGCGGCCAGGTCCACCCCGAGCTCCTGCATCCAGCGCAGGCTGCCCACCAGGTAGCTGCGCGCGCCGACCTCGCCTTCGGTGCCGCGCCCCGGCACGGCGCGCACCGCGTCGGGCGCTGCCACAGCCAGGCCGCGCGCCTGCGCCGCCTGCACCACCGCGCGCGCCAGCGGGTGTTCGCTGCCGCTCTGCACCGCCGCCACGGCCGCGAGCACGGCCGCCTCGTCGTCCCCACCCTGCTGGCCCGGTTCCACGTGGAACGCGGTCAGACGCGGCTGGCCCACGGTCAGCGTGCCGGTCTTGTCGAAGGCCACCGTGTCGACCTGGTGCGCCAGCTCCAGCGCCTGCGCGTCCTTGATCAGGATGCCGTGCCGGGCCGCTACGCCCGTGCCCGCCATGATGGCCGCTGGCGTCGCCAGCCCGAGCGCGCAGGGGCAGGCAATCACCAGCACCGCCACGGCGCGGACCAGCGCCACCTCCAAGCCCACGCCGGCCCCTGGCCAATACAGCCAGCCCAGCAGCGTGGCCAGCGCCACCAGCAGCACCATCGGCACGAACACGTTCGAGACCTGGTCCACCAGCCGCTGGATCGGCGCCTTGGCGGCCTGCGCGTCCTCGACCAGGCGGATGATGCGCGCGAGCACCGTCTCGGCGCCCACCGCGCGCACCTCCAGCACCACGCGGCCCTCGCCGTTGATCGATCCGCCCGTGAGCGCCGCCCCCGCTTCCTTGGCCACGGGCAGCGGCTCGCCGGTCAGCATCGACTCGTCCACCTGCGTGTCGCCGTCGAGCAGCACGCCATCGACCGGAAAGCGTTCGCCGGGGCGCACCACCAGGCGGTCGCCGACCAGCACCTCGGCCACCGGCACATCGACCTCGCCGCCCTTGCCCAGCAGATGTGCGACATCGGGCCGCAGCCCGTGCAGCGCGCGGATGGCCGCCGTGGTCTGGTGCTTGGCGCGGGTTTCGAGCCACTTGCCCAGCAGCACCAGCGTGACCACCACGGCCGACGCTTCAAAGTACAGGTGCGGCGCCTGCCCCGCGGGCGCCGTGAGCCACAGCCACACCGACAGCCCCCAGCCCGCGCTGGTGCCGATCGCCACCAGCAGATCCATGTTGCCCGACAGCGCGCGCGCCGCGTGCCAGCCGGCCCGGTAGAAGCGCGCGCCCAGGATGAACTGCACCGGCGTCGCCAGCACGAACTGCGCCCAGGCCGGCAGCATCCAGTGCTGGCCAAACAGGTCGCCCAGCATGGGCAGCACCAGCGGCGCCGACAGCAGCAGCCCGAGGGCCACGGGCGCAAAGCCGGCCCAGGGCGAGGCGCCGTCTTCGCGCGCCTGGGCGGCGGCCGGCGTGAGCGGTGCGTAGCCCGCGTTGCGCACGGCGCGGCGCAGCAGCGCGTCGCCCGGCACGTCGCTGCCTGCGGGCACCGCATAGCGGATGCGCGCCGACTCGGTAGCCAGGTTGACCGTGGCGTCCTGCACGCCCGGCACCTTGCGCAGCGCGCGCTCGACCCGGCCAACGCAACTGGCGCAGGTCATGCCGCCGATGGCCAGATCGATTTCTTCGGTGGCTGGGGAAAGCGTGGTGGTGTTCATGGCAGCTACCCTAAACCCTGACGCCATGGCAAGGTCAAGCGCCGGGCAAAAATGGCGGGCCGCTGCCACGGCTTGACCTTGCCATGGCGTCAAGGTTCATGATGCAGCCTGTTCAGTTCCTGTCCCCTCCTCCCATCCTGAAAGGCAAACATGCAACACCAATTTGAAGTCCAGGGCATGACCTGCGGCCACTGCGAACGCGCCGTCACCCAGGCCGTGCAAGAACTCGACCCGCACGCCGTGGTGCAGATCGACCGCGCCCACAACCGCGTGGACATCGACAGCCCCCAGCCCCGCGAGGCCCTGGCCGCCGCCATCGCTGAAGAGGGCTACCAGGTCGCGCCATGACGACCGCCGCCCACGGCTGGCCCGTGCCCATCGGCGTGGCGGCGCAGCGCGCCGGGGTCTCGGCGCGCATGCTGCGCCACTACGAAACCCTCGGCCTGCTGCCCGCCGTGGCGCGCACCGACAGCGGCTACCGCCAGTACACCGAGGCCGACGTGTACACCCTGCGCTTCATCCGCCGCGCGCGCGACCTCGGCTTTTCCATGGACGAAATCGCCACCCTGCTCGGCCTGTGGCAAGACCAGGGCCGCGCCAGCAGCCAGGTCAAGCGCATCGCCCAGGCGCACATCGCCGACCTGGCCACGCGCATCGCCGACATGCAGGCCATGCAGCGTACCCTGCAAGCACTGGTGCAGTGCTGCGCCGGCGACCAGCGGCCCGACTGCCCCATCCTCGACGACCTAGCCACCGCGCCTACATCCAAGCTCGTGCGCCAGCGCGGACTCTCAAAACAATAGCTTGTAGCGCGCGTATATATTGGTTTTCAGATACAAAACTATCTGAAACATAGATACAACAAGCGCAGACAGCTCACTTTTTTGATAGCTCGGTCTTGCACGCGCGCGGCATGACAGGCACATGGCAGACTCGCAGGCTTTCCTCCGCAAACCCTGCCCCGCCCCCCCATGCTTACTGGTGAATTGAGAAACAAGGTCGATCAGGTCTGGAACGCCTTCTGGTCCGGCGGCATCGCCAACCCCATTGAAGTCATCGAGCAGATCACCTACCTGCTCTTCCTGCGCGCCCTCGACAGCGACCAGACCCGCGAAGACAACAAGGCCCTGCGCCTCAAGACCCAGCCCGTGCACCTCATCCCCGCAGGCGTAGACGCGCAAGGTCGCCCGCACGAGAACATGCGCTGGTCCCGCTTCAAAAACATGGCCCCGGCCGAGATGTTTGACGTGCTCAGCAACCAGGTCTTCCCCTTCCTGCGCGGGCTGCAAGCCTCGGGCGGCCCGGCGGCCGAATCGGCCTTTGCACACCACATGCAGGGCGCCCGCTTCACCATCCCCACCGCAGGGCTGCTGGCCAAGGTGGTCGATTTGCTCGACACCATCCCCCTCGACGACCGCGACACCAAGGGCGACCTGTACGAATACATGCTCGGCAAGATCGCCTCTGCCGGGCAAAACGGCCAGTTCCGCACGCCGCGCCACATCATTGAACTCATGGTCGCCCTCACGGCACCCGTGCCGCAAGACACCATTTGCGATCCGGCCTCGGGCACCTGCGGATTCTTGGTGGCCGCAGGCGAATACCTGCGCGCCACCTACCCCGACATGCTGCGCGTGCCGGCGCAAAACGCGCACTTTCACAACGGCATGTTCCACGGCTACGACTTCGACAACACCATGCTGCGCATCGGCAGCATGAACATGCTGCTGCACGGCGTCGAGCACCCGGCCATTGAATACCGCGACTCGCTCTCGCAAGGCGCAGCCGGCGACGCCGAGGCGTACAGCCTCATCCTCGCCAACCCGCCGTTTGCCGGCAGCCTCGATTACGAGAGCACCGCCAAAGACCTGCAAAGCATCGTCAAAACCAAAAAAACCGAGCTGCTGTTTTTGGCGCTGTTTTTGCGCCTGCTCAAAACCGGTGGCCGCGCGGCGGTCATCGTGCCCGACGGCGTGCTGTTTGGCTCTAGCAAGGCGCACAAAGAACTGCGCCGCAAGCTGGTGGAAGAGCAAAAGTTGGATGCCGTCATCAGCCTGCCCGGCGGCGTGTTCAAGCCCTACGCGGGCGTCAGCACCGCCATCCTGCTCTTCACCAAAACCATGAGCGGCGGCACGGACAGCGTGTGGTTCTACGACATGCAAGCCGACGGCTGGAGCCTGGACGACAAGCGCCAACCCCTGCTCGATACAAGCCTTTTAGGCCTGCAGCGCTTTATGGACAAGCGCAGCCAGCTATCAGAAACAGAGCACGCCAAAAACAACCTGCCCGACGTGCTGGAGCGCTGGGGCCAGCGCAACGGCACCGAACGCGACCGCCCCCGCACCGCCCAGAGCTTCTGCGTGCCCAAGGCCGACATTGAGGCCAACGGGTATGACCTGAGCATCAACCGCTACAAGGAAGTGGTGCACGAGCAGGTGCAGCACCGGGCGCCGGGGGAAATCTTGGCGGAGCTGCGGGCGCTGGAGGATGAGATTGCGCGGGGGATGGGGGTGTTGGAGGGGATGTTGAAGTGAGTTTCAAAACCTCTTCACTTGCCTCGTTGTCGTCACTGATAACGAAAGGCACCACGCCAACTACTTTGGGATATGCCCATTCGGACTCCGGCATTCCCTTTCTGCGCGTTCAGAACATTTTCAGCGGGCAAGTCAACTTCAAAGAAGACACGCTGTTCATCGACACAGACACCCATTCCGCTCGGAAACGTTCGCAAATCCAAGGTGGGGATGTACTGGTCACCATCGCTGGGACGATTGGAAGAACAGGCGTTGTGCCTTCGTGCGCACCGGAGATGAACTGCAACCAAGCAGTTGCCATCGTTCGACCAGCACAAGAAATTGAACGTAGCTACCTGCGCCACTGGCTTGAGAGCCAAGATGCGCGCAGCCAGATGCTCGGGTCAACAGTCACAGGCACGATTTCCAATCTCAGCCTGTCGCAATTGGGCGAGCTTCGAGTGCCTTTGCCCCCGCTGGAAGAACAACGCCGCATCGCCGCCATCCTCGACCAAGCCGAAACCCTCCGAACCCAACGCCGCACCGCCCTGGCCCTGCTCGACAGCCTCACCCAGTCCCTCTTTCTCGATATGTTTGGGGACCCGGTGGCGAATCCGAAGGGGTGCGCGATGACGACGAAGACGCCAAGCGCTTTGACGCCCTGCTGCTGAACACCCAGCTGGCTCTGCTGCGCAGCGAACCCGCACTGGCCCGACTGCAAACCAAGGTACAGCAACTGGCAAGCAGCCTGCTGGAGCTGGCCAACGTGCCCAGCGTGCGCGAGCACCTGCTGCTGATCGAAGCCATGGCGGGCGACGAGTGGTGGCAGGACGTGACCCTGCCCATGCTGGAGCAGGCGCGGCGCAAGCTGCGCAGCCTCATCAAGCTCATCGAGAAAAGCGGCCGCAAGGTGTTCTATACCGACTTTGAAGATGCCATCGGCGAAACCGCCGAAGTGGAATTGCCCTTGGTTACCAGTGCGGTGGACTTCGAGCGCTTCCGCGCCAAGGCCAAGGTGTTTTTGCGCGCCCACGAAGACCGACTGGCGCTGCACAAGCTGCGCCGCAACCAGCCCTTGACTGCCGCCGACCTGCAAGAGCTCGAAGCCCTGCTGCACGAAGCAGGAGGCACCGACGAAGATATTGCACGTGCCCGTGCCATCCACGCCAGCCTAGCGTTATTTATCCGCTCTCTGGTAGGCCTGGACCGCGAGGCCGCTACGGCTGCATTTGCCGACTTGATTGCCACGGGCACGGCCAACGCCAGCCAGTTGCAGTTCATTGACGAGATCGTGCAGCACCTGACCGAGCACGGCGCCATGCCAGCGAACCGACTGTATGCCTCGCCATTCACCGACATCCACTCCCAAGGGCCCGAGGGGGTTTTTGACGCGGCGAATGTGGAACGCCTGTTCTCGACGCTGGAGGCATTCGAACTACGCCAGGCAGTAGCTTGATACCGGCATCACAGTCCCCGAAATATCAATCTCAAAACGATATTTACCGACTCATGCCCTGTTTAGTTTCCGACTGAAACGCCCTGAACGTAAATTACGGCGTGCAAACCGGTCACTTTTTGGAGGTGGCTGTTGCCTTGCGCGTCCGAGGTCCCACGCGCGCCACGTCCTGCCGCCGCAGCACGCCCGCGCACAGTGTCGCAATGCACTGCTCGGCAATCTGCTCGGGCGTGTAGTCGCCGCCGCTGTGGTACCAGCGGCCGATCCAGCTGAGCGCGCCGGCGATCACGAACGCCGTCATCTTCGGGTCGCACGGCGCCAGCGACCCCTCGGCCACGCCGGCCGCGACGAGGCGGCGGAACTCGTGGTCGATGGCCGATTTGAGGCGCCGCAGCTCTTTGCGGCTGCCCTCGGGCAGTTCCTCGTCGCCCACGCGGATCAGGCACATGCCGAAATCCATGGTGACGATGTGCGCATAGACGCGCATGCAGGCCATCAGCTGGTCGATCGCCTGGCCGCCGGCGGCGCGCGAGGCCTCGATGCCCGCGATGGTCATCTCCAGACCCTGGCGCACGCACTCGATCAGGATCTGGTCCTTGTTCTTGACGTAGTAGTAGAGCGTGGGCTTGCTCACGCCCAGGCGCGCGGCGATGTCGTCGAGCGAGGTGGCATGGAAGCCGCGTTCGTTGAACAGCTGCGCGCCGGCCTGCAGCACCGCGTCGCGCTTGGCCTGGCGCTGCAGCTCGCGGTCGGGCGCGGGCGCCCAGGGCGAAGCGGGCGGGGGGCGCGGTGCGCGGGGGTTTCGGGTGGGCATGGTGGGGGCGCGTCCGCGGGTAAGTTCCGATGCCCGAGGGCCGGGACAGGACACAAACTCTACTCGTGAGTAAGCAGTTTACGTAAGAGTAATAACCGTCCGGCCCGCACAAACCCTCATACCCGAAGACCGATGGAGACCACCCCCACTGGCAGCCCGGCGGCGGCCCCCCTGCTGCAGGTCGATGGCGTCACGCTGGCGTTCGGCGGCGTGCGCGCGCTCGGCGGCGTGGGCTTTGCGGTGCAGAGCGGCTCCATCACCGCCGTGATCGGCCCCAACGGCGCCGGCAAGACCTCGCTGTTCAACACCATCTCGGGCTTCTACCGGCCCAGCGCCGGCAGCATCCGCTTCCGCGGCCAGGACATCACGCGCGTGCCGGCGCCGCAGCGCGCGAGGCTGGGCCTGGGCCGCAGCTTCCAGAACATCGCGCTGTTCCGCGGCATGACGGTGCTCGACAACATCAAGCTCGGGCGCCACGCGCACCTCCAAACCAACGTGCTCGATGCGCTGCTCTACCTGGGCCGCGCGCGCCGCGAAGAGGCGCAGCTGCGCGCCGACATCGAGGAGCGCATCATCGATTTTCTGGAGATCGACCACATCCGCCACGCCCCAGTCTCGGCCCTGCCCTACGGCCTGCAAAAGCGCGTCGAGATGGCGCGCGCGCTGGCCATGCAGCCGCAGATCCTGATGCTCGACGAGCCCGTGGCCGGCATGAACCGCGAAGAGACCGAGGACATGGCGCGCTTCATCCTCGACGTGCGCGCCGAGTGGGGCGTGACGGTGCTCATGGTCGAGCACGACATGGGCATGGTGATGGACCTGTCGGACCACGTGGTGGTGCTCAACTTCGGCCAAGTCATCGCCCAGGGCGCGCCCGCCGAGGTGCAGGCCGACCCCGAAGTCAACCGCGCCTACCTGGGCTCGGGCGATGTGGGCGACCTGCGCCGCAGGTTCCAGGCCACCGCAGGGGTGCCGTGATGGATTGGGCCTACCTGTTCGAGATCTGCCTCACCGGCCTGTCGGGCGGCGGGCTGTACGCGCTCGCGGCGCTCGCCTTCGTCATGGTCTACAAGGCCACGCGCGTGGTCAACATCGCCATCGGCGAGCTGCTGATGGCCGGCGCCTACCTGTTCTTCACCTTCGCCGCCACGTTCGCGCTGCCGCTGTGGCTCGCCATTCCGGCGGCCGTGCTCGGCTCGGGGCTGCTCGGCGCCGTGGTCGAGCGCACCATGATCCGGCCGCTGCTCGGCGAGCCGCCGATCTCGGTCTTCATGGTCACCGTGGGCCTGGGCTCGGTGCTCGTCGGCCTGGTCGAGCTGATCTGGACCGCCGACCAGCGCCGCCTGCCCGACTTCATGCCGGCGCAGCCGATCATGGTCGGCGACGCCTTCCTCGCGCCCAAGGTGTTCTGGGGCGCCATGATCGCGCTGCTCTTCATCGCCGCCGTGCTGCTGGTGTTCCGCTTCTGGCGCGGCGGCGTGGCGCTGCGCGCCACCGCCAGCGACCAGGGCGCCGCCTACTCGGTCGGCATCAACGTGCCGCGCGTGTTCTCGCTCGCCTGGGTGGCCTCCAGCATGATCGCCGCCGTCTCCGGGATCATCGTCGGCTCGATCGGCGGCATCTCCTCGTCGATGGGCGTGTTCGGCCTCTCAGTGCTCGTGGTGGTGATCGTCGGCGGGCTCGACAGCGTGCTCGGCGCGCTGATCGGCGGCCTGTTCATCGGCCTCGTCGAGGCGCTGGCGGGCAGCTACCTGGGCGGCGCCTACAAGCTGCTGGCCACCTTCATCGTGCTCGTGGTGGTGCTGATGCTGCGCCCCTATGGGCTGTTCGGCACGCGCGACATCGAAAGGCTGTGACCCCGATGCGCGCCCCCTTCCACCGCACAGCACCAGGAGAGCGCTGATGCGCATCGGAACCCTCAAGGAAAGCTACACCGCCGACGCGGCGCTGTTCGACTCGCGCACGCAAAAGGTCTGGCTCGCCGTGGCCGCCGCGCTGCTGCTGCTGTTCCCGTTCATGGCCAGCGACTACTGGATGTACCTCGCGTGCCTGGTCAGCATCAATGTCGCCAGCGCCACCGGCCTCAACATCCTCACCGGCTACACCGGCCTCGTGAGCCTGGGCCAGGCGGCCTTCATGGGCCTGGGCGCCTACACCGTGGCCATTCTGGAGCTGCGCCTGGGCACGCCGTTCCTGCTCAACCTCCTCGCGGGTGGCTTGGTCGCCATGCTCGGCGGCCTGGTGGTCGGCATTCCGTCGCTGCGCGTCAAGGGTCTGTACCTGGCGATCGCCACGATCGCGGCCTCGTTCATCGCGCACTTCCTGTTCGCCAACCTGGCGTTCACGGGCGGCACGGCGGGCCTGACGGTGCCGCCGGCCACGCTGTTCGGCGCGGCGCTGGACACCTCGTTCCGGCTCTACTGGGTGATCGTTCCGGTCACGCTGCTGATGCTGCTGGGTGCGGCCAACCTGTTTCGCACGCGCGTGGGCCGCGCCTTCATCGCGATTCGCGACCGCGACATCTCGGCCGAGGTGCTGGGCATACCGCTGTTGCGCTACAAGCTGCTGTCGTTCGGCCTCTCGTCGTTCTATGCGGGCGTCGCGGGCGGGCTATGGGCCTACTTCTTCCGCGTCGTCACGCCCGAGAGCTTTCCGCTCTTGATGTCGATCTTCTTTCTCGCCGCCATCATCGTCGGCGGCATGGGCACCATCCTTGGCGCGGTGCTGGGCGCGGTGTTCATGACCATGGTGCCCGAGCTGCTCAAGCTTGTCGTCGACCTGCTGCCCGGCGGCACCGAACTGACGGTGTTCCTCTCGCCCGTGCGCACCATCGTCTTTGGCCTGTTGATCATCGGTTTTCTGGTGTTCGAGCCGCAGGGGCTCGCAGAAGTGTGGCGGCGCATTCGCCGCTTTTTCCACCTGTGGCCGTTCCGCAACTAGCGGGGGTGCTGCCGGACATTGACATCGTGACCACCCCAAGGAGACAAGCATGCACAAGACCCTGACCTCCCAGCGCCGCCGCTCGCTGCTGCTGGCCGCCGGCGCCGCCCTGGCCACACCGCTGGCCGCGCATGCCCAGGCCGGCGGCGAAGACATCGTCATCGGCGGCTCGATTCCCATGACGGGCGTGTTCGCGTTTGCCGGCGTGGGCATCAATGCCGGCATGGGCGACTACGTGAAGATGGTCAACGACGCCGGCGGCATCAAGGGCCGCAAGCTCCGCTACGTGCCCGAGGATACCGGCTACAAGGTCGATGTCTCGGTGGCCGCCTACAAGAAGATCACGAGCCAGAACAAGGTCAACCTCTACTACGGCGACTCGACCGCGTTCTCCAAGACCATCAACCCCGAACTGCAGCGCAGCGGCAGCATGCTGATGACCGGCGCCTCGTTCGCCACCGAGCTGAACGACCCGAAGAAGTACCCGCACCAGTTCCTGGTTGGCCCCGACTACACCGAGATGTTCGGCATCCTGCTCAAGCACATCGCCAAGGAGAAACCCGGCGCCAAGGTGGCCTTCGTCTATTCCGACTCCGAGTTCGGCCGCGACCCGATCGAGTCGAGCGAAGCGCTGGCCAAGAAGCTCGGCCTCTCGGTGCCGGTCAAGATCATGACGCCGGCCGGCAGCGTGGACGTGTCCACCGAGGTCATCAAGCTGCGCCGCGCCGCGCCCGACTACACGATCTTCCACGGCTACATCCTCGCGCCGATCCCCGAGTTCATCACCCAGGGCAAGCAGATGGGCATGACCAGCAAGTGGATGGGCACCTTCTGGACCATGGACAGCTCCACGGTCATGAAGATGGGCGAGGCCGGCGACGGCTTCATGGGCGTCATGCCCTACCGCTACTACTACGACACCTCGGCCAAGGCGCCGATGCTCGACAAGATCCGCGCGCTGCGCCCCGAGTACCAAAGCACGGCCTACATCCAGGGCTTCCTCGCCGCGATGCTGTTCACCGAGGCGACCAAGCGCACGCTCGACGCGAACAAGCCGCTCACGGGCGACAACCTCAAGGCCGCGCTCAACTCCATCAAGGACTTCGACACCGGCGGCCTGATCGGCGTGCCGATCACCATCAGCGGCAACTCGATCCCCGTGGGCCGCGTCTACAAGGCCGACATGAAGGCGCAGAAGATGGTTGCGGCCTCCGACTGGATCAAGCTGTAGGCAGCCATGCACGCGCCGCGCACCGACCTCGTCCTCGAAGTCAACAACATCGAGGTCATCTACAACAAGGTGGTGCAGGCCCTGCGCGGCCTGTCGCTGGCCGTGCCGCGCGGCCAGATCGTGGCGCTACTGGGCAGCAACGGCGCGGGCAAATCGACCACGCTCAAGGCGATCTCGGGCCTGCTGGCGCTCGAAGACGGCGCGCTCGAAAGCGGCAGCGTGCTGTTCAACGGCCAGCCGACCGCGGCGCTGGCGCCCCAGCAGCTGGTGCGCCGCGGCCTGTTCCACGTGATGGAAGGGCGGCGCGTGTTCGAAGACCTCACGGTCGAGGAAAACCTCGTCGCCGCGACCTACGCCCTCACCGGGCGGAGCGGCGCCAAGCCCGACTTCGACCTGGTCTACCGCTACTTCCCGCGCCTGCACGAGCGCCGCAAGGGCCTGGCCGGCTACCTCTCGGGCGGCGAGCAGCAGATGCTTGCGATCGGCCGCGCGCTGGTCGCGCAGCCCCAGCTGATCCTGCTCGACGAGCCCTCGCTCGGCCTCTCGCCGAAGCTCGTCGAGGACATCTTCGGCATCATCGCGCGCATCAACGCCGAGCGCGGCACCAGCATGCTGCTGGTCGAGCAGAACGCCACCGTGGCGCTGGCCGTGGCGCACAGCGGCTACATCATGGAAAACGGCAAGATCGTCATCGACGGCTCGGCCGCGCGCCTGGCGAGCGACCCCGACGTGCGCGAGTTCTACCTCGGCATGGGCGGCGGCGGCGAGGCCAAAAGTTTCAAAGACATCAAGCATTACAAGCGCAGAAAGAGGTGGCTCTCGTGAGCCCGCAAGCACTCCCTGACCTGACCCTGCCGCAGATGCTGCGCGAGCGCGCCCGCAGCACGCCCGAGCGCGTGGCCCTGCGGCAAAAAGACTTTGGCATCTGGAAGCCGCTGACCTGGGCCGGCTACCACGAGCGCGCCGGCCATTTCGGCCTGGGCCTGCAGGCGCTGGGCCTGGGCCACGGCGGCCATGTGGGCGTGCTGTCCGAGAACCGCACCGAGTGGGTGCTCGCGCAGATGGGCGCCGGCCTGGTCGGCGCCGTCGCGGTGGGCGTGTACCCCACGAGCCCGTCGGCCGAGGTGGCCTATGTGGTCGCGCACGCCGACATCGAGATCATGGTCTGCGAGGACCAGGAACAGACCGACAAGCTGCTCGAAGCGCTCGACCAGCTGCCGCGCCTGCGCAAGATCGTGGTGATCGAACCGAAGGGCCTGCGCAGCTTCGCGCCCACACAGCGCGGCCTGATCGTGACCTTTGCCGAGGTCGAGCAAGCCGGCGCCGCCGTCGGCCACAGCGCCGCGATCGACGCGGCGCTGGCGCGCCAGACACTCGACGACATCGGCCTGATGATCTACACGTCGGGGTCGACGGGCAAGCCCAAAGGCGCGATGATTTCCTGGCGCAACATGCGCGGCGTGGTGCCGGGCATCGTGGATCGCCTGGGCATCACGGCGGGCACCAGCCACCTGTCGTACCTGCCGCTGTGCCATGTCGCCGAGCAGATGCTGACCACCTTCGTGCCCATCTACACCGGTGCGCAGGTGCACTTCGGCGAGTCGATCCGCACCGTGCAGGAAGACCTGCGCGAGATCGCGCCGACGCTGTTCCTCGGCGTGCCGCGCATCTGGGAAAAGATGCATGCCAGCATCAGCATCAAGCTGCAGGAGGCCGGGGGCCTGCGCCGCCGGCTGTTCGACCGCGCCTTTGCCGCCTGCCAGCCGCTGGCCGAGAAGCCGCGCAGCGCCTGGGGCCTGGCCGAGCGGCTGCGCTTCGCCGCCAGCTACTGGCTGGTGTTCCGCGCGCTGCAGAACTTCATCGGCCTGCGCCAGGTACAGGTCGCGCTCACGGGAGCGGCGCCGATCCCGCCCGACGTGGTGCGATTTTTCCGCGTGCTTGGCGTGCCGCTGATCGAGGTCTATGGCCTGACCGAATCGACCGGCATGGTGCTCGGCCACGACCCACGCCACGTCGCCATCGGCACCGTCGGCATTCCAACGTTCGGCGTCGAGCACCGCATCGCCGCCAATGGCGAGCTGCAGTTGCGCGGCGAGATGGTGTTTGCCGGCTACTACAAGAACCCCGAGGCCACGGCCGAGAGCATCGTGGACGGCTGGCTGCACACCGGCGACGTGGTGCGCGAAGAGCGCGGACAGATCAGGATCGTCGACCGCTTGAAGGACATCATGATCACCGCCGGCGGCAAGAACCTGACGCCGTCCGAGATCGAGAACACCATGAAAGGCAGCCCCTACATCAAGGAGTGCGTGGTCGTCGCCGAGGGCCGCAGGTTCGTCGGCGCGCTGGTGATGATCGACTACGACACGGTCGGCCAGTGGGCCGAGGCGCAGCGCATCGCGTTCACGCACTTCCGCTCGCTGGTCGAGCTGCCGCAGGTGCGCGCGCTGATCGACGCCGAGATCGCGCGCGGCAACCAGCGCCTCGCGCAGGTCTCGCAGATCCGCAAGTTCCATCTTTTACTGAAGGAACTCGACCACGACGACGGCGAAGTCACCGCGACCATGAAGGTGCGGCGCTCGAGCATCTACAAAGCCTACGCCACCGAGATCGAGGCGCTGTACCACTGAGCGCCACGCCGCCCGCCCCGGCGGGCATTTGTCAAAAACAGGAGCACCTGGTGCATGACCTGCAAGCGTTTCATGGCAATCTGTGCCGCAAACGCTTGCCCGGCATGCGCTATGCGCTCCCTTTTCAGGAGTCCTCCATGTCGCCCTCTTCTGCCTCTGCCGCCTCCCCCCTCGACGTCGCGCGCGAGGGCGCCGTCGCCACGCTGCGCTTTAACCGCCCCGGCGCCCTCAATGCGATCGACGTGCCCATGGCGCAGGCGCTGCTGGCTGCCGTGCGCAGCATCGCCGCCGATGCCAGCGTACGCGCCGTCGTGCTGTGCGGCGCCGGCAAGGGCTTCATGGCCGGCGGCGACCTGGCCACACTGCGCGCCGACCCGGTGCAGGGCGCGGCCGACCTGCTCGGGCCGCTCAACGAGGCCGTGCAGGTGCTGGCCACGCTGAACGCGCCCGTCATCGCCAAGGTGCACGGCGTGGCCGCCGGCGCGGGCTTGGCGCTGATGCTGCAGGCCGACTTCGTGATCGCCGCCGAAGGCACGCGCTTCAACCTGGCCTACATCAACCTGGGCACCAGCTGCGACGTCGGCGCCTCGTGGGCGCTGCCGCGCCTGGTCGGCCTGGGCCACGCGCTCGAGATCGCTCTGCTGGGCGACACGCTCACTGCGCCCGACGCGCTGCGCCTGGGCCTGGTCAACCGCGTGGTGCCGGCCGAGCACCTCGACACCGCTGCCGCCGCGCTGATCGAGCGCATCGCCCACGGGCCGACGCTCGCCTATGGCGCGATGAAGCGGCTGATGCGCGCCGCGTTTGACCGCGACCTGGCCACCCAGCTGCAGGCCGAGGCCAGCGCCTTTGCCGGCTGCGCCGCCACGCACGACATGCGCGCCGGCATCGAGGCCTTCTTCGCCAAGCAGCCCGCGCGTTTCGAAGGCCGCTGAGCCGTTTTTCTTTTGTCTCTGCACCGCTACAAGGATCGCCCAATGGCCTTTCCCGACATCTTCATCCTCAGCACCGCGCGCACCGCCATCGGCACCTTCGGCGGCGCGCTCAAGGACGTGCCCAACACCCAGCTGGCCACCACTGCCGTGCGCGCCGCCATCGAGCGCAGCGGCCTCGCGCCCGACGCCATCGGCCACGTCGTGATGGGCAACGTGATCCCCACCGACACCAAGGACGCGTATCTCGCGCGCGTCGCCGCCATCGACGCCGGCTGCCCGATCGAGACGCCCGCGTTCAACGTCAACCGCCTGTGCGGCTCGGGCCTGCAGGCCATCGTCTCGGCCGCGCAGGCCATCGGCCATGGCGACTGCGAGATCGCGATTGGCGGCGGCAGCGAATCCATGAGCCGGGGGCCCTACTTCGACACCGCCGCGCGCTACGGCGCGCGCATGGGCGACGCCCAAAGCATCGACTACATGCTCGGCATCCTGCACGACCCCTGGCAGAAGATGCACATGGGCATCACCGCCGAGAACGTGGCCGAGCGCTACAACATCAGCCGCGAAATGCAGGACCAGCTCGCCGCAGAGAGCCAGCGCCGCGCGGCCCATG
Source organism: Acidovorax sp. SRB_14 (assembly GCF_012932145.1). GTDB lineage: Bacteria > Pseudomonadota > Gammaproteobacteria > Burkholderiales > Burkholderiaceae_C > Simplicispira. Next base: position 81,709 of record NZ_MWOK01000014.1, on the reverse strand, counting down.
CCATCGCCTAGGGGCGCTTCAAGGAGCAGATCGTCCCGGTCGAAATCAAGACGCGCAAGGGCACCGTGCTGTTCGACACCGACGAGCATGTGCGTGCCGGCACCACGCTCGACGTGCTCGCCGGCATGAAGCCCGCGTTTCAGAAAGACGGCGGCACCGTCACCGCCGGCAACGCCTCGGGCATCAACGACGGCGCGGCCGCCGTGGTTCTGGCCTCGCGCGCGCGCGTGCAGGCGCTGGGCCTCAAGCCGCTGGCGCGCCTGGTCGGCTGGGCGCACGCAGGCGTCGAGCCCGCCTACATGGGCATCGGCCCCGTCCCCGCCACGCAAAAGCTGCTGCAGCGCACCGGCCTTAGCGTGCAAGACCTCGATGTGATCGAGTCCAACGAAGCCTTCGCCGCGCAGGCCTGCGCCGTGGTCCAGCAGCTCAGCCTCGACCCCGCCCGCGTCAACCCCAACGCTTCGGGCATCTCGCTGGGCCACCCGGTCGGCGCGACGGGCGCCATCATCACGACCAAGGCGATTGCCGAGCTGCACCGCACGGGCGGGCGCCATGCGCTCGTGACCATGTGCATCGGCGGCGGCCAGGGCATTGCCGCCATCTTCGAGCGCGTATGACACGGGGGAATCGGCGGCCAGGCCAGGTTTTGGTATTTTTGGCCTCCAACCCTTATCCAGTCTTCGCAAGCAGCTACACAATCCATAGCAACACAGGGCCCATTCCATGCTGACCAACCACTTCCTGAACGCCGACGAGCGTGCCGAACTCGACCTGTTCCGGCAATCGCTCGACCGCTTCTGCGACGCCGAGATCGAGCCCCACTACCGCGACTGGGAGCGCGCCGGCCAGGTGCCGCGCGCCCTGTTCGCGCAACTGGGCGCGCAGGGCTACCTGTGCGCCGACGTGCCCGACGCCTATGGCGGCGCAGGCGCCGGCGCGCACTTCTCGTTCGCCGTGGCCGAGGTGCTCTCGCGCCGCGGCTACGGCGGCCTGGTCGGCGGCCTGCAGGTGCACAGCGACATCGTGCCGCCCTACCTGCTCAACTCCGGCACCGAGGCGCAGCGCGCGCATTGGCTGCCGCGCATGGCGCGCGGCGAGGCGATTGCCGCCATCGGCATGACCGAGCCCGGCGCCGGCAGCGACCTCAAGGCCCTGCGCACCACCGCGCGCCGCGTCAGCGACACGCTGGGCGACGGCTACGCCATCGACGGCAGCAAGATCTTCATCAGCAACGGCCAGAACTGCGACCTGCTCGTGCTCGCCGCCAAGACCGACCCCGCGGCCGGTGCCAAGGGCGTGAGCCTGTTCCTGGTCGATGCGACCACGCCCGGCTTCACGCGCGGCAAGAACCTCGACAAGATCGGCCAGCACGCAGGCGACACGTCCGAGCTGTTCTTCCACGACATGCGCGTGCCGGCCGACGCCCTGCTCGGCGGCGTCGAGGGCCAGGGCTTCGTGCAGATGATGCGCGAGCTGCCGCGCGAGCGCCTCATCATCGGCGTGCAGGCCGTGCACGGCGCCAAGGGTGCGCTCGCCGCCACGGTGCGCTACGTGCAGGAGCGCCAGGCCTTCGGCCAGCCCCTGGCCCAGTTCCAGAACACCCGCTTCACGCTCGCCCAGTGCGCCACCGAGATCGCCGCCGCCGAGGCCTTCCTGAACGCCAGCGTGCACGCCTATGAACGCGGCGAACTGACCCCCGAGGCCGCGTCGGCACTGAAGCTGCACACCAGCGAACTCATGGGCCGCGTCGCCGACCAGTGCCTGCAGCTGTTCGGCGGCTACGGTTACATGGCCGAATACCCGATCTCCCGCTTCTGGACCGACGCGCGCGTGCTGCGCATCTACGGCGGCACGTCGGAAATCATGAAAGAGCTGGTGGCGCGGGGCTTGTTGGGGCGGTGAAGCGGCGGCTGGTGCCGCACAGAACCGCCATGCATGATCGATGCACTGCGCATCGCATGGCTCAAACGATATGGGATACGGATTCCAGGGGGCAAGTTCCTCTCTGGATGGACCCTCGAGCGGCGCGCGGCGGTGGGGGATTCACGACCTGTTCAAAGCGGGTCCATGGTGCTACAACGACCCCATGAGGCAGTGAATGCCTTGCAACTTTGCGGCACCGCCCGCCCTGGTGCCGCCCGGGAGGTCGTATGGATGCCATCAGCAACTTTGCCGCACGCTACGTCCACTTGCGCGAAGAGGAAATGTCGATCGACGAATACCTCGCCCACTGCCAACGCGACCCCACGGCCTATGGCAGTTCTGCCGAGCGCATGCTGGCGGCCATCGGCGAGCCCGAGATGGTGGACACGCGCCAGGATCCGCACCTGTCGCGCCTGTTTGCCAACAAGGTCATCCGCCGCTACCCCGCCTTCGCCGAGTTCTACGGCATGGAGGACGCCATCGAGCAGGTGGTGAGCTTCTTCCGCCATGCGGCCCAGGGACTGGAGGAGCGCAAGCAGATCCTGTACCTGCTGGGCCCGGTGGGTGGGGGCAAGAGCTCGATCGCCGAGCGCCTCAAGCACCTGATGCAGAAGGTGCCGTTCTACGCGCTCAAGGGCTCGCCGGTGAACGAATCCCCGCTGGGGCTGTTCGATCCCGTGGAGGACAGCCCGGTGCTGGAGGAACAGTTCGGCATTCCCCGGCGCTGCCTGCAGCATGTGCTTTCGCCGTGGGCCGTGAAGCGCCTCGAGGAGTATGGCGGCGATATACGCCAGTTCCGCGTCGTCAAGCGCTATCCCAGCATCCTGAAGCAGGTGGCGATTGCCAAGACCGAGCCGGGCGACGAGAACAACCAGGACATCTCCAGCCTAGTGGGCAAGGTGGACATCCGCAAACTGGAAAATTTCGCCCAGGACGACACCGACGCCTACAGCTACTCGGGCGGCCTGTGCCTGGCCAACCAGGGCCTGCTCGAGTTTGTCGAGATGTTCAAGGCGCCCATCAAGGTGCTGCACCCGCTGCTCACCGCCACGCAGGAGGGCAACTACAAGGGCACGGAAGGCTTTGGCGCCATACCGTTCGATGGCATCGTGCTCGCGCACAGCAACGAGAGCGAGTGGAAGGCGTTTCGCAACAACCGCAACAACGAAGCCTTCCTGGACCGCATCTACATCGTCAAGGTGCCCTACTGCCTGCGCGTCTCCGAGGAGGTGAAGATCTACGCGAAGCTGATCCGCGAGTCTTCGCTGGCCCACGCCGTGTGTGCCCCCGGCACGCTCAAGATGATGGCGCAGTTCTCCGTGCTCACGCGGCTGAAGGAACCAGAGAACTCCAGCATCTTCAGCAAGATGCAGGTCTATGACGGCGACAGCCTCAAGGACACGGACCCCCGCGCCAAGAGCTACCAGGAGTACCGCGACTACGCCGGCGTGGACGAGGGCATGGCGGGTATCTCCACCCGCTTTGCCTTCAAGATCCTGGCCAAGGTCTTCAACTACGACAGCACCGAGTTGGCGGCGAACCCGGTGCACCTGATGTATGTGCTGGAGCGGCAGATCGAACGCGAGCAGTTCCCTGCGGAGCTGGAGACCAAGTACATCGGCTACATCAAGGAATACCTCTCGCCGCGCTATGCCGAGTTCATCGGCAAGGAAATCCAGACCGCCTACCTGGAGAGCTACAGCGAGTACGGCCAGAATATCTTCGACCGCTACGTCACCTATGCGGACTACTGGATCCAGGACAGCGAATACCGCGACACCGACACCGGCGAGGTGTTCGATCGCAACGCGCTCAATGCCGAGCTCGAAAAGATCGAAAAACCCGCAGGCATCGCCAACCCCAAGGACTTCCGCAACGAGATCGTCAACTTCGTGCTGCGCGCGCGCGCCAACAACCAGGGCAAGAACCCGAGCTGGACCAGCTACGAGAAGCTGCGTCTGGTGATCGAGAAGAAGATGTTTTCCAACACCGAGGAACTTTTGCCGGTCATCAGCTTCAACGCCAAGGCCAGCGCCGAGGATGCGCGCAAGCACGAGGATTTCGTCACCCGCATGGAGGCCAAGGGCTACACCTCCAAGCAGGTGCGCCTGCTGTGCGAGTGGTACCTGCGCGTGCGCAAGAGCAGCTGACCGGCGCGCCGGCACCATGTAACGCGTGGGAGCACAGATGGCACTGCACATCATCGACCGCAGGCTCTCCGGCAAAAACAAATCGGTGGGCAACCGCGAGCGTTTCGTGCGCCGCTTCAAGGAGCAGATTGCCGAGGCGGTGCGCCGCGCCGTGTCCGAGCGCGACATCCGCCACATCGAGCAAGCCGAGAACATCACCATTCCCCGAAAGGACATCCGCGAGCCGGTGTTCCACCACGGCCCGGGTGGCGTCACCGACACAGTGCACCCCGGCAACAGCGACCATGCGCGCGGTGACCGCATCCCCCGGCCCCGGGGCGCCTCGGGCGGGACGGGCTCCCAGGCCAGCGACAGCGGGGAGGGGGAGGACGACTTCCGCTTCACCCTGTCCAAGGAAGAGTTCATGCAACTGTTCTTTGAAGACCTGGCCCTGCCGCGCCTGCTGCGCACCCATATCGCCGACACACCCCAATACAAGACGCGCCGCGCCGGCTACAGCCACGACGGCACGCCGCACAACCTGGCGGTGCTGCGCACCATGCGCGGCGCTCTGGGCCGGCGCATCGCTTTGACCAAGGCGCCGCACCGCGAGCTGCAGAGCCTGCTGGCACAGCTCGATGTCTTGCTGGCCCAGGACGATGGCACCAGCGCGGCCGTGGCCGAACTTCAGCAGCAGATTGACACCTTGAGGGCGCGCATGGGCAAGGTGGCCTTTCTCGACCCCATAGACCTGCGCTTTCGCAACCGCACCAATTTGCCCGTGCCCAACAGCCAGGCCGTGATGTTCTGCGTGATGGACGTGTCCGGCTCCATGGACCAGGCGCGCAAGGATCTGGCCAAGCGCTTCTTCATCCTGCTGTACCTGTTCCTGACGCGCCACTACGAAAAGATCGACATCGTCTTCATCCGCCACCACACCCAGGCTGCCGAGGTCAGCGAGGACGAGTTCTTCCACTCCACCGAAAGTGGCGGCACGGTGGTCAGCAGCGCGCTGGTGCTGCTCGACCAGATCGTGCGCGCGCGCTACCCCGTGGGCGACTGGAACATCTATGTGGCCCAGGCGAGCGATGGTGACAACTTCCCCAACGACGGTGCCAACTGCCGCAATCTGCTGGTCGAAAAAATCCTGCCGCTGGTGCGTCACTTTGCCTACGTCCAAGTGGTGCAGGAGGAGCAAAACCTCTGGAGGGAATACAGCCGGCTGCTGCCGCTGTTTCCCCACTTCGCCATGCGCAAGGCGTCCGAGCCGGGCGAGATCTACCCCGTGTTTCGCGATTTGTTCAAGAAAGAGGGGGTACCGGTATGAACCTCTCCCTGTACCCCGCGCTGGAACGCCGCGTGGGGCAAAAAACCGGGAAACAGGCCGCTGGAGGAGGGCGCCAGCGCGGCGTGCCCTGTGCCCCCCTGTTGGCCGGGAAGCGCCCCATGCACCCCCTTCCCGACCCCAACGACTGGACCTTCGAGCTGATAGAGCGCTACCACGCCGTCATTGCCGCCACGGCCGAACGCTTTGGTCTGGACACCTACCCCAACCAGCTCGAAATCATCAGCGCCGAGCAGATGATGGACGCCTATGCCAGCGCGGGCATGCCGGTCAACTACCGCCACTGGAGCTACGGCAAGGAATTCCTGGCCACCGAGCGGCGCTATCGGCGGGGCCACATGGGGCTGGCCTATGAGATCGTCATCAACGCCAACCCCTGCATCAGCTATTTGATGGAGGAAAACACCACGGCCATGCAGGCACTGGTGATTGCCCACGCGGCCTATGGGCACAACAGCTTTTTCAAGAACAACTATCTGTTCAGCATGTGGGCGGATTCTGGCAGCATCATCGACTACCTGGTCTATGCCCGTGACTTCGTCGCCCAATGCGAGGAGCGTTATGGATGGGCGGCCGTGGAGCAGTTGCTCGATTCCTGCCACGCCCTGGCCAACTTCGGTGTCGACCGCTATTGCCGTCCGTCCAAGAAAAGCCTGGCACGCGAGCGCGCCGAACTCGAGCAGCGTGAAGCCTACGTGCAGCAGCAGGTCAACGTGCTGTGGCGCACCTTGCCAACACGCCGGGGCAAGGACAGCGCGGCACGGGAAACCGAGCGTTTCCCCAAGGAGCCAGAGGAAAACATCCTGTACTTCATTGAAAAAAACGCTCCCCTGCTGGAGCCCTGGCAGCGCGAGATCGTGCGCATCGTGCGCAAGATTGCCCAGTATTTCTACCCGCAGCGCCAGACCCAGGTGATGAACGAGGGCTGGGCCACGTTTTGGCACTACACCTTGCTCAATACCTTGTACGACGAGGGCTGGCTCACCGACGGCGTGATGATCGAATGGCTCTCCTCGCACACCAACGTGATCTACCAGCCGCCCCCCGGTCACCGAGCCTACAGCGGCATCAACCCCTATGCCCTGGGCTTTGCGATGTACCGCGACATCCGGCGCATCTGCCAGAGCCCCAGCGCAGAGGACAGGCTCTGGTTCCCCGACATCGCCGGCGCGCCCTGGCTGCCAGCGCTGCACCACGCCATGCAGAACTTCAAGGACGAGAGCTTCATCGGCCAGTTCCTGAGTCCGCAGCTGATGCGCGACATGCGCCTGTTCGCCATCCACGACGACGCCAGCCAGAGGGAACTGCTGGTCAGCGCCATCCATGACGAGGATGGCTACCGCTTGCTGCGCCAGACTCTGTCGCAGCAATACGACCTGGGGGTTCGCGAGCCCAACATCCAGGTCTGGAACGTGAACCTGCGCGGCGACCGCTGCCTGACCCTGCGCCATACCCAGTACCAAGGCCGGCCGCTGGCCGACGATGCGCTGGAGGTGCTCAAACATGTGGCACGCCTGTGGGGCTTTGGCGTGCAGATCGAAAGCGTCAACGGCGACGGCGAGCTGCCGATGCTGCTGCACCGCGTGCCAGCGCCCCCTATCTGAGGATGTGCGGCAGGCCGCCGAAACCTCTCTCTGCGCCCGCTGTGCTGGGAGGCAGGACAGAAAGAGCCGGCGGAGAGCCGGTGGCACGGGGTGTTGGGCGGCAAGGCGGTCGCTGTCCCGACACGGCCACTGGCGGCATCGGTCTAATTTCCCAAAAGGGACGCCTTCAGGCTACTTGGACGCAGGGACTGCCGCAGCGGGTTTGGAGGTGGTGTGTTCCGTTTGCGCCTCCGTCTTGGCTTTCTTTGCCGCAGCGTGGTGGCCGACAGCGCAACCGGCGGCAGCACCCAACAAAGCGTGGTGACCGGCGACATGCCCTGCCGCGCCACCGACTGCTGCCCCCGTCAGGCACCCTTTGGCCTGGGCCAGGGGTGCGGCAGCCCATAAGGCGGCTGTTGAAGCGGCGATACACACCACCTTCAGCATCGAGAAATTTCTGACCATGGACAATCTCCTTCGCGCAGCCAAAGCGACCGCGAGGTTTCTGGGATTCGCGGCGCAAACCAATGATTCCCGCATGTCCGTGGATGGAGACCCCGTCCTACACAGCACGGACTCTCCGTGCGTTCGGGACCGGCGCCCGACGACCGCATCGATCACGTTGCCGGCGCCCACGCTGCTGTCTCGCGGCGATGGTCCAAAAGACAGCCGTTGGCGCACATGCCAAAATCGCCAAAGCGATAGACGGCGAAAACACACCACGCATCCCCCGCTTCACCCGAGCGGGATGTTCTGCTCCAGCCGCTTGCCCATGCTGATGCGCGGCTCCACACGGTAGCCCAGCGTGGCGTAGAAGCCCGCGACGGCGGCGTTGCCTTCGACGATCTGCAGGTTGACCTTCATGCAGCCGAGCGCGGCCAGCGCCTGCTCGGCGTGGCGGATCAGCGCGGCGCCCAGGCCCTGGCCGCGGTGCGCGGGGTGCACGGCCACCGAATACAGCCAGCCGCGGTGGCCGTCGTAGCCCGCCAGGGTAGTGCCGACCACGGCGCCGTCGCCATCGTCCAGGCAGACGAAGAACAGGCCGTCGCCCAGTGCGCGCTTCTTGGCGATCGACAGCGCCGGTGCGTTGTGCCCGGTCTGCGGGCCAAACACGGTGTTCCAGAGGGCGATCACGCCGGCCTCGTGCGCGGCGTGCAGGTAAGAGCTGATGTGGGGCATGGAGGGCGGGCCGTGTGTACCGAACCAGGTCGGGTTAAGGTGGGGCCACGATAGCTGGGATCAGCGACCCAAGGCTGCGCAAGGAAAGTAGATTGTGGTCTTTTTGGCACCTATCCCTTACCCTGTATGCGCTGGAAGCTATGGAAAACTGAGCAACAAGGCACCGCAAGATGGAAACCACCCCTTCCCACAGCTGGTTCTTCTGGGCCGCGCTGTCGGCCATTTTCGCCGCGCTCACGGCGATCTTTGCCAAGGTCGGCCTCCAGGGCGTGGACTCGGACCTCGCCACGCTGGTGCGCACCGCCATCATTGTTCTGGTGCTCACGGGCTTTGTCTGGTACGCGGGCAAGTGGAGCGATCCGCTGCAGCTGCCGGGCAAGACCTGGGCGTTCCTGACGCTGTCGGCGCTGGCCACCGGCGCGTCGTGGGTGTGTTATTTCCGCGCGCTGCAACTGGGCGAAGCGTCCAAAGTGGCGCCGGTGGACAAGTTCAGCCTGGTGCTGGTGGCGGTGTTCGCCTTTGTGTTCCTTGGCGAGCGCCCGTCGGGCACCAGCTGGCTGGGCATCGCGCTGGTCGCGGCGGGCGTGCTGGTGCTGGCGATCAAGCGCTAGCGCGCCGCCATGGCGCGCCGCGCCACGGTTTTTACAGCGACAGGATCGACACCGACTTGGTCACCAAATACGACTCGAGCGCTTCGGGGCCGCCCTCGGAGCCATAACCCGAGTCCTTGACGCCGCCAAACGGCATTTCGGCCGACGCGGCCGGGCCCTGGTTGACCCAGAGCATGCCCACGTCGAGCCGCTGCGCGAGCTGCTGCGCGGTCTTGATCGACTGCGTGAACGCATAGCTGGCCAGGCCGTAGGGCAGGCGGTTGGCCTCGGCCAGCGCTTCGTCGAGCGTGTCGAAGCCGCGGATCGCGGCGACCGGGCCGAACGGCTCATTGTTGAACACGCTCGCGTCGAGCGGCACGCCGGCCAGGATCGTCGGGGCGAAGAAGTTGCCGGCGCTGCCGATGCGTTCGCCGCCCGTGAGCACCTCGGCGCCCTTGGCTTTGGCGTCCTGCAGGACTTCGGCCAGCGCCGTGAGGCGGCGCGGGTTGGCGAGCGGGCCCATGCGCGTGGCGGCGTCGAGGCCGTTGCCTACCTTCAGCTGTTCGGCGTACCGCACCATGCCGTCGGTGAAGGCCTGGCGCACGCTGTTGTGCACCAGAAAGCGCGTCGGCGAGATGCAGACCTGGCCGGCGTTGCGAAACTTGGCGCCCGCCATGGCCTTGATGGCCGCGGCCACGTCGGCATCCTCGGCGACGATGACCGGCGCGTGGCCGCCGAGCTCCATGGTCGAGCGCTTCATGTGCTGGCCTGCGAGCGCGGCCAGCTGCTTGCCCACGGCCGTCGAGCCCGTGAACGTGATCTTGCGGATGACCGGGTGCGCAATCAGGTACGACGAGATCTCCGCCGGGTCGCCGAACACCAGGCCGACCGTGCCCGCGGGCACGCCAGCATCGACGAAGGCCTGCAGCAGCGCGGCCGGCGCGGCCGGGGTTTCCTCGGGCGCCTTGACGAGGAACGAGCAGCCGGTGGCCAGCGCCGCGCCAAGCTTGCGCACGATCTGGTTGACCGGAAAGTTCCAGGGCGTGAACGCGGCCACGGGGCCGACGGGCTCCTTGAGCACCAGCTGCTGCACATCGAGGCGGCGCGGCGGCACGATGCGGCCGTAGACGCGCAGGCCTTCGTCGGCAAACCAGTCGAGGATGTCGGCGCCGGCCAGCACCTCGCCGCGCGCCTCGGCAATCGGCTTGCCCTGCTCCTGCGTGAGCAGCTGCGCAATGGCGTCGGCGCGCGCGCGCACCAGCGCGGCGGCGCGGCGCATGGTCTGCGCGCGCTCGTGGGCGGGCGTGTTGCGCCAGGCCTCGAAGCCGCGCTGCGCAGCCGCGAGCGCGCGGTCCAGGTCAACGCGGCCCGCGTGCGCCACCTGCGCCATGGCGGCGCCCGTGGCGGGGTTGACGACGTCGATGCGCCGGCCACTCTGCGCGTCCTGCCATTCGTTGTCGATCAGCAGGCGGGTGTCGGGGTAGCTGGCGGTCGGGGCGGTGGTGGAAGTGCTGCTCATGGGACCTCGCGGTGGTGATAGGCGGTGACAGGAAAAAGACCTCGGCGGCGCGCGGCGGCGGGCGGCGAGGCGGCAGGGGTGCCGGCCATTGTGCCGGCGCCGCCATCCCCGCGCTGTAGCGCGCGCGTCAGAACGGCGCGGATTCCGGGTCGGTGTCGGCGGGCGCCGTGGCGGGGCCGGTGACGGTGCGCGGCGCAGGGGCGACGCTGCCGGCGGGGGCGGCAGCCGCGCCGATGCCGCGCTCACTCTCGCCGCCCAGCGCCTCGATCAGGTCGGGGATCAGCCGGGTCAGCTCGCCCGTGGCAATCGCCACGTCGGCGTCAAAGCCGCCGTCGTCCTTGCCCTTTCCGTCCAGCACCGCATCGAGGAACGCGAGCTTCTTGATCTGCAGGCCTTCGGTCAGCAGGAACGACACGCGGTCGTCCCAGCTCAGCGCGAGCTTGGTCGGCAGCTTGCCGGCGGCAATGTGCGCCTGCACCTCTTCGATGTCGAGCGGGTGGCGCGCGTAGCGCACCACGGCTTTTTCTTCGTCTGCGGCCTTGAGCTCGCACTCGCGGTCCACGGTGAAACCCACGGGCGCCTCTTGCGTTGCCAGCCAGTGCGCCATGGCCGCCTGCGGCGAGGTCTGCGTGTCCAGCAGCGACACCGACAGGCCCGGCAGCGCCTCGACCAGCGCCGTCACCACCTCGTCGGCACGGCCCTGGCTCGACGTGTCGAGCACCAGTGTGCGCGCCTCGCGGTCGATCCACACCCACATCGAGCCCTGCTTGGTGAACGCCATCGGCAGCAGGTCGAGCTTGGCCTCGTCCTTGAGTTCCTTGGCTTCCTTCTTGCCCGGCTTGCGGCCGGTTTCCTGCTCGATGCGCGCGGCCTTTTCCTGCACGCGGCGCGCCAGCACCGAGCCCGGCAGCACCTTGGACTCGACCATGAAGCGCAGCACCCACTGCCCGCCCACGGATTCGGCCAGCGGCCCATGCGCCTCGCCGCGCGGCGGCACCCAGCCCCAGGCGCGCTCTTGCGTGGCGCCGCACTCCATGAACGGCGCCTTGGCCAGCGCCTCTTCGATTTGTTCCAGCCCGATCTGCCACTGCGGCGCGATGCGGTACACGATCATGTTCTTGAACACGGACACCCTTTATCTCTGGCGGGTCGGAAAGCAACCCCAAGCGCAGCATTGTCGGTGCAGCCCCCGGGCCGGTCGCACCGGCAGGGGCCACCGGCCCCGCAAAGCACTCTGTTTTTCATAGCTATCAGCGCTTTCTCAACAAGCGCTGGAGGCCGATTTCATGGGAAACACACAGCGCCGCATCAACGGCCGCTTGTCACAACTTTACACAGCCTCACCCATTCCTCATGGGCCCGATACAGAGCGGGAAGACACTGGCCCTCAACCGCTGGCACGGTCGTACCGGCGGGCCACCCATCGAAAGGACTTCCCCATGTCTCGCTTCAACCGCCGCCTCCTCGCCACCGCCGTGGCCGCCGCCATGGCCCTGCCGGTGCTCGCCCAGGTGCCCGCCAACAGCCCGGCACCCGCCCAGGCCGAGACCGCCCCCGCACGCAGCGCGGGTCAACCGATGCGCCCGAACGCCCAGCAACGCGAGCAGATGCGGGAAAAAATGCACGAGCGCATGGCCGCCTTCAAGCAAAAGCTGCAGCTCACCGCCGCGCAAGAGAACGACTGGAACACCTTCACGGCGGCCATGAAACCCGGTGAGCGCACCGCGCGCCTGGACATGCAAGGCATGGGCCAGCTGACCACGCCCGAGCGCATTGACCGCATGCGCGCCATCCGCGCCCAGCGCAGCGCCGAGGCCGACCGCCGCGGCGAGGCCACAAAGGCCTTCTATGCCACGCTGACGCCGCAGCAGCAAAAAACCTTTGACGCGCAAAGCCTGCGCATGGGCGGCGGGCGCGAAGGCGGCCGCTGGCACCACGGCGAAGGGCGCAAGGGCTCCGAAGGCCCTGGCCACCGCCATGGCATGCACCACGGCAAGGCGGGCGGCCCCACCACCCCGGCCCAGGCACCCGCCGCGCAGTAACACGCCGCCCTGCTCTTTCACGGCCCCTGTGCATTCGCTGCGCAGGGGCCGTGCCTTTTGGGCGCACCGCCTCTACACTGGCCTGCACGGGGTGCCCGGTGCGCATCCCGAGGAGTTGCGCCATGGTCCGTGCCTTGTCCTCTCTTGACCTGCCACCAGCCGCGCGCCATGCAGCGGCCCACGCCGCCCACAGGCGGCGGCCGGTGCAGCGGCTCGCGCGCACCGCCGCCCTGGCCGGCGCCATGCTGTCCACCGGCGCCCACGCCCAACTCCTCGAAACACCCAGCGTCTACCTGCAGGCCGGCTGGGCGGGCCACCACAGCGCGTCGCTCACGCTGGGCACCACCCGGCCCTGGGCGGGCTGGGAGCGCCGCACGGGCGCGGGCGTGCTCACCGGCCACTGGAACCTGTACGCCAGCCAGTGGCGCAGCGAGCGCGCCAATGGGCGCGAACACACCACCGTGCTCGGACTGGTTCCGACCCTGCGCCTGCACCCCGGCGGTGGGCGCTCCCGCTGGTTCATCCAAGGCGGCCTGGGCCTGGCCTTGTTCGACCGCCTCTACAGCGCGGGCGACCGCCATTTCAGCTCCCGCGTGAATTTCGACACGCACATTGGCGTAGGTGGCCGGTGGGGCGAACAGGGGCGGCACGAGTGGCTGCTGCAGCTGCAGCACGTGTCCAACGGCGGATTCAAGCAGCCCAACCCGGGCGAAAACTTCCTGCAGCTGCGCTATGCGCGGCATTTTTGACCCCTGTGGATAAACCTGGGGGCAAAAACCGGGGAAACGTGCACTTATCCACAGAAAAATGAAAGTCTCCGCACTTATGCCCAATGCACTTCGGCCATAAGGGAGCCGGGCGCACACGGTTAGACAATGCGCAAGCCCCTGTGGCGGCTGAGGAAAACGAGGTTGTCCACAGAAAAAGCCAAAGCCTACTACTACTACTATTTAAATAGAGTTAGCTTAGAGAACAACTTGGCAACGCCCGCGCCCCCGGTTTTGCGCCGCTCCGCCCCGGCCACGCGGTGCCAACGGACCGCGCGCATGCACTGATCTCCCTTCCTCGCCGCCGAAAACGCGGGCCATTTCACCCTTACGCTATCAAATATGGAGCTTCCAGCGATTGCTGCATCAGGGCCAGAGGCACTTTTTGCCGTTTCAAAGGGCGCAGGTGTGGTTTCGCATAACCCTGGGGACAGTTGGCGCACAACCGGGCACTTGTCCACAGAAAAAGGACCTGGCGCGCACTTGTCCCCGCCCGCCGGACACCGGCCGCGGGGCCCGGCGCACAGCGTTTCGTGCGCGCCATGTGGTTGATTCGCAAAGGGAAAATCAGGTTATCCACCCAAAAACGCAAACCTTACTATTACTACTATGTATTTATAGAAAGAAGAAAGAGATAACCGCCGGCACACAAGGTCCCCGAGGCCGCCCAGCGCAGATTCCCATGGCAGGGATACCCACCGCAGGTGCAAAAGGGGATGAGAAGCACGGTGGCCCGTGGCACGGATTGGGACAATGGGCGCACGAAAGCTGCAGCCAGCGCCTGGGAAGCCCGGCGGCGCGGTCTGCCGACCGGGTCCGCAAGGGCGCCGCGAGCCTTGTCCACAGAAAAACGACCCGGCTCCCGCGCTGCCCGCCGCAGAAAGGGCGCACCAGGGGCCCGCAAACCGCCGCCAGCCGCTTCGGGCAGCAGGGTCAGGGCCCCGGTGGCTGCCCCGGGGGCTGGCGCAGCAGCGGCTCGATCTGATCGCGCGGCAGCGGCGGGCTGAAAAGATAGCCCTGGTAGGTCAGGCACCCGGCGCTCAGCAGCATGTCGCGCTGCTCGGGGGTCTCGACCCCTTCGGCAATGACGTCGAGCCCCAGGCTCTCGCTCAGGGCGATGATGGTGTTGACGATGGCCGCGTCGTTGGGGTCGGTGAACAGGTCGCGCACGAAGCTCTGGTCGATCTTGAGCTGCTCGAGCGGCATGCGCTTGAGGTAGCTCAGGTTGGAGTAGCCGGTGCCGAAGTCGTCGAGCGAGAAACCCACGCTGTAGGCGCGCAGCGCCATCATGGTGGCGATGGTGGCGTCCATGTCCTCGACCCACTGGCTTTCGGTCAGTTCGAGCTTGAGCTTGCTCGACGGGGCCCCCGTCACGGCCAGGACGCGCACCACGTCGTCGACAAAGCTGGGGTGGCGAAATTGGCGGGGGCTCACGTTCACCGCCATGGTCAGGTGGCTCAGCACCGGGTCGCGGTGCCAGCGCGCCAGCAGCGCGCAGGCGGTGTGCAGCACCCAACGCCCCAGGGTGAGGATCAGGCCGGTCTCTTCGGCCAGCGCGATGAACTCGGCCGGCGGCACGGTGCCGCGCTGCGGGTGCTGCCAGCGCACCAGGGCCTCCACGCCGACGCAGCGCCCCTGGTGGTCCACCTGGGGCTGGTAGTGCAGCACGAACTGGTCTTGCGCCAGCGCCGCGCGAAAGTCCGACTCGAGCGCGGCGCGCGCCATCACGACGGCCTGCATCTGCGGGTCGAAAAACCGCAGCGTGTTGCGCCCGGCGGCCTTGGCCTGGTACATGGCCAGGTCGGCCTGCTTGAGCAGGTCGCCCACGCTGTGCTGCTCGCCCTGGAAAGGCGCCACGCCAATGCTGGGCGTGCTGCGGTACTGGTAGCCCGCCAGCGCATAGGGCGCCGACAGCGTGGCCAGGATCTTCTCGCCCACGCCGCGCGCCTGCAGTGCCAGTTCGCGCGGATCGGCGTTGAGCGATTCGAGCATCACCACGAATTCGTCACCGCCCAGCCGCGCCACCGTGTCCATGTGGCGCACGCAGGTGTTCAGGCGCTGGGCGACCTGCTGGAGCAGCAGGTCGCCCTTGTCGTGCCCGAGCGTGTCGTTGAGGGTCTTGAAGTTGTCCAGGTCGATGAACAGCAGCGCGCCGCCCTGCTGGTTGCGCTGGGTGTCGGCCAGCGCATGCTGCATGCGTTCGATCAGCAGCATGCGGTTGGGCAGTCCGGTGAGCGCGTCGTAGAACGCCAGGCGCTGGATCTCGCGCTCCGTTTCCTTGCGTTGCGAGATGTCGGTGTTGATGGCCAGGATGGAATCGGGCTGGCCGTCTTCGCCGCGCACCAGGGTCCAGCGCCCTTCGACGTGCAGCGTGTGGCCGTCGCGGTGTTTTTGCACGAGCTCGCCGGTCCACTCGCCCTGGGCCAGCACCACGCCGGTGGCGCGCTCGAAGGGCAGCGGATCGTCGTACAGCAGGGCAATGATCGACTGCCCCTGCGCCTCGGCCGCGCTCCAGCCGTACATGCGCTGCGCACCCTGGTTCCAGAACCGGATCTGGTGCTGCAGGTCGCGCACCAGGATGGCGTCCTTGGCGTTGTCCAGCAGCGAAGCCTGGCGGCGGATGCGCGCGTCCGCCTGCTGGCGCTCCAGCTCTGCCGCCGCGCGCGCGGCAAAGATCTGCAGGGTCGAGGCCACCAGATCGGTGTTCTGCAGGGGCTCGCGGAACAACACGAAGACCATGCCCAGCACCTCGCCCTGGCTGCCCACCAGCTGCTGGCCGGCATAGGCCTGCGCGCCCACCTGCACGACGACGGGCGCATGCGGGTACTGCTGGGCCAGGTTGCGCTCGACCATGTACTGGCGCTGCGTGAGCAGGGCCATGCTCGGAGCGCCGGCGAGCGGGTATTCGGCATTGGCCTGCAGCTGGCCGTCGACCACGAGCGCCAGCGACATGGCGCGCCGCTCCTGGTCTTCGCGCGCAGGCAGCAGGCGGGTCACGCAGCCGGCCTGGGCGTCCAGGGCCTCGGCCATGTTGCGTGCCAGCTGCACGAAGAACTCGGTGCCCGTGGTGGCCGACACGGCGGCGGCCACCTGCATCACCGAGGCGTGCAGGCGCTGCTGCGCGCGGCGCGTCCGCAGGCCCATGATGCCGAACGCCAGGTCGTTGGCCATCTCCTGCAGCAGGCCCGCTTCCTGGGCGCAGATCTGCAGCACCTCGGGCGCATAGAGGCAGAGCAGGCCGAAGGTGCTGCCCTCGTGGCACAGCGGCAGGCTGATGGCGCCATGGAAGCCGTGCGCGCGCATGGCGTCGAGCGCGCCGGCGTACTGCGGATCGTTCTGCACATCGCGCACGATCACGGCCTGGCCTGTGCGCACCGCCGTGCCGCCCGGCCCGCGCCCGCGCGGATGGTCCTCAGACCACGACAGCTGGAGCGATTCGACGTAGCCCAGATTGATGCCGGCGTGCGCCACGGGTTCGATGCTCTTGTGCACGTCGTCGCGCGCCAAGCCCACCCAGCCCATGCGGTAGCCACCGATGTCCACCGAGATCCGGCACACGGCCAGCAGCAGCTCTGCTTCGGAGGTGGCGCGCACCAGGGTTTCGTTGCAGGCGCTGAGCAGGTGGCGCGCGCGCCCCAGCCGCGCGAGCTCGCGTTCGGCGCGCAGGCGCTCGGTCACGTCGGTCACCATGACCTGCTGCGCCATGCCGGTGTCAAAGGCCACGCTGCGGGCCGACACCTCCACGTCCACCGCCCGGCCGTCCTTGTGCCGGTGGCGGTGCAGCGCGCGCTCGCAGTGCGGCGCTTGCCCCAGGGCCTGCGCCCCGGGATCGAACCACAGCTGGCGCATGTCCATCTGCAGCAGCTCGGCTTCGCTGTAGCCGTACATCGCCACCATGGCCTGGTTGACGGCCAGGATGCGCGGGCTCTCGCCCTGTTCGCAAACCCACATGGGCTGGGGGTGGGCGGCAAACAGCAGCTTGTACTGGGTCTCGGAGGCCAGCAGCTGCGCCGCCATGTGGCGCAGCTGCACCATGGAGCCCACCGACTCGGACAGGATCTGCAGGTGCGCCACGTCGCGCGCGCTGAACGCGTCGGCGTGCGCAGACATCGCCTTGAGCACGCCCACCACCGTGCCGTGGTTGCGCAGCGGCACGGCCAGGACCGAGCGCAGGGCTTCGCGGCCATAGGCACCGCCAAGGTCCCAGCCCGCGGCCGCCGTGTCGTTGCACAGGGCCGTCTGGCCTTCCTGGAGCGAGGCCCACAGCAGGCTGTCGTGCAGCGGCAGCGCAGTCCCTGTGGGGCGCGTGAGCGGACCTGAACTTGCGTGTGACATCAGCCGATCGCCGTGCAGCAGTTCGACCATCACGCCGTCGGCGCCGCTGCTGCGCCGCGCCGCATCGGCCACCACCTGGAGCACCTGATCCAGGCCCAGGTGCGGGGCCGACATCTGTTGCTGCACCCGCACCAGCTCGGCGTGGGTCTGTGCCTCGTGCTGGGCCTGCAGTTCGGCCTGCTTGTGCGCGCCGATGTCGGACATGCCGCCCACCATGCGCACGGCCTTGCCCTGGGCGTCTCGGAGCACGAAACCGCGGTCCAGCACCCAGGTGAAGCTGCCGTCTTCGCAGCGGAAGCGGTATTCGGCCGACCAGTTGCTGTCGGTGCCCTCGATGGCCGTGCGCAGGCTGTGCAACACCGCCGCGCTGTCGTGCGGGTGCAGGCGCGGCGCCCACGACGAACTGTCGGGCGGACGCGCATCGGGCGGAACGCCGAACAGGTATTGCATGCCCTCGTTCCACCACATGGCATCGTTGAGCAGGTCCCAGTCCCACACGGCATCGGCGGTGGCGCGCGCCACCAGGTGGAAGCGCTCGCGGCTCAGGCGCAAGGCCTCTTCCTGGGCGTGCTGCTCGGTCACATCCTGGAAGGCGCCCTGCACCTGGACCACCTGCCCCTGCGCATTGCGCACCGCCTGGCCGACGGCGCGCACCCAGATCTGCGGGCGCCCCGGGAGGACCACGGCGGCGTGCAGGTCGAAAGCGCTGCCACGGCGCATGCAGGCCTGGACGGCGCGTTGCGCCCGGTAGCGGTGCTCGGGCGCAAACAGGTCGAGCGCCTGCGCCAGGGTGCGCACGCTCTGGCCCAGCCCATGGACTTCATCCGACCAGTCCAACGCCATACTGGGCAGCCGCAGGATCCAACCGCCCACGCGGGCCATGCGACCGGCCACGCGCAGGGTTTCCGTCTGCGCCAGCAGCGCCGCCTGCATGTGATCGCGCTCGTGCGCCACCTGCTGCAGCCGGTGCTGCTGGCGGCGCAGCTCCAGCTGCGCCATGGTCTGGGCGGCGAGCGCCTGGAGCAGCGCCACCTGGTCCGCATCGGGGGCCGCGCGGGGCTGCGTGTCCATCACCGCGACGGTGCCCAGCGCCAGCCCCTGCGCATTGACCACCGGCGCGCACGCATAGAAACGGATGTGCGGCGCGCCCAGCACCAGCGGATGGGTGGCAAATACCGGATGCTGCAGGGTGTCCGGAACCACCAGGGCGTCTGGGCCACGCCCGAGCGCCTGCTGGCAAAAATCCAGCGCACGCGCGGACTCGGGCAGCTCCAGCCCGACCACAGCCTTGAACCACTGGCGCTCTGCGTCCACGAAGTTCACCACGGCCATCGGCGTGCCCATCACGCGCGCCGCCAGCTGGGCGATCTGGTCAAACGAGGATTCGGCAGGCGTGTCCACAATGGCGTACGAGGCCAGCGCCTGCAGCCGCTCGGCTTCCGGGGAGGCGGCGGGCGTGGTGTCCATGGTCATCCCTGCGGCAGCGTGCCGCAGGCAACCAAGACGGTCCTGAAGGGTCCGAACATTGGCATCGATCAAGCCCTGGGGGGTTGTGGAACCAAGGGCGCGCGGCGCACGCCATAACATTTTGTAGCAATGCTACACCGGCCCGCCTGTGTTGTGCCTTACAGGCTCACGCGGCAGCGGGTCGATCAGACGCTGCGCCATTGTGTTCTTGCGCACTGCAGGCAGGCGCGTAATTGTGCCGAAGCCGATGGCTGCCGGCGGGGTGGCGGAGGCTGCGAATGTGCGCCCTGCGCCCGACACCCCGCAGCGATGGTGTCGCTGCTGCCGGCCTGACCTATTCCGCGGGCCGGATAAGACGCACGCTCGCATCGCTGGAAGCAAAATCGCCCTCCAGCGCTTGCTGGCAAAGCGCTGGCAGCTATCTTTTTGATTTCTACGCGGAGACCCGGGTGCGCCGTGCACGCACCGCGGCGGCCAGGTGCTCGAGCACCGGAATGGTCTGCGCCATGCTGATGCAAGCGTCCGTCACCGACACGCCGGGCTGCAGGGGCTGGCCTTCGACGAGGTCCTGGCGTCCCTCGTGCAGGTGGCTCTCGATCATCAGGCCGATGATGCGCATATCGCCCGCGGCGATTTGTGCAGCCACGTCGGCCGCCACCTCGATCTGCCGGCGGTGCTGCTTGCTGCTGTTGGCGTGCGAGACATCGACCATCACCTGCGGGCGCAGACCCGCGGCCGCGAGCAGCGCGCAGGCCGCGTCCACGTCGGAGGCGCTGTAGTTGGGCTGTTTGCCGCCGCGCAAAATCACGTGGCAGTCGTCGTTGCCGCGTGTCTCGAAAATGGCCGACTGGCCCATCTTGGTCATGCCCATGAACGCGTGCGAGGCCTGCGCGGCCAAGATGGCGTCGCTCGCCACCTTCACGCCGCCGTCGGTGCCGTTCTTGAAACCCACGGGGCAGCTCAGGCCGCTGGCGAGTTGGCGGTGGCTCTGGCTCTCGGTGGTGCGCGCGCCGATCGCGCCCCAGCTCACCAGGTCGCTGATGAACTGCGGCGAGAGCAGGTCGAGGAACTCCGTGCCCACCGGCAGGCCCAGCGCCAGCACGTCGAGCAGCAGCGCGCGCGCCATCTCCAGGCCCTCGTTGATCGCGAAGCTGCCGTCCAGGTGCGGATCGTTGATGTAGCCCTTCCAGCCCACGGTGGTGCGCGGCTTCTCGAAGTACACGCGCATCACGACCAGCAGGTCGCTCTGCAGCGCGTCGGCCTGGGCTTTGAGTTGGCGCGCGTAGTCGAGCGCCTGGCCGTGGTCGTGGATGGAGCACGGCCCGACGACCACGACCAGCCGGTCGTCCTGGCCGTGCAGCACGCGCGAGAGGGCCGCGCGGCTGTGCTCGACCAGCGCCTGCGCGGTGCCGGGCGCAGGCAGCCACTCCTGCAACAGGGCCGGGGTGATGAGCGGGCGCACGGCCTTGATGCGCACATCATCGATGCGCGTGGTGTCGTGGGTCGAGAGCGCCCGGGGCGCAGCGTGGGTGTGGGGCGTGGTCATGCGCGGATTGTCGCGCGGCGGCGCCGCCGGCGTCCGCCCGCGGCCGGACCTTAGGGCCGGCGGAACGCCGGCCGCTGCGCGGCCCAGTGGCGCGCATTGAGGCGGTCCAGGCGCACCGTGCCGCCGCTCGAGGGCGCGTGCACAAAGCGGCCTTCGCCCACGTAGATGCCGGCGTGGCTGGGCGTGCGGCCGGTGCCGAAAACGACCAGGTCGCCGCTGCGCAGGCTGTCGCTGGCGATCGGTTGGCCCCACTGGTCGAGCTGCGCCACGGTGCGCGGCGGCGCACTGCCGGCGCGGCTCTGGTAGACGTAGCCGATCAGGCCGCTGCAGTCAAAACCCGCATCGGGCGTGTTGCCGCCGTAGCGGTAGGGCGTGCCGACGAGGCCCATGGCGTGGATGGCGATGTCGCTCGCGGCATCGGCCGTGAGCCGGGGGGCGGGCGGCCCGGACGCGCCGCGCGGAGAAAAAGGCGCCGTGCTGCAGCCGCCCACGAGGAGCAGCGCGGCCAGGGCCAGGCAGGGGGATAAACGCATGCCGCAAGGGTAAGGGATGTGTGGGGCCGCCCGCGCTAGCTCGCCGCGACCAGCTGGCCCAGCGTGGCCAGCGCCTGTTCGCTGCGCGCGTCCCAGGCATGGCCGTAGTTCAGGCGCAGGCAGTGCGTGTACGCGTGCTTGGCCGAGAAGATCGGCCCGGGCGCGACGCTGATGCCCAGCGAGAGCGCGCGCCGGTGGATCTCGAGTGCGTTCACGTGGGCCGGCATCTCGACCCACAGGAAATAGCCGCCGGCCGGGCGCGTGGCGCGCGTGCCCGGTGGAAAGTAGTGGCCCACGGCCTGGGCAAACGTCGACTGCTGCGTGGCCAGCGTCTGGCGCAGCTTGCGCAGGTGCTTGTCGAAGCCGCCGCGCTCGAGGTAGGTGGCCAGGCCCAGCTGCGCGGGCGCGGACGCGCTCAGCGTCGTGGTGAGCTTTTGCCGCGCCACGGCCTTGGCATAGCGGCCGGGTGCCGCCCAGCCGATGCGGTAGCCCGGCGCCAGGCACTTGGAAAACGACGAGCAGTGCATCACCAGGCCCTGCGTGTCGAACGCCTTGGCGGGCAGCGGGCGCTTGTCGCCGAAGTACAGCTCGCCGTAGACGTCGTCTTCGATCAGCGCAATGCCGTGCAGCGTCAGCAGCGAGACCAGCGCCTGCTTGTGGTGCTCGGGCATCAGGCTGCCCAGCGGGTTCTGGAAGTTGGTCATCAGCCAACAGGCCTTGGGCCGGTGGCGCACGATGGCGCGCTCCAGCGCGGCCAGGTCGATGCCTTCGCGCGGGTGCGTCGGCACCTCGATCACCTGCAGGCCCATGCGTTCGAGCGCCTGCAGCGCGCCATAGAAGGTGGGCGACTCGACGATGACCGAGTCGCCCGGGCGCGTGACGGCGGCCAGGCACAGGTTCAGCGCCTCCAGCGCGCCGTTGGTGATGACGATCTCGTCGGTGTGCACATGCACGCCGTAGGCCAGGTAGCGCAGCGCAATCTGCCGCCGCAGCGCCGCGTTGCCGGGCGTGAGGTCGTCCACGGTGGTCCACGGGTCCAGCGTCTGCACGGCCGCTGCCATCACCTGGCCCAGCCGCGCCATCGGAAATAGCATGGGGCTCGGGAACGCCGAGCCGAACGGCACCACGTCGCGCGACATGCTCGCTTCGAGGATGTCGAACACGCGCTCGCTGACATCGACTGCGGCCGAGCCGTCGGCCGGCTGCGATGCGAGCTCGGGCTCGGGCGGCACGCGGCGCACGCCCGCCGAGACGTAGTAGCCCGAGCGCTCGCGCGCCCGGATCAGGCCGCGCGCCTCGAGCAGGTAGTAGGCCTGGAACACGGTCGAGGGGCTGATGCCCCGGCTTGCGCTCGTGTGGCGCACCGAGGGCAGGCGGTCGCCGGGCTGCAGCACGCCGGTGCGGATCGACTCCGTCATGTCTTCGGCCAAGGCCTCGTAGCGCTTCATCCAAACTCCTTGTGCATGGGCCCTGCACCCACTGATGTGCTTTTTCCAACGGTCGAGAAAAATTCTGCGATGTGCATCGGTGGCACAGATCCCTGGCGTAGTCTAGGGGAATTGTCAGAAATCGCCAAAAAACGAAAAACTGATCCGGTTTTTTTGTCTTTAACTGGTGCTTATCAATCTGATCCATTGTTCCTACGATGGCCTTTGTCTGATCCACGCGCCGCAGCCCCGCCGGCCTGCGGGCGTCTGCGTCGAGGAAGCCCATGAACCCCACCGGCCTGTTGTTGGCTACTTTCATCCTGTCGATCGCGGGCCTGTTCGCGTTCATCTGGTCGCTGCGCAAAGGGCTGTTCGATGCCGAATACTCGGGCGCGCGCACCATCTTCTCGCCCGGCGAGGTGGGCTGGCCCGAAGAGCCCGCCGCCAGCGCCGCGCAGCAGCACGAGCTGCAGCAGATGGCCGCGCCCCATGCGCAGCCGGGCCTGGCCGTCGGGCCCGCCGACCTGGACGCGCGCGAGGCCGCCGACCGCTCCAGCGCCTTTCCGGCGTTTGTGCTCCTCGCCTGCGCCGTGGTGTGGCTGCTCGCCGGCTCCGCCGCCGGGCTGCTGAGTTCGCTCAAGCTGCACTGGCCCGACCTGCTGACCGACCAGGCCTGGCTGTCGCTGGGCCGGCTGCGCACGCTGCACCTCAACGCCGTGGCCTACGGCTGGGCGCCCATGGGCCTGCTGGGCCTGTCGATCTGGATGCTGCCGCGCCTGCTCAAGACGCCCTTGCTCGGGGGGCGCCTGGCCATCGTCGGCACGCTGGTCTGGAACGCCGGCCTCGTGGCCGGCCTGGGCGCGATCGCGGTCGGCTTCAGCGCCGGCATGGAATGGCTCGAAATCCCGTGGCAGATCGGCGGCCTGTTCGCCGTCGGCGGCATGCTGATCGGCCTGCCGATGGCGCTGATGCTGCAGCGCCGCCAGGTGCACCACCTCTACGTCTCGGTCTGGTACATGGGCGCGGCGCTGTTCTGGTTCCCGACGCTCTACATCGTGGCCAAGATCCCGGGCCTGCACTTCGGCGTCGAGCAGGCGACGATGAACTGGTGGTACGGCCACAACGTGCTGGGCCTGTTCTACACGCCGCTGTCGATCGGCTGCGTCTACTACTTCCTGCCCAAGGTGATCGGCCGGCCGGTGCGCTCGTACAACCTGTCGCTGCTGGGCTTCTGGACGCTGGCCTTCTTCTACGGCCAGGTCGGCGCGCACCACCTGATCGGGGGGCCTATCCCTGAGTGGCTGATCACGCTGTCCATCGTGCAGAGCGTGATGATGATCATCCCGGTGGTCGCGTTCTCGCTGAACCAGCACCTCACGCTCCAGGGCCACTTCAGCGCGCTCAGGCACTCGCACGTGCTGCGCTTCATCGCCTTCGGCGCGGTGATGTACACCATCACCTCGCTGCAGGGCTCGATGGAGGCGCTGCGCACGGTCAACGCCGTCACGCACTTCACGCACTTCACGGTGGCGCACGCCCACCTGGGCATGTACGGCTTCGTCTCGATGGTGGTCTTCGGCGGCGTGTATTTCGCGCTGCCGCGCATCCTGGACGTGCGCTGGCCCCGGCCCGCGCTGATCAGCCTGCATTTCTGGCTGGTGGTGGCCGGCTTCGCGGTCTACATCGTGACGCTGAGCATCGGCGGCATCCTGCAGGGCCTGATCCTGCTCGACCCGACGCGCCCCTTCATGGACTCGGTGGCCGTCACCATGCCCTGGCTGCAGGGCCGCTCGGTCGGCGGCGCGCTGATGACGCTGGGCCACTTGGTCTTTGCCTGGCACTTCGTGCTGATCACCGCACGCTCGGGCGTGCTCACCCATGCGGAGCGCTCGGCGCTGCGCCCCACCACTGCCTGAGGCCATGGAAAACGAAGTCAAACTCGTCAGCGGGGCCATGGTCACGCTGTCGCTCGCCACGGCGGCCATGATCGTCGTGCCCTTCCTGCAGCTCAAGGACGAGCCCGCCCCCCCGGCGCTCAAGCCCTACACCAGCCAGGAGCTGCGCGGCCGCGCGGTCTACATCGCCAATGGCTGCATCGCCTGCCACACGCAGCAGCCCAGCACCACGGGCGCGGGCATCGCCGACGCGCAGCGCGGCTGGGGCCGCGCCTCGGTCGCGGCCGACTACCACTACGACCAGCCGCCGCTGCTGGGCACGATGCGCACGGGCCCCGACCTGTTCAACATCGGCGTGCGCCAGCCCAGCGCCGACTGGCACCTGGGCCACCTGTTCCAGCCGCGCGCCTACGTGCCCGGCAGCAACATGCCGGCCTACCGCTTCCTGTTCGAGATCAAGAACGAGCAGACCGTGGCGCCGGGCGAGCGCGTGATCACGCTGCCGCCCGGCACCGTGGGCTTCACCGACATCGTCGTCGCCCGCCCCGAGGCGCTCGACCTCGTGGCCTACCTGCAAAGCCTGCAGCGCGTCTACCCGGTGCTGACCCCGGCGCAGGCCGAGGCCGCCACCGAGCGCCTGCCCGCCGCGCGCCAGGGCAGCGCGCTGCCCGGCGACGCCGCCGCCCCCGATTCCACCGATGCCCCTTCAGGACCCCGCGATGACGCAACCCCCGCAAACCCGTAAGAGCGAACACGCCGACCCGCACGAGCAGTACAACCCGGTGCCGCGCGTGGTGCTGGCCCTGGTGCTCGCGCTGGTGGTCTGGGCGATCGGCTACATCGTGCTCGCGCGCCCCGACGGCATGGCGGGCCTGGGCGACCAGCGCGTGCCCGTGGCGCTCGCGCCCCAGGCGGCGGACAGCGGCGCGTCGGTCGACGGGCGCCAGCTGTTCGTCGCCAAATGCCAGGCTTGCCACCAGGCCAGCGGCCAGGGCCTGCCCGGCGTGTTTCCGCCGCTGGCCGGCGCCGCGTGGGTCACGGGCGCGCCCGAGGCGCCGCTGCAGATCGTGCTGCACGGCATGACCGGCGCCATCGAGGTCTCGGGCACCACCTACAGCGGCGCCATGCCGGCCTTTGGCGAGCAGATGAACGATGCCGAGATCGCCGCGCTGCTGACGCACATCCGCAGCCAGTGGGGCAACGCCAGCGCCGCGGTCGACGCGGCCACGGTGCAGGCCGCGCGCCAGGCTTCGGCCGCGCGCACCGCGCCCTGGGACGGCGCCGCCGAGCTGCTCACGTTCCTGGGCGCCGCGCCGTGAGGCGCGGCCTCTCCAGGCGGCACGTAGTGCACCCGAAAGGTGAGCACGCTGCGCAGGCGGGAAGAGGGTTTCCGCATGATTTAGACGCGAAAGCACCGCAGAGCCTGCGCAAACTGCTCCTGTTTTAAGAGTTCCATGCCGCCCGTGCCCTCCGCGACCACCCCCCAACGCCCCGGCAGCGGGCGCAGCGTGCTCGCCGCACTGTGCATCGCCGCGCTGGCGCTGGCCGGTTTCGCGGCGGTCACGCACGGCTTTGCGGCGGTCACCTCCGACGGCGTGCGCCGCGCCGACATCGCACGCACGCCGCGCGCACTGCCCGCCCTGACCCTGGTCGATGCGCGCGGCCAGCCGCTGTCGCTGGCCGATTACGGCCGCGCGTCCGACGCCGTGACCTTCGTCACCCTGGTCTACGTGCGCTGCCAGAGCGTGTGCCTGACCAGCGCGGCGGGCCAGTCGTGGCTGCAGGCCGAGGTCCAGGCGCGCCAGCTGCAGGGCCGCGTGCGCCTGCTCACGCTGAGCTTCGACCCCGCCAACGACACGCCCGAGGTGCTCGCGCAGCACGCGCGCCGGCTCGGTGCCGACCCCGCGCTGTGGCGCTTCGCGGGCCTGCGCGAGGTCGGCGATCTGCCGGCGCTGCTCGACCTGTTCGGCACCGTGGTGCTGCCCGACGGGCTCGGCGGCTATGCGCACAACGCGGCGCTGTTCCTGGTCGACCACAGCGGGCGCCTGGTGCGCGCCTACGACGTGGACCGGCCCGACATCGCGCTCGCCGACGTGCTGCGCGCCCTGCCCGGCCCGTCCGGCGCATGACGCTGCGCCGCCGCCTCGGGGCCGCCGCGCGCGACGGCCGCACGCCGGCCGCGCTGCTCGCCGCGCTGGCGCTCGCGCACCCGTGGATGGAGGCGACCATGGCGCGGCACATGGGCCTGCAGCTGCCCCTGCTGTTCGTGCTCGGCTGGTGGGCGGCGCGCTGCGCCGGAGCGCGCCTCGCGCAGGCCGTCTCGCCCTGGAACGCGCACGGCGCCAACGGCCTGTTCGCGGCGCTGTGCACCACCGGCCTGTGGATGCTGCCCGCCGCGCTCGACCTCGCGGTGCTGCACGCCGGCATGGCGCTGGCGAAGGTCGTCAGCCTGGTGCTCGCGGGCCTGCTGGCGGGCCTGTCGTGGACCACGGCCGGGCCGGTGCTGCGCGCGTTCTTTGCGCTCAACGGCTTCTGGATGATGCTGGCCGCCGGCCTGCTCTACCAGGAGGCGCCGCAGCAGCTGTGCAGCGTCTACCTCAGCGACCAACAGGGCGACGCAGGCCGCGCGCTGGTGGCTTGGGCCGCCGTGGGCCTGGCCGCCTGGCTGCTGCAGCTCGGGTGGCAGCTGCACGCCCAGGACGCGCGCGCAGACCGCAGTGCACCCGGCGGCGCCGCCCTGCCGCCGGGACCGCCCACACCGCCTCAGCGCCCGTAGACCAGCACCCGCCCCTTGTAGGCGGCCATGCCCGCTTCGGCAGGGCGCTGCAGGCGCTCTTCGCGCAGGCCAAAGCCCTGCGCCGCCATGCGGCGCGTGAAGGCCGGGCGGTTGCCGCGGTCGGGGTCGATGATCCAGACCTGCCCGCCGGGCGCGGTGTGCGCGCCGATGAAGCGCGCGAGCGTTCCATCTTCGTCGCGCTCGTACAGCAGGTCGCTGCCCAGCACCAGGTCGAACAGGCCCTGCACTTGGCCGGCGGCGCCGGCGTCTGCGGGCACGCCCCACTGGCCGTGGCGGTAGGGCATGGGCGACATCCGGTTCAGGCGCAGGTTCTCGCGCAGGAAGTCGCCGGCCAGCGGGTGGCAGTCGCTGGCTGTCACATCGGCGCCGCGCCGATGGGCCACCAGGCTGGCCAGCGCCAGGCCGCAGCCGATCTCGAGGATGCGCTCGCCCGGCGTGACCGGGTGCAGCGCCATGCGCTCGGCCATGTGCAGGCCCGAGGGCCACAGCAGCCCGAAAAGCGGCCAGGCCGCCGACGAAATGCCCAGGCGCTGCGCCGCGCCCAGCGGGTCGGAAAATTGCTGGTGGTCGCGCAGCGAGCGGATCGCGAGGTTGTCCACGCCGCGCACGGCGATGCTTTCGAATTTGAGGAGGTAGCCGGGCATCAGGCCAGGCGCGGCGTGCGGTGTGCGTGTCGGAGGAGTTGGGACAAGAGGATATGCAATGAAAAGTGGCTCCGGCGCTGGTGCAGCATGCGCTGGCAGTTCACTTTTTTGATGGTGGTGGCACCCAAGATGCGCCCGCTGGGCGGGGCGCATGCCGCAGCCATCTTCGCAGCTTGGGCGCGGCCCGGCGGCGCGCGCCGCGCATGGCGCACCGCCAGCGCGGTCAATCGGGGCGCCGGGGGCCCGGGCTGATAACGCCGGTTCAGGCCGCCGCGGGGGGCACCGGCGCCGCCGCGTGGCGCGCCAGCAGCGCCCCCACGGCCGGCCGCGCGCAGCGCTGCAAGGCCACCAGCAGCGCGTGGTCGGGGGCTGCCACGCCCCAGCGCGTGCGCAGGTCGTGCTGCATGCGCGCCAGCAGCGCGGCGGCCATCTCGGCATCGGCCAGCGCGCGGTGGGCGGCGCCGGTGCGCGGCAGTCCGTGGTAGTCGACCAGTACGCCGAGCCGGTGGCTGGGCGCCTGCGGGTACAGCCGGCGCGACAGCAGCACGGTGCAGGCGAACGGCTGCGGCGCGGGCAGGTCCGCCAGCGCCAGCTCGGCCTGCCAGAACCTGCGGTCGAACGCCGCGTTGTGCGCCACCATCGGCGCCGCGCCGACGAAGCGCGCGGCCTCGCGCACCACCGCGGTCGCTTCGGGCGCGGCCGCGACCATGGCGTTGGTGATGCCGGTGAGCTGGGTGATGAACGGGGAAATCCAGGCGCCGGTCCGCATCAGGCTCTGGAAGCGGTCCACCACCCGGCCGCCCTGCAGCAGCACGATGGCCACCTCGGTGGCGCGTGCGCCCTGGCCGGGCGAGATGCCGGTGGTTTCGAAGTCGATGACGGCGATGGGTGAAGGCATGGCGCCATTGTCCCCGCACGCGCCGGCGGGCGCCCTCCGCGGGCGGCCGCGCGCGGCGCGTCACTGCGCCTTGGGGTGCTCCAGAAAGAAGCGCAGCATCTCGCGCGTCGCGTTCACGCCGCGCGGATCGGTGTGGCTGCCGCGCGCGTCGCCGCCGGCCCAGGCATGGCCGGCGCCGTGCAGCTGCCAGTGCTCTGCGACCACGGGGCCGGGAGCGTGGGCCGGGTCGCCGTCCACGTGTCGGTACACCGTGCGCGTGTAGCGTCCGCCGCCGGGCGCACGCCCGGTTTCCATCGCGTGGCGCACCGGCGTGCCGGCGCGCGTGGCCGCCGCCAGCGCGGCGGCGATCAGCTGCTCGCCGTTGCGCGCGTGCACGGTCTCATCGGCATCGCCGTGGAACACGATGATGGGAATGGCCGGGCCGTGGCTGGGGAGCCCGGCGGGGCGCGCCACGGGCCCCGGCTTGGCGCCGTTGTGCATGGCCGAGAGCGCGGCCATCATGTTGTGTGCGGCGCCGGCCTGCAGGCCCGAATGCACGCCCACCGCGGCGAACAGGTCGGGGTACTCGCGCGCCAGCAGCGCGGCCATGGCGCCCCCGGCGGACAGGCCGGCGACGTAGATGCGCTGCGGGTCGACCGCATGGCGCGCGATCACGTCGTGCACCATGGCCTCCAGCAGGGCCAGTTCGCCCGCGCCGCGCCGCTGGTTCTCGGGGCGGAACCAGTTCCAGCAGCCGTGCGGATTGGCGCTGTGCGGCTGCGTCGGGTAGAGCACCAGCGCGGGGGCCTGCGCGGCGGCCGTGTTCATGCCGGTGCCGGTGGCGAAGTCTTCGGGGTTCTGCGTGCAGCCGTGCAGCATCAGCACCAGCGGCAGGGGCGCGCGGGCGGCCGCGCCGGGCGGAACGTACAAATGGTAGTGGTGCTGGGCGCCGGCGTGTGCGAACGCCACATCGAGGAAGGTGCCCACGGGCTGGGTGGCGTGGCCCGCATCCGCCGGCCGTGGGGGCGTGGAGGTCCGCGCCGTGCCGCGCTCGATGACGACGGCGTCCTCCACGTCGGCGCTGGGCGCGCTGCGCCGGCCCTTGCGCGGCGCGGGCATGTGGGCGCCGGCCGCGGGCAGCAGGCTGCTGTGGGGCGGCGCGCCCGCTGTGGCCGCGTCCAGGGGCGCAGCGCCACCGAGCGCGCGCTGGATGGCGCGCGTGGCTTCACCGACCTGGCCGCTGCGCACGAGGGCGGTGGCGTCGTCGATCATGCTTTGGAGGTTGACATTCCAGTCCATGGCGGGCTCCTTGTCGGTTCAGCCAATGCGGCCGGCCAGCGCGGCCTTGACCGCGGGACTGGCATGGAAAGCGCCGAGCACCGTGACCGACGCAATCGTCGCCTGCGCCAGTGCGGCGGGCACGTCGGCGTCGATGCTGGCCAGGCCGAGCACGCGGATCTCCAGCGTCTCGCCGGCGGCCTGCACGGCCTCGAGGTCGGCGCGGCCAAAGCGCTGCAGGCCCAGCACCAGCATCTTGCGGGCCACCACCTGGCGCACCGCGTCCGCCTGCGTCGACAGCTGGTTGCGGATGGCCGTGCGGATGAAGTCGGTGCGATTGCTGTAGAAGCCCTCGGCCACCAGCAGATCGATGTGGCCGAGGTCGACGAAACCGAGGTTCACGGTGACCTTTTCAGATTCCGCGACCTTGCCGCGGACGCCCGCCAGGGGCAGCACATTGTTCATATAAAACTCCTTGTGCCATCCATATGGATGGTGTGCAGAGTTATTCAAGGCCATGGTGGCAAAAAAATGCCCAAATGGAACCGCGATGGCCACTGCCTTTAGCGGCCGCTTGGGAGTTGGTGTCGAGGAGCCCGTCCGTCCGCCGGAACCCGTCAGCCGGCCTCAGCCGTCCCTGCCCCGAACCACCCGGACCGGCGCCCTGCGCGCAGCCCCCTCGCACGGCCGCCTCAGCTCAGGGCAGGTCGAGTGCTTTGTGCTCGCCCAGCCCGGTGGGCGCTTGACTCGTGACGGCCGCCTTGGCCATCTTGAACAGCTGCACCATCTTGCTGTCGTCGACGTCCCAGTACTCGGCGTGGTCGATCTTGACGACCAGCAGCGCCAGGTTCGGGTCGGTCACGCCATCGGGAAACCAGGCCTTGGCCATGGGCGTCCACAGTTGCTCTTTCTTGGCCTGGTCCTCGCTGAAACGCGCGTGGCCGGACAGCGACACATAGCTGTCGGCGCCCGGGTCGGCGTACGACACGTTGACCTGGCCGTCGGTCTGCAGCTGTTCGTACAGCTCGCCCTGCTTGGGAAGGAAGAAATACAGCTCCGAATGCTCGTCGATCGCCTTGTTTTGCGTCGTCAGCGGATGGGCATGCAGCACGCCGCTGGTGCTGCGGTGGGTCAGCATGCCAAAGCGGATGTCCTTGATGAGGTCCCACAGGGTCTGCTGCGCGGGCTTGTCGTTGCTCATGGTGGGGACTCCAGAAGTTAAATGTCGGGCATTCACTGTAGGTCTGGCCCCCGGGGCGCAGGCGTCGGTAGAGCACGCGGCGCGCTGTGGGGCCTGTCCCACAGCGTGCCTGCCGGTTCCATGGCTTTTGGGGCTCCAGCCCTTGTCCCACAAGCGATGGCAGCTCTCTTTTTTGCGTTCCAGACGGGCGCTCAGGCCTTTTTCAGGAACTCGGATTTGAGCAGCAGGCTGCCCAGCTCGGTCTTGCAGTCCACGTTGTGGCCGTCGGCGCCATCGACGAGGCGGATGCCCTTGACCTTCGTGCCCTTCTTGAGCACCGACGATGCGCCCTTGACCTTGAGGTCCTTCACCAGGATCACGGCGTCGCCGTCCTGCAGCGGGTTGCCGTGGGCGTCGCGCACACCGCCGTCAGCGGCGGCTTCATCGCTGTCGGGCGCGGCCGCCTGCGGCCATTCGTGCGCGCAGTCGGGGCAGATGAAGTGGTCGGCGTCGGGGTAGGTGTTCTCCTGGCCGCATTGCGGGCAGGCGGGGGTGGTGTGGGGCATGGGGTTCCTCTCTCAGTGCAAAAAATCAGGCGGCGGCGCGCTGCACCAGCGTGAACGGCGGCAGGCCCTTGAGCAGGCGCTGGCCATAGTGGGTGCGCGTCAGGCGCCGGTCGTAGCAATAGACGTGCGCCTGGTCCTCCTCGGTGCGGATCGCGCGGCCGGCCCACTGCGCCAGGCGGATCGCCGTGGCCGGCACCACCAGCTCGCTGAACGGGTCGCGCCCGACGGCGCGCAGCCACTCGGCGCGCGCCTCGCCCACGGGGTCGTCTGGCGGCGCGAACGGCAGCTTGGTGATGAACACCGACTCGCACAGCCGCCCGGGCAGATCGAGCCCTTCGCCGAACGACTGCATGCCGAAGATGATGGACGGCTGCCCGGCCGCCACGCGCTCGCGGTGGCGCGCCAGCAGCTGGGTGCGCGGCAGCGCGGTCTGCACCAGCACCAGGGGGCGCATGGCGGTCGGCAGGGCATCGACCGCCTGGCGCAGTTGCTCGCGCGAGGTGAACAGCACCAGCGCGCCGTATTCGACCCGCGCCAGGTCGCCCATCAGCGCATCGACCATTTCGGCGGTGAAGGCCTGGGCGTTCTTCGGGTCGGCATGGGTTTCGGCGGCGATCAGCGTGCCTTGCGCGGCGTAGTCGAACGGGCTCGGCACCTCGAGCGTGGTGGCGGCATCGTCGCCGTACAGTCCCGATTCGCGCATAAAGAAGTCGAAATTACCGCAACTTGTCAGTGTGGCCGAGGTCAGCACCGCGCCGCGCACCGCGCCCCACAGGTGCTGGCGCAGCGTCGCGCCGGGCAGAATGGGGCTGGCGTGCGCCTTGACGACGATGAAGTCGCCGTCGACCTCGAGCGTGAACCATTTCGCGGCCGGCACCGCGCCCTCGGGCGCGTCCTGCAACAGCAGCTGCGCCGTGGCGTGCACGGCTTCGAGCCGCGGCGCGAGCATGCCGATCTGCGCGTACAGCGCCGACAGGCGGCGCGCCTCGTCGGGCTTGTCGCGCATCTCGGCGCGCAGCGCCTTGCTGATCGCGCGCAGGCATTCGAGAAAGCCCGCCGCATGGTGCGCGAGCTGGCCCAGCGGCTCGACCAGCGCCTCGGGCAGCACGCCGCCGGGCACGCGCACGCGAGATGGCATGCGCGCATCGGGCACGCGCGTGCGGCCCGGGCCAGACCCCCAGCCGCTGGGCGGATGGCGCAGCGCCTCGCCATACAGGTCCATCACCAGCCGGGCCAGGTCCTGCAGGCCCTGGCGCAACTGGCTCGCGTGGCGCGGAATGTCGGCCACGTCGCCGACCTCGACCAACTGGCCGATGCGCAGGCCGCGGCTGGCCAGGCGGTCGATCCAGGTCAGGCGACTCAGGTCCATGCTGCAGGCGAACTGGTCGAGCGCCGTGGCCGGCAGGTGGTGCGCCTCGTCGAGCACCAGCAGGCAGTTGTCGAGCTCGGGCAGCATGCGCGCGCCCAGCGACGACAGCAGCAGGTCGTGGTTGGCGACGATAACCTGCGCGCCGACCAGCTCCTTGCGCTTGTCGTAATAGGTGCACTGCGAAAACACCGGGCAGTGCTTGCCGGTGCAGCTCGCGCCCTCGGCTGCCACGGGGCTCCAGACCTCGGGCTCGGGCGGGGTGTCGAGCGTGTCGCGGTCGCCGTCCCAGGCGCCGTGCGCCAGCGCCCGTGCCATGCCGGAATAGAACTGGATGCGCGCCTCGGTCTCGTGCTGCGGGCGCGCGGCGGCGGCCTCTTCGGGGAACAGGTCGTCGTCGGCCTCGTCGTGCGCCTCGCCCGTGCCCGCCAGGCGCTCGAGCTTGAGCTTGCAGACATAGCGCCCGCGCCCCTTGGCCAGGGCAAACTTGAACGGCTGGGGCAGCTGCGCGGCCAGCGCCGGCAGGTCCTTGTTCACCAGCTGTTCCTGCAGTGCCACCGTGGCGGTCGAGATCAGCACGCGCGTGCCGCGCGCGAGCGCCAGCGCGATCGCCGGCGCGCAGTAGGCCAGCGACTTGCCCACGCCCGTGCCGGCCTGGATCACGGTGATCGCGCGCACCGGCTGCGTGTCCTCGTCCTCGGGCTTGCCCAGCTCGGCCGTGCTGAAGGCCTGCGCCACCTGCTCGGCCATGCTGCGCTGGCCGGCGCGGCCGCGGAATCCCTCGGTGGACTGCACCACCGCATCAAACGACTGCAGAGCCGCGTGGGCCCATTCTGTAGAAGACATGGGGCGGGAGTTTGGCATGGCCGCGCAGGGGCTGGCGCCGTGTGGCTTCTGACGAGGGGCCTGCCAGCGTGGCGGGGGCCGTCGCGCGCGCGGGCCACCGGCCTACAGTGGTGGCGGCGCTGGCCTTTTACGATGTTCCGACCATCCCCCTTCCGAGGAGCCGCGCCATGTCGCCGCAAGATCCGCACCGTCCCGCAACGCCCGCACCCGCGCAGCGCAGCGTCGACACCACGCAGAAAACGCCGGACGCGCCATCCGGCGGGGCCGACGCCACGCCCCCCGAAGGCACCCGCCTGCCCAAGCTGCCGCACGAACGCGACCAGTCGGTCGGCATGACCGACGGCATTCCCAGCGCCGACATCCAGCAGGCCTACCGCGATGTGCAACGCGGCCTGGTCGACACCGACGCCGGGCGCGAGGCGCACAACGTCGGCAAGCCCGTGCAGCCCCCCGAGCCCGCCCCACCCGGCACGCCCGGCCCGGTGGAGCCCGACCGCCCGTGAAGCGCCGGCGGCGCGGGCGCACAGCCCGTGCCGCCCGAAGATGCCCGGTTCGACATCCGCCGGCCGTTGCTCCCCACCGCACGCCATGTCGCGGGGCCCGGCGCCTATCCGGGTGCCGGCCGTCGCGCGCTCACATCGCCATCGTGACCAGCATGGCCAGCACCGCCACCGCCATCACGCCGGTGCACAGCCAGCCGAGGGCTTTGAGACCGGCACCCAGCACCAGCGCGCCCATGATGTCGCTGCGCACGGCCATCAGCATCATGACGACCATGATGGGCAGCGAGATGACGCCGTTGAGCACGGCGCTCCAAAACAGGGCCTTGATCGGGTCGATGGACGTCAAGCCCATTCCCACGCCGACCAGCGTGGCCATGGCAATGATGCCGTAGAAGCCTTTGGCGGCCATCGGCTTGCTCTCCAGGCTGCTCTTCCAGTGGAACGTCCCGGCCACCGCGTAGGCGGCCGAGCCGGCGAGCACCGGCACCGCCAGCAGGCCGGTGCCGACGATGCCGACCGTGAACAGCAGAAAGGCAAATTCGCCGGCGATGGGCCGCAAAGCCGTGGCGGCCTGGGCCGAGGTCTGGATGTCGGTGACACCATGCGCATGCAGCGTCAAGGCCGTGGTCAGGACGATGGAAAAGGCGACCAGGTTGGAGAAAGCCATGCCGATCAAGGTATCGAGCTTGATCCGGCGCAGTTGGTCGCCGGCCTGTGCCAGGGTGTCTTTCAGCGCCCGCGCGCGCGGTTGGGCGTGCATTTCCTCGACCTCTTGCGACGCCTGCCAGAAGAACAGATACGGGCTGATGGTGGTGCCGAACACCGCCACCGTGGTGGTGATGTAGTCCTGTTGCCATTGGAGATGCGGCAGGAAGGTGTGCTGTAGCACCGTCGCCCAAGGAATTTTCACCGTGAACACCGTCGCGACATAGGCCAGCAGCACCAAGGTCAGCCATTTGAGCAGCCGCACATAGCGTTTGTAGGGAATGAACACCTGCAACAGCAGCGACAGCACGCCAAAGAAAACCACATACAGGTGCCTGCTGCCACCCACCAGCAGCCTCAGGGCATCGGCCATGGCGGAGATGTCGGCAGCAATGTTGATGGTATTGGCCAGTACCAGCAGCGATACCAGGCCATAGAGCAGCCAGGCCGGGTAATGCCGCCGCACATTGGTGGCCAGGCCGTGGCCGCTGACCCGGCCAATGCGTGCGCTGATCATCTGGATGCCCACCATCAGCGGGAACGTCAGCAGCAGGCTCCACAGCAGCCCATAGCCGAACTGCGCCCCGGCCTGCGAATACGTGGCGATGCCGCTGGGGTCGTCGTCCGCCGCCCCCGTGACCAGGCCCGGACCGAGTTTGTCCAGCCAGGATGCGTCGCTGGCGGTGGGGATCGGCTGCGGATCAGGAAGGCGTGTGTCCGCCATGGCGTGGCTTTCGTGCAGTTGAAGCCCAGGGACTCTCAAGGCGCACGGCGGCAGGCCCCGCGCCATCTCTGCATTGGAGGGACAGCGGCCCGAGATCGCGGTAAGACGCAGACGCCAGCGTGCGTAAGACAAGAACAGACGCGTTCCCACGAAAGTCCGGTGCCGGGCCTCTGGTGCAAGTGCCACTGGGCCCCTGCGCCGCAGCAAGCGCTCACGCCAACGTCCTGGCTATACTGTACGAACGCCCAGCATCGGTGCGCTGGGAGCGTGCAAGCCCCGCAGCGCGGCCACTGTGGCCTCCTCGTGTTTTCCGTTTGTTTGCACCCCGACACTGGCCATGCACCGCCCCTCTCGCCGCCGTCCCGAGTTCGACGCCGCGCGCATGTACGAATACCCGCAGCATTTGCGTGCGGCGCTGGACGATCTGCCCGCCGCGCCCGGCGTCTACATTTTTCATGGACAGGAGGGCGCGCTGCCGCTCTACATCGGCAAGAGCGTCAACCTGCGCTCCCGGGTGCTTTCCCACCTGCGCAATCCCGAGGAGGCACGCCTGCTGCGCCAGACCGTGCGCATCAGCCATATCCGCACGGCCGGCGAAATCGGCGCGCTGCTGCTGGAAGCCCGGTTGATCAAGCAGCAGCAACCGCTGCTCAACCAGAAGCTGCGGCACCACCGCCAGTGGTGCGCACTGCGCGTCCAGGGCAGCCTGCCTGAGGTGGTCTATTCGAAAGACCTCAACTTCGCCACCGAACCCGGCCTGTATGGCCTCTACGCGAGCCGCCATGGCGCCCTGGAGGCGCTGCGCCAGGTGGCAGACGACCAGCGCCTGTGCTACGGCGCGCTCGGCCTGGAAAAGCCCGCTCCGGGCCGGGCGTGTTTTCGGGCCATGCTGCGCCAGTGCGCCGGCGTGTGCCGCGGCGACGAGACGCCCGAGAGCCACCGCCAGCGCCTTTTCACTGGCCTCGAAGGGCTGCGCGTGGCCTGCTGGCCGTACCCCGGGGCGGTCGGCCTGGTCGAAAGGGAGGGGGCCGAGCAGCAGATCCACGTCGTGCGCAACTGGCATTACCTGGGCAGCGCGCAGGACGCTGCCGAGGCCCGACAGCTCGGCCAGGCGGCGCCGGAATTTGATGCGGACGTCTACAAGATCCTGTGCAAGCCGCTGCTCAGCGGCCGCGCCGAGATCATCCTGCTTCAGGCGTGAGGCCGGGGCGCCATGGCAGGCGCCGTCTCCTCTGCGCAGGGTGCGAGCGCTGCCGCACCCTGTCGTGGACGCTGTAGGTTCTCCTTGAGTGGGCTAACGATCGGTAGCTCGGATAAAGCGATTCGTAGGTCTTGTGAGAACAGCGACGGTGCTCATTCTCCGCGTATGGCCAAAAATCATGGCGCTTCTGCGCGCCGGTCACGGCACATAGTCCCACGCCGATGGAGTCGAAGAG
Organism: Acidovorax sp. SRB_14; assembly: GCF_012932145.1. Taxonomy (GTDB): domain Bacteria; phylum Pseudomonadota; class Gammaproteobacteria; order Burkholderiales; family Burkholderiaceae_C; genus Simplicispira. The sequence goes on along the minus strand of NZ_MWOK01000014.1, from coordinate 44,507 downwards.
GCGCATCGGGTGCACCAAGCACACGACCAGCGGGTTTGCGACCATCGTCATCAATGCCGCGGCCATGGCAACGGCGAGGTAGCGCCAATCGGTCGGCCCGGCCGGCGGCACAGCGCCGATGATGCAGAGGTCGCCCTGCACGCCCGGCCGCAAGCGACCGTGAACGCTATGGCACGGCGCCGAACCGGTCAAGGCCGCGGTCCCTGGCAGCGACGGCACCGCCGATGGCAAAGGCGAACGTGCCCGCCAGATCAAGCCTGGTGAACAGGCGGTGGTCGTTCAGGCCGGCAATTACCAATTCGTGGACGCTCATGTGTTCGTTTCAGGCCGTGGCGCCGGGGGGCACAGCCACGCGGCAGCGGCGGTCAGCATGGCCTGCAAGCCGGTCTCGAGCGTCGGGTGGATCTGCGGCGCGAACTTCGGCGAGTGGTTGCTGGGGATCTTGTTGACGGTCTTTTCCTGTTGGGCTTTGGCATACACCACCGGGTCGGTGCCACCGACGAACCAGAACACATAGGGCACGCCCCAGCTGCGGCCGAAGATGCTGAAATCTTCGCTGGCCGACGCCGGGCTGGGCGCCAGCGAGGCGTTCTTGCCAAACTGCTGGCCGAACGCCTGCGCCACCTTTTGCGTCGCGACCAGGTCGTTCTCGGTCAGTGGGTAGCTGTTGATGGTGGTGAACTCGGGCGGCCGCTCGGCACCGGAGGCATCGCATTCGGCGCAGCAGATGCGGCGGATCGACTTGAGCATGTACTCGCGCGTGTCCTCGCTGAAGGTGCGCATGTTCAGCTTGATGGTGGCATCGTCAGGGATGATGTTTTCCTTGGTGCCGGCCTGCAGCGAGCCAATCGTGAGCACCGCCGGCTCGGTCGGCGCGATCTCCCGCGAGACGATGGTCTGCAGGCGCAGCGTGGTTGCGGCGGCCATGATCACCGGATCGATCGAGGTTTGCGGCTGCGAGCCGTGCGAGCCGCGCCCGAAGAGCTTGATCTTCAGGCTGTCTCCAGCAGAGAGTGTGACGCCGAGACGGTAACTCACGGTGCCGGCCGCACCGACCATCACGTGCTGGCCCAGGATGATGTCGGGTTTCGGAAAGCGGCCTTCGTCCCAATCGCGCACCATGGCGCTCGCGCCCTCGGCTGTTTCCTCTCCTGGCTGGAACACGATCATCAGCGTGCCCTGCCAGGCGGCGCGATTCGCGGACAGGATGCGCGCGGCGCCCATCATCCAGGTCACGTGCATGTCGTGGCCGCACGAGTGCGCGACGCCGACCTCGACGCCGTCCGCGTCGCGTGCCGTCACGCTGCTGGCATAGGGCAGCCCGGTGTTCTCGGCCATCGGCAGCGCATCCATGTCCGCGCGCAGCATCACGGTCGGGCCAGCGCCGTTCTTCATCACGCAGACCACGCCGGTCACGCCGACGTTGCGCGTCACCTCGTAGCCGAGGCCCTGCATCGCGTCGGCGGCGATCTTCGCGGTGCGGACTTCCTGCATCGACAACTCGGGGTGCTGATGGATGTCCTTGTAGAGCGCTTCGAGTTCGCTCATCAGGGCGGGTTCGGCGGAGCCGAGAGCTTGGGTGAGGGCATTCATGACAGCTCCAGAAGTGACGAAGCAAGGTTGACAGAGGTCCGACAGAAAGCGCGCTGGAGGGAATAGTCGGCGCTTGACATGACGGTTGGGGATTCAGGCCGGCGCCTTCGCTCCCTGGGGCACCGTGAGCATGATCGAGAGGATGGCCATCAAGACCATCAGCGCGTTGAAGCCCAGCGCAACGATGGCGGCCTCCCGCACGGCCAGGTTGTCCTGGCGGCCACTGAAGGTGATCACGCCATCAAGCCAGTTCATGCTCGCGCTGTCGTCGCTGAGCGCGGTGAAGATGGCGGCGGAAATCGCCACGCCGAAAGCGGCGCCGAGCGACGAAGCCATCTTGTAAATGCCCGAACCCGACCCCGCCTGGGCCGCCGGCAGGTTCGACAGCGCCGCATCGGTTGACGGGGTGGCATAGAACGCCAGACCGACACCGAACAGCGTGTAACCGACGCTTGCGAGGATCTTGTAGTCCGACAGCAGCAGATTGGCGGGCGACACCAACAGGATCGCCAGGCCCGTGATCAGGCAGCCCCAGATCATCGGCTTGCGCGGGCCGAAGCGTTGCAGCAGCTTCTCGCCCACGCGGATAAAGGCGATGATGGCAATCGCGTAGCCCAGCGTCAGAAATCCGGCCTGCTGGGCGTTCATGTTGCCGCCGAGCTGAACCAGTTGCAGCGAGACGATCAGTGTGCCGGCCGTTCCGTTGATCAGGAAGTTGGAAATCGTCGCACCGGTGTAGGTCGGGTTCTTGAACAGGCTGAAATCAAAGAACGCATTCGATGCCTTGTTCTCGATACGGAAAAACAGCCAGCCGAACGCTGCGGTTATCGCCAGCAGCCCCAGGCCCACCGGGCTGGTCCACCCCAGCTTGTTGCCCTGCGTCACCAGTACCTGCAGTGCCACCATGGTGACCATGAAAGTCAGCACGCCAGTCAGGTCAAACTTGTACCCACCCGTGGTTTCGGCCTTGCTCTCGGGCGTGCCGTGCATCATCCACAGGCCGAGCACGCTCACAGCGATGGCCACCCAGAAGATCGAGCGCCAGCCGAAGTGCTGCGACATCAAGCCGCCGAACAACGCGCACAGGCCGGAACCGCCCCACGAACCAATCGACCACATGCTGATCGCGCGCTGGCGCTCAGGACCATCCCAAAAATCCTTCACCAGCGCCAGACTGGCCGGCATGATGCAAGCGGCCGACAGGCCTTGCAGCGCACGGCCCGCGAGCAGGACCGGTGTTGCCAGTTGACCCTGCGGTGTGATGGCCACCAGCAGCGAGCCGGCGATGCTCAGGTAAAAGCCAATACGGGTGATCTTCAGCCGGCCAATGCGGTCGGCCAAGCCACCCATCACCACGATGAAGATGCCCGAGAAAAGGGAGGTGACGGCCACAGCGACGTTCGTCACGTTCGCATCCATGCCAAGGTCACGGCGCATGTCGGGCGCGATGTTGAGCGTCGTCTGGGCAAACAGCCAGAATGCGACGACGCCCATGATGATGCCGAAAAGAAGCCGGTCGTTGCCCTTGTACGCCACCTTGGGTTGAACGCTGGCATTCATCTCGTTCTCCATTGCGCCTACGAAACCGGGCTTATCTCGACGGCTGCGTCACCGCGAAGCAACGTCCGATCGATCACTGCCGCCGGCAGCGGCGGTCATGCATCGCGCGGCAGCACCGCCATGACGCGCGCGATGAACTGGTGGAAATCGGCCATGTAGTTGCGCAGGAACTCCGCCGTGCCTGCGTTGGTCACGTCGCCATCCTCGGTGATGAGGCCGGGGGTGAAATGGATGTAGGCCTCCGGCGCGTTCATCTGGGGTGCGTTGCAGAAGCCGAGCACACTGCGCAGGCTCTGCTGGGCCACCGCAGTGCCAATGGCGCCGGGCGATGCGCCAATTACGGCGCAGGGCTTGCGCGTGAACGAGTTCTTCCCCCACGGCCGGCTCGCCCAGTCGATGGCATTCTTCAGGCCGCCGGGGATCGAGCGGTTGTATTCCGGTGTGACGAACAGTAGCGCATCGACATCGGCGATGGCCTGCTTGAAGGCGCGTGCCACCGGCGGGTAGTCGGCGTCGTAGTCGTAGCTGTAGAGCGGCAGGTCCTTGATCGGTATCTCCGTGAACACCAGCGCGGGCGGTGCCAATTTCACCAGCGCCTTGGCGAGCTGACGATTGATGGAGGCCTTGGCGAGGCTGCCGATCAGGTAGCCAACTTTGTGTGTAGTCATGCGAACCTTCCTTTCAACACGAGACGTTGATGCGATCGTCCGGCCGGCGCCCGGCTTTCCGCGACAGCGCTTGCGAGAGATGAATCTGTTCCGGCGGACAGATCACGATACGCCTGTTGGCATGGGTTGAACAGGGGCGCACGGCATCAGGCGAACCTGTCCTCGAGGTAGCGACCCGGCCGGGCCATCATCAGTCCACCGACGGCCATGGGCACCACCGTTACGGCATAGACCCAAAGCGCCGCCGTCCAGCTGCCCGTCGCCGCATAGAGCCAGCCGCCCAGCAGCGGGCCCAGCGTGCCGGCGAGGTAGCCGATGCCCATCGCAAAACCGGCGATGGCGGCGGAGCCCATGGTGGTGCGGGTGCGCAGATTGAACATGGCGATTGCGAGCGGAAATGCGCCGCCGGCCAAGCCGGCAACCAGCGCCATGAGCCAAGCAGGTCCAACGCCGAAGATCATTCCTAGGTAACCGATGGGCCCAACCATGGCCAGCAGGATTGCCAATGGAATCGGATTTTTCATCCGGTTGGCAATGAGTGGCGTGATAAAGGCCATCGGAAGCGTCATGAAGGTGTAGATCGAGAAGGCCAGGCCTGCTGCATTCCGGTCCAAGCCCAAGTGCTGTTGCAGGATGGTCGGCAGCCAGGCCAGCATCGCGTAAATATTCAGCGATGCCATGGCGTAGAAAAGTGCTGTGCCCAACGCCACGGGGCTGGTGGCCAACTGGGCCAGGCCGAGCTTCTGTGTGGCGGGTGCGGTGGCAACACCGGCTTGGGCCGCCACGGGCCCGGTGCGCCGAATCTTCAGCAACTGGATGACCCAAGGGACCACGGCGACCAGCGACAACACACCCCATGAAGCCAACGAAGCTTGCCAGCCCAGAGCGTTCGCCACGGGAATGGCCGTCATGGCGGGCAACGTCGCTCCCGCCTGCATCAGCAACGCGAACACCGTCACCATTACCGCCTGCCGGTCTGGAAAATACTTCTTGACCAGCGGCGCGCCCACCACGTTGCCCAGGCCCATGCCGGTCAGCGCAACAATGCTGAGGACTATGAAGACAGCGGGACTGTCGAGGAAGGGGCGGGCCAAGGTGCCTGCGGCAGCCAGCGACACAGCCAGCAAGGCGGTGGATTCGGCACCGATTTTGCGCACGATCACGGGCGCGAGAAATCCTGCTGCGCCGAAACACAGCGTAGGCAGCATCCCGATAAAGGTGGCGCCTGCAGTGCCAATCCCCAAGGCCTCGCGCACGTCGCTGAGCAGCGGAGACAAACCGGTGACAGCATGCCGCAGGCCGATGCCCAGCAGCACGAGTCCGATCAGGACGGCCGCCCGGCCCTTCCACAGGCCTGGGCGCGGCGCAGCCGGGTGGCCGGTTTTGGGGTCAGAGCCTTCGGACGGGGCAGTGACCGTGTGGGCCATGATCAGCCGGCGGTCTTGGAGTCACCATCGATCGGGAACATCTGACCGGAGATGGTGCGCGCGTGCGGGCCCGCAAGGAAGACAGCCAACGCGGCGATGTCAGCCGGATCGATGAATTTCTTGACGGCTTGGTTGGCCATCGCCAAGTCGGTTTCTTCGTCCACGGTGCGTCCGGAGACCTTGGCGCGCCCTTCGAATACCGATTGAAGGCGCGGCCCGTCCACAGCACCCGGATGAATGGAATTGGCGGTGATGCCGTGCGGCCCCAGTTCAAGCGACAAGGTCTTGGTGAAGCCGACCAGCCCCCATTTCGTCGTGGAGTAGGCCACCCGGTTCGGATAGCCGAAACGCCCCGCCAGGGAAGACATCACAAGGATGGAAGCGGCCGGAGATGCTTTGAGCAAAGGGATGGCACGCTGGGTGACCATGAACGTTCCGGTCAGGTTCAGGTTGACGACGGCATTCCAGGTGTCGAGCGGGTAGTCGGCAACAGGCGCCGTGGCCCCGGCGATGCCCGCATTGTTGATGAGCACATCCAGCCCGCCCAACTGTGTCTGCACATTCGCAAACAGAGTGTCCAAGTCCGCAGGCTTGCTGATGTCGCCCACCGTTCCACTGATTGCGGGGTATTGCGTGGTGATTGCCTGCACAGCCTCGGCGTTGACGTCGGCGATGTGCACGCGGGCCCCTTTGGCTGCGAATGCCTTGGCAATGGCCAGGCCAATTCCGCCAGCGCCGGCGGTAATAAGTACGCGTTGGGTCATGACTGAATCTCCTCAGGAGCGTGGAGCAGAGTGCATTCTTGAAATACTCTACGCCGCCCATGAGGGAAAGACAACGCTGCGCATTCGGCGCAAGCTCTTGCGGGGGCCGCATCGGCAAAAGATAGCGCTGTGTCCTCACAAACTGGACCATGGCAGTACCCCTGAAACCGGTCATCGAACCCGGGAGGTCGCTGGCATCTGGACGACGGCAACGCGGCAGAGACCATGAGTTAGAAGCATGGTTGCCACCGACCGGAACCGCTGCGAACCGTGCCTTGATAAGAAGGTCGCTATGCGACCGGAACGGGGCGGTACCGCTAGTTCGCAGCCCGTGAGGATGGCCCTTTGACCTGCGTCGAGCCACGGACCTCGGGAGAGCTCTGTTGACTGGCCGATCCTGGCAGTGCAGCGGTCACTCAGCCAGCGAAACATCCAATGACCGGTAATGGCGGCAGCGGTCATCAATCCGCCAAAACTGGATGACGGCAGCCGGCCTGAAGCAGTCGCTCGCAAAACCCTTCTGGCCGCTACTAGCAAATTGTTAGTCGGGCTCTCTGAATGAGAAAAGCCCGGTAACACCGGGCTTTTCTCATTCGCAAAATTTGAGAAATTTGCAGGATTTTTGAGAACCTACAAAAACGCTCAGACGTCGATGTTGCCAGCGCGCAGCGCGTTGGTTTCGATGAAGTCGCGGCGCGGCTCGACCTCGTCGCCCATCAGCATGGTGAACACGCGGTCGGCCTCGATGGCGTCGTCGATCTGCACGCGCAGCAGGCGGCGCACGGTCGGGTCCATGGTGGTTTCCCAGAGCTGCTCGGGGTTCATTTCGCCCAGGCCCTTGTAGCGCTGGCGCGCGGTGGTGCGCTCGGCCTCGGAGATCAGCCAGTTCATGGCCTGGCGGAAGTCGGCCACTTTCTCTTCCTTCTGGCGCTCGCCCTCGCCGCGCAGCGCCTTGGCGCCTGCGCCCAGCAGGCCGCGGAAGGTGTTGGCGGCCTCGGCCAGCGCGGCGTAGTCGGCGCCGTTGACGAAGTCCTGCGTGAGCACGCTGCTCTTGACGTTGCCGTGGTGGTGGCGGCTGATGCGCAGCAGCGGCTTGTCGGTGCGCACGTCGAATTCGCCCGCCACCTCGGCCGGGATGCCGGTGATGTTGAGCTCGCGCAGCTTGGCTTCGAGCGCCACGGCGCTGGCCTGCGCGTCCTGCAGCGTGTCGAGCTGGAGCGCGACGCCATCGGCCACGGCGCGCAGGGCCTCGAAGTCCATGAAATTGGACAGGCGCGTGATCACGTGCTCGGCCGCCTGGTGCTTGCGCGCCAGCTCGGCCAAGGTTTCGCCCGAGAGCACGCTGGCGCCGGACTCGGCGCTGGTGACGATGCTGGCGTCTTTGAGCGCAATGCGCAGCAGGAAGCCGTCGAGCGCGGCGGCGTCTTTGAGGTACAGCTCTTCCTTGCCGGCCTTGACCTTGTAGAGCGGCGGCTGGGCGATGTAGATGTGGCCGCGCTCGACCAGCTCGGGCATCTGGCGGTAGAAGAACGTCAGCAGCAGGGTGCGGATGTGCGCGCCATCGACGTCGGCGTCGGTCATGATGATGATGCGGTGGTAGCGCAGCTTGGCGACGTCGAAGTCGTCGTTGCCGGTGCTGCCGCCGGCCTTGCCGATGCCGGTGCCCAGGGCCGTGATCAGCGTCAGGATTTCGTTGCTGGTCAGCAGCTTCTCGTAGCGCGCCTTTTCCACGTTCAGGATCTTGCCGCGCAGGGGCAGGATGGCCTGGAACTTGCGATCGCGCCCCTGCTTGGCGGAGCCGCCGGCGGAGTCGCCCTCGACGATGTAGATCTCGCACATCGCCGGGTCTTTTTCCTGGCAGTCGGCCAGCTTGCCGGGCAGGCCCATGCCGTCGAGCACGCCCTTGCGGCGCGTCATCTCGCGCGCCTTGCGCGCGGCTTCGCGCGCGCGCGCGGCTTCGACGATCTTGCCGCAGATGATCTTCGCGTCGCCCGGGCGCTCCTGCAGGTAGTCGGTGAGCAGCTTGCCGACGATGTCCTCGACCGGCGCGCGCACCTCGCTCGACACCAGCTTGTCCTTGGTCTGGCTGCTGAACTTGGGTTCGGGCACCTTGACCGACAGCACACAGCACAGGCCTTCGCGCATGTCGTCGCCGGTCACCTCGACCTTGGCCTTCTTGGCGAAGTCGTTTTCATCGATGTACTTGTTGATGACACGCGTCATCGCGGCGCGCAGGCCCGTGAGGTGGGTGCCGCCGTCGCGCTGCGGGATGTTGTTGGTGAAGCAGAGCACCTGCTCGCTGTAGCCGCTGTTCCACTGCATCGCCACTTCGACGCCGATGTGCGTGCCGGGGATGCCGCCATAGGTTTCGGACGGCCGCTCGCCCGACGCATAGAACGAGTTCGGGTGCAACACGGTTTTACCCTTGTTGATGAACTCGACAAAGCCGCGCACGCCGCCGGCTCCCGAGAAGTCGTCTTCCTTGCCGCTGCGCTCGTCCTTCAAGCGGATGCGCACGCCGTTGTTCAGAAAGCTCAGCTCGCGCAGACGCTTGGCCAGGATCTCGTAGTGGAAGTCGCTGTTTTCCTTGAAGATCTCGGTGTCGGGCAGGAAGTGCACCTCGGTGCCGCGTTTTTCGGTGTCGCCAGTGACTTTCATCGGCGAGACTTCGACGCCGTCGACCTGCTCGACGATGCGGTTCTGCACAAAGCCGCGGCTGAATTCGAGCACGTGCACCTTGCCTTCGCGGCGCACCGTCAGGCGCAGCTTCTGGCTGAGCGCATTCACGCAGCTCACGCCCACGCCGTGCAGCCCGCCCGAGACCTTGTAGCTGTTCTGGTTGAACTTGCCGCCCGCGTGCAGCTCGGTCAGTGCGATCTCGGCGGCCGAGCGCTTGGGCTCGTGCTTGTCGTCCATTTTCACGCCCGTGGGAATGCCGCGGCCGTTGTCGGTCACCGAGATCGAGTTGTCGGAGTGGATGGTGACGACGATGTCGTCGCAGTGGCCGGCCAGCGCCTCGTCGATGGAGTTGTCCACCACCTCGAACACCAGGTGGTGCAGACCGGTGCCGTCCGACGTGTCGCCGATGTACATGCCAGGGCGCTTGCGCACCGCTTCCAGGCCTTCGAGGATCGTGATGGCACCTTCGCCATAGCCTTCGCTGGCGCCCGCCTGGTGGGCATCGATCTTGGGCGCAGCGGCGCCAGCGCCGATTTCTTCGGACTCGGGCAATTGGTTTTCAGCGGTCATGGTCGGCCTTGGCAATGCATGGAAACCATGGGGTTTCCAGATTCTTTGAGAGTCAAAAACGCATCTAACGCAGGACAGGTAAGCGTTAGAAGCTATATATTAGATAGCAGTCAACGGGTTAGATGCGCATCGGCATCACGACGTACTTGAAGCGGTCGTTCTCGGGGATGGTCAGGAGCGCCGAGCTGTTGCCGTCGGAGAGTTCGACCTTCACCATGTCCTGGCCCATGCTGGTGAGCGCATCGATCAGGTAGGTGACGTTGAAGCCGATCTCGATGGCGTCGCCGCCGTAGTCGATGTCGAGCTCGTCCACGGCCTCTTCCTGCTCGGCGTTGTTGCTGGCCACGCGCAGGGTGCCGGGTTCGATGTTCAGGCGCACGCCCTTGAACTTGTCGCTGGTCATGATGGCCGTGCGCTGCAGGCTCGCCAGCAGCGGGGCGCGCCCCAGGGTCACGCTGTTGTGGTGGTTCTTGGGGATCACGCGGTTGTAGTCGGGGAACTTTCCCTCGACCAGCTTGGTGACGAACTCCATGGCGCCAAAGCTGAACTTGGCCTGGTTGTTGGCGAAGCACATCTCGATAGCGCCGTCGGCGTCGCTGAGCAGGCGCTGCAGCTCGATCACGGTCTTGCGCGGCAGGATCACTTCCTGCTTGGGCACCTCGACGTCGAGCGTGGCGCTGGCAAACGCCAGGCGGTGGCCGTCGGTGGCGACCAGGCTCAGCTGCTGGCCCTCGGCCACGAACAGGATGCCGTTCAGGTAGTAGCGGATGTCCTGCACCGCCATGGCAAACGCCACCTGGCCGAGCAAACCCTTGAGCGTCTTTTGCGGCACGCTGAAGGAGGGGCCGAAGCTGGCCGATTCCTGCACCAGCGGGAAGTCCTCGGCCGCCAGCGTCTGCAGCGTGAAGCGGCTCTTGCCGCCCTTGAGCACGAGCTTGTCCTGGCTGGACTCCACGCTCACGGTCTGGTCGCCGGGCATGCTGCGCAGGATGTCGATGAGCTTGCGCGCGTTCACGGTGGTGGTGAAGTCGCCGGTGTCGCCGCCGAGCTCGGCCGTGGTGCGGATCTGGATTTCGAGGTCGCTGGTGGTCAGCTGCAAGGCGTTGCCGGTTTTGCGGAGCATGACGTTGGCCAGGATGGGCAACGTGTGGCGGCGCTCGACGATGCCGGCGACCGATTGCAGAACCGCGAGAACCTTGTCTTGTGTTGCCTTCAGGACGATCATGTCAACCTCTTGTGGATTTTTGGAACGGGATGTGGATGGCGGCATGGGCCATGCCCCCTCGGGCCATCCAATCCGCCATTTTGCCCGCTCGCGGGGCGGGTTCGCGTGTCAAGGGGACGGGCGGCGCCATCGTCAGCCCTTGAGCGTTTGCTCCAGCACGTGCAGTTGCTGGTTGAGTTCGGTGAGCTGCTGGCGCTCGGCCGAGATCTTGCGCACCGCGTGCAGCACCGTGGTGTGGTCGCGCCCGCCAAACAGCTCGCCGATCTCGGGCAGGCTCTTTTGCGTCAGCTCCTTGGCCAGGTACATCGCGATCTGGCGCGGCCGCGCAATGCTGGCCGGGCGCTTCTTGCTGTACATGTCGGCGACCTTGATCTTGTAGTAATCAGCCACCGTCTTCTGGATGTTTTCCACAGAAATCTGCCGGTTCTGGATCGACAGCAGATCGCGCAGCGCCTCGCGCGCGAGCTGGATGGAGATTTCCTTCTGGTTGAAGCGCGAGTACGCGAGGATCTTGCGCAGCGCGCCCTCAAGCTCGCGCACGTTCGAGCGGACGTTCTTGGCGACGAAGAAGGCGACCTCCTCGGGCATCTCGGTGCTTTCGGCGCGCGCCTTGTTGATCAGGATGGCGACGCGCATCTCCAACTCGGGCGGCTCGATGGCCACCGTCAGCCCCGAATCGAAGCGCGAGACCAGGCGCTCGTGGATGTCGGCCAGGCCCTTGGGGTAGGTGTCGCTGGTCATCACGATGTGGCTCTTCTTGGCCAGCAGCGCCTCGAAGGCGTTGAAGAACTCTTCTTGCGTGCGGTCTTTGTTGGCGAAGAACTGCACGTCGTCGATCAGTAGCAGATCGAGCGAGTGGTAGCGCTCCTTGAATTCGTCAAAGGTTTTTCGCTGATACGCTTTAACCACATCCGAGACGAACTGCTCGGCGTGGATGTAGAGAACTTTGGCGTCGGGCCGGTCGGCTAGCAGTTTGTTGCCCACGGCGTGCACCAGGTGGGTCTTGCCCAGACCGACGCCGCCGTAGATGAACAGCGGGTTGTAGAGGTGCCCCGGCATGCTGGCCACGTGCATGGCGGCCGCGCGCGCCATGCGGTTGGCTGTACCCTCCACCAGAGTGTCGAATGTCAGCGCCGCATTGAGCCGGTTGCGCAGGGCGCCCCGCGAGCCGTCGTCGGCCACCGCCGCAGGCTCCGGTGCCTGGGCGGGTGCAGGCGCATTGGCGGGCACATAAGTGCGTGCGCTGGCGGCCCGCTGAGCGAGCGCTAACTCAAGGACCAGGGATTGGCCGTACAAGGACTCCAGCAGGGCAGCGATCCGGCCGGCGTACTGGGCGCGTATCCAGTCGAGTGTGAAGCGGTTGGGGACGTAGAGCGTGATGCGCGAAAAATCTTCCGCGACCTGGGCCGCCAGGGGTTTGATCCAGGTGTTGAACTGCTGTGCGGGCAGGTCTTGGGCAAGTTGTTCTGTGCAGGCCTGCCACAGTGCCTGGCCGGCGTCGGCGCCGGAAGGGGGGGAGGGAGCGCGCGAGAGTTCCTCTGTCATTTCAAGGTTTTTTTGTGGATAGAAGGAACGTTCAAGGCCCCAAATTGTAGCTTGTGAAGGAGTTATCCACAAGCTTGTCCCGTGCCGTGGCGCTGGTTTTTTGCCGATTGGCATGCGCGCCTCATTGCCTTGTGGCAGCAAGCCTGCGATAATTTCGGGTTTCCCTGAATGTGTTCAGGGTAATTGAACCCGGCCCGCGCCTGTGTGCGCCGCTGCACTGTGCCAAGATGCGGCGGCAAAAGGCGGCGATCCAGCGTGCCGGAACTGAACTCTCAAGGAATCATCATGAAACGTACTTACCAGCCTTCCAAGACGCGCCGCGCCCGTACCCACGGTTTTCTCGTGCGCATGAAGACCCGCGGCGGCCGCGCCGTGATCAACGCACGACGCGCCAAGGGCCGCAAGCGCCTGGCCGTCTGAGGCCCGCACGGGTTTTGGCTCGCTCCCCGGTTTATGCCCTCAGGCATCCAGCGGGGGCGCCTCCATGCAGCGGCTGAAAACGCGCCCGCAGTTCCAGGCCGCCATGGCCGGGGGCACTGTGGCCCGCACCGCGCATTTTGCGTTGCACCGGCTGGCGCTGGATGCTGCCGGCGCAGCGCTGCCTGCGTTGGGCACGGCCAGCGGGCCCGCACCCTCGGGTTCTGCCCAGGCCCTGTTTCCTGTCGACGGCATATGGCTGGGTGCGATGGTGCCCAAGCGCTGGGCGCGCCGCGCCGTCACGCGCAACGCGATCAAGCGCCAGATCTATGGCGTGGCCACTGCCCTGGAGCCGCCGCTTTTGCCTGCGGCCCATGTCGTGCGCCTGCGCGCGGCGTTTGACCGCAAGCTGTTTCCCAGCGCCAGCTCCGAGGCCTTGAAGCTGGCGGTGCGCAACGAGCTGCAGCAGCTGTTCCAGCGCGCCGCGCCGCGCGGGGCATCGCCGCAGGCCGGAGCCTCGGCATGATGCGCCGCTTGCTCATCGCCCTGGTCAAGGGCTACCGCCTTCTGCTCAGCCCCTGGCTGGGTTCGGCATGCCGCTTCGAGCCGACCTGCTCGGCCTATTCGCTGCAGGCCCTGGAGCAGCATGGCGCTGCCACAGGCGCTTGGCTCACGCTGGCGCGTCTGGCGCGCTGCCACCCCTGGTGCAGCGGCGGACACGATCCCGTACCCGATGGGCCGCCGCGCGCCAGCCGGTTGTTTTCGCGCCTGTTCTCGCCCGCCACTCCACCCTCCTCACCAAAGAAGTCTTCATGAACGACATCCGCCGCACCATCCTGTGGGTGATATTTGGCTTTGCCATGGTCCTGTTGTGGGACAAGTGGCAGGTGCACAACGGCAAGCAAGCCACTTTCTTCCCTGCCCCCGCTACGACGGCCGCGGCCCCGGCTGCCACGGCGCAGCCCTCCGGTGCTGCGTCCGTGCCGGCGCCCATCGCCGCAGCGCCCACGGCCGCCGTGCCAGGCACTGCGGCCGTGCCCGCCCTGACAGGCGCGCTCGCCCCTGCGGCGCGCGAGCAGGTGGTGGTGACCACCGATGTGCTGCGCCTGACCTTCGACAGCGAGGGGGGCTCGCTCACCCATGCCGAACTGCTCAAGTACGCCGACATGGAAGACAAGTCGAAGAACTTCGAGCTGCTCGACCAGAGCGCCCAGCGCGTGTACGTGGCGCAGACCGGCCTGATCGGCGGCAACTTCCCCACCCACAAGACGGTGATGACCGTGGTGCCAGGTGCGCGCGAACTCAAGGAGGGCGAAGACACGCTGACCGTGCGTTTCGAGTCGCCCGCCATGGACGGTGCCAAGCTGGTCAAGACCTGGACCGTCAAGCGCGGCGCCTACAGCGTGGCCGTGCAGCACGACGTGCTCAACACCGGCGCCGCCGAACTCTCACCCCAGCTATACCTGCAACTGGTGCGCGACGGCAACAAGCCGCCGGGCGAGTCGTCGTTCTACTCCACCTTCACCGGCCCCGCCGTGTACACGCCCGAGAAGAAGTACCAGAAGGTCGAGTTCAAGAAGATCGAGGAAAACAAGGTCGATATCGAGAAGTCCGCGACCAGCGGCTACGTGGCCATGGTGCAGCACTACTTCGCCACCGCCTGGCTGCTGGGCGACGGCATCCCGCGCGACCTGTTCATGCGCAAGGTCGATGCCAACCTGTATTCGGTCGGCATGATCACGCCGCTGGGCCCGATTGCCCCCGGCGCCAGCAAGACGCTCGAGGCGCGCCTGTTCGCCGGCCCGCAGATCGAAAAGACCCTCGAATCCCTCTCCCCGGGCCTCGAACTGGTCAAGGACTATGGCTGGCTCACGATCCTGGCCAAGCCCTTGTACTGGCTGCTCGACAAGCTGCACAGCTTCCTGGGCAACTGGGGCTGGTCCATCGTCGGCCTGGTGCTGCTGCTCAAGATCCTGTTCTACTGGCTCAATGCGAAGGCCTACGCCAGCATGGCCAAGATGAAGGCGATCAACCCCAAGATCACCGAGATGCGCGAGCGCCTCAAGGACAAGCCGCAGCAGATGCAGCAGGAGATGATGCGCATCTACCGCGAGGAGAAGGTCAACCCCATGGGCGGGTGCTTCCCCATCGTGATCCAGATCCCGGTGTTCATCGCGCTGTATTGGGTGCTGCTGTCGAGCGTGGAGATGCGCAATGCGCCCTGGATCGGCTGGATCCACGACCTGTCCTCGCCCGACCCGTTCTTCATCCTGCCGGTGCTCATGACGCTCAGCTCGCTGCTGCAGACGGCGCTCAACCCCGCGCCGCCAGACCCGATGCAGGCCAAGATGATGTGGATCATGCCGCTGATGTTCAGTGTGATGTTCTTCTTCTTCCCGGCCGGCCTGGTGCTGTACTGGCTGACGAACAACATCCTGTCGATCGCGCAGCAGTGGCTCATCAATACCCGCATGGGCGTGCCGCCGCAGTTCAACCTGCCCAAGTTCAAGTGATCGGCCGCTAGAACCCCTTCCAAAGGCCGCGCAAGCGGCCTTTTGCATGCCACCTCTGTATAAAGTCCACCCCCTATGCTCGCGCGCCACACCGACCCCATCGCCGCCATCGCCACCGCCCCCGGACGCGGGGGCGTGGGCATCGTGCGCGTGTCGGGCAAGGGCCTTGCGCCGTTGGTCGAGGTGCTGTGCGGCCGCGCGCTGACACCGCGCGAGGCGACCTACCTGCCGTTCCGCGATGCCGCTGGCGAGCCCATCGACCAGGGGCTGGCACTTTACTTTCCGGCACCGCACTCCTACACCGGCGAAGACGTGCTGGAACTGCAGGCCCACGGCGGCCCGGTGGTGCTGCAGTTGCTGCTGGCGCGCTGCCTGGAAGCAGCGCGCGCCGCCGGCGCTGGCAGCAGCGCCCCGTGCCTGCCCGGGCTGCGCGTGGCCCAGCCCGGCGAGTTCACCGAACGCGCGTTCTTGAACGACAAGATCGACCTGGCCCAGGCCGAGGCCATTGCCGACCTGATCGATGCCTCCACGGCGGCGGCCGCGCGCAGCGCCAGCCGCTCGCTGGCGGGGGCCTTCTCGAAAGAAATCCACCAGCTGCGCGACGCGCTCATCCACCTGCGCATGCTGGTCGAGGCCACGCTCGACTTCCCTGAAGAAGAAATCGACTTCCTGCGCAAGGCGGACGCGCGCGGACAGCTATCCAAATTGCAGCAAACGCTGGCGCAGGTGATGCGGCGCGCGCAGCAGGGCGCGCTGCTGCGCGAAGGCATCAAGGTGGTGATTGCCGGCCAGCCCAATGCGGGCAAGAGTTCGCTGCTCAACGCGCTGGCCGGCGCCGAGCTCGCCATCGTCACGCCGATCGCCGGCACCACGCGCGACAAGGTGCAGCAGACCATCCAGATCGAGGGCGTGCCGCTGCACGTGATCGACACCGCCGGCCTGCGCGACAGCAGCGACGAGGTCGAGCGCATCGGCATCGCGCGCGCCTGGGACGAGATCGCCGCGGCCGACGCGGTGCTGTTCCTGCACGACCTGACGCGCTGCGATGCTATGGAATACAGAGCTGCAGACGCAGTCATAGCAAGCGCTATGGCCGAAAAACTGCCAAAAACCGTGCCCATCATCGAGGTCTGGAACAAGAGCGACTGCGTGCCGCATGCGGCCGTGCCAGAGGCGCAGGCACCCGCGGGTGTGCACCTGTCGGCGCGCACCGGCGAGGGGCTGGAGCGCTTGCGCCGCACCCTGCTGGACGTGGCCGGCTGGCAGGCCGCGCCCGAGGGGGTGTTCATCGCGCGCGCGCGCCATGTCCAGGCGTTGCAGGCTGTGGAGGCGCGCCTGGCCGACGCCGCCACCCAGCTGCTCAGCGACGGCCCCGCACTGGACCTGCTGGCCGAAGACCTGCGGCTGGCGCAGAACGCCCTGGGCGACATCACGGGCGAGTTCTCGTCCGACGACCTGCTGGGCGTGATCTTTTCCAGCTTCTGCATCGGCAAATGAGCGTCGACACACCCGCTGGTCCGACGATGTAAGCAGCGGTAAGTTCTGCTTGCGCATTGGCACCAATGGCGGTAGCGTCGCCGGCTTATGAATGCAGCAACGCCCGCCGTGGCCTCCCCCGACGTCCAAGGCCTGGTCCAGGCCATTGTCCAAGCCAATGCAGAAGACAGCCTGGGCAACCCGCTGACGCCGCAGCAATGGGACACCCTGTCGGCCTACCTGCTGCCGCACACGCTGGCCGCGGGCCAGGTGCTCTTCACCCAGGGTGCGATCGATCGCACCCTGTACCTGGTCGAGAGCGGCAGCCTCAGCGTGCACTGCGAAGACGAGAAGGCGCGGCTGCGGCTGGCCATCGTCGGGGCGGGCTCGGTGGTGGGAGAAGGGGCGTTCTTCTCGCACCGCCCCCGCAATGCGTCGGTCCAGGCGGCCGCGCCCAGCAGGCTTTGGGGCCTGACCGCGCTGCGCTTTTCCGAGCTGGCCAACCGCCAGCCCGCGATTGCCCTGGGCGTGTCCATGGCCGCTGGCGCCGTCCTGGCCAAGCGCCTGGGCAACCGCCGCCGCCGTGTCGCAGCCACCTGAGCGGGCGTGCCGGCTGCCGCGGCGTCCGGTGGCAGGGAGGCGCGCGGTACACTCTTTTGAGAGAGTCACACAGTGCTGACCGAAGAAAGAAAGCCATGTCATTGTTCAGCTGGTTCCTGCGCAAGCCCGCCCCTGCCCCAAAGCGCGCGTCTGAACCGTCAGGCCGGCTGAATGCGGATGCGGCCGTGCTGCCCGAGCAGGCGGCCCAGCGCACGAACGAGCGCATGGAGCGGCGCGAGCTGTTGTACGTGGTGGTGCGCGACGCCATGGTGCGCGCCGGCGTGCTGTCGGCCAGCTACAAGTTCAAGGTGCTGGCGCTCGACCAGCGCGGGCGCCAGTTCCTGGTGATGATGGACTTGGCGCGCGAGTACGGTGGAGAGACCGCGCGCTTGAGCGACATCGAGGCCCTCATCGCCCAGACCGCCAAGCTGCACTACGACATCGCCGTCACGGCGGTCTATTGGCGCATCAACGACCATGTGGCTGCAGGCATTCGCCAAAAGGGCGTTGCACCGCAGGGAGCGGGCCTGCCGGCAGCGCCTCAGCCGCACCGGGGGAGCGCGCCGCCCGCATCCGCCCGCCCTGTCGGCGCGGCCGCGCCGGCGCCCGCCGTGGCCCCGGCAGCGGTGTCGCAAATGCCTGCACAGGCACCCGCCTCCGCTGCCGCAGCACCGGCCCGCGCGGCGGCGCTGCGTTTCGACCCCATCGAAGCCGATGAAGTGGCTGCCTTCAAGCAGGCGCTGGCCGCGGCGGCCCCAGCCCATCCGGCGGTGGCTGCGCCGTCGGGCGTGCCGCTGCGCTCGGGCCCGCGGCGCGCGCCGCCCGGCAATCCGGACTTTGCCGATACGGAAGTGTCCGGCCACAGCGCCCGCAGCCCGGACCTCAGCAGCACCCAGTACGGCGATTTGTAAGCGGACCAGGCCCCGTCGGCGAGCGCTTCAATGGCCGGCGAAGTCCACCAGCGTGAACAGCGGCAGGCCGCTGTCCCGCAGGCGCTGCGATCCGCCCAGTTCGGGCAGGTCGACGATGGCCGCGCCCTCCATGACCGTGGCGCCGAGCTTTTCCAGCAGTTTGCGACCCGCCATCATCGTGCCGCCGGTGGCAATCAGGTCATCGATCAGCAGCACGCGGTCGCCGGGCCGCACGGCGTCGGTGTGCAATTCCACCGTGGCGCTGCCGTACTCCAGTTCGTAGGTCTCTGCCACCGTGGTGAAGGGCAGCTTGCCTTTCTTGCGGATGGGCACGAAGCCGACGTTGAGCTCATAGGCCACTACCGCGCCCAGGATGAAGCCGCGCGCGTCCAGCCCCGCAACCACGTCGGGGCGCAACTGGGGGTCCATGTAACGGTGCACGAAGGCATCGATCAACACGCGGAAGACCTTGGGGTCCTGCAGGAGCGGCGTGATGTCCCGGAACTGCACGCCCGGCGCGGGCCAGTCCGCGACCGTGCGGATGTGTTGGCGAAGGTAATCGTTGACGCTGAAGTTTGGCATGGCAGTCGGAAAAGCGGCGCGCGGCGGTGGTCGCGGCGGATGGAGCACGGGGCAGGGGATACAGCACCCTGGGTGCCGGACACGGCCAGTCAGTGTAAACACCTGGGCGGGGGCTTGCGGGGGGCTCTGCGCGCAGCGGCACTCCGCATAATGGGTCGACACCCATGATGGCAAGGTGCGCGGCACGGCCGCGGCGCACCGCCATTGCATCTACACTGGCCCATGCCTGTTTCTGTACTGCTGATCGAAGGCTGCGAGGACCACGCGCAGGCCGTGGTGCGCGCGCTGGCGGACCCCTGGCTGGGCTGGCGCGTGGCGGTGGCGCCGACGCTGTCCCAAGCCCATGCACTGCGCGAGCAGCACAGCTTTGACATTGTCTTGACCGCGCAGCGCGTCAGTGATGGCACGGCTTTCGATGTGCTGCAGGGCCTGGCCGACCTGCCGGCGCTGATCGTGGTGCCCGAGGGTGAGGAAGCGCATGCCGCCCAGGCCATGCGCCATGGGTTCGGGGACTATGCGGTGCAGGATCCGGGTCATCGCTACCTGCTGGCCCTGCCCGCCCAGATGGAGAGCGTGCTCGAGCGCAGCACCGGCATGCGCACCCAGCGCAATGCCGAGCAGATGCTGGAACGCCAGCACCGGTTGCTGCAGGCCATTTCGCGTGCCCAGGCGCTGTTCATTGCCAGCGCCTCTCCGCGGGCAGCGTTCGAGGCTTTGCTCCAAGAGATGCTGCGGCTCACGCACAGCGCATTCGGCGTGGTCGGGCAGGTGGAGCACGTGTCGGGTGGGGCGCCCCGCCTGCATGTGCACGCCGTCTCGGACCTCGGCGCGCAGGCCCGCGACGGCACGGCGTGGGACCCGCCACAGGCTCTGGTCGATGCCACGCTGCGCAGTGCCACACCGCTCATCCGCAACGACCCCGCCAGCGACCCGGGCGCCACCGGCCGGCCGCCGGGCCAGCCCGAACTCACGGCCTTCCTGGGTCTGCCCATCCATGCCGCCGGCCAGTTGGTGGCCATGGTGGGCGTGGCCAACCGCCCCGATGGTTACGGCAGGGGCGATGTGCATTTTCTGCAGCCCCTGCTCAACACCGTCGGGCAGCTGGAAATGGCGCGGCGCGCCGAGGCAGAGCGCCGCGCCATGGAGGCGCAACTGACACAGACCAGCGCCTTGCTGGCCGAGAAAACGCGGGCGTTGGAACTGACGCTGGGCAGCGTGGCGCAAGGCATTGCCACGGTGGACCAGAGCGGCCGCATCCGCCTGTACAACCAGCGCTACCTCGACCTGTTGGACCTGCCTCGGCCCCTGCTGGAGGCGCAACCACACCTCGACGACGTGGTGCGCCTGCAGATCGAGCGCGGCGACACGGGTGCCGGCTTTGCGTTTGGCGAGCCCGGCCCGCACCTCTGCCCCATGGTGCAAGGCCCGGCCTTGCCACGGTGGTCCGAGATGCGCCCGCTGCAGGTGCAGCACACCCGGACCGGCCACTACCTGGAGATGCGCTTGCGGCGGCTGGAGGGCGGCGGTGGGGTGCTGACCTGCACCGATGTGACCGATTACCTGCAGGCGCAGGCGGCGCTGCAGCAGAGCGAGGCGCGCTGGCGCAGCCTGACGCAGCTCTCGTCCGACTGGTACTGAGAGCAGGATGCCGAGTTTCGCTTTGTGCGGTTGGAGGGCGGCACCCACCGCCACGGGGGCATGGCCGATACCGCGCACTATGGGCTCAGGCGCTGGGAATTGCCCGACAGCCTGGTGCCCGAGGCACAGTGGCAAGCCCACCGCGCGCAGCTGGAAGCGCACGAAGTGTTCCACGATTTCGAGATGCAGCGCCGGGGCGCCGACGGCCATGTCGTGTGGGTGTCGGTGAGCGGCGAGCCCATCCATGATGCGGCGGGGCGCTTCACCGGCTACCGCGGCGTGGCCCGCAACATCAATGCGCGCAAGCAGGCCGAGGCGCAGATCGAGCGCCTTGCCTTCTACGACGAGCTCACCGGCCTGCCCAACCGCCGCCTGCTGCTGGACCGCCTGGACTGCGCCGTGACGGCCTGCACGCGCGACGGCAGCCACGGCGCGCTGCTGTTCCTGGACCTGGACAATTTCAAGGGCGTCAACGACACCCTGGGCCACGAGTGGGGTGACCGCTTGCTGGTGCAGGTCGGCGCGCGCCTCACGGCTTGCGTGCGCGCCAGCGACACGGTGGGGCGCCTGGGCGGTGACGAGTTCGTCGTGGTGCTGCGCGGCCTGCATACAGTCGAAACCGAGGCCGCGGGCGAGGCCGAGGCCGTGGCGCACAAAATGCTGTTGGCGCTCAACCACGTCTACGACGTGCACGGCCTGGAGATGCACAGCACGCCCAGCCTTGGCATTGCGCTGTTCAGTGGCGTTGCGCAGTCGGTGCAGGAGTTGCTCAAACGGGCCGACCTGGCGATGTACCAGGCCAAGGCGCAGGGCCGCAACACGCTGTGCTTTTTCGATCCCGACATGCAGGCTGCGGCGTCGGCGCGCTCGGCGCTCGAGGCCGATGTGCGCCAGGGCCTGCAGCGCGGTGAATTTCTTGTGCACTACCAGCCGGTCGTGGACGCCGAAGGCCATGTGCTCGGCACCGAGGCCCTGGTGCGCTGGCAGCACCCGCAGCGCGGCATGGTCTATCCGGGGGAGTTCATTGCGCTGGCCGAACAGACCGGGCTGATTTTGCCGCTGGGCCGCCAGGTGCTGCGGGCCGCGTGCGTGCAGCTGGCGCAGTGGAACGCTCTGCCTGCCACCGCCCACTGGAGCGTGGCGGTGAATGTCAGCGCCCAGGAGTTCCGCCACCCTGAGTTCGTCCAGCGGGTGCTGGAGGTGCTGCACGACACTGGGGCCCCCCCAGCCCAGCTCAAGCTGGAGCTGACCGAGAGCCTGCTGCTGCACGACGTGGAGGACAGCATCGCCAAGATGCAGGCGCTGCGCACGCGCGGTGTCGGGTTTTCGCTCGATGACTTTGGCACCGGGTATTCGAGCCTGAGCTACCTCAAGCGCCTGCCGCTCGACCAGCTCAAGATCGACCAGAGCTTTGTGCGCGATGTGCTCACAGACCCCAACGATGCGGCAATCGCTTGCACCGTGGTTGCGCTGGCGCGCAGCCTGGGCTTGGATGTGGTGGCCGAGGGCGTCGAGACGGCCGGCCAGCGCGACTTCCTGCTGCGCAACGGGTGCCGGCGCTTCCAGGGCTACCTGTTCGGCCGCCCGGTGCCGGCGCAGGACCTGCGGGTCCGGTAACGCCGGGCCGCGCCCCTGGCGGGGCTTCAACCGCGCAGCAGCTTGTCCTGCGCCCCCGCGAGGGCGCTGGGGTGGCCCGACAGCACCAGCGTATCGCCCTCGGCCAGCACCGTGTCGTCGCTGGGCAGGCCCATGCGGCCGTTCCCGTGGCGCAGGTTCACGACCTGCACGCCGATGGCGTGCAGCGCCAGCCGCCCCAGCGGCTGGCCCAGCGTTTGCGCGCCGGGGGGCAGCGTCACCGTCGACAGGCGCGCCTGATCGCGCTCTTGCACGGTGTCGTCGTCGGCACCGTGGAAGTAGCCGCGCAGCAGCTGGTAGCGTGCGTCCCGCTGGTCCTGCACCAGGCGGATGACGCGGCGCATGGGCACGCCCACCAGCGCGAGGGCATGGCTGGCCAGCATGAGCGAGCCTTCGATGGCCTCGGGCACGACCTCGGTGGCGCCGGCCGCCTGCAGCCGGTCCAGGTGCATGTCGTCCTGGGTGCGAACCACCACCGGCACCTGCGGCGCATGGGTGCGTGCATGGGCCAGCACCTTGAGCGCCGCGGGAATGTCCAGGTAGGTCACGGCCACGGCACTGGCGCGTGCCAGGCCCGCGGCCATCAGGGCCTGCAGCCGCGTGGCGTCGCCATAGACCACCGAATCGCCCGCGGCTGCGGCCTGGCGCACGCGGTCGGGGTCGAGGTCGAGCGCCATGTACGGGATGCCTTCGCGCTCCAGCATGCGCGCCAGGTTTTGCCCGCAGCGGCCATAGCCGCAAATGATCACGTGCTTGCTTGAGTCGATGGATTTGCGCGCGATCGCCGTCATCTGCAGCGACTGGTGCAGCCAGTCGCTGGCGACCACACGCATCACGATGCGGTTGCTGTACAGGATCAGAAAAGGCGTGGCCAGCATCGACAGCACCATGGCGGCCAGGACGGGGTTCATGAGCGCCGGCCGGACCAGGCCGTGGTCTTGCGCGAGGGACAGCAGCACGAAACCGAACTCGCCCGCCTGCGCCAGGTACAGGCCGGTGCGCATCGCCACGCCGGGCGTGGCGCCCGTACCGCGCGCCAGCGCCCAGATGATGAGCAGCTTGAGGCCCAGCGGCACCACCAGCAGGCCCAGCACCAGCGCCCATTGCTCCAGCAGGATGTGCCAGTCCAGCATCATGCCGATGGTGATGAAGAACAACCCCAGCAGCACGTCGTGGAAAGGCCGGATGTCGGTGCCGACCTGGTGGCGGTACTCGGTCTCCGACACCAGCACGCCGGCGATGAAAGCCCCCAGCGCCAGGCTCAGGCCCGCCAGCTCGGTCAGCCACGCCAGACCCAGCGTGATCAGGAGCAGGTTCAGCATGAACAGTTCGTCGCTCTTGCGCCGCGCCACCAGCGTGAGCCACCAGCGCATCACGCCCTGGCCGCCGGTCAGTAGCACCGTCACCAGCACGATGGCCTTGAGCAAGGCCAGTCCGAGCGCGCCCAGCAGCCGGTCGGGGGACGAACCCAGGGCCGGAATCAGCACCAACAGCGGCACCACCGCCAGGTCCTGGAACAGCAGGATGCCGAGAATGCGCCGGCCGTGGTCGCTTTCGAGCTCGGCGCGCTCGGCCATGAGCTTGACCACGATGGCCGTGCTGCTCATGGTCATGGCGCTGGCCAGCGCCAGCGCCGTCTGCCAGCCCATCTCCCAGACCCCGCCCAGAAACGCCGCCAGAGCCAGCGCGCCGCCGAAAGACACGGCCATGGTCAACACCACCTGCGCCAGGCCCAGACCGAAGACCAGGCGGCGCATGGCGCGCAGCTTGGGCAGGCTGAACTCCAGGCCAATGGCAAACATCAGGAAGACCACGCCAAACTCGCCCAGGTGGCGCACGCTCTCGGAGTTCTGCGCCAGCGCCAGCGCGTGCGGCCCGATCAGCACGCCGGCCGCCAGATAGCCCAGCATGGGCGGCAGCCGCAGGCTGCGGCACGCCACGACACCCAGCACTGCAGCGAGCAGATACAGCAGGGTCAGGGCGAGCGAGGACATGCCTGCATGCTAGCGGAGCGCCAGGGGCGCGGCCGATAGAATCTGCCCATGCATCCTGCCCCTGGCGCCACCCGCCCCTTCCATGCCGACCAGGCCTTGCGCCTGGCCCGCGAGACCTTTGATATCGAAGCCGCCGCGCTTTTGGGGCTGGGCCAGCGCCTGGACGCGCGGTTTACCCAGGCGGTGCAGAAAATCCTGCAGACGCGCGGCCGGGTGGTCGTCATGGGCATGGGCAAAAGCGGCCATGTCGGCCGCAAGGTGGCGGCCACGCTGGCCTCCACCGGCACCCCCGCGATGTTCGTGCACCCCGCCGAAGCCAGCCACGGCGACCTGGGCATGGTCACCGCCAACGATCTGGTGCTGGCCCTCTCCAACAGCGGCGAGAGCGCCGAGTTCAATGCCATCCTGCCCCTGCTCAAGCGCTTGGGCGCGCCGCTCGTGGCCCTCACGGGGCAGATGCAATCGACGCTGGCACGCCACGCCGATCTGGCCTTGGACTGCAGCGTGGAGCGCGAGGCCTGCCCCCTGAACCTCGCGCCCACGGCCAGCACCACCGCGCAGCTGGCCATGGGCGACGCGCTGGCCGTCGCGCTGCTCGATGCCCGCGGCTTTCGCGCCGAGGACTTTGCGCGCTCGCATCCGGGCGGCGCGCTGGGGCGCAAGCTGCTCACCCATGTCAGCGACATCATGCGCGCCGGCGAAGAGGTGCCGCGCGTGGCGCCGCAGACCGGTTTCAGCGCGCTCATGCGCGAGATGAGCGCCAAGGGCCTGGGCGCCGCCGCCGTGGTGGATGCCGAAGGCCAGGTGCTGGGCATCTTCACCGATGGCGATTTGCGCCGCCGCATCGAGGCCGGCGCCGATCTGCGGGGCGCCACCGCGGCCGATGTCATGCACCCGCGTCCGCGCACCATCTCCCAAGACGCACTGGCGGTGGACGCCGCCGAAATGATGGAAACCCACGGCATCACCAGCGTGCTCGTGCTCGGCGACGGAGGCCGCCTGAGCGGCATCGTGCACATTGGCGACCTGATGCGCGCCAAGGTGATCTGAGGAGCGCCCCGCATGGCCCCGGCCCTCCAGTTTTCTCCCGAGCTGCTGCTGCGCGCACAGGGCGTGCGCGTGGCCTTTTTTGATGTCGACGGCGTGCTGACCGACGGCGGACTCTACTTCAGCGAGGCCGGCGAGACGCTCAAGCGTTTCAACACGCTCGACGGCCACGGTCTCAAGCTGCTGCAGAAAGCCGGCATCACCCCGGCCGTGGTCACCGGGCGCGATTCAGTGCCATTGCGCCTGCGCCTGCGCGCGCTGGGCGTGGAGCACGCTGTTTTCGGTACCGAGGACAAGCGCCCGGCCGCCGAGCAGATCCTCGCCACGCTGGGCCTGGACTGGACGCAGGCGGCCGCCATGGGCGACGACTGGCCCGATCTGCCCGTCATGCGCCGCAGCGCCCTGGCCTGCGCGCCGGCCAATGCGCAGGCCGAGGTGCTGGCGCAGGCGCATTTCGCCACGCGTGCGCGTGGTGGCGATGGCGCGGCGCGCGAGTTCTGCGATCTGTTGCTGGTGGCCAGCGGCCGCTACGCCGCGTTGCTGGCGGACTACTGCACATGAGCGGCGGGTTGCGCGGCGGCTGGGAGCGCGTGTCGATCTACCTTCCCGTCCTGCTGATGGGCTTGCTGGCGCTGGGCACCTTGTGGCTGGTGCGCAATGCGCCAGCGCCCCAGGTGCCTCGGGCCGAGGCCGCCCCCCGGCACGAGGCCGACTATTTCATGCGCGGTTTTTCGGTCAAGAACTTCGACGTGACCGGGCGCCTGCAAAGCGAGGTGCAGGGCGCTCTGGCGAGCCACTACCCGGACACCGACACGCTTGACATCGACCAGGCGCGCATGCGCTCGGTCACGCCCGACGGGCGGCGCACGGTCGCCACCGCGAACCGGGCCTTGAGCAATGCCGACGGCTCGGAGCTCCAGCTGTTTGGCAACGCCATCGTGACGCGCGAGGCCCTAGTGCCCACGTCGGGCGCCGCGCTGCCGCGGCTGGAGTTTCGCGGCGAGTTTCTCCACGTCTGGCCGCAGACCGAGCGTGTGAGCTCCAACCAGCCCGTCACGCTCACGCGCGACCAGGACCAATTCACCGCCGACGCCATGGAGTACGACAACCTGGAACAGGTGCTGCAGCTGCGTGGGCGTGTGCGCGGCGTGATCATGCCGGCGCGCTGAGCTGCCGCCATCCCATGCCGCACCGCCCCTTGGTCTTCATCACTGGCGCTTCCAGCGGCATCGGCCAGGCGCTGGCCGCCCACTACCACCAGGCTGGCTGGCGGCTAGCGCTGGTGGCGCGCGGCACAAATAGCCTCAAATCCTGGGCAAACGCAGGTGGGTTAAGCGCTGATAGCTATGAAATTTACAGCGCGGACGTGGCCGTGCCCGACAGCATCGCGGCCGCCGGGCGCGCCTGCCTGGAGCGCCAGGGCATCCCCGATGTCGTGATCGCCAACGCTGGCATCAGCATCGGCATGGACACCGCGGTGCGCGAAGACCTGGTCGTGATGGAGCAGCTGTTTGCCACCAACACCATCGGCCTCGCGGCCACATTCCATCCTTTCATTGAGGCGATGGTGCAGCGCGGCAGCGGCACCCTGGTGGGCATGGGCAGCGTGGCCGGCATCCGCGGCCTGCCCGGCCATGGCGCCTACTGCGCCAGCAAGGCCGCGGTCATCAGCTACTGCGAAAGCCTGCGCGGCGAACTGCGCAGCGCGGGCGTGCGGGTGGTCACGATTTGCCCTGGCTACATCGACACGCCGCTGACGCGGCAAAACCGCTACGCCATGCCGTTTCTGATGGCGCCGCACCACTTTGCCCGCAAGGCGTTTGCCGCCGTGCAGGCGGGCGTGAGCTACCGCGTGATCCCCTGGCAGATGGGCGTGGCCGCCAAACTGCTGCGCATGCTGCCCAATGGCGTCTTCGATCGCCTGCTGGCCGGGCGGCCGCGCAAGCACCGCCAAGGGCCGGACCGCTAGGGGCCCCTGGGCCGCGAACGCCCGGCAAAAAGGCTCCCTCGGGAGCCTTTGTGTGGTGTCGGGAGCGCAGGCGGTCAATAGTTGTTGCCACCGCCGTAGCCGCCCCCGCCCCCGCCCCCGCTGCGGCCACCGCCACCGCGCGGGCCCGTGCCGTATGGGCTGCGAAAGCCGCCATCGCTGCGGCCGCCACCGTAGCCGCCGCCTTCAGTGCGACCACCGCCATAGCCGCCCCCTTCGCCGCTACGCCCCCCTTCGCGGCCGCCACCGTAGCCGCCCCCACTGCGGGCACCGCCGTAGCCGCCGCCGCCAAAACCGCCGCTGCGCGGAGGACGCGGCTCCATGGGGCGTGCCTCATTGACCACGATGCTGCGACCGCCCAGCGACTGGCCGTTCATGCCGTTGATCGCGGCCTGGGCTTCGGCATCGCTGCCCATCTCCACAAAACCGAAGCCCTTGGAGCGACCAGTGTCGCGCTCCATCATGACCTTGGCGCTGGCCACGCTGCCAAACTGGCCAAACGCCTGCTCCAGATCCATGTCGCGTACACCGTAGGGCAGGTTGCCTACATACAGTTTGTTGCCCATGCCGGGACTCCTCAAAAACACATTGACAAAGCGATGGAGCCCCGAAAACGCAACCAGCCCGTCTGAGAAAGCTCTATGCGTGCAACTGAAGGATCACCGCAAACACTTGGCGGGGTTCTCCCCCCGCCAGCGCATTATGTTCCCGACAATTGGACAAAACGCAAGGCTTTTCGCGTCCTGCAGAGAAGGTGTTGCTCGCAGACAAAAAGAAAAAAGGGACCCGAAGGTCCCTTGTTTGCAGCCTGGCAGGCGCATTGCCTGCTGGCGCTGTGCTGGCTTAGTAGCTGCTGCGGCCACCGCCGTAGCCACCACCACCGCCGCCGCCGCTACGGCCACCGCCGTAACCGCCGCCGCCGCCACCACCACCGTAGCCGCCGCCACCACCAGCGCCGCCGCCGAAGCCGCCGCTGCGGGGAGCACGGGGCTCCATGGGACGGGCTTCATTGACCACGAGGTCACGGCCGCCAAAGTTTTGACCATGCACGCCTTGGATCGCGGCCTGTGCTTCGGCATCGCTGCCCATTTCGACAAAGCCGAAGCCCTTCGAACGGCCGGTGTCACGTTCCATCATGACCTTGGCGCTGGAGACAGAGCCGTACTGGCTGAAGGTTTGTTCCAGATCGCTGTCGCGGAACGTGTAGGGCAGGTTGCCCACGTAAAGTTTGTTGCCCATAAAGGACTCCTGAAAAAACATGAAAACGCGATGGAGTCCGACGCAATCAACAAACCTGTGACGACTTCAAAGACGCGAAACTGACCAATCACCGCTAACTATCTGCTTCCCTACGAAAGCAGAAAAGCGAGTTCATTATCAGGCAATTTCTGGAATGCCCAGATATTTATTTTGCAAGCATGGGCAAAGGCCGCCAAGCCGCGGTCATTTATGTGAATCGGTGGCGATTTAACAACTCTGCCGCAGCCACAGTATGATGACGCCGTCTTTGGGGAGTAGCCGGCCCATGCGTGCGTGCATGGGGGCAGTTGTCAACACACTTGGGGCCCCATGCCCTATGGCAGCTGCAATCTTCGGATTGGCGAGACCATTGACCGCACACCGTCCATTTGGCCGGAGTCGGGGTGCGGTCAATGCGTTCATCCACTGTCCGGCCGGATAGAAAAATTCTCCACCATGGAAGCCTTCCTCGTCTCCACCTCCATCGTTGCCCTCGCCGAAATGGGCGACAAGACCCAGCTGCTGGCGCTCGTGCTGGCCGCACGTTTTCGCAAGCCCTGGCCGATTGTTCTGGGCATTTTCGTGGCCACCGTGCTCAACCATGCGCTTGCTGGGGCCGCCGGCGCCTGGGTCACCACCGTGCTTGGACCGCAGGTGCTGCGCTGGGTGCTGGGGGTGTCGTTCATCGCCATGGCCGTGTGGATGCTGATCCCCGACAAGCTCGAGGACGGTGAAACGGGGGCCGCACCGCGCTGGGGCGTGTTCGGCACGACGGTTGTGGCGTTCTTCCTGGCCGAGATGGGCGACAAGACCCAGATCGCCACCGTCATGCTGGCCGCGCAGTACAGCGCCTGGGTGTGGGTCGTCGCGGGCACCACGCTGGGCATGATGCTGGCCAACGCGCCGGTGGTCTGGCTGGGCGAGCGCATCACGCGCCGCGTGCCGCTGCGCACGGTGCACGGGGTGTCGGCGCTGATCTTTCTGGTGCTCGGTGTGCTGGCGCTCACGGTGCCGGCCTGAGTCCGTCGGCCCCGGCCACTTTTGCTATAGTGGCTGACGCGCCGATTTGCCACAGCTTGCGGGCGCTTTATAAATCCTGCTAAAGACAGACCGACACCAGCACCCGGCCGCGTTTTTAGCGTTGCCGGGTTTTTTTATGTCGTTCATTGCCACCCCCCAGTTTTTGCATTTTCCGCAGGCCTTGCCGCTGCAAAGCGGCGCTTCCATCCGCGACTACACCCTGGCGTTCGAGACCTACGGCACGCTCAACGCCGATCGTTCCAATGCGGTGCTGGTCTGCCACGCGCTCAACGCCTCGCACCATGTGGCGGGCGTGTACGAGGGCCAGGACAAGAGCGAGGGCTGGTGGAACAACATGATCGGGCCGGGCAAGCCGCTCGACACCCGCCGTTTCTTCGTGATCGGCGTGAACAACCTCGGGTCGTGCTTTGGCTCCACCGGCCCCATGCACACCCACCCCGACACGGGCCAGGTCTATGGGGCCGACTTTCCCGTCGTCACCGTGGAGGACTGGGTCCATGCCCAGGCGCGCTTGCTCGATCAGTTGGGCATCGAGCAGCTCGCGGCGGTGCTGGGCGGCAGCCTTGGCGGCATGCAGGCGCTGAGCTGGACGCTGCAATACCCCGAGCGCGTGCGCCACGCCGTGGTGGTGGCCAGCGCCCCCAACCTCACCGCCGAGAACATCGCCTTCAACGAGGTGGCGCGCCGCGCGATCGTGACCGACCCCGACTTCCACGGCGGCCACTTCTACCGCCATGGCGTGGTGCCCAAGCGCGGCCTGCGCATCGCCCGCATGATCGGCCACATCACCTACCTCTCCGACGATGTGATGAACGAGAAATTCGGGCGCCAGCTGCGGGAAGGCCTGGACCTCAAGTACTCGACGCAGGACATCGAATTCCAGATCGAAAGCTACCTGCGCTACCAGGGCGACAAGTTCAGCGAGTATTTCGACGCCAACACGTATCTGCTGATCACGCGCGCGCTCGACTACTTCGACCCGGCGCGCGCGCACGGCGGCGACCTCACGCAGGCCCTGGCGCGCGCCACGGCCAGGTTTCTGCTCGTGAGCTTCACCACCGACTGGCGCTTCTCGCCCAAGCGCAGCCGAGAAATCGTCAAGGCGCTGCTCGACAACCGGCGCGACGTGAGCTACGCGGAAATCGACGCGCCGCACGGACACGATGCCTTTTTGCTCGATGACGCCCGCTACATGGGCGTCATAGGCTCATATTTCGATAGCATTGCAAAGGAGCTGGCATGACCGAGAAAGCCACCATGCGGGCCATCGCCGCCCTGGTGCCGCCGGGCTCGCGCGTGCTCGACCTCGGCTGCGGCGACGGCGCGCTGCTCGACTACCTGCAGCGCGAGCGCGCATGCAGCGGCTACGGCGTGGAGATCGCCGACGCCAACGTGCTGGCCTGCGTGCGCCGCGGCGTCAACGTGATCCAGTTCAACCTCGACGAAGGGCTGGCGCTGTTCGAGGACAGCTCGTTCGACGTGGTGCTGCAGATCGACACCCTGCCGCACCTGCGCAACGCCGAGGTCATGTTGCGCGAGACGGCGCGCGTGGGGCGCGCAGGCATCGTCGCGTTCCCGAACTTCGCGCACTGGCCCAACCGCCTGTCGGTGCTGCGCGGGCGCATGCCGGTCACGCGCCGCCTGCCCTACCAGTGGTACGACACGCCCAACATCCGCGTCGGCACCTACAAGGACTTCGAGGTGCTGGCGCACAAGAACGCGCTGCGCATCCTCGATGCCTTCGGTCTGCAGGACGGCCGGACCGTGCGCGTGTTGCCCAACGCGCGCGCGGGCACGGCCGTATTCCACTTCGAGCGCGGCGGCGCCTGAGCGGTGTCGCCAGCCAGGCGGCCGCGGTGTCACTTCGCCTTGCCGTGCGGCAGCCCTGGCGCCTGGTGCATGCGCGGATGGGAGCCGGGTGAGGCCAGCTCTAGAATCGCGGCCATGACATTTCTTGACATGCTGCACGCCGCATCCACGCACAACGGCTCGATGCTGTGCGTCGGCCTGGACCCCGAGCCCACGCGCTTTCCTGCCGCCCTGCGGGACGACCCGCGCAAGATCTACGACTTTTGCGCCGCGATCGTGGACGCCACCGCCGACCTGGTGTGCGCCTTCAAGCCGCAGATCGCCTATTTTGCCGCGCACGGCGCCGAAGACCAGCTCGAACGCCTGATGCAGCACATGCGCTGCAACGCACCCCGCGTACCCGTGATCCTCGACGCCAAGCGCGGCGACATCGGCTCCACCGCGCAGCAGTACGCGCGCGAAGCCTTCGAGCGCTACGGCGCCGACGCCGTCACGCTCTCGCCCTTCATGGGTTTCGACTCGGTCGAGCCCTACCTCGACTACCCCGGCAAGGGCGCCTTCCTGCTGTGCCGCACCTCCAACCCCGGCGGCGACGACCTGCAGAACCAGCGCCTCGCCAGCGTCGCGGGCCAGCCGCTGCTGTACGAACACGTGGCGCGCCTGGCGCAGGGGCCGTGGAACCGCAACGGCCAGCTGGGCCTGGTGGTGGGCGCCACCTACCCCGCCGAGATCGAGCGCGTGCGCGCCATTGCGCCGACGCTGCCGCTGCTGATTCCGGGCGTCGGCGCGCAGGGCGGCGATGCCGTGGCCACCGTCCAGGCCGGCTGGCGCCCGGACGGCCCGATCATCGTCAACTCCTCGCGCGCCATCCTGTACGCCAGCAACGGCGCCGACTTTGCGGCCGCCGCGCGCCGCGAGGCCCTGAAGACCCGCGACCTGCTGCAGGCCGCGCGCCCCGGCGCCTGAGCCGCGCCCTCCCCGGCCACCCGACTGCCCGATGCAGCTCAAGTGGCTGGAAGACTTCATCGTGCTGGCGCGCGAACGCAGCTTCACGCGCGCGGCCGAGCTGCGCCATGTCACGCACCCGGCGTTCGGCCGGCGCATCCGGGCGCTCGAAGCCTGGGCGGGCACGCCCCTGGTCGAGCGCCAGGGCGGGCCCGTCACGCTGACGGCGGCGGGGCGCAGCTTTCTGGACTCCGCCGCGCAGATGGCGCGCAACCTCGACCAGTCGCGCGAAGAGCTGCAGGACCTGGCCGGGCGCCAGGGCCGCACCGTGGCGCTGGCCACCGGGCGCACGCTGGCGCGCACCGTCGTGGCCGACTGGCTGGTGCGCCTGGCGCCCGTGCTGCAGGGCGGCGAGCTGCGCATCCTGACGCGCGCGCTGGCCGACACGGTGGCGATGCTCGAGAGCCACGAGGCCGACTTCTCGCTGGTCTACGACCACCGGGCGCTGGCCATTTCGCTCGATGCGCGCCAGTTCGCCCATGTCACCGTGGCCTCCGACCGGCTGGTGCCGGTGTCGCGGGCCGGCGCCCAGGGCACCGCCCTGCACCGCCTGGGCAGCGAGCACGCCGTGCCCTATCTGGCCTATGCGCCGCAGCTCGCGCTGGGCAGGCTCGTCGAAGACCACCTGGCCCACCACCCGCAGGCGCCGCGCCTGCAGCGCCTGGTGGAGTGCGACTCGGCCGACGCGCACTATGAATACGCGCGCAAGGGCCTGGGCGTGGCCTGGCTGCCATGGTCGATGGTGCACGCCGACTGCCACGGCGGCCACCTGGTACTGGCCGGCGGTGAGGGCCTGGAGGTGCACTTCGACGTGCGCCTGTACCGCCCCAAGCGGCGCCTGTCGCCGCTCGCGGAGACCGTCTGGAAAGCCATCGCGGAGCGCTGAGCGCGGCAGGGCGCGCGGTCGAAACGGCACGGCCGCGTGCCACTTCGGCACCGCCGCAGGGGTGGCCCGTTCGCACAATGGGGCGCACACCCACAAGGAGACCGCGAATGAACCGACCCCACGCACTGCGCCGCGCCACCGTGCTGGCCGCCCTGGCCCTGCTGGCCAGCGGCTTTGCCAGCGCCCAGGACGCGCCCTACCCGAGCAAGCCCATCACCATCGTGGTCGGCTACCCGCCCGGCGGCAGCACCGACCTGACGGCGCGCACTGTCGCCACCGAGCTGGGCCAGCGCCTGGGCGTGCCGGTGGTGATCGAGAACATCGGCGGTGCCGGCGGCGCCATCGGCGCGCAGAAGGTGGCCAGCGCCGCGCCCGACGGCTACACGCTGCTGGTGGGCGCGAGCAACGAGATCGCCATCAACAAGCTGGTGACGAAAAAGGTCAAGTACGACATCCAGGACTTCACCGCCATCGGCCTGATCGCCACGCAGCCGCTGGTGCTGGTGGCCTCGACCCAGGCGGGGCCGAAGACGGCGGCCGAGTTCGTGCAGAAGGTGTCGCAGAACCCCGGCAAGTTCAGCTACGGTAGCTCGGGCGTGGGCACCTCGCTGCACCTGGCTGGCGAAATGGTCAAGCAGCAGGGCAGGCTGTTCATGACGCACATCCCCTACCGCGGCGTGGCGCCGCTGACCAACGACCTGATGGGCAACAACATCGAGTACGGCGTGTTCGTGCTCTCCAGCGGCCTGCCGCACATCAAGAGCGGCAAGGTGATCGCGCTCGGCACGACCGAGGCCAAGCGCGCGCTGCAGACGCCCGACATTCCGGCCCTGGCCGAATCGCCGCAGTTCAAGCACCTCGACATCGGCGTCTGGTTCGCGCTCATGGCGCCGGCCCACCTGCCCAAGCCGGTGCAGGAGAAGATCAAGAAGGCGCTCAACGACACGCTGCAGTCGCCCGACTTCCGCAAGAAGCTCGAGGCCAGCGGCTCCACCGTCTCGGCCACCCACGTCGACATCGACCGGTTCCTGGCCGCCGAAGTGGCCAAATACCAGAAGATCGTCGCCTTTGCCAAGATCGAAGAATGAGCGCGCCGTCCCTGGCTTTTGACCTGCCCGCGCCCGACCTCGCCGCCTGGCGCGACGGCAACACCGGCACCGAGGGTGTCTGGCACTTCGACTCGGGCCGGCCCGGCCGCCGCGTGCTGCTCAGCGCGCTGGTGCACGGCAACGAGTTGTGCGGCGCCTGGGCGCTCCAGGGCCTGCTCGAAGCGGGCCTGCGCCCGCAGCAGGGTGCGCTCACGCTGGCGTTCTGCAACCTCGGCGCCTTCGACCGCTTCGACCCCGCGGCCCACGACGCCGCGCGCTTCACCGACGAGGACCTGAACCGCCAGTGGCTGGACGCGCGCATCGATGCCGGCGACACGCGCGAGCGCCGCCGCGCCGCGCAGCTGCGCCCCTTCGTCGCCCAGGCCGACTGGCTGCTCGACCTCCATTCGATGCACGAGCCCTCGGCGCCGCTCTTGCTCACCGGCATGCAGCCGCGCAACCTGGAGCTGGCGCGCACGCTGCGCAGCCCCGAGCACATCGTGGTCGATGCCGGCCACCAGGACGGCGTGCGCATGCGCGACTACGGGCGCTTCGGCCTGCCCGACGCGCAGGCGCCGGACACGCGCTCGCTGCTGGTCGAATGCGGCTTCCACGGCGACCCGGCCAGCCGCGCCGTGGCGCAGGACCTGTGCGTGCGCTTCATCGCCGCCTCGGGCGTGGTCGACGCCGCCGAACTGGCGCGCCGGCTGCCCGGCTGGCGCCAGAGCGACGCGCCGCGCCAGTGGGCGCTCGAAGTGACCGGCGCGGTCGTCGCCCGCAGCAGCGGCTTTCGCTTCAACGCGCCGTTCACCGGGCTGGAGGTGATTGCAAAAGCCGGCACCGTGATCGGCGACAACGACGGCGAAGCCGTCGCCACGCCGTACGGCGACTGCGTGCTGGTGATGCCGTCCACGCGCCAGGCGCGCGCCGGCGTCACGGTGGTGCGCTGGGCGCGCCGGCGCCTGCTCTGAATCGCAGTCAAAAAAGTGAGCTGCTTGCGCACGCCACACCTTGATTGGAGGCATATTTCTATCTGAAACATATATGGAGCCGGCGCAGAAAGCTCCTGTTTTTGATGAATTAAGCGGACTCCGAGGCCGATGGCTGCCGATGGACCCGGACGCCAGGCAGGCTGCGCGCAGGGGCATGGCGCCGTCCCACGCGGCAGTAATATGGGCGTTCCGCCGCACGCCGGGACGGCCGCGGTGGTATCGGCAGCAGGGAGGCGCAGATGGAATCCACGGCCCAGGGCAAGACCGCCTTTGTATTTGCCGGCGGCGGCAGTTTCGGCGCGATCCAGGTCGGCATGCTGCATGCGCTGGTGGCCCATGGCGTGCAGCCCGATCTGGTGGTGGGCGCCTCGGTCGGCGCCATCAATGGCGCGTATTTCGCGGGCGATCCGACGCTGGCCGGTGTGGAGCGGCTGGAGGCGCTCTGGTGCAATCTCAAGCGCAGCACCCTCTTTCCCATGACTTTCAGCCGCCTGGCCGGCCTGTTTTCGCGTTCGCCGGCGCTGGTCGATGCCAGCGGGCTGCAGGCCTTGATTGCACAGCATTTGCCCTACAGCCGGTTGGAGCAGGCGGCGCTGCCGATGCATGTGGTCGCCACCGAGCAGCTGCACGGCCATTCGGTCTGTCTGTCGTCGGGGCCGGCCGTGGAGGCGATCCTGGCCAGTTGCGCGATCCCGGCGATCTTTCCGCCGGTGCGGGTGGGCAAGGATTACCTGATCGACGGCGCGATCGCCGGCAACACCCCGGTCATGGCGGCGGTGGCGCTGGGGGCGACCCGGCTGGTCGTGCTGCCCACCGGCTATGCCTGCGCCTTGAGCGCGCCGCCGGCCAGCGCCATCGCCAGTGCGCTGCACGCGCTCAACATGCTGATCGCGCACCAGCTGGTGCAAGACCTGGAGTTGCTGGCCGATCGCTTCGAGGTGCTGACGGTGCCGCCGCTGTGCCCGCTGGCGGCCTCGGCCTACGATTTTTCGCGCGCGCACGAGCTGATAGAGCGGGCCAAGAAAAATACCCGGCGCTGGCTGGAGGGCGGCGGCCTGCAGCGGCCGGGCGTTCCGGGCGCGCTGCGACCGCATGTGGATTGAGACGGGTCCAGCCCATCAAAATGCCTTGCATGGGGGCGGATTCCCATGCATTGCGCGTGCAGGCACCGGCTCTGAATTCAAAAAAGTGAGCTGCTTGCGCTCGCCATACCTTGGTTTCATGCACATTTCTATCTGAAACAGAGATGAAGCCGACGCAGGCAGCTCCTGTTTTTGATATGCACCCCGCGCCGTGCCGCTACCGGGCGCCCCAGCGCGGCCCCAGCACCACGCACAGCAGGGCCAGCACCACGCAGGCCACGCCGGCCCACTGCCAGGGCGTGACCACCTCGCCCAGCACCAGCAGGCCCGCCGCCAGCCCGACCACGGGCACGCCCAGGCTGAACGGCGCCACGCGGTTGGCCGGGTGGCGCGTGAGCAGGCGCGTCCACAGACCATAGCCGAGCACGGTGGCGGCCCAGCCCAGGTAGGCGACCGACAGCCAGCCCAGCAGCGGCACGCCGGCCCAGGCCGCGCCCTGCAGCCAGCGGCCGGCGTCGGGATCGAGCCAGGCCGACAGCGCCACAAAGGGCAGCACCGGCACCAAGCAGCTCCAGACCACGAAGGCCAGCGGGTCGTAGCCGGGCGCCTTCTGGTTCACGAGCCGCGCCACGATGTTCGAGCCCGCCCAGGAGCTGGCCGCGCACAGCGTCAGCAGCAGGCCGGCCAGCGTGGTGTCGGCCGCGCCCGCGCCGCTGGCGCCGAGCTGGCCCAGGGCAAAGCACAGCAGGCCCAGCGCGGCCAGGCCCATGCCCCACTGCAGCGGCCGGCCGGGCCGCTCCTGCAGCAGCGCGAAGCCAAACAGCGCCGTGAAGAACACCTGCGTCTGCATCAGCACGCTGGCCAGCGCCGCCGTCATGCCCACCTGCAGCGCCACGAACAGAAAGCCGAACTGCCCCAGGCCCTGCAGCAGCCCGAACAGCACCACCCAGCGCCAGTGCACGCGCGGCGCGCGCACCAGCAGCACCAACGGCAGTGCCGCGCACAGGTAGCGCGCCGCCCCGAGCTGGAAAGGCGTGAAGCTGCGCAGCCCCCACTTCATGGCGACAAAGTTCAGCCCCCACAGCACCACGACGGCCAGCGCGGCCAGCAGATCGCGCGCCGACATCGGGGCCTGGGCCGCCGCGCGGCCGCTCATGGGCGGGCGTCGGCGGTGGGCGCGGTGTGCGGCAGGCAGGGCAGGCGGCAAGGGGAGGAGCATGGCAGGGCGGCGCGTGCGGCGCGCCGGCAACAGGGCGGAGAAGCGCCATTATGGCCAGACGCTTGCCGGGCGCTGGCGCCTGCGCGGTCCCGTCCGCGACCGCCCGCCGCGGCCGGATTGACGTGCGTCAATGCGGCCGCGGGGCGCAGGCGTACATTCGCGCTGTTTACATTAAGTTGCACTTCAAGCGGGACATGGACGGGCGGTTCTCCACCGCGCCTTCCGCTCGCCGCCTGGAGGCTGACCCTGTCCATGCCTTTTCTCCATCGCCTCCACCTGCTGCAAAAATTCCTCATCCTGGGGGTGATCGGGCTCATGATGAGCGTGCCGCCCACCTGGGTGGCCGTGCGCCAGGCGCTGGACGACATCGCCCAGGCACGGCGGGAGGTGCAGGGCGCAGCGCCGCTGCGGGCACTCAACGAGGTGCTGCAGCTGCTGCAGGTGCACCGCGGCCTCTCGGCGGCCATGCTCGGGGGCAACGAGGCACTGGCCGCGCGCCGCCCGGCCGTGCGCGACGCGCTCGCCAGCGCTATCCGCATGGTGGATGCGCGCCTGGCCGCGGCCCCCACCCCGGCCGCGCCGCTGGCCCAGTGGGCGCAGCTGCGCCAGCGCTGGCAGGCGCTGGAGCCGGCGGTGGCCGCGCGCCAGCTGCCGCCCGCGCAGAGCATGGCGCAGCACAGCGCCCTGATCGCCGCCGTGATGGAGCTGAGCGAAACCCTGCTGCATGCCTACGGCCTGCAGACCGACCCGCACGCCGACACGCACGCCATCATCCAGGCCGCGCTGGTGCACGCGCCGATGCTGGCCGAAAAGCTCGGCGTGATGCGCGCCCAGGGCACGGGCTTCCTCGGCCAGGGCGAGCTGCCGCCCCAGGGGCGCGGCCAGTTGCTCGTGCTGCAGCAGCGCGCGGCCGAACTGCAGAGCCAGACCTTTCGCAGCTTTGCGCGCGCCGGGGCCGCCAACCCCGCGCTGGCCCAGGCGCTGGGCACGGCGCAGCAGAGCGTGCAGGGCCAGGTCGACGCCGCCCTGCAGCTGGCCGAGCGCGAGCTGCTCGCCGCCGAGGTGCTGCGCTTGGCGCCGCACGCGTACTTCGACGCCTTCACGCGCAGCATCGACGCGCTGTATGCCTTCAACGGCCAGGCGCTGGAGCGGCTGGGCGACACCTTGAACGCCCGCGCGGCCTCCCTGCAGCGCGACCTGTGGCTGCTCGTCGTGGCGCTGGCCGGCACGCTGGCGCTGACCTGCGCGCTGGCCCTGGTGTTCGTGCGCTCGATCACCGAGCCGCTGGCCCAGGCGGTGCAGCTGGCGCGCGCCGTGGCGCTCGGCGACCTCGGCGGCACCGCCCTGGTCCATGGCACGAACGAGGTCGGCCAGCTGCTGGCCGCCTTGCAGCAGATGCGCGAGCAGCTCATGCGGGTGGTGCGCAACGTGCGCGGCGGCGCCGAGAGCGTGGCGATTGCCAGCGTGCAGATCGCGCAGGGCAACACAGACCTGTCGGCCCGCACCGAAAGCCAGGCCAGCGCACTCGAGCAAACGGCCGCCTCCATGGAGCAGCTCAGCTCCACCGTGGCGCAAAACGCCGACAGCGCGCGCCAGGCGAGCGCGCTGGCCGAGAGCGCCAGCACCGTGGCCGTGCAGGGCGGCGCCGTCGTGGGGCAGGTCATGGAGACCATGCAGGGCATCAACGAGGCGTCGCACAAGATCGCCGACATCATCGGCGTGATCGACTCGATCGCGTTCCAGACCAACATCCTCGCGCTCAACGCCGCCGTCGAGGCGGCGCGCGCGGGCGAGCAGGGCCGCGGCTTTGCGGTGGTGGCCAGCGAGGTGCGCTCGCTCGCCGGGCGCAGCGCCGAGGCAGCGCGCGAGATCAAGGCGCTGATCGGCGCGAGCGTGGCGCGCGTGGAGCAGGGCAACGCCCAGGTCCACCGCGCGGGCGCCACCATGACCGACGTGGTGGGCGCGATCCGCCGCGTGACCGACATCGTGGGCGAGATCAGCGCCGCCAGCCGCGAGCAGTCGCTGGGCGTCTCGCAGGTGGGCGAAGCGGTCACGCAGATGGACCAGGTGACGCAGCAAAACGCCGCCCTGGTCGAAGAGATGGCCGGCGCCGCCAGCAGCCTCAAGGGCCAGGCCGAAGACCTGGTGCAGGTGGTGTCGGTGTTCCGCCTCGAGGGCGATGGCGCTGCGGTGGCCCCTGGGGCCGCAGTCGGCCCCAGGGTGCTACAAATTCAATAGCTTTCGGCGCTGGCTGCACCAGCGTAAAACCGCTTTTTGGTCTAAATGCCGCGCCCCTGCGCCAGGTAGCGCGCCAGGTAGCGCCCGGTGTGGCTGGCCGGGTTGTCCGCCAGCATCTCGGGCGTGCCCACGCCCACCACGGTGCCGCCGCCGGCGCCGCCCTCGGGCCCCATGTCGATGAGCCAGTCGGCGGTCTTGATGACGTCGAGGTTGTGCTCGATCACGACGATGGTGTTGCCCGCGTCGCGCAGCTGGTGCAGCACTTTCAGGAGCAGGTCGATGTCGGCGAAGTGCAGGCCGGTGGTTGGCTCGTCGAGGATGTAGAGCGTGCGGCCGGTGTCGCGCTTGGAGAGCTCCTGCGCGAGCTTGACGCGCTGCGCCTCGCCGCCCGAGAGCGTGGTGGCGCTCTGGCCCAGGCGGATGTACGACAGCCCCACCTGCAGCAGCGTCTGCAGCTTGCGCGCAATGGTCGGCACATCGTGGAAGAAGGCGTACGCGTCCTCCACCGTCAGGTCCAGGATCTGCGCGATGTTGCGGCCCTTCCACTGCACTTCGAGCGTCTCGCGGTTGTAGCGCTGGCCGTGGCAGATGTCGCAGGGCACGTAGACGTCGGGCAGGAAGTGCATCTCCACCTTGACCACGCCATCGCCCTGGCAGGCCTCGCAGCGCCCGCCTGCCACGTTGAACGAGAAGCGCCCCGGCCCGTAGCCGCGCTCCTTGGCGGTGTTGACCTCGGCCATCAGCTCGCGGATCGGCGTGAACAGGCCGGTGTAGGTGGCGGGGTTGCTGCGCGGCGTGCGGCCGATGGGCGACTGGTCGACGTTGATGACCTTGTCGAAGTACTCGATGCCGACGATCTCGGCGTGCGCCGCCGGCTCGTCGTGCGCGCGGTAGAGCTGGCGCGCCACGGCCTTGTGCAGCGTGTCGTTGACCAGCGTGCTCTTGCCCGAGCCCGAGACGCCGGTCACGCAGGTGAACAGGCCGACGGGGAAGTCCACGCTGACGTTCTTCAGGTTGTGGCCCGTGGCGCCGACCACGCGCAGCGCCTGCAGCGCGCCCTGGCGCGCGTGGTGCTCGGCCAGGCGATCGGCGCGCCGTTGGCTCGCTTCGGTGGCCGGAAAGCGCGACTTGCCCGCCGGGGCCGGTGCCGGTGCGGCCCGCGCCGGCAGCCAGGGCGTGCGCCGCGCGGGCACGGCGATCCGCAGCGTGCCCGCCAGGTACTGGCCCGTGAGCGAATCGGGGTGGTCGCGCACCTCGCCGTACGTGCCCTGGGCCATCACGCGCCCGCCGTGCACGCCCGCGCCCGGGCCCATGTCGATGATCTGGTCGGCCGCGCGCATCATGTCCTCGTCGTGCTCGACGACGATCACGCTGTTGCCGATGTCGCGCAGGTGCTGCAGCGTCGCGATCAGGCGGTCGTTGTCGCGCTGGTGCAGGCCGATGCTGGGCTCGTCGAGCACGTACATCACGCCCGTCAGGCCCGAGCCGATCTGGCTGGCGAGGCGAATGCGCTGCGCCTCGCCGCCCGAGAGCGTCTCGGCGCTGCGGTCCAGGCTCAGGTAATTGAGGCCCACGTCGTTGAGGAACTGCAGGCGCGTGGCGATCTCGCGCACCACCTTGTCGGCGATGTCGGCCTTGGCGCCCGACAGCTGCAGCGCGGCAAACCAGGCGTGCGCCTCGCTCAGCGTGGCGTGGCTGATGTCGAAAATCGCCTTCGCGTCTGCGCCCTCGCCCAGCTTCACGTGGCGCGCCTCGCGGCGCAGGCGCGCGCCGTGGCAGTCGGGGCAGGGCTGGGTGCTGCGCAGGCGCGCCAGGTCCTCGCGCACCACGGTGGAGTCGGTTTCGCGCCAGCGCCGCGCCATGTTGGGCAGGATGCCCTCGAACGGGTGGTGCTTGACGAGCGGCTTGCCCTGGTTCGGCCCGCTGTCCACCAGGTAGTGGAAGGCGATGTCCTCGTCGCCCGAGCCCTGCAGCACGGCGCTCTGCACCTTCTCGGGCAGGCTCTCGAAGGGCGCCTCGATGTCGAAGCCGTAGTGCCGCGCGAGGCTCTCGAGCAGCGCGAAGTAGTGGGCATTGCGCCGGTCCCAGCCCTTGATGGCGCCACTGGCCAGGCTCAAGCCCGGGAAGGCGACGACCCGCGCCGCATCGAACACCTCGCGCTGGCCCAGACCGTCGCAGACCGGGCACGCGCCCAGTGGCGAGTTGAACGAGAACAGGCGCGGCTCGAGCTCGGGCAGCGAATAGTTGCAGACCGGGCAGGCGAACTTGCTGCTGAACAGGTGCTCGGCGCCGCTGTCCATCTCGAGCGCCAGCACGCGCCCGCCGGCTTCGGCGCCGCCCACGCCCTCACCGACCCGCAGCGCGGCCTCGAAGCTCTCGGCCAGGCGCTGCTGCAGGTCGGAGCGCACCCTGACGCGGTCGACCACGACGTCGATGTTGTGCTTCTCGGCCTTCTTGAGCGCCGGCAGGTTGCCGTGCTCATAGACCTGGCCATCGACCCGGAAGCGCACATAGCCGCGCGCCTGCATCTCGGCAAACAGCTCGGTGAACTCGCCCTTCTTCTCGCGCGCCACGGGGGCCAGGACCATCAGCCGCGTCTCGGGCGGCAGCGCCAGCACCGCGTCGACCATCTGGCTCACGGTCTGCGACTGCAGCGCCAGGCCGTGGTCGGGGCAGTAGGGCGTGCCGGCGCGCGCGTAGAGCAGGCGCAGGTAGTCGTGGATCTCGGTCACCGTGCCCACGGTGGAGCGCGGGTTGTGGCTGGTGGCCTTCTGCTCGATGGCGATGGCGGGCGAGAGGCCCTCGATCAGGTCCACATCGGGCTTGTCCAGCCGCCCGAGGAACTGGCGCGCATAGGTCGAGAGGCTCTCGACATAGCGGCGTTGGCCCTCGGCATAGAGCGTGTCGAACGCCAGGCTGGACTTGCCCGAGCCCGACAGACCGGTGACCACAACCAGCTGGTTGCGCGGGATGTCAAGGTCGAGGTTCTGCAGGTTGTGCGTGCGCGCGCCGCGGATGCTGATGCGCGCCTGCTGGCGCAGCACCTGGGCCAGCGGACGGCCTTCGGGCAGGGGTGGGGCGGCCGCGGGGCGGGGGGGGACGGGAGGGTTCACGGTGGGCGCGCGCCTGGGCTGGGGGAAACCCCCCATGATAGCCAGGGCGGCGGCCGCAGCGGGCCGCGGCCGCCGCCCTGGATCGCGCACAATGGGCGTTTTTGTTGCCAACGCCGCCCCGCGCCCCAGGCGCTGCCCCGCGTCTCCGAGCCCACCGTGCCCCCATCGACCCGTGTTTCCACCGCCGCGCCAGCGTCCGCGCCGCCCGCCCCCCCATCCACCGCCATGACGGCGCTGGAGCGCCGCTCCAGCGTCTCGCTGGCGCTGATCTTTGCCCTGCGCATGCTGGGGCTGTTCCTCGTGCTGCCGGTGTTCGCGCTCGAAGCCCGCAAGTACCCGGGCGGCGACGATCCGGCGCTGGTCGGCCTCGCCATGGGCATTTACGGCCTCACGCAGGCGTTCCTGCAGCTGCCGCTGGGCATGGCCTCGGACCGCTTCGGGCGCAAGCGCGTCATCGTGCTCGGCCTGCTGGTGTTTGCCGCAGGCAGCCTGCTGGCGGCGCTGGCCGACACGCTCACCGGGCTGCTCGTGGGCCGCGCGCTGCAGGGCGCGGGCGCCGTGTCGGCGGCCGTCACGGCCCTGCTGGCCGACCAGACGCGCGACGCGGTGCGCACCAAGGCCATGGCGCTGGTGGGCGGCAGCATCGGCCTGATGTTTGCCCTGGCGCTGGTCGCCGCGCCGCTGCTGGCCGCGCACATCGGCCTGGCCGGTCTGTTCGCGCTGACCTGCGCGCTGGCGCTGGGCGGTGCCGCCGTCGTCGTCTGGTGGGTGCCGCCCGAGCCGGCACAGCATGCGAACGCGCCGCGCGGGCGCATGGCCGACGTGTGGAAAAACGCCGACCTGCTGCGCCTGAACCTGGGCGTGTTCGTGTTGCACACCGTGCAGATGGCGATGTGGGTGGCCGTGCCGGCGCTGCTGGTGCAGGCGGGCCTGGCCAAGGGCCAGCACTGGCAGGTGTATTTGCCGGCGGTGGTGCTGTCCTTCGTGTTCATGGGCGCGCTGTTTGCGCTCGAGCGGCGCGGGCGCCTGCGCGGCGCGCTGCTGTTCTCGATTGCGCTGGTGCTCGCGGTGCAGGCCGGCCTGGGCTGGCTCGGCTGGGACGCGGCCAGTGGCCAGGCGCCCGCGCTGTGGACGCTGGGCGCCCTGCTGTTCGTGTTCTTCTGCGGCTTCAACGCGCTCGAGGCCAGCCAGCCCAGCCTGGTCTCGCGCATGGCGCCGGCCGCGCTGCGCGGCGCAGCGCTGGGCACCTACAACACGCTGCAGTCGCTGGGCCTGTTTGCCGGTGGCGCGCTCGGCGGGGCGCTGCTCAAGTGGGCCGGCGCGCCGGGCCTGTTTGCCGCGACCGCGCTGCTGACGGCGCTGTGGCTGGTGCTGACCTGGCCGCTCAAGCCCGTGGCGCGCGCGCCGCATTGACCGCCCGGACCATGCCCTGGGTGGCGGGGATCTTCCCGCCCTTGCGGCACAATCGGGCGTTTGGCGCGCGCACAGCGCCACCCAACTTCGAGGTAGAGCAGCATGGCATCCATCAACAAAGTCATCATCGTCGGCAACCTGGGGCGCGACCCGGAAATGCGCACCTTTCCCAGCGGTGACGCGGTGGCCAACGTGACCATCGCCACCACCGACAAATGGAAGGACAAGGCCAGCGGCGAAATGCGCGAGGCCACCGAGTGGCACCGCGTCGTCTTCAACGGGCGCCTGGCCGAAATCGTCGGCCAGTACCTGCGCAAGGGCTCGCAGGTCTACGTCGAAGGCTCCTTGCGCACGCGCAAGTGGACCGACCAGGCCGGCGTCGAAAAATTCACCACCGAGATCCGTGCCGACAACATGCAGATGTTGGGCGGCCGCCAGGGCATGGGCGGCGCAGCCCAGGGCGGCGGCTACGACGACGGCGGCTACGGCGGCGATGCGGGGGGTGGTGGCGGCTACGAGGCGCCGCGCCGCGCCGCGCCTGCGCCCGCCGC
>NZ_MWOK01000025.1 GCF_012932145.1 Acidovorax sp. SRB_14 | reverse complement strand
TTAAGCAATGATCTTGGCCACGACGCCAGCGCCCACGGTGCGGCCGCCTTCGCGGATGGCAAAGCGCAGGCCCTCTTCCATGGCGATGGGGTTGATCAGCTTGACGGTGATCGACACGTTGTCGCCCGGCATGACCATTTCCTTGCCTTCGGGCAGCTCGATGGCGCCCGTCACGTCCGTCGTGCGGAAGTAGAACTGGGGGCGGTAGTTGTTGAAGAAGGGCGTGTGGCGGCCGCCTTCGTCCTTCGACAGAACGTACACCTCGGCCGTGAAGTGCGTGTG
This sequence comes from Acidovorax sp. SRB_14, assembly GCF_012932145.1. Lineage (GTDB taxonomy): Bacteria > Pseudomonadota > Gammaproteobacteria > Burkholderiales > Burkholderiaceae_C > Simplicispira. Next base: position 44,729 of record NZ_MWOK01000025.1, on the reverse strand, counting down.
CGGCTTGATCGAGCCGGGCTTGCACAGCACCTGGCCGCGCTCGACGTCTTCGCGCTTGGTGCCGCGCAGCAGCAGGCCCACGTTGTCGCCGGCCTGGCCCTGGTCGAGCAGCTTGCGGAACATTTCCACGCCCGTGCAGGTGGTCTTGACCGTGTCCTTGATGCCGACGATTTCGATTTCTTCGCCGACCTTGATGATGCCGCGCTCGATGCGGCCCGTGACCACGGTGCCGCGGCCAGAGATCGAGAACACGTCTTCGACGGGCATCAGGAAGGCGCCGTCCACCGCGCGCTCAGGCGTGGGGATGTAGCTGTCGAGGGCATCGGCGAGCTTGAGGATGGCCTGTTCGCCCAGCGGGCCGGTGTCGCCTTCGAGGGCGAGCTTGGCAGAGCCGCGGATGATCGGGGTGTCGTCGCCGGGGAAGTCGTACTTGTCGAGCAGCTCGCGCACTTCCATCTCGACGAGCTCAAGCAGCTCCTCGTCGTCGACCATGTCGCACTTGTTGAGGAACACGATGATGTAGGGCACGCCCACCTGGCGGGCCAGCAGGATGTGCTCGCGCGTCTGGGGCATGGGGCCGTCAGCGGCCGAGCACACCAGGATGGCGCCGTCCATCTGCGCGGCGCCCGTGATCATGTTCTTCACATAGTCGGCGTGGCCGGGGCAGTCCACGTGCGCGTAGTGGCGGCCGGTGGTTTCGTACTCGACGTGCGAGGTGTTGATCGTGATGCCGCGGGCCTTTTCTTCGGGCGCGTTGTCGATCTGCGAGTAGTCCTTGGCTTCGCCGCCGAACTTCTTGGACAGCACCGTGGCAATCGCTGCCGTCAGCGTCGTCTTGCCATGGTCGACGTGGCCGATCGTGCCCACGTTGACGTGCGGCTTGGTGCGTTCAAACTTACCTTTTGCCATTTTTCCGACTCCGAAAAAAACCTACTACAACACAACAGGATTTTGGCGCAATCTCAAGCAGACGCACCTGAAATTTGTGGTGCCCATGGCGGGAATCGGACCCGCGACCTCTCCCTTACCAAGGGAGTGCTCTACCACTGAGCCACATGGGCAACTTGCAACTGCTTGCGCAGCCACTTCACATTCAACACAAACCAGCAAAGCAAGCCATGGAGCGGGAGACGGGAATCGAACCCGCGTCATTAGCTTGGAAGGCTAGGGTTCTACCATTGAACTACTCCCGCATCGGCCGCCAAAACAACCTCAACGCGAAGCCCGCAAGGGCCTCCTGAACAATCCACGCTCACGCTTTGCAATTTGGTGGAGGAGGCTGGATTCGAACCAGCGTAGGCGTAAGCCAACAGATTTACAGTCTGCCCCCTTTAGCCACTCGGGCACTCCTCCGAAGAATTTCGAATTCTAGCACAGCTTTTTCCGTGCCCCGTCACTTCCATCAAAAATCGCGATCAGCGCAAGCGCGCGGCCAGGCCCGCGGCGCGGAAAATCATTGGTGCGGCTGGCGGGGATCGAACCCACGACCCTCGGCTTCGGAGGCCGATACTCTATCCACTGAGCTACAGCCGCAACTCTTAAAAGACCAATACTCAAAATTCCGCTGACAGCCCGGATGACTATAGCCTTCGGAGGCCAATACTCTATCCACTGAGCTACAGCCGCAACTCTTACAACACCGGGACCTATCGCCGAACGGACACGCATTCGGCCATCTTTGCGCCACCACTTTGGCGGGCTATTGGCGCATTGCTGGTGCAGCCATCCATTATTGCACGCCAGCAGGCGGCTGATTTTGACTTGCCCGGGCCCATCGGTGCGCACGCGGCGCGTGCCCTACATCCGACCCATATAATTCCTGGCTGATTTCAAGCCCCACACACTGACATTTCCGAGGAAGTCATGAGCGCCCACCACTCCGAAGAAGCCCACACCGGCCCCATCAAGAATCCCAAGCAACTGCTCGCGGCCGTTCTTTTCGCGTTTGTGATTCCCATTTTCGCCATCATCGCACTGGTGTATTACGTCACCTCGGCCAACAAGCCTGCGCTGGGCGCCGCCAACCCCGAAAAGGCAGTGGCCGAGCGCATCCAGAAGGTGGGCATGGTCGAAATCCGCGACGCCAACCGCGCGCTCAAGAACGGCGAGGACGTCTTCAAGGCCCAGTGCGCGGCCTGCCACACCACCGGCGCCGCTGGCGCGCCCAAGCTGGGCGATGCATCGGCCTGGGCCCCGCGCATCCAGACCGGGTTTGACGCACTGGTGCATTCGGCGCTCGCAGGCAAGGGCGCCATGGCGCCCCAAGGTGGCGGGGACTTCAACGACACCGAAATCGGCCGTGCGGTGGCCTACATGGCCAACGCCGCCGGCGCCAAGTTCGCAGAACCCGCCGCGCCCGCGGGCGCCGCTGCCGCACCCACTGCTGCACCAGCAGCCGCGCCCGTTGCCGCTGCGCCCATCGCGGCTGCTGCCGCCCCCGCCCCGCAAGCTGCGGCGCCCGTTGCAGCGACCGCCACCGTGGCAGCCGCCCCTGCCGCCAGCGCTGCGGGCGAAGCCCTCTACAAGCAGGCCTGCCAGGTCTGCCATGCCGCTGGCGTGGCCGGCGCCCCCAAGTTTGGCGACAAGGCCGCCTGGGCGCCCCGCATCCAGGAAGGTATGGAAACGATGTATGCCATCGCCCTCAAGGGCAAGGGCGCCATGCCCCCGCGTGGCGGCACCAGCGCGTCGGACGCCGAGATCCACGCCGCCGTGGACTACATGGCCGCCGCCGCCGCCAAATAAGGCGCCCGCCAGGGGCTTCGCGCCCCACCCCGGCCGACCTGCAGAGGTCGGCTTTTTTTCGCCCCTGCCGCGCGCGCGGCCCGTTCAGGGGTGCGGGCTGCCGGCGCGCGCCGCGGGACTGCGCACAAAGCCGTATCGCGCGGGCAGGTGGCTGGACTGCACGGGCTCGGCCAGCCAGTCGCCGCGCTCCAGGGCCTCCGCCACCTGCGGCACATCGAGCGTGTGCACCAGGCCCAGGCCCATCTCGCTGGCCAGGTACACCCGCCCCTCTTCGTCCCACAGGCAGGCCGTGGTACGGGCCGCGCGGCCGGTGTGGGAGATCAGGCCCAGGCCATCGGGCCCGATGCGCCAGATCCAGGGCGTGCACTCCAGCTCGACATAGACCCGCTGCGGCCCATTCTGGAAGAACCACTGCCCGTGGGCGTCGGCTTCGTAGTTGCGCGCGATGAAGGCGATCAGCTTGTCGTGCTGCAGCAGCGCGCCCTTGCTCTGCGCAAACGCGCCACGCGCCTGCACCGCGTCGTCGCGCAGGTACCAGCGTCCTCGCGCGTCCAGGCCGAGCCAGCCATGGCAGTGGGGCACGTTGGGCCATTTCGCCATGGCCTGTTGAACGATGTCATCCATGGCCCGATTCTGCACCCGACGGTGCCGCCGCCACGGTCAGCAAGGCCGCCAGCCAGCAGCCCACCACGTCGGGCAGCGCGCGCACATGCCCGGGCAGGCGCCCCTGGGCAAACCCGACATGGCCGCCTTCCCGGGGCTGCCACAGGCGTACGCAGGGGCTGACGTCGGCCGGACCCGGAAGGCTCGCGGCGGGCACGAACGGGTCGTTGAGCGCGTTGATCGCCAGCGCGGGAATGCAGATGCCTCTGAGGAAGGGCTTGGCCGAGGCGCGGCGCCAGTAGTCGTCGGTGTTCCGGAAACCGTGCAGCGGCGCGGTGAACACATTGTCGAAGGCGTACAAATCCTGGGCGGCGAGCAGCGCGCGGCGGTCGAACAGGCCCGGGTGCTGGGCCCATTTTTGCAGCGCCTTGGGCACCATGGTGCGCAGGAACATGCGGGTGTAGACCTGCCGGTTGAAGCCCCGCCCCATGGCGCGGCCGGCCGCCGCCAGGTCCAGCGGCGAGCAGACCGCCACCACGGCATCGGCACCGACACGCGCGCACGCGCCGGCCTCGCCGGCCCAGCGCAGCAGAACATTGCCCCCCAGCGAGATGCCCACGGCCAGCAGCGGTCCGCGGTGCGCGGCGCGCAAGCGCTGCAGAATCCAGGCCACTTCGGCGTGGTCGCCCGAGTGGTAGGCGCGGGGCGCGAGGTTGACCTCGCCGCTGCAGCCGCGGAAGTGCGGCAGCGCGCAGGCCCAGCCACGCTCGCGCGCCATGTCGGCAAAGGCTTCGGCGTAATGGCTGCGCGACGAGCCCTCGAGCCCATGGAACAGCACCAGCAGCGGCCGCGGCACCTCGGCGGCGACACCGTCGTCGAGGAAGTCCACATCGATGAAGTCGCCGTCGGGCGCCGTCCAGCGCTCGCGCCGGTAGGGGGGCGGAGCGCCGAACACGCGCCGCGCCGCCACCGCAGGCCAGATGGTTTGCAGCTGGCCGCCAGGCAACCACCGGGGCGCTACATAGTCCATAGCAGCATGCGTTTATCTGTAAAGGGTTGCAGCCATTTTTAGCCAGTTTTTTGGAAGCCCACCAGCTCGACGGTGCGGGCAGCGCCGCTGCGGCCCTCCGCGCCAGACCATTGTCAACCTTCGCGCGCCGACCGGTGTGCGGGGGTTTGCGGCACAATTTCAGCGCGCCCGTGGCCATGGCACTCCCGCCCTCTTCCTGCCCCGGCGCCCACCACCATGAAGCGTTTTCTTGCCCTGATCGCCACCGCGCTCGCCCTGTCGGGCTGTGGCTACAACGACTTCCAGCGGCTCGACGAGCAATCGAAATCCGCCTGGAGCGAGGTGCTCAACCAGTACCAGCGCCGCGCCGACCTGGTGCCCAACATCGTCGCCTCGGTCAAGGGCGAGGCCCGGTTCGAGCAGGACACGCTCACCAAGGTGATCGAGGCGCGCGCCAAGGCCACGTCGATCCAGGCGACGCCCGAGCTGCTCAACAACCCCGAGGCGTTCAACAAGTTCCAGCAGGCCCAGGGGGAACTCTCGGGCGCGCTCTCGCGCCTGATGGCGGTCTCCGAACGCTACCCGCAGCTGCAGGCCAACCAGGCGTTTCGCGATCTGCGCGTGACGCTGGAGGGCACCGAGAACCGCATCACGGTGGCGCGCAACAACTACATCAAGACGGTGCAGGAGTACAACGTGCTGGCCCGCAGCTTCCCCACCAACCTCACCGGCAAGGTCATGGGCTACGCGCCCAAACCCACCTTCACGGTGCAGAACGAAGCCCAGATTTCGGTGCCGCCCACGGTCGACTTCTCTGCCCCCGCGCCGGCGACCGCCAAGTAAGAAACAAGAGTCAAATATGGCTCTAGACCTTTACTTTCGTGCGTTATTAGCTCTCTTTTTTGTAGCTGTCTGGCCCTTGGGCGCAGGCGCACAAGAGCTGCTCCCGGTGCCCGCGCTCACGGCGCGCGTGATCGACCAGACCCAGACCTTGAGCGCCAGCGAACGCCAGGCGCTGGAAACGCGGCTGCAGGGCCTCGAAGAAAAATCGGGTTCGCAGGTGGTGGTGCTGATGGTGCCGAGCACGGCACCCGAAGACATCGCGGCCTACGCCCACCGCGTGGCCAGCGAGTGGAAGATCGGCCGCCGCGAGGTCGGCGACGGTTTGCTCGTGGTCGTGGCCAAGAACGACCGGCGCATGCGCATCGAAGTGGCGCGCGCGCTCGAGGGCGCGGTGCCCGATCTGGCGGCCGCGCGCATCATCGACCAGGCGATGGCGCCGCGCTTTCGCGAGAACGATTACGCGGGCGGCATCGGCGCCGCACTCGACCAGATCGGCGCGCGCATCGCCGGTGAAGCGCTGCCGGCCCCCACGGCGCGCACCCCGCAGGCTCGCGGCCAGGGCATCGACTGGACCGAACTGGCGATCTTCCTGTTCTTCGGCGTGGTGCTCATCGGACCGGTCGTGCGCCGCATCTTTGGCAACCGCTTCGGTGCGGTGCTGATGGGCGGCGGCACCGGCACCCTGGCCTACCTGCTCACCGCCAGTGCGCTGCTCGCCGGTGGCGCGGGTGTGCTGGCCTTGCTGCTCACGCTGCTGTCGAACGGCCGGGGCCGCGGCGGTGGCCCCTTCATCGGCGGCGGTGGATGGGGCGGCGGGGGCGGCGGGGGCGGCGGAGGATGGGGCGGCGGCCGGGGCGGCGGGTTCAGCTCCGGCGGCGGTGGCAGTTTTGGGGGCGGCGGCGCCTCCGGGGGGTGGTGAGCATGGGCTGGATGCAACGAATCGCGCGCCTGCTGCGCCACCGCTGGGCCGAAGGCCGCCTGCGCCAGGCCGTGCCGCCCCCGCTGATCGAGCAGCTCACGCGCCAAGTCGCCGCCAGCGAGCAGCGCCACACTGGCCAGGTGCGCATCTGCGTCGAAGCCGGCCTGCCCGTGGCCTACCTCTGGCGTGGGGCGCCAGCGCGTGAACGCGCCGTCTCGCTGTTCGGCAAGCTGCGCGTGTGGGACACCGAGCACAACAACGGCGTGCTGATCTACCTGCTGCTGGCCGACCACGCGATCGAGGTCGTGGCCGACCGGGGGCTCGCGCGCGCCGTGCCCCAGGCGACCTGGGAGGGCCTGGTGGCCGGCATGGGCCAGGCGTTCCAGGGGCAGCGCTATGACGAAGGCCTCACCGAGGCCCTCGCGCGCGTGAGCGCGCTGCTCGAAGAACACTTCCCCGCGCCGCGCGGCAGCGCGCGCGCACCCAATGAACTGCCCGATGCGCCGGTGCTGACCGGCGACCCGCTGCTGCGCCGCTGAGGCCGCACCGCGCCTGCGCCCTGGCGGGCCGCAGAGGCGGCGCCACCCTGGCTCAGCCCCCGGGCACCGCCCAGACCGACCCACCCCCGACCGCGAAACGGCGCCGCCCGGCAGCGGCCGGCAGCGCCATGCCCCCCGTGAATTCGCCAAACGCCGGCAGCACCGCCATGCCCGCGTCGAGGCAGAAGCAGGGCAGGCGCAGCCGGTCGTGCCCCGCACCGTACAGGTGTACCGCGGGGTGCCAGTGGCCGGCCAGCACATGGTGCGTGGGATGGCGCTGCGGGTGGTGGCACAGCGCAAACGGGCCGAGCAGCCAGGGCTCATCGACCACCGCGATGCCCAGGGCGGCCGGCGGATCGCCCGCATGGCTGTCGTGGTTGCCGCGCACCAGCCCGACGTCCAGATCGGCGTGCCGGCCGCGCCACCGGGCCAGCGGCTGCAGCACGGCCGGCGTGTGCGCCTCCTGCGCATGCAGGAAGTCGCCCAGCACCACCAGGCGCCGCGGTGCGCACCGCGTGACCAGCTGCGACAGGCGCGCGAGGTTGCGCGCTGTCGTGCCGCCGGGCACGGGCAGGCCGCGGGCGCGGAAGGTGGCCGCCTTGCCCAGGTGCAGATCCGCCACCAGCAGCAAGGCGCCGGCCGGCCACCACAGCGCGTGTTCGGGCAGCAGCCAGACCGCTTCTGCGGCCACCTCCACGCCCAGAGCGCCGGGGCCGGGGGAAGGCAAGGCAGAGTGGGCCATCTGGCAGGCAGCGCGCGTCACAGCAACGGCAGCGGCCGCGACGGCGGCCGCTTTCTGCGCGGCGTGGCACGCTCGGCAGACCCCGGCGCGCCCGCGCCCGGGAGGAATTCGAGCATGCGGCGCACGTCCTCGGCAGTCGGCGCCGGCGCCTGCCCCGGCGCTGGCCGGCGCTGGGCCGCGGGGGCCGGCGCATCGGCCGCGCGCTCGAGCTGCGCCAGCATGCGGGCGATGCGCTCGGCCAGGTTTTCATTGCTGAGCTTTTCGCGAAAGCGCTCCACCATCAGGGCGAACGCGAACGGGCTTGGCCGCGCCAGCGCCTTTACCACCCGCTCTTGCGTGTGCATGCGCTGCAGGCTCGCGAGGATGTGCGCCACGTCCAGCTCCTGGCTCAGCACCTCGGCGTCGGCCTGGCGCAGCAGCAGATTGCCGGGGTCGTACTGGCGAAACACTTCGAAGTAGAGCTGCGAAGACGCCTGCAGCTGCCGCGCGCTGCGCCGCTCGCCCGGGTGGCTTTGGAACACCAGGCCCGCGATGCGCGCGATCTCGCGAAAGCGGCGCTTGGCCATTTCCGTGGCATTGAGGCTTGCGACGACCTCGTGCAGCAGCGCGGCGCGCGCCGTGTCTGCGCTGGCGCCGGCCGCGGCGCCAGGACCGCCGCCGTGCGGTGGGCGCAGCAGGTCGGGCAGCAGCGCGGCCCAGTCGCGCGCGGTGGCACTCACCAGCTCCAGGCCGTAGTCGTTGACGGCCATCGAGAACGTTCCCGGCGCGTGCTGGGCGGCGCGCCAGGCGATCAGGCTGGCCAGGCCGATGTGGGCATGGCGGCCCGCGAACGGGTAGAGGAACAGGTGCCAGCCTTCGCGCGTGCGCAGCGTTTCGACCAGCAGCGTGGCCGGCGTCGGGAGCGCGGACCAGCGCTGCTGCACCTCGAGCAGCGGCCGCACGCTGCGCATTTCGGGGCTGTCGTAATGCCCCTCGGCGGCCTGGGCCAGCTGCCGCACCAGGAACCCGGCCAGGACCGTGGACAAAGCCATGCGCGAGCCCGCCCAGCGCGGCACCGTGGGGCGGCCGGCCGGCGCGCGCCGCACATAGGCGGTCATCTGCGCGATGCGCACCAGCTCCAGCGCGCGGCCCGCGAACAGGAAGCAGTCGCCCGGCGACAGGCGCGTGAGAAAACCCTCCTCCATCTGCCCCAGGCGCGCGCCGTGCAGCATCTGCACGGCCATGCTGGCGTCGCTCACGATGGTGCCGATGTTGGCGCGGTGGCGCCGTGCCAGGCGCGCGTCGGCCATGCGCCACCGGCCTTGCGCGTCGGGGCCCACGCGGTGGTAGTCGGGGTAGGCCACCAGCGAGGGGCCGCCGCGCTGCACGAAGTCCAGGCACCACTGCCAGACGGCGGGCGAGAGGTTGCGGTAGGCGGCGCTGCGGCGCACCTCGGCATACAGCGCGGCAGGCTCAAAGCCCCCGCCCAGGGCCGCGGTGACCAGGTGCTGCACCAGCACGTCGACCGGTTGCTGCGGCGTGTGCCGCACCTCCACGCGGCCGGCGTGCACGGCCTGCCGCGCCGCGGCCGCTTCGATCAGTTCGAGGCTGTGCGTGGGCACGAGCGTGATGCGCGAGGGGCGCCCGGGCGCATGCCCCGAGCGCCCGGCGCGCTGCAGCAGGCGCGCGATGCCCTTGGCCGAACCGATTTGCAGCACGCGCTCGACCGGCAGAAAATCCACGCCCAGGTCCAGGCTGGAGGTGCAGACCACCGCGCGCAGCCGGCCGGTTTTGAGGCCCTCTTCCACCCACTCGCGCACACCGCGGTCCAGCGACCCGTGGTGGATCGCCAACGCGCCCGCCCATTCGGGCCGCGCCGCCAGAATGGCCTGGTACCACTGCTCGGCCTGCGAGCGCACATTGACGAACACCAGCGCCGTGCGCGTGGCCTCGAGCTCGCGCACGACCTGGGGCAACATGCGCAGCCCGAGGTGCCCGGCCCAGCTGAAGCGCTCGGGGCGCTCGGGCAGCAGGGTGTCCACCACCAACCGTTTGGGCACCGCGCCCTGCACCAGCAGGCTGCGGCTGCCATCCTCCTGCGCCGCCAGCAGTGTGCGCATGGCCTCTTCGAGGTTGCCCAGCGTGGCCGACAGGCCCCAGATGCGCAGCGCCGGGTTCCAGCCGCTCAGCCGCGCCAGCGCCAGCTGCAGCTGCACGCCACGCTTGTTGCCGATCAGCTCATGCCACTCGTCCGCCACCACCAGCTGCACGCCCGAGAGCGCCTCGCGCGCGTCGGCGCGCGCGAGCAGCAGCGTGAGGCTCTCGGGTGTCGTCACCAGCGCGGTGGGCAGGCGCCGCGCCTGCGCGCTGCGCTCGGCGCTGGCGGTGTCGCCCGTGCGTGCGCCGGTGCTCCAGCGCGCCAGGCCCCCATGCTCTGCGGCGAGAGCGGCCAGCGGCGCCTGCAAGGCCTTGAGCGTGTCGGCCGCCAGGGCGCGCATCGGCGTGATCCACAGCACCGCCAGGGGCGCCGCCGCATCCGATCCTTTTTTGATAGCTGCCTGCGCTGATCCAGATTGGGCCAAAGGCCGATTTGGCTTGTTTTTTTGTGGGGCGCCGTCGGCCAGCGCCTGCAGGGCGCCGAGCCACACGGCATAGGTCTTGCCCGCGCCGGTGGTTGCATGCAGCAGCCCCGAGCGCCCCTCGGCAATCGCCTTCCAGACCTGCTTCTGAAACGCAAACGGCTTCCAACCCTTCTGGGCCAGCCAGCCGGCGACGGCCTGCTGGGCAGGCGTCTTAGCCATGGGGCGTCCCGCCGCCACGCACCACCCGCCTCATGCGCCTGCCCCGGGCAGCAGCGCCGACAAGGTCTGCAGCGAATCGGCCTCGTCCACCGGTTTGTCCTCGCGCCAGCGCAGCATGCGCGGAAACCGCACGGCGATGCCGCTCTTGTGGCGGCTGCTGCGCGCAATGCCTTCAAAGCCGAGCTCGAACACCAGCGTGGGCCGCACGCTGCGCACCGGGCCAAACGATTCCACCGTGGTCTTGCGGACCACCGCATCGACGCGCGCCATTTCGGCATCGGTCAGCCCCGAATAGGCCTTGGCAAAAGGCACGAGCACACGTTCGTCCGCCCCGGGCGGCGCGCTCCACACCGCAAAGGTGTAGTCGCTGTAGAGGCTGGCGCGCCGGCCGTGGCCGCGCTGCGCATAGACCAGCACCGCGTCGACGCTCAGCGGGTCGATTTTCCATTTCCACCACACGCCCACGTCCTTGGTGCGGCCGACGCCATAGTGCGCGTTGCGTGCCTTGAGCATCAGCCCTTCGACGCCGAGGGCGCGCGCCTGCTCGCGCTGCAGCGCCAGATCGTCCCAGCTGTGGCCGTGCAGCGGCGGGCTCGCGACCAGCGCCGGGTGCGGCGTGCACTCAAGCAAGGCATCGAGCCGCGCGCGGCGCTCGTGCTGCGGCAGGCTGCGCAGGTCCTGGCCGCCCTCTTCAAGCAGGTCGTAGGCAATCAGCACCACCGGCAGCTCGCGCAGCAGCTTCGGTCCCAACGTTTTGCGGCCGATGCGCTTTTGCAGGTCGGCGAACGGGCGCACGCGCCCGCCGGTCTGCAGCCCCTGCGCTGCCGCGTGCTCCCAGACGGCAATTTCGCCATCGAGCACCGTGCCCTCGGGCAACGCATGGCCGAGCGCTTCGAGTTCGGGGTAGCGGTCGGTCACCAGCTCCTCGCCGCGCGACCACAGCCACACGCCGCCCGCGCGGTGCACCAGCTGCGCCCGGATGCCGTCCCACTTCCACTCGACCAGCCACTGCGACGGCGTCCCGAGCGCGGCTTCGAATGCCTGCACCGGCAGCGACAGCGGGTGCGCGAGAAAGAACGGAAAAGGGTGGCCGCTGGTTTCGCCCCCGGGTTGCGCGGCCTCTTCGGCCGGCGCCACGAGGCGCAGATAGTCGGGCGCGGTCGGGCGGGCGCCCAGGTGCGTGTAGCCCATCAGGCGCTGCGCGATCCGCTTGGCATCGACCGCGCTCACCGCGGCCAGCGCCTGCGTCACCTGCAGCCGCGACACGCCGACACGGAACGACCCGGTGATGAGCTTGAAGTAGACCAGCCGCTCCTGCACTGCCAGCATCGCCCACTGCGCCCGCAAAGTGCTTGCCAGCGCGTCGGGCGCGAGCCCGCGCAACGGCAGCAGGTGCTGCTCCATCCACTGCGCCAAGCCCAGCGCGTGCACATCGGTGGGCTCGGGCAGCAGCAAGGCAATCGTTTCGGCCAGGTCACCGACGGCTTCGTAACTTTCATCGAACAGCCATTCGGGCAGGCCCGCCGCCTCGCGCGCCAGCGCCCGCAGCACCTTGGTCGGCACCAGCTGGCGCGGCTTGCCGCCGCCCAGAAAGTAGACCACCCAGGCCGCGTCGGCCGGGTCTGCCTGCTTCAGGTAGGCCTGCAGCGCCGCCTGCTTGGCCAGACTCGAGGTGCTGGCATCGAGCGCCTGGTAGAGCGCAGCAAAATCCTTCATGGCGCACCGGGGAATTCACTGCCGCGTTCGTGCGGCCCTGCAGGCGCCTCTGCGGGCGGAACGCCGCCGTGCGCTGCGGCCGGCGCAGCGGGCTCGGCGCCAGCGTCTTCGTCGCCGTACTCGGTGTGGAACCCCTGCGCCTGCAGGCCCTGCTCCTGCAGCCAGCGCACCAGCACCGCCACGCTGCCGTGGGTGACAAAGATGCGCTCGGCCCCCGTGCCCGCGATGGCGCGCTGCAGGCCGGGCCAATCGGCATGGTCGGACATCACAAAGCCCCGGTCCACGCCGCGCCGCCGGCGCGTGCCGCGCAGCTGCATCCAGCCGCTCGCAAACGCATCCGCACAGCGGCCGAAACGCCGCATCCACGGCGTACCCTGCGCCGACGGCGGCGCGAGCACCAGCGCGGTCGCGAGCAGCGCCGGCGTGGCCTGCGGGTCGGTGGCGCGCAGCGTGTCGGGCAGCCGCACACCCGCGGCGCGGTAGACCGCGTTGAGGGGCTCGATCGCGCCATGCACCACCAGGGCACCGATGCTGACGTCCACGCCGTGCAGGATACGCTGCGCTTTGCCGAAGGCATAGCAGAACAGCACCGAGGGCCGGCCCAGCGCCGCGTTGCCGCGCCACCACGCATTCACGTCGGCGAACAGGTCGGCCTGCGCTGGCCAGCGGTAGATCGGCAGCCCGAAGGTCGATTCGGTGATAAAGGTGTCGCAGCGCACCGGCTCGAACGCAGCGCAGGTGCCGTCGTGTTCGAGCTTGTAGTCGCCCGAGGCCACCCAGACCTGCGACCCGTGCTCCAGGCGCACCTGGGCGGACCCCAGCACATGGCCGGCCGGGTGCAGCGACAGACGCACCCCATGGTGCGTGATGGCTTCTCCATAGGCGAGTGTCTGCAGCGTGATGTCCGCGCCGAGCCGCGCGCGCAAGACCCCTGCACTGTCGTGGTGCGCCAGGTAGTGCGCATGGCCACTGCGCGCATGGTCCGAATGCCCGTGGGTGATGACGGCGCGGTCCACCGGGCGCCAGGGGTCGATGTAGAAGTCGCCGGCAGGGCAGTACAGCCCCTCGGGGCGGGCGACGACCAGATCGGAGCCGGCCATGGCGGACGGATCAGCGCGTGCACCCGGTCCCTGCACCCCTCGGGGCGCTGGCGCAGGTACCGGAAGCCAAGGAAGGGAAACGGGCCATGCGCCATGCTAAAGCGCATGCCGCGCGCGCGGCGCTGCCGAACAGCGCCAGCGGATGTCAGCGCCCGCCTACGCCGTGACGCAGGCCCCGCGCCGCCGTGGCGCCCTCGGCGGTGGGAGTGGTGCCACGCTGCACAGCTGGCCGGAGGGCGGTGCGCGCCAGGGCCGCGGTGGACTGGGACATGAAAAAAGCCGCTCGAAGGCGGCTTTGTCAGCAGGCGCGGGGGTCAGGTCCTCAGCGCTTCTGGCGGAATTTGCGCAGCGCGGCGATCTGGGCGGCCATCACGGCCAGTTCGGACTGGGCGCGCGCCATGTCGATTTCGCTCTTGGCGTTTTTCAGCGCCTCTTCGGCCGCCGCCTTGGCTTCGTTGGCCTTCTTGTCGTCGAGGTCCTTGCCGCGGATGGCGGTGTCGGACAGCACGGTCACGCAGTCGGGCTGCACTTCGAGAATGCCACCGGCCACGAAAACAAACTCTTCGCTGCCATCGGCCATTTCGATGCGCACCGAGCCGGGCTTGATGCGCGTGATCAGCGGAGTGTGACGCGGGTACACGCCCAGTTCGCCCGCTTCGCCGGGCAGCGCGACAAAACGCGCTTCACCGGAGAAGATGGACTCTTCTGCGCTGACCACATCAACGTGGATGGTGTTCATCATTGCTCCTAGAAAAAGGTGGGTGGCTGGCTTGCGGGGGCCGACCGGCATGGCCGGTCAGCCGCTCGGCAATCAGGCCACCTTCTTGGCCTTCTCGAAGGCTTCGTCGATCGTGCCGACCATGTAGAAGGCCTGCTCGGGCAGGTGATCGCACTCGCCGTTCACGATCATCTTGAACCCACGGATGGTTTCAGACAGCGGAACGTACTTGCCGGGCGAGCCCGTGAACACTTCGGCCACGTGGAACGGCTGCGACAGGAAACGCTGGATCTTGCGCGCGCGGGCCACGGCCAGCTTGTCATCGGGGGCCAGCTCGTCCATGCCCAGAATCGCGATGATGTCGCGCAGTTCCTTGTAGCGCTGCAGCGTGCCCTGCACGCCACGGGCCACGGCGTAGTGGTCTTCACCGACCACGGCCGGATCCAGCTGGCGGCTGGTCGAATCGAGCGGGTCCACGGCGGGGTAGATACCGAGCGAAGCGATATCGCGCGACAGCACCACGGTCGAGTCCAAGTGGGCGAAGGTCGTGGCGGGCGAGGGGTCGGTCAAGTCGTCCGCCGGCACGTACACGGCCTGGATGGAGGTGATCGAACCGACCTTGGTCGAGGTGATGCGCTCTTGCAGACGGCCCATTTCCTCGGCCAGCGTGGGCTGGTAACCCACGGCGGAAGGCATGCGGCCCAGCAGGGCGGACACTTCGGTACCGGCCAGCGTGTAGCGGTAGATGTTGTCCACGAAGAACAGCACGTCGCGGCCTTCGTCACGGAAGGATTCCGCAATGGTCAAACCCGTGAGGGCCACGCGCAGACGGTTGCCCGGGGGCTCGTTCATCTGGCCGTAGACCATGGCCACTTTGGACTCTTCGAGCTTCTCGAGGTTCACCACGCCGGAGTCGGCCATCTCGTGGTAGAAGTCGTTGCCTTCGCGGGTACGCTCGCCCACCCCAGCGAACACCGACAGACCGCTGTGGGCCTTGGCGATGTTGTTGATGAGCTCCATCATGTTCACGGTCTTGCCCACGCCGGCGCCACCGAACAGGCCCACCTTGCCGCCCTTGGCGAACGGGCACACCAGGTCGATCACCTTGATGCCGGTTTCCAGCAGCTCTTGCGAGGGCGACAGTTCGTCGTAGGCAGGGGCCTTGCGGTGGATGGAGGCCGTCAGTTCCTGGCTGACCGGACCGCGCTCGTCGATGGGCGCGCCCAGCACGTCCATGATGCGGCCCAGCGTCGCCTTGCCCACGGGCACGGTGATGGGGTTGCCGGTGTTGGACACCATCAGCCCGCGGCGCAGGCCGTCGGACGAGCCCAGCGCAATGGTGCGCACGATGCCGTCACCCAGCTGCTGCTGCACTTCCAGCGTCAGGGCCGAGCCGTCGAGCTTCAGAGCGTCGTAAATCTTGGGCATCTGGTTGCGCGGGAACTCCACGTCCACCACAGCACCGATACATTGAACAATCTTGCCTTGTACTTGAGCCATTTTTCGCTCCAAATTAGATGTTTGTTGAGCTGTTTACACAGCAGCGGCGCCCGAGACGATTTCCGAAAGTTCTTTCGTGATCGCTGCCTGGCGCGTCTTGTTGTAGATCAGCTTCAACTCGCCAATGACGCTGCCGGCGTTGTCGGTCGCAGCCTTCATGGCCACCATGCGCGCCGACTGCTCGGACGCCATGTTTTCCGCAACGGCCTGGTAGATCAGCGACTCGACGTAGCGGACCAGCAGCTCGTCAATGACGCTTTGCGCATCCGGCTCGTAGATGTAGTCCCAACCATGCGCCGTCTTGCCGGCCTGCATGTGCTCGGAAGACAGGGGGAGCAGCTGCTCCACCACCGACTCCTGCCTCATGGTGTTGATGAACTTGGTGTAGCTCAGGTACACCGCGTTGATCTTGCCTTCGGCGTAGGCGTCGAGCAGCACCTTCACGGGACCGACCAGCTTGTCGAGATGCGGCGTGTCGCCCAGCCCGGTGGCATGCGCCACCACGCGGGCGCCCACGCGGTTCAGAAAACCCAAGCCCTTGTTGCCAATGGCCACAGCCTCGGTGGACACGCCAGCGCTCTGCAGTTCACGCAACTTGGTCGTCACCACACGCAGCACGTTGGTGTTCATGCCACCGCACAGACCCTTGTCGGTCGTGACGACGATGACACCGGCCACCTTGGACTCATTCACTTGCATGAACGGGTGCACGTACTCGGGGTTGGCCTGGCCCAGGTGGGCCGCGATGTTGCGGATCTTCTCGCTGTAGGGGCGGGCTGCGCGCATCCGTTCCTGCGCCTTGCGCATTTTGGATGCGGCCACCATTTCCATGGCCTTGGTGATCTTCTTGGTGTTTTCCACCGATTTGATCTTGCCGCGTATTTCCTTGCCTGCTGCCATGATCGCTCCTCGTCCGGCTTAAGCGAACGACTTCTTGAACGCAGCGACTGCGGCGTTCAATTCGGCTTCAGCGTCCTTGTCCATGGCACGGTCCTTCTCCAGCTTGGCCAGCAAGGCGGCATGGCTGGTCTTGAGGAACTGGTGCAGGCCGTGTTCGAAGTCGAGGACCTTCTTGACGTCGATGTCGTCCAGGTAGCCCTTGTTCACCGCGAACAGCGTCGCACCCATCAGCGAGATGGACAGCGGGCTGTACTGCGCCTGCTTGAGCAGTTCGGTCACGCGGGCACCGCGCTCGAGCTGCTTGCGGGTGGCTTCGTCCAGGTCGGAGGCGAACTGCGCAAACGCCGCCAGCTCACGGTACTGGGCCAAGTCGGTACGGATACCGCCGGACAGGCTCTTGATGAGCTTGGTCTGGGCTGCACCACCGACGCGCGACACCGAGATGCCGGCGTTGATGGCGGGGCGGATACCGGCGTTGAACAGGCTGGTTTCCAGGAAGATCTGGCCGTCCGTGATCGAGATCACGTTCGTGGGCACGAAGGCCGACACGTCGCCGGCCTGCGTTTCGATGATCGGCAGTGCGGTCAGCGAGCCCGTCTTGCCCTTGACTTCACCCTTGGTGAAAGCTTCGACATAGTCGGCGTTCACGCGGGCAGCGCGCTCGAGCAGGCGGCTGTGGAGGTAGAACACGTCGCCGGGGTAGGCTTCACGGCCTGGTGGGCGGCGCAGCAGCAGCGAGACCTGGCGGTAGGCCACGGCCTGCTTGGACAGGTCGTCGTACACGATCAGGGCGTCTTCGCCGCGGTCGCGGAAGTACTCGCCCATGGTGCAGCCCGAGTAGGCCGACACGTACTGCATGGCGGCGGACTCGGAGGCCGAAGCGGCCACGACGATGGTGTATTCCATCGCGCCAGCTTGTTCCAGCGAACGCACCACGTTCTTGATGGACGAGGCCTTCTGGCCGATCGCCACATAGATGCAGGTCACGCCCTGGCCCTTCTGGGCGATGATGGCGTCGATGGCCACGGCGGTCTTGCCGGTCTGGCGGTCGCCAATGATCAGCTCGCGCTGGCCACGGCCGACGGGCACCATGGAGTCGATCGACTTCATACCGGTCTGCAGCGGCTGGTCCACCGACTTGCGGGCGATCACGCCGGGAGCGACCTTTTCGATCACGTCGGTCAGCTTCGCATTGACCGGGCCCTTGCCGTCGATGGGCTGGCCCAGGGCGTTGACCACGCGGCCAATCAGCTCGGGGCCGACGGGCACTTCCAGAATGCGGCCCGTGCACTTGACGGTGTTGCCTTCGGAGATGTGCTCGTACTCGCCCAGAATCACGGCGCCGACCGAGTCGCGCTCAAGGTTCAGGGCCAGGCCGTAGGAAGGCGTGCCGTCCGCGGTGGCGGGGAACTCGAGCATTTCGCCCTGCATCACGTCGGACAGGCCATGGACGCGCACGATACCGTCAGACACGGACACCACGGTGCCCTGGTTGCGGATGTCGCTGCTGGCTGCCAGCCCTTCGATGCGGCTCTTGATGAGTTCAGAAATTTCTGCGGGATTGAGTTGCATGACTCTTTCCTTCTTTCTTTGTTTAGCCGATACCTCACGCCGCGCATTACGCGGTGAGGGCCGCTTTCATTTGTTCCAGACGGGCTTTGACCGAGGTGTCGAGCACCTCGTCACCCACCACGATGCGAATGCCACCGATCAGCGATTCATCCTGCTGCACGGTGAGATTGAGCTTGCGGCCAAAGCGCTTTTCAAGCACTGCGCCCAGCCCGGCCAGCGCGGCGCCGTCCATCGCAAAAGCGCTGTACACCACGGCATCGGACGAGCCGTTGCGGCGGTTCACCAGGGCACGAAATTGCGCCGCCACTTCAGGCAGCGTGTCCACGCGGTCGTTGTCGATCACGGTGCGCAGGAAGTTCCGGGCCATCTCCGGCAGCGCAGAGCGTGCCACCCCGGCGATGACGTCGAACACTTCGCTGTCGGTCACCTTGGGGTTGTCGGCCAGCTGGCGCAGCTGGGGGTTGGCGGCAATCGCCGCCAATTCATCCACCCAGACGACGGCGCTGTCCAGGTCGGCATCCGCGTGCGCGGTGCAGGCCTTGAACAGGGCTTCGGCGTAAGGGCGGGCAATGGTGGCGAGTTCGGCCATGGTTGTCCCCTTACAGCTCGGTCTTCAGGCGGTTGAGCAGATCGGCGTGAACGCCGGCATTGACTTCCTTGCGGAGAATCTGCTCGGCGCCCTTGACCGCCAGCGCGGCGACCTGTTCGCGCAGCGCCTCGCGGGCCTGGATGCTCTGCTGCTGGGCCTCGGCACGGGCAGCGGCGACGATCTTGTTGCCTTCGTCGGTGGCACGGGCCTTGGCCTCTTCGATGATGGCCTGTGCACGACGGTCGGCATCCGCAAGACGCGTAGCCGTCTCGTTGCGCGTCTGTGACAGTTCCTGCTCGACGCGCTGGTTGGCAGCGGTCAGCTCGGACTTGGCACGGTCGGCAGCAGCGAGGCCATCGGCGATTTTCTGGGCTCGTTCGTCCAGCGCCTTCGCGATCGGGGGCCACACGAATTTCATCGTGAACAGCACCAGGATCAAGAAGACGATGGCCTGAACGAACAGGGTCGCGTTGATACTCACGGCAACACCTTTCTAGTTGGGCGTTGATCGGGGCTTAGGCCAGAACGAAGGGGTTGGCGAAAGCGAACAGCAGGGCGATGGCCACGCCGATCAGGAAGGCCGCGTCGATCAGACCGGCCAAGATGAACATCTTGGTTTGCAGTTCGTTGATCAGCTCAGGCTGGCGTGCCGAAGCTTCCAGGAACTTGCCGCCCATCAAAGCGATGCCGATGGAGGCGCCGATAGCGCCCAGACCAACGATCAGACCACAAGCCAGAGCGACGAGACCGAGAATGTTTTCCATGATGACTCCTGATTTAAGAAAGAAAGGTTGAAAAAGAAAGAAAGGAATGGTCAGTGGGCTTCATGCGCCTGGCCGAGGTAAATCAGCGTCAGCATCATGAAAATGAAGGCTTGCAGGGTGATGATCAAAATATGAAAAATCGCCCAGATCGAGCCCGCAATGATGTGCCCCACAGGGAGCAACACACCAGAGAGCGACATGGCAGCAGCACCACCCATCAGGGCAATCAGCATGAACACCAACTCACCAGCGTACATGTTGCCAAACAGTCGCATGCCATGCGAGACGGTCTTGGCAACGTATTCAATGACCTGCATGAGCAGGTTGACCACGCCCAGGATCAGGGCGAAGACGGGATTCTTGCTGGTGCCGAACGGCGCGGTCACCAGTTCGTGCGCCCAGCCGCCCATGCCCTTGATCTTGATGCTGTAGAAGAAGCACAGGATCAGCACGGCGGACGACAGGCCCAGCGTGGTGGAGAGGTCGGCCGTGGGCACGATGCGCAGGTAGGCGTGGCTGTCGCCTGTGGCCCCTTGCCAGAGCACGGGTAGCAGATCCACGGGCAGCAAGTCCATGGCGTTCATCAGGAAGATCCAGACAAACACCGTGAGTGCCAGCGGCGCAATGAATTTGCGGCTTTGCGCGTTGTGGATGTTGGCCTTGGCCTGGTTGTCCACCATTTCCACCATCATCTCGACCGCCGCCTGGAAGCGTCCCGGCACGCCGGACGTCGCCTTGCGGGCAGCAAGCCAGAAAACGAACAGCCCCAGAAAACCCACCAACACGCTCACGATGACGGAGTCGTAGTTGATCACCGACATGTCGATGATGGATTTCTGCTTGATGTTCTGAAGATGCTGCAGGTGGTGAACGATGTATTCACTTGCAGTCGGAGCGTGCGCTTCTGCGGCCATCGGACAACTCTTCTCTATATCAATCGGTTTTTCGGACACCAGGCCGCGCCCACAGCGCAATCCAGTACGTTTTCATTGTCACCACCATGCCCACCAGCAAGGCCAGCCAGCTCAGCGGTGCAATCAACTTCGGCGCTGCCGCCAGCATGGCGACAGTCAATGCAATCTTGGCCATCTCCCACCCAAAGAATCCCGCCAATGCGGCACCCCCGGAAGCCCGCACACGGCCCATGCCACGCGCAAACAAGGCCGATGGCAACACCACCGCCAGAGCACCATAGGCAGCCGACCAGGCCAGAAAGGCCTTGCCTGTCCACAGGCCCGTGGCCACTGCCACCAGCACGCCCACCAGCGCCTGCGCACCCACCAGCCACCAGACCGACAGGGCGGGATGGCGCTTGCGCCATGCCTGCGCCTCTTGCGCCGTCAGGGGCTTGAAGTCGGGTTCTTCATCCTCAGCTTCAGGCCTTGGGGCGCTTGGATTCACCATGGAACTCCCCACAGGTTACAGACAGCAACTTCCACAAAGCCCCTGATTATAAGTAAAAACCCGTGGCGCAGGCCAATATCCCGCGGCGCGCAATGCCATGCCCCGCGCACGGCGCCGAACAGCTGTGGCGCGAATCCAACGCCGCGGCATTCGTCCGCCGCCTTGGCAGGCCACTCGGAATACAAGGAAAATGGGCCCTTGGCGCGCAATGGGCTTGCGTCAATAGCTATTAAATCAAGAGCATCGACATGACGAAATCTCCGCCTTCTCCTGCTGACGCCCCGGTCCCCGACCCCCGCCGGGACTCGCTCATCGAGTATCCGTCGCGCTTTCCGATCAAGGTGATGGGCGCCAAGGTCGACGGTTTTGTGCACGCCGTCACGGAACTGGCGCACCGCTTTGATCCGGACTTCGACGCATCGACCATTGAACTGCGCCAGAGCAGCGCCGGCAACTACCTGGGCGTGACCATGACCGTCACGGCCACCAGCCGCGCGCAGCTGGACGACCTGTACCGCGCGCTGTCCTCGCACCCGCTGGTCAAGGTCGTGCTCTGAGCCGG
This sequence comes from Acidovorax sp. SRB_14, assembly GCF_012932145.1. Classification (GTDB taxonomy): domain Bacteria; phylum Pseudomonadota; class Gammaproteobacteria; order Burkholderiales; family Burkholderiaceae_C; genus Simplicispira. Next base: position 23,727 of record NZ_MWOK01000025.1, on the reverse strand, counting down.
GGCGAGGCACCGATACCGATGGAGATCCGCACCCTGGGCCAAGTGCCCTACCTGCCCACCTACGAGGCCATGCAGGCCTTTACCGCCGAGCGCGCCCCGGACGAACCCGACCAGCTCTGGCTGTGCGAGCACCCTGCCACCTTCACCCAGGGCCTGGCGGGCCGCGCCGAGCATGTGCTGCAGCCCGGCGGCATCCCCGTGGTGGCCACCAACCGCGGCGGCCAGGTCACCTTCCACGGCCCGGGCCAGGTGGTGGCCTACCCGCTCGTCGATCTGCGGCGCGCCGGCTATTACGTCAAGGAATTGGTCTACCGCATTGAAGAGGCCGTGATCCGCACGCTCGCGCACTACGGCGTGACCGGACACCGCGTGGCCAACGCCCCCGGCATCTACGTGCGCTTGGACGACCCGCGCAGCCATGCGCTGCTGCCGCAGCGCCCGCAGCATGGCGCCAGCGCCGTGCCCGACTTCGCGGGACTGGGCAAGATCGCGGCGCTGGGCATCAAGGTCAGTCGCCACTGCAGCTACCACGGCGTCGCGCTCAATGTGGCCATGGACCTCGAACCCTTTGCGCGCATCAACCCTTGTGGTTATGCCGGCTTGCAAACGGTGGACCTTTCTACAATCGGGGTCCACACCACTTGGGACGAAGCCGCCCAGGTGCTGGGCCAACAGCTCTGCACCCGGCTCGCTCCCTGAACCGCCTACACGCCATGAGCCCCCCTGAAGTCGTCCGCGAAGCGCAGTCCACCGAAGCCTACAACCCCCTGGCCAAGCAAAAGGCCGCCGCCAAGCTCTCGCGCATTCCGATCAAGGTCGAGCAGGGCGAAGTGCTCAAGAAGCCCGCATGGATCCGCGTCAGGGCTGGCTCGCCGACCACGCGCTTCTACGAGATCAAGGACATCCTGCGCGAGAACAAGCTGCACACAGTCTGCGAGGAAGCGAGCTGCCCAAACATCGGCGAATGCTTCGGCAAGGGCACGGCCACTTTCATGATCATGGGCGACAAGTGCACGCGCCGCTGCCCGTTCTGCGACGTGGGCCATGGACGCCCCGATCCGCTCGACCAGGACGAGCCGCTCAAGCTGGCCCAAACGATTGCCAAGCTGCGCCTCCAATACGTGGTGATCACCAGCGTGGACCGCGACGACCTGCGCGACGGTGGCTCGGGCCATTTCGTCGAATGCATCCAGCACATCCGCGCACTCTCGCCGAGCACGCAGATCGAGATCCTGGTGCCCGATTTCCGCGGCCGCGACGACCGCGCGCTCGAAATCCTCAAGGCCGCGCCCCCCGATGTGATGAACCACAACCTGGAAACCGCGCCGCGCCTGTACAAGGAAGCGCGCCCGGGCTCGGACTACCAGTTCTCGCTGAACCTGCTGAAAAAGTTCAAGGCTCTGCACCCGAACGTGCCGACCAAGAGCGGCATCATGGTCGGCCTCGGCGAGACCGACGAGGAGATCCTGCAGGTCATGCGCGACATGCGCGCGCACGGCATCGACATGCTGACCATCGGCCAGTACCTGGCTCCGTCCAGCAGCCACCTGCCGGTGCGCCGCTACGTGCACCCCGACACCTTCAAGATGTTTGAGGAAGAGGCCTACAAGATGGGCTTTTCCCACGCTGCCGTGGGCGCCATGGTGCGCAGCAGCTACCACGCCGACCAGCAGGCCCACGCTGCCGGTGTGTGAATGCCACCCCGCTGTGGTGGATGGAACAGATGAGAAGCGGGTGCGCACCGAGCGGCAAGTGCAGCGGCCCATCGCGCTTCCCGGCCTGAACGGCGTGCCGTGCAAGCGCACGAATGCGGTGGCAGCCGACGGAGGCCGACGGCACTGGCAGGCGTCCGTTACAATCGGCTTGTTTTGCGGGAGAGAGAGGCGCCTTGCGCCTCCGCCGAAGGCGCAAGCTCCCATCATCGCTCAGGCATACCGGACCGCAAAACCATTTCGCCGACTGGAGAGAGGTCACACACCGCACTTTGCGCGTTGATGACCCACCGAAGGGGCAGGCTGCTCGCGCAGCCGAAACTCTCAGGTAAAAGGACAGAGGGAGAGGCGCTCCAGGGCCCGCGGCACCGCGCGCCCTGCCTCTGAGGTGTCGTCCCCCGATGTTTTCGTTCCCTTGTTTCACGCTCGTCGAGCGGCCGGTTGCTGCTTGCCAGGGGCCGGCGTGCTGACCGCCATCTATCTGGTGGCAATCGTCGCCGAAGCCATGTCGGGCGCCCTTGCGGCCGGCCGTCGCAACATGGACATGTTCGGCGTCGCCGTGATCGCCTTTGTCACGGCGCTCGGCGGCGGAACCGTGCGCGACATGATCCTCGGCCACTTTCCCATCGGCTGGACCCAGCACCCGGAATACATCTACCTGGTGATTTCTGCCGGACTGCTGACCACGGTGGTGGCGTCCCACATGCAGCAGTTGAAGCGGGTATTTCTGGTGCTCGACGCCATGGGACTGATCGCGTTTTCCTTGATCGGCTGCAATGTCGCGCGCGAGATGGACTACGCCTTTCCCGTGGTCGTCATGTCCGGGATGATCACCGGCATTTTTGGCGGCATCGTCCGCGACGTCCTGTGCAACCAGGTGCCCGTGGTGTTTCGGCGTGAGCTGTATGCGGTCGTCTCGCTGATCGTCTGCACCGTGTTTCTTGCCCTGCTGGAGTTCGGCGTCGATGTCGATCTGAGCACGGGAATCAGCTTCGGGGTGGGCCTGGCACTGCGTCTGCTGGCGATCTGGCAAGGCTGGAAGCTGCCCACATTTTCCTTTCAGCAGCGCTGGGAATAGCGCAGCGCGCAGGCCCCTGGCGGAGCGCACATCGCCAACGCGGTGGCCAAACCCCTTCCCATGACCCCCAATACCCCCCCTGCAGAAACCCGTTCGCGATGGCCCTTTGTGGCCGGTGTGGTCATCGGGTTGTTCCTCTGCGCCACCCTCAGCGCAACGTACGGCCTCTACGTGCTGTGGCAACGCTTGCCCGCGATCGACCACCTCGCCGACTACGACCCCAAGCTGCCGATGCGGATTTATGCCAGGGATGGCAGCTTGCTGGCCGAGTATGGCCAGGAGCGGCGCGAATTTGTGCCGATCGAGCGCATCCCGCAGACCATGCGGCAAGCGTTGCTGGCGATCGAGGATGCCCGGTACTACGAACATGGCGCGGTGGACTTCTCGGGCCTGGCGCGCTCGGCCTGGCGCAATCTCCGGGCGGGCGAGCATGCCCAGGGCGGCAGCACCATCACGATGCAGGTCGCACGCGTTTTCTTCCTGAGCCGGGAAAAGACCTACAGCCGCAAGATCATGGAGATCCTGCTGGCCTACAAACTCGAATCGGTCTACAGCAAGGACAAGATCCTTGAGCTGTACATGAACCAGGTCTATCTGGGTGAACGCGCGTACGGATTCGCTGCGGCCGCGTCCATCTATTTCGACAAGACCCTCGATCAGTTGAGCGTTGCCGAGTCGGCCCTCCTCGCCGGACTGCCCAAAGCCCCCTCGGCCTACAACCCTGTGGCCAACCGCGAACGCGCCATCGTCCGCCAGCAGCACATCCTCCACCGCATGCGGGAACTCGGCCACCTGGACGGCCCTGCCCATGCGGCGGCCCGCGCCGAAGCCTTGGTGTTGAGGCCCCGCTCCCATTCCATCGTGCCCAGCGCCGCGTATGCCGTCGAGCAAGCGCGCCAGATGATGGTCGCGCAATATGGCGACGGCGCCTATTCGATGGGGCTCGATGTGCACACCACGATCAGTCTGCCCGAACAGCAGGCCGCCTCGCGCGCGTTGCGCAGGGGCCTGGTCGATGCACAGGGCCAGCGCGGCTATGCCGGGCCGGAAGGTCGTGCCAGCGCGCCGGTCCGTGGCGGCGATCTGCCAGCGATCCGGAAGGCGCTCGCGCCCTACCGCGACAGTGGGGCGTTGCGCGCAGCCATCGTGCTGGAGGCCTCGGACACGGCAGGCATCGTGGCGGCCTTGCGCGACGGCACACCGGTCCACATCGCCCGCAAAGCGCTGAGCGCCAGCGCCCGCCGCGCCCTCATGCCGGATGCGCCAGCGCGCACACGCATCGGCCCGGGCGCCGTGGTCCGCGTGCTGGCCGATGCGCAGCAACGGTGGCACTTGAGCCACCTGCCGAAGATGGAGGGGGCGCTCGTGTCCATCGATGCCGAGTCAGGGGAGATCCTGGCGTTGACGGGCGGCTTCGACTTCCGGTTCAACAATTTCGACCATGCAGTGCAGGCGGTGCGCCAGCCGGGCTCGACCTTCAAGCCTTTCGTGTTTTCCGCGGCGCTGGAAAAAGGCTACTTTCCTGGCACCCTGGTCGACGATACCCAGCGGGTGGTCACCCCCTCGGCACGGGGCCAGAAAGCCTGGAGCCCGCGCAACTACGGCGGCAACTATGAAGGCTTCATTTCGGCCCGGCGGGGCTTGGTGCGGTCCAAGAATCTGGTTGCCGTCAATCTGATGCAGGCGGCGGGCGCGGAGTATGTGCAGCAGTTCGCCTCCCGTTTCGGGTTTGTGCCTGAACTCAACCCTCCTGGCCTGCCGCTGGCCTTGGGAGCGGGAGCGATCACGCCCTTGCAACTCACGCAGGCCTATGCCGTGTTTGCCAATGGCGGGGCCCTGGTCGAGCCCCGCTTGGTCAGCAAGGTGAGTGAACGCAATGGCCAGGTGCTCTATGAAGCCCGCACGGAGTCTCCGCGCAGGCAGGCCATTTCGGAGCGCAATGCCTACGTGATGGACAGCATGCTGCGCGATGTCGTCCAGCACGGGACCGCTCGGCGCGCGGCTCGGCTCGGCCGCAAGGACCTGGCGGGCAAGACAGGGACCTCCAACGGCGCGCGCGATGTATGGTTCGCCGGGTATTCCTCGGGCGTCGCCTCGGTCGTCTGGATGGGCTACGACCAGCCGCGCAGCCTGGGCAATGTCACAGGCGGTCTTCTCGCCCTGCCGGTCTGGACCGATTACATGAAGACGGCCATCGCCGACCGACCCGAGGTGGAACGCAGCATCCCCGTGGGCCTGGCGCGCCTGGGCGACGATTTTGTCTACCCCGAATACCTCGCGCGCAGCTGTGTCGACGACCAGAACCCGTTTGTGCAGGGCCTTTTCGAGTGCGAACGCATCGTCGGCGGTCCAGCGGTCCGGGAAATTCCGGCCGAGAACGGCTGACGCTGGCCTCCACCGGTCCTGCAGTGCACTGACTCTGTGGATGGTCCGCGCAGCAGCGCAATCGGGAACCGCGGGTGGAGGGGTTGCAAGACGGCCACACGGCACCCCTGCGCGGCGGGGCTTGCGTTTACGCTTGGCCCATGCAAGCCAATCTCTACGCGCTCGGCGCGATCGCACTGTGGGCCTCGCTGGCCGCCTTGGGGGTCTCGCTGACCCACGTCCCCCCCTTCCTGCTCACGGGCATCGCGCTCGTCATCGGCAGCGTACCCGCCTGGCCGCTGGTGCTGCGCGACCCCGCACAGTGGCGCATTCCGCTGCGCACGCTGGCGCTCGGCGTGTACGGCCTGTTCGCCTACCACCTGCTGCTGTTCGTCGCACTGCGCCATGCGCCCGCGGTCGAGGCCAACCTGGTCAACTACCTGTGGCCGCTGCTGATCGTGGTGCTGGCGCCCGTGGTGCTGCCGGGCGTGGCGCTGCGCTGGCCGCATGTGGTGGCCGCCTTGCTGGGGTTTGGCGGCGCGGCCCTGGCCATCACCGCGGGCCAGGGCCTCGACGGCCGCCTGGCCTGGGGCTACCTGCCGGCGCTGGCGGCCGCCTTCGTCTGGTCGACCTATTCGCTGCTCACGCGCCGCATGGCCGCGTTCCCCACCACCGCCATCGGCCTGTTTGGGCTGGTGTCGGGCCTGCTTTCCCTGCTGTGCCACGCGCTGCTGGAGCCCGCCGCCGCGCTGCAGGCAAGCGACTGGGCGCTGCTGGCGGCCATGGGCCTGGGGCCCCTGGGCGCGTCGTTCTACCTCTGGGACCGGGCGCTCAAGCTCGGCGACCCGCGCCACATCGGCATCCTGAGCTACATCACGCCGCTGGCCTCGACCGCGCTGCTGATGGCCATCACCGACCGCCCCGTGAACGCCAGCATCGGCATGGCGACGGCGCTGATCCTGGGCGCGGCCGTGCTCGGGGTGCGCACCCGCTGAACTGGCATGAAAAAGGCCTCAAACGCTTACCATTAAAGCGCTGACAGCTAGTTTTTTAATAGCATCAACCCGGCAGGCAGGGGCCCACGGCCCCGGCCACGTGGCTCAAGGAGCGATCAGGTCGTTCGGCGTGTCCGCACCGAGCACCTGCTGCGCCCATGCGGCCAGCTTGCGCGTGTCGGCGCGTAGCACTTCCTGCTTGACCGCGAGGATTTGGGCCGGGTGCATCGAGAAGCTGCGCAGCCCCAGGCCCAGCAGCAGGCGCGTGAGAGCGACGTCGCCCGCCATTTCGCCGCACACCGACACGCTCTTTCCCTGGGCCTGGCATTCGGCGATCACCTGGGCCACCAGCTGCAGCACCGCCGGGTGCAGCGGGTCGTAGAGGTGCGACACCGCCTCGTCGGCGCGGTCGATGGCCAGGGTGTACTGGATCAGGTCGTTGGTGCCGATCGAGAGAAAGTCGAAGTAGCGCAGGAAGGTGCGCACCATCAGCGCCGCGGCCGGCACCTCGACCATGGCCCCCAGGCGCACCGGTCCGTACGCCTGCCCGCGCTCGTCGAGCTCGGCGCGCGCCAGGTCGACCTGCGCCAGCGTCTGGCGGATCTCGCTGCCATGGGCGAGCATCGGAAACAGCAGGTTGACCTGCCCGTGTGCTGCGGCGCGCAGCACGGCGCGCAGCTGCGTGCGGAACATGGCCGGGTCGGCCAGACTCCAGCGGATCGCGCGCAGGCCCAGAGCCGGGTTCAGTTGCGCATCCTTGTAGTTCTTGTCCAGGGGCTTGTCCGCGCCCACGTCCACCGTGCGGATCGTGACGGGCAGGCCCTGCATGCCGTCGATCGCGTCGCGGTAGGCCCGATACTGCTCTTCCTCGCCGGGCAGGTCGCCGCTGCGGCCCATGAACAGGAACTCGCTGCGGAACAGGCCCACGCCCACGGCGCCGGCGCGCACGGCGGTGGCGGCATCGCTGGGCTGCTCGATGTTGGCCAGCAGCTCGATCTTCTGGCCGTCGAGCGTGACCGACGGCGTGTGCCGCAGGCGCGCCAGGCGCTCGCGCTCGAGCACCATCTGGCGCTGGCGGAAGCCGTATTCGGCCAGGATGATGGCGGACGGGTCGACGATCATCACGCCGGCATCGCCGTCGATGATGACCCAGTCGTCCTGGCGCACCAGCTGGCTGGCCACGCGCGCGCCGACCACCGCCGGGATGTCCATGCTGCGCGCCACGATGGCGGTGTGCGAGGTCTTGCCGCCCACGTCGGTGACGAAGCCGGCGAACACGCTCTTCTTGAACTGCAGCATGTCGGCGGGCGAGAGGTCGTGCGCCACCAGCACCAGCGGCACGTCCATGGTGTCGTCGAGCAGCAGGTCCTGCGGGGTCTTGCGCCGGGCGTTCGGCGGGGGCGGCGCCACCGGCTGGGCGACGCCCTTCATGTACCGCAGGATGCGCTCGACCACCTGTTCGAGGTCGGCTTTGCGCTCGCGCAGGTACTCGTCCTCCATTTCGTCGAACTGGCGCGCAATGGCTTCGAGCTGGGTCGTCAGTGCCCACTCGGCGTTGTACAGGCGCTCGGTGATCCAGTGCTTGACGCCGCTGGTCAGCGCCTCGTCCTGCAGCAGCAAGAGGTGCACGTCGAGCAGCGCCGCCAGCTCGTGCGGGGCATCGTGCGGCATGTCGTCCTGCAGGCGCTGCAGCTCCTCCATGACCGCGTTGCGCCCGTGGCGCACCCGCTCGATCTCCGACGGCACCTGGTGCGGCTCGATGAAGTAGTGCGCCACATCGACGCGGCTCGAGCCCACCAGCACGGCACGCCCGATGGCGATGCCGCGCGCCACCGCCAGGCCGGGAATGGAAAACGTCATGCCCCGCCCCTGGGCAGGCCGTGCCACGCGGTGGCGGCGCGGCCCATGCTCAGCTGCCTTCGCCGAACTTGTCGGCGATCAGGGCCAGCAAGGCGTCCATGGCTTCCTGGGCCTGGTCGCCGCTGGTTTCGATCTCGACCTCGGAGCCCAGGCCCGCGGCCAGCATCATCACGCCCATGATGCTCTTGGCATTGACGCGCCGGCCGCCGCGGCTCATCCAGACATCGCAAGGAAAAGTGCCGGCCAGGCGGGTGAGTTTGGCGGACGCGCGGGCGTGCAGGCCCAGCTTGTTGCCGATGGTCGTGGAGGTCTTGATCATGGACGGGTCGGTTCTGAAGGGGTCGCGCTCAGGCACACCTGCATCACGCCTTGGGTGCCGCCCACCACGGCGCGCTGCACCAGGGCGTCCAGCGGCTCGGCGCGGTAGCTGACGGCGCGCAGCAGCATCGGCAGGTTCACGCCGGTCACCAGCCTGGCGGGCAGGTCCGCCACCAGGCGCTGCGCGATGTTGCACGGGGTGGCGCCAAAGACATCGGTCAGCACCAGGGTGGGCGCTGCGGGCGCAGGCGCCAGCATGTGCCGCGCCTGCGCCAGCGTGTCGGCGGGCGCCGCATGCGGCAACACGTCGAGCGCGAGCACGGCATCGGCGCAGTCGGTGAACACATGCAGCGCGCATTCGCGCAGGGCATGGGCCAGCGGCGCGTGGGCGATGAGGAAGATGCGCGTGCTCATGGTGCGGTGGGTTGCAGCGCATTATGGCCGCGCGCGCGCACGACAAACCAGGCGTAGGCGGCGACATTGCAGGCCAGGTACAGGCCCATGGACCAGCGAAACGCCGCCATGGGCGTGGCGCCGGCGGCGGCAAAGGCGTCCAGCGCCAGACCAATGCCCCACTGCACTGCGAACACCCCGACAAAAATCACCAGGTTGTAGGCCGACAGCGCGCGCCCGGCCAGCGCCTGCGGAAACGCCAGCGCCAGCGCCGGCAGCGACAGCGAAACGAAGGTGCAGGCCACGCAGTACAGCGCCCAGGCCGCGGCACCGGCGCGTTCGCCCAGCACGATGAGGGCCGCCATTACCAGCAGGCTCAGGGGCACGCCTGCGGCCATGAGGCGGTTGGCGTCCACCCCCTTGCGCAGCAGCCAGTGGCTGGCCATGCCCCAGCCCCAGAAAGTGCACAGCATGGCGACATTGATCCAGAACAGGCCGGTCGCAGCCTCCAGCGCCGAGTAGCACGCCACCTGCTGCATCCACGGGCCGGCCCACAGTGTCTGCATGGCCACCATGCCCCCATAGGTGAAGAACCCCAGCGGCGCCAGGCGCACGAAGTACGGGTGCCGCCACACGGCCGCATAGCCGGACGGCGCCTGGGACGGCTCGGGCACCGCCCGGTCGTGCGCGCCCACCCAGGCCGGCACGCTGAACGAGATCCACCCCATCGCCAGCACGATGAGGGCCGCCAGACCCCAGAACAGCGGCCGCCACCCCGCCAGCGGCAGCAGCCACTGCACGGGCAGCGTGGAGGCGACCATGCCCAGCGATCCGGTCATGAGCATCCAGGAGTTGGCGCGCAACTGCGCCGTGGGCGTGTACCAGCGCCGATAACCCGTCAGCGGCGCCATCAGGCAGGCGCTAACGCCAGCGCCGCACAGCACACGGCCCGCCAGCAGGCCCGAAAAGTCCGTCGCCACCGAAAACAGCACGCAGCCCAGCACGGCCGCAACCAAAAAACCCAGCAGCACCCGCTTGGGGCCATGGCGGTCCAGCCAATTGCCCAGCGGCAGCTGCGTGGCGGCAAAGCCAAGAAAATACCCGCCCGACAGCAGGCCCAGGTCGCGGGCATGCATCTCGAACTCGCCGGCCAGGGTGGGCGCAAGCGTGGCGGTTACGGCACGCAGCAGGGCCGAAAGGAAGTAGGCGAAGGCAAACGCGAGGAAAACGGTCACGGCGGTGCGGCGCTGCAGCAGGTTCATTGCAGCTCCAGGCCCGAAAAAAAGCCTTCTGCCACCTCGGCGCGCGGCCCGGCGCTCAAGACCACGGCATGGCAGGCGCTCAGTTGCGGCCCCTGGACGCGCGCAAACCACACCGCCTGGGCGTGGACCGCTTCGCCGCCGGGCTGCCGTCCCTGCACCACGGTGCGCACCGACTGCGGCAGGTCGAGCGCGCCGACCGGCACGAAGGGGCTGTCTTGCGCAGCGCCGGGCTGCCCCGGGGCGGGCGCGCGCAGGCCTGCCAGCACCGCCGCGCGCCAATGGGCCAGCGCTGCGCCCGCCTGCGCGGGATTGGACAGCACGGCGCAGGCCACGGCGAAGGTCACACCATCGGCCGCACAGCCCGCCATGTCCACCGCGGTGTCCGTGCCCGCCAGTTCGATGCGGCGCTCCAGGTGTTCGGGCTTGCACGGCAGGCTGGCACGCAAGCCGATCTCGGGCAGGACCACGCTGCGCCAGTTCAGCGCGGGACTGCAGGCAGACAGGCACAGGGCCAACGCGGCAACAAGAATTCGGTCCATGCGGGGATTATGGTCAGGGTCGGTGCCGCGCAGTGCCCGGGGCCGAAGGCGGAACTTCTGCGCGCTGCCTGCGCTCCAAGCCCCTGACACGGCCAGTTGCTTTGCTGCCTTGACGTGCCGCGCTGGCACGGCTGCCGCACAATGGCGACCTGGGACGCTTTTTCGGATGGATTTTTATGCGTATCAAACATGGCGCCATGGCGCTGCTGGTAGCGGTGGTGGCGGGCCTAGGGGCCTGGGTGGCATGGGGCACGGGCAAGTCCCAGGCGCCCGAATCGACCTTTGTGCTGCTCGACGGCTCGCGCCAGAGCACGGCCGACCTGCGCGGCAAGGTCACGCTGGTGAACTTCTGGGCCACCAGCTGCACGACCTGCGTGGCCGAGATGCCCGAGGTCATCAGTACTTACAACAAGTATCACGCCAAGGGCTTTGACACGCTGGCCGTGGCCATGAGCTACGACCCGCCCAGCTACGTCGTCAATTTTGCCGAAACCCGCAAACTGCCTTTCAAGGTCGCCATCGACAATACCGGCGCGGTGGCGCGGGCCTGGGGCGATGTGCAACTCACGCCCACGACCTACATCGTCAACAAGCGCGGCGAGATCGTGAAGAGCTTCATCGGTCAGCCCAACTTCCCTGAACTGCACCGGCTGATCGAAAAGCTGCTGGCCGAGGCCTGACACCTCCCTTCGCGCAAGCCTTTGTCGCACGGCCCTCTCCGTCTGCTTCCGTCTGAGTTTCTGCGTCTCTGAGCAGAAACTGTTCCTGCGCCCCCGTAGAGAGCGCTCGGTTCATCCCACCGTGCCCTGGGAAGTGCATCCGGGGCGCCGCTGGTCAAGGTGAAGACCGCGTCCGTCACCCCGTGCGGCGCGCAGCCGGTCTCTCCGTGAGCACAACGGGGGGCGACTGGTTAACATCCGCGCACCGCCATGACCTCGCTCCGGAGCCGCCCCATGCTTTTGCCACCCCCGTGGCCGCGATGACCCAGTCCACGTCCCCCCTCCAGCCCACGCCGCTGCGGGCCCGCCAGGCACCGCTGGACAACTACCGCATGTCCGAGCGCTCGCTGCATGGCGACTTCGGCATCCGCGACGAGCATTCGGCCCTGCCCAATGCGGCACCGCACCGCCATGAGTATTTCCAGATCCATGTGCAGCTGCAGGGAAGCACCCAGCACTTCATTGGGGATGTGTGCCGCCCCGTGGAGGCGGGAACGGTGTGCTTCATCCTGCCGTTCACCACCCACTTCATCCCCACCGCACCGGGCAGCCGCTATTTCATCCTCAATGCGAGCCTGGCCTACCTGCTGCCTTCCCTGGACGTGGACCTGCAGGATCTGGCGCACACGCCCATCGAGCGCGCGCCCGAACTGGCGCCGTTCCGATTCCAGGAGCAGATCGACTTTGCACTTACGCCACGTGAGATGGCGCAGGTCGAGGCCCTGTGCAACGCCATGGCCGCAGAAGATGCGCAGCGTGCCACCGGCGCCACCATCCTGATCCGCGGCTACCTGCTGCAGCTCATCGGGCTGGTGTGGCGCCACTATGGCGAATCGCTGATGCACTGGGCCTCGGCACCGGCGTCGTCGCTGGCGCGCCATCCCACGCTGGCCCGGTTGCAGGCCTACCTCAAGGAACGCTTGCACCTGCCGGTCTCACTGGCCGACGCGGCCGCGGCCATCCATCTGTCGCCCACCTACCTGGCGCACCTGATCAAGCGCGAGACAGGGCAGACGTTCCTGGAATGCCTGACCAGCCGGCGCATGGCCTTTGCCCGCGAACTGCTGCTGCACACCAACCTCTCGATCAAGGAAATCGCGTTCCGCTGCGGGTTCGCCGACGAGGCCTACTTTGGCAAGCGCTTTCGCTTGGTGACCGGCAAAAGCCCTTCGTCCACCCGCGCCGAGCTGCGCAACACCGCACGGGTGTAGCGCGATCGGGACACGCGGTCGGCAGCGCAAGATCGTACCGGCAATGGACAGCCCATGACCTAACGCCGCACGGGCTTCGGCACGCAAGATGGGCGAACGACGGACCCGCACCCGCAGGTCGTCGATCGAAGAAAGACCCCCCGTGACCACCGACTCCGCAGCCCAGGCCCCGCAGGCGCTTGCCACCCCCGAACTTGCACCCAACACCGTTCCCATCGTCGGGCGCAGCGCGCCCTTTCCCGTGCGCCGCATCTACTGCGTTGGCCGCAACTATGTGGACCATATCCGTGAGATGAAGGAAGGCGACGAGCGCGACCCGCCGTTTTTCTTTCAGAAGCCCGCCGATGCGCTGGTCACTGACGGCGCCGTGCCCTACCCCAGTTTCACCGACGATTTTCAGTATGAGCTGGAGCTGGTGGTGGCGATGGGCCGCACACCCGACGCGGACGCGCCGCACAGCGTGCTCGACTGCGTGCTGGGCTACGCCGTGGGCCTGGACATGACGCGGCGCGACCGCCAACGCGAGTGCCTCCAGCAAGGCCGGCCTTGGGAAGCCGGCAAGTCCTTCGATGCCTCGGCGCCATGCGGCCCCATCTTGCCGGTCGAGGTTTCCGGCCATGTGCTGTCGGGTGCCTTGACATTGCACGTCAACGGCGCGGTGCGCCAGCAGTCGGTGCTCGAAAAAATGATCTGGAACGTGCCGGAAATCATCGTCCAGCTCTCACGCCAGTACCAGCTGATGCCCGGCGACCTGATCTACACCGGCACCCCTGCCGGCGTGGGCGCCGTCGGGCCCGGCGATGCGCTCGTGGGCCGCATTGACGGCCTGCCGCCGCTGGAAGTCACGATCACCGCAAGCCGCTAAGAGCCTCTGCGCCGCACAACAACCCAAGGAGACCGACATGACGCAACCTGCCCCCACCCCGAACTCAGTGCCGCCCCAAGCTCCGGCATGTGCGCACGGACGCCCCTTGCGGCTGCGCACGATGCTGGCGCCGCTGCTCACCGTGCTCTGCGCCCTGGGCAGCCCAGCCCATGCTGCCTCGCCTGCGGGCACCTACCCGGAGCGCCCCGTGACCATCGTCGTGCCCTTTGCCGCTGGCGGGGCGAGCGATGTGCTGGGCCGCCAGCTGGGCAAGCAACTGGAGCTGGCCCTGGGCCAGAGCTTCGTGGTGGACAACCGGGCCGGCGCGGGCGGCACCGTGGGCGCCGCATCCGCCGCACGCGCCACGCCCGACGGTTACACCCTGGTGATCGGCACCAATGCATCGCACGCGATTGCCGCCACCATCCACCGCAAGCTGCGCTACGACCCGCTCAAGGACTTCGTCCCGGTCACGCTGGTCGCCCATGTGCCGCAGGTGCTGATGGTGCACCCATCGGTTCCCGTGTCGAACGTGCAGGAGCTGATCGCCTTTGCGCGCAAGCACCCCGGCAAGCTCAACTTCAGCTCGGCGGGCAACGGCACACCGGGCCATCTGGGCATGGAGCTGTTCAAGATGATGGCCCAGGTGGACATGGTGCATGTCCCGTTCCAGGGCGGCAACCCCGCGCTGCTGGCGTTGACCGGCGGTCAGGTGGAGGTGCTGGCGGACAACGTGAACTCGGCCCTGCCCATGATAAAGGCCGGCAAGGTCAAGGCCATTGCCGTGACGTCGGCCAAGCGCTCGGGCGCCCTTCCCGATCTGCCCACCATTGCCGAGCAAGGGGTGGCCGGCTTCGACTCGGGTTCCTGGTTTGCGCTGTTTGCCCCTGCAGGCACGCCCGCCCCTGTGGTCGCACGCCTCAACGCGGAAACCATCAAAGCGCTCAACAACCCCACCGTGCGCAGCACGCTGGCCGCCCAGGGCGCCGAGCCCGAGGCAGGCACGCCCGAGGCGCTGACCCAGCTGATCCACAGTGACATCGCCAAGTGGGGCGCCGTGGTGAAAAAGATCGGCTTGACCGCAGACTGAGCGGCCCCGCGCCAGCCACCGAACGCGGCAAAGCGCAGGCGCTGCCCACGGTCGGTCCTACCCCTTAAAAAAAACCGGCCTCCCTGGAGGCCGGTTTTCTTGCAGCGTGATCCGCTGGCGCGCCATCAGCGGGCGCGGTAGGCGTCGTGGCAGGCCTTGCAGGACTTGGCGGCGTCGCCGAACGCCACCTTGAGGCTGTCGAGGTTGCCGGTCTTGGCGGCGGCAGCGAGCTTGGCGGTTTCGGTCTCCAGCTTCTCCGAGTGCTCCTTGAACTTGGCCGGCTCGTTCCAGAGGTCCGGCTTGGCCTTGGTGGGTGCCCCCTTGTCCGTCCCCGGGCCGAAACCTGTCCACGGCAGCCGGGCCATATTGGCCACCACATCGGCATTTTCCTGGGCGGCCTTGGCGTCAAAAGGCGCCTTGCCGTTGGCCATGGCGCCGATGCGCCCAAAATGCTGGCCCATCACGAACAGCGCCCCCTGGCGGTATTTGATGGCGTCCTCGGCCTTGGCAAACTGGGCGGCGGCCGGGGCCGACAGGGTGATGCAAGCGGCAGCCAAGGCCAATGCGGCGGTGGTTTTCATGGGCAAACGTCCTTTGGTGGGAAATAGACAGGCCAAACGGCCGCGTGCAGTATGTCGCCAGCGCCGCTGCGCGCAAGCGCCAGCCCCCAAAAATCGGAGCATTTCACTCCCTTAACACCAGACAGTCGGCGCTGCAGGCAAAGCATGCAACACTTTGGCCCCCCGACACTTGCGCCGCCGCGCGCTTACGCACATGGCCCACACGGTTCGCATCTGGGACCTTCCCACCCGCATTTTCCATTGGGCACTGGCTGCCAGCGTCACCGGCCTGGTGGTCAGTGCCAAGCTCGGCGGCAACGCCATGGTCTGGCACTTGCGCCTGGGCTATGTGGTGCTGGCGCTGCTGCTGTTCCGGCTGGTGTGGGGCCTCGTGGGCGGGCACTGGTCGCGCTTCTCCCGCTTCCTGTATGCGCCGTCGCGCGTGCTGCGCTACCTGCGCGGCCAGGGCCACCCCGAAGACAGCGTGGCACACAGCCCCCTCGGGGCGCTCTCGGTGTTTGCGCTGCTCGCCGCGCTGGCCCTGCAGGTGGGCAGCGGCCTGTTCAGCGACGATGAGATCGCGTTTGCGGGTCCGCTCACGCGCTTTGTCTCGAGCGACTGGGTGGGCCAGGCCACGGCCTACCACAAAGACATCGGCCAGTATCTGGTGCTGGCGCTGGTGGCGCTGCACCTGCTGGCCATCGCCTTTTACGTGTTCGTGAAAAAGCGAAAGCTGGTGCGTCCCATGCTGGTCGGCGACAAGGTCCTGCCCGTCCCCGTGCCGGCCTCGCGCGACGACGCCGGCACGCACCTGGCGGCGCTCACGGTGCTGGCGCTGAGCGCGGGTGCAGTGGCGTGGCTGGTGCAATGGGGCGGCTGACCCCCGCGGCGCTGTCCGCCCGCTCCCCCCTGCGCCGCTACACTGGTGGCTGCGATGTTGAGCCGTTAGTGCCGTGGACACCCCTTCCGTTACCCTGATGCCCCCCACCGACCCCGAAGAGCTCGATGCCGTGCGCACGCTGTTCCGGGAATATGCCGACAGCCTGGGCGTGGACCTGGACTTCCAGAATTTTGACGCCGAGCTGGGCGCGCTGCCCGGCGAATATGCGCCGCCGCGCGGACAGCTCCTGCTGGCCCGGGTCGACGGCGCCGTGGCCGGCTGCTGCGCGCTGCGGCCTCTGGACAATGCCGACTACCCCAACGCCAGCGAGATGAAGCGCCTGTATGTGCGCAAGGCCTTCCGCGGCTTCGGCCTGGGCCGGCAGCTCGCCGAAGCCATGCTCGACGCGGCGCGCCAGGCCGGCTACGCCTGTGTGCTGCTCGACACGCTCGACGACATGGAGTCGGCACGTGCCCTGTACACCGACCTGGGCTTCGAGGACATTCCGCCCTATTACCACAACCCGCTGCCAGGATCGCACTACCTCAAGGTCGATATTGTTTGATCAAAACAGGCTCCAGCGCTTATACAGTAAGCGCCAGTAGCTCCTGTTTTTATATCTTGCCAGGGCCCGATACGCTCAGGCGCGGGCCTGGGCCAGCAACGTTGCGGCATCGCTGACATCGAACTTGCCCGGTGCTTCATTGTTCAGCTGCACGACCTTGCCGTCTTTCACGAGCATGGAGTAGCGGTTGCTGCGCAGCCCCAGGCCCTTGCCGTGGAGGTCCAGCGTCAGGCCCGTCGCCTTGGCAAAAGCGGCGTCGCCGTCGGCCAGCATGCGCAGCTTGCCGCCGGTTTTCTGGTCGCGTGCCCAGGCCCCCATGACGAAGGCGTCGTTCACGGCCAAGCACCAGATCTCGTCCACGCCCGCGGCCTGGAACTCGGCGGCCTTTTCGACAAAGCCGGGCACATGCTTGGCCGAGCAGGTGGGCGTGAACGCGCCGGGCACGGCAAACAGGGCAATCGTCTTTCCGGCGCTCGCCTGTTGCACATTCACGGGGTTGGGGCCGATGCTGCAGCCGTTGCCTTCCACCTCCATATATTCCATCAGGGTGCAGGCCGGCAGGGTGTCGCCAATTTTGATCATCTGAGTCTCCGAAAAGTTGGGTGGAGGGTGTCGCGCGGAACACGGCGCCCCAAAAAAGAAAAGCGACCCACATTGTGGGTCGCTTCGAGGGGCTTTGCAGCGCGCAGCCAGGGAAGGCTTACACCAGCGTGGCCTTTGTCACCAGGCGCGTAGCGACCCAATTCTTGGTCTTCGAGAGCGGACGGCTTTCGGTGATCTCGATCACGTCGCCCGTCTTGTACTCGTTGTTTTCGTCGTGCGCGTGGTACTTGCTCGACTTGCCGACGATCTTGCCGTAGAGCTCGTGCTTCACACGGCGCTCGATCAGCACGGTCACGGTCTTCTCACGCTTGTCGCTGACCACCTTGCCAACCAAGGTGCGCTTGAGGGATTTTTTAGCTTCCGTCATGTGTGCTCCTTACTTGGCGGCTTGCTTTTGGGCAAGGATGGTCTTGGCGCGGGCGATGTCACGGCGCGTGGTGCGCAGCGTGCCAGTGTTGCCCAGTTGTTGCGTGGCCTTTTGCATGCGCAGTCCGAAATGGGCCTTTTGCAGGGCCTTGATTTCGTCCTTGATGCCAGCGACGTCTTTTTGGCGCAATTCAGCAGTCTTCATATCCATATCTCCTGAATCACTGGCCCACCATGCGCGCCACGAACGTGGTGCGCAGGGGCAGCTTGGCAGCCGCCAGACGGAAGGCTTCGCGGGCGAGTTCTTCGGGCACGCCGACGATCTCGAACACGATCTTGCCGGGCTGGATTTCAGCCACGTAGTACTCGGGGTTGCCCTTACCGTTACCCATGCGCACTTCGGCGGGCTTGGTCGAGATCGGCTTGTCCGGGAACACGCGGATCCAGATCCGGCCGCCACGCTTGACGTGGCGCGAAATGGCACGGCGCGCAGCTTCGAGCTGGCGGGCCGTCAGACGGCCACGGTCGGTGCACTTCAGACCGAAATCACCGAACGCCACCGAGTTGCCCCGGGTAGCGATGCCAGTGTTGCGGCCTTTTTGTTCCTTGCGGAACTTGCGGCGAGCAGGTTGCAGCATCTTTTATTCTCCTTTTCCGTCCGCTGCTGTAGCGGGCGCGTCTACTTTGCGAACGCGCTTAACGGCGGTTGCGTCGGCGCCACCGGCGCCGGCGGGCTTGTCGCTGCCATCGGCAGGTGCCACATTGGCACCCACGGGGCGGCGCGGGCCGCCACGGCCTGCACCGGCACCACGGTCGTTGCGGTCGCCAGGGCGGCCGTCACGGCGCGGGCCGCGGGGGCGGCGCTCGTCGTCTGGACGCGGTGTTTCCACTGCGGGCAGATCGTTGCGGCCCAGCGTGTCACCCTTGTAGACCCAGACCTTGACGCCGATGACGCCGTAGGTGGTCTTGGCTTCCGAGGTGCCGTAGTCGATGTCGGCGCGCAGCGTGTGAAGTGGCACGCGGCCTTCGCGGTACCACTCGCAACGTGCGATTTCGATGCCGTTCAAACGGCCCGACGACATGATCTTGATGCCCAGGGCGCCCAGGCGCATGGCGTTCTGCATGGCGCGCTTCATCGCGCGGCGGAACATGATGCGCTTTTCGAGCTGCTGGGTGATCGAGTCGGCGATCAGCTTGGCATCGATTTCGGGCTTGCGCACTTCTTCGATGTTCACGGCCACTGGCACGCCCAGGCGGGTTGCCAGTTCGCGCTTGAGGTTCTCGATGTCTTCACCCTTCTTGCCGATCACCACGCCCGGACGTGCCGAGTAGATGGTGATGCGGGCGTTCTTGGCAGGACGCTCGATCAGGATGCGCGACACGGCCGCGTTCTTGAGCTTGGCCTTGAGGTACTCACGCACCTTGATGTCTTCGGCCAGCATGCCGGCGAAGTCGCGGTTGCTGGCGTACCAACGGCTTGCCCAGTTGCGGCTGACCGCCAGGCGGAAGCCGGTAGGATGGATTTTCTGTCCCATAGTCTTCCTTGGCCTCAGTTACCAACCGTCACGTACACATGGCACGTGGGCTTGCTGATGCGGTTGCCGCGGCCTTTGGCGCGCGCGGTGAAGCGCTTGAGCGTGGTGCCTTGTTCGACGTAGATGGTCTTGACCTTCAGCTCGTCGATGTCGGCGCCATCGTTGTGTTCGGCGTTGGCGATGGCCGACTCCAGAACCTTCTTGACGATGCCCGCAGCTTTTTTCTGCGTGAAGCTCAAGATGTTCAGGGCCTGGTCCACCTTCTTGCCGCGGATCAGGTCAGCGACCAGACGGCCTTTGTCGACCGACAGACGGACGCCCCGGAGGACTGCACGTGTTTCAGACATGGTCGTTCCTTATTTCTTCTGGACTTTTTTGTCCGCGGGGTGACCCTTGAAGGTGCGCGTCAGGGCGAATTCGCCCAGCTTGTGGCCCACCATCTGGTCGGTGACGTACACCGGTACGTGCTGCTTGCCGTTGTGCACGGCGATGGTCAGACCGATGAAATCGGGCAGAACCATGGAGCGACGCGACCAGGTCTTCACTGGCTTCTTGTCCTTGGTGGCGACGGCTTTTTCAACCTTTGCCAGCAAGTGATGGTCAACAAACGGACCCTTTTTGAGAGAGCGAGTCATTTGCTACCCCTTACTTCTTGCGACGCGACACAATCATTCCTTGTGTGCGCTTGTTGTTGCGGGTGCGATAACCCTTGGTCAGATTGCCCCAAGGATCGACAGCATGACGGCCTTCACCAGTGCGGCCTTCACCACCACCGTGTGGGTGGTCGACCGGGTTCATGGCCACGCCACGCACGGTCGGGCGGATGCCCATCCAGCGCTTGACGCCGGCCTTGCCCAGTTGGCGCAGGCTGTGCTCTTCGTTGGCGACTTCGCCAATGGTGGCGCGGCACTCGATGTGAATGCGGCGCACTTCGCCCGAGCGCATGCGCACTTGTGCGTACATGGTCTCACGGGCCAGCAGCGTGGCCGAGGCACCGGCCGAGCGTGCGATCTGCGCACCAGCACCGGGCTTGAGCTCGATGCAGTGGATGGTCGAACCCACGGGGATGTTGCGGATCGGCAGCGTGTTGCCAGCGCGGATCGGGGCTTCGGAGCCGCTCATGAGCGTGCTGCCGACTTCCAGGCCACGGGGGGCAATGATGTAGCGGCGCTCACCGTCGGCGTAGCACACCAGAGCGATGTGGGCCGTGCGGTTCGGGTCGTACTCGATGCGCTCGACCTTGGCGGCGATGCCATCCTTGTTGCGCTTGAAGTCCACCACGCGGTAGTGGTGCTTGTGACCACCGCCCTTGTGGCGCGTCGTGATGTGGCCGTTGTTGTTGCGGCCGGCCTTCTGGAACTGGGGCTCCAGCAGCGGCGCGTAACCCTCACCCTTGTACAGGTGATCGCGGGACACCTTCACCACGGCACGTTGGCCGGGCGAAGTCGGTTTCATTTTGATGACAGCCATGATTACGCAGCCTCCCCGGAGAGGTTCAGCTCTTGACCGGGTTTGAGCGTCACATAGGCCTTGCGCACGTTGTCACGGCGGCCCATGGTCTTGCCAAAACGCTTGGTCTTGCCTTTGGTGTTGAGCACCGAGACGCCCTTGACCTCGACCTTGAACATCAATTCCACAGCGGCCTTGATTTCGGTCTTGGTGGCGGTCTGCAGCACCTTGAACGTCACAGCGTTGGACTTTTCAGCAACCATGGTGGCCTTCTCGGACACGATGGGAGCGACCAGCACCTGCATCAGACGACCTTCGTCAAACTTGGGGCTATTCATGCGAACATCTCCTTGAGCTTGTCGATCGCGCCCTTGGTGACGATGACCTTCTTGTAATGCACGAGCGACACGGGATCGGCATAACGGGGCTCAACGACGAGCACGTTCACCAGATTGCGCGAAGCCAGGTACAGGTTCTCGTCCACTTCCTCGGCAATCACCATGACGGACTGCAGGTTCATCGCCTTGAACTTGTCGGCGAGCACCTTGGTCTTGGGCGATTCGAGCTTGAGCGAGTCCACCACAGCCAGACGGCCTTCGCGGGCCAGCTGCGAGAAGATCGAAGCCATACCAGCGCGGTACATCTTCTTGTTGATCTTCTGCGTGAAGTTTTCGTCGGGCATGTTCGGGAAAATCCGACCACCCCCGCGCCACAGAGGCGAAGACGTCATACCGGCGCGTGCGCGGCCGGTGCCCTTTTGCTTGAAGGGCTTCTTGGTGGAGTGGCGAACCTGCTCGCGGTCCTTCTGGGCACGGGTGCCCTGGCGGCCGTTGGCGCGATAAGCGACCACGATCTGGTGCACCAGATCTTCGTTGTATTCACGACCAAACACGGTCTCGGGCGCATCGAACTTGGATGCGGCCTGGCCTTGGTCATTCAGGAGTTCGAGCTGCATTAGTTCGCTCCTTTGGATGCGGTTGCCTTGATGGCAGGACGCACCGTCACGAAGCCACCCTTGGAGCCCGGAACAGCGCCCTTGATCAAGAGCAGTTGGCGTGCTTCGTCAATGCGAATCACGTCGAGGTTTTGCGTGGTCACGGTGTCGACACCCATGTGACCGGTCATGCGCTTGCCCGGAAACACACGGCCCGGATCTTGCGCCATACCGATGGAGCCCGGCACGTTGTGCGAACGGCTGTTGCCGTGCGACGCGCGCTGCGAGGCCATGTTGTGGCGCTTGATGGTGCCGGCGTAGCCTTTACCGATCGAGGTGCCTTGCACGTCGACTTTCTGGCCCACGGCGAAGAGCGCCGCTGCGGGAACCGTGGCGCCAGCAGGATACTGGGCGGCGGTTTCGGCGGTGACGCGAAATTCCTGGATGATTTCACCGGCTTCGACGCCAGCTTTTGCCAGGTGACCTGCTTCGGGCTTGGTCACGCGCGATGCTTTGCGCGAACCGAACGTGACCTGCAGGGCCACGTAGCCATCGTTCTCTTGGGTTTTGACCTGGGTCACGCGGTTGTTAGACACATCCACCACTGTGACAGGAACGGCGTCCCCATCATCAGTGAACAGACGCATCATGCCCACCTTGCGGCCCAGCAACCCCAGGGAGTTGCTCAGACTCATTTGTTTCTCCAAAACTTCCACCGCCGCGACTTCAATTGGCCACGGCGTTGCACTTGCGTGCATGAAAGGCGGTTGATAAAACTTCGCCCGTTTTGCGTGTGCAAAAAGGCGAAGCCGCAAAGTATAACGCGAACCGCTTTTTCAAGCAAGTTCGCGCCACTTTCACGGGTCCGGCCTGGAGATCGGCCGGACAAAGCTGCTTTTACTGCAGCTTGATTTCGACGTCCACACCAGCCGGCAGGTCGAGCTTCATCAGCGCGTCCACGGTCTTGTCGGTGGGGTCCACGATATCCATCAGGCGCTGGTGCGTGCGGATTTCCAGCTGGTCGCGGCTGGTCTTGTTGACGTGCGGCGAGCGCAGGATGTCAAAACGCTTCATGCGCGTCGGCAGGGGCACGGGGCCCTTGACGATGGCGCCGGTGCGCTTGGCGGTGTCAACGATCTCGGCAGCGGACTGGTCGATCAGCTTGTAGTCAAACGCCTTCAGGCGGATGCGGATTTTTTGCTTGGACATGGCAAGTTCCTTGTTCTGCTTAAAAATTAAGCAATGATCTTGGCCACGACGCCAGCGCCCACGGTGCGGCCGCCTTCGCGGATGGCAAAGCGCAGGCCCTCTTCCATGGCGATGGGGTTGATCAGCTTGACGGTGATCGACACGTTGTCGCCCGGCATGACCATTTCCTTGCCTTCGGGCAGCTCGATGGCGCCCGTCACGTCCGTCGTGCGGAAGTAGAACTGGGGGCGGTAGTTGTTGAAGAAGGGCGTGTGGCGGCCGCCTTCGTCCTTCGACAGAACGTACACCTCGGCCGTGAAGTGCGTGTGCGGCTTGATCGAGCCGGGCTTGCACAGCACCTGGCCGCGCTCGACGTCTTCGCGCTTGGTGCCGCGCAGCAGCAGGCCCACGTTGTCGCCGGCCTGGCCCTGGTCGAGCAGCTTGCGGAACATTTCCACGCCCGTGCAGGTGGTCTTGACCGTGTCCTTGATGCCGACGATTTCGATTTCTTCGCCGACCTTGATGATGCCGCGCTCGATGCGGCCCGTGACCACGGTGCCGCGGCCAGAGATCGAGAACACGTCTTCGACGGGCATCAGGAAGGCGCCGTCCACCGCGCGCTCAGGCGTGGGGATGTAGCTGTCGAGGGCATCGGCGAGCTTGAGGATGGCCTGTTCGCCCAGCGGGCCGGTGTCGCCTTCGAGGGCGAGCTTGGCAGAGCCGCGGATGATCGGGGTGTCGTCGCCGGGGAAGTCGTACTTGTCGAGCAGCTCGCGCACTTCCATCTCGACGAGCTCAAGCAGCTCCTCGTCGTCGACCATGTCGCACTTGTTGAGGAACACGATGATGTAGGGCACGCCCACCTGGCGGGCCAGCAGGATGTGCTCGCGCGTCTGGGGCATGGGGCCGTCAGCGGCCGAGCACACCAGGATGGCGCCGTCCATCTGCGCGGCGCCCGTGATCATGTTCTTCACATAGTCGGCGTGGCCGGGGCAGTCCACGTGCGCGTAGTGGCGGCCGGTGGTTTCGTACTCGACGTGCGAGGTGTTGATCGTGATGCCGCGGGCCTTTTCTTCGGGCGCGTTGTCGATCTGCGAGTAGTCCTTGGCTTCGCCGCCGAACTTCTTGGACAGCACCGTGGCAATCGCTGCCGTCAGCGTCGTCTTGCCATGGTCGACGTGGCCGATCGTGCCCACGTTGACGTGCGGCTTGGTGCGTTCAAACTTACCTTTTGCCATTTT
>NZ_MWOK01000033.1 GCF_012932145.1 Acidovorax sp. SRB_14 | reverse complement strand
AAAATGGCAAAAGGTAAGTTTGAACGCACCAAGCCGCACGTCAACGTGGGCACGATCGGCCACGTCGACCATGGCAAGACGACGCTGACGGCAGCGATTGCCACGGTGCTGTCCAAGAAGTTCGGCGGCGAAGCCAAGGACTACTCGCAGATCGACAACGCGCCCGAAGAAAAGGCCCGCGGCATCACGATCAACACCTCGCACGTCGAGTACGAAACCACCGGCCGCCACTACGCGCACGTGGACTGCCCCGGCCACGCCGACTATGTGAAGAACATGATCACGGGCGCCGCGCAGATGGACGGCGCCATCCTGGTGTGCTCGGCCGCTGACGGCCCCATGCCCCAGACGCGCGAGCACATCCTGCTGGCCCGCCAGGTGGGCGTGCCCTACATCATCGTGTTCCTCAACAAGTGCGACATGGTCGACGACGAGGAGCTGCTTGAGCTCGTCGAGATGGAAGTGCGCGAGCTGCTCGACAAGTACGACTTCCCCGGCGACGACACCCCGATCATCCGCGGCTCTGCCAAGCTCGCCCTCGAAGGCGACACCGGCCCGCTGGGCGAACAGGCCATCCTCAAGCTCGCCGATGCCCTCGACAGCTACATCCCCACGCCTGAGCGCGCGGTGGACGGCGCCTTCCTGATGCCCGTCGAAGACGTGTTCTCGATCTCTGGCCGCGGCACCGTGGTCACGGGCCGCATCGAGCGCGGCATCATCAAGGTCGGCGAAGAAATCGAAATCGTCGGCATCAAGGACACGGTCAAGACCACCTGCACGGGCGTGGAAATGTTCCGCAAGCTGCTCGACCAGGGCCAGGCCGGCGACAACGTGGGCCTGCTGCTGCGCGGCACCAAGCGCGAAGACGTCGAGCGCGGCCAGGTGCTGTGCAAGCCCGGCTCGATCAAGCCGCACACGCACTTCACGGCCGAGGTGTACGTTCTGTCGAAGGACGAAGGCGGCCGCCACACGCCCTTCTTCAACAACTACCGCCCCCAGTTCTACTTCCGCACGACGGACGTGACGGGCGCCATCGAGCTGCCCGAAGGCAAGGAAATGGTCATGCCGGGCGACAACGTGTCGATCACCGTCAAGCTGATCAACCCCATCGCCATGGAAGAGGGCCTGCGCTTTGCCATCCGCGAAGGCGGCCGCACCGTGGGCGCTGGCGTCGTGGCCAAGATCATTGCTTAAATTCGAAGGGGTATAGCTCAATTGGCAGAGCGTCGGTCTCCAAAACCGAAGGTTGTAGGTTCGATTCCTACTGCCCCTGCCACATGAATGTGGCACCCATCCAAGCCCGCCAACAAATGGCGGGCTTCGGCGTCTTCAGCGACGCCTGAAACCGAAGCAGGAACAAGCCAAAAATGGCCACATCACAGGTTGAAACTGTCAGTACGGGTGCAGACAAGGCCAAGCTCGCCGCAGTGGTGGCGCTGGTCATTGCATCCGTTGCTGGATTTTATTTGCTGGGAAAGCATGGACCGCTGGTGCAGTGGGGTGCGCTGCTGCTGGGTTTGGTGGCTGCCGTTGCCGTGTTTCTGTTTTCGGAGTCGGGCAAGCGCTTGGTGGCATTTGCGCAAGATGCGTGGCGAGAAGTCAAAAAGGTGGTGTGGCCGACCCGCAAAGAAACCGTGCAGATGACGGCCTACGTGTTTGCCTTTGTGGTGGTCATGGCGCTGTTCCTCTGGTTCACCGATAAAACGCTTGAATGGGTCTTCTACGATCTGATTCTGGGTTGGAGAAAATAATGACGGGTGCTGTTGAAATGGCTGGTGCGGCCACTGCCTTGGGCACTGCCGCGGCGGATAACCCGGATTTGCGTTGGTACATTGTCCATGCCTATTCCGGTATGGAAAAAGCGGTCGAGCGCAACATCGCAGAGCGCATTGCACGCGCTGGCATGCAGGACAAGTTCGGTCGCGTTTTGGTGCCAACCGAAGAAGTCGTCGAAATGAAGAATGGGCAGCGCAAAACAACCGAGCGCCGCCTGTTTCCGGGATACGTCTTCGTCGAGATGATCATGGACGACGACACGTGGCACCTGGTCAAGCACACCAACAAGGTGACGGGCTTTGTGGGCGGCGCCAAAAATCGCCCTGCCCCGATCTCCGAAGCGGAAGTGCAGAAAATCGTCAGCCAGATGCAAGAGGGCACGGACAAGCCCCGCCACAAGGTGGAGTTCATGGTGGGCGAGCTGGTCCGTGTCAAGGAAGGTCCATTCACGGACTTCAACGGCTCTGTGGAAGACGTCAACTATGAGAAGAGCCGTGTGCGTGTCTCGGTCATGATTTTCGGCCGATCGACCCCGGTGGAGTTGGAGTTCAGCCAGGTCGAAAAGACCTGAGCGGACAGGGTTTTGTAGGTTGTTCGCATTTCTCGACTCGGTGCGAACGAGTAAAGTGAGTCGTTAACCCCGGGGAGCCTGGAGCCGCTGAAGTCGAACCAGGCGTTTGTACCCGCAAGGAGTAAAGCATGGCGAAAAAAATCGTCGGTTTTATCAAGCTGCAAGTGCCAGCTGGTAAGGCCAATCCATCCCCACCGATCGGCCCAGCGCTGGGTCAGCGTGGCCTCAACATCATGGAGTTCTGCAAGGCATTCAATGCCCAGACCCAGGGCGTTGAGCCGGGCCTGCCGCTGCCGGTGGTCATCACTGCCTTCGCAGACAAGAGCTTCACCTTCATCATCAAGACGCCCCCTGCGGCTGTCCTGATCAAGAAGGCGATCAAGCTCGACAAGGGATCCGCCAAGCCCAACACCGACAAGGTCGGCAAGATCACGCGTGCCCAGCTCGAAGAAATTGCCAAGACCAAGATGAAGGACATGAACGCAGCCAGCCTGGACGCTGCCGTTCGTACCATTGCTGGCTCCGCCCATTCCATGGGTGTGACTGTGGAGGGCGTGTAAATGGCCAAGCTGACCAAGAAACAAAAAGCCCTGCAAGGCAAGGTTGACAGCACCAAGCTGTACGCTTTCGCTGAGGCTGTCGTGATCGTCAAGGAAGCGGCCACCGCCAAGTTCGACGAGTCCATTGACGTCGCTGTGCAACTTGGCATTGATGCCAAGAAGTCCGACCAAGTGGTGCGCGGCGCTGTCGTGCTGCCCAACGGTACCGGGAAGACCACCCGTGTGGCGGTGTTTGCCCAAGGCGCCAAGGCCGAAGAAGCCAAGGCTGCGGGCGCCGACATCGTCGGCATGGACGACTTGGCTGCTATGGTCAAGGCTGGCGACATGCCCTTCGACGTGGTGATCGCTGCCCCGGACGCCATGCGCGTTGTAGGTACGCTGGGTCAGATCCTGGGTCCGCGTGGCCTGATGCCCAACCCCAAGGTGGGTACGGTGACGCCCGATGTGGCCACGGCCGTGAAGAATGCCAAGGCCGGTCAGGTGCAGTTCCGCGTCGACAAGGCAGGCATCGTGCACAGCACGATCGGCCGCCGTTCGTTTGACAACGACAAGCTGCAAGGCAATCTCGCTGCACTGATCGAGGCCCTCAACAAGGCCAAGCCAGCCACCAGCAAGGGCCTGTACCTGCGCAAGGTGGCGGTGTCGTCGACCATGGGCCTGGGTGTCCGCGTCGACACGCAAACCATCGCAGCGTAATTGCTGAAATCTTGAGGCACCGAAAGTGCCTCGGTGGTGGGCCGATGCAGCAATGCGCCGGGCCATCCAAGACCGCTGGCGTGCAAGCTGATTGCACTTAATCCCTCGGGGCCAGCGCAGATGGCGATCCCGCTGCAGATGGAATCCGTTCCTCAACAGTTGGTCGCTGCAACAAGAGCGTGTGTGAGGGGCTTCGGCCTTGAGCGCACATTTTAAGGAGTAGACCTTGAGTCTTAATCGCAGTGAGAAAGAAGCGGTCATCAATGAAGTGACCAGCCTCGCCGCTAAAGCTCAAACGCTTGTGATTGCGGAATACCGTGGCATCACGGTCGCCGACATGACCAAACTGCGCGCCGATGCCCGCAGCAAGGGTGTGAGCCTGAGTGTTCTGAAAAACACCTTGGCCCGCCGTGCTGTGGCAGGTAGCGGTTTTGACGTGGTGGCCGACCAGATGACTGGCCCGCTGATCTATGGCTTCTCCGAAGACGCAGTGGCTGCCGCCAAGGTGGTGGCCGACTTCGCGAAGACCAACGACAAGTTGGTGATTCGTGCAGGCGCTTTCGGTGGTAAGGCTTTGGACGTCAATGGCGTCAAGCAACTGGCCAACATCCCTTCCAAGGAAGTGTTGCTGGCGCAGATTTGTGGCTTGTTGATGTCCCCCATTTCGCGCACGGCCGTGGTGCTGGGCGCGTTGGTGGCGAAAAAGGGCGAAGGCGCTGCCGAACAGGCCGCCGAACCTGCCGCGGCCTGAGCGCCCGGCAGTTAACCAACACAATTGTTAGGAAATCAAAATGGCATTCGATAAAGACGCATTTTTGACCGCGCTGGACAGCATGACGGTTCTGGAACTCAATGACCTGGTCAAGGCCATTGAAGAGAAGTTTGGTGTGAGCGCTGCCGCCATGGCCGCGCCTGCCGCTGGCGGCGCTGGTGCAGGTGCTGCAGCCGCTGAAGAGCAGACCGAATTCAACGTGATGCTGCTGGAAGCCGGCGCCAACAAGGTGTCGGTCATCAAGGCCGTGCGCGAAATCACCGGCCTGGGCCTCAAGGAAGCCAAGGACGTGGTGGACGGCGCTCCCAAGGCTGTCAAGGAAGGCCTGTCCAAGGCCGACGCCGAAGCTGCCAAGAAGAAGCTGGAAGACGCTGGCGCCAAGGCCGAACTGAAGTAATCGGTTCTGTACCAGGGCTGGGAGTTCCACCACGGAACTCCCAGCCTTTGGCGCTTATAGGATGTGCTGCAGAGCACACCAGAAAACCCCTCGGGTTTTCTAGTGTCTTCTGTCAAACCCGACAGCAGAAGATGCCTTGGTTCGGGCGATGTGCAACGCATCGCCGTCCGCCATGGTTGGTAGTGGCCAACCGCCAAGTCCGCAGGGTCCGCCGCCCTGTGGGTCAGTCGTCGCAGACCCAGGACTCAAGTCTTTGCCCGGAGATCTCATGGCCTATTCCTATACCGAACGCAAGCGAATCCGCAAAAGTTTCGGCAGCCGCGACAGCGTGCTCGAAGTTCCTTACCTGCTGCAGATGCAGAAGGACGCATACACCGCATTCCTCCAAGCCAACATCGCTCCCAAAAAGCGCACCGATGAAGGCCTGCAAGCGGCTTTTAACGCTGCTTTCCCGATCGTCTCGCACAACGGTTTTGTCGAGATGAAGTTTCTCGAATACAACCTGGCCAAACCCGCCTTCGATGTGCGCGAATGCCAGACCCGGGGCCTCACCTTCGCCTCGGCCGTACGTGCCAAGGTGCAGCTGATCATCTACGACCGGGAGTCCTCGACGTCGCAGTCCAAGGTGGTCAAGGAAGTCAAGGAACAAGAGGTCTACATGGGCGAAGTGCCGCTCATGACCGACAAGGGCTCGTTCATCATCAACGGCACCGAGCGCGTGATCGTGTCTCAGCTGCACCGCTCGCCCGGCGTGTTTTTCGAGCACGACAAGGGCAAGACGCACAGCTCCGGCAAGCTGCTGTTCTCGGCACGCATCATCCCGTACCGCGGTTCCTGGCTCGACTTCGAGTTTGACCCCAAGGACATTCTGTACTTCCGCGTCGACCGCCGCCGCAAGATGCCGGTCACGATCCTGCTCAAGGCCATCGGCCTGAACCCGGAATCGATCCTGGCGAATTTCTTCGTCAACGACAACTTCCGTCTGATGGACAGCGGCGCGCAAATGGAATTCGTTCCCGAGCGCCTGCGCGGTGAAGTGGCCCGCTTCGACATCACCGACAAGGCCGGCAAGGTCATCGTCGCCAAGGACAAGCGCGTCACGGCACGCCACACGCGCGAACTCGAACAGTCGGGTACCACGCACATCAGCGTGCCCGAAGACTTCCTGGTCGGTCGTGTGGTGGCACGTGCCGTGGTTGATGCCGACACCGGCGAGATCATCGCCAAGGCCAACGAAGAGCTGACGGAAGTCCTGCTCAAGAAACTGCGCGCGAGCGGCGTGCAGAACCTGCAGTGCATCTACACCAATGAGCTCGACCAGGGTGCGTACATGTCGCAAACCCTGCGCATCGACGAAACCGTGGACGAGTTCGCGGCCCGCGTTGCGATCTACCGCATGATGCGGCCCGGCGAGCCGCCGACCGAAGACGCGGTGCAGGCCCTGTTCCAGCGCCTGTTCTACAACCCGGACACCTACGACCTCTCGCGCGTGGGCCGCATGAAGTTCAACGCCAAGGTGGGCAACGAAGGCGCCACCGGCCCCATGGTGCTGACGAACGAGGACATCCTCGCGGTCGTCAAGATCCTGGTCGACCTGCGCAACGGCAATGGTGAAGTCGACGACATCGACCACCTGGGCAACCGCCGCGTGCGCTGCGTCGGCGAACTGGCCGAGAACCAGTACCGCACGGGCCTGGCACGCATCGAGAAGGCCGTGAAGGAGCGCCTGGGCCAGGCCGAGCAAGACCCGCTGATGCCGCACGACCTGATCAACTCCAAGCCGATTTCCGCGGCGCTCAAGGAGTTCTTCGGCGCCTCGCAGCTGTCGCAGTTCATGGACCAGACCAACCCGCTGGCCGAAATCACGCACAAGCGCCGTGTCTCGGCCCTGGGCCCGGGCGGTCTGACGCGCGAGCGTGCCGGCTTTGAAGTGCGTGACGTGCACGTGACCCATTACGGCCGCGTCTGCCCGATCGAAACGCCAGAAGGCCCGAACATCGGCCTGATCAACTCGCTGGCGCTTTATGCGCGCCTCAACGAATACGGCTTCATCGAGACGCCGTACCGCCGTGTGGCCGACGCCAAGGTGACCAACGAGATCGACTACCTCTCGGCCATCGAAGAAGGCAAGTACATCATTGCGCAGGCCAACGCCACGCTCGACGCCGAAGGCCGCCTGACCGGCGAGCTGGTGTCGGCGCGCGAAAAGGGCGAGTCGGTGCTGGTGGGTGCCGAGCGCATCCAGTACATGGACGTGTCCCCGGCGCAGATCGTCTCGGTGGCCGCTTCGCTGGTGCCGTTCCTGGAGCACGACGATGCGAACCGCGCACTGATGGGCGCCAACATGTCGCGCCAGGCGGTGCCCGTGCTGCGCCCCGAAAAGCCGCTGGTGGGTACCGGCATCGAACGCGTCGCAGCGGTCGATTCGGGCACCGTGGTGACGGCCACGCGCGGTGGCGTGGTCGACTATGTCGATGCCACCCGCATCGTGATCCGCGTCAACGACGCCGAGGCCGTGGCCGGTGAAGTGGGTGTGGACATCTACAACCTGATCAAGTACCAGCGTTCCAACCAGAACACCAATATCCACCAACGCCCCATCGTCAAGCGCGGTGCCAAGCTGGTCAAGGGCGATGTGATCGCCGACGGTGCATCGACGGACTTTGGCGAAATCGCCATTGGCCAGAACATGCTGATCGCGTTCATGCCCTGGAACGGCTACAACTTCGAAGACTCGATCCTGATCAGCGAACGCGTCGTGGCCGAAGACCGCTACACCTCGATCCACATCGAGGAACTGGTGGTGATGGCGCGCGACACCAAGCTCGGTGCCGAGGAAATCACGCGCGACATCCCGAACCTGTCCGAGCAGCAGCTCAACCGCCTCGACGAGTCCGGCATCATCTACGTGGGCGCCGAAGTCATGCCCGGCGACACGCTGGTCGGCAAGGTCACGCCCAAGGGCGAGACCACGCTGACGCCCGAAGAGAAGCTGCTGCGCGCGATCTTCGGCGAGAAGGCGTCCGACGTGAAGGACACCTCGCTGCGCGTCGACCAAGGCTCGCAAGGTGTGGTGATCGACGTGCAGGTGTTCACCCGCGAAGGCATCCAGCGCGACAAGCGTGCCCAGCAGATCATCGACGACGAGCTCAAGCGCTTCCGCCTCGACCTGAACGACCAGCTGCGCATCGTCGAGGCCGACGCATTCGACCGGATCGAGAAGCTGCTGACCGGCCGCGTGGCCAATGGCGGCCCGCAAAAGCTCGCCAAGGGCACGAAGCTCGACAAGGCCTACCTGGCCTCGGTGGAGAAGTTCCACTGGTTCGACATCCGCCCGGCCGAAGACGACGTGGCTGCCCAGCTCGAGTCGATCAAGAACTCGCTCGAGCAGACGCGCCACAGCTTCGATCTCGCATTCGAAGAAAAGCGCAAGAAGCTCACGCAAGGCGACGAGCTGCCCGCGGGCGTGCTCAAGATGGTCAAGGTCTACCTGGCCGTCAAGCGCCGCCTGCAGCCCGGCGACAAGATGGCCGGCCGCCACGGCAACAAGGGTGTGGTTTCCAAGATCGTTCCGGTCGAGGACATGCCCTACATGGCCGACGGCACGCCTGCCGACATCGTGCTCAACCCGCTGGGCGTGCCATCGCGCATGAACGTGGGCCAGGTGCTCGAAGTGCACCTGGGATGGGCCGGCAAGGGCATTGGCCAGCGCATCGGCGACATGCTGCAGCAAGAGGCCAAGGTGGCCGAAGTGCGCAAGTTCATGGAAGAGATCTACAACAGCTCGGGCCGCAAGGAAGAGCTGGCGCAGCTCAGCGACGGCGAAGTGCTCGAAATGGCCGGCAACCTGTCGCACGGCGTGCCGTTCGCTACGCCGGTGTTCGACGGCGCCGAAGAGGCGGACATCCGCGCCATGCTCCAACTCGCCTACCCCGAGGAGCGCGCGCGCGCCAAGGGCCTGACCGAGTCGCGCACCCAGGCCTACCTCTACGACGGCCGCACCGGTGACCCCTTCGAGCGCCCGACCACGATCGGCTACATGCACTTCCTGAAGCTGCATCACTTGGTGGACGACAAGATGCACGCGCGCTCCACCGGTCCGTACTCGCTGGTGACGCAGCAGCCGCTGGGCGGCAAGGCCCAGTTTGGTGGACAGCGTTTCGGTGAAATGGAAGTGTGGGCATTGGAGGCCTATGGCGCCGCCTACGTGCTGCAGGAGATGCTCACGGTCAAGTCCGACGACGTGGTGGGACGTACCAAGGTGTACGAGAGCATCGTCAAGGGCGAGCACACGATCGAGGCGGGCATGCCCGAGTCGTTCAACGTGCTGGTCAAGGAAATCCGGTCGCTGGGCCTGGATATCGAACTCGAACGTTCCTAAGGCTTTGTAAAAAAGTGAGCAGCCAGCGCTTGTCAATCAACACTTTTAAAGTGTTTTTGACCCTAAAACCAAGCCAGTCAGGCGCTGGCAGCTATGATTTTTGATATTAGGGAAAGAGTTTTATGAAATCGCTACTCGACCTGTTCAAGCAATTCACGCCGGATGAGCACTTTGACGCCATCCGCATCGGCATGGCTTCGCCCGAAAAGATCCGCTCGTGGTCTTTCGGCGAGGTGAAGAAACCCGAAACCATCAACTACCGCACCTTCAAGCCCGAGCGCGATGGCCTGTTCTGCGCCAAGATCTTTGGCCCCATCAAGGACTACGAGTGCCTGTGCGGCAAGTACAAGCGCCTCAAGCACCGCGGCGTGATCTGCGAGAAGTGCGGCGTGGAAGTCACGCAGACCAAGGTGCGCCGCGAGCGCATGGGCCACATCGACCTGGCTGCGCCCTGCGCGCACATCTGGTTCCTGAAGTCGCTGCCGTCGCGCCTGGGCCTGGTGCTCGACATGACGCTGCGCGACATCGAGCGCGTGCTGTACTTCGAAGCCTATGTGGTGACCGACCCCGGCATGACGCCGCTGAAGAAGTTCAGCATCATGAGCGAGGACGACTACGACGCCAAGACCAAGGAATACGGTGACGAATTCGTCGCCAAGATGGGCGCCGAAGGCATTCGCGATCTGCTCGATTCGATTGAAATCGACAGCGAGATCGAGCGTTTGCGCGGTGACCTGACCGGCTCCGAAGTCAAGGTGAAGAAGAACTCCAAGCGCCTCAAGGTGCTCGAGGCCTTCAAGAAGTCGGGCATCAAGCCCGAGTGGATGGTGCTCGAAGTGCTGCCCGTGCTGCCGCCGGACCTGCGTCCGCTGGTGCCGCTGGACGGCGGCCGCTTCGCGACCTCCGACCTGAACGACCTGTACCGCCGCGTCATCAACCGCAACAGCCGTCTGCGCCGCCTGCTCGAGCTCAAGGCTCCCGAGATCATCGCGCGCAACGAAAAGCGCATGCTGCAGGAAGCCGTCGACTCGCTGCTGGACAACGGCCGCCGTGGCAAGGCCATGACGGGCGCCAACAAGCGCGCCCTGAAGTCGCTGGCCGACATGATCAAGGGCAAGAGCGGCCGCTTCCGCCAGAACCTGCTGGGCAAGCGCGTCGACTACTCGGGCCGCTCCGTGATCACCGTGGGCCCGACGCTCAAGCTGCACCAGTGCGGCCTGCCCAAGCTGATGGCGCTCGAACTCTTCAAGCCCTTCATCTTCTCGCGCCTCGAAGCCATGGGCATCGCGACGACGATCAAGGCCGCCAAGAAGGAAGTCGAATCCGGCACGCCGGTGGTCTGGGACATCCTCGAAGAGGTCATCAAAGAGCACCCCGTGATGCTCAACCGTGCGCCTACGCTGCACCGTCTGGGCATCCAGGCCTTCGAGCCCATCCTGATCGAAGGCAAGGCCATCCAGCTGCACCCGCTCGTGTGCGCGGCCTTCAACGCCGACTTCGACGGCGACCAGATGGCTGTCCACGTGCCGCTGTCGGTGGAAGCGCAGATGGAAGCGCGCACGCTGATGCTGGCGTCCAACAACGTGCTGTTCCCGGCCTCGGGCGAGCCCTCCATCGTGCCGTCGCAAGACGTGGTGCTGGGCCTGTACTACGCCACGCGCGACAAGATCAACGCCAAGGGCGAAGGCCTGATCTTTGCCGACACCGGTGAAGTGCAGCGCGCGCTCGACGCAGGCGAGGTGGACCTCTCGGCCAAGATCAACGTGCGCATGACCGAGTGGGCGAAGAACAAGGCCACGGGCGAGTTCGAACCCTCGACCAGCCTGGTCGAAACCACCGCCGGTCGCGCCCTGCTGTCCGAGATCCTGCCCAAGGGCCTGCCGTTCTCGAACATGAACAAGGCGCTCAAGAAGAAGGAAATCTCCAAGCTCATCAACGTGTCCTTCCGCAAATGCGGTCTCAAGGAGACGGTGGTGTTTGCCGACAAGCTGCTGCAAAACGGCTTCCGCCTGGCCACCAAGTCGGGCATTTCCATCGCCATCGAGGACATGCTGGTGCCGCCACAGAAGGCCAGCATCATTGAAGCTGCTGAAAAAGAGGTCAAGGAGATCGAGCAGCAGTACGTCTCCGGTCTGGTGACCTCGGGCGAGCGCTACAACAAGGTGGTGGACATCTGGGGCAAGGCCGGGGACGACGTCTCCAAGGTCATGATGGCCCAGCTGGCCAAGCAAAAGACCACCGACCGCCACGGCAACGAGGTGGACCAGGAGTCGTTCAACTCCATCTACATGATGGCCGACTCGGGTGCCCGCGGTTCTGCGGCGCAGATCCGCCAGCTCGCCGGCATGCGTGGCCTGATGGCCAAGCCAGACGGCTCCATCATCGAGACGCCTATCACCGCGAACTTCCGCGAAGGCCTCAACGTGCTGCAGTACTTCATCTCGACCCACGGTGCGCGCAAGGGCCTGGCCGACACGGCGCTGAAGACCGCCAACTCGGGTTACCTGACGCGCCGCCTGGTGGACGTGACGCAGGACCTGGTGGTGACCGAAGACGACTGCGGTACCGCCAACGGCGCGCTGATGCGTGCCATCGTCGAGGGCGGTGAGGTGATCGAATCGCTGCGCGAGCGCATCCTGGGCCGCACTGCGGCCGAGGAAGTGCTGCACCCCGAAACGCGTGCCGTGCTGGCGCCCGCCGGCACGATGCTGGACGAGGACCTGATCGAAGAGCTCGAAGCCGCGGGCGTCGACGAAGTGAAGGTGCGCACGGCGCTGACCTGCGAAACCCGCTACGGCCTGTGCGCCAAGTGCTACGGCCGCGACCTGGGCCGCGGCGGCCTGATCAACCTCGGCGAAGCCGTCGGTGTGATCGCCGCCCAGTCGATTGGCGAGCCGGGCACGCAGCTGACCATGCGCACGTTCCACATCGGCGGTGCCGCTTCGCGCGCCGCCATCGCGTCGAGCGTGGAAGCCAAGTCCAACGGCATCATCGGCTTCAACGCCACGATGCGCTACGTGACCAACACCAAGGGCGAGCTGGTGGTGATTTCGCGTTCGGGTGAAATCACCATCCAGGACGAGCATGGCCGCGAGCGCGAGCGCCACAAGGTGCCTTACGGCGCCCTGCTGGCGGTGAAGGCCGACCAGGCCATCAAGGCCGGCACGATCCTGGCCAACTGGGACCCGCTGACCCGCCCGATCATCACCGAGTTCGCCGGCCAGGCGAAGTTCGAGAACGTCGAGGAAGGCCTCACTGTGGCCAAGCAGGTCGACGATGTGACGGGTCTCTCGACCCTGGTCGTGATCGACCCCAAGCGCCGCGGTTCCGCCAAGGTGGTCAAGCCGCAGGTCAAGCTGGTCGATGCACAAGGCCAGGAAGTGAAGATTCCCGGCACCGACCACTCGGTGACGATCGGCTTCCAGATCGGCTCGCTGATCCAGGTGCGCGATGGCCAGGACGTGGGCCCCGGCGAAGTGCTGGCCCGCATTCCGATCGAAGGCCAGAAGACCCGCGACATCACCGGCGGTTTGCCGCGCGTGGCCGAGCTGTTCGAAGCCCGCACGCCCAAGGACAAGGGCACGCTGGCGGAAGCCACCGGCACGGTGTCGTTCGGCAAGGAGACCAAGGGCAAAATCCGCCTGCAGATCACCGACCCTGAAGGCAAGGTGTCTGAAGAGCTCGTGCCGAAGGAGAAGAACATCCTGGTGCACGAAGGCCAGGTGGTCAACCGCGGCGAGTCGATCGTGGACGGTCCGGCCGACCCGCAGGACATCCTGCGCTTGCTGGGCATCGAAGAGCTCTCGCGCTACATCGTGGACGAAGTGCAGGACGTCTACCGCTTGCAGGGCGTGAAGATCAACGACAAGCACATCGAGGTGATCGTGCGCCAGATGCTGCGCCGTGTGGTGGTCGAAGCCACGGGAGACTCCAACTACATCGCGGGTGAGCAGGTCGAGCGCTCGGAGATCCTCAACACCAACGATGCGCTGCAGGCCGAAGGCAAGATCCCCGCGACCTACAGCAACCTGTTGCTGGGCATCACCAAGGCTTCGCTGTCGACGGACTCCTTCATCTCGGCCGCTTCCTTCCAGGAAACGACCCGCGTGCTCACCGAGGCTGCCATCATGGGCAAGCGCGACGAGCTGCGCGGCCTGAAGGAAAACGTCATCGTCGGCCGCCTGATCCCGGCCGGCACCGGCATGGCCTACCACCAGGCGCGCAAGGTCAAGGACGCCATGGACGACGCCGAGCGCCGCGCCATCGCCGAAGCCGAAGCGGCTGAAATGGCCGGGGCCGAGACGGCTTCCGAGGCCGTGGGAGACGCCGGCGACGCTGCTGCCGACTAAGCCCTTCGGGCGGTCGCTGTACGCTCCCGGTCTGTCATGAGAACGACAGGCCGGGAGCTTTTTTCATGGGCCATTCCCTGAACCCCGCGGTGCTGTGCGCCGCGCTGGAAGCTGTGCATGTTTTCTTCGCCCATTTTCTGGATCGCGTTGGCGCTGGCCCTGTTCTGGGCCGTGGGCGCCTACAACCGGCTGGTGCGCCTGCGCTCCGCGGTGCTGCAGGCCTTTGGCGGGCTCGATGCGCACTTTGTGCGCCTGCTGGCCATGCTCGCTGAATACGATGCCGCGCAGGCCGGCGCACCCGCCCAGAGCCTGCGCGAGGCGCTGCAGGCTGCCGCCACGCAGTTCACCGCCTCGCTGGCCGTGGCCCGGGCCCGGCCCTTGCACGCAGACGCTGCAGCGGCCCTGTCCACCGCGCTGACGGTGCTGGAAGCGGCGTGGGCCGGCACCGAGCACCCAGATCCTCCCCCGCCGCCGCCTGGCCCGGCCGTGCCCCCGTGGGCGCAGCGCTGGGAGCAGCATGCGGCGCAAAACACCCCTGCCATCGTGCAGTTCAATGATGCGGTGGCGCAGTACAACGCCGCCATCGCCCAGTTCCCGGCGCAGCTGCTGGCCTGGCTGTTTGGCTTCCAGGCCGCGCGTGCCCTATGAAAAAAACACCCCCCACTTTTGCTTCCTCGGCGCCACGTCGGCCGCCGCGGGCTCCGCAGGCGTCTGGCGTGGGCGCCGGCGATGCCGCCGCGCCGCCGCAGGGCGTGGCCTTGTCGCGCCAGCTGCAGCAGGTGGCCATGGCCCTGCAGGGCATCCGCCAGGGGCGCTCGGGCACCGCCGTCCTCGACGCCGTGCCCCCGGCGCTGCGCCCCGGCGTCCAGGCCCTGCTGTTCCAGGTGCTGCGCCATCTGGGCCAGGCCGATGCGCTGCGCCGCCAGCTGGCGGCGCGCACGCCGCCGCCCGGCGTGGATGCCCTGCTGTGCACCGCGCTGGCGCTGTTGTGCGATGCCGCGCAGCAGTCGTACGAGCCCTTCACCCTGGTGAACCAGGCGGTCGAGGCGGCCAAGCACGACAGCACGGCGCGCGCCCAGGCCCCGTTCGTCAACGCCTGCCTGCGCCGCTTCCTGCGCGAGCGCGAGGCCCTGCGGCAGGCCACGCAGCGCGACCTGCAGGCACAGTGGAACCACCCGCGCTGGTGGGTTCAGCGGCTGCAAAAAGACCACCCGCAGCACTGGCAGCAGATCCTGCGGGCCAACAACAGCCAGGCCCCCATGGTGCTCCGGGTTAACAAGCAAAAAACCACTGTAGTCCAATACCAGCAATCGCTATCAGCTATTAATAGTGAAGCATACGAGGTCGGAGACAGCGGCCTGGTGCTGCGCCGTGCGCTGCCGGTGCAGGCGCTGCCGGGCTTCGAGCAGGGCTGGGTATCGGTGCAGGATGCCGCGGCGCAGCTGGCGGCGCCGCTGCTGCTGTCGGGCCTGGACCTGGGCCAGCCGCTGCGCGTGCTCGACGCCTGTGCGGCTCCCGGGGGCAAGACGGCGCACCTGCTGGAGTGGGCGGGCGTGCAGGCCGCGCTGCAGGTGACGGCGCTGGACATCGACCCGGCGCGCTGCGAGCGCATCCACGGCACGCTGCAGCGCCTGGGGCTGCAGGCCCAGGTGCTGGCCGCCGACGCCGGGCGCCCGCAAGACTGGTGGCAGCAGCACTGCGGCGGACAGGCCTTCGACGCCATCCTGCTCGACGCGCCGTGCACGGCCTCGGGCATCGTGCGACGCCATCCCGACGTGCGCTGGCTGCGCCGCGAAAGCGACATCGCGCAGCTGGCGCAGATCCAGGCGCGCCTGCTGGCCACCCTGTGGCCGCTGCTGCGCCCGGGCGGCCGCCTGCTGTACTGCACCTGCTCGGTGTTCCGGGCCGAGGGCGACCTGCAGGTCAAAACGTTCCTTGCACACCACACCGACGCCCGCCTGCTGCCCTCTCCAGGGCATTTGTTGCCGGGCATGGGCGGCAATCCCGGCGCCGTCCCGGACAATCCCTCGGGTGAGCATGACGGTTTCTTCTACGCACTGTTGCAAAAATCTCCGGCCTGAGGCGCACGCCCCCCGGCGCAGACTGGCGCTGCTGCTGGCGCTGGTGTGGCTGTGCGGGCTGCTGGGCCTGCCGGCGCCCGCGCGCGCGCAGGCGCCGCAGGACATCTCCGAGATGGCGCTGGAGCGCACCCCCGAGGGGCTCTACCTGAACGCGTCGCTGCACTTTGCCCTGCCTGAACTCGCCGAGGACGCGCTGTACAAGGGCATTCCGATGTATTTCGTGACCGAGGCCGAGGTGGTGCGCGAGCGCTGGTACTGGTACGACCAGCCCATCGCCCAGGCCGTGCGCCACCTGCGCCTGAGCTACCAGCCGCTGACGCGGCGCTGGCGCCTCAACGTCTCGCCCGTGCCCTTTGACAAGACCGGCCTGGGCGTGGTGCTGGGCCAGAACTACGACGAACTGGCCGATGCGCTCGCCGCCATGCAGCGCATTGCGCGCTGGAAGATCGCCGAACCCTCGGCCGTCGCGCCAGACACGGTGTACGACGTGCAGCTGCGCTTTCGCCTCGACCTGACGCAACTGCCGCGGCCGTTCCAGATCGGCGCGCTCGGCCGTGGCGGCTGGAGCCTGACGCTGGCCCGCAGCCAGCGCATCAGTCTGGAGCCGGCGCGGTGACGCCGAAAACGCCCGGCACCGACCTGGCACGCCATTCGCGCGCCGTGCGCTGGGCGGTGGGCGTGGGCGCCGCCGTCATGGTGGCCATCGGCCTGGTGCTGATGTTCCTGCTGACGCTGGCGACCAACAACCGCGCCCTGTACGAGCGCAACTACGCCTGGCTTTTTGGCGTGAACGTGGTGGTGGCGCTGCTGCTGCTGGCCGTGCTGGCATGGATGGGGCTGCGCCTGGCCGCGCGGCTGCGGCGCGGGCGCTTTGGCAGCCGCCTGCTGGTCAAGCTGGCGGCCATCTTTGCGCTGGTGGGGCTGGCGCCGGGGCTGCTGATTTACGTGGTGTCCTACCAGTTCGTGTCGCGCTCCATCGAGAGCTGGTTCGACGTTAAGGTCGAGGGCGCGCTGGACGCAGGGGTCAGCCTGGCGCGGGCGACGCTCGAAACCCAGGCCAGCGAGACCGCGGCGCGCGCGCGCGCGGCCACGGCGCAGCTGGCGCAGGTGCCCAACGCGGCGGCGGGCCTGGTGCTGGAGCGCATCCGCGACCAACTGGGCGCGACCGACGTAGTCCTCTGGGGCGCATCGGGCCAGCTGCTCGCGAGCGCCGGCCAGTCGCGCTTCAGCCTCAACCCCGAACGCCTGTCCAGCCAGCAGCTGCGCACCGTGCGCCAGCAGAACGCGGTGGCGCAGATCGAAGGGCTCGACGATGTGGCCGCCCCCGCCTCGGTGGCCGATGCGCGCGTCAAGGCCATCGCCACGGTGTCCGAATCCAGCCTGGGGCTGCTGGTGGAGCCGCGCTTCCTGCAGGTCACGGTGCCGCTGCCGCCCGTGCTGGTGGCCAATGCCATCGCCGTGCAAGAGGCCAACCGCGAATACCAGGAGCGCGCGCTGGCGCGCGACGGCCTGCGGCGCATGTACATCGGCACGCTCACGCTGAGCCTGTTCCTGGCGGTGTTTGCCGCCGTGCTGCTGGCCGTGGTGCTGGGCAACCAGCTGGCACGGCCGCTGCTGGTGCTGGCCGAGGGCGTGCGCGAGGTGGCCGCGGGCAACCTCAGCCCCAAGGCGGCGCTGCAAAGCCGCGACGAACTCGGCGGGCTGACGCGCTCGTTCGCCCTCATGACCGAGCAGCTTGCCGACGCGCGCGGTGCCGTCGAAAAAAGCATGGGCGCGCTCGACGCCGCGCGCGAGCGCCTGCAAACCATCATGGACAACCTCACCGCCGGCATCATCGTGCTCGATGCCGAGGGGCGCGTGCGCTCGTCCAACCCCGGCGCCACGCGCATCCTGCGCGCGCCCATGGCGGCGTATGAAGGCCGGCCCCTGGCCGAGGTGCCGGGCCTGGCCGACTTCGGCGCCGCCGTGCAACGCCAGTTCGACGCCTTCCTGACCCATCAGGGCCACCACGGGCTGGAGCACTGGCAGCAGTCGTTTGAGCTGCACGCTTCGCCCAATGGCGTCGCGCACCACGCCACCAGCCTGGTGGCGCGCGGGGCGCAGCTGCCCGATGCCGCGCGGCTGTTGGTGTTCGACGACATCTCCGAGATGGTGTCGGCCCAGCGCGCCCAGGCCTGGGGCGAGGTCGCGCGGCGCCTGGCCCATGAAATCAAGAACCCGCTCACGCCGATCCAGCTGTCGGCCGAGCGGCTGGAAATGAAGCTCTCGGGCAAGCTGCCCGTGCCCGAGCAGGCCATGTTGACCAAGTCGGTGCGGACCATCGTCGACCAGGTCGATGCCATGAAGCGGCTGGTCAACGAGTTCCGCGACTACGCCCGCCTGCCGGCGGCCGAGCTGTTGCCCCTGGACCTCAATGCGCTCATCACCGATGTGCTGCACCTCTACGAGGCCGACAACGCCCCCGTGCCGGTGCTGGCCGAACTTGACGCGCGCTGTCCATCGATCCAGGGCGATGCGCAGCAACTGCGCCAGGTGGTGCACAACCTGGTGCAAAACGCCCAGGACGCCACCGAGCAGGCCGCGGCCGCCAGTGGCGACCCCATCACCCCCGTGCGCATCCAGACCGCCTGGAACGAGCGCAGCGGCCGCGTGCGCCTCACGGTCAGCGACAGCGGCAGCGGCTTCCCTGCCCACATCCTGCAGCGGGCCTTCGAGCCCTATGTCACCACCAAGGTCCGCGGCACGGGCCTGGGGCTGGCGGTGGTCAAGAAGATCGCCGACGAGCATGGCGCGCGCGTGGACATGGCCAACCGGGTGGAAGACGGTCAGGTGCGCGGCGCTCAAGTGTCGCTATCATTCGCCACTGGGCACACGGTGGCGTCTTAACAACATCGTGCTCTGCAGTTTCAAGGCACTTCATACATGGCAAACATATTGGTGGTGGACGACGAGCTGGGCATTCGCGACCTGCTCTCCGAAATCCTGAACGACGAAGGCCACAGCGTGGATCTGGCCGAAAACGCCACGCAGGCGCGCGCAGCGCGCGCGGACGGCAGCTACGACCTGGTTCTGCTCGACATCTGGATGCCCGACACCGATGGCATTTCGCTGCTCAAGGAATGGGCCACGGGTGGCCTGCTCACCATGCCCGTCATCATGATGAGCGGGCACGCCACCATCGACACCGCGGTCGAGGCCACGCGCATTGGCGCGTTCTCGTTTCTGGAAAAGCCCATCACGCTGCAAAAACTGCTCAAGGCGGTGGAGCAGGGCCTGGCCCGCCAGGCACTGCGCGCCTCGCTGCCGGCAGTGGCCGCGGCGGCGCCCGCTGCCGCGCCCGACGGCAGCGGTGCAGCGCCCCCGGTCATCCTGCCCGTGACCATGGGCGCCGACCCCGCGCCCCACGCCCACCAGGGCTTCGACCTGGACCGCCCGCTGCGCGAGGCGCGCGACGGCTTCGAGAAGGCCTACTTCGAATTCCACCTGGCGCGCGAAGGCGGCTCGATGACGCGCGTGGCCGAAAAGACCGGCCTGGAGCGCACCCACCTGTACCGCAAGCTGCGCCAGCTGGGGGTCGATCTGGCGCGCGGCAAGCGCAATTAATTCCGTTCCCGGAATTGGGCGCAAATTTTCTGGTTATAATTTCAGGCTAGGCCCGGTAGCTCAGTCGGTAGAGCAGAGGATTGAAAATCCTTGTGTCGGCGGTTCGATTCCGTCCCAGGCCACCAGTCAGCATGCGCCCCAGCGCCCGAAAGGGTTCTGGGGCGTTTCTACATCTCGGGCCAAATTTCTACAATTCTGTTTCAGGCAGCCTGTGATTCGCTATCGCAACCCAGTTGTCGAGCACGCGTTCTTTTAATGACGTACTCCGCAGCGTGCCCAACGGCGTCGATCACGATACTGATCGCGCCATGTGACATCAGTTGACGGGACGGGAACTCATAAACATACCGCCACTGAACGAATGGCTTATCGCCTAGGTGTCGCAGCGCCTCTTCAAAGACTTGAAGGCGAATCTCGGGGCCAGTGGAGTTCCGAAACATACCGGCGATGAGCGCTTTGTGCGCAGGGGTTACAAGTGCCCACAACTCCGGAATCGTGTGGACGTTGCGGACCTTTTTCGAGGTATCGCCCCTCTCGACCAGGTCCATCATCAAGAAGAACTTCAGGAAAAGCTCAAGGGCAAAACTCGAACATGTCGAGGTATTCGCGGATGTGCATGGGGGCGATGGCGTCCATCGGCATGTGGCCGAACACGCGCAGCAGGTTGGCGAGTTCCTTGTCGTTGTTGCGCCGGGTCTGCACGCTCTTGGTGGGGAAGACCTCACGCACATAGCAGCGGGCCACAACGGAAAGGAGGCGCGTCGAATCGTCTTCCCGCACGCCTTCACGCTGTGCCCAGAGTCGCAGGGCCTCGGCTCGGTCGTTGGACAGCTTGGTCCAGATGCGGGGGTAGGGTGCTCGAGCGCTCACACGGGCGCGTCCAACCCGCTCTTCATGGGCAACTGAACCGTGGTGTCAGTGCTGACGTTGATGAAAAAAATGCGCGCAGGCGCAAAGCTACAACTTACTACTGAACTATCGATAGCTTCATAAAGAATGACACCGTCCTTCGAGGGAAAGACGATGTCATGAACTGCGAAAGGCTCAATAGGGCAAGCGGGGTGGGTATCAGTCCAGCACGATGTGGGAAGATTTAACGATCTCACCCCACTTCACGGTCTCGGCCTTGATCTGGCGCGCGAAGGCCTCCGGAGGGCCGCCGACCGGGTCCACGCCCAGGCTGGCAAAGCGCTGGCGCACGTCTTCCATCTTCAGGATGCGGTCGATCGCCTGGTTAAGCTTGTGCACCACCGCCTTGGGCGTGCCTGCTGGCGCGACGATGCCGCTCCAGGAGAGTGACTCGTAGCCTGTCACTCCAGTTTCTTCGAGTGTCGGCACGTCGGGCAAGTTGGGCAGGCGCTTCTTGCTGGTCACTGCCAGCGCTTTGAGCTTGCCATCCCGCACGAAGGGTATGGAAGAAGGCGCGTTGTCGAACAGCATGGTCACTTGGCCGGCAACCACGTCGGTGATGGCCTGGGCGCTGCCGCGGTAAGGCACGTGGATGATGTTGGTGCTGGTCATGGCCTTGAACAGTTCGCCCGACAGGTGGGTGGAACTGCCCGCCCCCGAGGAGGCGAAGCTCAGCGCACCCGGCGTGCTCTTGGCGAGGGTAA
The DNA here is from genome assembly GCF_012932145.1 of Acidovorax sp. SRB_14. Taxonomy (GTDB): domain Bacteria; phylum Pseudomonadota; class Gammaproteobacteria; order Burkholderiales; family Burkholderiaceae_C; genus Simplicispira. Next base: position 7,940 of record NZ_MWOK01000033.1, on the reverse strand, counting down.
TCAGTTCGGCCACGTTGGTCGCCGGCACAGTAGGTGACACCACCAGGATATTGGCGATCAGCGAGGTGTAGATCACTGGCACCAGGTCACGCGCCGGGCTGTAGCTCATCTTCTTGTAGAGGTGCTCGTTGATCGACAGGATGCCGGTAGTGCCCATCAGTAGCGTGTAGCCGTCGGGGGCGGCCTTCGCCACCGCATCCGCACCGATGTTGCCGCTCGCGCCAGCGCGGTTGTCCACCACGAAGGGCTGCTTGAGTTCCTGTCCGAGCTTGTCGGCCAACACCCGGGCCACCACGTCGGTGGAGCCGCCGGCGGCGAAGGGCACGACGATGCGCACGGCTCGTTGCGGATAGTCGGTCGCCTGGGCGTGCGCGGACGCACCGAAGAGGCCCAGGACGCAGACCAGCAGGGCGGCAGGCAGGTGTTTCTTTTTCATCTTTTTGTCTCTCTTAAGGGTAGGGGGAGGGGGCGAGGCGGGCGGTTCAGTCCACGGGGACCTTGGTGGCCTGGATCACGTGGCGCTACTGTGCCGTTTCGCTGCGCATGATGGGATGGAAAACACGGGTCAGGGTTGGTTGGAATTTCACATAGAGATCGCCAAGGTGCAGCTGGAGTCATCGCTATGCGGTCTTCATGCAACCCGTTTGCTCCGCGTCATCTCTTCAGACTGGCAAGCCCTTCGAACGAAGAACAGCGTCGAAGCGCTCGGGATCGGCAGTGCCGGTTCGGTTGGTCTCGCGGATCACCGCCTCCTTGCGCAGGTGCGCACGGGTCTTTTCCAGCACCTCGGCGGCTTCGGCCGCAGGAATGGCGATCACGCCGTCGGCATCGCCCACGATCAGGTCGCCCGGCATCACAGCCATGCCGGCGCAGGCGATGGGGATGTTGATCTCGCCTGGTCCATCCTTGCTCGGGCCGCGATGGGTATGGCCGCGCGCGAAGATGGGCATCCCTTCTTCGGCCCATTCGGCCACGTCGCGCACGGCGGCGTCGAGCACCAGACCGGCGACCTTCTTGGCCACGCAGGTGGTGCGGATCAGCCCGCCGACCAAGGCCTGGGTCACGTCGGCGCCGCCGTCGATCACCAGCACGTCGCCCGGACGCGCCATCATCAGCGCCTTGTGGATCATCATGTTGTCGCCGGGGCGCACTCGGATGGTGATGGCCGGGCCGCAGAGGACTTCATCGAGCCGGGCGTGGTACTGGCGCAGGCCGTAGGCGCCGATGTTGCGACTCATGGCATCGCCGATAGCGGCCACCGGCATGTCGCGGAAGGCTGCCACGATGTCGGCCGGCACGCTGGGGGGCGACGGGTTGATGCGCCAGCCGGGTGGCCATTGCGTGGCGGGGGGAAAATCGGTCATTGGCCTCTCTCCTGTTGCATGGGTTGTCTCAGTCGACCAGCGGCACGTCGGCATTCCGGCGGATCCGGCTTCTCCGTACGCGCTGCGCAACGGCAGTATGTAAGCCTGCAGAATAAATAAAAAGCGATTAAAACTGGTCTAATATGATGAAATAATTTCAAGTATTGTGGCTGTCCACATGCCGCACCACGGAGCCGCCAATGGTCAGTTTCAAACAGCTGGAGGCCATCTACTGGGTCGCACAACTCGGCACCTTCGCCGCGGCAGCGGAAAAGCTGTACACCAGCGAATCGGCCATCTCCAAGCGCATCACCGAGCTGGAGGCCGTGTTCAACGTCTCGCTATTCGATCGTTCGCTGCGCAGCGCGCGGCTGACACGGCGCGGTGTCGAGGTGGTGGAGTACGCCCATACCATCTTGGACCAGCGCAACCAGTTGCTCGACCGGATGGGACGGGCCGAATTGGCAGTACGGCGGTTCCGCGTGGGGGTCACTGAGCTGGTAGCGCTGACTTGGCTGCCGCGCCTGGTCGAGGCCTTCCGCAGCGAATACCCAGACGTCTCTTTCGAGCCCGAGGTGGATCTGAGCACCGTGCTGTGCGAGAAACTGGCGGCTGGCGCTATCGACTTCGCCATCGTGCCGCCGGTGTTCGGCGGCACCGGCACCATGGCCGTACCGCTGCAGAAGATGGAGCTGGCCTGGATGTGCCGCCCCGGCATGGTGCCGCGCACCAAGGCGCTCTCCTTGACGCAACTGGCCGGCTTCCCGATCCTGGCGCAGACCGGCAAGTCGGGGGTTGACGCTGTATATGACCAGTGGTTTCAGGAGCAGCGGCTGTCGGTGAAAAAAACCTATGCCGGCAACAGTCTGGTGGCGCTGGCGGCCCTTACCGCCTCGGGTTTCGGCATCAGCTACCTGCCTGCGCTGTACTTCCGCGACCATGTGGCGCGCGGGCTGCTACAACAGATCCGGTTGGAGCATCCGAGCCCCGCCATTCTGTATCACGCCATCTACCGCGAGAGTGATGAGATCGCCGGCTTCAGCGCGCGGTTCGCGCAGCTGTGCGTGCGCATGTGCGACTTTGCTAAACCGGTGGAAGATCTGCCGCCCGAAAAACGCAGAAAAACATGAATTTTATTCATGCCTTTCCACGATATTAAATCGCTTTTCATTTGCCCAGGGTGCTTTGATACTGAGGGCATGCACGGAAAGACGATTGCCGAAAAAATTTTATCCCGCGCCGCCGGCAAGGCTGTGCGGGCCGGCGAGATCGCCATCTGCACGCCCGACCTGGCCATGGGCACAGACGGCTCGATCCCCATGGCGCTGGACTATCTGGAGGCCATCCGCCCTGGTGCCGTGCCGTGTGCACCACAGCGCTTGGTGTTCGCGCTCGATCACTACGGCCCGGCCTCCGGCCCCAAGGCGCAGGAGTTGCAGCAACGTGCTCGGATCTACGCCTTAACCCATGGCATCGCGACCATCGAGGCGGGTGCCGGTATCGGGCACCAGTGCATCCTGGAGTCGGGCGAAGCCCGACCGGGCCGGCTGCTGGTGGGGGCCGATTCGCACAGTACCTCGTACGGTGCGGCGAACGCCTTTGCCACCGGCATCGGCTCGTCCGATCTGGCCGGTGTCATGTTATGCGGCAAGGTCTGGCTCAAGGTGCCTGAGACCATGCGCGTCACCCTGACCGGCTGCCTGGCGCCTGGTGTGTCGGGCAAGGATGTGGCGCTGACCCTGGCGCGCCTCCGCGGCGCCGACGGTGCCAACTACCGGGCCATGGAGTTCCAGGGTTCGGGTGTGGCGACGCTGGACATGGAAGACCGAATCGTGTTGGCCAACATGGCTGTCGAACTCGGCGCCAAGGCGGGCATCTTCCCCTACGACGACACCACGGCGCGCTGGCTCGCGCAACTGCCCGGTGCGGCCGGCGCGGACTATGAGCCCGTCCAGGCCGACCCCGACGCACACTACACCTCTAGCATCACCCTGGCGCTGGACTCGGTACGGCCCCAGGCCGCGCTGCCGCATCGCGTGGATAACGTGGTTGATATCGATTCCCTGCCTCCTACCCCGGTCGACATGGTCTACCTGGGTACTTGCACCGGCGGTCGGCTCAAGGACTACCGCGAGGCGCTCGACGAACTGCAGGCGCGCGGTGGCGTGGCCCCGGGCGTTCGCCTCGTCGTCACCCCGGCGTCGGAAAGCATCCGCCGCGCGATGGAGGTCAACGGCATGCTAGCCGCCTTCACCGCCTTGGGCGCCGAGCTGCAGCCTCCTGGCTGCGGCTCCTGCTGCGGCACCTGCGGCACGGTGCCGGCCGATGGACAGACCGTCATCTCTACCGCCAATCGCAACTTCAAAGGCCGCATGGGCAATGCGGCGGCCTCCATCGTGCTGGCCTCGCCGCGCTCTTGTGGTGCGGCCGCCGCCAGCGGCTACTTCGGCACAGTGCAGCAAGGGAGCCAAGCATGAGCCTGCTGCCTCTCCACGGCCGTGCCCGGGTGCTGGGCGATGACGTCAACACCGACTACATCATCTCGTCGCGGCGCAAGAAGGAAACCATCGACCCGCTGCAACTGCGCCGCTATCTGCTGGAAGACGCGGTCCCGGGCTTCGCCGATACGGTGCGCTGCGGCGACGTGTTGGTAGCCGGCCACAACTTCGGCTGCGGCTCGGCCATGGAGGTCGCCGTCACAGTGGTGCTGGGCGCTGGCATCCGCGCCGTAGTGGCCAAGAGCTTTTCACGCACCTACCTGCGCAATGCGATGAACAACGGCCTGTGCGCCGTCACTGCCGACACCAGCGGCATTGCCGAGGGCACACCCCTGCTGCTGCGCCGAGATGAGGCCGGCACGTTGCTGCTCGACGTAGCGGAAGACACCACCCTGCCTTGCGACCCCATTGCGCCATTCATGCTGGAAATGCTGAACGCTGGGGGGCTCATTCCCTATTTGCGCGCGCGCGGCGACTTCAGCCCCTAGCGCATTCCCCGTCTTCGTTCACCCCAAAAAAGGAGCTCGGACAAGCCCCTGGCGGAGCACTGCCCGCCCGGCCGCCTGAACCGCTGCTCCCGACAAGCCGACCGTGACAGCTTCAGCCACACAGGAGATCTTCATGCTGCGCATTTCCGCACGACTCAACCGCATCCAACCTTCACCCAGTTCCATGGCGGGGCAGCGCGCCCGCGAGTTGCGCGCCGCTGGCCGCGATATCGTCGGATTGACCTCCGGCGAACCCGATTTCGACACCCCTGACAACGTGGTGGAGGCCGCCATACGCGCCATGCGCGAGGGCAAGACCAAGTACACCGACGTGGGCGGCACGCCCGAGCTCCGCGAGGCGGTGACCGAGAAGTTTCGCCGTGACAATGGGCTGCAGTACGCGTCGACCGAGGTGATTGTCGGCACGGGCGCCAAGCAGGTGATCTTCAATGCCTTCATGTGCACACTGGAAGCCGGCGACGAGGTCATCGTGCCCACACCCTACTGGGTGTCGTACCCCGACATCGCAGTGCTGGCCGACGGCGTGCCGGTGTTCGTTCCCTGCCCACCCGACAAGGGCTTCAAGCTGCAGCCCTCCGACTTGGAGCGCGCCATCACCCCGCGCACCCGATGGCTGGTACTCAACGCACCCAACAACCCCAGCGGCGCTGCCTATAGTCGTGCCGAGATGAAGGCGCTGACCGACGTGCTGGTGCGCCACCCCCATGTGTGGGTGATGGCCGACGACATCTACGAGCATGTTCTCTACGATGGCCGTGAATTCGTCACGCCGGCCCAGGTGGAGCCCGCGCTCAAGGAGCGAACCCTGACGATCAATGGCGTCTCCAAAGCCTATGCCATGACCGGCTGGCGCATCGGCTATGGCGCCGGGCCGACTGCGCTGATCAAGCCCATGGTGAAGTTGCAGTCGCAGAGCACCTCCAACCCTTCTTCCATCGCTCAGGCGGCGGCGCTGGAGGCGCTGCGCGGACCACAGGATTACATTCGCGAGCGAACCGCCATCTTTCAGCAGCGGCGCGACATCGTGGTGCAGAAGCTCAACGCCATCCCCGGCATCAGTTGCCACGTGCCCGAAGGCGCGTTCTACGTCTTCCCCTCGTGCGCCGCCCTGATGGGCAAACGCACCGCCGAGGGCTGGGCGGTGAACAACAGCAACGAGTTCGTGCTGTACCTGCTGGACACTGAAGGTCTGGCGCTGCTGCAGGGGGAGGCCTATGGCGTTCCTGAATATTTCCGCATCTCGTTCGCCACGTCGATGGAAATGATCGACGAGGGTTGCCGCCGTCTGGCGCGCGCCTGTGCCCGTCTGCAGGAGTAAGTGCAACTGACCATTCCCGACAAAGGCGCAGTGTTCGTTCTGCGTTGACTTCAGGGGGATCAGGGTTTTTTGCCTGCAGTTTCGGTGCTTGGAACACCCCACTGACCTTCGGGCGATGTTTGGATGATTGATAATGGAGTCCCTGCCCTAGGGGCAACTTTGGTGCTGTCATAAGAGTAGTTTCTAGAATCCGTGCGGGTTTCGGAGCTTCTTTCGGTAGAGTCCCCACCAAACGCAAAAGCCCTTGAGTTTTCGAAGCTCAAGGGCTTTTTCCATTCTGACGCTTCTCCTCTCACCCCCCTTCACTGCAGCCAGCGCCGAGCGGCGCAGGGATGGCAATCGTTTTCTCGCGACACCATGGCTCTCTTGCACGACACCACCCTCGGCATCGATTTCGGCACTTCCAATTCGGCCATGGCCGTGCGGGAGGGCGATGCTCCCGCGCGCTTGCTAGCGCTCGAAGGCGCGGCAACTGCGCTGCCGACCGCGCTGTTCTTCAACACCGAGGAGCAGCGCACGCACTTTGGCCGCGATGCCGTGGCCCAGTACCTAGCGGGCACCGAAGGGCGGCTGATGCGCTCGCTCAAGAGCCTGCTGGGCAGCGCTCTGCTGCAGGACAAGACCGTGGTGCAGAACACGGCGGTGAGCTACCAGGACATCATTGCGATCTTCCTGCGCATGCTGGCCGAGCAGGCACGCCGCACGCTCGGCGGCATGCCCGGGCGCGTGCTGCTGGGGCGGCCGGTGCATTTTGTCGACGGCAACCCCGAGCGCGACCGGCAGGCGCAGGAGGCGCTGCGCGCGGCGGCGCGCGATGCCGGGCTGGGCGCGGTCGAATTCCAGTTCGAGCCCATCGCCGCGGCGCTCGACTACGAGCAGCGCATCGCACGCGAAACCCTGGTGCTGGTGGTCGACATCGGCGGCGGAACATCCGACTTCACCGTGGTGCGGCTGGGGCCGCAGCGCCGGGCGCGCGCCGACCGCAGCGGTGATGTGCTGGCCACCACCGGCGTGCACATCGGCGGCACCGACTTCGACCACAAGCTCAGCCTGGCGCGCGTGATGCCCCTGCTGGGCCTGGGCCACACAGGCCCGCAGGGCCGCGAGGTGCCCAGCTGGGTGTTCCACGATCTCTCGACCTGGCACCTGATCCAGTGGCTGTACGCGCCGCGCATGCTGCGCGACGCCCAGGCCCTGCGCGGCGACTACAGCGACACGGCGCTGCACGCACGCCTGATGGCGGTGCTGCAGCAGCGCCTGGGGCACCGCGTGGCCGATGCGGTGGAGCGCGGCAAGATCGCCGTGTCGCAGCAGGGCGCGGACACCACGCTGGCGCTGGACTGGGTCGAGCGGGGCCTGGGCGCGCTGCTCACGCCCGCGCACCTGGCGCAGCACCTCGACGCCCTGCTGGGCAAGGTGGTCGAATGCGCCGGTGCCTGCCTGCAGCTGGCGGGGTTGGCGCCCCAGCGCATCGACGCGATCTACCTCACGGGCGGATCGTCGGCGCTGCAGCCGCTGCGCCAGGCGCTGGGGCGCGCGTTTCCCGACACGCCGCAGGTCGAGGGCGACCTGTTCGGGGGCGTGGCCTCGGGGCTGGCCTGCGCACACCGGACGCACTGACGGGGTGAACACCCGGGCCGGTGCGCGTTGGCGCGCGCGGCCCAGCCGATTGCAGAACTATCAAAAATAGAGCTGCTTGCGCTTGCTGGTATTAGGTTTGAGGCACTTTTGACTGGAATTTTCCGATCCGGCCCCCAGAGCCTGCGGCCCAGCCCCTGGCGGATCAGCCTTCGCCGTCCGCTTCGCGCCGCAGCGCCAGCGCCGTGTCGTAGAGCGCATTGCGCGGCGCGCCCGTGATCTCGGCGGCCAGGCGCACGGCGGTCTTGAGCGGCAGCTCCTGCAGCAGCAGCTGCAGTACGCGCAGGCTGTCGTGGTCGCCTTCGGGCGCGGGCGCGGGGTGCAGCAGCACCACGAACTCGCCGCGCACGCGCTGCGGTGCGCCGTCGAGCCAGGCCGCCAGGGCGTGCGCGCTCTGGGTCGTGACCTCTTCGAACTGCTTGGTGAGCTCGCGCGCCAGCGTCACCGGACGCTCGCCGAGCACGGCCAGTGCCTGCGCCAGCTCGCCGATGCGGTGCGGCGCCTCGAGCAGCACCACGCAGCGTGGCTCCAGCGCCAGGCGCTGCACGGCCGCAGCGCGCTCGGCCTGTTTGACGGGCAGGAAGCCCGCAAACACGAAGCCGCTGTCGCCGCC
>NZ_MWOK01000041.1 GCF_012932145.1 Acidovorax sp. SRB_14 | reverse complement strand
GCGGCGGATTCAACCGGTCGACGCAACAAGTTCGCTGAACATCTCAGCGGGCGTCTGGAAGCCAAGCGTCTTGCGCGGCCTCTCGTTCAATTGTCTCGCGATCGCGTTGAGCTGAAGCTGCGAGTCCCCCGAGATGTCAATGCCCTTCGGCATGTACTGCCTGAGCAGCCCATTCGTGTTCTCGTTGCTTCCACGCTGCCAAGGGCTTTGCGGATCACAGAAGTAGACCTGGATATCAGTGGCCATCGTGAATCGCTTGTGGCCATGCATTTCCGTACCTCGATCCCAAGTCAGTGATTTGTAGAGCTCCTGTGGCAACTTGCGAGCATTCTTGATGAGCGCGTCGACGACCGTCTGCGAGTCCTTGCCCTCCAGCTTCACCAACATCACATATCGCGATTGGCGCTCGACCAGCGTCGCGATCTGGCTGTTGGCGCTGCCGAAGACCAAGTCTCCTTCCCAGTGCCCAGGCACTGCACGATCCTCGATAGAGGCTGGGCGCTCGCTAATCGAGACGGCATCAACGATCTGCCCATGGATTGCCGTCTTCTGCGTGTAGTGGCGAGAGCGCCGCATGCCACGCGTACGTCTCAGGTGCGCCAGCAGCTCTTTCTTTAAGGCGCCGCGCGCTTGAATGAACAGGCTGCGGTAAATGGTCTCGTGTGACACGTGCTGGCTCTCGTCGCATGGATAAGTATGCTTGAGCCAGCCGGCGATCTGCTCGGGTGACCACAGCAGTCGCAGCTTGCCGGCCACGATGCGCGCAAGGGCCCGATCCTGAGTCAGTTTGGAATGCTTCGGGCGATGTGCGCGATCCCATGCAGCGCTGTCGGCATAGCTGGCCCGATAACCGATGCGCCCGCCGTTGCGTTCGATCTCACGACTGACCGTGGATGGCGCTCGGCCAATCTGGGCGGCGATAGAGCGGATCGACTGGCCAAGCGCCAATCCGAGTGAAATCTCTTCCCGCTCAGCCAGCGTAAGTGCGAGCCGTGAACGGCGGCGATCTGGTGGGCGAATCCCACCGGTCTGCGCAATGACCCTGTGGATCGACGAGTGAGATCGGTCGAAGATCTTACCGATCTCATGCAACGTCCAGCCCTCCTTCCAGCGCGCCCACATCAGCGCCTTCTGGCTGTCCGAGTAGTAGATCCGCGGTCGCTGTTTCATGTCCAACACTCCTTCGGCCTGAGCGGCTCTTAGTGTGTTGCGTCGACCGGTTGAACCCGCCGCTGGCTGCCGTCCTTCAGTTTTGGAGAACGGGGGTGCGGATAAAAACTTGGACTGGTTTTATGCCGCAAGCCCAAGGCTCTCCCGGTATTCGATGGGACTGAGAGAGCCAAGGGATATCTTGATCCGCTTCTCGTTGTACCAGCGGATGTAGGAATCAACTACTGCGATGAATTGTTCAACGGTGGTGCTCTTCCAGTCCCGAGGATAGAACAGCTCGTTCTTCAACCGACCGAAGAAGCCCTCGCAAGCGGCGTTGTCAGGAGAGCATGCCTTGCGAGACATCGAGCGAGTGAGGTTCGCATTACTCATTCTGGATAGCCAGCCTGGCCAGCGGTAGTGGCCACCACGATCGGAGTGAACCACAGGCCGGGCAGTGGTTTCTGCCATCGGTCACGGCGATCAGGATGTCATGGACTCCGCGCGTCTTCAGATCGTTGAACACCTTCATCCAGAACTTGGCACCTTCGGTGTTCTCGATCCAGATTCCCAGGATGTCACGGCTGCCATCGGGCAGTACGCCCAGAGCCAGGTACACGGCCTTGGAGCGAACGACAGCGTCCTCGCGGATCTTGACCCGCAGCGCGTCGAAGAACACGACGGGGTACATGGGCTCAAGCGGGCGCGTCTGCCAGGCAGTGACCTCGCTCATCACCGCGTCGGTGACGCTGCTGATGAGATCGGGCGAGACATCGACCGAGTACATCTCGGTCAGGAAGCCCTGGATCTCGCGCACCGTCATGCCGCGTGCGTACATGGCGATGATCTTGTCGTCAAAGCCGGTGAAGCGGCGCTCATGCTTGCCAATGAGCTGCGGCTCGAACGAGCCCTCGCGGTCGCGGGGAACGTCGATGCGCAAGGCGCCGACGTCGGTCAGCACGGTCTTGGCGCTCTTGCCGTTGCGGTGATTGGGGGCAGCCCCTTCGGGCTTGGCCTGGCCGGGCGCGTAGCCCAGGTGGTGACTCATCTCGGCGCCCAGGGCGCGCTCAAGAACCGACTTCTTGAACTGCTGGAAGATGCCTTCGAGTTCGGCTGGCGTTAGCCGTAGCAGCGATGGTTCGACTCAAAGATGTCGGTGATGGATTGCCGCACCGAGAGGTACTTGTCGCCCACCGCCATACGAGCCCGATGGTAGAAGTACGAGCTACGTGCAAGACTCAACTGGGCAAGGAGCTCTGGCAGGCCATAGTGCTCCGTGAGGGCGTCAATCAGCAGTGTCTTCTCCCGGTTGGACAGGAGTTGCAGATCGACGCCCAGGCCTTTTTTTAACAGTTCATTGGCCTTGTTCAAGAGGTCCTGTTCGAGCCGCAGTTGCCGGACCTCGAGCCGCAGCGAGGCAAGTTGGCTCTCGAGCTCCTCCCGCTCTCGCTCTGGCTGGGATTGGTTCGTGTGTTTCATGGATGCGGGTGCCTCATGTCCCAGAAGTTGGTTCTTCCAGTTGTACAAGGTCGGTCGACACACGCCTAATTTATCGGCCACAGCCTGCGCACTTTCCTGCCGAGTGCAAAGCTCCAGGACTGCCGCTTGCTTCAAAGTCTCGGAATACCTTCGTTGGCCCAGACTGCCAACGACAGCTCTTCTTGTCTCAGGTAGGGCCTCTCGAATCCATACGGTCAACGTCCCTCGACATGGAGAGCCCAATGCCCTCATAGTGGCAGCGATGCATCGGTCGTGAGTGAGATAGTGTTCGACAGCCGCCTCCTTCTGAGCCTGCGAGAACTTGGGTTCCCGGCCTGCATAGCCCATTGGCAAATCGAGACGTTGCTCGTACTCACGGAACCAGCCCTTCAAGGAATTCTTGGTTGGGTAACCCAGCTGACGGATGGTTGGCCTGACGCGTTTGCCCAGCTTGATGAAGAGCTCAACGGCTCGGACTCTGTCTTCGTAGGAATACATGAACTACCTCCTGGTAGTCCAAGTTTTTGTCCGCATCCCCAGAGGTCAATTGTCGGACGGCGACAACAACGCTGTCGGAAGAAGCGCTACAACGTAGGATCCAATCACGGGTCCTTACTTCACTCCGAAGTTCACCGGCTTCAACTGCGAGATTGACGCCGCCGCCACCTGCACGTGCGAGGCAAGCTTGGCCTCTGCAGTTGCCAGGGTCCAGCGCGTGGTGGGCACCGAGATGTTGATAGCTGCGACGGCCATGCCGCGATGGTCGGTGATGGGCGCTGCAACCGAGATGTCTCCCAACACAGTTTGATTGGCGACGATCGCATAGCCCTTTTCAGACGCCACACGGATGCGCTCCAGCAGCTTGCCGGGATCAGTTTCGGTGAAGGGCGTGATTGGCACCAGCGGCGTTTGCTTCAACACCTCGACGCGTTCGGCTTCGCTGAAGCGCGACAGGATAGCGCAGCCAGAAGCTGTGAACATGGCCGGCAGGCGGCTGCCTACCGCCAAATCTTTCACCAGGTGCCGCCCTGGGAAGCGGGCCAGGAAGACAATCTCGTGGCCATCCAGTTCTTGCAGGTTGGTGGTTTCGCGCAGCGTGTGGCTAATATCCAGCAGAAAGGGTGAGGCCTTGTCGATCAGTTCATTGGCGCGCAAGTAGTTGTACGACAGCTGCAGCACTTTGGAGGTCAAGCCGTAAAGCAGAGATTCGGGCAAGCGCCGCAGGTACCCCAGCTTTTCCATCGTGTAGACCAGCCGTTGCGTTGCGCTGCGGTCGAGCTCAGCAGCGCGTGCTATCTCCGCCATGGACATACGCCGACTCGGGCCATTGAAGGCCTCCAGCACTTTGAAGGCTTTCTCGGTCGATCCAACGAAAAGCGACGACCGAGTAGGGCGCTCGATGGCGGCTTTCTCGGTCACGGTCTTAGCTGGTTTCATAGGCGCTGCATTCTATCGTGCCGGTCGAACGAAAGGCCTTCAGCGTCCAGCGTTGATGCCGGCGGGTGCCGCGAGCAGAGGCTGATCTAAAACTTGTCCGCGCAGCGGCTTTAGACTTTAGACTTCAGTGACACTCTACAGATTCGCCAAGGATGGGTTGCGTTGACATCCAAGGCTCAGCACCATGGCCTCGGCGCGCACGGCACGCCCCTTGTCGACGGCGCTGCCTTGGCGCGCCTGCTCACGAAGACGTCAAAACTGGCGTCCGCCGTATCCTGCACGGAAGGCAGCACCTCCAGCAGACCGGAGGCATTTTCCACCTGTTGCCCGCCGTGGGCGAACAACATGATGCCCTCCACGCATGGCGCTGCTTCGCCAACGCGTCGGCCGTGGACAGCAGGACTCTGGAGAGGATATTGCTCTGCCAGTGGTGGCATTCCTCGGCTCAGGTCGCGAAGGCTGCCTCGGTCTGCAGGCAGCGTGTTACTTCGCCGCGCAGTCGGGTCTGCAGCTCGGCCGCCGGTGCCACCAGCGGGTCCAGCACCAGCGGCGCATCTACACCAATCAGGTCCATCACCGACTTAATCGGCCCGGGGTTCGTCTCAGCGAAGGTCATGTTCAGTAACGGGATCAGTTGACGGTGCATCTCGATCGCTTTGGCAACCTGGCCGCAGGAGGCCTCGTCGTAGATGGCGCGCCAGGTACGCGGGATCAGGCTCGCAGTAACGACAATCCCGCCTCTGGCGCCAGCGGCAACGTGCAGCGGGAACAGCGTATCCTCGCCGCTGAAGACTGCAAAGGAATCGGACACGCCGTCCATGACCTTCAGGAAGTGGTACATGTCTGTGTTACAGGCCTTCATGCCGATAATGCGCTCGTGTCGCGAGAGCTCGTGCAGCACCTCGGGCGCGATCGCGACGCGGGTGCGGTAGGGAATTTCGTAGATCATGATCGGCACCGGCGAGGCGTCGGCATAGCGCATAAAGTAGTCGCGGATGCCGGCCTGGGTGGGCGTGGTGTAGTAGGGCGTCAGCACCATTAACGCGTCGGCGCCGATGCTGGCCAGGGCTTGGCCCGACTGCATCGCATCATGGAACCCGGGATCGAGCACGCCGGGAATAACGGGCACCTTGCCGGCCGCCGCTTCGACGCACAGGGCTGCCATTTTCACACGCTCTTCGCGCGCCAGGGCGCCGTATTCGCCGGTGCCTCCCAGCGGCACAATCCCATCCACGCCCTGCTTGAGCAGGTAGGCCATCAGTGCCTTAGTGGCCGGCACATTAATAGAGTCGTCCGCGTTCACCGGCGTAGGAATCGCGGGGAAAATGCCTCGCAGGCGTGATGCGTTCATGAGATTTCCTTTGTGGAAGTAAATAACAGGTCGACGCTTAGCGCGCGATGCTGAGCCGGCGCAGCCCGTCCGCGATCCAGATCAGGGCCGCGATGAAGACGAACAGGCAGGTGGAAACCGCCGCGATAACGGGCGAGATCTGGAGCGTCACTTCATCCCAGAACTGTTTGGGCAGCGTAGAGCTCATGCCGCCGGAAGCGAACAGCGCGATCGTAAGTTCGTCGAAAGAGGTCGCGAAAGCGAACAGGAAGGACGACATGAGTCCCGCCATGAGGATCGGGAACGTGACGTAGCGCAGCGTCTGCCAAGGCCGTGCCCCCAGGCTCTGGGCGGCGGCGTCCAGTCGCGTGTCGTAGTTACGCAGCACAGCCATCATCGTCATCACTACATATGGCACTGCGATGACGGTGTGGCCCAGCATGAGGCCGAAGGATGTGCCGACCAGTCCCACCTTAGAGAAGAAATAGAACATCCCGACGGCGATGATCATGCGCGGGATGATGATCGGTGACAGCACAAAAGCCAGCATCAGCGACTTGCCGCGCAGATTGGAACGAACGAGCAGAAATGCAGCGGGCGTTCCGATCAGCATCGCGCACACGGCGGCTCCGAAGCCGACAATGAGCGAGCGCAGGGCGGCCTGCGTCCACAACGGCGACGCGGCCAGCGCCTCATAGTGGCGCAGCGTGAAGCCCGCAGGCGGCCAGTTCAGGCCGGACTTATCGGCGAAGGACAGGGGGATCATCAGCAGCGCGGGTACGCTGAGGAAGAACAGTATCAGCAGCACGAGCGCCCGCAGCGGCAGCCCCAGGCCCGGCTGCGGCGCGCGCCGCCCACGCGGCCACAGCGCCAGCAGTTGGTCGGTGACGGTGCCCAGCGCGTCCAGGATGGCGTCCCCTGCGCGGTGCAGGATACCGTTGCTCGCGCTCGCCTTCCGGTTGCCGTGTGACGAAGCCCCCGTCATAGTCGACAAGCCAAGCATCTTGTCGTAGAGGCCAAACACCGCCAGCACCACGATCAGCAGCAGCACCGAGATTGCGCCGGCGAAGCCCCAGTTCAGCAGCTGCTGCACCTGCTCGATGATCAGTTGCGTGATCATGATCTCCTTGCGCCCGCCGAGCAGCGCAGGCACGATGAAGAAGCCGACTGCGGTGACGAAGACCATGATCGCGCCGGCCGCGACGCCGGGCATAGACAGCGGAAAGTAGACCCGCCAGAACGCCGTTCCAGGCCGTGCGCCCAGCGTCAGCGCCGCGCGCGGCAGGCTGCGGTCGATGTTCTCCATTACCGACAGCATCGTCAGTACCGCCAATGGCATCAGCGCATGCACCATGCCGACGAGCACCGCCCCCATGCTGTACATCAGGTTCGAGGGCGTCTCCTGCACGCCGGTGACCGTCAGCAGCTGGTTGACAACGCCATTGCGTCCCAACATCACGATCCAAGCAAAGGCGCGCACCAGGAAACTGGTCCAGAACGACAACAGCACCCAGAAGATCCATGCGGACTTCTTCTCCTTGGACAACGACGAGATCAAGTAGGCGACGGGGTAGCCGCCGATCACTGCGAGAACCGTGGTCCAGAGTGAGATCTTCAGCGTTATCAGCATCACGTGGACGTAGACGGATGAGGCGAACAGCTGCTGGTACTTGTTCAGCGTGAAATCACCGTCGCTGTAGATGCTCAACAGCAGCAGCTGGCCCACCGGGTAGACCAGTAGCACCACGAATAGCAGGACCAGGGGAGCGCCTAAAAGAATAGGCCGTACCCAGAGACGAGGGGGGGAGGCAACGCTGCTCATCGCTTATGCGGGGACAGCGACCGCATCGGCGGTCTGCCATTGCAGCGTGACTTCCTGACCAAGGGCATAGCGGTTGGAAGGCCATGCCGTGGGAAAGGAGACGACGATGGGATCGGGGCCGGCTGCTGGCGAAGCGACATAGAGCTTGGTCAGGCTGCCGGTGATCATACTGTCCAGCACCTTGCCGCCAACGCCATTGCCCAAGCCGTTGGTGGCGCCATCGAGCGAGAGGTTCTGCGGTCGCACCATCACACGCACCTTGTTGCCCACCTCGAAACGGGTACCGTTGCTCTTGGCGCTGGTTCGCGTCCCTGCCTGGCCCAGGTCGATCTCGACGCTGTCGCCCTCGGTTGCGGTGACTGTGCCCGCGAACAGGTTGGATTCGCCAAGGAAATCGGCGACGAAAAGCGTGCGGGGACGGAAGTACAAATCCGAGGGCGTGCCGAGTTGTTCGATCTTGCCGCCATTCATCAGGCAGATGCGGTCTGACATCGTCATCGCCTCTTCCTGGTCGTGGGTTACGTAGATGATGGTGGTTCCCAGCTCGCGGTGGATGCGCTTGATCTCCAACTGCATCTGGTCGCGCAGCTTCTTGTCCAGCGCCCCCAGCGGCTCGTCCATCAGGATGATGGAAGGTCGATAGACCAGGCAGCGCGCCAGCGCAATGCGCTGCTGCTGACCGCCCGAAAGCTCCTTCGGAAAGCGCGTGGCGACATGCGGCAGGTGTACAAGCTCCAGTGCCTCGTGCGCGCGCTTGCGCGCGGTAGCACTGTCCACCTTGCGCATCTTCAGCGGGAAGGCGATGTTGTCCTCAATCGTCATGTGGGGAAACAACGCGTAGTTCTGAAACACCATGCCGATGTCGCGGTCGTAGGGCGCACCATAAGTCACGTCGACGCCGTTAATCAGCAGTTGGCCGCCGTCCGGAACGGACAGACCGGCAATCAGGCCGAGCAGCGTCGTCTTGCCCGAACCCGAGGGCCCGAGAAGGGTGAGGAATTCGCCCGTGGCGACCTCCAGGTCGGTGGGCGCCAAGGCGACGAAGTCACCGTAGCGCTTGGAAAGGCCTGAGATCTTGAGCTTGTAAGGCGGCATGGAGGTTCCTCTTCTTGGGTGAGGGGCCGCTTATTTCAGGACCCAGCCGTTGAAGCGCTCAGTCACGGCGGCTTGGTTGTCAAGCCAGTACTTGGCGTCGATCTGTACGCCGCTTCTGATGTTGTCCGGGTGGGTGGGCGAGTGCTTAATGACCTCAGCCTTCATGTACTTGAAAGCTTCGGGCTGCGTCACTCCAGCGGGGTAGTGGTCGCCTTGCTGGGCCATGCGCTTGACGTCGGAAGCGAACTTGATGAACTCGCGGCAGGCATCGGCATTCGGTGTGCCGGCCAAGATGGACCAGCTGTCCACACCCCAGAGGTTCTGGTTCCAAACGATGGCGACAGGGGCGCCCTCAAGGATCGCCTTCTGGGGGCGCGAAACCCAGGTGGCGATCATGTCGACTTCGCCGGAAGCGAGCAGCTGCGTGGCCTGCGCTCCGGAGTTCCACCACACGTCCACGTTGGGTTTGATCTTGTCTAGATTCTGCAGAGCACGGTCCACGTTCAGCGGGTAAAGCGACGAAGTCGGCACGCCCGAGGCCATCAGCGATTCCTCGATCGTGTCGAACGGGTGTTTGCGCAGGGAGCGGCGGCCAGGAAAGTCTTTCACGTTGAAGAGGTCGGCCCAGGAACTGGGCGCCTTGCGGCCCTTGAAAGCGTCGGTGCGGTAGGCCAATACGGTGCTGTAAACGTTGGTGCCCACGCCGTAGGGCGACATGAAGTGCTTGGGAATGGTCCGGACGTTGGGGTCGTTCTCCAGCCCGTGTTTCTCCAGGTATACCTTGGAGCCTTCGGTCAGTAGCAAAATAGCGGGCTGGGTGATCTTCGCCATGTCCCAGGTGTAATTCTTCGTGTCCACCATGGACTTGATCTGCGCGATCGGCTCGGCATTGGCCTGCACGCTGATGACCTCGATTCCGGTCTTCTGCGTGAAGGGCTTGTAAAAGCACTCGCTGTAGGCCTGGGTGTAGATGCCGCCGTCGTCGCGCACCACGATGCGCTTGGACTGCGCGCGCGCGAACTGCAGCACGGCCGGCGCGGCCAGGGTCGTCACGCCGGTGGCGGCGATTTTGAGCGCGTTGCGGCGCGAGGGGTTCTTGACTGTGTCGGTCATGACGGCTCCTGGGTTGAAACCGGCAGCAGCCGGCTGGGGTTGAAAAGGTTGGCCGGATCGAACAGCTGCTTGATGCCACGCATCATCGACAGCTCGATCGCCGACTTGAATTGCGCCATTTCGGCAGTGAGGGTCTGGCCTATACCGTGTTCGGCGCTGAAGGTGCCGCCCAATGCGTGGGCGACTTCATTGACCGCATGTTTGATGCGGGCGCCGAGAACTTCACGATCGGCCAACACGCCCCACTGCGCGTGGGTGAAGAACGGGATGAAGTGGACGTTGCCGTCGCCCAGGTGGGCGACCAGGTTGATTGACAGGCCGGGGGCGATCGCGTGGACAGCCGTGGTCGCGCGTTCGATGAATTCTGGGACAGCGGAAACTGGCACCGCGCTGTCGCTGGTGAGGCTCACGCCCGCCTTCTTGTTGCCTTCGGAAACGCTGTGCCGCACTTCCCACATGGCCGCGCGCTGCGAGCCGCTGGAGGCGAGCACCGCGTTGTCGATGAGCCCGCGCTCGCTGCCCTGTTCGAGCACCATTTGCATCACTTCGGTCAATGCTTGTTCGTTGCCGGTGCCGGACAGTTCGACGAGTACATGCCATTGGTAGCTGGGTGGAAGGGGAGCGCGCCTGCCCGGCACATAGTCCAGCACGATCTGCAACTGACTGGCATTGATCATCTCGAAGGCCGAAAGCCAGGCGCTGCAGGCCGACTGGTACAGCCCCAGCACCTCGAGCGCCGCGGCTGGATTGGCGACCGCAATCCAAGCCACGGCGTGCGTAGTGGGCAAAGGGTGCAACTTGAGGGTAGCGGCGGTGATGATGCCCATCGTCCCTTCGGAGCCGATGAACAGGTGCTTCAGGTCCAGACCGGTGTTGTTCTTGCGCAGTCGGTACAGACCATTCCAAACATTGCCGTCGGGCAGAACGACCTCAAGCCCGAGCACATTGTCGCGTGTGTTCCCGTAGCGCAACACGCCGGTGCCGCCCGCGTTGGTGGCAATGTTGCCGCCGATCTGGCAGGAGCCCTCGGCGCCGAGGCTCACCGCGTACAGGCGCCCGGCTTTGGCCGCGGCCTGCTGCACGGATGCGAGTACGCAGCCGGCTTCGACCTCGATGGAATTGTTGACGGCATCAACAGATCGGATGCGGCGCATACGCGAGAGATTGACGATTACCGGCGGTGGACCCGCCGCTGCCGGCACCGCGCCACCGCACAGGCTGGTGTTGCCGCCCTGAGGCAGAACTGGAACGCCGAAGTGCAGGCAGGCCCGCACTATCGCGGCCACTTGATCGGTGTTGGAAGGCACTACCACGCAGGCCGCAGCACCACGGTAGCGGCCGCGCCAGTCTTCAACAAACCCGGCGAGATCGCTCCCTTTGCCGAGCACTGCGTCGGATCCCAAAAAACTCTTCAGTTCTGCGATAAGCGCCATAGTTTTTTGTCCCCACCGCTCTTGCGAAGAGCTGTTTACCAAGCTTTGTAATCGAAGAATAATTGGATCAATCGAAATACAATTACGTAGTAACCCGAATTCTTGAAAAAGTTATCGGATGCCTGTGGGTCTGCGGACTAGGTGTGACTGGGGATGCAGGCAAAAACTTGGACTACCAGGAGATAGTTCATGTATTCGTACGAAGACAGGATTCGAGCGGTCGAGCTCTACATCAAGCTCGGCAAACGCGGCAGGGCAACCATCCGTCAGCTGGGTTACCCAACCAAGAATGCGCTCAAGGGCTGGTACCGGGAATACGAGCAACGCTTCGATTTACCAGTGGGCTATGCACGCTCAAAGCCAAAGTATTCGCAGGCGCAGAAGAAGGCGGCTGTTGAGCACTATGTCAGTCACGACCGCTGTATTTCTGCAACCATGAGGGCACTGGGTTACCACCGACTGGAACCGCCGCAGACCTGCCGCTGGCCAGCACCGTGATGGACTGCAACGGGTCGAGACCGTCAGCTCGAAGCTTCGAGCAGCAGTCATTCGACTGCCAATTGACGGTGTGAACCGCTGCCCGCGAGGCTGGATGACTGCTGCGCCACGGCGGGTTCAACCGGTCGACGCAACACACTAAGAGCCGCTCAGGCCGAAGGAGTGTTGGACATGAAACAGCGACCGCGGATCTACTACTCGGACAGCCAGAAGGCGCTGATGTGGGCGCGCTGGAAGGAGGGCTGGACGTTGCATGAGATCGGTAAGATCTTCGACCGATCTCACTCGTCGATCCACAGGGTCATTGCGCAGACCGGTGGGATTCGCCCACCAGATCGCCGCCGTTCACGGCTCGCACTTACGCTGGCTGAGCGGGAAGAGATTTCACTCGGATTGGCGCTTGGCCAGTCGATCCGCTCTATCGCCGCCCAGATTGGCCGAGCGCCATCCACGGTCAGTCGTGAGATCGAACGCAACGGCGGGCGCATCGGTTATCGGGCCAGCTATGCCGACAGCGCTGCATGGGATCGCGCACATCGCCCGAAGCATTCCAAACTGACTCAGGATCGGGCCCTTGCGCGCATCGTGGCCGGCAAGCTGCGACTGCTGTGGTCACCCGAGCAGATCGCCGGCTGGCTCAAGCATACTTATCCATGCGACGAGAGCCAGCACGTGTCACACGAGACCATTTACCGCAGCCTGTTCATTCAAGCGCGCGGCGCCTTAAAGAAAGAGCTGCTGGCGCACCTGAGACGTACGCGTGGCATGCGGCGCTCTCGCCACTACACGCAGAAGACGGCAATCCATGGGCAGATCGTTGATGCCGTCTCGATTAGCGAGCGCCCAGCCTCTATCGAGGATCGTGCAGTGCCTGGGCACTGGGAAGGAGACTTGGTCTTCGGCAGCGCCAACAGCCAGATCGCGACGCTGGTCGAGCGCCAATCGCGATATGTGATGTTGGTGAAGCTGGAGGGCAAGGACTCGCAGACGGTCGTCGACGCGCTCATCAAGAATGCTCGCAAGTTGCCACAGGAGCTCTACAAATCACTGACTTGGGATCGAGGTACGGAAATGCATGGCCACAAGCGATTCACGATGGCCACTGATATCCAGGTCTACTTCTGTGATCCGCAAAGCCCTTGGCAGCGTGGAAGCAACGAGAACACGAATGGGCTGCTCAGGCAGTACATGCCGAAGGGCATTGACATCTCGGGGGACTCGCAGCTTCAGCTCAACGCGATCGCGAGACAATTGAACGAGAGGCCGCGCAAGACGCTTGGCTTCCAGACGCCCGCTGAGATGTTCAGCGAACTTGTTGCGTCGACCGGTTGAATCCGCCGC
>NZ_MWOK01000032.1 GCF_012932145.1 Acidovorax sp. SRB_14 | reverse complement strand
TCTGCCAGGAACCTTAAAAATATACAGCCGATAAGCGTGGGCGTTTGAAGGCGATTGCCAAGTTCTTTGGAACTCAAGTCGCAAGACTTTAAACGCTCATGAGAGTAAAGAAGTGAAGTTCACTTCAATTCTTGATTTTTTGAGTGGCCCCGCAAGGGGCAAAAAACACAAGATCGAACTGTAGAGTTTGATCCTGGCTCAGATTGAACGCTGGCGGCATGCCTTACACATGCAAGTCGAACGGTAACAGGTCTTCGGATGCTGACGAGTGGCGAACGGGTGAGTAATACATCGGAACGTGCCCGATCGTGGGGGATAACGCAGCGAAAGCTGTGCTAATACCGCATACGATCTACGGATGAAAGCAGGGGACCCGCAAGGGCCTTGCGCGGACGGAGCGGCCGATGGCAGATTAGGTAGTTGGTGGGATAAAAGCTTACCAAGCCGACGATCTGTAGCTGGTCTGAGAGGACGACCAGCCACACTGGGACTGAGACACGGCCCAGACTCCTACGGGAGGCAGCAGTGGGGAATTTTGGACAATGGGCGAAAGCCTGATCCAGCCATGCCGCGTGCAGGATGAAGGCCTTCGGGTTGTAAACTGCTTTTGTACGGAACGAAAAGGTCTTCTCTAATAAAGAGGGCCCATGACGGTACCGTAAGAATAAGCACCGGCTAACTACGTGCCAGCAGCCGCGGTAATACGTAGGGTGCAAGCGTTAATCGGAATTACTGGGCGTAAAGCGTGCGCAGGCGGTTATGTAAGACAGATGTGAAATCCCCGGGCTCAACCTGGGAACTGCATTAGTGACTGCATAGCTGGAGTGCGGCAGAGGGGGATGGAATTCCGCGTGTAGCAGTGAAATGCGTAGATATGCGGAGGAACACCGATGGCGAAGGCAATCCCCTGGGCCTGCACTGACGCTCATGCACGAAAGCGTGGGGAGCAAACAGGATTAGATACCCTGGTAGTCCACGCCCTAAACGATGTCAACTGGTTGTTGGGAATTCACTTTCTCAGTAACGAAGCTAACGCGTGAAGTTGACCGCCTGGGGAGTACGGCCGCAAGGTTAAAACTCAAAGGAATTGACGGGGACCCGCACAAGCGGTGGATGATGTGGTTTAATTCGATGCAACGCGAAAAACCTTACCCACCTTTGACATGTATGGAAGATCGCAGAGACGCGATTGTGCTCGAAAGAGAGCCATAACACAGGTGCTGCATGGCTGTCGTCAGCTCGTGTCGTGAGATGTTGGGTTAAGTCCCGCAACGAGCGCAACCCTTGCCATTAGTTGCTACATTCAGTTGGGCACTCTAATGGGACTGCCGGTGACAAACCGGAGGAAGGTGGGGATGACGTCAAGTCCTCATGGCCCTTATAGGTGGGGCTACACACGTCATACAATGGCTGGTACAAAGGGTTGCCAACCCGCGAGGGGGAGCTAATCCCATAAAGCCAGTCGTAGTCCGGATCGCAGTCTGCAACTCGACTGCGTGAAGTCGGAATCGCTAGTAATCGTGGATCAGAATGTCACGGTGAATACGTTCCCGGGTCTTGTACACACCGCCCGTCACACCATGGGAGCGGGTTCTGCCAGAAGTAGTTAGCCTAACCGCAAGGAGGGCGATTACCACGGCAGGGTTCGTGACTGGGGTGAAGTCGTAACAAGGTAGCCGTATCGGAAGGTGCGGCTGGATCACCTCCTTTCTGGAAAACTGCAATTCAATTTGAACGCCCACACTTATCGGTTGTTGGAAGAAGTCGCTGCAAAGCGGCGGGTGCGATAAGTGCCTGTCGACGGCAGTGGCCGGCTTGGGTCTGTAGCTCAGTTGGTTAGAGCACCGTCTTGATAAGGCGGGGGTCGGTGGTTCGAGACCACCCAGACCCACCAAGTGCTGCAGTCCAGGGGCGACACGACAATGCGATTCCTGGGGGATTAGCTCAGCTGGGAGAGCACCTGCTTTGCAAGCAGGGGGTCGTCGGTTCGATCCCGTCATCCTCCACCAACCAACACGATGCGCCCGCAAGGGCGGTGAATCAACACCAAAGCAGCTTTGCAAAAGGCTGCTTTGATGTTGATCGATATCAATCGATCAATCGGCTGTTCTTTAAAAATTCATAGAGTCGAATCAGCGTTGCTGATGGAAACTGCACATTCGTAAAGGTTTAGTGCAGACCGTGCCATCAGCAACAAGAATTTTTGATTGCGTCAAAACGAATATTCAAACTAGCTTTGAAATTCAAAAGTAATACGATGAAGGCTCGAAAGAGCCGTAGTTGATTACGGCATAACGCGCCGGGTGAAAGACCTGGCAAGTCCTTGAAAGAAAATGGAGATGTTTCGTTAAGAGACGTCAAAGTTATAGGGTCAAGTGACTAAGAGCATGTGGTGGATGCCTTGGCGATGATAGGCGACGAAAGACGTGATAGCCTGCGATAAGCTTCGGGGAGCTGGCAAATAAGCTTTGATCCGGAGATTTCTGAATGGGGAAACCCACCCTTCGGGGTATCGCAACCTGAATACATAGGGTTGCGAGGCGAACCGGGTGAACTGAAACATCTCAGTAGCTCGAGGAAAAGACATCAACCGAGATTCCGAAAGTAGTGGCGAGCGAAATCGGACAAGCCTTGCAGTGATAGCACGACGGTTAGCAAAATGGGATGGAAAGCCCGGCCATAGCAGGTGATAGCCCTGTATGCGAAAACCGACATGTGGTACTAGGCTGCAGACAAGTAGGGCGGGACACGAGAAATCCTGTCTGAATATGGGGGGACCATCCTCCAAGGCTAAATACTCATCATCGACCGATAGTGAACCAGTACCGTGAGGGAAAGGCGAAAAGAACCCCGGGAGGGGAGTGAAATAGATCCTGAAACCGCATGCTTACAAAAAGTAGGAGCCTCGCAAGGGGTGACTGCGTACCTTTTGTATAATGGGTCAGCGACTTACATTCAGTGGCAAGGTTAACCGAATAGGGAAGCCGTAGAGAAATCGAGTCCGAATAGGGCGAACATAGTCGCTGGGTGTAGACCCGAAACCAAGTGATCTATCCATGGCCAGGATGAAGGTGCCGTAACAGGTACTGGAGGTCCGAACCCACTAGTGTTGCAAAACTAGGGGATGAGCTGTGGATAGGGGCGAAAGGCTAAACAAACTTGGAAATAGCTGGTTCTCTCCGAAAACTATTTAGGTAGTGCCTCAAGTATTACCGTCGGGGGTAGAGCACTGTTTAGGCTAGGGGGTCATGGCGACTTACCAAACCTATGCAAACTCCGAATACCGACGAGTACAGCTTGGGAGACAGAGCACCGGGTGCTAACGTCCGGACTCAAGAGGGAAACAACCCAGACCGCCAGCTAAGGTCCCTAAAATTGGCTAAGTGGGAAACGAAGTGGGAAGGCTAAAACAGTCAGGATGTTGGCTTAGAAGCAGCCATCATTTAAAGAAAGCGTAATAGCTCACTGATCGAGTCGTCCTGCGCGGAAGATGTAACGGGGCTAAGCCAGTTACCGAAGCTGCGGATGTGCAATTTATTGCACGTGGTAGGAGAGCGTTCTGTAGGCCTGTGAAGGTGTCTGGTAATGGATGCTGGAGGTATCAGAAGTGCGAATGCTGACATGAGTAGCGTTAAAGGGGGTGAAAAGCCCCCTCGCCGTAAGCGCAAGGTTTTCTACGCAACGTTCATCGGCGTAGAGTGAGTCGGCCCCTAAGGCGAGGCAGAGATGCGTAGCTGATGGGAAACAGGTCAATATTCCTGTACCGATCAATAGTGCGATGTGGGGACGGAGAAGGTTAGCTCAGCCAACTGTTGGATATGTTGGTTCAAGCCTGTAGTCGTGCCCGGTAGGCAAATCCGCCGGGCTAAGATGAGGGGTGATAACGAGTCTGCTTGCAGACGAAGTGAGTGATACCCTGCTTCCAGGAAAAGCCACTAAGCTTCAGCTATTGACGACCGTACCGCAAACCGACACTGGTGCGCGAGATGAGTATTCTAAGGCGCTTGAGAGAACTCTGGAGAAGGAACTCGGCAAATTGATACCGTAACTTCGGGAGAAGGTATGCCCCAAGTAGGTGAACTTGAACAAAGGGAGCCCAAAGGGGTTGCAAAAAATCGGTGGCTGCGACTGTTTAATAAAAACACAGCACTCTGCAAACACGAAAGTGGACGTATAGGGTGTGACGCCTGCCCGGTGCTGGAAGATTAAATGATGGGGTGCAAGCTCTTGATTGAAGTCCCAGTAAACGGCGGCCGTAACTATAACGGTCCTAAGGTAGCGAAATTCCTTGTCGGGTAAGTTCCGACCTGCACGAATGGCGTAACGATGGCCACACTGTCTCCTCCAGAGACTCAGCGAAGTTGAAATGTTTGTGATGATGCAATCTCCCCGCGGAAAGACGGAAAGACCCCATGAACCTTTACTGTAGCTTTGTATTGGACTTTGAACAGATCTGTGTAGGATAGGTGGGAGGCTTTGAAGTGTGGTCGCTAGATCACATGGAGCCAACGTTGAAATACCACCCTGGTGTGTTTGAGGTTCTAACCCAGGTCCCTTATCGGGATCGGGGACAGTGCATGGTAGGCAGTTTGACTGGGGCGGTCTCCTCCCAAAGCGTAACGGAGGAGTTCGAAGGTACGCTAGTTACGGTCGGACATCGTGACGATAGTGCAATGGCATAAGCGTGCTTAACTGCGAGACTGACAAGTCGAGCAGATGCGAAAGCAGGACATAGTGATCCGGTGGTTCTGTATGGAAGGGCCATCGCTCAACGGATAAAAGGTACTCTGGGGATAACAGGCTGATACCGCCCAAGAGTTCATATCGACGGCGGTGTTTGGCACCTCGATGTCGGCTCATCTCATCCTGGGGCTGTAGCCGGTCCCAAGGGTATGGCTGTTCGCCATTTAAAGAGGTACGTGAGCTGGGTTTAAAACGTCGTGAGACAGTTTGGTCCCTATCTTCCGTGGGCGCTGCAGATTTGAGGAAGCCTGCTCCTAGTACGAGAGGACCGGAGTGGACACACCTCTGGTGTATCGGTTGTCACGCCAGTGGCATTGCCGAGTAGCTAAGTGTGGAAGAGATAACCGCTGAAAGCATCTAAGCGGGAAACTCGTTTCAAGATGAGATCTGCCGGGGGCTTGACCCCCCTAAAGAGTCGTTCAAGACCAGGACGTTGATAGGCTGGGTGTGGAAGTGCAGCAATGCATTAAGCTAACCAGTACTAATTGCTCGTGCGGCTTGACCCTATAACTTTGATCAAATCGATCAAGGTCGTTATGCCAAGTTGACGCAGTCAAATAAAACAAGCTGATTCCAAACTCTATGAATTCGCCCGGTTGATCCAAAGATCAGCCAGGCACCCAGTTATGCCTGATGACCATAGCAAGTCGGTCCCACTCCTTCCCATCCCGAACAGGACAGTGAAACGACTTCGCGCCGATGATAGTGCGGGTTCCCGTGTGAAAGTAGGTCATCGTCAGGCTCTTACAGCCCAGTCGCGCCCCCCTCAGCAATGAGGGGGGCGTTTCTGCTTTGGGGCGCGAAAGAACGCAGAAATCCAGCAGTTTGGGGCGCAGGAAATAAATATATAACTGCCTGAGAATAGGCGAGGAGCCACGCCAAATGGGTAGCCAGACTAGCGCGCTGCGCTGTCCGGGGGCAAAGCCGTGCCTGCTTCGGCATAGACAGCACCATCGACAAACACCTTGAGTTCCTGGTTTCCAAACGGCTGCCAGATTTCATTGCGGGTCAGTGGAGCGGTCACGATCACGGCCACCCGATCGGTCGGTGAGGTTTGCGTGGAAAAATCCACCCGCACGTCTTCATCGGCCAAGTGGGCCTGGGCAAATGGATAGTGGCGCTCGATGTAATACAGGTGGGTCGAGGCATGGGCCCACAGGGCCTGGCCATTGGACAGCAGGAAATTGAAGGTGCCGTGCGGTGCAATGTGCGCAGCGAGTTCGCGCAGCGTGAGCGTCAGTTCGCCAATGCTTGGCACATCGGCATGTGATTTGGCCAGCTCCTGCATGATCCAGCAGAACGCGTGCTCGCTGTCGGTCGAGCCCACCGGATGGAAGCTGCCGTGCAGACGCGGCCTGAAGTCTTTGAGGTCGCCGTTGTGCGCAAACACCCAATAGCGGCCCCACAGTTCGCGCACGAAGGGGTGGCAGTTCTGCAGGCTGACAGCGCCCTGCGTGGCCTTGCGGATGTGCGAGATGACGTTGCAGCTTTTGATGGGGTAGCGGCGGATCAGGTCTGCCACCGGCGAATCGACGGCGCGCTGGTGGTCCACGAAGTGGCGCACACCCTTGTCTTCAAAGAAGGCGATGCCCCAGCCGTCGCAATGGTCGCCTGTGTGGCCTGCGCGCTGCGCAAAGCCGGTGAAGCTGAACGTCACGTCGGTCGGCGTATTGCAGTTCATTCCCAGGAGTTGGCACATGGTGGCACGGTAACAAAAAATCCGATGAAGGAGCAGGCTCAGCGTGAACGCGCCGCCGCTGGAGCGGGTGCCTCGCGCAGTTGCCAGGCTGCTACCAAAGCCAGCACGCACAGGCCCGCGAGCATGACGAAGGTTTCGCCAAAGGCCGCCACGCGCGCTGTACTGCTGGCGGCGGCGGACAAGGAGTCGCCATGCGCGCCCAGGCGCCATTCGAGCACGATGCCGCACAGGCTCACGCCCGTGGCGCCGCCCAGCATGCGCACGAAGCCAATCGTGCTCGAGCCCTGGGAAATCAGCGGCTTGTCCAGCGGCCGCATGGCTCCCAGGTTGAGCGACGGCAGGATAAAGCCCAGGCCGATGCGCCCCAGCACGCTGAATGCCACCAGCAGCCACAGCGCCGACTGCAGCCCCACGAGCAGCATCAGCGCGAACGAGCAGGCCAGCAAGGCCAGGCCCGTCATGACCAACAGGTGCGTGGGCTGCCGGTCGGCCAGGCGGCCGACAAGGGGAATGGTCAAGGCCAGCACGATGCCGGCGGGCAGCAGGGTGGTGCCCACGAGCGAGGCCGACATCTGCAGGCCCAGTTGCATGAACACCGGCAGCAGGTAGGTCGAGCCAAACAGCGCCGTGCCGTAGATGAACGCGACCATGCAGCCCATGGAGAACTGGCGGTAGCGGAACAGGCGCAGGTCCATCAACGGGGCGCGCCCCTGCGCGATCTGGTGGCGCTGCCACCCGATGAACAGCACCACGGCCAGCACGGCCGCGCCCAGCAGCCCCATCCACTCGCTGGTAGACCCACTGTGCAGCGCCACCAGTCCGTTGAGCAGGCACAGCGTGCCCACGGTGCCCAGCATCAGCCCGCGCCAATCGAGCGATGCGCCCTGGCGGTCGGTCTGGATGCCGCCGGGCGCATTCACCGGCACGTACTTGTAGGCCAGCCAGATCGAGGCCAGGCAAAACGGCACGACCATGAAGAAGATCGAGCGCCAGCCAAACCAGTCCACCAGCAGTCCACCCACGCTGGGACCGATGGCCGGGGCCAGCACCACGCCCATGCCGAACATGCCGCTGGCCCGCCCCTGTTCATGCGGCCGAAAGGCGTGCAGGATGATCACGGCCGGAATCGGCTGAACGATGCCCGCCGCCAGCCCCTCGGCCACGCGCGCCGCCATCACGAGGCCGAAGTAGCCCGACAGTCCGCCGCCAACGCCGCCCAGCAGCAACAGCACCATGGCCGCCACGTAGGTCGTGCGGTAGCCGTAGCGCGACAGCAGCCACGGCGTGGTCAGCATGGACACCGTGGTGGCGACCATGAAGCCCGAGGTCACCCACTGCGCCCGGTCCTGGCCGAGCGAGAAATGCACGCTCATGTCCGGGATCGCCACGTTCACGATGGTCGACGAGATGATGGACGCCATCACCCCCACCATCACCGACAGCAGCAGCAGCCAGCGGTAGCGCTCGCCGTGGCGCGCGCGCAGGGCAGCGGCGGAGCCGGGGCCGCTCATGGCCGCGGGCTCAGCTGCGTTCCGACCAGAGCTTGCCGCCAGTGGCCCAGTTTTCGCGCTTCACGTCGGTGATCAGGATGTCCACCGATTCGGGCGAGCCGCCCAGCACCTCGACGCTGACGCGGGTGATTTCTTCCACGAGCTTCTTCTTTTGCTCGATGGTGCGGCCTTCCATCATTTCGATGTGGTACGTGGGCATGGCGTGGGTCTCGGACGAAAGGAAGGGATCATAAAGCGGTGCCCGCACGGTCGCTGCCGCGTTCGCTGGAATGTTCCGGGCTGCGTGCGCAGACGGGGCAAATGCAGCGCTGCCCGCGCAAGGGCGGCGGCACGGCGGCCAGGGCTGCGGGCGCCACGCGCGCGTGCATGCACCAGCACCCGGCCGCGGGCTTGCCCTGCACGACCGCGCACTGGTTGGCCTGGCCGCACAGCGGGCAGGCAGCGTCATCTGGCGGGGCGGGGGCAGGGGCAGGGCAGGTCATGGACGCCCAGTGTAGGGCGGGCGACAGGCATAAAAATGGCGCCCGCAGGCGCCATGGTCATTGAAATGGGCCGTAAACGCTGACGGGTCAAGCGCTTGCAGCTATCAATAATGATAGTGTCATGCGGCCTGCCCGGCCTTGACCTTCAGGCGCCAGGCATGCAGCAGGGGCTCGGTGTAGCCGTTGGGCTGCTCCAGGCCCTTGAAGACCAGGTCGCATGCGGCCTGGTAGGCGGCCGAGGTGGCAAAGCGCCCGGCCATGGGCTGGTACAGCGGGTCGCCCGCGTTCTGGCCGTCGACCACGGCGGCCATGCGCTCGAAGGTCTCGCGCACCTGCGCGTCGGTCACCACGCCGTGCAGCAGCCAGTTGGCGATGTGCTGGCTAGAGATGCGCAGCGTCGCGCGGTCCTCCATCAGGCCGACGTTGTGGATGTCGGGCACCTTCGAGCAGCCCACGCCCTGGTCCACCCAGCGCACCACATAGCCCAGGATGCCCTGGGCGTTGTTGTCGAGCTCCTGCTGCTTTTCGGCATCGGACCAGTTCGGGTTGGTGCTGACGGGCACGGTGAGCAGGCCGGTGAGCAGGTCGTCGCGCGCGGCTGCCACGTCGGTCTTTTCCATCTCGATCTGGATGTCGCGCACCAGCACCTGGTGGTAGTGCAGCGCGTGCAGCGTCGCGCCCGTGGGGCTGGGCACCCAGGCGGTGTTGGCGCCGGCCTTGGGGTGGACGATCTTCTGCTCGAGCATGGCGGCCATCAGGTCGGGCATGGCCCACATGCCCTTGCCGATCTGCGCCTTGCCGCGCAGCCCGCACGAGAGGCCGACGAGCACGTTGTTTCTTTCGTAGGCCGGCAGCCAGGCGCAGGTCTTCATGTCGCCCTTGCGGACCATCGGGCCGGCCTGCATGGCGCTGTGCATCTCGTCGCCGGTGCGGTCCAGGAAGCCGGTGTTGATGAAGGCCACGCGGGTGGCGGCGGCGCCGATGCAGGCCCGGAGGTTGACACTGGTGCGGCGCTCTTCGTCCATGATGCCGAGCTTGACGGTGTCGGCCGGCAGGCCCAGCACCCGCTCGACGCGGCTGAACAGTTCGCTGGCAAACGCGACTTCGGCGGGGCCGTGCATCTTGGGCTTGACGATGTAGACCGAGCCCTTGCGCGAGTTGCGCAATCCCTTGGCGCCATGGCCCTGCAGGTCGTGCAGCGCGATGGCGGTGGTCACGACGGCGTCCAGGATGCCCTCGGGGATCTCGCGCTGCGCGCCCTGGGCGTCGGTGTAGAGGACGGCCGGGTTGGTCATCAGGTGGCCGACGTTGCGCAGGAACATCAGCGAGCGGCCGTGGAGGCGCACTTCGCCGGTGCCGCTGGCGGCGGTGTAGACGCGGTCGGGGTTGAGGCCGCGCGTCACGGTCTTGCCGCCCTTGGCAAACGACTCGGTCAGCGTGCCCTTGAGGATGCCCAGCCAGTTGGCGTAGCCCAGCACCTTGTCTTCGGCGTCCACGGCGGCCACCGAGTCTTCGAGATCGAGGATGGTCGACAGCGCCGCCTCGATCACCAGGTCGGCCACGCCGGCCGCGTCGCTGGAGCCGATGGGCGTGGCGCGGTCGATGACGATGTCGATGTGCAGGCCGTGGTGCACCAGCAGCACCGAGGTCGGCGCCGCCGCGTCGCCCTGGAAACCGACGAGCTGGGCCGCGTCCGTCAGGCCGGCGCGGGCGCCGCCCTGCAGCGTGGCGACCAGCTGGCCGCCTTCCACGTGGTAGCCGGTCGCATCCTTGTGCGAGCCGCTGGCCAGCGGCGCCGCCTGGTCGAGGAAGTTGCGCGCAAAGGCGATGACCTTGGCGCCGCGCTTTTCGTTGTAGCCCGGGCCCTTGTCGCAGCCATCGGCCTCGGAGATGGCATCCGTGCCATAGAGCGCGTCGTACAGGCTGCCCCAGCGCGCGTTGGCCGCGTTGAGCGCGTAGCGCGCGTTCAGGATCGGCACGACGAGCTGCGGGCCGGCCTGCACGGCCAGTTCGTCGTCCACGTTGGTCGTCGTGGCCTGCACGTTGGCGGGCACGGGCACGAGGTAGCCGATGGTTTCGAGAAATTTGCGGTAGGCCGCCATGTCGGTGATCGGGCCGGGGTGGGCCCGGTGCCAGGTGTCGAGCTCGGCCTGCAGGCGGTCGCGCTCGGCCAGCAGGGCGAGGTTGCGCGGGGCCAGGTCGGCGACGATGGCGTCAAAACCCTGCCAGAAGGCCGCGCTGTCCACGCCCGTGCCGGGCAGGACCTGGTCTTCGATGAAGCGGTGCAGGACGGTGGCTACCTGCAGGCGGTGGACGGTGGTGCGTGCGGTCATGGACAAACCCTCAAACGGTGGAAAACACAAACGGCGGGCGCCCGGCAGGGCGGACAGGTACCACTGTATTCGAATTGTTTGTGGCCATAAATACCGTAAAAACGCAGAAACTTGTGACTTTTATGCATAAATGAGCGCTGGTGCCGGCCCACGGCACCGGGCCGTGCCCGCCCGGGGTGGCGCTGCAGCGGAGCCGTGTTTCTCATTTTGATAGCTGTCAGCGCAGAGCTGGTAAGCGTTTGGGCCAGTTTTGACTGAATTCGGTGGTGGGGCTCAGGCGTTCGCGGGCGCGACTTCCACTTCCACGGCGCAATCGTAGAACGTCGGCCCGGCGCCGAGATCGGTCAGCGCCTGGCCCGTGAGCTCGTTGACGTTGGTGCCGTCCAGCCCCAGCTTGCGCCACCAGATGCCCAGGCCGTGGATCACGCCGGGGCGGGCGCGCTCGCTGACAACGGCATGGCACCGGTGGCTGCCGCGGTCGTTGAACACGCGCACCACGGCGCCGTCGGCGATGCCGCGCGCCTGGGCGTCGGCGGGGTGGATCTCGAGCAGCGGCCGGCCCTCGATGTCGCGCAGGCTCTGTACATTGACGAAGGTGGAGTTGAGGAAGTTGCGCGCCGGCGGCGAGATCATGGTGAGCGGGTAGGCCGAGGAGCGGCCGGGCAGCTCGTGGTTGGGCAGGTGGTCGGGCACCGGGTCGTGCCCCTGGGCGGCCAGGCGCGCGCTATAGAACTCGCATTGGCCCGACGGTGTCGGAAAGCCGCCGTCGGCAAACGGCGCGTCGGGCAGGGCGAGCGGCGCAAAGCCCTGGTCCAGCAGCGCTCCAAAATCGACCTGCTCGCCATAGGCCTGGCGGCACAGCTCTTCGTCGCTGTCGGCAAAGCAGGGCTCGGCAAAGCCCATGCGCGCGGCGAGGTCGCGGAAGATCTGCGCGTTCGAACGCGCCTGGCCCAGCGGTGCGATCGCCGGGCGGTTCAGCAGCACGTCGGTGTGGCCGTAGGACAGGTGCACGTCCCAGTGCTCGAGCTGCGTGGTGGCGGGCAGGAGGTAGTCGGCGTAGTCGGCCGTGTCGGTGCGGAAATGTTCGAGCACCACGGTGAACAGGTCTTCGCGCGCAAAGCCGCGCACCACCCGGCCCGAGTCGGGCGCCACGGCCACGGGGTTGCTGTTGTAGACCACCAGCGCCTCGACCCGGGGGCCGAAGGCGGCAGAGGATTCGCGCAGCAGGTCGTCGCCGACGGTCACCATGTTGAGCGTGCGCGGCTGGCGCCCGGCCAGCAGGTCGGGGCGCTGCAGCGCCGCGCGCTGCACGGGAAAGTGGCCCGAGCTCGACAGCAGCAGGCCGCCGGCGCGCTGGCGCCAGGCGCCCGTGAGCGCGGGCAGGCAGGCAATCGCGCGCGTGGCGTTGCCGCCGCCGCGCACGCGCTGCATGCCGTAGTTCAGGCGGATGGCGGCGGGCCGGGTCGTGCCGTAGTCGCGCGCCAGCCGGGTGATTTGCTCCACTGGGATGCCGCAGACCGCGGCCGCGCGCTCGGGCGGCCATTGCAGCGCGCGCTCGCGCAACTGTTCCCAGCCCAGGGTGTGCTGGGCGATGTAATCGTGATCGAGCCAGCCGTGCACGATCAGCTCGTGCATCAGCGCCAGCGCGAGCGCCGCATCGGTGCCGGGCCGCAGCTGCAGGTGCTCGTGGCATTTGTCGGCCGTCTCGGTCTTGCGCGGGTCGATGCACACCAGGCGCGCGCCGCCGTGCTTGGCCTGCTGGGCATAGCGCCAGAAGTGCAGGTTGCTGGCGATCGGGTTGCTGCCCCAGATCAGGATGAGTCGCGACTCGGCAAAGAACTCGACCTTCATGCCCTGCTTGGCGCCCAGCGTGTAGGTGAGCCCTTCGCCGCCGGCGGTGGCGCAGATCGTGCGTGCTAGCTGCGAGGCGCCCAGGCGGTGGAAGAAACGCCGGTCCATGCTCTCGCCCTGCACCAGGCCCATGGTGCCGGCGTAGCTGTAGGGCAGGATGGCCTCGGAGTTGCGCGCGGCAATGCCCTTCAGGCGCTGGGCGACGTCGGCCAGCGCTTCGTCCCAGCCCACGGGTGTGAATTGGCCCAGGCCCTTGGGGCCGACGCGCTTGAGTGGCGTGAGGATGCGCTCGGGGTGGTAGCTGCGCTCGGTGTAGCGCGACACCTTGGTGCACAGCACGCCGCCGGTCTGCGCGTGCGCCGGGTTGCCCTGCACGCGCGTGGCCACGCCGTTCTCCACCGTGGTCAGCAGCGCGCAGGTGTCGGGGCAGTCGTGCGGACAGGCGCCGCGGATCTGGATCGTGTCGGTGGACGAAGCGGTGGTGGGCATGGCGGCGGGCTCGTGGTGGCGCAAAGTGCTTGCCGGGGCGCAGGGCAGACATTTCACCATGAAGCGGCCTGCGCAGAGACTCGGGCCTGTCCCGACCCCGTTTACCGGGTGGTTTGGCTAGACTGGGCGCGCAAAGGAAACACCCATGAACGCCATCGACTCCATCGCCGCCCAGGCGGGCGCCATCGCGGCGCTGCGCCGCGACATCCACGCCCACCCCGAGCTGTGCTTTGAAGAAGTGCGCACCGCCGACCTCGTGGCCACCACGCTCACCGAATGGGGCATTCCGGTCCACCGCGGCCTGGGCACCACGGGCGTGGTCGGCACCGTGCACGGGCGCGACGGCGGCGCCTGCGGGCGCGCGCTCGGCCTGCGCGCGGACATGGACGCGCTGCCGATGCAGGAGTCCAACACCTTCGCGCACGCGAGCCGCCACCCCGGCAAGATGCACGCCTGCGGCCACGACGGCCACACCGCGATGCTGCTGGCCGCCGCGCAGCACCTGGCGCAGCACCGCGACTTCGACGGCACGGTCTACCTGATCTTCCAGCCCGCCGAGGAAGGCGGCGGCGGCGCGCGCGAGATGATCGAGGACGGCCTGTTCGAGCGCTTTCCCATGCAGGCGGTGTTTGGCATGCACAACTGGCCGGGCATGCCGGCGGGCAGCATGGCCGTGAGCCCCGGGCCCGTGATGGCCTCGTCCAACGAATTCAAGATCACGATCACCGGCAAGGGCGGCCACGCGGCGATGCCGCACACCGGCGTCGACCCGGTGCCGATCGCCTGCCAGATGGTGCAGGCGTTCCAGACCATCATCACGCGCAACAAAAAACCCGTCGACGCGGGCGTGATCTCGGTCACCATGGTCCACGCGGGCGAGGCCACCAACGTCGTGCCCGACTGCTGCGAAATCCAGGGCACGGTGCGCACCTTCTCGCTCGAGGTGCTCGACCTGATCGAAAAGCGCATGCAGCAGATCGCTGAACACACCTGCGCAGCCTTTGATGCCACCTGTGAATTCGAGTTCGTGCGCAACTACCCACCGACCATCAATTCGCCGGCCGAGGCCGGACTGGCGCGCGGTGTCATGGCCCGCATCGTCGGCGCCGATCAGGTGCTGGTGCAGGAGCCCACCATGGGCGCCGAAGACTTCGCCTTCATGCTGCAGGCCAAGCCCGGCGCCTACTGCTTCATCGCCAATGGCGACGGCGACCACCGGGCCCTGGGCCACGGCGGCGGCCCGTGCACGCTGCACAACCCGAGCTACGACTTCAACGACGCGCTGATTCCGCTCGGCGCCACCTACTGGGTGCGGCTGGCCGAAGCCTGGCTGGGCCAGCAACAAGACGCTGCACAGGCAACCGCATGATCGGCATTGCCGAGGCCTTCGCGCCGACCTATGCGCGGGCGCGCACGCAGTTCCTCGAGGCCGCCGCGACGGCCGGCCTGGGCATCGCCTCGCACCGCCATCCGCTGGCCGGCAGCGCCGGCGAAGACCTGGCGATGGATGCCGTGCGCGAGGGCCCGGCGGACGCCGACAGGCTGCTCATCGTCAGCAGCGGGTGCCACGGCGTCGAGGGCTTTTGCGGCAGCGGCGTGCAGGTGTTTGCGCTGCACGACGCCGAATGGCGCGACTGGGCGCACGCGCACGGCGTGGCGGTGCTCTACCTCCATGCGCTCAACCCCTACGGGTTTTCGCACACGCGCCGCGCGACGCACGAGAACGTCGACCTGAACCGCAACTTCCAGGACTTCGGCCAGCCGCTGCCGGTGAACGCGGCCTACCGCACGGTTCACCCGCTGCTGCTGCCCGACGTGTGGCCGCCCGCGCCGCAGAACGCGGCGGCCGTGGCCGACTTCATTGCCGCGCACGGCGCTGCCGCCTGGCAGGCCGCCATCACGCGCGGCCAGCACGAGTTCGCCGACGGGCTGTACTACGGCGGCACCGCGCCGACCTGGAGCAACCGGACCTTGCGACAGGTGCTGCGCAGCCACGGCCAAGGCGCCACGCGCGTGGCCTGGATCGATGTGCACACGGGCCTGGGCCCGAGCGGATATGGCGAGCGCATCTTCGTCGGGCGCGACGATGCGGCGGCGGTGCAGCGGGCGCGCCAATGGTGGGGCGGCGGCGGCGCCACGCCGGTCACTTCGCTGCACGACGGAACGTCTTCGTCCGCCTTCCTGACCGGGCTGATGGCCTTGTGCCTGCCTGAGGAGTGCCCGCAGGCCGAGGACACCTGCCTGGCGCTCGAATTCGGCACCCTGCCCGTGGCCGAGGTGCTCGACGCGCTGCGCGCCGAGCAGTGGTTGCAGCTGCACCCGGAGGCGCCCGCCGCGCAGGCGCGTGCCATCAAGGAACAGATGCGCGCCGCGTTCTACACCGACACCGATGCCTGGAAAGGCCAGATCATCAGCCAGGCGCGCCAGGCGATGTTCCAGGCGGTGCAGGGTCTGTCTTCCTAGGGTTTTGGGCCGCTAACGCATGCAGGGCAAGCGTTGTCAGCTATCAAATTTATCCGACCTGCCTGCGCGCGCTCGCGCGGTGGCCCGGGAAAGGGGTGCACCACCAGGGGTCCGGTCCTGCGCTGGAGGGTGGGGCGCGGCCCGCTGTGCCGGGCGCCCATGGCGGCCCTCGGCGCGCCGTA
This sequence comes from Acidovorax sp. SRB_14, assembly GCF_012932145.1. Classification (GTDB taxonomy): domain Bacteria; phylum Pseudomonadota; class Gammaproteobacteria; order Burkholderiales; family Burkholderiaceae_C; genus Simplicispira. Next base: position 15,154 of record NZ_MWOK01000032.1, on the reverse strand, counting down.
AGATACGACGCGGAGGCGCCGCGGCGCCCGGTTTTCCCCCACCCAACCCCAAGGAGCATTCCGCATGGCCGACCTGAACGCCACTTTTGAAGCCGCCGTGGCCCAGTCCAAGAACCTCAGCGAGCGCCCCGACAACGTGACGCTGCTGAAGATCTATGCGCTCTACAAGCAGGCCAGCGTGGGCGACAACACCGAGAAAAAACCCGGCTTCTCCGACGTGGTGGCCCGCGCCAAGTGGGATGCCTGGAGCAAGCTCAAGGGCACGGACGCCGATGCCGCCAAGCAGCAGTACATCGACCTGATCGCCGAACTGAGCTGAGCGCTCGGCGCGCTGCCGTGGCCGTGAGCGCCGACCCGGCGGCGCGGCTGCGGCACCGCGCCTTCAGGCCTGCCCTGGCGCGGCCTCGCCCTGCGTGCCCAGCAGCGCATCGAACTGCGCACTCAGCTCCGCTTCGATGCGCTCCTGGAAGGCGCCGAACAGAAAACCGAGTTCGGCCGCCAGCTCGAACCCATCGGCGCGCACCTGCAGCGTGCCGTCCATGCCCGCACGGCGGAAGTGCAGCGTGTCCTGTGCGTCACCGGCTTCGTACGTGCACTCCATGCCGAATTTCTGCGCGGCCTTGTCGGCCCAAGCCCGGGCGGCCTGGCGCGCGCGGGCAAGGCCCAGGTCGTGGGGGCGGTGGAAGTGGATGGCAGGCACGGGAGGGCTCCGGATCGGGGAAAAAAGGACTGGCTGGCGCTGTGGCCGGCCGGTGCGGCAGCGCATCATAAAACCGCGGGCATCCCGCGCCTGGGGTCCAGGCGGTGCGGCGGTCCTGCGTTGCTTCTTATTTCATAGCTTCCAACGTTCGTGTGGCAAGCGTTTGAGACGGATTTGGCGCCTGAAAACAGCCGGCGCCTAAGGCAGCGCAGCCCGGCCCGGGCTGCTGGGGCCGCACGGCCCGGCACGGCGGTGGACGCTCAGGGCACGGAAGGCTGGCAGGAATGGGCGCTGCAGTGTACGGTGTGGCCTGCGATCGCATCCGAAAACGCCCGCACCTGCGGAGCCCAGGAAAGGGAGGCCATGGCCGTGCCGTTCATCCAGGAAAAAATTGTCCAGCGGCTGGCGCAGCTGCCGCTGCCCGTGGCCTTGCAGCTGCCTTCGGGCGAACGCCTGGGCCCGCGCCCGGCCGCGGTGGCGCTGATGTTCAACGACGCCGCCAGCCTGGCCAGCCTGGCCAGCGGCCACATCGGCTCCCTGGCCGAGGCCATCGTCGAGGGCCGCGTGCGCTTCGAGGGCTCGATGCGCGACCTCATGGCTGCCGCCGCGGCGCTGCTGCCCGGCAACCCGGCGCACAGCAACGTGGGCTGGTGGGGGCGCACGCTGCAACGCGCCAGGTCGCTGGCGGCGCACACGCCCGAGCGCGATGCGCGCCAGATCCAGTTCCACTACGACGTCTCGGATGCGTTCTATGCGCTGTGGCTCGATCCGCTGCGCGTGTACTCCTGCGCCTATTTCCGCAACAGCGCGATGACCCTGGCGCAGGCGCAGGAGGCCAAGCTCGACCACATCTGCCGCAAGCTGATGCTGCGGCCCGGCGAGCGCTTTCTGGACATCGGCGCGGGCTGGGGCGGCCTGCTGCTGTGGGCCGCCGAACACTACGGCGTCGACGCCACCGGCATCACGCTCTCGCGCAACCAGCACGCCCACGTGCAGGGCCTGATCGCCGCGCGCGGCCTGCAGGGCCGCGTGCGCATGGAACTGTGCGACTACCGGCAGTTCCAGGCGGCGCAGCCGTTCGACAAGATCGCGTCGGTGGGCATGTTCGAGCATGTCGGCCGCGCGCACATGCCGACCTATTTCGCCACCGTGCGCGCGCTGCTGCGCCCCGGCGGCCTGGTCATGAACCACGGCATCACGGCCGGGGGCACCGAAAACACCCAGCTGGGCGCGGGCATGGGCGACTTCATCGGGAAATACATCTTCCCCGGCGGCGAGCTGCTGCATGTCGGCACCGTGCTGGGCGAGATGGCGGCCGCGGGCCTGGAGATGGGCGACACCGAGAACCTGCGGCCCCACTACGCGCGCACGCTGTGGGCTTGGTCCGATGCGCTTGAGGCACGCCTGGACGAGGCGCGCAGCGTGCTGGCCGCCCACGGGGGCGCGCAGCACGCCGAGCGTGTGCTGCAGGCCTACCGGCTGTACCTTGCCGGCAGCGCCATGGGCTTTGAGCGCGGCTGGATCGCGCTGCACCAGATCCTGGCGGCGCGGCCCGACGGCGACGTCGCCACCGGGGCCCTGGCGGGGGCGCAGTCCGCGTATCCTTTCAACCGCAGTTACATGTATACCGAGGGTCCGCCATGCTCTACAAATTCAAATCCCGCTCTACCGCCGACCTGATCCTGCTCGAGCCCCACGGGCGCAGGTTGCTGCAGATCATCGGCAAGGAGCCCGCCGCGAGCGGCATCGTGACGGTGGCGCAGATCCCGGCCGCCGTGGCGGCGCTCGAGGCCGCCGTGGCCGAGGACGAGCGCCAGGCAGCCGCGCAACGCGCCGCCGCGGCCGCAGAGGCTGCGCAGGACGGCAGCGCGGACACGCAGGACAGCGAGGAGGCACCGCGCAGCGACTTCGTCAGCCTGCGCCAGCGCGCCGCGCCGTTCATCGACATGCTGCGGCGCAGCGCCCAGGGCGGCCACGACGTGGTCTGGGGCGCCTGACAAGCAACAGGGTGCTGCAGACCGCGCGCGAGCGCGGCGCTGGCGCGCAAGTCAGTCCACCTTCGCGCCCGAGGCCTGCACCACGTGGGCCCATTTGCGGTGTTCGGCGTCGATGTGGCGCGCAAATTCGGCCGGCGCCATGCCGCCGGGAATCGCGCCCTGTGCCAGCAGCTTTTCCTTGACGGCCGGCGTGGCCAGTGCCTTGGCCACCTCCTGCTGCAGGCGGTTGACCGTGTCGGGCGCGGTGCCGGCCGGCGCCAGCAGACCGAACCAGGAGCTGGCCTCGTAGCCCTTGAGCGCGGCGCCGCCGGCCTGCTCGACCGTGGGCACGTCGGGCAGCGCGCCCGAGCGCGCAGCGCTGGTCACGGCCAGCGCCACGAGCTTGCCGGCCTTGATCTGCGGCATCGACGAGGGCAGGTTGTCGAACATCACATCCATGTTGCCGCCCACCATGTCCATCAGCGCCGGCCCCGAGCCGCGGTACGGGAAGTGCAGCATGTAGGTGCCGGTCATGCTCTTGAACAGCTCGCCGGCCAGGTGGATGGAGGTGCCGTTGCCGCTCGACGCCATGTTGAGCTTGCCCGGCCGGGCTTTGGCCACGCGGATGAAGTCGGCCACGTTGGCGATGCCCAGCTCCTTGGCGCGCTCGGTGTTCATCACCATCACGTTCGGCACGGCGGCCACGAGCGTGACGGGCGCAAAGTCCTTGATGGGGTCGTAGGGCAGCTTGGCGTAAAGCGCCCGGTTGATGCCGTGCGTGCCCACGGTGCCCATCAGCAGGGTGTAGCCGTCCGGGGTGGCCCGGGCCACGGCCTCGGCGCCGATGTTGCCGCCGGCGCCGCCGCGGTTGTCGACGATGAAGGGCTGGCCGAACGCGCGCGTGAGCTCGGGCGCCAGCGCGCGCGCCAGCAGGTCGGTGGTGCCACCGGGCGCAAACGGCACGACGATGCGCACGGGCTTGGAAGGCCAGGCGCTCTGTGCCTGCGCCGCCGTGGGCAGGACGGCGCTGCACCAGGCCAGGGCGGCTGCGGCAAGAAGGGCGCGGCGCGGCGCGCGGTGCGGAAGGTGGGGCATGGCGTTCCTTTCGAGGGGGTCAAACGGTGCGGGGCAGGACGGAATGCGCGGCAGCGCGGGCGGCGCGCAGCCGCCTGCCATGAAAAAGCCGCCTGCATCCGTTCGAATGCAGGCGGCGGGTCACGGCGCGGGCGCGGGCTTCAGTCGGCGTAGGTGCCGGCGGCGCGGATGGCTGCGCCCCACTTGTCGATCTCGGCGAGCACGAACTTCTTGTGCTCGGCCGGCTCGACCCGCTTGTCGGTGGCCACGACCGCGCCCAGGCCTTCCTGCTTCTTGATGAAGTCGGGGTCCTTGAGCGCCACCTTGAGCGCGTCGTTGATCTTCTGCAGCACTGGCGCCGGCGTGCCCTTGGGCGCGTAGAGGCCGTGCCAGATGGTCACTTCGAAGTTCTTCACGCCCGACTCGGCCAGCGTGGGCAGGTCCTTGAGCGCGGGCGTGGTGAGGCGCTTGGAGGTGGTCACCGCATAGGCCTTGACCTTCTTGCCCTCGATCTGCGGCGTGGTGTTGGTGGTCTGGTCGCACAGCAGGTCGATCTGCCCGCCGATCAGGTCGGTGATGGCCGGGGCGGTGCCCTTGTAGGGCACGGTGGTCATCTCGACCTTCATGGCGCTCTGGAACATCAGGCCGCACAGGTGCGAGGCCGCGCCCAGGCCGGCGTTGCCCAGGTTGATCTTGCCCTTGCTTTGCTGGATCCAGGCGGTCAGCTCCTGCATGTTGTTGGCCGGCAGGTTGGGGCGCCCGATCAGCGTCATGGGCACGTCGTTGATGATGCCCAGGTACTCGAAGTCGTTGGGCACGCTGAACGAGAGCTTGCGGTAGAGCGCCGGCATGGTGGACATGCCGATGTGGTTGAGCAGCAGCGTGTAGCCGTCGGGCGTGGCGCGCGCGACGCGCGCGGCGCCGATCGAGCTGCCGGCACCGGCGGTGTTGTCCACCACCACGTTGGCGCCCAGGGGCTTGCGCAGGGCCTCGGCCAGGTCGCGCGCGACGCGGTCGGTGGGGCCGCCGGCGGCGAACGGAACGACCAGCGTGATGGTTTTGTCCTTGGCGGGAAAGTCCTGGGCCTGAGCGCTGGTGGCGGCTGCGATGGCGAGAAGGGTAAAGCTCAGCAGGGTTTTCATCGGGGTTCCTTAAATAACGCGCCATCGTAGGGGGGTCTGCGGGTTCGCGCATGCTGGAAAGCACTTAGCTCGGGACCGATTTTTTTCAAGCGTTTTATGATTGAAACGCTTGACTGGCCAGCGCTTGAAGCTATCAAAAAAGGAATTCACCGGGCGCCGGCCTCAGCGGTAGCTGCGCGCGTCCTCGATCACCTTGCCGTCGTTGGGCAGCGAGCCCGGCGCGACCAGCTCGACCTCGCCGCGCAGCTTGGTGACTTCGCGGATCGCGTCCTGCAGGCGCTCGGCCAGGCCCGCGGCGATTTCGGTGGTTTCCACGCGCAGCACCATCTGGTCGTTGGCCATCTCGCCGCTGACCACGAGGCGCGCGCGCAGCACCTGCGGAAAGCGCGCCGCAATCGCCGCCACCTGGCCGGGCTGCACGAACATGCCGCGCACCTTGGTGGTCTGGTCGGCGCGCCCCATCCAGCCCTGGATGCGCGTGTTGGTGCGGCCCGTGGGGCAGGGGCCCGGCAGCACGGCCGAGAGGTCGCCGGTGCCGAAGCGGATCAGCGGGTAGTCGGGGTTGAGCGTGGTCACGACCAGCTCGCCGACCTCGCCCTCGGGCACCGGGTCGCCCGTGCCCGGGCGCACGATCTCGACGATCACGCCCTCGTCGAGCACGAGGCCTTCACGCGCCGCAGTCTCATAGGCGATCAGGCCCAGGTCGGCCGTGCCGTAGCACTGGTAGCCGGCCACGCCGCGCGCAGCGAACCAGTCGCGCAGCGAGGGCGGAAAGGCCTCGGCCGACAGCAGGGCCTTGGTCAGGCTCGGCAGGGGCTGCTGCAGTTCGGCGGCCTTTTCGAGGATCAGCTTGAGAAAGCTCGGCGTGCCGATGTAGCCTGCGGGGCGCAACTGCGCGATCGCCTGCACCTGCTGCTCGGTCTGGCCGGTGCCGCCGGGAAACACGGTGCAGCCCAGCGCATGGGCGCCGCTTTCCATCATCGCGCCGGCCGGCACGAAGTGGTAGCTGAAGCTGTTGTGGGCCAGCTCGCCGGCGCGGAAACCGGCCGCGTACAGCGCGCGCGCCATGCGCCAGTAGTCGCGGCGCACGCCCTCGGGTTCGTAGATCGGGCCGGGGCTGCAAAAGACGCGCGGCATGGCGGCGCCGAAGCCGATCGCGGCAAAACCGCCAAACGCGCTGTCGGCGCGCCCGGCCTGCTGGCGTTCCAGCAGCTCGTACTTGCGCGTGACCGGCAGGCGCGCCAGCGCGGCGCGGCTCGTGATGGCGGCGGGGTCGGTGTCGGCCAGGATGCGGGCGAACGCGGGCGATGCCGTGCGCGCATGGGCCACCTGGGGGGGCAGTGCGGCAAGCAGTGCCGCCTCGCGCGCTGACGGGTCGCGGGTTTCCAGGGCGTCATAAAACGGGTTCATGCCATGGGTTCCTAGGCGGTGGTTTTGAATGAAAATGGCCTCTAACGCTTACTGCTAAAGCGCAAGAAGCTATGAAATCAGGAGTCTTGTTCTGTATTTGCGGCGCAGTCATTGAAACCGCCACGGCCCCATCCCAGCGTCACCGTGGAACTGGCTTTGCCAGGCCACGGGTGGCGTCCCCCTCGGGCGAAGGCGCGCAGCGCCACAGGGGGCTTCTCATGCCAACCAGCGCTTGCGGCGCTTGTAGCTCTTGACGTCCTTGAAGCTCTTGCGTTCGCTGCCGCCCATGCCGAGGTAGAACTCCTTGACGTCCTCGTTGCTGGCCAGGTCGCGCGCGGCGCCGTCCATGACGACGCGGCCGCTTTCCATGATGTAGCCGTAGTCCGAGTACTTGAGCGCCATGTTGGTGTTCTGCTCGGCCAGCAGGAAGGTGACCTTTTCCTTGGTGTTGAGGTCCTTGACGATGTTGAACACCTCTTCGACGATCTGCGGCGCCAGGCCCATCGACGGCTCGTCGAGCAGCACCATGCTGGGGTTGGTCATGAGGGCGCGGCCGATGGCGCACATCTGCTGCTCGCCGCCCGAGGTGTAGGCCGCCTGCGAACTGCGGCGCGTTTTCAGGCGCGGAAAATAGGTGTAGACCTTCTCCAGGTTGGCGGCGATCTCGGCCTTGCTGGAGCGCGTGTAGGCGCCGGTCAGGAGGTTTTCTTCGATGGTCAGGTGGGCGAAGCAGTGGCGCCCCTCCATCACCTGCACCACGCCGCGCTGCACCAGGTCGGCGGGCGAGAGGTCTTCGATGCGTTCGCCGCGCAGCTCGATCGACCCCTTGGTGACCTCGCCGCGCTCGCCCTTGAGCAGGTTCGAGACGGCGCGCAGCGTGGTCGTCTTGCCCGCGCCGTTGCCGCCGAGGATGGCGACGATGCGGCCCTCGGGCACCTGCAGCGAGACCCCTTTGAGCACGAGGATCACGTGGTTGTAGATGACCTCGATGCCGTTGACATTGAGCAGCGTGGCGGGCGCTGGGAGGGCAGTGGAGTCCATGGAGCGTTCCGGGAAAGACGGGAGGCAAGCGCCCACCCCCGCAAGGGGGCGGAGCGCACGGAGGGCATCAGCTGCAGTTGCGCGGCGTGATGTTCTTTTCTTTGGCGTACTTGGCCGCGTACTCCTTGACCAGCGGGTCGATGTGCGTCTTGTCGGCCTGGTACCAGTCAGAGGTGATGTTCCACTTGCCGCCGTCCCACTGCACGATGCGCGCCCAGTCGGTGCCCATGTGGTTGCTGCAGGAGGTCTTGATGGGGCGCATGATTTCGCCAAAGCCGAGCGACTTCAGGCGCGCGGCCGTGAGGTCCAGGTTTTCATAGCCCCAGCGCACCTGCTCGGGCGTCAGCGCTTTGCCCTTGCCGTATTTCTCTTGCGCGGCGCGGATCGCCTCGACCTGCAGCATGGAAATCATCATGCCGCGCGTGTGCGCGAGCGTGCCCACGCTGCCGACCGGCCCGGTGCCCTGGCCCTTGTCGTAGACCAATTTTTTGAGCGCGTCGTGCACGCCATCCTTGGCGGCGCTGTTGTGGATGGTGACCGCGTTGTAGCCCTTGGCGCCCGCGCCCAGGTCCTTCACGTCGTGGTCGGAGCCCGCCCACCAGATGGCGTACATCTTCTCGCGCGGGTAGCCGCTGGCCTGGGCCTCGCGGATGCCGGCGGGGGTCATCACGCCGGCGGACCAGAACAGCACGTAGTCGGGCTTTTGCTGGCGGATCTGCAGCCAGGTCGATTTCTGCTCCACGCCCGGGGGCGTGACCGGGAACAGCGCCAGCTCGAAGCCTTCGGCTGCGGCGCGCTTTTGCAGCAGCGCGATCGGTTCCTTGCCGTAGGGCGAGTCGTGGTAGACCAGCGCGATCTTCTTGCCCTTGAGGCTGCCCTTTTCCTTCTTCGCGATGTCCTGCAGCATCACGTCGGCTGCGGTCCAGTAGGTGCCCAGCAGCGGGAAGTTCCATTCGAACACCGTGCCGTCGACCGACTGCGACAGCCCATAGCCCATGGTTTCGATCGAGACTTTGTCGACGAAGGCCTTGTCAGTCACCGCGAAGGTGATGCCGGTGGACTGTGGATCGAAGCCCGAGGCGCCCGTGCCCTTGGTCTTGAGGCGCTCGTAGCACTCCACGCCCTTGGCCGCGTCGTAGGCCGTCTCGCACTCTTCGTAGGTCAGCTTCACGCCGTTGACGCCGCCATCGCGCGCGTTGACCAGCTTGAGGTAGTCCTGCTTGCCGTCGGCCCATGGGATGCCCAGCGGCGCGAACTGGCCGGTGCGGTAGACCAGCAGCGGAATGAACTGCTCGGCCGCCTGGGCTTGCGCCAGCGTGGATGTGACCAGGCTCGAAAGCCCCGTGGCCGCGACGGCGGCGGCAATGGCGATTTTTTTCAGTTGCATGGCTTGTCTCCTTTATGGTGGTTGCTTGGGTCTACGGGAAAAACAGGGGTGCAGGCGCTCAGTGCGGGAAAGGCCAGAGCCGCAGCTTCTGCCGCGCCGTGGACCACAGGCGCGCCAGGCCGTGCGGCTCGACGATGAGGAAGAACACGATCAGCGCGCCGAAGATCATGTGCTCCAGGTGCGAGGCCGTGGCCGTCGACAGCGGGATGCCCAGCCAGTGCGGCACGTAGTTGAGGAACAGCGGCAGCAGCACGATGAAGGCGGCGCCAAAGAAGCTGCCGGCGATCGAGCCCAGGCCGCCGATGATGATCATGAACAGCAGCTGCAGCGACTTGTCGATGCCAAAGGCCGCCGGCTCCCACGAGCCCAGGTGCACGAAGCCCCACAGCGCGCCGGCCACGCCGACGATGAAGCTGCTGACGGCGAACGCCGTGAGCTTGGCGTTCACGGGCCGGATGCCGATCACGCTGGCGGCCACGTCCATGTCGCGCATGGCCATCCATTCGCGGCCAATGGCGCCGCGCACCAGGTTCTTGGCCAGCAGGCCGAACACGACGACGAAGCTCAGGCACAACAGGTACTTCTGCGCCGGCGTGTCAAAGCTGAAGCCCGCGATGCTCAGCGAGCCGACGCTGACCGAGCCGGAGGACGAGTCGTTGGTGACCCATTTCACGCGGTTGGTGAACCAGTCCATGAAGAACTGCGCGGCCAGCGTGGCCACCGCCAGGTACAGGCCGCGGATGCGCAGGCTGGGAATGCCGAACAGCACGCCCGCCACCGTGGCGCACAGGCCGCCGCCAATCAGCGCCAGCAGCAGCGGCATGCCGTCGATGCGCACCTGCAGGTTGTAGGCCGCATACGCGCCCACCGCCATGAAGGCGCCGGTGCCGAGCGAAATCTGGCCGCAATAGCCGACCAGGATGTTGAGCCCGATCGCCGCCAGCGAGAGGATCAGGAACGGAATGATGACGGCGCGGAACGCGTAGTCGCTGGTCACCAGCGGCACGGCGATGAACGCGATGGCGGCGAGCGCCAGCAGGGCCCAGCGGTCCTGCGCGACGGGGAACAGCGCGGCGTCGGCGCGGTAGCTGCTCTTGAACTGGCCATTTTCTCGGTAAAACATGGATGCCCTTAATCAGTTGGGGACCGAGCAAATTCGCTGCGCAAATCTTGATCCGTCCCGCAAAATTCAGACTCTGTCGATGATCTTGTCGCCGAACAGGCCCTGGGGCCGCACCAGCAGCACGGCCAGCGCCAGCACGTAGGCGAACCAGTTCTCGATGCCGCCGCCCACGAATGGGCCCAGGTAGATTTCGGAGAGCTTCTCGCCCACGCCGATGACCAGCCCGCCCAGGATCGCGCCCGGCACCGAGGTGAGGCCGCCCAGGATCACCACCGGAAAGGCCTTGAGCGCGACCAGCGAGATCGAGTACTGCACGCCCAGCTTGGAGCCCCAGATGATCCCGGCGACCAGCGCGACGATGCCGCCGATGGACCAGACCACGACCCAGATGCGCGCCAGCGGAATGCCGATGGACTGCGCCGCCTGGTGGTCGTCCGCCACGGCGCGCAGGGCACGCCCGGTGCGGGTCTTCTGGAAGAAGACCGTCAGCAGCGTCACCAGCACGGCAGAGATCAGGGCGGCGATCAGGTCTTCCTTGTTCAGCAGCAGGCCGCCTTCGAACAGGTTCTCGAGCACGATCATCGGGTCCTTGGGCATGCCGATGTCGATCTTGTAGGTGGCGCTGCCAAACAGCAGCTGGCCCGAGCCGTCGAGGAAGTAGCCGATGCCCAGGGTCGCCATCAGCAGCGTGATGCCCTCCTGGTTGACCAGGCCGCGCAGGGCCAGCCGCTCGATCAGCCAGGCCACGACGACCATCGCCAGCATCGCCGCAATGAACGCCAGCAGGTTGGCCAGCAGCAGGCTGTCAAAGCCCAGCCACTGCGGAATCCACTCCGCAAAGCGCGCCATCGCCAGGGCCGCGAACAGCACCATCGAGCCCTGCGCGAAGTTGAACACGCCCGAGGCCTTGTAGATGAGCACGAAGCCCAAGGCGATCAGCGAATACAGCATGCCCGCCATCAGGCCGCCGAAAAGGGTTTCGAGAAAAAAGCCCATGGTGTGGTCCTTAGTGCGACGTGCCCAGATAGGCCGTGATGACGTCTTCGTTGGCGCGCACCTCGTCGGGTGCGCCGTCGCCGATCTTCTTGCCGTAGTCGAGCACGACCACGCGGTCCGAGATGTCCATCACCACCCCCATGTCGTGCTCGATCAGCACGATGGTGGTGCCGAATTCGTCGTTCACGTCGAGGATGAAGCGGCACATGTCCTGCTTCTCTTCCACGTTCATGCCGGCCATGGGCTCGTCGAGCAGCAGCACCTGCGGCTCCATGGCCAGGGCGCGGCCCAGGTCGACGCGTTTTTGCAGGCCGTAGGGCAGCTGGCCGACGGGCGTCTTGCGGAACGCCTGGATTTCGAGGAAGTCGATGATGTGCTCGACGAACTCGCGGTGTCGGATTTCCTCGCGCTCGGCGGGGCCGATGCGCAGCGCCTGCAGCAGGATGTTGCTGCGGATCTTCAGGTTGCGACCGGTCATGATGTTGTCGATCACGCTCATGCCCTTGAACAGCGCCAGGTTCTGGAAGGTGCGCGCCACGCCCATCTCGGCCACCTGGCGCGAGCTCATCTGGGCAAAGGTCTTGCCGCGGAAGGTGATCGAGCCTTCGGACGGCGTGTAGACGCCGTTGATGCAGTTGAGCATGGAGCTCTTGCCCGCGCCGTTGGGGCCGATGATCGAGCGGATCTCGTGCTCGCGCACGTCGAACGAAATGTCGGTCAGCGCCTTGACGCCGCCAAAGCGCAGGCTGAGGTTCTTGACGTCGAGGATGACGTCGCCAATCTTCTTGGTGGTCATGGCGTGTGGCTTCTCGGGCGGGTGGAGAGCGGGTTTCATGCGGCGCTCCGCATGCTGGGATACGTTTTGGCGTCCGAGATGCGCAGCGTGGCGCTGACGCTGCCGGTGCGGCCGTCCTCGAACTTGACCTGGGTCTCGATGTACTGCTCGGTGCGCCCCGCGTACAGCGCATCGACGAGCGCGCTGTAGCGGTCGGCGATGAAGCCGCGGCGCACCTTGTTGGTGCGCGTGAGCTCGCCGTCGTCGGCGTCGAGCTCTTTGTGCAGCACCAGGAAGCGGCTGACCTGGCTGCCGGCCAGCAGCGCGTCGCCCGCGAGGTCGGCGTTGACCTGCTCCACGCATTCCTGGATCAGCTGGTAGACCTCGGGTTTCTGCGCCAGGTCGGTGTAGCCGGCATAGGGCAGGTTGCGGCGCTCGGCCCAGTTGCCCACGGCGTCGAAGTCGATGTTGATGAAGGCGCAGACCTTTTCGCGGCCGTCGCCGTAGGCCACCACCTCCTTGATGTGCGGAAAGAACTTGAGCTTGTTCTCGACGTACTTGGGCGCGAACATGGCGCCGTCGTTCGCGCCGCCCTTGAGGCGCCCGACGTCCTTGACGCGGTCGATGATCTTCAGGTGGCCGTGCGCGTCGAGGAAGCCGGCATCGCTGGTGTGGTACCAGCCGTCGGCTGTCAGCACCTCGGCCGTGGCCGCGGGGTTCTTGTAGTACTCCTTGAGCAGGCCCGCCGACTTGACGAGGATCTCGCCGTTCTCGGCCACCTTGATTTCCACGCCGCGGATCGGCACGCCCACGGTGTCGGCGCGCGCCTGGTTGTCGGGCTGCAGGCAGACGAACACGGCGGTCTCGGTCGAGCCGTAGAGCTGCTTCAAGTTGATGCCGATCGAGCGGTAGAAGCTGAACAGGTCGGGGCCGATGGCCTCGCCCGCCGTGTAGGCGACGCGCACGCGCGAAAACCCCAGGTTGTTGCGCAGCGGGCCGTAGACCAGCAGGTTGCCCAGCGCGTACCGGGCGCGGTCGAGCGGGCCGACCGGCTCGCCGTCCATCAGCGCCGGACCGACGTGCTTGGCCAGCGCCATGCAGGCCGAGAACATCGCGCGCTTGAGGCGGCCGGCGTCCTCCATGCGGATCATCACGCTGGTCAGCAGGCCTTCGAAGATGCGCGGCGGCGCGAAGTAGTAGGTCGGGCCGACTTCCTTGAGGTCGATGGTCACGGTGGCGGCCGACTCGGGGCAGTTGACGACGTAGCCGCAGACCAGCCACTGCGCGTAGCTGAAGATGTTCTGCCCGATCCAGGCCGGCGGCAGATAGGCCAGCACCTCCTCGGCGCTGGTGAGTTTGTCGAACTCGGCACCGGCGCTGGCGCGGTCGATCAGCGTGGCGTGCGTGTGCACCACGCCCTTGGGGTTGCCGGTGGTGCCCGAGGTGAAGAACATCGCCGCCACGTCGCCGCTCTGGATCTGGGCGATCTCGCTGCGCAGCCACTGAGGGTGCTGGTGCACGAAGGCGCTGCCGGCTTCGATCAGCGCCTCGTACGAGGCCAGGCCCGGCTCGCTGTAGCTGCGCAGGCCGCGCGGATCGTCGTAGTAGATGTGCGCGATGGCCGGGCACTGCGCGCGGATCTCCAGCAGCTTGTCGACCTGCTCCTGGTCTTCGACCACGCAGAAGCGGACCTCGGCGTTGTTGAGCGGGAAGATGCACTCCGCGGCCACGGCGTCCTGGTACAGCGGCACGGGAATGGCGCCGACGGCCTGCGCCGCCAGCATGGTGGCGTACAGGCGCGGGCGGTTGGCGCCGATCACCACCAGGTGTTCGCCGCGGCGCAGCCCCGCCAGGTGCAGGCCGGCCGCCACCTGTTCAACCAGGGTGGCCAGTTGGGCCCAGGTGTGGGTCTGCCAGATGCCGTATTCTTTTTCGCGCAGCGCCGCGGCGCCGGGGCGCTCGGCAGCGTGCTGGAGCAGCAGTTGCGGGAACGTGGTGGTCATTCCGTGTCCTCAGGTGTTCAAGGGCGGGCGCGGCGGGGGCTGCGGCGTGCACCACGCGGGCTGGTGAACGCCGATAGTAGGTTTGGCTTTGACGTTATCTTGTCCACACGACGACAATTTAGGGGTAAGCCCCGGAAGGTGAAACCCTGGGCCTGCGGCCGGGTGCGGTGTGAACACGCCGGGCACGGCCCTGGCTTCGTGCCGACAATGCGGCCTGCCGCCGCACCACCCTGCGCCCCTTTTTTGTTTTGCACACGCCATGAGCCAGGACCTGACGCTGCACCAGCGCCGCCGCCCCCCCACCGCCGAAGAGATCGAGGGCATCCCCTGGTGGGCGCCGCTGCAGCCGCACGAGCGCGAGCGCGCACTCGCGGCGCTGCTGGTGGGCGACGCGCTGCCGGGCGACTACGTCTGCCGGGTCGGGCGGCCCGTGACCTACTGGTTCGGCGTGGTCGAGGGCCTGCTCAAGATGAGCAACGACAACGCCGAAGGCAGCACCATGACCTTTGCCGGCCTGCCGCCGGGGGGCTGGTTTGGCGAGGGAACCGTCGTCAAGCGCGAGCCCTACCGCTACAACGTGCAGGCGCTGCGCAAGAGCGTGGTGGCGGGCCTGCACATCGACACCTTCCACTGGCTGCTCGACCATTCGATTGCGTTCAACCGCTTCGTCATGCACCAGCTCAACGAGCGCCTGGGCCAGTTCATCTCCGCGCGCGAGATCGACCGCATCACCAACCCCGACGTGCGCGTGGCGCGCAGCCTCGCGGCGCTGTTCCACCCCGTGCTCTACCCCGGCGTGGGCGATGTGCTGCGCATCACGCAGCAGGAACTGGCCTACCTGGTCGGCCTGTCGCGCCAGCGCGTCAACGAGGCCCTGGCGGCGCTCGACGCGCAGGGCGCGATCCGCGTCGAGTACGGCGGCCTGCGGGTGCTCGACCTGGAGGCCCTGCGCTCGCGGGATTTTCAGGTCAAAAAGGCCTGAAACACTGATGCATATTGCGCAAACAGCTACACAAACAAGAGCGCTGTGCCGCGGTCGGGCACGCGGTCAGGGCGGCTGCCAGGGCCCGGCCCAGGGCTCTGCGCAGCCTCGCCCTGCCCGAGCCGCCGCCCCGCGCGCCTGCCGGTCGGAGGGCTCCAGATCGACAGGCCCCTCGTGTTCGGCATGCCCACCGGCGCGGACGATACCCCCGCGCGCGCCCGGCGATCGACCTCGCGCACAATCTGGGGTTCAGCGCCGCCGCCGCAGGCGTCGACCATGCCGCCGTGCGGGTGCAGCTGCGCACCCTGGCGGGCGACGGGACGCAGGGCTACCATGTCCGCGGGCCCCGCCGGTGGACGCTTTTCCTGGCCGGGCACCGGCCAGCGGCCTGAGGCCCGCACCCCTGTGCCTAGGGGCGCCCATTTATTCATGAAATCGGGGTCTGGCCCTTATACAGTCTGCGCTTTCAGCTATTTATTTCATAGTCCATGACTTCTGCCCAACGTCCGCCCGCCGGGCCTGCCGCCCCCGCCCCTGCCGTCCCG
>NZ_MWOK01000007.1 GCF_012932145.1 Acidovorax sp. SRB_14 | reverse complement strand
TGATCTTGCCCCCGTATTTCAGGACACGGCTATTCGCAATGTAGCGTCTCGGCTTGAGCGAGACGTCCCTGGGCAGCGCGCTGCTGCCTGAACTCCCTGGGTGATTTCATCTTCAGGCTCGAGTGCGGGTGCACCTCGTTGAAGTGCTCGAAGGCGGCCTGCATTTGCGCCATCACGGTCCTGGCATCGGCGAGGTCCATGCGGCTGACGTAGTCGCGTTTGAACGTGTTCACGAAGCTCTCGGCAATGCCGTTGCTCTGCGGGCTGCACACTGGGGTGTTGACCGGCTTCAGCCCCAACTGCCGGGCAATTTGCCGGGTCTCGGCCGCGATGTAGGCACTGCCGTTGTCAGAGAGGAACTCCAGCACATGCGCGCTGGGAATGGCGTCCACGTGTCCGAAGCGCTTTTCTACCGCCTCGATGAGCATCTCGCGCACCGGCTCGCCCGGTAGCCCTTTGCCTTCCCACGCCCGATACGCCACGATCTCGCGGTCGCAGCAGTCCTTCGTAAACGTTGCAGTGACGGTCTGGCCCGAGTCGCATTTGATCTCGAAGCCATCCGAGCACCAGCGCGCATCGCTTTGGTCGACCGCCACCTTGCCCTCGTGGGGTCGGCTGGACTGTCGACGCCTCGGCGCCTTCGGCAGCAGCAAAGCCTGGCCCGCCATCACCCGGTAGACGCGCTTGGCGTTCACGCGCGCAGCGCCGGTGCTGACCCGCTGGCGATTGACCAATGCGCAAGCGCGCCGATAGCCGTAGGTCGGCAGGTCTGTGATCTGAGCCGTGATCTCAGCGAGCAACGCAGCGTCGCTGGCGGCAGCGGTTCGCTGTGTTCGACCGTCAACCCAGTCCCGAGGTCGAACTTGCAGGCGATGGATGTTTGAGCGCGCCAACCCCAGCGCACGGCAGACGGCCTTCACAGGCCGTCCCCGTCCAGCAAGGGTGAGCGCGCAATCCACTTTTTTTCGGCGGCGTACTCCACGGCTTCCTTGAGGATCTCGTTCTCCAGGGTCTTCTTGCCGAGCACACGCTGCAGCTTGGCGATCTCGGCGCGGGCGGCAGCCAGCTCGGATGCAGGCACCACTGCCTCGCCGGCCGATACAGCGGTGAGCGCCCCTTGTCGTTCCAGCTTGCGCCACTGGAACAGCAAGCTGGCAGCGACACCTTCCTGGCGTGCAACGAGCGACACGCTCATACCCGGCTCGTAGGTTCGACGAACCAGCGCGGCCTTCTCTGCAAGGGACCAGCGCCTGCGACGCTGGTCTCTCATGATCACTTCAACGGTATCCGTATTCCTAGTCGTACTCACAGTCCTACTCCTATCTTTAAAGATAAGCGATAGACCGTGTCCTGTCATTCAAGGGGCCAGCTCACAGGTGGGCACGGATTTTCTTTCGTTGCTTTTTCTGACTGTAAGCGGCGTACTCGCTTAGTTGAATGCGCGGGACTGGCCTGTCTGCCTTTGATGGGGCACTGCGACAATGCCATATGAGTCAAGAACAGCCTTCGACGGCATTCGAAGTTGAGCGCCCAACCATGATCCAGCACACGCTCCCGAATGGGGTGCGTCTGCTGGCCATCCCCATGCCCCACGTGCAGAGCGCCAGCGTGGGCATATTCCTGCGCGTAGGCTCCCGAGACGAGACGCCGGCCACTAATGGCATCAGCCATGTTCTCGAACACATGGCGTTCAAAGGCACCGACACCCGCTCCGTGCAGGCGATCAACCTGGATGCGGAGCGATTGGGGGCTGAGGTCAACGCTTTCACCGGGAAGGACACCACCGGGTACTTCATGACCGGCCTCGGTCGGCACACGCAGCAGTTGCTGCGCATGATGGCCGACATCGTCCTGAACAGTACGTTTCCCGAGCATGAATTGCAGCGGGAACTGGAGGTGATCCGCCAGGAGGCCATCGAGTATGAAGAGGATCCGGAGGAGAGCGCCAGTGACCTTCTCGACCGTGCCATCTGGGGTGACGGCGCAATGGGCATGCCGGTGATTGGCACAGTCGCCAACATCGAGGGATTCACCCGGCAGGATCTGGTCCGCCACGTGGAATGCCACTATGTCGCGGAAAAGACGGTCGTGGCTGGGGCGGGCAACTTCGATGTCGATGCCTGGATGACACTTGCCGGAGAACTGTTTGCAGACATTCGTCTGTCGACCGATCTGCCTGTGGTGCAACAACCCAGGCCCGCGAAGTACGTTGGTCATGCTCTGGCCCGGCGTTTTACGCAGGTCTCTCAGGTGTTCGTGAACATAGCTTACCCCCTGGGGCCCGTGGAGCAGCAGGAGGTGCCTCAGCGGCGCTGGCGCCTTGCGGCTTCGCTGGCGGCCCATCTGTTCGGGGAAGGGATGTCGTCGCCCCTGGTCGACACCGTGCGCGAGCAGCTTGGCTTGGCCTATACGACCTATGCGACGATGGAAAGTGGGGACGTCTGGGCCAACTTCATCGTGCACGCGGTCACGACCCCGGACAAGCTCGACGCGTTGCTGACCGCCACCGGCCGTTTGCTGCGTGCACAGGCTACCTGCATTGACCCGGTGCACCTGGAGCGGGCCAAGAACCAGCTGACCGTATCCCGGGTTCGTGCTGGAGAGCGGCCCTACGCCACGATGGAGCAGGCTGTGGAAGAGCTCTTCGCCAGCGACACCGTGACGCCGATGGCTGAAACTTTGGCGATAATCGATGACATTGGGTCGGAAGAGGTACGGATGGTCTTCGAGCGGATGTTGGCCAACCCTCCGGCGCTGGCCATTGCTGGCAAGGGAGCCAGTGCAAAAACCGCTCGGCAACTCGCCGCCCGTCTGGAAGCCTGAGTCGATCCTGATCGCAGCTCATCGTCAACCATATGGGTGCACCAGCAGCATGTGCTCCCCACCGATGTGAAATGGGCGGGCGGCGTGGCGGTCTATCCCGGCTGCAACATGCGCTACCGGGTGGATCAGCACAGCAAGCTACCTGCTCCGATCCTCATGGTGCCGGGTGAGAAAGACGACATGACCCCGACCAAGCCGTGCATGGAGTTGGCCGACGAGTACGCAGCGGCAGGCCATCCGGTCAGCTACAAGGTCTATCCCGGTGCCACGCATGTCTTAGACCGGCTCAACCAGCCATGGAAGAAGTACAACGAGGGCAACTTCAACCTCTGCTCAATGGACGTGTGCATGCCCTATGTTTCCAATGACCGCAGCAGTTGGGGGCCAGCGCACGACAAAAGTCTCGGGGAAGACGTTCACCGACGACAAAGAGTGGAATGCCCACATGCCGAAGTGCAAGCAGACCTCCTGGATCCCGGTGGAGAGCAACGACAAGGCCCGCGAGGAAGCCGTGAAAGATGTGCTGACCTTCCTGAAGGCCGCCAAATGAGCCGCCGCCTGATACTTGTGCTGGCCGTCACCATGCTCCCGACGCTGCGCCCTGCGGCGCTATTGAAAGACCTCAGCGGCGGCCAGACGGGCAGGTTTGAGTATGAGTCAATCAAGCCACCGAATCGGCAACTCTAATCATGAAGGCTGGCAGCGGCATGGGCAACCACATTTACGACTTAAAAAGAAGCGCTCCCTGGCGACTGACCCGGAACTTGGACTAGCCGTCAATCAATTCCAGGCGATGTGTCTGGATCACCCGGCGACGGTGATACGAAAGCAATACGAGCCCAAATAGTTCGGTGCGATTTGGATTTTATAAATATCATTAGATGAGTTTCAAGAAACCACAGTTTTCGTGTCTTGCCTAATGATTTTTGTGAGGTTGATTCACCGCGAAAATCCTCGTCGCCCATAAGTAAAATAGGAACTACTTCAGAATCTCTTTCATCTTTTTCGCGCTCAATTGATCGCAAGTTTTAATAAGCCTATTCAGAGTGAATTCATCGCCCCCCGCGTCTGATGTTGCATAAAAAATGCCAATCCCTTCCGGAAGCATCCACCCCTCAAAGAATGGATCGGACCTGCTTTGCCAACCCTTTATACGATCGTACTCAGTATCTGTTATGAGTGCGATTCTGTTTTCAAGCAGTGCAGGGCGCTCTTTGTAGATATGGCAGAAACACATCCAAATACCGTGTATCTCTGGATTGCCTGGAGGATCATATGCAACGCACTGGTACTCAGCTGTCTCCCCTATGTCCATGGCTGACTCTGCAAGGGTCTTTGGCTTTCCTATGATTGCCGTCGTTACAGCAACTTTGCGGCCATCACGGGCAACTGCAGAATTTGTGTCAACACAGAATACTTGGTCATATGTCGCAAGAACTTTTTCTATGCCAAGAAAATGGCTGCCAGGGAGCTGGAAGTATGCATGCAGTATCTTATTTTTATTTTTCCTTGCGTAATATGTAGTCAGTGTGGATCGCGCATCACCTAAATGTCCATTTGACACGATTATTGGGGAATATATTTGTCCAATCTCTGAGGTCGTCAGATTGGCATACATTTCTCGGATTTTAACCTTTTTCCCGAAATCGATTTCTAGTTTGGAGAAACGCTCATTCCGAGGCTGGTTCGCTTGTTGCTTTGGCAAAACAAGCATCAATCCTTCGGCATCCAGCATGTTGCTTTTTACGCCACTCAAGGTAATTTCTAGAATTTGTGCAGGCGGCATATCCTCAGGAAAACGCTGAAAAAGCACTTGGCCTTTTGCAGCTTCAAGCATTTTCTCCAATCGCATGCACGCCTCCGTCATCACAGAAATAACCTGAGCTTACGTCATATCCAGTGTCATGTAAGGTCAACCGCACAACGCAAGTGAAGAGGGCTGAGGTCATGCGCTGTATCCGCAGCCCTCCAGTTGTCATCGGCGTGAAGCAGTGTTCCCCGCGTACGGTTAGGATGGGTGGTGACCTCTACTAAGCAGGGGACGCCCTCCAATGACGGCAAGATCACTGTGCTGCGGAGTGCAAGCGGCTTGCAAAAGCTCAAGGACCCGGAGTTCCCACACGGCAATTGCCATGATTCGCTGATACCGCCTAGTAAAGGACAGAGCTTGCGTGAGTGGCTGAAAAAATAGGCTGCTGCACAGAATGGATTCAACTACCATGGTCTGTTGCCCGCGCGTGGAAGGCCGTAAGACGATCGGCGCGCTAAGACTGCAGTGCCCTCGTATGTAACGCCAAAACAGCGTTGGTTCCTGGCGATGCCGAAACCACCATCTCCAACAATGGAATGTCCAACGACGTTCCAGTAGCTCTGATCCAACCGCAAACCGGATGGTAGAAACGATGGTAGATAAAAACAAAAAAGCGCCCCAAGAGGCGCTTGTTTTCTTGCTTACTGGCGGAGAGGGCGGGAGTCCGGCCAAAAAGAAAAACACCTTTGTAAAACAATGACTTAGACGCATCCTCAAGTAGTGTTTTGTACCTGAGGATGTCCGTTATTTTGTACGAAAATGGGGAGAGTGCCTCTACCATACCGAGCTTTTCAAGCTTGCACCACCGACTTCACGAAACCCTCGGCCGCATTTCGCCGATCAAGTGTCGTGTCAAGCTGTTCCCTAACCCCCACTTCTGTCTGACTCAGGAATTCGATGGACTTCAGCCCCTCGTCAGTTAGATGAACTAGCAACTCGGTGACGGGTACACCCAACTAACTCCATTGAATTGGGGCCTCACTTGCACGTGCATCTTGCAGCCATTCTCGTATGTGATAGTGCAGTCTCCGTTGTAGCACCGAGAACTGCATCGGATAGTTGGAGTGTTTGGTCGGCAGCTTTGCGGCACCTGTTGAGGCTTAGCTGCAACCGGAGTCTTGGCAACTGTAAAATTACCTTTGATCGCACCGAAGGCTTGATTTTCGCAAAGCAACTCACTTTTCTTCTCGCAGAATCGCTTTCCTTCCTCAAGCGCGAAGCTGCCTGTGTGAGAGCCATACTGCAAATAGTACTCAACAACTTTACCTTCGTTTACGGCGGCGTACACCGCATAAAAACCAGGCGTCGCCTCCGTCCAAACAACCTTACAACTTGGATCAGCACAAAAAGCTAAGGCTTTTTTCTCTGCGTCGACTTTGCTTCTAGTACTGGTGCTAAAGCCTATTCTCCCATCACCCACTGCGCGAGAAATGGCAGACGCGTATTCAACGGCGCATTTTTTCCCCGGATAGGACTCTCTGCATGCCTTTAGCGCGGCAGTTTCTGCTTCTTTGCGAGTTGACTGCACAGACCATCCACCCCAGCCTCCATCTTCAAGATAGGCTACTGCCGCATGCTCTGCATGCGATGCCATACATATAAAAATTAGTCCAACAGTTGCAACGAACTTTTTAAAGCGACCCATCACCCCTCCAAGTGAAACAATTTGTTCAATTGTAGGGTGTGGGCCAGAAAAAAACCCACACAAGGCAACCCTCCGGGGGGTCGCGCTGAAGATCGAACGACCCCAACCTGAAGAGCCATTGGTGCGAGCAAGGCGCTATAGCTAGACGTGACATTGCCAGATCCCTTGGGTATGGATGTTCACGATGCCCGTGGGCGCCTCCAGGTGACGGCAACCCTGGCAAGCGCAAAACGCCAACGCCTACCTTCGCGCCGCTCTTTAAGTGCTTGATTGGGTTGGCCGACACGTCTTAATTTGTTACAATTTCTCTTGACGTTAGCAAAAATTTGGGGGTTGTCTTGAGAACACGTGTAATGGTCAGCGTTGTGGCAGGTGCCGCACTGCTGTCGGGTTGTGTCGCTGCTGATTTGGTAAATTTGGCGGTGCATACCACCGAAGAGGGTTTTTCGGTCAAGTACTTTCCGAAGTTGGAAAGAGGAGTTGCAATAGAGCCTTCGCTGAAGGCGGTAACCGCCATGCCTTACAAACGCCATTTCCTACGCGAAGAAGGCAAATGCCAGTTCGATGGCGTGGTTGTGCCGTGGGAGCGGACTTGGCCAGTGCCAGTACAAAGTGGTGATAGCGGTAGCCAGAATATGCTGCCTCCTGAACCGGGCAAGATTGCTGGGTATGCCAGCGTGATCTACCAACGCACTTGCCCCAACGCAGCACCTGAAAGCATCTTGCATGTGGGCATCCAAGGCACGGGTGTTTTTGCCAAGCCCTTCATAATTTCTGCCAACTCTATGGCGGCGCAGGATGTCATGGACACACCAGTCGGCAACCGTCCCCAGTGGTTGTCGCAAGTGATTAAACGATTGGTGGATTTGGCGCCAACCCACTCTGCGGCCAAGCAGGCCGTTGTGATTGCGCAAGACAAGCTGGTGGAGGCATCGCCAGACATGGCCTCTGCGATCAAAGCTATGGTGCAGTAAGCCGTCGCCTCTCTTTCAACGGGAAGCTGCGGGCACGTCATTCGTGACGTTTGTGCGCGAAGCTTCCCTGAAAGACACCTTACGCTTGCGCGCCCTTAAGTGGACCACTTTTAGCTGGGGGTCAGTCCAATCGGAATTTATCAGATATGTTCGTGTCTTCAATGGATGTCTTCTTTGCCCGTTTCCTAGGCTTGTAGCCCTTTTGCACAACCACTTTGCCCGCGTATGGACCGACTTTGACTACTTCGCATTGCACCCATTTAGTCGCCTCTCGTACACGTACAAGAGCTTTATCAAGGGCGTGCAGCCATTTACTGTCTTGCATCGAATCGCGTCCCATCAACGCTTTAAGCGTCGAGGGGAACATAGGAAAAGCGGATCTGTGTGATGTGTAAAAAGCGTGCAAACCTTTGGCCAGTGGATCGCTTGCAAGTTGTTCCCGTTCTTTGCCAAGCAATACAAGCCATTCCCCTCCGTCAAGTAGTGCGGCAACCCCATCTGATATCGAGACTCGGTAGTCGTACAGCTTTTCTTCATCATTGAAGCGTTCAATGCACGAAACCAGCCGAGAACGCCCGACCGTTCCTGGCACGCTATAAGCAAAGTCTGCTTGATAAAGCCGCATTAATGAGTCATCAAGTAGAGCGTCTGTCTTGCCACTGATCTTGCCCCCGTATTTCAGGACACGGGCTATTCGCAATGTGGCGTCTGCCCGCTCTGAGCAAGACGCTGTTGGGCAGCACGCTGCTGCCGGAACTCCCTGGGCGATTTCATCTTCAGCGCCGAGTGCGGATGCACCTCGTTAAAGTGCTCGAAGGCCGCGGCCATCTGCGCCATCACCGCCTTTGCGTTGGCCAAGTCCATGCGGCTGACGTAGTCGCGCTTGAATGTGTTCACGAAGCTTTCGGCCATGCCGTTGCTCTGCGGGCTGCACACCGGCGTATTCACGGGCTTGAGGCCCAGCTGCCGGGCGATCTGCCGGGTCTCGGCAGCGATGTAGGCGCCGCCGTTGTCCGAGAGGAACTCCAAGATGTGGGTACGAGGGACACCCTCGACACCACCGAAGCGCTTCTCCACGGCCTCGATGAGCATCTCGCGCACCGGCTCGCCCGGCAGCCCTTTGCCTTCCCAAGCCCGATAGGCCAGGATCTCGCGATCACAGCAATCTTTCGTGAAGGTCACGGTCTGCCAGCACGCCCGTGAAGTCCACGAACGACACTAACTGAGCCTCGAAGTCATCAGCGTTGGTTGGCAGAGCTTCTGTCACCAGCAGCGGCAGGCCTTGCACCTTCAATGGATAGTCATACTGCTCTTCTGCATCCATCTTGAACGCATTGACGAGCGCTGTCGGCCCATCGTGTTCCCCATTTGCCAACTCCGTCTTGACCAGCTCCGGGAACAGGGCGGGCGTATGGTGCCGCAGCAGCGTGCTACCACCCGCCCTCTGGGTGCGGCTATCTGATCCAGCATCCGCGCTGTCTGGCGGAGGCCTGATGGCGGCAGCGGTTTTGGGTTTTTTGCTTCCTACGGGCGCACCTGCAGCTTTCAGGCTGGTCAGTAGGTCCAGGCGTACTTCTGCTCAGAGTGGGGAGCAGTGGTTCGCGCCGGAATCAAGCAGCCGGTCGCGTGATCCGATCAAATTCTGCAAGCAAGGGAGCGGTAGTCCTGAAAGCCGTGGTTTGGGTCGGCACAATGTCGCGCTGACGAACGGCAATAAAGTGGCCTTTACTTTATAGTGCGCGTGCCGCGAACACCGGGCAACAACCGCTGCCGATCATCCGGTCACGCGCTCGGAGTCAATGACCGCAACAGGCTGATCTGAGTCATTCACGGTTCAGTGCCTGAGCGGCAACAACCGCCAACACCAGCCATTGAACCCCGCCTGTCCTGAGCGGCCGCTTCAGCCTCGCAACCGGCCGCTCGACTGCGCGGCTCGCCGCGTACCGGCTTGAACGACCGTTTCTGCGCGCAGTGACAGGCTCATGTCGACCCAGAGCAGCCATCGGCGTATCGCGAGCAGTGACGGTCTCGCAGCAATGGCTGCACGTCCTCACTGCAGGTTGACTACTCGCTTTTGAACTCTGAATCGCCCCAGTTTTTGAGGAGGCTCAACACTCTGAGAGGATTGAGCCGTGAAGAAGTCGAACAAGTTCTCACCCGAGGTCTGTGAGCGGGCGGTAAGGATGGTGCAGGAGCGTCGTGGGGAGTACCCGTCGCTGTGGGCGGCAATCGAGTCCATCGCGCCGAAGATTGGCTGCGTGCCGCAGACGCCGCACAAATGGGTCAAGCGTGTCGAGATTGACACGGGCGTGCGCGAAGGCGTTACGACCAGCGAGGCCCAGCGGATGAAGGAGCTGGAGCGCGAGGTCAAGGAGCTGCGCCGGGCCAACGAGATACTGAAGCTGGCGAGCGCGTTTTCGCCCAGGCGGAGCTCGACCGCCGGCTCAAGTCCTGAAGGATTTCATCGACAAGCATCGCGATACCTTTGGGGTCGAGCCGGTCTGCAAGGTTTTGCAAGTCGCCCCGTCGGCGTATCGACGACATGCCGCGTTGCTGCGCGAGCCCCACAAGCGCTGCGCCCGGGCTCAGCGCGATGATGTGCTGGTTCCGGAGATTCAGCGTGTCTGGCAGGCCAACATGCAGGTCTAAGGCGCCGACAAGGTATGGCGGCAACTGACTCGTAAAGGCGTAACCGTGGCCCGCTGCACGGTAGAGCGGTTGATGCGCCGGCTGGGACTGCGAGGCGTGATGCGCGGCAAGGTTGTGCGCACCACCGTCGGTGATGCCAGGGCGCCATGCGCTCTGGACCTGGTCAACCAGCAGTTTCGTGCCGAGCGGCCGAACCAGCTGTGGGTCAGCGACTTCACCTACGTCTCGACCTGGCAGGGCTGGCTCTATGTGGCCTTCGTCGTTGACGTGTTTGCCAGGCGCATCGTGGGCTGGCGGGTGAGCAGTTCAATGCGAACCGACTTCGTGCTCGATGCGCTGGAGCAGGCCCTGTATGCCCGGCAGCCGGAGCGCGATGGGAGCCTTGTTTGTCATTCGGACAGCGGGTCGCAGTACGTCAGCATTCGCTACACCGAGCGGCTGGTAGAAGCGGGCATCGAGCCGTCTGTGGGCAGCAAGGGCGACAGCTATGCCAACGCTGTACAAGGCCGTGCTGATTCACCGCCGGGCGACATGGAAAACCAAGAAGGCGGTGGAGTTGGCGACCCTGGAGTGGGTGTCCTAGTTCAACCACCATCGCCTGCTCGAACCCATCGGCTACATCCCGCCTGCAGAGGCTGAGGCAAACTACTACCGGCAACTCGCCAGTTAGGTCACCGAGGTGGTGGCCTGACTTAAACCAACCAGCCTCCGCGAAAGCCAGGGCGATTCAGGGCGATTCACGGCATAAACCAGTCCAAGTTCCCACCCGCACCCCTCCTGAGGGTTACTGGGTCACTTCTGTGTGGAAATCAACACAGAGCGTGCCGGGCGCGCCCGGGCCACACGCTATTTTGTTGATCCGGGGCACCAATTGAAAGCTCCCGGCTTTGCTTTGGGATGGTCACTTGAATTTCGGATTAGAATTTGGTATCGAAATGTACTTTGTGTAGACTCGCTGCATCTCGGGCCGGCGTACTGTCACTTTTTTAATGTGCTGCCACTTAGGTTGCATAAGAACATGGGAGTGAGTTGTGTGCGTTGCGTTTGCCTTGCGGGCATGGTCTGCCATGGCGCCCGGTCTGCTCAGTCCCGCGCAGTGGATACAGTGGACAGAGGCCGCCACTTTGCCTGCGGGTGAGCTGATTGTTGATTTGCCCAGGGTTCCGTCCATGTCGCGCCGCAGACTGGGGCGCCTGGCCAAGATGGCGGTGTCGGTAGCGGACGATGTGCTTGAGCAAGCGCAGTCTGCAGATATTCCCGTGGTGTGGGCATCGCGCTATGGCGATGCGGACAAGTCCCTTGCCTTGCTTCAGTCCCAAGCCGTGCAAGAACCCATGTCTCCCGCTGCCTTTGGGTTGTCGGTACATAACGGCATTGGCGCCCAGCATTCCATTTTGCGCGGTATGCATGCCAATGCCGTATGCGTGGCCTCATCGCATTGCGCCCCGGAGGCCGGGGTGGTAGAGGCTATGGGCCTGCTGCACGAAGGCGCGCCAGAAATCTTGCTGGTCTGCTATGACGAGCCACTGCCGCAGACCTATTCCCAGTTTCATGACCAGCCAAGCGCGCCCTTTGCTTGGGCTGCGCTGCTGACGTGCTGTGTAAGCGGCGTTCCCGGATTTTCATTGCAGGCAATGTCGGATGGGTGTGATGTAGCAGAGACATCCGACCGTGTTTTGCCCCATGGCTTGGATGTGCTGCATTTTCTGCTGACACCAGAGCGTCAGGCACTGCAGCGCCACCATGCGTCGGGCTTATGGCAGTGGGAGCGCCTGCATGCTTGAGAGGCTGAACCGCGCCTGGCGTATTGTGGCCACGGGTCTTTGTTTTTCCGTGTTTGGCCTGGGCGGTCTGGTGTTGCGCTGCGTGTTCTTCCCCGCCCTCATGCTGAGCGTGCGCCAGCCCGCGCGGCGGCAAGAGCTGTCGCAGGCGGTGATTCACCATAGTTTTCGTTGGTTTGTGGCCTTGATGCAGGGCGTGGGCGTGCTCTCGTTTGAGGTGAGCGGTATGGAGCGGCTGCAGCGCCGCGGGCAGTTGATTCTGGCTAACCACCCGTCCTTGATCGACGTCGTGTTTCTGATTTCCTTTGTGCGGCATGCCGACTGCATCGTCAGAGCCGCGCTGGCGCGCAACCCTTTTACGGGCGGGCCCATCCGTGCCGCGGGGTTCATTACCAACAACGGCGGTGCAGAGCTGTTGCAAGACTGTCTTGAGTCGTTGCAAGCAGGGAATAACCTAATCATCTTCCCCGAAGGCACGCGCACACCCCTGCAGGGAAGCGCCAAGCTACAGCGCGGCGCGGCCCATGTGGCGGTCAAGGGGCGCGTCGATATCACGCCAGTGCATATTCACAGCAGTTTGCCCATGCTGACTAAGGGCATGCCCTGGTGGCAGGTGCCGCTGCGAAAACCCCATTTCACCATCCAGGTTCGTCAGGATATTGCTGTGGACGAGTTTTGTGTCGCCGCCGACAGTGAATCTCTGGCGGCGCGCCACGTGACCGCCTATTTGTCAGAGCAACTTTTTAGGGAGCCTTCGCGTGCTTCAATTTGAGCAAGAAATCAAAGAACTCATTATTTCGTCCCTGGCGCTGGAAGACATCACGCCGCAGGATATTGATGCTGCGCAGCCACTGTTTGTAGATGGCCTGGGATTGGACTCCATCGACGCGCTGGAACTGGGCCTGGCGCTGCAAAAGCGCTATGGCGTGACCATGTCCGCCGATTCCGAGCAGACCCGCAAGCATTTCGGCAGCGTGCAGGCGCTGACCGCTTTTGTGGTGGCCCACCGTGAGTGCGTCGGGTCCACTGCCGCATAGTCCGTTTGGTATTTACGCAAGTTCTGATATGAATAAACAAACCATTTACGAGCACATCGTCCATATTCTGCAGGAAACCTTCGACATTGAAGCGACGCGCATCACACCCGAAGCCCGTCTGTATGACGATCTGGATATCGATAGTATTGACGCTGTGGATTTGATCGTGCAGCTTAAGCCTTTGGTTGGCAAGCGCCTCAATGCCGAGGCCTTCAAGTCGGTGCGCACTATCCAGGAAGTGGTGGACGCGCTTTACCAGTTGGTTAATGAAGAGACGCCTGTCACCTGATGAAATAAGGCTGCCCGAATGATGCGCAAGGCTGCAACCGCGGTCCTGACGGTGTTGACAGTGCTCTACCCATTGGGCGTGTATGCCGCCATGGGACACGTGGAGCCGCATTGGCTTGCCCTGTTGCTGGTGGCCTTGGCTCTGGTGCGGGCGCTGCTCACGCAGCAACGCTTTTGGTGGACTGTGTCGGTAAGCGCGGCCGTGCTGGGTGTAGCTGCCTGGTGGTGGCAAGACCCGCTGGCGGTCAAGCTCTACCCGGTGCTGGTCAATGCCGTGCTGCTGGCAGTGTTTGCCTTCAGCTTGCACAAGCCGCCTTCGGTCGTGGAGCGGCTGGCGCGGCTGACAGAGCCGGACCTGCCGCATTCTGGTGTGCGGTATACGAAGCAGGTCACGGCGGTCTGGTGTGTTTTTTTTGTGCTCAATGGCGCGGCTTCGGCCTATACGGCCTGCTTTGGCAGCGATGCGGTCTGGGCGTTTTACAACGGGCTGCTGGCCTATTTGCTCATGGGTAGCCTCATGGGCATCGAGTGGTGCGTGCGCCAATGGGTCAAGCGTTGCAATGCGGTCGCCGATGGCGAGGCCCTGTCTGAGATAGCAAGGAGTTGAGCACGGTGAAGAGAGGCCTGGGGCTGGCAGATGTGGCGTTGCCGCAAGCGCGTGCGGTAACGCACGGTGTGGCCGTGGTAGACGGTCACGTGGTGACGCATGCGTACTGGGTGCGCTCGGTGCAAGCGTGGTGCGCGGCATTCCAGCGTGTGCCGGGCAAAGAGGTGGGTCTGTACTTTGATGACCCGCTAGCGTTCTCCGCCGCCCTTTGGGGTGCGTGGCATGCGGGTAAAACGCCGGTACTGGCCAGTGATTTACAGCCCCATACGCTGGCGCATTTGCTGCCCACGATGCAAGCCTGTGCAGGCTTGTTGCCGGGTGCGCTGCAGGCCGACGATGTGGAAGCTGATGCCGTGCAGCTGGCGCCATTACCGCTGGGCGATACCCAGGTGGCGCTGTTCACCTCGGGCTCTACGGGGCAGCCGGAGCGCATCGTCAAGCAACTGTCGCAACTCAATGCCGAAGTCCATGCGCTCGAGGCTGTTTTCGGCGCGGGCGTGGATGCGGTTGACCTGCGGGTTTTGGCCACGGTCTCACACCAGCATATTTACGGGCTGCTGTTTCGCATTCTCTGGCCTTTGTCGGCCGGGCGCAGTTTGGGCATGCACATGCTGCGCTACCCGGAAGAGTTGGTGCACCAGCTGTCGCAAGCGCAGAGCTACGTACTGATCTCAAGCCCCGCCATGCTGAGTCGCTTGCCAGCACATCTGGATTGGTCGCAGGCGGAAGAGCGTTTGCGGATCGTGTTTTCTTCGGGTGGCCCGCTGGCACCGGAGGCATCGGAGCATTGCCTGGGCTTACTCGGGCATTCGCCCACTGAAGTGTTTGGTAGCTCGGAGACCGGTGGTATTGCCTGGCGACGGCGTGCCGAGCAGGGGGATGCTTGGCAGCCCTTGCCGGGGGTGGAATTTCGGCTGGAGGACAGCGGTTGTCTGGCGGTTCGCTCCGCCCATTTGCCTGATGCAACTCAGTGGTGGGCCACGGCCGACCGCGCGCTACCGCTGGGCCGTGGTGCGGGGTTTGTGCTGCAAGGGCGAGTGGATCGCGTGGTCAAGATCGCAGAAAAGCGCGTTTCCCTGACCGCAATGGAAAACTCCTTACAAGCCCATGCCTGGGTGAAACTGGCCAAGGCCGTACTGCTGGAACAGACGGATGCGTTGGCGCGCGTGGGCATGGTGCTAGAGCTGAGCGATGCTGGCTGGCAGGCTTTGCAGCAGCAGGGGCGCAGGCAGGTAGGTGCTGCATTACGCACTAGCCTGGAGCCGCTGGTCGAGCGGGTAGCTTTGCCGCGCAGCTGGCGCTATGTGGCGCAGATGCCTCTAAACGCCCAAGGCAAGACCACGCAGCACAGTCTGTTAACCCTGTTCAATCCGCTCATGCCGCAACCCGAATGGACCGAGCGCAGCGCGCTCAAGGCCACGGCCAGCATGCGGGTAGAGTCCCATTTGCGTGTGCTGGAAGGGCATTTTCCCGATGCAGCCCTGGTGCCCGGCGTAGCCCAGCTGCACTGGGTAGTCAGCCTGGGTGCCCAAGCGTTTGGTATTACTCCACAGTTTGCGCGGGCCGAGGTGCTCAAGTTCCAGCAACCCATCTTGCCGGGCGATTACGTGCAAGTGCAGCTGCAGTGGCTGCCTGAAAAGAGCAGTTTACAGTTTGCTCTGGTGTCAGCACGCGGTACGCATGCCAGTGGGCGGTTGGTGCAGGGAGCATGAGTATGGTTTTTGCGCCAGTGGTGATTATCCCCGTCTACAACCACCCCGACACGATCGGTGCCATGGTGCAGGGCGTTCTGAGCGCAGGCTTGCCGTGCATCCTGGTGGATGACGGTTGTGAGCCCGTTTGCGCCGCGGTGCTGGACGCTTTGGCGCAAGAGCATGCGCCGCAGGTGACGCTGCTGCGCCTGCCGGTCAACGAGGGCAAGGGCGGCGCCATGATGGCTGGCATGCGCCATGCGCTGACCCATGGCTTTAGCCACGGCCTGCAGATTGATGCCGACGGCCAGCATGCGGTGGCCGATATTCCGGCCTTTGTGGCCCTGGCCCAGGCGCGGCCCCAGGCCATGGTGTGCGGTGCACCGCGCTATGACGCGAGCGTCCCGAAGGCCCGCCTATATGGGCGCTATGCCACCCATATCTGGGTCTGGATCAATACGCTGTCGCTGGATATTCAAGACTCCATGTGCGGTTTTCGTGTCTACCCTTTGCGCGCAGCAGTGGTGGTGCTCGATCGGGCGGTCATTGGCAAGCGCATGGAGTTTGATACCGAAATTCTAGTGCGCATGCATTGGCAGGGCGTTCCCTTTTTGACGCAGCGCACGGCGGTGACCTATCCGCAAGACGGCCTTTCGCACTTTCGCGTGTGGCGTGACAACGTGCTGATCTCGGGCATGCATGCGCGTTTGTTTGCCGGCATGTTGCTGCGCAGCCCGGTGTTGCTGGCGCGCAAGCTTGTGGGCCGCAAGGGCGAGGCGGTGGCATGAGCCAGTCGGTAAACGATGCTCGCCCGGGAGGTGCTGAAGGTGATACACCGCAAGCTAGGCATTGGGCCCAGATTGGCGAGAACACCTTTGTGGCCGGCATGTGGCTGCTCTATCAAGTGCACCGTTTTCTGGGGCGCTGGCCGTTTTTGTTGTGCCTGTATCCGGTGGTGGCCTACTACTGGCTCAGCCGCCCGCTAGCACGGCGCTCGTCGCTACAGTATTTGACGCGGCTGCAGCAGGCCCATGGTCTTTGGACCAAGCAACCGGGCTGGTGGCAAAGCCAGAAGCACTTTCGTATGTTTGCCCAGGTGATTCTCGACAAGCTGCTGGCCCTCACGGGCCGCTACCGCAGGGACAGCGTGCATTTTGCTGGGCGCCAGCCTTTGATTGACATGATCCAGCGCGGGCAGGGCGCCATTGTGGTAACGGCGCATATGGGCTGTCTGGAGCTGTGCCAGGCCATTGCCGAGCAGCGCTCGAACCTGCGCCTCAATATTCTGGTGCACACGCACCATGCACAGCAGTTCAATCGCTTGCTCAAGCGCTTGGCGCCCGACAGTGGCGTGCAACTGCTGCAGGTGGCCGAGTTCAGCGCCGCCACGGCCATGATGCTGGCCGAGCGCGTGGCGCGCGGCGAATTCATAGCCATTGCCGGTGACCGTGTGCCCGTGCGCGAAAGCAAAACTACGCGCGCGATGTTCTTGGGGCATGAGGCCGACTTTCCCTGCGGACCCTATGTGCTGGCAGCCGCACTCAAGTGCCCGCTGTACTTCATGGGCTGCGTGCACGACGGCACGGGTTATGCCGTGGAGTTTGTGGAGCTGGCCGCCCAGGTGGAGTTGCCCCGCGCTCAGCGTCAGCAGGCACTGGCCGACTATGCCGCGGCCTATGCGCAGCAAGTGGAGCGGCTGCTGTGCAAAGCCCCTTACGACTGGTTCAACTTCTTTCCTTTTTGGGAGCAGGGTAGCCGTCTTCGCCCTTGATGCGCTTTCCCACCTTCTTCGAATGAGTTTTTTCGCATGACACAGAACGCCAGCCCTGCGCTTGTCCTCTTTGATGGCAGTCCGCTGAAGATTGAGCAAATCGTTGCCATTGCCCATGGCCAGGCCAAGGCGGCGCTGTCGCCTGCGCCCGAATTCCGCGCCCGTATCCAGAAGGGGGCAGATTTCCTGGATCGTTTGCTGCGCGAAGACGGTGTGGTCTATGGCGTGACCACTGGCTATGGTGACTCTTGCACTGTGGTCGTGCCGCCGGAGTTGGTGAGCGAGTTGCCCCACCACCTCTATACCTACCACGGATGTGGTGCCGGACGTTTACTGACGGCGGTGGAAACACGTGCCGTGCTGGCCTGCCGCCTAGCGTCGCTGAGCCAGGGCTTTTCGGCTGTGAGCTGGGCCTTGCTGCAGCAACTCGAACATTTGCTGACCCACGACATCCTGCCGCAGATTCCGGCCGAAGGCTCGGTGGGCGCCAGCGGCGACTTGACGCCACTGTCCTATGTGGCCGCCGTGCTGTGTGGTGAGCGCGATGTGCTGTGGAGCGGGCAGGTGATGCCCGCTGCAGATGCCTTCCGGCAAACCGGCGCGACACCGTTGAAGCTGCGCCCCAAGGAGGGCTTGGCCCTGATGAACGGCACGGCCGTAATGACGGCGCTGGCCTGCCTGGCCTGGCAACGCGCGGATTATGTAGCGCGCCTTGCATGCCGAATTACGGCTGCAAACGTTGTGGGGATTGCAGGGAATGCTCACCATTTTGATGAAACCCTGTTTGCGACCAAGCCCCATCCTGGGCAGCAGCGTGCCGCAGCACGCATTCGCTGCGACCTGGTGGCTGAGGCGCCGCTGCGCAACTCCCACCGCCTGCAAGATCGCTATTCGCTGCGCTGTGCGCCCCATGTGATTGGCGTGCTGGAAGATGCCTTGCCGTTCATGCGCCAGTTTGTGGAAGGCGAGCTGAACTCGGCCAACGACAACCCCTTGATTGAGCCCGATCAGGAGCGTGTGCTGCACGGCGGGCACTTCTACGGCGGCCATATTGCCTTTGCCATGGATGCGCTCAAAACCGCAGTGGCCAATGTGGCCGATCTACTGGATCGCCAACTGGCCTTGTTGGTAGATACGCGTTACAGCCAGGGCCTGCCACCCAATTTGTCGGCCGTGCAGGGTGCACGCCAGCCGATCAATCACGGCCTCAAGGCATTGCAGATCAGTGTCTCGGCCTGGACTGCGGAGGCTCTGAAGCAAACCATGCCGGCTTCGGTGTTCTCGCGCTCTACCGAGTGCCATAACCAGGACAAGGTGAGCATGGGCACGATTGCCGCCCGCGATGCCCATCGGGTGCTGGAGCTGACCGAGCAAGTGATAGCCGCCATGCTGATTGCTGCGCGCCAGGCCGTGGTGCTGCGCCAGCGCGTGCAAGCCGACGTACCCGTGGGTCAGACCATGTTGGCCTGGATTGCCGATCTGGCCGAGCGCATTGCCCTGGTGGAGGAGGACCGCGCTCTGGATAAGGACTTGCAGCGCTTGCTGGTTGATATCCGCGCCCAGGCCTGGAGCTTGTATGTCCACTGAAAAAGAACTGGCCTCGCGCGAGCGTCTGAGCTGCGAGATTGATATTGCCCCAGCGTTCTATGACATCGACGTCATGGAAATCGTCTACCACGGCAACTATGTGCGCTATCTGGAGCTGGCACGCAGCGCCTTGCTGGCGCAGTTTGACTACGACTACCCGCGCATGCGCGATTCGGGCTTTGCTTGGCCAGTGGTGGATATGCGGCTCAAGTACGTGCGCCCGGCCACCTTTGGCCAAGCGCTCAAGCTCCGCGCAAACATTACGGAATGGGAAAACCGCCTGCGCATCGACTACGTGATGCGCGATGCGCAAACCGGCCAGAAGATCAACACGGCCCACACCATTCAGGTGGCGGTGGACATGCGCTCCAAAGAGATGTGCTTTGTCTGCCCGCCCGTGCTGTGGGAACGTTTGGGAGTACAGCCATGAAGGGCTTGGCAAGCTTGCTGCCACGCGCGCTGTGCGTGGCCCTACTGTGTGGTGGTCTGCTTGGCGCAGCGCAAGGGGCTCAGACTGCAGCACCAACCAAAGACGCTGCGAGCAGTAACGCTGCCACTCAGAGCTTGCTGGCCCAGGTGCGCCAGCGCGTGCTGGATGCGCCCGTAGTGCGCGGCCGCTTTGAGCAGCAAAAGACCATCAAGGGCTTCAAGCAGCCTCTGCGTTCCGCAGGGGACTTTGTGGCGGCGCGAGGCAAAGGCATCGTCTGGCATGTGGTGCAGCCCTTTGAGTCGCTGCTGATTGTCAAGCCTGACAGCTTGCAGTCCCGCCGTGGCGATGGCGAAGTCAGCATGCAGATGCGTGCCGAAGATGAGCCGGTGCTGCGCACGGTCAATGCCATGCTGTTTGCCGTAATGGCTGCCGATCTGGCGCAACTGACCCAATACTTTGAAGTTACGGGTCAGGTACAGGCCAGCGGCTGGAAGCTGCACCTGGTACCGCGCGACCCCATGCTGGCCCAGTGGCTCAAGGATGTAGAGCTGCAAGGCAACCAGTTTGTGCAGGACGTCAAGCTGCAGGAAGCCCGGGGTGACAGCAGTCATATCCGAATTCTGGAAGCCACCGCCGAGCGCACTTTGCGTGCTCGGGATGCGGCGCAGTTTGAGTAACACCAGAGCCGCATGCCGCATTCCCAAGATTTCGCCGCAATGAGCGATGCGGCGCCCGGCCACTTGTGGCGCTGGGCAGCCATTGGCTGGCTACTGTTTGTTATCTGTGTGGGCGCGCACCAATGGCGCTTTTGGCAGCAAGACCGCATCGACACTGATGTGCTGGCGCTGTTGCCCATCAATGAGCAGGCGCCCGATATTGCGCTGGTCACCCAGCAGATGGCCGATCAGCTCTCGCGCCAGATGGTGGTGGTGCTGGGTACAGCCCAGTGGCAAGACACGCGTGCGGCGGCACAGCAATTTCGCGATCAGTTGGCAGGACAGACGCATGTACCGCTGCGCGAGGAAGCCATTGCGCGCCAGACCTCGATGCAAGCAGCGCTAGACTTTTACCACCCTTGGCGCGAGCGGCTGCTGACAGCGCCGCAGCGTGAGCAATTGCCCAAGACCTCAGACGTTGCACTGGTGCAGCAGGCGTTGCAGGACTTGTACCAACCGGGCGTGCAGGCACGCCTGTCGGACTGGGTGAGCGACCCGCTGGGCTTGTGGACCCAGTGGTGGACGACCCGCGCCGCACAAAGCCAGGCCCGGCTCCGTGATGGCGAGTTGTGGGTGGCGGCAGACGGCCAGCAATGGGTGGTATTGCAGTACGCTTTGACGGGCTCGGCCTTCCGCCTCTCGGGTGAGCCGGTGCTGGATGAGGCCCTGCAGCAGGCGCTAGCCCAGGTGCAGACATCCTGGCCGGATGCCCGCATGCTAGTGGCTGGCGTGCCGTTGCACGCCGAGGTCGCTGCAGTGCAGGCGCATGGCGAGATCAACACCATTGGCTGGGGCTCCTTGGCCGGGGTGCTGCTGCTGGCCTGGCTAGCATTCCGTTCGGTGCGACCAGTGTTTTTAGTCGGCGTGTCCCTGCTGGTCGGCACGGCCGTGGCATTGAGCGTGACGGCGCTGCTGTTTGACCAAGTGCATCTGCTGACCCTGGTGTTTGGCGCCAGCCTGGTGGGGGTGGCCGAGGACTATGGCATCCATTACTTTGCAGCCCGCCAGGGCGAGCCACAGCGCACGCCCCATGGGCTGATGCGTGGCTTGCTGCCAGCCCTGTGGCTAGCGTTGGGCACCAGCATGATTGCATATCTAGCGCTGGGGGCTGCTGCGTTTCCGGGCTTGCGGCAGATGGCTGTGTTTTCGGTGGTGGGCTTGGCGGCAGCCATGCTTACAGTGGTGTGCTGGTTCCCTTGGCTGGACCGGGGCACGGTGCCCGCCAGCCGCGTGGCGACGTGCATTGGTCAGACATTGTCGGCGTGGCCGCGCTGGCGTCAGGCATTTGCGGGGTCACTGTTGCTGTGCATCGTCGCTGGCTTGGCGCTGTGGCAAGGCCAATGGCTGAATGTGCAAGACGATGTGCGCCAGTTGCAAAACGCATCCAGCAGTCTGGTTGCGCAGCAGCGCCAGGTCAGCGAAATGCTGGGTTTGCCCAGCCCGGCGCAGTTCTACCTGGTCAAAGGCAGCGATTCACAAGAGGTGTTGCAGCGCGAAGAAGCGCTCAAGGAGCGGCTGGATGCCTTGGTGCTGCAAAAGCAGTTAGCGGGTTATAGCGCCGTGTCGGACTGGGTGCCTTCGGCGCAGCGCCAGGCCAGCAATGCCCAGCTGGTGGAGCATGTGCAAAAGGTGGTGCTGCAAGGCGTCAACGTCCAGTTAGGCGAGTCCTTTGAACCGGCTGCCGCCAAACCTGCACCACCATTGACCGTGCAAGCCTGGCTGGCGCAGCCAATTGCGGCAGCTGCCCGTCCCCTCTGGTTGGGCGAGCAAGGCGGTGTGTACCGCAGCATGTTGATGCTGCGAGGTGTGCGTGGCCAGGAGGCATTGCCGGCTTTGGAGCAGGCGGCTCAAGGCCTGGAAGGTGTGACCTGGGTGGACAAACCCGCAGAAATATCGGGTTTGCTACAGCGCTACCGGATTTCCATGACCGAGTTGTTGGTTCTGGGCCATGTATTGGTGCTGGCGGCTCTGTGCCTGCGCTTTGGCCGCAAGGCCTGGCGGGCCTGGGTGCCCACGGTGCTGGCCAGCCTGGCCGTGGTGCTGGTGATGGCGGTGCTGGGCATGCCTTGGCAGCTGTTCAACGTGCTGGCACTGATGTTGTTGCTGGGCGTAGGCATTGATTACGGCATCTTCTTGCAAGAGCACGAAGATGATCCCCATGCTTGGTTGGCTGTGGTGGTTGGTGCGGGCAGTACCTGGCTGTCTTTTGGTTTGCTGGGCTTGTCGCAGACACCGGCTTTGAAAGCCTTTGGCATCACCTTGATGCTGGGCTTGCCCCTGGTGCTGGTGCTGGCGCCGCTGTTTCGCAGCCCAGTAACGGCCAAGAGTGGCAAGGCCTAAAGTGATTCCAATGATCGACAGCGGTTCCAACACCGTTTTATTGATCTAAACGATAAGAAAGGTGGCCTGGCAGCCGTGCCCATCCGGTACAGAGCCATGCCAAAAAGGAGTGGAAATGCGTCGAGTAGAACAAACAGAGATTTTGATTGTGGGTGCAGGCCCTTCGGGCGCTGTGGCCGCAGGCCTGCTGCGCAAGCAAGGCCGCAAGGTATTGATTCTGGAAAAAGAGACGTTCCCGCGTTTTTCTATTGGTGAGAGCTTGCTGCCCCAGAGCATGGCCTACATCGAAGAAGCGGGCATGCTGCAGGACGTGGTGGAAGCCGGTTTCCAGTACAAGAATGGCGCCGCTTTTGCCAAGGGCGATTTGCGTACGGCTTTTGATTTTCGCGACAAGTTCTCAGCTGGCTGGGGTACGACCTACCAGGTGCAGCGCGCCAACTTTGACAAAGTACTGGCCGATGCGGCAGAGAAGGTTGGTGCCGAGATTCGCTACCGCCACACGGTGACCGCCGTCGATGTCTCTGGCGATCAGCCGCAGGTGATGGCCCGCTCGCCCGAAGGTGAGGAATATGTGGTGCAGGCCCGTTACCTGCTGGATGCCAGCGGCTTTGCCCGGATCCTGCCGCGCTTGCTGGCGCTGGAGCAGCCTTCCGACTTCCCCGTGCGCGGTGCGCTTTTTACCCACATTGAAGACCGCATTGCTTCTGGTGAGATGGACCGCAACAAGATACTGATCTCGGTGCACCCCTTACACCAGGATGTCTGGTTCTGGACCATTCCGTTTTCCAACGGCCGTTGCTCGCAAGGCGTGGTGGCTACGCCGGAGTTTTTGGCGGGCTACCAAGGCACGGAAGTGGAGCGTTTGCGCGCCATCATTGCTGAGACTCCGAGCCTGTCGCATGTGCTGCGCAATGTGCACTGGGATACGCCGGGCCGCTCCATTACCGGTTATTCGGCCAATGTAACTTCGCTGTGGGGCAAGGGCTTTGCTTTGCTTGGCAATGCCGGGGAGTTTCTGGACCCGGTGTTCTCCAGCGGCGTGACGATTGCCTTCAAGTCGGCCAGCCTGGCTGCCCAGTGCATTGAGCGCATGTGGCAGGGCGAGACCGTGGATTGGCAGCAGGACTATGCCGTGCCGCTGCAGGCGGGGGTCAATACCTTCCGTGCTTTTGTGCAGGGCTGGTATGACGGCGGCTTTCAGGATGTGATCTTCCACGAAGGCCATAGCCCTGAGATACGCCGCATGATCGCCTCCATTTTGGCTGGCTACGCGTGGGACCAGAAGAACCCTTATGTGGCCGAGCCCCAACGACGCTTGCGTGTGCTGGGTGAGCTGTGCCGTTTGCAGGCTGCGTAGGCAGTGCCCGCGTGAGCAAGAGCGTAAGCACGATGCCGTTGCGCGGCTGGATGTCAGGCTTGGGCTTGGGCGTGTTGCAGTCCTTGCTGGCTGGCTGTAGCTCGGTGCCATCGGTATCGGTCGATGCAGGTGTTGCTGGGCAATCTGAGTCAGCACCGCTGCTGGCGCTGTCCCCGGCTGCTTTGGGCTGTGCTGTGTCCGTGCAGCAGCGCTTGACCGTCTTGCCCCCGAACCAGGCTCCGCAAGAGCTGGAGGCTTTGCTGGAGGTGGATGCCCAGGTGGTGCGCCTGGCCATCTTCCATATGGGACAGCGCATGGGAACCTTGCTATGGAACGGTCAGAAATTCGATCAGCAGCTGTCGCGCTGGTGGCCAGCGCAGCTGGCACCACAGCAAGTTCTCAGCGATTTGCAGCTGGCCCTGTGGCCTGCAAATGCGGTGCAGCAAGCCGTGCAATCCCCTTGGCGCGTAGCGGTGGATGCCAGCAGCCGTCAGCTGGTGCGTGGGGATCATGTGCAGAAACTGGTGCGCTATGTCGGGCCCAAGACGCTGGAAATCGTCTACCCGCAAGCCAGCTGGTCGCTGCGCATCGAGTCGCCCGAAGGCACAGCCTTGTGCCCTGTATCGTTGGAGCGGCCATGAAAGCCCATGTGTTCATGCATGCAGCCAGCGCATACAGCGCCTTGGGCACAGATGCGCAAAGCCTGCGAGATCAGATTTTTTCTGTGACCGATCCGCAGGCTTTGACGTGGACCGATTGCTACTCCTCGGGGCGGCAGCTCCCGCTGGGCTGCTTGCCGTCCAGCGTGGTACTGCCAGCGCTGGACTTTGCTCCCGCCTGGCAACGCTCTCGTAACAATGCGCTGGCCTGGGCCGCTGTGCGGGATTTGCGTGCCGATATCGACCAAGCCGTTGCGAAATGGGGCCCGGCACGCGTGGCGTTGATCGTCGGCACCAGTACGGCTGGAGTGCAAGAAGGCGAAGCTGCGGCCAGCGGCCTCCAGCAACATGGGCAATTTCCGCAGGGTTTTAACTATGCGGTACAGGAAATGGGAAATGTGGCCGTGTTCCTGGCCCAGCATTTGGGCATTCAGGGGCCTGCACACACTATTTCAACCGCCTGCTCATCAGGTGCCAAGGCCTTGGCGTCGGCGGCCCGTCTGTTGCGTTCGGGCATGGTGGATGCCGTGGTCGCCGGTGGCGTGGATGCCCTGTGCCGCTTCACCGTTGCGGGCTTCAGTGCTCTGGAGGCCGTGTCTGCGCAGCGCTGCAATCCCTTGTCGGCCAACCGCAATGGCATCAATCTGGGCGAGGCTGCGGCCTTTTTTGTGCTGAGCCGTGATCGCGGCCCTGTGCGGTTGGCCGGTTGGGGTGAATCTCAAGATGCCCACCATATGTCGGCGCCAGACCCCTCGGGTCAGGGGGCTGTGGCCGCCATGCAGCAAGCCTTGCAACGCGCGGACATGGTTGCGGCGCAGGTGGACTATGTCAACCTGCACGGCACGGCCACGCAGCACAACGATGCGATGGAGAGCAAGGCCGTGGCAGCGGTGTTTGGTGCAGAGGTCGCAGTCAGCTCCACCAAACCCCTGACTGGGCATGCCCTGGCCGCCGCTGGTGCGCTGGAGGCTGCCATTGCCTGGCAGGTGCTTCAGAGCAACCCAGAGGGAAAGCTGCCCGTTCACTGGTGGGATGGCGCTGCAGATGCCCAGCTGCCGGCGCTGGCCGTGGTGCAGCCGGGCACGCAACTGGGCCGCCCGGTGCGCGCCGTGATGAGTAATTCCTTTGCCTTTGGCGGCAGCAACAGCGCCTTGCTGTTTGAAGCGACATGAAGGTGGTTATGTGATGCCTGAATTTTTACCCATTGAGAATTACGTGCCGCACCGCAGCGCGATGCTGCTGCTGGACCGTTTGCTGGATGCCGACAACGAAAGCGCGGTGGCTGAGGTGACCGTACCCTGCGACGGGCTGTTTTTGCAAGACGCCGGCATGCCGGCCTGGGTAGGGCTGGAATACATGGCCCAGACCGTGGCTGCCTGGGCGGGCTGGCAGGCGGTGCAAAAGAGCGAGCCCGTCAAACTGGGCTTTTTGCTGGGCACGCGCAAATACAACGCCACGCAGGCATTTTTTGCCCCCGGAACTTGCCTGCGCGTGAGCGTGCACTGCGAGTTGGTGGCTGACAACGGCCTAGGCATGTTTGACTGCCACATCCACCACCAGGAACAAGAGCTGGCCGTGGCCCGCATTTCGGTCTACGAACCAGAAGATGGAAGTGCATATATTCACGCGCTGGAAAAAGAGGGAGCTGAGAGCCCAAATGAATGAGTCAATTCCCACACATACGGTGCTGGTCACGGGATCGAGCCGTGGCATTGGCCGTGCAATTGCCTTACGCCTGGCGCGCGACGGCTACGACATCGTGGTGCATTGCCGCAGTGGCCTTGAACTGGCGCAGAAAACCGTGGCAGATATCGAGGCCCTGGGCCGCAGCGCCCGCTTGCTGCAGTTTGATGTAGCCGACCGCGCCGCCTGCGCGGCCGCGCTGGACGGCGATATGGAACAGCATGGTGCCTACTACGGCGTGGTGTGTAACGCCGGTATTGCCCATGACAACGCTTTCCCCGCCATGACCGGGCAGGAGTGGGATGCTGTGGTGCACACCAACCTGGATGCGTTCTACAACGTGTTGCACCCTGTGGTCATGCCCATGGTGCGTCGCCGCAAACCAGGGCGCATTGTGACCCTGGCATCGGTGTCGGCCTTGATGGGCAATCGCGGTCAGACCAATTACAGCGCAGCCAAGGCAGGCGTGATTGGTGCCACCAAGTCACTGGCCATTGAGTTGGCCAAGCGGGAGATCACCGTCAACTGCGTAGCGCCCGGTCTGATCGACACCGACATGGTGAGCGACGAGGTGCTGGAGCACGCACTGGGCATGATTCCCATGCGACGCATGGGCTCGGTGGATGAGGTCGCCTCCGTGGTGGCATTTTTGATGGGACAGGATGCGTCGTACGTCACACGCCAGGTCATCTCTGTCAATGGAGGCATGATCGGATGAGTTCCATTGCTAAACGTCGTGTGGTCGTCACGGGAATTGGCGCGCTCAGCCCGCTGGGCAATGATTGGGCCAGCGTTCGCTCCCACCTGCTCAGTGGCCGCAATACCATCCGCGTCATGCACGAGTGGAAGGATTACGAAGGTCTTATCACCCAGCTGGGTAGCACCGTGCCAGCGTTTGAGCTGCCAGCGCACTACAACCGCAAGACAATGCGCAGCATGGGGCGCGTGGCGCTGATGGCCACACGCGCCAGTGAATTGGCGCTGGAGAACGCCGGTCTGCTTGGCGATCCCTTTGTCAAAAGTGGCCAGATGGGCGTGTCGTATGGCTCCTCGGCTGGTACGCCAGCAGCCATTGGCGATTTCGGCCGCATGATGGCGGAGAAAAGCACGGAAGGCATCAACGCCAACACCTACATCAAGATGATGTCGCACACGGCGGCCGTGAACATTGGCGTGTTCTTCGGCACCACGGGTCGCATCATCACCACGTCCAGCGCCTGTACCTCGGGCAGCCAGGGTCTGGGCTATGCGTTTGAAGCCATTCAAAGCGGCAAGCAGCTGGCCATGCTGGCAGGTGGCGCCGAAGAGCTGGATGCCACGCAGGCCGCAGTGTTCGACACCTTGTTTGCGACCAGCGTGAAAAACGACACGCCCGAGCTGACCCCGCGCCCCTTTG
Source organism: Acidovorax sp. SRB_14 (assembly GCF_012932145.1). GTDB lineage: Bacteria > Pseudomonadota > Gammaproteobacteria > Burkholderiales > Burkholderiaceae_C > Simplicispira. Next base: position 138,444 of record NZ_MWOK01000007.1, on the reverse strand, counting down.
ACGTCCATCGGGACGGACTGGTGCTGGGTGAGGGCGCCTGCACCTTTGTTCTGGAAGAGCTGGAGCACGCTAAAGCGCGCGGCGCCCGCATCTGGGCCGAGCTGATCGGCTTTGCCAGCAACTCGGATGGTACCCATGTGACCCATCCCAACCCCGCTACCATGGCGCAGGCTATGCGCATGGCGCTGTACGATGCTGGTGTGGCGCCAGGGGCGATCGGCTATATCAACGCCCACGGTACGGCCACGGACCAGGGCGATATCGCTGAATCCACGGCAACCCATGCGCTGTTTGGCGACCGCGTCCCGGTGAGCACCCTCAAAGGCTATATGGGCCACACCCTGGGTGCCTGCGGTGCGCTGGAAGCCTGGATGACGCTGGAGATGATGCGCGAAGGCTGGTTTGCACCCAATGCCAACTTGATCGAAACCGATCCGCGCTGCGCTGCGCTGGACTACATCATGGGCGAGGCGCGCCCGGTTAACACCGACGTGGTGATGAGTAATAACTTCGCTTTTGGCGGCATCAATACCTCTTTGGTTTTTAAGCGCTGGATGGATTAAAAAAAGATGATGAATAAATGGATATCTGCTTTTGCACTGACGGTGTTGGCTGTGTGCAGTACGGGCGCCAATGCCAGAAATACAGCTATATATGAGCCAGCCAAGGTACTTTCGGCAAGCCAGTCAGATGTTAATCTGCGGCAGATACGCGATCGCATTGCTATCGCAGGTCAATCACTGGGCTGGCAGGTTATCAGGGACGAGCCCGGTCGCGTGGATTTGCGTTTCGACAAGCAAGGAAAACATCAGGTAACTATTGCGGTTAATTATGATGAGTCCGGCTACGAAATCGAATATATCGATAGTGTGAATTTAAATTTTGCGCAAGAAGACGGTATTCGGAAGATTCACCCTAATTACAATCGATGGATTCGCAATCTCATCAAGAAAATTGGTGGGTTTTAAAACCTGATTGCATGGCCGTCTCAAGATTTATAACAAGTCTCCAAAATTAGAGGTGAGGGAAGCCTATGAAGCAGATCGCTATGGCATTGGTGGCCCTATCGGCCGTGACTTTGGTGCAAGCCCGTAATGATGCGCTGATGCTGCCTCTGGAACAGGTCGTGCAGATGGGCCTGGATCAGGGCAAGCTCGACGGCAGTGTCAAGTTCTACCTGTCGGGCGCCAAGACTCCCAAGACCAGCGCCAATCTTGGTGTGGACATCTCTAACAAGAAGACCAATGGTGTGGGCAAGGACGATGTCACTGCATGCAATTGGGCCGCATTATCGGTATTAATCGCTTTTGAAGCATCGGCCAAGCAAAAGGGCGCCAATGTAGTGGTGGACATACATAGCTTCTACAAGCGCAATGTAGTTAAGGACTCGGTGAACTATGAATGTCATGCGGGCAACATTATGACGGGCGTGACGCTCAAGGGCAGCTACGCGCGTATCGGCAATTGATTGCTACACCTGCGCTGCAGCTATTGGTCGCCGGGCAGTCCGCAATGTGGGAGCTGGCCCGGAATCAACCCGCAGGGTGGCTGACGCAGGATGAGCAGTCCCGGCTGGACAGCCTGAGCCGGTCGGGGCGGCGTCAGGAATTTCTGGCCTGCCGCTATGCCTTGCGCCATTTGCTGGCGTGGGCTGGAGGTATGCCAATAGAGCATTGGCAGCTTGATGCGAAACAGGGCAAGACCCCGCAATTGAATGTGGATCACCATGGCGCGGACGCAGCGGCTGCATTCAATTTATCGCTCTCCCATAGCGACCTGTTTTTAGCGTGCGCAGTCGCTTCCAAGCCGGTTGGCATTGATTTGGAAGTGCTAAATCCCGTAACTCACAGAATAAATGTGCTGACGTTGGCTGAAATGGCTTGCAGTGCGCGAGAAATCGATTATTTGAAGTCGATCAATTGTGAGAGTCTGCAGCGGCAGCAGTTTTTACGGTGCTGGAGTTTGAAAGAAGCTTATTTCAAATTCATGGGGTCTGGCGTTGATTTTTCTACGATTCGTCTTTTGGAGTGTCGCCCTTTGATTGAAAGTGGATTTCATGTCTTGGCATATGCGAAGTCATGGCAAGGCATCACAGATCAGGGTCAAGAAATATTTCTTGCGATTTGCACTAAAGAAAGTATTCCGGAATCCCAATTGACTGTTGGATCTGATATTGCATGGCATCAAGAGTGCGACTGGAGTCTGATTGGACTCTCCTCGGACAAGTAGTCAAGCAGTTGGTTGCGCAGGACGACTCTCATTACCAGTCGACACGAGCCGGAGCGCATGCGCTGAAGTTCTAGCTCGACCAGACGGCAGCGTCTGCGATGGCTACCTACACATCAAATCAACCCGCTATCACTAACCTGTCCGGCTGTTTTTACAGAGTTTATTTTCTATCAGAAGGTTAAAACCGCCGGCTTCCAGCGGGTCAGCTTCAGCTAGGAATTGGTGCCGTGCGACCGGTTCACGCTGGTTGCCGTCATCCAGTTTTGGCGGACCGATGACCACTGCCGCCATTACCGGTCATTGGGGTCTTCGCGGGCAGAGTGTCCGCTGCACTGCCAGGACCGGCCACTGGGCAGAGCTCTCGCATAGGCGGCTGCCGGACGACACGGAAAAATAACCAATATCACACCAAAGCCGACTGCCTTCGCCGCTCAATAATTTCGAAGCGCCGGCTTAACGTCGGCGACGGGTCGGTTAGGCGCTTGCGCAACTCCGGCAGTGCTGCCTGCATGGTATGCGACACACACATTGACGTGGATGCCGAAGTCGCCGTGGGCGATGCGATTGAGCGTCTGGCGCACTACCCGCACGTCCCCGGGGCGATTAGACTCGCCGGGAATGGCCGCTTCCAAGAAGTACGACCATTTCTTGTGGGTCGGTTGCGTGATTCGGCCGGACGGTGTAGCAGTCATCCAACGGCGCGCGACCCATGGCTGCGCACTAGATCGTCGTAAATGATGGAAGCCCCTCAGGACCGGTCCTTCGTGCGTTTATTACCCGGACGCATCAATGGCCGGTATGCCACCGACAGCGTGAGTCGCCTCCTCCGGTGGTCGATGGTCAGCAAACGCTGCACAACAGACATAGCCGGTAGCAACTCGAACGGAGACGATGGGTCGATTGCTGCCGGTGGTTAGATCAAGCATGCCGGTCAACGATGACCAGCACCTGCAAACAATTCTAGGTTGAATAGAAACTGTCGTTTCGAACACTAAACGATAGTTTTCCGAACTGGGTAGATGGTATTGGTATAGAGAAAATGATAGCGAGTTGGAACAAAAATGGCTCATCGGTGAGCTGATACTCATAGCTTGGTCTGGGTGATCAACATTGTCGGTGCACGCAGTATTTCCTCTATAAGTTTTCGCGTGCGCCATTGTCCATGACGGCACCACGCAAAAAGCTGTCCCCGGCAGATATGACTCTGCCGGGGACAGCCCAACTTTTAATACAAGCGGCGGCCGGTGACGCGTTCCGCAGGGCTATCGTCAAAATTTATAACGATAGCGAGTAAGTTGTCGTTAAGCGCCGCACCAGCCCAGCAGCGCTCCCTGACCTGCAATTTATAAAAACAATGTTTCCTGGAATATGTATAGCGCAGATTCGAAGCTTGACAGCGCATCGACTTGCTGTCGAGTCCACCCCATACTTTCGAGATCGCGCCGCAGTTTGCTTTCAAAAGCCGGGGTACAAATGAAGATCAAGCGCCCCCAAGCCTGCCCAGGCGCCAGAAGCCGTGAGCCGTCGCGCCGGGTGCTGTCTTGCAGCACCTTCCCCAACCAGATCAAAAGTGCCTTGTAATCTTTGGCGTTTTTGCGGGATCGCTCAACCTCAACCCACCATACCTGGTTACCGCTGCGCAGCAGCACGTCGGGCCGCTTGCCTGCGATGCCGGCTTCGCCGCCCAGCCACAGGCCTTGCGCGATTTCGCGCTCAGTCGATGCACGAAAGCCTTCCACCATCCCCGAAATCGCGATTTGGTTGGCAATGCTTCGATGACGGTAGTAAGCAGCACTGAAACCGCGCACGAGATCCTTGCCGCTGATTGCCGTCACACCCGCGTTTTTCAGCGCCCGCGCGCCGCTTTCAGACAGCGCGTATATGACGCTGCCGTCCGGCCCTTGGCTGGTGATGACCATGCGGGCATCACGCAGGCGGCGCATTGTGCGTTGCGCCATTCTCACCGCCGATGCGGTCGGCTGCATTGGCCCTACGCTTGGCGGGCCGCTGGGCCTGGATGCCCAGCGCCGCCAGCACAGCGCCGCCAGGTCGCGCGTGCGCAGCCAGCCAAAACGATGCAATGCTCGTAGCACTCGCACCTCGTTCTCCCGAGCAGTTTGCCGTCCATCCTTTTGACTCATCATGACCCTCCCCGTTGTTGTCATGATTCGTATAGCGCTGCACCCCGTTCATGCCCCTGTACGACTGGGGACGAACAGGGGAAACGAACAGCCGCAAGGCGGCTGAAGCTCACCACCCCCTTCTCCCCGGCTGGACGCCAGGCCGGGTGTTTGTCCGGGCTGGACGCCCGGCCATGCGCTTTGAAATACCGGCGCCCCCGTCCCTTCGGGAGCCCGCTTCGCGGGCCGCTTATCGCGCGGGCAAGGATCTCCGCCCGGCACGCTGGACGCGTTTGTGCTGACACCCTTGCCCGCGCGAAAAGCCTTCCGCGAGGGGGCGCTGGGTTTCACTCCCCACACTTCACCGCAGCCCTTGGGGGCTACTATTGCTTGCGCGACAGACTGCGTCTTGCTGGCAATTGCAGTGCGGCTCCCCCCGCGTCACTTCGACCGCCATGGGTGGCGGTGCTACGTGCCGGGCTGAGGCTGACCGCCTTGCCCCACTCTGCCATTGAGCTTTGCTCCGCTGTCGAGCGGCCCCCTCCCTCCTGCATCACCCTGTTTGCTAACAGCGTGGCTGCGCGCCTTCGGCTTGCAAGAACAGCCCCCGCACTGACAGCCTGCGGCAGACAGTGCAGGCCATTTCCGTGACGCCGTCACAGAAACGGATTGGTTTTCGTGGCGATCGCCATGAAAAACCATGAAATCCAGCGTCCGAACGGAGGTGCAGAGCTTGTGTTGAGTTCCGAAGTGTCTTTTCCGTGACGGCGTCACGAGGCGATGGCCCTTTTTCGTGACGATTCACAAAAATAACTCGTTCATGCACCGTCACGCGAGCTATACATAGTATGCGAGACGAAAACGACCACATCACCCTTGACCTGCTTCTTAGAACGTGTTCACGATCTCCTGAGCAACAGAGCCAGGAATGCCAAGTGAATGAACTGCAAGCTGGTGCCGAGCTTTCTCTCGCAGTTCTTCCAAAGCCGCCTGCTTTTCTCCAACCACGCAAAGCTGCGCTCCACCACCCAGCGCTTGGGGATCACGGCAAACTTGTGCAACTCACTGCGCTTGGCAATCTGCACTGTCACCTCCTGCCCCAGAGTGTCCCGCATCGCTTGTGCAAACGGCTGACCCACATAGCCACTGTCAGCCAACAAGCTTTGCACCTTGCCCAAGTTGGCCTTGCACCGGCCCAGCGCCTGCAGCGCCCCCTTGCGGTCCGTCACCTCGGCCGTCGTCACCGCGATGGCGTGCGGCAGCCCTTGCGTATCCACCCCAATGTGGCGCTTGATGCCAGAGACCTTCTTGCCCGCGTCATAGCCTTTGAGCGCAGCCGTGTCCGTGGTCTTGACGCTTTGCGCGTCCACGATCAAGAGCGTTGGAGAGGCGCTGCGCCCCAGTTTCAAACGGGCCGCGCCAACCTGATTTTTTGAGTGCCCGCTCCAGAACGCTGATGCCGTCCTGGTCGGGCTCGCTCCATTTGGCAAAGTATGAGCGCACCGTGCGCCATTTTGGAAAATCGCTGGGCAAAAACCTCCACTGGCAGCCCGTGCGCAGCAGGTACAGCACCGCGCAGAACACCTCATACAGGTCCACCGTCGTGGGCTTGGTGCGCCGGCGCACGCTCTGCAGCAGGGGCCTGATTTCTTCAAACTTCTCGCGGCTGATGTCGCTGGCGTATCTGTTTCTCATCGCACCATTTTCGATGCAAAAGAAAAGATCGTGAACACGTTCTTAGCGAGGCAGCCCCGCCACCCTCATGCGCAACCAAGCCTAAGCTTGGCCGTCCGAGAAAAGCCGACGCACTCACCGACGCCGAGCGCGCCAGAAGCTATCGCGCTCGAAAGAAAGCTCGCTTCGCTGAATTGCGGGACAAGAGCAAGCCGGTGAGCTCCAAGATCATTGACTTGTCTGCGCTCCCGCCTTGGAAACGCAAGTAAAGCGGCTGTGAAGCCGCCTCGGGTTGTCGCCAGCCCTACGGCATGGTTACCGCCGTTCTTCTGAGTTCGTCGCTATTTCTGCGATGTGACCTCAAGCCCAACTGACTGCACAAGATCCTGTGGGTCACTTCGTGCGCTTCTGCACCCGTTCCCCTGCGGAGCTGCGGCTTTGACTGCGCCTGTTCCGTCCGTTTACCTCGTGGCCCTTGTACGCAGGCGACGAACTCAGAAGAACGGCGGCAGCAATGCCAGCGGGCCCCATGCGACACCCCGGGAAATGCATGGATTCAGGCTCGGAATCTTGAAGCCCGGCAGCATATTTGGAGAGACTATGCAAACAGACCCTTTGGACTTGAAGGCCATATTTGGAGAAGCAATCTACGCCTACACGCGCGCGCAGGCGTTAAACGATGGCTTGTTGGTGGACGTCACGGAAACCGCACGGGATGCTGGCTTCCGGGTACCTGTCGCCCTTACATCCGCCGCATGAAGTAAAGCAGTGGCATGGTCTGACGATGACTCTGACTGTCAAACCCTTCAGTATGAGTCGGGGAGATTGTGGGATGTCATCTGGATGAGCTACGTAGCTGCCCGACGAGCTAGCGGAGGCTATAGGGTGCCGGTTCAACTCTATGTTGTGCCACGCGACGGGAAAGCAACACGCCCTCGATTGACAACGCTGCAAATGGTCATAGGCCCTGGTAATGAAGGTGAGCCGGTTATTACCCTCATAAATCCAGACGAAGACTGACACCGCAAGACCCCGCCCTGATTGGGCGGGCTAGACCTCCAACCAAAGAGAAAACCTTATGCGCAATAACCCCTGTGAGCACAGCCAGGACATCAACCCAGCGAACGGCTTGCCGATGATTGACGACACCGATCTTGACGTTGGCGGCAATCCGTACGGCACAGACCGGAACAACTGGGAACCGGTCTACGACACGGGCCCCAGCTATGTGCCCCCATCGCCAAGTTTCGACCTCTGGTGATGGTGACCTGAACGGCTTTGGCGCGCGGTGGACGGAATCAGCACTGGAACAGGCGTTGGCAGCTCTATCGCGTAGTAGAGCTTTGCGAGCCGGTCAGCTTTGACGTCGAGCGAGAGTAATAACGTTTCGTCTTCGTAACCATCTGCGACAGGGTTGTCAGACTCGTCTGCGTGACCGCTGATGCAGCGCAGGTTGACCCGACTCTTTCGCCCGTAGGTAAGTAGGGTATGGCGGAATGCATGCGACCCCCGCACCGCGTTGCCCTTCTCATTTGAGACGCCGTGAAGCCCGATGCTGCGCAGGTAGTTGGCGACCCACTTGCCAGGTGCCGCGCCCGCATCACCGTTGGTCGATGACCACTGCGGGAAGAGTCGCCGCGCGCCGCCGTGCTTCAATCGTTCGAGGTACTCAGGGAGACCTATGCGGACCAGCTCGGCATGCATGGAGATAGTTCTCGACTTGCCCGTTTTCACAGACTTGATGACGTCCGGGGCGGGAAGCTCGCCGACTTCATCAGTGAAGCGTAGCCACCAGATCCCGTCTCTGCACCCCCAGTCATGCTGCGGGTTGAGCTGACAGATTTCACGAACGCGTGCCCCGGTATACAACTCGATTGCGAGCAGCCAAAACTTGTGCGCTTTTGTTGGGGTCTTGATGATTTTCTCCATGGCTTCACTGAAGAAAATTTGACGCATTTCTTCTGGTCTGATTGCCCGCTGTTTGCGTTCAACCTTCGTCCGCGTACCCACATATGGGACGCTAGCCGACAGCGTCGTAGGAAAGCCAATGTCTTGCCAGTCTCGCTTTGCGCGCTCAAGAAACGATCGCAGCGAAGCGATGTAGGCCCCCTCGTAGGTATTCAAGGAAAGCGTTTCAGGCCAAGCTTCGTTTGCAATCTCGCGTATCGTCTGACCGTTTTTGCGCCGAAGATCAGACCAACGGGGTGGAAGCTTCTGGACCGTGCGCAAAAAATCATTCACGTGCCCCTGGCGCAGCTCAGTGATAGGCATGTCACCAACAACTTCAAGGAATGCTGGAAGTATGAAGGCGTGCTTTTCGTTCATCGCACGCTTGCCCGGCGCGAGTGTTTGCAGGAACTCTTTGACAGCTGTGGACAGCTGCATCGTTGGAGCAATCGGGGCTGACACCTTCGCCGCCCGCAGAAGTGGTGCGCTGGCATGTCTTGACACCGATGCCTTGCCGCTGTATTCGCCTTCGAGCACGTCCAGGGCGTCGCGATATGCCGCGGCATACGCGATAAGCAACTGGCGCTCCTGGAGGGATCCATCCAGTTCCGGGGAAAGGCAATAGCCGCTGCGTCTCAGCGTGCCAATCAGCATGTCCGACAAGCCGCGCACTGCGGTTTCTTCGCCGTGCGTTGCGAGCAATGCCCAACCCCGAATTTTTTCGATTTCTCTCAGCTTCTCGGCAGGGTTCACGGCAACAAGGGAGCGATGGCGCAGCTCTCTGTCCGCGCCTATCACTTGCTCAACGACTGTAGCGTGTAGGCCAGCTATCAAATCCTGAGTGACGTGACGGATAGGCGTGAGTGCTGGTTCAGATGGTGCATTCGGTGGGGCTGTTATCGGATCACTATTCGCAGGGCGCCGGATGGCATCACCCGACCGGGCTGACGCAATCTGCTGGTCTGTCTCAACCGCAAGCTCTCGGCACCGCTGGCTGGCACGACGGAAGTCGCCCCCCAGGACCAATTTGAATTCTCGCTTACCAATGGCATCACGGACATCGGCAGGGACGCCACGGCGGAACACGTAGCCGGTACCGCGTGGGCTTTTGAACATGAATTGAGGCATGACTTTGTCATCTACGGCCTCGCTCCTGCTGCCCTCAGCTCGTACCTTCTTTTGTACCATGGCAAAAAATAACCCCTTGAATTTCCTAGAGATTCTAGTATTTCAAGGGGTTATCTATGTCTTGGCGGAGAGGGCGGGATTCGAACCCGCGGTGGGGATTAGCCCACACACGCTTTCCAGGCGTGCGACTTAAACCGCTCATCCACCTCTCCGAAGCCCGCTATTCTAGCAGCGTTTTGGCTGGTTTTTTGGTCCACACGGGGCGATGATCTAAAAACCTCAGGAAACAGGGCGCTGCGCCTGCACCATCTTCATGGCCGAGCCGATCAGCGCCGACACCTCGGTCATATTGCTGGGCACGATGAGCGTGGTGGTGGCGTCGGCGGCCACCTTGCTGTAGGCCTCGACGGCTTTTTCTGCCACCTTCAGCTGTACGGCCTGCTCGCCGCCCGGCTGGCGGATGGCGGCCGCCACACGCTCGATGGCCTGGCCTGTGGCTTCTGCCACGGTCAGGAGGGCGGAGGCTTCGCCCTGGGCGTTGTTGATGGCGGCCTGCTTTTCGCCTTCGGAGCGGGCAATGAAGGCCTCGCGCTCGCCGGTGGCGATGTTGATCTGCTCCTGGCGGCGGCCTTCCGAGGCAGCGATCAGGGCGCGCTTTTCGCGTTCGGCCGTGATCTGGGCCTGCATGGCGCGCAGGATCTCTGCAGGCGGCGTCAGGTCTTTGATTTCGTAGCGCAGCACCTTGACTCCCCAGTTGAGCGCCGCCTCGTCGATGGCCTGGACGACCTGGGCGTTGATGATGTCACGCTCCTCGAAGGTCTTGTCGAGCTCGAGCTTGCCGATCACGCTGCGCAGCGAGGTCTGCGCCAGCTGGGTCACGGCCATGATGTAGTTGCTCGATCCATAGCTGGCGCGCATCGGGTCGGTGACTTGGAAGTACAGGATGCCGTCCACCTGCAGTTGCGTGTTGTCGCGCGTGATGCAGACCTGGCTGGGCACGTCGAGCGGGATTTCCTTGAGGCTGTGCTTGTAGGCCACGCGGTCGATGAAGGGCACGAGAAAGTTCAGCCCCGGTGTGAGCGTGCCGGCGTACTTGCCCAGCCGCTCCTTCACCCAGGCGTTCTGCTGGGGCACGACCTTGACCGAGCGCACGATGAAGATGGCGGCGATGACAAAGATGACGATGGCTAATTCCATGGGGTTCCCTCGGGTGGATGGTTCAGATTTTGTCGACCAACAGGCGGCTGCCCACCACTTCGGCCACGCGATGGAGACCGGGTGAGGGGGCATTGCCGGGGCGCAGCAGCACCGTCCACTGGGCACCGCGGTATCGTACCTGCGCGGTACCGTCGGGATTCCAGGCATCCACCTGCACGGTCTCTCCTACGTCCAGATTCACATCGCGGTTGCTCGCGGCAGGTTGCACACCGGGGCTGCGCCGGCGCACCAGGTAGCAGGCAAAGACGGCACCGCCGCCGACCACGGCCGCCACCACCAGTTGCACCGCCATCTCCGCGCCAAGGTGGGCGGCAAGGGCGCCGGCCGCCAGGCCGATGGCCAGCATGAGCAGGTAGAACGTGCCGGTCAGCAGTTCGGCCACGATGGCCGCTCCGGTCATCAGCCACCACAGGGTGGAATCATCCATGGGCCCGGCTCCTCTCGTTGTCTGTATTGGGGTTTCATATTCTGGGTCATCAGAAGCCGCGTTCGGGAAGTGCTTCACACTTATTCCTTACACTGCGCGCCTCTTTTTGTTTTTTTGGCCGGGCAGGGCACGTTTGCACGGAGGCTGCGCATGAAATTTCGCTTTCCCATCATCATCATCGACGAGGATTACCGTTCCGAGAACACTTCGGGGTTGGGAATCCGTGCGCTCGCGCAGGCTATTGAGAGCGAAGGCTTCGAGGTGCTGGGGGTGACCAGTTACGGAGACCTGTCGCAGTTTGCGCAGCAGCAAAGCCGCGCCAGCGCCTTCATCCTGTCTATCGACGACGAGGAGTTCACGCTGGGCGCGGGCCAGGATCCGATCGTGCACAGCCTGCGCAGCTTCATTGGCGAGGTACGCCGCAAGAACGCCGACGTGCCGATCTATATCTATGGCGAGACCAAGACCAGCCGCCACCTGCCGAACGACATCCTGCGCGAGCTGCACGGCTTCATCCACATGTTCGAGGACACGCCCGAGTTCGTGGCCAAGCACATCATCCGCGAGGCCAAGAGCTACCTGGAAGGCGTGCAGCCGCCGTTCTTCAAGGCGCTGCTCGACTACGCTGAAGATGGCTCGTATTCGTGGCACTGCCCCGGCCACTCGGGTGGTGTGGCCTTCCTCAAAAGCCCCGTGGGCCAGATGTACCACCAGTTCTACGGCGAGAACATGCTGCGCGCCGACGTGTGCAACGCGGTCGAAGAACTGGGTCAGCTGCTCGACCACAACGGCGCCATTGGCGAGAGCGAGCGCAACGCCGCGCGCATCTTCAATGCCGACCACTGCTTCTTCGTGACCAACGGCACCTCGACCTCCAACAAGATCGTCTGGCACCACACCGTGGCGCCGGGCGACGTGGTGGTGGTGGACCGCAACTGCCACAAGTCGATCCTGCACGCGATCATCATGACCGGCGCGGTGCCGGTGTTCTTGAAGCCTACGCGCAACCATTTCGGCATCATCGGCCCGATCCCGCAGAGCGAGTTCGAGCCCGCCACCATCGAGGCCAAGATCCGCGCCAACCCCTTGCTCAAGGGCGTGGACCCCAAGCAGGTCAAGCCGCGCGTGCTGACGTTGACGCAGTCCACCTACGACGGCGTGCTCTACAACACCGAAACCATCAAGGGCATGCTCGACGGCTACGTCGACAACCTGCACTTTGACGAGGCCTGGCTGCCGCATGCGGCGTTCCACCCGTTCTATGGCGCCTACCACGCGATGGGCAAGAAGCGCGCGCGCCCCCGGCATTCGGTGGTCTACGCCACGCAGTCGATCCACAAGCTGCTGGCCGGCATCAGCCAGGCCAGCCATGTGCTGGTGCAGGACTCGCAGACCGAAAAGCTCGACCGCCACCTGTTCAACGAGGCGTACCTGATGCACACCTCGACCTCGCCGCAGTACAGCATCATTGCCAGCTGCGACGTGGCCGCCGCCATGATGGAGCCGCCGGGCGGCACCGCACTGGTCGAAGAAAGCATCCTCGAGGCGCTCGATTTCCGCCGCGCCATGCGCGAGATCGAGGCCGAGTTCGGCAAGGACGATTGGTGGTTCAAGGTCTGGGGGCCGGATCAGCTGGTCGACGAAGGCATTGGCCGCGCTGAGGACTGGATCATCCGTGCCGACAAAAAGGGCAAGAAGAGCGGCAACAAGTGGCACGGCTTTGGCCAGCTGGCCGACGGCTTCAACATGCTCGACCCGATCAAGTCGACCATCGTGACGCCGGGCCTGAGCCTGGACGGCAAGTTCGACACGACCGGCATTCCGGCGTCCATCGTCACCAAATACCTGGCCGAGCACGGCGTGGTGGTCGAGAAGACCGGCCTCTACAGCTTCTTCATCATGTTCACCATCGGCATCACCAAGGGCCGCTGGAACACCTTGCTGACCGCGCTGCAGCAGTTCAAGGACGACTACGAGAAGAACCAGCCGATGTCGCGCATCCTGCCCGAGTTCTGCCAGAGCCACCGCCGCTACGAGCGCATGGGCCTGCGCGACATGTGCCAGCACGTGCACCAGCTTTACGCCAAGTACGACATCGCGCGCCTGACGACCGAGATCTACCTGTCCGACCTGACCCCGGCCATGAAACCGAGCGACGCCTACGCGCACATTGCACACCGCCAGACCGAGCGCGTGGCCATCGACGACCTCGAAGGGCGCATCACCGTGGGTCTGATCACGCCGTACCCGCCGGGCATTCCGCTGCTGGTGCCAGGCGAGGTGTTCAACAAGAAGATCGTCGACTACCTCAAGTTCGCGCGCGAGTTTGCTGCCATGAGCCCGGGCTTCGAGACCGACATCCATGGGCTGGTCGAGATCGAGGACGAGGACGGCCATGTCAGCTACTACGCCGACTGCGTGGCGCTCGACAAGCCGGCGGCCAAGACCAAGCGGCGCGGTGCGGCAACCAAGACCTCGGCCAAGGACAAGCTGGTGCAGGTGGGCTCGGACGGCCCGTTTGGCCGCACCCTGTGATGCGGTAACGCGGCGCCCGACCCGGGTGCACCGTGCAATGGGAGGCTTGGCCTCCCATTTTTCATTCGGGCGGCAGGTCTTCGCGCACGCGCATGAAGCTGGCAAAGCGCGGCAGGCCGCCGTCGTGCGTGCCGCGAAAGCGGTAGGTGACCCAGCTGCCCACGGGCGGCGGATCGCGGCGCTGGGCGTCGCTCAGGCCCGTGCCCAGCTTGAAGCGCTGGCCCTGCGGCGTCTCGACCCACAGGGCGCCAAGCTGTCCCGCGTGGCGGCCCTTGCCGGGCAGGTGGGCGATGACGCGCGCTTCGGCGTCATCGTGTGTCTTGAGCTTGATCAGGTCGTCGCTGCGGCCGGCGCGGTACAGCGAGCTGCCGCGGTGCAGCATCAGCCCCTCGCCGCCGCCGCGCACGGTGCGCTGCAGCAGTGCCTGCAGGGCGGCGTCGCTGGCGATGCGCTGCTGGGATACGGCCTGTACCCACGGCTGGGCGATCTGCCGCACGCGCGCTTGCAGGACCGGCAACCGTTCGTCGAACGGGCCGCCATGTCCGGGCAGGTCGAACACCATGAAGCGCATCTGGCGCCATGCAGCGTCGTTGGCTTGCTGCTGGCGCGTGGTGGACTGGGCGTGGCCAAAGCGCCCGCGCCCGGCCCACAGCTCGCCGTCGAGCGGCTCGGCCGGCCAGCCGGCCGTGAACCAGGCCGGCGCGTGCACGGTTTCGCCGCCGCGCGTGCGCAGGGCCCGGCCGTCCCAGTAGCCGCGCACGCCGTCGTATTTCTCGCTGACCCAGTAGTCCTGCAGCGCCACGCCGGGGCGGTAGACATGGGCCAGCAGCAGGGCCGGCGCGTCTGCAGCCCAGGCAGAAAAAGAAATGCCCCACGCCGTCCACGCCAACAGGGTGAGGGCGCGGCGGCGGTGGAGCATGGACTACTCAGTTTTTAATAGCTATCAGCGCTTGCTGCATCAGCGCTGGAGCCACTTTTTTGTGGTATTTGGCATGGCAGCGCAATGGCGCAGCCAAGCCGCTCAGGCCAGGGCCTCGCTGCCCGCGCTGATGCCGGCGGTCTGGCTGAAGCCGCCGTCGACATAGGTGATCTCGGCCGTCACACCGCTGGCCAGGTCGGACAGCAGGAACGCGGCGACATTGCCCACGTCTTCGATGGTCACGTTGCGGCGCAGCGGCGAGGCGCCGGCCACCATGCCCAGCAGCTTGCCGAAATCCTTGATGCCGCTGGCCGCCAAGGTCTTGATCGGGCCGGCGCTGATGCCGTTGACGCGCATGCCGCGCGGGCCGAGCGACTCGGCCAGGTAGCGCACGCTGGCTTCGAGGCTGGCCTTGGCCAGGCCCATGGTGTTGTAGTTGGGGATGGTGCGCAGCGCGCCCAGGTACGACAGCGTCAGCAGCGCCGACTTGTCGTTGAGGTAGGGCAGGGCCGCCTTGGCCATGGCCGGGAAGCTGTAGGCGCTGATGTCGTGGGCGATGCGGAAGGCTTCGCGCGAGAGGCCGTCGAGGAAGTCGCCGGCAATCGCCTCGCGCGGGGCAAAGCCGATGGCGTGCACGAAGCCGTCGATCTTGGGCCAGGTCTGCGACAGGTCGCGGAACATGCGTTCGATCTGCTCGTCGCTGCCCACGTCGCAGTCGAACACGAGGCTGGAGTCGAACTCGGCGGCAAAGCCGGTGATGCGCTCCTTGAAGCGCTCGCCGACGTAGCTGAAGGCCAGCTCGGCGCCCTGCGCGTGGCAGGCCTTGGCAATGCCGTAGGCGATGGAGCGGTTGGACAGCACGCCGGTGATCAGCAGCTTCTTGCCGGTAAGAAATCCCATGTGAGGCTCTCCTGAGGGGGTATTGGGGGCGCTGCGCTGCCCCAAGACGCCCGTTGCCAGCGCATCTGCCCGGGCAGCGCAGCCGGGTAGGGCAGAATTGTCGCATGCGTTTTTGGCTGCTTTGCTTGCTGTGGGGGAGTGCGGTTCCGGTCTGGGCGGCGCATGCGTACGCGCTGTGGGGCGCGCCCCGGTACCCGGCGGGTTTTGCGCACTTCGACTACGTCAACGCGAACGCCCCCAAGGGTGGCGAGCTGCGCCTGGTCAGCAACCTGCGCACCTCCACCTTCGACAAGTACAACCCGTTCACCATCAAGGGCAGCGCACCGGCCTACCTCGCGCAGCTGATGTTCGACTCGCTGCTCACCGGCTCGCTCGACGAGACCGCCACCGGCTACGGCCTGCTCGCCGAAGACGTGGACGTGGCGGTCGACGGTCTCTCGGCCACCTTCCGCCTGCGGCCGGAGGCACGCTTTCACCACGGCAAGCCGGTGCTGGCCCGGGACGTCAAGTACAGCTACGACACGCTGGTCGGCCCGTTCACCTCGCCGGCCTACAAGACGATGCTGATCGACGTCGCCGGCGTCGATGTGCTGGACGAGCGCACCGTGCGCTACCGCTTCAAGAAGCCCAACCGCGAGCTGCCGCTCACCGTCGGCGGCCTGCCCGTGTTCAGCCGCGACTGGGGCATGGAGGGCGGCCAGCCCAAGCCCTTCGACCAGGTGGTGATGGACGAGCCGATCGGCAGCGGGCCGTATCGTGTCGGCCCGGTGCGCTTTGGCAAGGACATCACCTACGTGCGCGACCCGAACTACTGGGCGCGTGGCCTGAACGTGCGCATGGGCACGGCCAATTTCGAGCGCATCACCGTCAAGATCTACAAGGACGCCACCGCGCGGCTCGAAGCACTCAAGGCCGGCGAATTCGACCTGATGCGGTTTTTCAGCGCAGGCGACTGGGCGCGGCGCGTCAATGGCAAGAAGTTCAATACCGGCGAGCTGGTCAAGGGCGAGTTCCAGCACAAGCTGCCCTCTGGCTTTCAGAGCTATGTGCTCAACACGCGCCGCCCGCTCCTGCAGGACGTGCGCGTGCGCCAAGCGCTGGGCCTGGCGGTTGATTTCGAGTGGATGAACCGGCAGATGTTCTATGGCTCGTACCAGCGCGTGAACGGCCTGTTCGGCAACACCGCCTGCGACACGCAGGGCTTGCCGTCGCCGCAGGAGCTGGCGCTGATGGAGCCCTGGCGCAAGGACTTGCCCGCTGCCGCCTTCGGCCCCATGACCGTGCCGCCGCGCACCGATCCGCCCGCATCCCTGCGCGGCAACCTGCGCCGCGCCCAGCAGCTGCTGAAGGACGCCGGCTGGAGCGTGCAGGACGGCGTGCTGCGCAACGCCGCCGGCCAGGCGCTGGTGCTCGAATACATGGACAGCAACGAAGGCGGCGTGCGCACCGTGGCGCCGTGGATGCGCAACCTCGAAAAGCTCGGCATCACGCTGCGCTTTCGCTCGGTGGACTTTGCGCTGTACCAGCAGCGCCTGCAGAAGTTCGACTTCGACATCACGAGCATCGCCTACGGCGGCACCAACAACCCCGGCCAGGAATTCGCCGACCTGTTTGGCAGCCGTGCGGCCGACACCGAGGACTCGGGCAATTTCGCCGGCGTCAAGAGCCCGGCCGTGGACGCCTTCATCACCGCCATGACCGCCGCCAAGACCGAGGCCCAGCTGCTGCCCGCCTGCCACGCGCTCGACCGCGCGATTGCGCACGGCCACTACCTGATCCCGCAGTGGACCGCGCCCACGCACCGCATGGTCTACAACGCCTGGCGCCTGGTGCGGCCCGCCGTGGCGCCGCCCTATTCGCCGGGTGAGAGCTGGGTAATCGACACCTGGTGGGCCAAGCTGCCGCCGGGCCCGGGTGCTCCCAATCCTATAGCTGCCAGCGCAAGAGGGCAGGGCGGTTGAGCCATGTTTGCCTATATTCTCAAGCGCTGCCTTCTGATGCTGCCCACGCTGCTGGGCGTGCTGCTGCTGACTTTCGTCGTGCTGCAGTTCGTGCCCGGCGGGCCGGTCGAGCAGTACCTGGCCGAGGCCAAGGCCGGGGCGGGCGGCGGCGGCGCCGAGGGCGGGGGCTTGAGCTACCGCGGCGCGCAGGGCGTGGAGCCGCAGCGCCTCGCGCAAATCAAGGCGCTGTACGGCTTCGACAAGCCCGCGCCCGAGCGCTTCGTGCAGATGCTTAGCCAGTTCGCGCGTTTCGACCTGGGGCGCAGCTTTTTCCAGAACAAGGACGTGTGGCAGCTGATCCGCGAGAAGCTGCCGGTGTCGATCAGCCTGGGGCTGTGGACTTTTTTCATCAGCTACCTCGTGGCCGTGCCGCTCGGCGTCGCGAAGGCGGTGCGCGCGGGCTCGCGCTTCGATCTGGTGACCACGCTGCTCATTCTGGTGGGCTACGCCATTCCCGGATTTGTGCTCGGCGTGGCGCTGCTGGTGGTGTTTGGCGGCCAGCTGCAATGGTTTCCGCTGCGCGGGCTGACCTCGGCCAACTGGGACGAGCTCTCGTGGGGGGCTCGCATCGTCGACTACCTTTGGCACATCACCTTGCCGATCATCGCCATGGTGCTGGGCAGCTTCGCCGTCACGGCCATGCTGACCAAGAACGCGTTCCTCGAAGAAATCCGCAAGCAGTACGTGCTGACCGCGCGCGCCAAGGGCCTCTCCGAGCGCCAGGTGCTGTGGAAGCATGTGTTCCGCAACGCGCTGATCCCCATCATCACGGGCTTTCCGGCGGCCTTCATTGGCGCGTTCTTCGCCGGATCGCTGCTGATAGAGACCCTGTTCTCGCTCGACGGCCTGGGCCTGCTGAGCTACGAGAGCGTGATCCGGCGCGACTACCCCGTGGTGCTGGGCACGCTGTACCTGTTCACGCTGATCGGGCTGGTCACCAAGCTGATTTCCGACCTTTGCTATGTGTGGGTGGACCCGCGTGTCAAGTTTGATTAGCCCCCCTGAGTCGGCCGATGGCCGCCTTCCCGCCGGAGCGGGGACGCCACTGGCGGCCGGACCAAGCCCGACCCGCGGGGGCTCTGGCGATGGCGCGGTGGTGGCGTCGGCGCCGCCGTCCTTGTCGCCCAGCCGCCGCGCCTGGCTGCGCTTTCGGCGCAACCGGCTCGGCTACTGGAGCCTGATCGCTTTTTGCGCGCTGGTGCTGCTGAGCCTGGGCGCCGAGCTGGTGAGCAACGACCGGCCGCTCATCGTGCGCTACGAAGGCCAGACCTATTGGCCGATGCTCAAGGACTATCCCGAGACCACCTTCGGCGGCGACTTCGCCACGCCCACCGACTACCTCGACCCGTTCATCAAGGAGCGCATCACCGAGGGCCGCAACTGGGCGCTCTACACCCTCAACCCCTACGGTCCGAACACGCTCAACTACTTTGCCCAGGCGCCGAACCCGTCGGCGCCGTCGCCAGACAACTGGCTGGGCACGGACGACCGCGGTCGCGACCTGCTGGCGCAGCTGCTCTACGGCTTTCGCGTCAGCGTGCTGTTTGCGCTGGCGCTGACGTTCACCGGCGTGCTGCTGGGCGTGGTGGCGGGGGCCATCCAGGGCTTCTTTGGCGGCAAGACCGACCTGGCGTTCCAGCGCTTCATCGAAATCTGGGGCTCGATGCCCGAGCTGTACCTGCTGATCATCTTCAGCGCCGTCTTGGCGCCCAGCATTGCGCTGCTGCTGGTGCTGCTCTCCCTGTTCGGCTGGATGGGGCTCTCCGACTACGTGCGCGCCGAGTTTTTGCGCAACCGCCAGCTCGACTACGTGAAGGCCGCACGCGCCCTGGGCGTGGGCAACGGGCAGATCATCTGGCGCCACATCCTGCCCAACAGCCTCACGCCCGTGGTCACCTTTCTGCCGTTTCGCATGAGCGCGGCCATCCTGGCGCTGACCTCGCTCGACTTCCTGGGCCTGGGCGTACCGCCCGGCACCCCGAGCCTGGGCGAGCTGCTGAGCCAGGGCAAGAACAACATCGACGCATGGTGGATTTCGCTGTCGACCTTTGCGGTGCTCGTGGTCACGCTGCTGCTGCTCACCTTCATGGGCGATGCGCTGCGCGATGCGCTCGACCCGCGCAAAGCCGAGCGTTGAATGGAACTTACATGAATGCTCCTAACGCACGGACGCAGATGCCAGCCATGGCCCAGGGGGCGGGCAGCATCGGCAATGCACGCGGGGTGGGCCCTGGCGCAGAGCGGGGTGGAACAGGCGCCGCCGCCTTGCTGCAGGTGCAAGACCTGGCCGTGCATTTCGGCGCCAAGGCGGTGGTCAACAGGGTCAGTTTTTCCGTCCATGCCGGCGAAAAGCTCGCGCTGGTGGGCGAATCGGGCTCGGGCAAGACCGTCACGGCGCTGAGCCTGTTGCGTTTGGCGGGCGATGCCAGAATCACCGGCAAAGCCATGCTGCGCGGTCGCGATCTGCTCTCTTTGTCAGAGCGTGAGATGCGCGGCGTGCGCGGCGGAGACATCGCCATGGTGTTCCAGGAGCCGATGACGGCGCTCAACCCGCTCATGACCATCGGGCAGCAGATCGCCGAGGTGTTGCAGCTGAAGAAGGCGCTGACGGGCGAGCAGTGCGCGCAGGCGGCGATCGCACTGCTGGCGCAGACCGGCATCCCCGAGCCTGCGCGCCGCGCCAACGCCTTCCCGCACCAGCTCAGCGGCGGCCAGCGCCAGCGCGCCATGATCGCCATGGCTCTGGCCAGCGAGCCCGCGCTGCTGCTGGCCGACGAGCCGACGACGGCGCTCGATGTGACGCTGCGCGGTCAGATTCTGGACCTGCTGTCCGACCTGCAGCGCCAGACCGGCATGGCCGTGCTGCTCATCACGCACGACCTGAACCTGGTGCGCCGCTTTGCCGACCGCGTGGCCGTCATGGAGCAGGGCATGCTGGTCGAGCAGGGCCGCGTGGCCGAGGTGTTCCGCGCGCCACAGCACGCCTACACGCGCCGCCTGATCGCCAGCCAGCCGCGCCGGGACGTCGTGGAGGCCGTGCCACCGCCCGGTACGCCGCCGGTGCTGTGGGCCCAGGATTTGCGCGTGGCCTATGCCACGCCGCTGCCCGGCGTGCGCGGCTGGTTCCGCAAGGGCGAGTTCGTGGCCGTGCAGGGCGCCGCACTGCAGGTCCTGCCGGGCCAGACGCTGGGCGTGGTGGGCGAGTCGGGTTCGGGCAAGTCGACGCTGGCGCAGGCCATCTTGGGCCTGCTGCCGCACGGCGGCGAACTCACGGTGGTGGGGCAGGCGTGGCAGCAGCCCGCCATGCGCAACACCCCGGCCAACCAGGCCCTGCGCCGGCAGGTGCAGGTGGTGTTCCAGGACCCGTTCTCGTCGCTGTCGCCGCGCCTCACGGTCGAAGAGATCGTGGGCGAGGGCCTGCGCGTGCACGACGGCGCCCTCGGCAGCGCCGAGCGGCGCACGCGCGTGGAGGCGGCGCTGCTGGAAGTGGGCCTGAGCGAAGCCCAGTACCCGGGACTGCTGGCGCGCTATCCGCACGAATTCTCGGGCGGCCAGCGCCAGCGCCTGGCGATTGCGCGCGCGCTCATCGTGCAGCCGCGCGTGCTGGTGCTCGACGAACCGACCAGCGCGCTTGACGTGACCATCCAGCAGCAGGTGCTGGCCCTGCTGCAGCGGCTGCAGCGCGAGAAGGGCCTGAGCTACCTGCTCATCACCCACGACGTCGACGTGATCCGCGCCATGGCGCACGCGGTCATCGTGATGAAGGAGGGCGAGGTGGTGGAAAGCGGGCCGGTTGCGCAGGTGCTCGATGCGCCGCAGCACCCGTATACGCAGCGGCTGGTGGCCGCGGCCACGGTGCCAGAGGCCGCTGCTGATTTAGAGTGAAAAGGGGCTCCAGCGCTGAAGGGGTAAGCGCTGGAAGCTATCAAAACAGAGCTGAACGTCGTGCGCAGAGCCTAGAGCCCTGTGGGGTTCACGCCGTCTTGCTGCACCCACCGCACCTGGTTTTCGTCCACGCCCAGCGCGCGTGTTCTGGCCAGGAGCTGGTTTTTGATGCCTTCGGGCAGCGTCGGGGTGCGCGAAAGGATCCAGAAATAGTCGAGGCTGGAGCCCACCACCATGGCCCATTGATACTCGGGGTCGAGCGCCACCACGTGGTAGCCGCCATAGAACGGGCCGAAGAACGACACCTTCAGCGCGGCCTGCGTCGGGTCGCCCAGGAAGCGGGCCTTGCCCACCGACTCCTTCCAGCGCTGGTGCACCGGGTCGAAGCCGCGGTTGAGCACCTCGATCGTGCCGTCGGCGTTGCGGCTGTAGTGCGCGCTGGTGCGGATCAACCCTTTTTCAAAGCGGTGGTCGATGCGCGCCAGCTCGTACCAGTGGCCGGCATAGCGGTCCACATCGAAATGGACCGCGTGCACGCCAGCGGGCGTGGACGTGGCGCACGCGCTCAGCGCCAGCACCGACAGCAACGCAGCGAAACCGAGAGCGGCAGGCAGCCACGGGCTGCGGTGGACGGAGGGGCGGATGCGCATCGGGAGATTCCTCGGATAAATGAACAGCCATCGCACCAGGGCCGGTGCCGGGACGCTGGCCGTGTGACTTGCACTGTAGGGGCGCCCGCGGCGTCCCTGCTGTAGGCCGCCGCTGGCAGCGCGTGTCAGGCGGGGGAGCACAAAAGCCGCCACGGCGCAGGCGCCACGCCCCAAGCAGGGGTTTGTGGCCTGGTGCGCTGAAACAGCCCGGAAGTGCTAAGGTTTTGGCACCGTCGCTTCGCCGGAAAACGCCATGAAAACGGTTCCCGCCACCCCCGTACCCACATTGGCTCCCCTGCCCAGCTATACCCACGAGGAAAAGCGCAAGCGCGTCTTTGCCATCGTGGCGGCCTCGTCGGGCAACTTGGTCGAGTGGTTCGACTTTTATGTCTACGCCTTCTGCGCGATCTATTTCGCGCCCTCGTTCTTTCCCAAGTCCGACCCCACGGCGCAGCTGCTGAACACGGCGGGCGTGTTCGCCGCGGGCTTTCTGATGCGGCCCATCGGGGGCTGGGTCTTTGGCCGCATCGCGGACCGGCGCGGGCGCAAGACCTCGATGGTGCTGTCGGTGCTGATGATGTGCGGCGGCTCGCTGCTGATCGCTGCCTTGCCCACCTACGCCAGCATCGGTGCCTGGGCACCGGCCTTGCTGCTGCTCGCGCGGCTGGTGCAAGGGCTGTCGGTCGGGGGTGAATACGGCACCACCGCCACCTACATGAGCGAGGTGGCGCTGAGCGGCCAGCGCGGCTTCTTCTCGTCGTTCCAGTACGTCACGCTGATCGGCGGGCAACTGCTCGCGGTGCTGACGGTCGTGCTGCTGCAGCAGTGGCTCAGCGAGGCCGAAATGAAGGCCTGGGGCTGGCGCATTCCGTTCGTCATCGGCGCCCTCACCGCCGTGGTGGCGCTGTTTTTGCGGCGCACGCTCAAGGAGACTTCGACCGCCCAGGCGCGCGCCAGCGCGGAGGCGGGCAGCGTGCGCGGGCTGCTGCGCAACCACCGCGCGGCCTTTCTCACGGTGCTGGGCTACACGGCCGGCGGCTCGCTGATCTTCTATACCTTCACGACCTACATGCAGAAGTACCTGGTCAACTCGGCCGGCATGTCGATCAAGACCGCCAGCTACGTGATGACGGCCTGCCTGTTCCTCTACATGTGCATGCAGCCGCTGTTCGGTGCGCTGTCCGATCGCATTGGCCGGCGCACCAGCATGATGCTGTTCGGCAGCCTGGGCGCGCTGGCCACCGTGCCCATCCTGACCGCGCTGCAGCATGTCACCAACCCGTACGCCGCGTTTGTGCTGATCCTGCTGGCGCTGGCCATCGTGAGCTTCTACACCTCCATCAGCGGCATCGTGAAGGCCGAGATGTTTCCGCCCGAGGTGCGCGCGCTGGGGGTGGGGCTGGCGTACGCGATCGCCAATGCGATCTTCGGCGGATCGGCCGAATATGTGGCGCTGGGGCTCAAATCGCTGGGCCACGAATCGAGCTTTTACTGGTATGTCACGGCCATGATGGTGATCGCCTTCCTGGTCAGCCTGCGCCTGCCGCGCCACGCCAGCTACCTGCGGACCGACCCGTAAGCGCCCGAACCAGCTCCAGCCACGCCAGAGACAGGGCCAGCAGCGCACCGCCCACCGCCAAGCCCCCGGGGCCGGGTAGGGCCAGGCCCATCAGCGTGCGCAGCCAGGGCAGGCCCAGCACCGCCACGAGCAGCAGCGCCATGGCAGCGGCCATGCGCCACAACCAGGGGTTGCGGTCGGTCACGCCATGCCAGGCGGGGCGCGAGAGGTCGCGGTTGGCCAGGATCAGCAGCATCACTCCCAGCACCAGGGTGCTGAACACCGTGGCGCGGCCC
The DNA here is from genome assembly GCF_012932145.1 of Acidovorax sp. SRB_14. GTDB lineage: Bacteria > Pseudomonadota > Gammaproteobacteria > Burkholderiales > Burkholderiaceae_C > Simplicispira. The sequence goes on along the minus strand of NZ_MWOK01000007.1, from coordinate 114,958 downwards.
TGTTCGGTGCTCCAGCCTTGCGCCACCATCCAGGCCTGGCCGGCCAGTAGCAGCGCGGCCAGGCCCAGGCCTTGCAGCACCGAAAACACCAGCGGCGCAGCGGCAAAGGGCGAGTCGGCCACCGGCCGGGGTGCACGTTCCATCAGGCCGGGGTCTTCGGGCTCGGCCTCGAAGACGATGGAGCAGGCCGGGTCGATCAGCAGCTCCAGCAGCACGATGTGCACCGGCAGCAGCAGCACCGGCCAGTGCAGCAGCGTGGGCACCAGCGCCAGCGCGATGATGGGAACGTGCACGGCAAAGGTGAAGCGCACGGCTTTGCGGATGTTGTCGTCGATGCGCCGGCCCTGGCGGATGGCGGCCACGATGCGCGAAAAGCTGTCGTCGAGCAGCACCAGAGCGGCCGCCTCGCGCGCCACGTCGGTGCCGCGCTCGCCCATGGCGATGCCCACGTCGGCGGCCTTGAGCGCGGGCGCGTCGTTGACGCCGTCGCCGGTCATGGCCACCACCTCGCCGGACGCGCGCAGCCGCTGCACCAGGCGAAGCTTGTGCTGGGGCTGCAGGCGCGCGCACAGGTCCACATGCCGCAGCCGTGCTGCCAAGGCGGCGTCGTCCAGCGCCTCCAGCTCGGCGCCGGTGATGATGTCGGGTCGCTCCGACAGACCCACCTGCTGCGCGATGGCACGCGCCGTGGCGGGGTGGTCGCCCGTCATCATGACCACGCGCACACCGGCGCGCCGGCATTCGGCCAGGGCGGCGGGCACCTCGGCGCGCGGTGGGTCGGCCAGTGCCACCAGGCCGAGGAATTCGAAGTCGAAGTCGTGCTGGCTTTGCGGCCAAGGCGGATCAAAGCCGGGCGCGGCGGGCGCGCCGCTCCAGCGCCCGCGCGCCACGCCAAGCACCCGCAGGCCGCGTTCGGCCATGTCCTCGACCTGCTGGCGGATGGCATCGCGCTGCGCAGCGCCGAGGTGGCACAGGTCGGCCACGGCCTCGGGCGCGCCCTTGGTGGCCAGCAGGTGCTCGCCGTCGCCGCCGCTCGCAAACACGCGCGTCATCGCCAGGATCTCGCCCGAGAGCGCGTACTCGAACTCCGGTTCGCGCCCGTCGTGCACATGCTCGGTGCCTGCCAGCCACTGGTGGCCAAAGTGCTGGATGGCCTTTTCCATCGGGTCGAACGGGTCGCCCGGCGTGGCCAGCATGGCGAACTCGGTCAGCCGGTGGAATTCCTCGGGCAGCTCGCGCGCGCCTTCGGGCGTGAACTGCGCCTGGGCCGTGGCCAGGCCCGCCACCGCCATGCGGTTGACGGTGAGCGTGCCGGTCTTGTCGACCGCGAGCACGGTGATCGCGCCCAGCGCCTCGACGGCCGTGATGCGCCGCGTCAGCACTTTTTGCCGCGAGATGCGCCAGGCGCCCAGTGCCAGGAACACGGTCAGGATGACGGGGATCTCCTCGGGCAGGATGGCCATGGCGAGCGCTATGCCCGAAAGCAGGCTTTCGAGCAGCGGCCTGCCGTTCCACCACCAGCCCAGCAGCACCTGGGCACTGGCCAGCACCAGCGCGCCGGCGCCGAGCCGGCGCACCAGCGTGCGCGAGGCCTGCTGCAATGCCGAAGGCGGCTCGGTGGTGGCGGCCAGGTCGGCGCCGATGCGGCCCACGGCGGTGTGGGCAGCGGTGGCGCGCACCTGGGCCAGGCCGACGCCGCGCGTGACCACGGTGCTGGCGAACAGCGCCGCCACCGCGTGGCCGTCAGCCGGGCCTGCGGGCACGGATGCGGGGGCGGCGTTCGCGGTGCCGGATGCGGGCGCCAGCGGCAGCTTGGCCACCGGCACCGCTTCGCCGGTGAGCAGCGATTCGTCCACCTCCAGCTGGCCGTCCAGCAGCTGCGCGTCGGCGGCGATGCGGTCGCCCTCGTGCAGCACCAGCAGGTCGCCGCGCACCACGTCACGCCCGGCAATGCGCTGCTCGCGTCCGTCGCGCAGCACCAGCGCGCGCGGGGCCGACAGGTCGCGCAGCGATTCGAGCGCGCGCTGCGTCTTGCGCTCCTGCACCAGCGTGATGCCGATCACGACGAAGACGAAGCCGAGCAGGAACAGCGCCTCGGCGCGGTCGCCCAGCGCCAGGTAGATGCCGCCGGCGGCCAGCAGCATCAGGAACATGGGCTCGGTGAGCACGCCCTGCACGATGGTCCAGGTGGACTTGGGCGCGCTGCCCGGCAGCACATTGGGGCCATCGGCCGCCAGGCGGCGTGCGGCCTCGGCGCTGTCCAGGCCTTGCCCGTCCGGTGTGGGCAGGGTGGGGCGGGCCGGGGACGTCTTGGAGCTGGGCATGGCGGTGGTCCTTGCGGGTCGGGTTGGACGGTGCGGCGGAGTTTCTCCAGTGTAGGGAGGGCCTCTTGCGCACGGCTTGCGTTGCTTCAGCTTTTGGTGAAAAAGGCCTCTATCGCTTGCCCAGAAAGCGCAAGTTGCTATGAATTATGTAGTGAAGTCTGCCCGCACCCGGGATGGGCACAATGCTGATTCCACCCCGCCCTGGACGTACGCCATGAGCCAGCCAGTCCGCGATCCCCCAGCGCCCGAGGCCGTCACGCCCGCACAGCGCACGGCCCTGCACCCCGACGTGCTGCGCTTGGGGCTGGTGAGTTTTCTCACCGACCTGAGCTCGGAGATGATTTTTGCGGTGTTCGCGGTGTTCTTTACCACCGTGGCGGGCGCGTCGAGCGCGCTGCTCGGGCTGATCGAGGGGCTGGCGGACTTTTCGGCCTCGTCGCTCAACTACCTGGCCGGCTGGCTGTCGGACCGCAGCGGGCGGCGCAAATGGCTGGCCGTGGCGGGCTATGGGTTTTCGACCCTGGCTAAGCTGATCCTGCTGTTGTCTTCCTCGGTGCTGGGCTTGTCCATTTTTCGTGTCGTGGAGCGCCTGGGCAAGGGCTTTCGCGGGCCGCCGCGCGATGCCTGGCTGTCGGCCGTGGCGGGCCAGGCGTCGCGCGGCTATGCGTTTGGCGTGCACAAAGCGCTCGACAAGTCTGGCGCCGTGCTCGGGCCGCTGGTGGCCTATGGGCTGCTGTCGTGGCTGGGCGAGTCGCCCGGCAGCTACCGCACGCTGTTCCTGGTGGCCTTCGTGCCGGCGGTGCTCGGCGTGCTGGTGCTCGCATGGGCTCCGGACCAGCCCGGCTTGCCGCATGCGCGCGAGAGTGTGCGGCAGAACTGGCAGCAGCTCAGCCCTGGATTCAAGCGCTTCCTGGTGCCCGCGGGGGTGTTTGCGCTGGCGTACTTCAGCCTGGGCTTCATCTTGCTCAAAGCCCATGACTTGGGTTTTCGCATCACCGACGTGGTGCTGCTCTACGCGCTGTTCAACACCACCTGCGTGGTGGCCGCGCCCTGGGTGGGCCGGCTGGGCGACCGGGTGGGACGCAGCCGCGTCATCGTGCTCGGCTATGCGCTCTACGCCACCATCAACCTGGGGCTGGTGCTGGCCAGCAGCCGTTGGGAGATGGTGGCCTTGCTGGCCACCTACGGGGTGTTTTATGCGATTGACGAGTCGCAAAGCAAGGCCTTCATCGCCGATCTGGAGCCCGAACGGCGCGCCACGGCGGTGGGCGTCTACAACACGCTCACCGGCGTCCTGTACCTGCCGGCATCGCTGCTGGCCGGGGCGCTGTGGGCGCTGGCGCCGGGCTGGGCCTTCGGGCTGGCGGTGGCGCTGTCGCTGGCGGCCATCGCCGTTTTTGCTGCCCTGCGCCCCGCCGCCGCGCCAGCGCGCTTGCGCCGACGCTGAGGGCGCCACTACCATCGCGCCATGGACACCACCACTACCACCTACCACCGCAGCGATCTGGTGCGCATTGCCACCCTGGCCATGAAGGAACGCGGCCTGGAGCCCGAATTTCCGCCAGGCGCGCTGCAACAGCTGCAGGCCCTGCACGGGCCGGGCCGTGATGCTGACCCCCAGATCCGCGACCTCACGGCGCTGCCCTGGTGTTCGATCGACAACGACGACTCGCGCGACCTCGACCAGCTCACCGCGTGCGCGCCCCTGCCGGGCGGGGCCGTGAAGGTTCTGGTCGCGGTGGCCGACGTGGATGCGCTGGTCCGCAAAGGCTCGCCACTCGACGCGCACGCACACACCAACACCACGTCGGTCTACACCTCGGCGCGGGTGTTTCCGATGCTGCCCGAGCGCCTGTCGACCGACCTGACCTCGCTCAACCCGCACCAGGACCGGCTGGCCATCGTGACCGAAATGGAGGTGGACGGTGAAGGCGCGGTGGCCCATTCGGCGGTGTACCGCGCCCTGGTGCGCAACCAGGCCCAATTGGCCTACGAGGCCGTGGCCGCCTGGGTCGAGGGCGCGGGCGAGCTGCCCGAGGCCGCGCGCGCCGTGCCCGGCATGGACGCGCAGCTGCGCACGCAGGATGCGGTGGCCCAGGCCATGCGGGCACGCCGGCGCGCGCAAGGCTCGCTGGAGCTCGAAACCTTCCAGCCGCGCGCGGTGTTCGAGGGCGATCGCGTGGTGGACCTGCGCCAGCCCGTGCACAACCGCGCGCGCCAGCTCATCGAGGAGTTCATGATCGCCACCAACACCTGCACGGCGCAGTTCCTGGCGCACCACGGCGCCGCCGCCCTGCGCCGCGTCGTGCGCTCGCCCGAGCGCTGGCTGCGCATCGTCGAGGTGGCGCGCAGGTACGGGGAGACCTTGCCCCAGACGCCCGACTCGCAGGCGCTCGAGGCCTTTCTGGCGCGCCAGCGCAAGGCCGATCCGCTGCGCTTTCCCGACCTGTCGCTGGTCATCATCAAGCTCATGGGCTCGGGCGAATACGTGGTCGAGCAGCCGCACGGCGCGCCCATCGGCCACTTCGGCCTGGCGGTGCGCGACTACGCGCATTCCACCGCGCCGAACCGCCGCTACCCCGACCTCATCAGCCTGCGCATGGTCAAGGCCATGCTCTCGGGGGAGCGGCCGCCCTATAGCGTGGCCGAGCTGGAGGCGCTGGCCGTGCACTGCACGCGCCAGGAAGACGCGGCGCAAAAGGTCGAGCGCAGTGTGCGCAAGTCCGAGGCAGCACTGTACCTGCAGCCCTTGATGGGCCAGCAGTTCGACGCCATCGTCACCGGCCGCACCGACAGCGCCACCTGGGTGCGCACCTTGGCGCCACCGGCCGAAGGCCTGCTGGTGGCGGGCGAGCCTTTGCTCGATGTCGGGCAAAGGATCCGCGTGAAGCTGGTGGGCACGAATGTCGAGCGCGGCTTCATCGATTTCGAACAGGTGCGCGCGCCATGAGCCCGTCCCCCGCGCCTTCGGCGCCGTCCGACCGCGAAGACCGGGCCCGGGCGTGCTACCGCGCCGTCCGCGGCGGCATGGTGGCAGGGGCGCCCGCGGCGGTGCTGCACATCGGCGCGCAGGGCAGCGTGGTCGTGGCCGGCACGGGCGCCGAGCCCGCAGCGACCCTGGCCCTGGCAGTGGGCGCGCAGAAAACCGCGCAGGATTTCTTCCGGCGCAACCCGCCCACGCCGCTGGAGCTGGAGAACGCCATCGCCACCGTCGAAGACGAGGTGGTGCGTGCGCTGGCGGTGCTGCCGGCAGGTTGCACGCTGTGGTGTGGCGACACCCTGGTGCGCGAGGTGGCCGTGCGGGCCGGCGTGCAGCCCGGCCCGCGCATGGCCCTTTCGCTGGAGGCCATGGAGCGGGTGTTCGAGCGCTTTGCCGCGGTGGCCGAGGGCCGGCCCGCCGCGCTCGAAGGCCTGCCGGGCAACCCCGAATTTGCCGCCACCTTGCTGATCCTGCGCGAGTTCATGCACCACCTGCGCTTTGCGTCCATCACCGTGCTGGCGGACACCGCGGCATAACCGTCCGGCAGCGATGCCCCTGCGGACATCGCCGGGGCGGCCGGTGTCCAGCACGGCCATGGGGCTGCAATTTTTTCGCCCATTGATGCAACTATTCAATTATTGTTGAATAATTGCCCTATGGACAAAGCCACTGCCACCACCGTGTTCGAATCGCTGGCCTCGGGCGTGCGGCTCGACGTCTTTCGCCTGCTGGTCAAGCAGGGGCCCGCAGGCCTGGTGGCAGGGGAAATCGCCACCGCGCTGGCGCTGCCAGCCACCAATCTGTCCTTCCACTTGAAAGCGCTCACGCAGGCGGGCCTGCTGACGGTGGTGCAGGAGGGGCGCTACCAGCGCTACCGCGCACACATCGCCCTGATGGTGGACCTGATCGCGTACCTCGGCGACGAATGCTGCGCCGGCCAGCCGGCCCTGTGCGAAGGGCTGGCCGTGCCGGAGTGCCTGTCCTGCGGCAGCGGACCCACCCACGCTGCCTGACACCCCACGGTCTGCCCAGCGGCGCAGGCCCGCTCCATTTCCTTGTTTCCCCACTCCACCATGAACGTCCTGTTCCTTTGCACCGGCAACTCCTGCCGCTCCATCCTGGCCGAGGCCACCTTCAACCACCTCGCGCCTGCGGGCTGGCACGCCACGAGCGCCGGCAGCCAGCCCACGGGCCAGGTGCACCCGCGCGCGCTGGCGCTGCTGGCGCGCGAAGGCATTTCCGCCGAGGGCTGCCACAGCAAGCCGTGGAACGACCTGCCGGTGGTGCCCGACGTGGTGGTGACGGTGTGCGCGAACGCCGCCGGCGAAACCTGCCCGGCCTACCTGGGGCCGGTGCTGCGCACGCACTGGGGCGTGGCCGACCCGGCACACGCGACGGGCACGGAGGCGCAGATCGATGCCGCCTTTCTGGCCGCCTACCGCACGCTGCGCGTTCGGATCGAGGCCTTTCTGGCGTTGCCGCTGGCGGGTTTGCGGCAAGAGCCGGCCCGCCTCCAGGCCGCGCTGGACCGCATCGGCACGCTGCTGCCCTGACCGCGACGCCCCTTCCTGAAGAAGCTTTTCATGACAACGCCTCCAGACGCTCCCGCTCGATCGAACCGTGCGAATGCCATCCCCGCGGCAAACCCCGCCAGGCGCACGGCCTGTGAAGGGGTTGCCCGGCCGGCGGCCCCGGCCCCCATGGGCGTGTTTGAGCGCTACCTCACGCTCTGGGTTTTTGCCTGCATCGTCGTTGGCATTGCGCTCGGGCAGGGGCTGCCGGGGCTGTTCCAGGCCATCGGGCGCATGGAGGTGGCGCAGGTCAACCTGCCCGTGGGCCTGCTGATCTGGGTGATGGTCATCCCGATGCTGGTCAAGGTGGACTTTGCGGCGCTGGGCCAGGTGCGCCAGCATGTGCGCGGCATTGGCGTGACGCTGTTCGTCAACTGGATGGTCAAGCCGTTCACCATGGCGTTTCTGGGCTGGCTGTTCATTCGCCACCTGTTTGCGCCGCTGCTGCCCGCCGATCAGCTCGACAGCTACATCGCCGGTCTGATCCTGCTCGCCGCTGCCCCGTGCACGGCCATGGTGTTCGTGTGGAGCCGCCTCACCGGCGGGGACCCGCTGTTCACGCTGTCGCAGGTGGCGCTCAACGACAGCATCATGGTGGTGGCCTTTGCGCCGCTGGTGGCGTTCCTGCTGGGCATCTCGGCCATCACCGTGCCGTGGGACACGTTGCTGGTGTCGGTGGGGCTGTACATCGTGGTTCCGGTCATCCTGGCGCAGCTCTGGCGGCGCGCGCTGCTGGCACGGGGGCAGGGCGCGTTCGACGCTGCCATGGCGCGCATCGGGCCGTGGTCCATCACCGCCTTGCTGGCCACGCTGGTGCTGCTGTTCGCTTTCCAGGGCGAGGCCATCCTGGCGCAGCCGCTGGTGATCGCGCTGCTGGCGGTGCCCATCCTGATCCAGGTGTTCTTCAACTCGGCGCTGGCCTACGGGCTCAACCGCGCGCTGGGCGAGAAGCACAGCATTGCCTGCCCGTCGGCGCTGATCGGGGCCTCCAACTTCTTCGAGCTGGCCGTGGCGGCCGCCATCAGCCTGTTCGGGTTCCATTCCGGCGCGGCGCTGGCCACGGTGGTGGGCGTGCTGATCGAGGTGCCGGTGATGCTGCTGGTGGTCCGCGTGGTCAACCGCACCAAGCCGTGGTACGAGCAGGGCCGGCCCTGAAGCCGGCCTCCTTTTGACCATTTCACAGAACCTTCATGAGCGATTTTTCCGACCTGCCCCATGTCCAGCCCGATCTGGTGCAGGTGCCCGACGGGGCCCAGCTGCGCGCGGCGGCACCTGCTGCGCACGCGCCGCGCTTTTTGCTGTTGTATGGCTCGCTGCGGCCGCGCTCCTTCAGCCGCTTGTTGGCAGAGGAGGCGGCGCGCCTGCTCACGGCCCTGGGCGGCGATGTGCGGATGTTCCACCCCGGTGGCCTGCCGCTGCCCGACGATGCGCCCGACACCCATGCCAAGGTGGTCGAGCTGCGCGCCCTGGCCCAGTGGGCCGAAGGCATGCTATGGTGTTCGCACGAGCGCCACGGTGCCATGACCGGCCTCCTGAAAGCGCAGATCGACTGGATCCCGCTGGCCCAGGGCGCCGTGCGGCCCACGCAGGGCAAGACGCTGGCGCTGATGCAGGTGTGCGGCGGATCGCAGTCGTTCAATGCCGTCAACCAGATGCGCGTGCTGGGGCTGGATGCGCATGCTCACCATTCCCAACCAGTCCTCCGTGGCCAAGGCCTACCAGGAGTTTGGCGAGGACGACCGCATGAAGCCCTCGCCCTACTACGACCGGGTGGTCGATGTGGTGGAGGAACTGGTCAAGTTCACGCTGCTGACGCGCGACGTGGCGCCCTACCTCGTGGACCGCTACAGCGAACGCAAGGAGGCTGCGGCGCAGCTGTCGCGCCGCGTTGCGCTGCCAAGCCTGTGAGCGGCCGGGGCAGGGTTGCCTAGCGCAGCACCAGCACCGGCACCGGGCTCAGGCGCAGCAGCGCCGTCGTGGTGCTGCCCACGATGAGCTGGCGGATGCGCGCGTGGCCATAGGCTCCCATCACCAGCACGGCATTGCCCTGGGTCGCCAGCAGCTCGGGCAGCGCTTGTTCGGGATCGCCCTGCCGCAGCGCGGTCTGCACGGCAAAGCCGGCCGCTTGCAGCACCGACTGCGCCTCGTGCAGCTGCCGGTGCGCCTCGGGCGTGTCGGGCGCCACCATGGCCACCAGCGCCGGCAGGCCCTGCAGCAGCGGGCTGGCCGCGACCATGGTGATCATCTTGCGCGCAGTGGCGCTGCCGTCGAAGGCCAGCACGAAGCGCTCGGGCGCGGCAAACGGCGACACGGTGGCGACGAGCACCGGGCGTTTGATGCTGCGCACCACGCGTTCGACGTGGTGGCTGAGGTAGATCCTGCGCGGCGTGCTGGCGCGGTAGTGCTCGCCCAGCACCACGAGCCGCGTGCTGGCCTCCAGGCCCAGCAGGGTCTCGACCAGGTCGCCGTAGTGCATGCCTTCGGCGACGTGCGGCACGCCGGCGGCGCTGGCGCGCTCGCACGCGCTCTGCAGCAGATGGCGGCCGGCCTCGCGTTCGATCGCGCCGCGCTGCTCGTCCAGTGCGCTGAGCTGCTGCTGGAGCAGCTCCTGCGCGCCAAAGCCCAGCGCGCCGCTGTAATCGCCCACGGGCGGCATGGCCGCGGGCTCGTCGAGCACATGCAGCAGCTGCAGCGGCGCATTCAGCCGCAGCGCCGCCCATGCGGCCCAATCGACCACCGCAGCGGCGGCGGGCAGGGCATCGATGCAGGCACAGATCTGGTGGTTCATGGTCTCTCTCCTTGGCAGCGATGGCAGCACTGTACGCCGGCTGCGCCCTGTGCGGCCGGCGGGCGCGCCGCGCGCTGCGGTGGCGGGCCGCACGCCATTGGCGGCAGTGGCCACCGGTGCGAAAGGTTTTGGCCCAATAGGCCTTCAGCGCTTACCCATCCAGCGCCATGCGCTATCAATAATGCGGCATTCGAGCGCGCCATGCCTTGCCCTGCCAGCGTGCAAGGCTGCGCCGCTGCCGGCCCTGGCAGGACACGGGGTAAGCTCTCCGCGGGCGGCCCGCTCCCTGGCCGCCAGCCCCGAACCGCCTGTTTGCCATGACGCCCCCGCCGTTTACCGAAAAATCCCCGGACACCCGGCACACACCCGAAGCCCGTGCGGCCGCCGCCGCGCGCAGCACCTGGGTCAGTGTGGGCGTCAACCTGGTGCTGTCTGCGCTGCAGATTGCCGTGGGGGTGCTGGCCAAATCGCAGGCGCTGATCGCCGACGGCCTGCATTCGTTCTCCGACCTGGTGGCCGATTTTGTCGTGCTGTTTGCCAACCACCACGCGCACAAGGACCCCGACGAAGGCCACCCCTACGGCCACCAGCGCTTTGAGACCGCCGCGTCGCTGATGCTCGGGCTGGTGCTGCTGGGCGTGGGCGTGGGCATGGTCTGGTCGGCGGTGCTGAAGGTGCAGAACCCGGCCGCATTGCAGCAGGTGCATGTGGCGGCGCTGTGGGTGGCCCTGGCCACGCTGGTGCTCAAGGAGCTGCTGTTCCGCTACATGCTGCGGGTCGCCAAGCGCGTCAAGTCGAGCATGCTGGTGGCCAACGCATGGCATGCGCGCGCCGACGCCGCCTCGTCGCTCGTGGTGGCCATCGGCATTGCGGGCAACCTCGCGGGCTACACCATCCTGGACACCATCGCGGCGCTGATCGTGGGGCTGATGGTGGCGCGCACCGGCTGGCAGTTCGGCTGGAGCGCGCTGCACGACCTGATGGACAGCGCCGTGGACGCGAGCGAAGTGCAGGCCATCGGCCAGACGCTGCGCGAGACGCCCGGCGTGCGCGGCGTGCACGACGTGCGCACGCGCAAGATGGGCGACATGGTGGTGGTCGACGTGCACCTTGAAGTCGACGCCACGCTGAGCGTGGAGGCCGGCCACGCGATTGCCGTGGATGCCCGCGCGCGCGTCCTGCAGCGCCACCGCGTGCTCGATGTCATGACCCATGTGGACCCGTGGCGCCGGCCCGACCTGGACCACGCGCCGCAGCCGCTGCCGCCGCAGCCGGTGCCACTGGCGCAGCCCCCGCACCCCGCGCCCGCCGCGCGCCGCTGAAGTCGGCCGGTCAGGCGGGCCGCAGTTCCACCATCCGCGCGACCAGCGCCTGCGCCGCCACCGACAGGCTGCGGTCGCGCCGGCGCACCAGGTAAATCTGCCGCGTGAGCCCGGGCAGCGCCAGCGGCCGCGTCACGAGGCCGGGCTGCCCGAAGTGGAACAGCGTGAGCGCCGGCACCACGCTGATGCCCAGGCCCGCGCGCACCATGCCCATCACGGTGGCGAGCTGCTCCACCTCCATCAGCGTGTGCATGGCCTGCGGGTGGAACGCGGCCTCCAGGTACTGGCGCACGCTGCTGGTGCGCGCCAGGTGGATGAACGGCCACGCGGCCAGGTCGGCAGGGGCCAGCGTGCGTTGCCGCAGCAGCGGGTGGCCGCTGCGGCAGACCAGGTGAAAGTCGTCGGCGCAGAACGGCTCGGCCTGCAGTTCGGGCGTGTCGGCGCGGATCGCGGCGAGAGCAAAGTCGGCCTTGCCGGTGGCCACCTGCTCGATGCAGCGCTCGGACAGCACATCGGCAATCTCCAGTTCGACGCCCGGGTGTGCCGCGTGGTAGCCGGCCAGCACGCCGGGTAGCCAGCCCGCGGCCAGGGAGGGCAGCAGCGCGATCGCCACGCGCCCGCGCTGGAGCGTGGCGGCGTCGCGCATGCGGGCCAGCGCGCTGTCGATTTCGGCGCGGATGCGGCGCGCCGCCTCCAGAAAGTTCTCTCCTTCGCCCGTCAGTGCCACATGGCGCGTACTGCGGTCGAACAGGCGCAGGCCCAGGCCGTCTTCGAGCGCGCGGATGAGGGCGCTGAAGGCCGGCTGCGACAGGTGGCACTGCACGGCCGCACGGGTGAAGCTGCGCTGTTCGGCCAGCGCGAGAAACGCGTCGACCTGCCGGGAAGAAATATTCATTTGAATTCCAGATGGATTGATCGCAACAATCAATTTCACAGAATAACCCGGTGCACCTACATTGGTGGCAGGAGACCTTATGGCGAACCCCCACAACTTGCTGATCGGCTGCGCGGCCGGATTTTCCGGCGACCGCACCGACGCCGCCGCACCGGTGGTGCAGGCGTTGATCGACAGCGGCCAGCCGGCCGTGCTGATCTTTGAGACGCTGGCCGAGCGCACGCTGGCGCTGGCCCAGCTGGCGCGCCGCGCCGACCCCGACGCCGGCTACGAGCCGCTGCTGGCAGACCTGCTGCGCCCGGTGCTGGCGCAGTGCCTGCAGCACGGCGTGCGCATCGTCAGCAACTTTGGCGCGGCCCACCCGCTGGGCGCGGCGCGGCGCATCCTGCAACTGGCGCGCGAGCTGGGCACGCGCCGCCCGCGCATCGCCGTGGTCCACGGCGACGACCTGAGCGGGCCGCAGCACCGCGCGCTGCTGCAGGAGGCCCTGGGCAGTGCCATGCCCACCGACCCCATCGTGAGCGCCAACGCCTACATCGGCGCCGAGGCCATTGCCGATGCGCTGCGCGCCGGCGCCGACATCGTCGTCTGCGGCCGCGTGGCCGACCCGGCGCTGGTGCTGGGCCCGGCGCTCGCGCACTTCAACTGGCCGCTGGACGACTGCGACCGGCTGGCGCGCGCCACCATGGCAGGCCACCTGCTCGAATGCGGCGCCCAGGTCACGGGCGGGTACTTTGCCGACCCGGGCTACAAGGACGTGCCGTGTCTCGCCCGGCTCGGCTACCCGCTGGCAGAGATCGACGCCAACGGCGACTGCACCCTCACCAAGCCACCCGGCACCGGCGGGCGCATCGACGAGCGCACGGTCAAAGAGCAGCTGCTGTACGAACTGCACGACCCCGCCGCCTACCTCACGCCCGACGTGGTGGCCGACATCACGCAGGCGCGCGTGCGGTGCGTGGGACCCGACCAGGTGCGCCTTGAAGGCGTGCGCGGCCATGCCCGGCCGCCAACGCTGAAGGTGAATGTGTGCTCTGAAACCGGTTGGTTTGCCGAGGGCGAGATTTCGTATGCCGGCGCGCGCGCCGAGGCCCGCGCCCGGCTTGCCGGCGAAGTGCTGCGCGAGCGCCTGCAGGGCCTGGGCCCGCTGCGCATCGATCTGATCGGCGTGACCAGCGTGTTCGGCGACGACGCCGGGCGCTGGCTTGGCGCGCCGGCGGGCGATGCCCGCGATGTGCGCCTGCGCGTGGCGCTGCAGCACCGCGACCACGCCAGCGCCCAGCGTCTGGTGCGCGAAGTCACGGCGCTGTACTGCTGCGGCCCGGCCGGCGGCGGCGGCGTGCGCACCGCCACGCGCCCGCGCCTGGGCACGGTGTCGTGCCTGGTGCCGCGCGGCGCCGTTGCCACCGGCTACGACATGCTGGACTGAGCGCGAGAAAAAAACCATGAACGCACCCACCCTGACCGTGCCCCTGTACCGCCTGGCCCACGGCCGCACCGGCGACAAGGGCAACCGCTCGAACATCAGCGTGATCGCCTGGCATCCCGCGCTGTGGGACGTGCTGGTCGCGCAGGTCACCGAAGCTGCCGTGGCGCGGCAGTTCGCGCTGCGCCAGCCCAGCCGCGTGGCGCGCTACCTGCTGCCGAACCTGCAGGCGATGAACTTCGTGCTCGACGACGTGCTCGATGGCGGCGTCAACGACGCGCTCAACCTCGACAGCCACGGCAAGGCGCTCTCGTTCCTGCTGCTGGACCTGCGCGTCGAAGTGCCGGCCGCGCTGGCGCAGCACCTGGCCGGCCCGCCCTGAATCACCGCCAATTTTTTCCCCCAACCCTAGAAATACAGGAGACAACATGAACCCCCATTTCCCATCCCGCCGCCGCGCGCTGGCCCTGGCCAGCTCTCTCGCCGCCACCACCCTGAGCCTGGCGCTGCCCGGCATGGCCGCCGCGCAGGCGCCGGCGTACCCGGCCAAGGCCATCACCTTCGTCGTGCCATTTGCCGCCGGCAGCGCTACCGACCAGCTCGCGCGCGCCATCGGCCAGGCCGTCAGCGCCGAAACCAAACAGCCCGTGGTGATCGACAACAAGGCCGGCGCCAGCGGCATGATCGCCGCGCAGGCCGTGGCCAAGGCCCCGGCCGACGGCTACACGCTGCTTATCACCACCAACACCACGCATGCGGCCAACGAGCACCTGTACAAGAAGCTGTCCTACGACCCGGTCAAGGATTTCGCGCCGATCTCGGGCCTGGGCAAGGGCGGCCAGGTGCTGGTGGTGAACGCCGCCGCGCCCTACAAAAGCGTGGGCGAGCTGGTGGCCGCCGCCAAGAAGAACCCCGGCAAGCTCAGCTTCGGCAGCGGCAGCTCGTCGAGCCGCGTGGCGGGCGAAATGCTCAAGCAGCTCGCGGGCGTGGACATCCTGCATGTGCCCTACAAGAGCAATCCGCTCGCGATCACCGACCTGCTGGGCGGCCAGATCGACCTGATGATCACCGACACCTCGACCGGCGTGCCGCAGATCAAGGCCGGCAAGCTGCGCGCGCTCGGCTATTCCACGCACAAGCGCAGCGCGCAGTTGCCCGATGTGCCGACCATCGACGAAGCGGGCGTGAAGGGCTACGACATGGGCTACTGGTTCGCGGCCTACGCGCCGGCCGGCACACCCGCGCCCGTGGTGGCGCGGCTGAACGAGCTCATGGCCCGTGCCACGCAGAGCGCCGCCGCCAAGTCGTTCTTCGACATGGCCGGGTCCGAAGCCTGGACCACCACGCCCGAGGAGCTCGCCAAGTTCCAGGCGGCCGAGACCCAGAAGTGGGGCAAGGTCATCCAGGCGGCGGGCATCGTGGCCGAGTGACGGTCCGTGGCAGGCTCGGGCGAACAGGGCCTGGCTCTGGAGCCAAAAAGGCCTTCGGCGCTCGCGCAGCAAGCGTTGCAAGCTATCGATAGTGAAGCATCGCGCGGCGCCCGAGCGTGGTCGGGCGTGGGGGCTGCGACAATCTGATCCGTATTTTTTACCAAAATCTGGATCTGTACTGTTTTGGTGGTGCGCGTAGAGTCTGCGTGTTCCCCACGCCCCCTAATGAACCACCCATGATTGCTTTCTTGCGCACCACGCTGCGCCGTTTTCTGCCGCTGCTGCTGGGTTCTGCCTTGTGCGGGGGCGCGTTGGCCGCCCCTGCGGCTGCGCCTTCCGCGCCGGCCACCGCCGAACGGGCCGATGCGATGTCCACGCGCGTGCTGGCCTGCACCGCCTGCCACGGCAAAGAGGGCCGCGCCACGCCCGAGGGCTACTTCCCGCGCATCGCGGGCAAGCCGGCGGGTTACCTCTACCACCAGCTGCTCAATTTTCGCGACGGGCGACGCAGCTACCCGCCAATGGCCTACCTGATCGAGCACCTGACGGACGCCTACCTGCAGGAGATGGCGGACCACTTCGCCGCGCTCGAGGTGCCCTATGCCCCGCCGCCCGCGCCCCAGGCGCCGCCGGCCGCGCTCGAGCGCGGCCGCCTGCTGGTGCAGCAGGGCGACGAGGCGCGCCAGATTCCGGCCTGCGTGCAGTGCCACGGCCAGGCCATGACCGGCGTGAACCCGTTCATCCCGGGCCTGCTGGGCCTGCCGCGCGACTACCTCAACAGCCAGCTGGGCGCCTGGAAAACCGGCCAGCGCCACGCCCAGGCCCCCGACTGCATGGCGCAGATCGCGCGCCAGCTCACGCCCGACGACGTCAGTGCCGTCTCGGCCTGGCTGTCCGCCCAGCCCGTGCCGGGCGCTGGCAGGCCCGCTGCTGCCTTGCCGGCGCCGCTGCCGATGCGCTGCGGCGGCGTCGATGGCGCCGTGCTGGGAGCGGCACAATGAAGCGCGCGCTCTGGACCCTGGCCGCGCTCGCGGCCGTGCTGGTGGTGGCGGCGGCTGCCGTGGTGTCGCTGAACCTGAGCGGCGAAGACGCCTTGCCGGCGACGCCGCAGGCGTTCACATCGACCCCTGAATTGGTAGCGCGCGGCGCCTATCTGGCACGGGCCGGCAACTGCATGGGCTGCCACACCCCGCAGGGCGGCGCACCCTATGCGGGCGGGCGCGGCATCGATACGCCGTTCGGCGTGGTCCACACCTCCAACCTCACGCCCGACGCCGCCACCGGCATCGGCAACTGGTCGGCGGCCGAGTTCTGGCGCGCCCTGCACAACGGCCGCTCCAAGGACGGGCGCCTGCTGTACCCCGCGTTCCCGTACCCCAACTACACGCAGGTCACGCGGCCGGATTCTGACGCCATGTATGCCTACCTGCGCAGCCTGCCGGCCGTGGCGCAGGCGAACCGGCCGCACGCGCTGCGCTTTCCGTACAACACGCAGGCGGCGCTGGCGGGCTGGCGGGCGCTGTTCTTCACGCCGGGCACGGCCGTGCAGGAGCCCGCGTCCGATCCGGCCCAGTCGCTCGACTGGAACCGCGGCGCCTACCTGGTCAACGGCCTGGGACACTGCGCCGCCTGCCACACGCCGCGCAACGCCCTAGGCGCCAGCAGCGAGGCGCGCGCCTTTGGCGGCGGCCTGATCCCGGTGCAGAACTGGTATGCGCCCGCGCTCAACGCCGCCGCCGAGGCCGGCGTGGCGCAGTGGCCGCTGGAACACGTGGTGGCGCTGCTGAAAACCGGCGTGGCGCCGCACGGCTCGGCCCTCGGGCCCATGGCCGAGGTGGTCTTCAACAGCACGCAGTATCTGACCGACGCCGACGCACGCGCCATGGCGGTGTACCTGCAGGCGCTGCCGCAGCAAGAGAGCGTGGCCGTGGCCGCGCCGGCAGCGCCGGCCGCCACGCTCGAGCGCGGCGCCAAGGTCTACGAGCAGCAGTGCGCCCAGTGCCACGGCGACCGCGGCCAGGGCAAGCCCGGCGCCTTCCCGGCGCTGGCCGGCAACCGCGCGGTGGCGCTGGCCGATCCGACCAATGTGCTGCGCGTGGTGCTGCAGGGCGGCTACCTGCCGGCCACGGCGGGCAACCCGCGACCGCACGGCATGCCGCCGTTCATGCAGGTGCTGCGCGACGACGATGTGGCGGCCGTCACCTCGTTCGTGCGCCAGTCCTGGGGCAACCAGGCCTCCGGGGTCGCTACCATCGACGCTTATCGCGTCCGAGAGCGGCGCGGTCCCTGAGTCCCTTACCTGCCATGAACCACCCCTCGCCGGCGCCCGCTACCGAGTCCTCCGCAACCCCGTCCGCCGCCTGGTGGGTGGTGTGCCTGTGCGCCAACTGGTGCGGCGTGTGCCGCGACTACCGCGCGCTGTTCGACGCCCTCGCGCAGGCCCACCCCGGGGCGCGCTTTGTCTGGGTCGACGTGGAAGACGAGGAAGACCTGGCGGGGGACCTGGACGTGGAAACCTTTCCCACGCTGCTGATCGCCGACGGCCAGCAGGCGCGGTTCCTCGGGCCGCTGCTGCCCCAGGCCCCGGTGCTGGCCCGCCTGCTGGCCAGCCTGCAGGACGCGCCGCCGCCCCCGTCGGCCGTGTCGGCACAGGCCCAGGCCGTGTTCGAGCGCGTGCGCGCCGCCCACGCGCAGTGAGCCGGGGTCCCGCGCAGCGTGCGCGGGCCGCTGGCTGGCCCGGCCATCCACTCCTTTTTTGATAGCCTCTTGCGCTTACCCGATAAGGGTTAGAGGCGTATTTCACTGAATTCCATGCAAGACACGCCCTGGTTCGACCTGCCTTCGCTGCAGCCGCAGTGCGACAGCGGCGCCTGGCAGCGCGGCCTGGCGCTGCAGCGCGGCGGCCAGGTGCTGGGTGTGGATGTGGCGCCGCTGCGCGACCGGTGGCTGCTGCAAGGCCAGGTGCAGGACACACGGCGCCAGCCCCACAGCGTGTCGATCGAGCTGTCTCTGCGGGACGACGGCACGGTGGACTCTTTCGACGGCGACTGCTGCTGTCCGGTGGCGCGCCAGTGCAAGCACACCGTGGCCGTGCTCGCAGAGGCGGCAGAGGGGCGGTGGCAGGGCTTCGAGCACCTGCCCGCCGCCGCGCTGCGCCAGACGCTGCAGGCGCGCAGCGCCGAGGCCGAGCGAGGGGAAGCCGAAGCGTGCCTGCTGCGCTGGTTCGACGCCCTGGACCAGGTCTGCGGGCAGAGCGGCGCGCCGCGGCCGGGCACCGCGCGCCGCGGTGGCCCCGGCGAGCGGCCGCCCGAGCAGTACCTGTACCTGCTGACGGCCATCGGTGCGCCGCGCAGCGCGCCGCAGCTGCAGCTCGAAGCCGTGCTCTCGCGTCCCCAGGCCACGGGCGGATGGTCCAAGCCCCAGCGCATCCGCACCCCGCCCGGCAAGGGCCAGGCCGCTTACGACCGCGCCAGCGAGGCCGACCGCCAGGTGCTGCAGCTGTTGCGCGCACTGAGCCTGGCGCAGGGCGCTTATTACTCCGCCCACCACGCTGCACCCTGCGCCGTGGTCGATGGCGCGGTGGGCGTGCAGGCGCTGCAGCAGGCCGCCGGCACCGGGCGCCTGTTTGCCGACGTGCAAGGGGCCGCCCTCGGTGCGCCACTGCAGTGGGGGCAGGCGCTGGCGCCGGCCTGGCATTGGCACGAAGAGCCCGCCAGCGCCCCCGGCCGCGAGAGCGCGTGGACGCTGCGCGCCAACCTGGCCAGTGCCACAGCGACGCTCTGCCACCACAGCCCGCCGTTGTACCTGGATGCGGCGCGCGGCCGGTGCGGCCCGGTGCAGGGTGATGGCCTGGCGCCCGCGCAGCTGGAAGTGCTGCTCCAGGCGCCGTCGTTCACCGCGTCGGCGCTGCACAAGCACCAGGCCGGCCTGCTGCAGCGCCTGGGCCCCGTGCCGCTGCCGCCGGCGCTGCACGGCGCCGCGCGGCTCACCGGCATTGCGCCCGTGGCGCGCCTGCACCTGTCGCCCACGCCGGCCGGCGAGGTGCCCGCCAAAGGCCTCATCACGGCGCAGCTGCGCTTTGACTACCACGGCTGCGTCGGCTGGTGGTCGGACCAGCCGCTTTCGCTGCTGGTGGACGGCCCCACCGGGCCCGTGCTGCTGCAGCGCGATGGTCCGGCCGAACAGGGCGCCATCGACCGACTGCAGGGCCTGGGGCTGCAGGGCAGCGAAGGGGGCGGCTTCGGCATCCCCGGGGCCCAGCCCCAGCATGCCTGGATGCACTGGGCCGACCACGGCTTCGAGGCGCTGCGCGCCGCCGGGTTTGCGCTCACGCTGGACGCCGATCTCGACGGCTGGATCGCGCATGCCCAGGGGCCGGACGTGCAGCTGCAACCGGCCGGCGGCGCGGCCGTGGGGGCAGGGCTCTCGCCCTGGTTCGATCTGTCGCTCGGCATGGAGGTCGGCGGCCAGCGCCACAACATCCTGCCGTCGCTGCCCGAGCTGATTTCGGCGGCCGCTGCGCAGCCGCCCGATCCGGTCACCGGCTTGCCGACGCTGCCGCCCTTCGTCTATCTGCGCACGCCCGTTCGCGGGGGCTTTGTGCGCCTGGCCACCGACGCCTTGCAGCCCTGGATGGCCGCGCTGCTCGACCTGGTGGGCGAGAGGGCGCACGACTTCGCCGGAGACAGCCTCCGGCTCTCGCGCCTGGACGCATTGCGCGTGAGCGCTGCGTTGGGCGAGGGCGCCGTGTGGCAGGGCGCGGCAGGGTTGCGCGCCCTGGTCCAGCAGCTCAAGGGGCAGGGCACATTGCCCGAGGTGCCGGTGCCCGCCAGCGTGCAGGCCGAACTGCGCCCATACCAGCGCCAGGGCCTGAACTGGCTCCAGTTCCTGCGCGCCCACGGCCTCGCCGGCATCCTGGCCGACGACATGGGCCTGGGCAAGACGCTGCAGACGCTGGCGCACATCCAGGTCGAGAAGGACGCAGGTCGCCTCACGCACCCGGCGCTGGTCATCGCGCCCGTCAGCCTGCTGGGCAACTGGCAGCGCGAGGCCGCGCGCTTTTGCCCGCAGCTGCGCTGCCTGGTGCTGCATGGCAAGGAGCGCCACGCCGTGGCCGAGTCGATGGCGGCGCACGACATCGTGATCGCGCCGTATTCGCTGCTACAGCGCGACCGCGCGCGCTGGCTGGCCGCGCGGTGGCACCTCGTGGTGCTCGACGAGGCGCAGCACATCAAGAACGCCAGCACGCACGCCGCACAGGTGGCGGGCCAGCTGCAGGCACAGCACCGCCTGTGCCTGTCGGGTACGCCCATGGAAAACCATCTGGGCGAGGTCTGGAGCCTGTTCCATTTCCTGATGCCGGGCTTTCTCGGCAGCCAGAAGCGCTTTGGCGAATGGTTTCGCACGCCGATCGAAAAGCAGGGCGACACCGGGCGCCTGGCGCAGCTGCGCGCCCGCACCGCGCCGTTCATGCTGCGCCGCAGCAAAGCACTGGTGGCGAGCGAGCTGCCGCCCAAGGTTGAAACCGTGGTGCGCGTGGCGCTGTCGGGCGCGCAGGCCGACCTCTACGAAACGATTCGCCTGGGGACCGAAAAAACCGTGCGCGAGGCGCTGGCGAGGGAAGGCCTGGCGAAGTCGCAGATCACCATCCTGGACGCCTTGCTCAGACTGCGCCAGGTGTGCTGCGACCCGCAACTGGTGCCGCTGGAGGCCGCAAAAAAGGTGAAGGCCTCGGCCAAGCTGGAGCAGTTGATGGAGCTGCTGCCCGGCATGCTGGCCGAGGGGCGGCGCATTCTGCTGTTCTCGCAGTTCACCAGCATGCTCGCGCTGATCGAGGCCGAGCTCAAAAAGCGCCAGCTGCCCTGGGCCAAACTCACCGGGCAGAGCCAGCGCCGCGACCAGACCATCGAGCGTTTCACCCGCGGCGAGGTGCCGCTGTTCCTCATCAGTCTCAAGGCCGGGGGCGTGGGCCTGAACCTGCCGCAGGCCGACACCGTGATCCACTACGACCCGTGGTGGAACCCCGCCGCCGAGCAGCAGGCCACCGACCGGGCCCACCGCATCGGCCAGGCGCAGAGCGTGTGGGTGCTCAAGCTGGTGGCGCAGGACACGCTCGAGGAGCGCATTCTGGCGCTGCAGGAGCGCAAGGCGCAGCTGGCGGGCAGCCTCTACGGCGGGCACGAAGGGCGCCAAGAACCGCTTTTTAGCGAGGGCGACCTCGTCGAGCTGCTCAAGCCGCTATCGAGTTCATAGCTGTCTTCCCAGGTGAAGAAAGGGCCGGACGGCTTTTTGGCATGAAATCTGGCTTGCGGGTTCGCGCCTGTGCCCCATGCTGCGAAACAAGGCAGGATCTTTGCAAATCAACGCGTTGCAGGCTACAATACCGTCCTCACGACCAAACGGGCGGGTACCCACCGCCCGTTTTTTTTGGTCGTTTGCTTTTGGAGCTCGAAGCCTCAGGGGTTATCGGGTTTTTTGTATTTCCGGGATTGAATAGATACACGTGGCACTGCAGCAAATCGTTGAGCAAACCGTGACAGGACTGGGTTATGACCTGGTGGAGATTGAGCGCTCCGCCGGTGGCCTGCTGCGCATCACCATCGATTGGCCGTGGCAGGCGCCTGCCGAGGGCGCGGGCGCAGTGCCCGAGCAGTACGTGACCGTGGAAGACTGCGAGAAAGTCACGCGCCAGCTGCAGTTTGCGCTCGAAGTCGACGGCGTCGACTACAAGCGGCTGGAGGTGTCTTCGCCCGGGATTGATCGGCCTTTGCGCCACGAGCAGGATTTTGTGCGTTTTGAGGGCTCGGTGATCGATCTCGCGCTCAAGGCGCCCATGGGGGTTGCCGCTGCCGGTCAGGTCAGCGCGAACCGCAAGAAATTTCGAGGCACGCTCGAGCGTGCCGAAGCCGGTGGTTGGCAAATCGTCTGGAGCGACGAGCCAGCGCCCAAACCTGGTCAAAGAGTGAGCAAGAAGCGGGTGCCAGCCCCCCTGCAGGTGCTGGGCTTCGTGCTCGGCGAGCTGCGGGAGGCGCGGCTGGCGCCAATCGTTGATTTCAAGGGGCGGGGGGCAAAGTCCGAGCCATTGCCGGATTGAGCTGCTGGATGTTGTGGTGGGCTGGGGCCGCAGGGCCGCGGCCGCCGGATGATAGAAACAGGAGAGTCGTCGCATGAATCGCGAATTGTTGATGTTGGTAGATGCCATTTCACGCGAAAAGAACGTTGAGCGCGATGTGGTGCTGGGCGCTGTGGAGCTGGCTTTGGCGCAAGCCACCAAGAAGCTGTACCAGGGCGAGGTCGACATTCGCGTGTCCGTCGACCGTGACAGTGGAAATTACGAAACCTTCCGCCGCTGGCTGGTGGTGCCGGACGATGCCGGCCTGCAGAACCCCGAAGCCGAAGAGCTGCTGATGGATGCGCGCGAGCGCATTGCCGACATCGAAGTCGGCGAATACATCGAAGAAGCCATCGAGTCCGTGCCGATCGGCCGCATCGGCGCCATGGCGGCCAAGCAGGTCATCCTGCAGAAAATCCGCGATGCCGAGCGCGAGATGCTGCTCAACGACTTCATGTCGCGCGGCGAAAGGATCTTCACCGGCACCGTCAAGCGCATGGACAAGGGCGACCTGATCGTCGAGTCGGGCCGCGTCGAAGGCCGCCTGCGCCGCAGCGAGATGATTCCCAAGGAAAACCTGCGCAACGGCGACCGGGTTCGCGCCATGATCATGGACGTGGACCTGACGCTGCGCGGCGCGCCCATCATCCTGTCGCGCTCGGCGCCCGAGTTCATGGTCGAGCTGTTCCGCCACGAGGTGCCCGAGATCGAACAGGGCCTGCTCGAGATCAAGAGCTGCGCGCGCGACCCGGGCAGCCGCGCCAAGATTGCCGTGCTTTCGCACGACCGCCGCGTCGACCCCATCGGCACCTGTGTGGGTGTGCGCGGCACGCGTGTCAACGCCGTCACCACCGAGCTGGCCGGCGAGCGCGTGGACATCGTGCTGTGGTCCGAGGACCCGGCGCAGTTCGTGATCGGTGCGCTGGCGCCGGCGAATGTGTCCTCCATCGTCGTGGATGAAGAAAAGCACGCCATGGACGTGGTCGTGGACGAAGAGAACCTGGCCATCGCCATTGGCCGTGGCGGGCAGAACGTGCGCCTGGCTTCCGACCTTACGGGGTGGAAAATCAACATCATGGATGCCGCCGAGTCGGCCCAGAAGCAGGCCGACGAGACCGATACGGCACGCCGCCTGTTCATGGAAAAGCTCGACGTGGACCAGGAAATTGCCGACATCCTGATTGCCGAGGGCTTCGAAAGCCTCGAAGAGGTGGCCTACGTGCCGTTGCAGGAAATGCTGGACATCGAGAGCTTCGACGAGGACACCGTGAACGAGTTGCGCGCCCGTGCCAAGGACGTGCTGCTGACCATGGAAATCGCCCGCGAAGACAGCGTCGAAAGCGTTTCGCAGGATCTGCGCGATCTCGAGGGCGTCACGCCCGAACTGATTGCCAAGCTCGCCGAAGGTGGCGTGCACACGCGTGATGATCTGGCCGATTTGGCCATTGATGAGCTGACCGACCTGACCGGCCAGTCCGCAGAAGATGCCACCGCCTTGATTTTGAAGGCGCGCGAACATTGGTTCGCAGCAGGGCAAGAGTAAGGTCAGGGAGGTACGAACCACATATGTCCAGTATTACTGTCGCCGAGTTCGCTAGTGAACTCAAAAAAACCCCCGAAATCCTGCTCGAACAGCTCAAGTCTGCCGGAGTGGTCAAGGCTGCCTCGTCCGATCCGTTGACCGAGTCTGACAAGCAAAAACTGCTTGCGCACCTGCAGGCCAGCCATGGCGGCGGGTCCGGGGATCGCAAGAAAATCACGCTGGTGAAGAAGTCCACCAGCGAGATCAAGCAGGCCGATGCCTCGGGCAAGGCGCGCACTATCCAGGTGGAAGTGCGCAAGAAGCGCACCTTCGTCAAACGTGACGACGGCGCTGACGCTCCCGTGGGGGACGACGACGCTGCCGATTCCGTGCAGGCACAGGAAGCGGCGCATGCGGCGGAGAACAAGGAGCTGGCCCGCCGCGAGGAAGAAGCGCGCCGCCAGGCCGAGCTGATCAGCCGCCAGGAAACTGAACTGGCCGAGCAGCGCAGCGAGCGCGAAGACCGCGAACGCCGCGAACGCGAAGCCGCTGAGCGCGCTGCTGCCTACGCTGCCCAGGAAGCCGAGAAAAAGGCCCAGGCTTCTGCGGTCAAGCAGGAAGCCAGCCGCGAGCAGGCTGCGGAAGCCGCCGCCCGCGCCGCCGCGCAGGCCGAGGCCCGCGAGAAGGCCGAAGCCGAATCCCGCGCCCGTGCGCAGGAAGAGGCCGCACGTGCGTCCGACCTCGAAGAGCGCCGCCGCAAGGCCCTGGCCGAGGCGGCTGCCATCCGCACCATGATGGCGACGCCCAAGAAGGTCATGGTTGCCAAGAAGCCCGAAGAGCCCAAACCCGTGCCGCGCGCGGTCACCGGCGACGCCAAGAAGGGTACGCTGCACAAGCCTGCCGTGACCCCGGGCGCGCGCACCGGCACCGCTGCGGCGCCCGCCGCTGGCGCAGGCAAGGAAGTCAAGTCGGCCAAGCTCTCGTCGAGCTGGGCGGGCGATCCGGCCAAGAAAAAGGGCATTCCAACCCGTGGCGACACCGGTGGTGGTGCCAACCGCAGCAGCGCCTGGCGCGGCGGACCCCGCGGTGGCGGTGGCCGCCGTGGCAACGACCGCGATCGGGGCGGCTCGCTCTCCATGCACCAGGCTCCGGTGGAGGCGCGCATCATCGAAGTGCACGTGCCCGAAACCATCACGGTGTCTGAGCTCGCACACAAGATGTCTATCAAGGCATCCGAAGTCATCAAGGCGCTCATGAAGATGGGCCAGATGGTCACCATCAACCAGCCGTTGGACCAGGACACCGCGATGATCGTCGTGGAAGAAATGGGCCACAAGGCGCTGGTCGCTGCGCTGGACGATCCTGAGGCCTTTGCCCAGCACGAAACCGCGCAGCAAGACGTCGAGTTTCTGCCGCGCGCTCCTGTCGTCACCGTCATGGGCCACGTCGACCACGGCAAGACCTCGCTGCTGGACTACATCCGCCGCGCCAAGGTGGCGCCGGGCGAAGCCGGCGGCATCACGCAGCACATTGGCGCCTACCACGTCAAAACGCCGCGCGGCATGGTGTCGTTCCTCGACACCCCCGGCCACGAAGCCTTCACGGCCATGCGTGCCCGGGGCGCGCAGGCCACCGACATCGTCATCCTGGTGGTGGCGGCCGACGACGGCGTGATGCCGCAGACCAAGGAAGCCATCAAGCACGCCAAGGCGGCGGGTGTGCCCATCGTGGTCGCCATCACCAAGTCCGACAAGCCCGAGGCCAACCCCGACCGCGTCAAGCAGGAGCTGGTGGTCGAAGAGGTGGTGCCCGAGGAATACGGCGGCGACTCGCCCTTCGTTCCGGTGTCGTCCAAGACGGGCGCTGGCATCGACACCCTGCTCGAGCAGGTGCTGCTGCAGGCTGAAGTGCTGGAACTCAAGGCGCCGGTCGACTCCATGGCCAAGGGCCTGGTCATCGAAGCCCAGCTCGACAAGGGCCGCGGCCCGGTCGCCACGGTGCTGGTGCAGTCCGGCACGCTCAAGGTGGGCGACGTGGTGCTGGCCGGCCAGACCTTTGGCCGCGTGCGCGCCATGCTGGATGAAAACGGCAAGGTCACCAAGACGGCCGGTCCATCGATCCCGGTGGAAATCCAGGGCCTCACCGAAGTGCCGCAGGCCGGCGACGAGTTCATGGTGCTGTCCGACGAGCGCCGTGCGCGCGAAATCGCGACCTACCGTGCCGGCAAGTTCCGCAACACCAAGCTGGCACGCCAGCAGGCGGCCAAGCTCGAGAACATGTTTGCCGACATGACGGCGGGCGAGGTCAAGCACCTGCCCATCATCGTCAAGGCCGACGTGCAGGGCTCACAGGAAGCGCTGTCGCAGTCGCTGCTCAAGCTCTCGACCGACGAGGTCAAGGTGCAGCTGGTGTACGCCGGCGTGGGCGGCATCAGCGAGTCCGACATCAACCTGGCGATCGCCTCCAAGGCCATCGTCATCGGCTTCAACGTGCGCGCCGATGCCGGTGCGCGCAAGCTGGCCGAGAACAACGATGTCGACCTGCACTACTACAGCATCATCTACGACGCCGTGGACGAGCTGAAGGTGGCGATGTCCGGCATGCTCGCTCCCGAGCAGCGCGAGGAAGTCATCGGCACGGCCGAGATCCGCACCGTGTTCGTGGCGACCAAGATCGGCACCATTGCCGGCAGCTACATCACCTCGGGCCATGTCACGCGCAATGCCAAGTTCCGCTTGCTGCGCGACAACGTGGTCGTCTACACCGGAGAGATCGACTCGCTCAAGCGCCTCAAGGACGACGTGCGCGAGGTCAAGGAAGGCTTCGAGTGCGGTATCAAGCTCAAGAACTACAACGACATCAAGGAAAATGACCAGTTGGAGTTCTTCGAGATCAAGGAAATCGCGCGGACCCTCTAAGCCATGGCAGCCAAAAAGTCTTCCACGCCCAACCGCGCCTTCAAGGTGGCCGACCAGATCCAGCGCGATCTGACGGAGCTGATCGCGCGCGAGTTGAAAGACCCGCGCGTGGGCATGGTGACGCTGCAGGCCGTCGAGGTCACGCCCGACTACGCCCATGCCAAGGTGTTCTTCAGCCTGCTCACGGGGGACCCGCAGCAGACGCAGGACGCCTTGAACCAGGCAGCAGGCTTCCTGCGCAACGGCCTGTTCAAGCGCCTGCACATCCACACAGTGCCAACGCTGCACTTCGTGTTCGACCGCACCACCGAGCGTGCGGCCGACATGAATGCGCTCATCGCGCAGGCCGTGGCGTCGCGTTCCAAGGAAGAGTAGTCCATGAACGCGCCCCGCACCCGGGTGCAGCGGCGCCCTGTGCATGGGGTGTTGCTGCTCGACAAGCCGCTGGGATGGTCCAGCAACGATGCTCTGCAAAAGGCCAAGTGGCTGCTGCGCGCCGAAAAGGCCGGGCACACCGGCACGCTCGACCCGCTGGCCACCGGCGTCTTGCCGCTGTGCTTTGGCGCCGCGACCAAGTTCAGCCAGCTGCAGCTCGATGCCCCCAAGACCTATGAAGCCATCGCCCGGCTAGGCGTGACGACGACGACGGGCGACGCCGAGGGCGAGGTGCTGCGCGAGTGCGCGGTCGATGCGGCCATGCTGGCGCCCGAGCGCCTGGCACAGGTGCAGCGCCAGTTCACCGGCCCGATCCGGCAGGTTCCGCCGATGTACAGCGCGCTCAAGAAAGACGGCAAGGCCTTGTACGAATACGCGCGTGCAGGCGTCGAGGTCGAGCGCGCCGCGCGCGACGTCGAGATTCATGCATTGAATGTGGCTCTAGCGCTTGATGGGCAAGCGCAGCCAGCTATCAAAATAATAGTTACATGCAGCAAAGGCACCTATATCCGCACGCTCGGCGAAGACATCGGAGCGGCACTCGGCTGTGGCGCCCACCTGACCTTTTTGCGCCGCATTGACACCGGGGGCCTCGGCATCGAGCGCTGCGTCACGCTCGCCGACTTCGAGGCCATGGACGAGGCCGAGCGCCTGGCCTGCCTGCTGTCCCCCGAGGCGCTGCTGGCCGGCCATCGCCATGTCACGCTGGGGGGCGAAGATGCAGGCCGCTTCCTGTCGGGTCTGCGCCGACGCGGCAGCTGGCCTGACGCCCCGGCGGTGGCCGTGTTCGGCGATGCGCCGCGCGCCTTGCTGGGCGTGGCCCACACGGCGGCCGGCGAACTGATTCCGGACCGTCTGCTGAGCCCGATCGAAATTCAACAAATCCTGGAAAGTACGCCGGCCACCGTTGCCGCCGGCATTTTGGAAACACCATGAGCAAACAAATCCGCAATATCGCCATCATCGCCCACGTTGACCATGGCAAGACCACGATGGTCGACCAGCTGCTGCGCCAGTCTGGCACCTTTGCCACCCACGAAAAAGTGGTCGACACCGTGATGGACAACAACGCCATCGAACGCGAGCGCGGCATCACCATCCTGGCCAAGAACTGCGCCGTGAGCTGGGAAGGCACGCACATCAACATTCTCGACACCCCCGGCCACGCCGACTTTGGCGGTGAAGTGGAGCGCGCGCTGTCCATGGTCGATGGCGTGGTGCTGCTGATCGACGCGCAAGAAGGCCCTATGCCGCAAACGCGTTTCGTGACCAAGAAGGCGCTGGCCCTGGGTCTGAAGCCGATTTTGGTGGTGAACAAGGTGGACAAGCCCGGTGCGCGTCCTGATTACGTGGTCAATGCCGCGTTTGACTTGTTTGACAAGCTGGGCGCGACCGATGAACAGCTGGACTTCCCCGTCGTGTATGCCTCGGGCATCAATGGCTGGAGCTCGCTCACCGAAGGTGCGCCCGGCGAACAGTGGGGCTCTGACATGTCGGCGCTGTTCAACACCATCCTGAGCCACGTGCCTGTGGTCAAGGGCGATCCCAGTGCACCGCTGCAACTGCAGATTTCGGCGCTGGACTATTCGACTTTTGTCGGCCGCATTGGCGTGGGCCGCATCACGGCGGGCACCATCAAGCCCAACATGGACGTGCTGGTCATGGAAGGCCCGGACGGCAAGTCGTTCAAAGGCCGCATCAACCAGGTGCTGCAGTTCCAGGGCATTGACCGCGTGCAAGTGCAGGAAGCCGGCCCGAGCGACATCGTGCTGATCAACGGCATTGCCGAACTGGGCATGGGCGTGACCGTGACCGATCCGCAAAACCCGGCTCCGCTGCCCATGCTCAAGATCGACGAGCCGACCCTGACCATGAACTTCTGCGTGAACACCAGCCCCCTGGCCGGTCGCGAAGGCAAGTTCGTCACCAGCCGCCAGATCTGGGATCGCCTGCAGCGCGAACTGCGCAGCAACGTAGCGCTGCGTGTCAAGGAAACCGACGAAGACGGTATCTTTGAAGTCATGGGCCGGGGCGAACTGCACCTGACCATCTTGCTCGAAGAAATGCGCCGCGAAGGCTACGAACTGGCGGTGTCCAAGCCGCGCGTGGTGTTCCGCGAGATCGACGGGGAAAAATGCGAGCCCATCGAACTGGTGACCGCCGACATCGAAGAGCAGCACCAAGGCGGCGTGATGCAGGCCCTGGGCGAGCGCAAGGGCGAGCTGGTGAACATGGAGCCCGATGGCCGCGGCCGTGTGCGCCTGGAGTACCGCATTCCGGCGCGTGGCCTG
The DNA here is from genome assembly GCF_012932145.1 of Acidovorax sp. SRB_14. GTDB lineage: Bacteria > Pseudomonadota > Gammaproteobacteria > Burkholderiales > Burkholderiaceae_C > Simplicispira. The sequence goes on along the minus strand of NZ_MWOK01000007.1, from coordinate 85,945 downwards.
ATCGGCTTCACCAACGAGTTCCTGAACCTGACGCGTGGTTCCGGCCTGATCTCGAACATCTTCGACAGCTACGAGCCGTACAAGGGCGAAATCGCGGGCCGGAAGAACGGCGTGCTGATTTCCATGGACGACGGTGAAATCTTCACCTATGCCCTGGGCAAGCTCGACGACCGCGGCCGCATGTTCGTGCGCGCCAACGACCCAGTCTACGAAGGCATGATCGTCGGCATCCACAGCCGCGACAACGACCTGATCGTCAACGCCACGCGCACCAAGCAGCTGACGAACTTCCGTGTCTCGGGCAAGGAAGACGCCATCAAGATCACGCCACCGATCGACCTGACGCTGGAATATGGCGTCGAGTTCGTGGAAGACGACGAGCTGGTCGAAATCACGCCCAAGTCGATCCGCCTGCGCAAGCGCTTCCTCACGGAAGGCGAGCGCAAGCGCGCTGGCCGCTGATAGCGCCGGCCCGGACCGCCAAGGTCTGGCCCCCTAGCCACCGCACTGCGGTGGCTTTTTTTTGCCTGCGCGCGCCGCTGTCGCGTGCGGTATCGCACTGCGTGCCGCCCGCGCGCGACAATGCCGGGTTACCCGATGAATTTTTGACAAAGGAATGATCAATGACGCAGATGGTGGCTGAAGTCGTGACCGAGGTGCGCGGCCAGGTGGGTTTCATCACGCTCAACCGCCCGCGCGCGCTCAATGCGCTGTCGCTGGGCATGGTGCGTGACCTGATGGCGGCGCTGCTGGCCTGGCAGGACGACGCGTCCGTGCTGGCGGTGGCGATCCGCGGCAGCAACAAGGAGGGCCCGTTCGGTGCTTTCTGCGCCGGCGGGGACATCCGCTTCCTGCACCAGGCGGGCAGCCAGGGCAACCCGCAGATCGAGGACTTCTTCAGCGAGGAGTACGCGCTCAACCACCTGATCCACAACTACCGGAAGCCCTACATCGCGTTCATGGACGGCATCGTCATGGGTGGCGGCATGGGCATCAGCCAGGGCGCTGCGCTGCGCATCGTCACCGAGCGCACCAAGATGGCCATGCCCGAGACGGCGATTGGCCTGTTTCCCGATGTCGGCGGCGGCTATTTCCTCTCGCGCTGCCCGGGGCACGTCGGCGAGTGGCTGGCGCTCACCGGCGACGCCATTGGCGCCGGCGATGCCATCGCCTTCGGCCTGGCCGATGGCTGCCTGGCCGTCGACCAGCAGGCGCCGCTGTGGGATGCGCTGGGCACGCAGGCGTTTGCCGATGGCGCGGCAGTGAAGGCCTTTGCTGCTTCTCAATTGGTAGCTGTCAGCGCAGACACAGCAAGCGTTAGAGGTCAAATTGATCAATATTTTTCTCTGGACAGCGTGGCCGCCATCGTGGCCGCGCTCGAAGCCGCGGACAGCGATTGGGCGCGCGCCACGGCGGCCACGCTGCGCAAGCGCTCGCCGCTGATGTTGCACGTGGTGCGCGAGCAGGTGCGCCGCGCCCGTGGCATGGGCCTGGCCGATGACCTGCGCATGGAGCGCGACATGGTGCGCCACTGCTTCTACCTGCGCCCTGGCGCGAGTGAAACGGTGGAAGGCATCCGCGCTTTGGCGGTGGACAAGGACCACGCGCCGCGGTGGAATCCGGCGCGCATCGAAGAGGTGCAGCCTGCGCTGGTGGCATCGTTTTTCGACAGCCCCTGGCCTGCCCATGCGCACCCGCTGGCGGCGCTGCGCTGACCGGCCATAGCGCAACGGCGCCCGCCTGCGCCGCGGTCCATCACAGTTGCCGGTGCACGGCCCTCGCCAACTGCAGTAGCGCGGCGCGTGGCAGCGGCCCGCTCAGCGCGTAGCCAAAGCCCTGCTCGGTCCAGTAAAAGCCCGGAACGGGCCCTTCGTCCGTGAAGCGAAAGGCTGTCGGTGCCGTTCCCGGCACGGCGCCCAGGTAGAGGGTGATGCGCTGGCCCGTGCGGTCCTGGTACATGAACTGCGCACGGGCCCCCGCGTCACCGGGCAGCAGGCGCCCGCCGACCAGCTCATAGCCCTCGGCGCTCAGCACCGGCAGCTTGAGCGGGCGCTCCAGCCGTTTGGATAGCCATTGCACCAGATGCGCTTGCTGGTCTGCGGCCACTTCGACGGGGTGGCGTTGTTCGGGCTGGTACACGGCGTAGGCCAGCGCGGCCTGGTGCGCGAAGCCCTGGATCGGTGCCGGTGCGCTGGCCAGCGTGCCTTGGGCGCCCGGCGGCCAGGCGCTGCGGCCGAGCCAGCCCAGCGCAAACGCAAGCAAGACCGAGGCCGCCATGCCACCCCAGCGCCACCATTGGCTTTGCCGCGCTGCGGCGTGATCGACCTGGGCTGCGAGGGCCTGTAGCGCGCCGGGCACGGGTGCACCCAACAGCTCAAGGCGCAGGGCACGCAGCTGCTGGCGCTGGCGCTGCCAGTCGCCGGCCTGGGCGTGGGCCTGCGGGGCCTGCGCCAGCCGGGCGCTCAGTGCCGCGGCCTCGGCGGGGGCCATTCGTCCGTCCGCATAGGCGTGCAGATCTTGCTCGTCGAAAGAGGAGGTAGGGCGGGGGACTTGCATGGTTGCGGTGTTTACTTGAGGCGGTGCAGAAAAGGCGCTGCGTGCGGCGGTTCACTGGCCTGCGTTGCCATGAGTTCGCGCAGCCGCGCCCGGGCGCGCGACAGCCGCGACATCACGGTGCCCACCGGGATCGCCAGCACCCGGGCAGCGTCTTCGTAGGCCATGTCTTCCAGCGTGACCAGCAACAGCACGGCGCGCTGCTCGGGCGGCAGGCGCTGCAGGCAGCGCTCCAGGTCGATGGCCTCGTCGCGCCCCTCGGCGGGGGCCTGCAGGCTGTCCTGCACGTCTTCCAGTGCCACGGCGATGTGGGGCGCCTGGGCGCGCCGCTGGTTGAGGTAGAGGTGGTGCATCAGCGTGAACAGCCAGGCACGCAGGTCACTGCCGGTGCGCCACAGCAGCCACTTGCGGCAGGCGCGCTCGAGCGTGTCCTGCACCAGGTCGTCGGCGGCCCAGGCGTCTCCCGTGAGCACGCGCGCATAGCGGCGCAGCCCCGGCAGGTGCTCGGCAACCTGGGCACGGTTCATGCCGGTCCGCGTCAGGGTTTGGCAGCGTGCCAGACTTGGTTCATGCCGTCGCCCGTCATGTCGCCGGCCTTGCCATCCTTGGACCAGTAATAGAGCGGCTTGCCCTTGTAGGTCACCTGTGGCGTTCCGTCATCGCGCTGGATCATGCCGTAGTCGGCGCCACCGGGCGTGGGCAGTGACGTGAGCGGCGGCCAGTTGGTCGCGCAAGGGCCATTGCAGGTCGATTTGCCGGCCGTGTCGCGGTCCAGGGTGTAAAGGGTCATGCCGTTGGGTCCGACCAGCACACCGTTCATGGTCTGGAGCTGGGCCTGGGCCGCGGAATAACCCGTGGCCAGTGCCGCGAAGACGAGCAGGGATGAGAGTTTTTTCATGGATCACTCCAACAAAAGTGCAGGCATGGGGAAAAGCCCCCATGCATCTGGACAAACACCTTTGCAAAGCGCTTTATTCCATGGCACGCCGCCCGAGCGCCCCAAAATTAGCGGTGGCGGCTTTTCATGGCGCGCTCCACTTCGCGCTTGCCTTCGCGGTCCTTGATGGTGTCGCGCTTGTCGTGCTCGGCCTTGCCCTTGGCCAGCGCGATTTCGCATTTCACGCGGCCATCCTTCCAGTGCAGGTTCAGGGGCACCAGGGTGTAGCCCTTTTGCTCCACCTTGATGATCAGGTGCTTGATCTGCTCCTTGTGCAGCAAGAGTTTCTTGGTGCGCACCGCGTCGGGGTTGACGTGGGTGGAAGCGGTCTTGAGCGGGTTGATCTGGCAGCCGATCAGAAACAGCTCGCCATTGCGTATCACCACATAGCCATCGGTCAGCTGCACCTTGCCTTCACGCAGCGCCTTGACTTCCCACCCCTCCAGCACCATGCCAGCTTCGTGGCGTTCTTCGAAGAAGTAGTTGTAGGCCGCTTTCTTGTTGTCGGCAATGCGGGAGGAGGTTTGGGGTTTCTTGGCCATCAGGAATAAGTGCGGTGCCAGCCGGGAGGTAAAAGGCCTCCCTACAATTGCAGGCGTCGCGCATCCGCGATTCTAGTTTCTCTGGCCAGCGCAGCCGCTTTGCATGCCCTGGCCTCTCGCTCTGCGCATTGACATGAAAACCGTAAGCAAGTCCGTATTGATCTGGTACAGCCCCGAAGAGATGTTTTCCCTGGTGACGGGGGTCGAGCAGTACCCGCAGTTTCTGCCCTGGTGCGACCATGCACGGGTGTTGGAAGAGGACGCGGGCGGCATGCTGGCCGAGGTCGGCATCGCCATCAGCGGCATCCGCCAGACCTTCGTGACGCGCAATACGCACGAGCCGGGACGGCGTGTGCAGATGCACCTGGTGAAGGGTCCGTTTTCGCGGCTCGATGGCGACTGGCACTTCCATGGCGTGGGCGATGGCAGCCAGCGGGCCTGCCGGGTCGAACTGCAGCTCAACTACGGTTTTGACAATGCGACGCTGGCCAGGCTGGTCGGGCCGGTGTTTGACCGCATCGCCGGCACCATGGTCGACGCCTTCGTCAAGCGCGCCGAGAAAGTTTATGGCTGAGCCTGCTTCGGCACCCGCCGGACAGATGTGCGTCACCGTGGTGGCTTCGGTGGGACCGGGATCTGCCGTCGAGTGGACGGGGTTCTTGCCGCAAGGCGCTACGGTGGCCGACGCCCTGGCGGCCAGCGGTTTGGCCGACACCGCGCCTGAGCTGTTTGTGCCCGTGCCCCTGTGCGGGGTCTGGGGACGGGTGGTGGACCCGGCGCAGGTGCTGCGCGACCAGGACCGTGTGGAGCTGTACCGCCCGCTGACGGTCGACCCCAAGGTGGCACGGCGTGAGCGCTTCGCACGCCAGGGTGCCCGCAGCACAGGCCTTTTTGCGCGCCAGAGGCCGGGCGGAAAGTCGGGCTACTGAGGACGGGGGCACGCCCGCTGCCGCGATGGCGCCTAGCGCTTGCAGTCCGACGCGATGATGCCCTCGATGCGCCGGGTTTCTGCGGCCCGCCCTGCCTCGTCCAGAAACACCAGCTCGCCCTGGGCATTGGTCTGGCGCAGAAGCTTGCCGGAGTCAAAAGTGGCCTTGGCCTGTTTTGCGCGGCTGCAGTTGTCGGCGCGCAGGGCCGCAAGCTTGTCTTCCTCTGCCTTCTTTTTGGCGGCTTCGGCTGCCTCGGCCTGGATTTTCTTCTCTTCGAGTTCCTTGTCCTTGCCTGGGGCGCGTGCCGCATCGCGGGGAGCGAGTGCAGAAGCCGCCGCCGGCTCGGCTGCGGCAAGTGCCGGCGCAGGTGTGCCCGCAGGCTGCTTCAGAACGCTTTTGGCCGGGATGTCGGGCGGGGGTGCGCGGTCGCTGAAGACCTTGCGGCCGTCCTTGTCGATCCACTGCCACTGCGCCACGGCGCCCACCGACCAGGTGCAGGCCAGTGCAAGCAGAAAAAGTTTGGGCATTTTCATGGGCGCGAGTGTAGCTTTGCCCGCGGCACCAGCAGGAAGTGTTGCGGCGGGTACAATCCTTTTTTTGGAGCTTTCTCATGCGCCTTCTTGGAAAAGCGCTGACCTTCGACGATGTGTTGTTGGTGCCAGCGTACTCCCAGGTCCTGCCCAAGGACACTTCTCTTGCGACACGGTTTTCCCGCAACATCACCCTGAATTTGCCTTTGGTGTCCGCTGCCATGGACACCGTCACCGAAGCGCGCCTGGCGATCGCTATTGCGCAAGAGGGCGGCATCGGCATCATCCACAAGAACCTCACCGCGCAAGAGCAGGCCGCCGAGGTGGCCAAGGTCAAGCGCCACGAGTCGGGTGTGGTGAACGACCCCGTGGTCATCACCCCCGAGCACACCGTGCTGCAGGTGCTGGAGCTGTCCGAAAACCTCGGCATCTCGGGCTTTCCGGTCTGCGATGGCGGCAAGGTGGTCGGCATCGTGACCAGCCGCGACCTGCGGTTCGAGACGCGCTACGACGTCAAGGTCAGCCGCATCATGACGCCGCGCGAAAAGCTCATCACCGTCAACGAAAAGGACGGCACCACGCCAGCCGAGGCCAAGGCGCTGCTCAACAAGCACAAGCTCGAACGCATCCTGGTCGTGAACGACGCCTTTGAACTCAAGGGCCTGATCACCGTCAAGGACATCAACAAGCAAACCACCTTTCCCAACGCCGCGCGCGACGCCTCGGGCCGCCTGCGCGTGGGCGCCGCTGTGGGCGTGGGCGCCGGCACGGAAGAGCGCGTGGAGCTGCTGGTCAAGGCCGGTGTCGATGCCATCGTGGTGGACACCGCCCATGGCCACAGCCACGGCGTGATCGAGCGCGTGCGCTGGGTCAAGCAGAACTACCCGCAGGTCGATGTGGTGGGTGGCAACATTGCCACGGGCGCCGCAGCGCTGGCGCTGGTCGAGGCCGGTGCCGATGCCGTCAAAGTGGGCATTGGCCCGGGCTCCATTTGCACCACGCGCATCGTGGCCGGCGTCGGCGTACCGCAGATCATGGCCATCGACAACGTGGCCACCGCGCTCAAGGGCACGGGCGTGCCGCTGATTGCCGACGGCGGCATCCGCTTCTCGGGCGACATCGCCAAGGCACTGGCCGCCGGCGCCTCGACCATCATGATGGGTGGCATGTTTGCCGGCACCGAAGAGGCCCCGGGCGAGGTCATCCTGTACCAGGGCCGCAGCTACAAGAGCTACCGCGGAATGGGATCGATCGGTGCCATGCAGCAGGGCTCGGCCGACCGCTACTTCCAGGAAGCCACCACGGGCAATCCGAATGCGGACAAGCTGGTGCCTGAAGGCATCGAAGGCCGCGTGCCCTACAAGGGCTCGATGGTGTCCATCGTGTTCCAGATGGCCGGGGGCGTGCGCGCTGCCATGGGCTACTGCGGTTGCGCATCGATCCCGGAGATGAACGACAGGGCCGAGTTCGTCGAGATCACCACGGCCGGCATTCGCGAGAGCCACGTGCACGACGTGCAAATCACCAAAGAAGCGCCCAACTACCGCGCCGACTGATCTTTGTGCCACCACAGGCCCGAACCCACGCAATGCGGTGTTCGGGCCTTCGCCTTTCTCACCGCCATGCAACACTCCAAAATCCTCATCCTTGACTTCGGCTCCCAGGTCACGCAACTCATCGCGCGGCGCGTGCGCGAGGCCCATGTGTACTGCGAAGTCCATCCCTGCGACGTGACCGATGCCTGGGTGCGCGACTACGCCGCCGATGGCACGCTCAAGGGCGTGATCCTGTCGGGCAGCCACGCCAGCGTGTACGAGGACTCGACGGACAAGGCGCCGCAGGCGGTGTTCGAGTTGGGTGTGCCGGTGCTGGGCATCTGCTACGGCATGCAGACCATGGCGCACCAACTCGGCGGCAAAGTCGAAGGCGGCCACCAGCGTGAATTCGGTTTCGCGGCCGTGCGCGCGCGCGGCCATACGGCCCTCTTGAAGGACATTGCCGACTTCACCACGGCAGAGGGCCACGGCATGCTCAACGTGTGGATGAGCCATGGCGACAAGGTGACTGCGCTGCCCCCGGGCTTCAAGCTCATGGCCAGCACGGACAGCTGCCCGATCGCCGGCATGGCCGACGAAGCGCGCCATTTTTATGGCGTGCAGTTCCACCCCGAGGTCACGCACACGCAACAAGGCCAGGCCCTGCTCGAGCGCTTTGTGCTGGGCATCTGCGGCGCGACCCCGGACTGGGTGATGCGCGACCACATTGCCGAAGCGGTGGAACTGATCCGCAAGCAGGTGGGCGACGAGGAAGTCATCCTGGGCCTGTCCGGCGGCGTGGATTCGTCGGTGGCGGCAGCCTTGATCCACCGTGCCATCGGCGACCAGCTGACCTGTGTGTTTGTGGACCACGGCCTGCTGCGCCTGAACGAGGGCGACATGGTGATGGACATGTTCGTCGGCAAGCTGCACGCCAAGGTGATCCGCGTCGATGCGAGCGAGCTGTTCCTGGGCAAGCTGGCCGGCGTGTCCGACCCCGAGGCCAAGCGCAAGATCATCGGCGGCGAGTTCATCACCGTGTTCAAGCAGGAAGCTGCCAAGCTCACCAGTGCCGGTGCCAAAGGCGCCAAGTGGCTGGCGCAAGGCACCATCTACCCGGACGTGATCGAGTCGGGCGGCTCGGGCGCCAAGAAGGCCGTCACCATCAAGAGCCACCACAACGTCGGCGGCCTGCCCGAGCAGCTGGGCCTGAAGCTGCTCGAACCGCTGCGCGACCTGTTCAAGGACGAAGTGCGCGAGCTGGGCGTGGCGCTGGGCCTGCCGCCCGCAATGGTCTACCGCCACCCGTTCCCAGGCCCCGGCCTGGGCGTGCGCATTCTGGGCGAAGTCAAGAAGGAATATGCCGACCTGCTGCGCCGCGCGGACGCGATCTTCATCGAGGAACTGCGCAACTTCAAGGACGAAGCCACGGGCAAGAGCTGGTACGAGCTGACCAGCCAGGCGTTCACGGTGTTCCTGCCGGTCAAGAGCGTGGGCGTGATGGGCGATGGCCGTACCTACGACTACGTGGTCGCGCTGCGCGCGGTGCAGACCAGCGACTTCATGACGGCCGACTGGGCAGAACTGCCGTATGCGCTGCTCAAGAAGGTGTCGGGCCGCATCATCAACGAAGTGCGCGGCATCAACCGCGTGACCTACGACGTCAGCAGCAAGCCGCCAGCGACGATCGAGTGGGAGTGATCCTGCAATAGGAATTCACTGGAAATTACGGGAATAAAAACCCGCACAAGCCCGCGCCAATGCGGGCTTTTTTCATTTTTACGTGGAAATATAAGGAACAGGGCGCACCATCAAGAAGCGTATCTTGCATGGTTTTATTTTTGGTGCGGAGAAGCGAGATGCCATCAATACTGGCTTAGGACGCCCAAGCCAGCAGGGTCTTGCGTCGGATGAGGGTGGCAGGTTGTGTAGTGGTTGGCTGCTATCGCTCCAAACTCATTCCGATGGAGGCAGGCAGGCGCGAAAATGGCGGTTTAGAAAATGAGTTTCCCTGTGAATCAACCTGTTGCCCATACCGAATTGCTTGCCACTTTCAAGAGGGCGAAGGCAGAGGCTGCTCATAAACAAGGCCTCATCAAAACAGTTGCAGCCAAGGGGCCGAAGGCAATTCAAGCGGCGGTCGATACGGCAGCCAAGGCGGCAAAGCGCAGGGATGCGTATGCGGCAAAGCTCGCCCAGCTAGGGGTGGATCTGAAGGATTGAGTGGTTTATTACCCGCACGCCAGAGAGCCATCGAGCCGCTTTTGATGCTGGCGCTGCAGCTGAGGCAGGGCAGCAGTTCGGGTTTGGAGGCTAAATGGTTCTGTGGCTTGCCCGTGGGTCCGTAAGAAAAGCCTGTCCGACGCCTGTGGGCGTGAGTTGTGGGCAGTGGGTGAGTGGGTGGCAGGCATCTCAGTGGACAGGGGGTGACGCGCAGGTACCCTTGCTGGGTGGCGTCCTACAGCCCAGCGCCGGGCTTTGCCCTACCTTTTGGCTATTCCACTGCGGAGGCTGCGATGAGCGACGACCTAACCAAGACCGGCAACGACCGCAAACGGATCAGCCTGGAGCAGCCCTACGAGGTCCGCGACTGGACCGAGTCGCTGGGCGTGACCGAGCAGGAGCTGCGCGCCGCGGTCCAGGCGTTGGGGCATTCTGCCGACGCGGTGCGGCAGTACCTGCAGTCGCGCACATAACGGTCCGCAGCAGCCCTGCGGCGCCCCATGAACATCCTCGTCGGCACTGCGTCGTGGACCGACAAGACGCTGCTGGACTCGGGCAAGTTCTACCCGCCCGAGGCCAAATCGGCCGAGTCCCGGCTGCGCTACTACGCCTCCCAGTTCCCGGTGGTCGAGGTCGACAGCAGCTACTACGCGATTCCGAGTGGCGCCAACGCCCAGCTGTGGGCCGAGCGCACGCCCGAGCACTTCCTGTTCAACGTCAAGGCGTTTCGCCTGCTAACAGGGCACCAGACGCAGCCATCGGCCCTGCACAAGGACCTGCGCGAAGCGCTGCCGCCTGCTCTGCGCGACAAGAAAACGCTCTACTACCGCGACGTGCCCGAGCCAGTGCTCGACGAAATCTGGCGCCGCTTCCTCGAGGCCCTGGCCCCGCTCGAGCACAGCGGCAAGCTCGGCGCTGTGCTGTTCCAGTTCGCGCCCTGGCTCATCAACAACCGCGATGGCGAGGCCCACCTGCGCGAGTGCGCAGCCCGCATGGGCGAGCAGCAAATGGCCGTGGAGTTTCGCAACAAGACCTGGCTCGACGAGCGGCACCGCGCAGGCACGCTTGAACTCGAGCGCGAGTTGGGGGTGGCCCATGTGATCGTGGATTCGCCCGAGGTCGACACGGCCAACCGGGTGCCGGCCGTCTGGGACATCACGAGCACGCGCCTGGCGATCCTGCGCCTGCATGGGCGCAACCGCGAAAAGTGGAATGTGAAGGGACCGGCCGCCTCGGACCGCTTCAACTACGACTACTCGACAGAAGATCTGCAAGAGCTGCTGCTTGAAATCCGACTCATCGCTCGCCGGGTGGAGATGATGCAGATCATCTTCAACAACAACTACGGGGACCAGGGCCAGCGCAATGCGGCCGAGCTGATGGCGCTGCTTTGATTCGGGCGCAAAGCCGAAATTCAGCGTTCCGCGTCGTTCCCCTGCTTGCCGGTGATTGCAGAGTCAAGCAGTTCAATCACGGCGGACAGAACGAAGCTGGCCAAGCCCACATGCCCTGCCACGTACTACGTGATCGAGACGATGACGCATGAAATCGAACAAAGATGAGTAAGCCTCAGCTGTCACCTTCAGTCACTGGGGCGTTCAGAACCATTGCGGAAAGTCTGGCCCACCCTGGATGAGCTGCGCTGTGAACGTGGAAGCAGCACCGAGCGAAGGCAGGCCCTGTGCGGGAAGCGGGGCCGGCAGAGGCGTGAAGATCAGCACCTCAATCTGAACTGCTGATCTCGCGTCTCTTTCCGCTCACGTCTGACCCAGTCGAGGTCGTAGTACCGGCTGCCTGCCCGGCCCATGCTGTCGAGCATCTTCACGCGCTCATCGAGCGCGGAGCATTCGGCCGTGCGGTTCGGCATGTGCTGACGCTGCGGAGCTGGGGCTGCGGGTGGAGGGTTGGCGAGGGCTTGGGCCTGGTCGCGCTGGTACTGGGCATGCCGCACTTGCTCGTCCCAACCCATGTTCGCTGGCACGCTCTCGGTGCGCTCGATAAAGGCATTGTGTTGATGGCAGTGCGCACTTGACCAAAACATGCCGCCGCCGTGGCTTTGGCAGAGGTAAATGGTCTTGGTGCCGCTGCCATTTTGTCCGCCCTCGACGCGAACAGGCGCTGACGTTTCTACCGCGCGACCGCCTTTGCAAGCTTCCTGGCTGTAGGTATTGCCGCAGCGGTAGACCTGGGCCGCAGCGCTTGACGAAAGCGCCAGGAACGCTACAGGGATGAGGGCGCGCCGGGCGCCCACCCATTTATTTGCGGCGCCCGCCAACGTATTTGCCACCCTTGCCGCTTTTGCCAGAACCACCTACACGCTTGCTGCTTTTGCGGTTGGCCGCCTCGAAAGAGGCAGGGGTGGAGGCAGAGGTTAGGCTCATGCCTGCAGCGACTTTCGCTGGCAGGGGAGCTGCATGCACCATGCCGGCCATGCCAAGTGCGATTGCGAAGAGTGCGGTTTTCACGTGGTCTCCAGTGATTGTGACGACATGTTACGCGGCGAGGCTTGCAGCGGCCTTGCGCGTTTACCCCGTTATGGACTCACCGCACCTTCGCTCTCCTGGCAGAAGCACCATACGCAATGCGCCATAGCTGATCGGGTGCGCCGCGCGTGTATCGGCTGAGTTCTCTTGCCGATGCGCCCAGGCCGTTCTGAAGTCCGCGTCGTACACCAGGTGGAAGATGTGGATGGCACGCGCGCTTGGTTCGCGCCGACTGCTGGCGCGTCATTTCGCAAACACTGGCCCGGCGATGACATACACGGCGCCTTGAGCGCAGCGCATATATGCGCGTACCCCCGATCTTTGCCCACGGCCCGCTGTTCCGCTTTCGGTTCTGCGCACCCTGTTGGTCAGGCTGAGCAACTGGGCCATCGCGGCCGGCGTCGGCATCTCGCCGGCTCGCGCCATGTGGCCGCGCGAGTAGCCCCGAGCCCTTGTAGGCGCTCAGTTCAGCATGCTCGGCTTGGGCAGCCGAGCATCGGCAAAGCACTTGTCCGTACGCTACTCATCAGCATCCAGCTACGCCAGCTCACAGCTGACACGTTCCACGCCCCGATCGGGCGGCTCATCGAAACCCGCCTCAAGCCCGTGTTTGCGCATGAAAGCCAGCATGCGCCCGTTGACGTCCAGCACGTCGCCGTAGAGGTGGCGCAAGCCGGCACCGCGTGCGCTGTCCATGAGGGTGGTCATCAGCTGGCTCGCCACCCCCGAGCCCTGCCATCCGTCGAGCACGCTCAACGCCAGCTCGGCGCTGCCGCGTTCAGGGTCTACGACGAACCAGCCCGCCTCACCGATGATTTCCTCGCCGTGGGCGCCCCAGATGCAGGCCACCCAGGCCGCATGCCGGATGCCGTCGGCGTTGACCAGATAGGCCACCAGCTTGGGCGGGGCGCCGTTGATGCCCCCGTGGAAGCGGTTGCGCCGCGACGGTACGCTCAGCCCCAGCAGAAAGCCTTGCATGGTCTGGGCATCTTCCGTGCGCACACGGCGGACGAATACTGCGGGTCGCGTTGGCTGCTGCATGGTGGAGCACTCCAGTGATGTTCACAATTCCCGCATCAGACCGAGCAAGGTCACGTCGTCGTGCGGTTCGAACGCGCCGACGTGCGCAGCCAGCTGCGTGCGCACGCCGTCGACCATTTCCTGCGCCGAGCCGGCTGGGCGGCCCAATGCGTACCCCAATGCCTCTTCGCCAAACGGCCCCGACACGCCCCGCGCCTCGGTCGCGCCATCGGTGTGCAGGAGCAGCCTGGCGCCTGGCTGCAGTACCACTGTCTGCACCGTGCAGCGTTGGCCGGCCACCAGCCCCACTGCCGGCCCCGTGGTGTCGAGCCGCGCCGCGGTGCCGCCTTCTGCCTGCTGGACAAACGGCGCCTCGTGACCGGCATTGAGGTAGTGCATGCGCCCGCTGGCGGGCTCCAGGAGAGCGAAGAACACCGTGGCGAACATGTTCTCGTGCCCGTGCACGGTCGCGATGTAGTCGTTGGCGAAAGCCACGCTGCGCACCAGCGTCGTGGGAAGCGACTCCCCGGACACCGTCTGGCAGGCCATGGCCCGCAGCAGCGTGCGAAACAGCGCCATGTAGAGCGCCGCACCCACGCCTTTGTCGCACACATCGGCGACCACGAGAGCGAGCGCGCCTGCGGGCAGCGAATAGGCATCGTAGAAGTCGCCGCCGACCTGTCGGGCCGGCGTACAGCTGGCGCCCAGTGACCATCCTGCCACGCTCGGCAGTTCGGCAGGCAGGAAGCCTTGTTGGATCCGCTGGCCGATCTGCAACTCGCGGGAGAGTGCGTGCAGCAAGTGGCTCTTGTGGTCCTGCAGGCGTTTCTTGGCCAGCGATGATTCGATGCGTGCCTGCAGCACCACGGGGTTGCAGGGCTTGGGGAGGTAGTCGTCGGCCCCCAGCTCCAGGCAACGCACCACGCTTTCGCTCTCGTCGATGGCCGAGACCATCACCACGGGCAGCTGCGCCGACACGGGGTCGGCGCGGATGCGCCGCAGGGTTTCGTAGCCGTCCATCTCGGGCATGGTGATGTCCAGCAGCACCAGGTCCCAGGCCTGCTGCTGCAGCTGTTCGAGTGCATCGCGTCCGTTGACGGCGATGCCCGCCTCGTGGCCCAGGCGTTGGACGCGGCGCGCCAGGAGGTCGCGATTGAGCTCCAGATCGTCGACCACCAGGATGCGCATCCGGCGCTCCAGCTGTTCCGTCGGCGTGGGCGTTAGCTTGGACAGCATGTGTGCGTCCCGCGGGGTGTCGGCCGTGCCCTCAGGCCGCGGCAGGTTCAAGGCGTTCGCGGTGGGCATCGAGCAGGGCGCGCAGGTAGGGCAGTTGCTGCAGGGCCGCTTGCTCACCCTCTTCGATGATGTAGGGCACCTTGTCGGTGTCGAACAGGCGCACGCGCTGCTTGAACTGCGGCAGGATCAGGATCATCTCGGAATGGTGTGCTGCGCTGTGAAAGGCCAAGCGCGACTTTTGCAAATTGTTCGCGAGGATTGCGCTGAGCTGGGCCGCAAAACGTCCCGCACTGCGGATACTCTCTTGGTAGGGGCTCTCGAAACCCACCGCGACGATCACGCGGCTGCCGTTCTTCATCGCCACGCTGATCGGCAGCGGGTCGGACATGTAGCCATCGATCAGAACCCGGCCGTCCAGCTTCACGGGCCGAAACGCCAGGGGCAGCGACACGCTGGCGCGGAGCGCATCGACCAGGTCGCCGCGCACGATGTCGACCAGCTCACCATTCATGAAGTCGGTGGCCGTGATGTGCAGCGGAATTGGCGTGTCCTCGATGCGCTGCTGCCCGAAGACGTCGCGAAAGGCCGAGAGCATCGGGCCATCGTCACGCAAGCCAAAACTGTCCGACCGAAAGCCGAAGAGCCGGGGTGCGAGCAGGCGAAGAAAGCCCATGCGGCTGCGTTTGGCGGTCAGCTTGCGGGTCCAGGTGCGCAGCGTGACGTCCGTCATCCTGGCGGTGTCGAAGCCGAGGGCCACCCCGGCCGCGAACAGGGCGCCGCCACTGCAGCCGACCACGCGATCGATGCCGATGCCTGCGTCGGTGAGCGCCTTGACCACGCCGATGGCGGCAGCGCATTTGACGCTGCCCGAGCCAATCACCAGCGTGACCGCAGGACCCTGAACCGGTGCGCGTTTCATGCGGCCTCCGTGAAGCTCTCCACCGCGCGGTGCACGTTGGGAAAGATGTTGAGGATGCTGATAAAGCCGGCTATCTCGAGCACCCGTTGGACCTGGGGCTGCACCGCGGCCATGCGCAGGTCGCCGCCGGCGAGCCGGCAGTTTTTAACGGTGCCAAGCAGGGACCGGAGGCCGGCGCTGCTGGTGTAGTTCACCAGCGAGAAATCGGCCACCAGACGGACATTGCCCTGAGAGATCGACTCCGCAAAGCGCTGGGTCAATTCATCGGCGCTGAGACTGTCCACGCTGCCTGTGATGGCCAGGATGGAAATCGTGTCGTGTTGGGTGATGGTGATCTGCATGGTCTTGCTCCAGGGGTCAGTGGGGTGCGGGTGGCCCCAGATATTTTTCGATGGTGAAAACGTTGCCGCGCAGGGGGTGGCGCTGGTAGTGCTGGCGGTTCGAGAGTTGGCGGATCAGGTGCACACCCAAGCCGCCCAGCGTACGCGCCTCGATGGCAGCGTTGGCGTCCACCGGTTCGACCGACAGCGGGTCGAACGGCCGGCCCAGGTCCTCCAGCGTCAACACGATGCGGCGTGGACCGCCCCGGTGCACGATCCTGATCTCCAGCGTCAGCGGGCCGCTTTGGCCTGCGGGGTAGGCGTAGTGCATGACATTGACGCAGGCCTCTTCGACGATCAACTGCAGGTCGTGGCACGCCGGCTCGCCGATTCCCTCGCGACGGCACATCGTGGCCACCAGGGCCTGCAACGCCGGCAGGCTGGCGAGATCGGCGCCACACGCGATGCGATCGATCGCGCCAGCGGGTGGGGAGCGCTGGGCCGTCATGCGCTGCGCTCCGGGGGTATGCCTGGCGCCGCCCGGAGTGCCTCTTCTGGGGACGTACCGAGCTGCCGCAAACGGACCGGCTGGGGCAGCCAGACGGTGAAGCATGAGCCCGCGCCGGGTGTACTGGCCACGCCGATGTCTCCGCCCATCAGGCGGCACAGGCGGCGGCTGATCGCCAATCCCAGGCCGCTGCCGCCAAAGGCCCGGGTGGTGCCCTCATCGGCCTGCAGAAAGGGCTGAAACAGCCGGCCGATCTCGTCGGGGCTCAGGCCTATGCCGGTGTCTTCGACGTCGAAACGCACCTCCGGCACGCCGGGTTGCCGCTCGCGCATGGACGCGCGCAGCTGCACGCTCCCCTGGGCCGTGAACTTGGCCGCGTTGGACACCAGCGCGATCAGCACCTGCCGCAGGCGCAGCGCATCCCCATGGACCAGCGCCAGACCCGGCTGCACGTCGACCTGCATGCGATTTCCGTTGGCGGTCAGCAGCGGCTGCGCGGCGGCTTCGATGGACGACAGCAGACCGCGCAGGTCGCAGTCCTCGAGGTGGAGCTGGACCTTGTGAGCGTCCAGCCGGGTCAGGTCCAGCACGGCGTTGATCATCGACAGCAAATCCTTTGCCGCATGCTGGATGTGGCCCAGGTCCGTGCGGGCTTCGGGGGAGGCGCAGTCTGCCAGTTCTTCTTCGAGCAGTTCGGCATAGCCGAGCACGGCATTGAGCGGCGTTCGCAGCTCATGGCTCATATTCGCCAGAAAGGCGCTTTTGGCCTTGTTGGCCAGTTCCGCCTCCTGTCGCGCCTGTTCGAGGTGCACGGTCTGGGCCTCGATCTCGCGATTGCGCTCCTGCAAGGCCGCACGCGTCCTCGCGGTGCGCAGCGATTCGGCGTAGATCGCATGGCCGAAGAGCGACAGGTAGAGCGCCGCGGCCACGGCCGACAACGCAATGGTCAGCAACGAGGTGTCGGGACGGACCTCGAAGCCTGTCGCGGCGGCACCCGTTGCAAGGCCCATCCCCGTGGCGATCAGGCCACGCAACGCATGGCGACCGCCGCCGGAGCCGAGGTTCGATGCATGCATGGCGCCCCCCAGCGCGACGATGATCCAGAGATTGAGGCCCGAGAGCCCGCCGTAGATTCCTATCAGGAAAGAGTCGATCAGCAAGGCGCGCATCTCGCTGCGCCGGCTGTCAACGGCACGACAGCTCAGCCAGTACGCGACATGCGGCCACGTCAGCATGACCAACCCCGCCCACCACAGCGCGGGTGGCGGCTGCGTGGTGAAGACCGAGCCGAGCAGCAGGCCAGCGGCCACATGGGCGCCAATGCGCACCGGGTAATTCACGCGCACCCCGCCGTACAGGCGCCGTGGCGTGGCCGAGCCTCCGTTGGCCGTGTGCGGTGCACCGGGCACAGGGTCGACGCCCGTCGCCGCACGCATGCGGGGCAGCGCTGTCATAGCAGGCTCTCGATCTTCGCCAGCAAGCGCTCGAATTCGATCGGCTTGGTGTCGAAGTCGTCGCAGCCTGCATCCAGGGCGCGCTGGCGGTCCCCTTCCATGGCATGCGCGGTGAGAGCGATCACCGGGATTTCGCACAAGTCCGGGTTCGCCTTCAGGCGGCGCGTGGCCTCCCAGCCGTCCATGAACGGCAGGCTCATGTCCATCAGGATCAGCGCGGGGATGGCGCTCGCCGCAGCGCTCAGGGCCTGGGGGCCGTCGAAGGCCATCACCACCTCGTAGCCGCGCCGCCGCAGCCGCCGCGACAGCATGTCCCGGTTGAGATCGTTGTCTTCGACCAGCAGGATCTTGGGCATGTCAGTCCACGGCTGCGTGTTCGGCGAGGGGCAACTGCGCGAGCACCGCCGCGCGAAACTGGCTGCCCTTGCCCCACGTGCTGATGGCCGTCACGTCGCCGCCCAGCAGGCGACACAGACGGCGGCTAATGGCCAATCCCAGGCCCGTACCGCCATACTTTCGCGTGGTCTCGGCGTCAGCCTGCACGAAGGGTTGGAAAAGCCGGCCCAGCTGGGAGGGGGTCATGCCGATACCGGTGTCCGTGACCTCGAACACCACCATGGGGCGACCGCCCGCGTCGATTCCGGCAGTGGTTTCGATCGAAATGCTGCCATCGCTGGTGAACTTCGACGCGTTCGATACCAGGTTGATCAGCACCTGGCGCAGCTTCGTCAAGTCGGACTGCACCGGGTCCAGGCCCTGCGCGCAATGCACCTGCAGGCGGTTGCGGTTGACGGCAAGAAGGGGCTGGGTGGTCGAGACCACCTGGTCCAGCAGTTCGGCCAGTTGAAAAGACTCGACATGCAATTCGATCTTGCCCGCTTCAATTTTCGAGAGGTCGAGCACATCGTTGATCATTTGCAGCAGATGCCGCGCCGCCCCCTTGATGCGGCCCAGGTCGGCGAGTGCGGTGCCCGGTTCGCCGCGCTCCGCGAAGTCTTCCTCCAGCATCTCGGTATAGCCGATGACGGCATTGAGCGGCGTGCGCAGTTCATGGCTCATGTTGGCCAGGAAGGCGCTCTTGGTGAGGTTGGCGGCCTCTGCCAGCTCACGGGCCCGCTCGGCAAGCACACGGGCCTGTTCGAGATCCGCCTTCTGTTGCTCGATGACCTGGTTGCGCGCGTGGACTTCGCGCTTGGCGCCAATGGCTTGGCGCGTCTGGAAGTGAGACGCCAGGCCGAACCCGGTCGTGTAGGCAATGACAGCGAGCGCCGTCATGGCGTGTGCCAGCGGTGGGACCGGCAACACGTCGAACCCGGCATGGAGTCCCGTGACCAGGATCCCGAGCAGGAAGCACGCGACGCCGATCCAGCCCTGGCGCCGCCCGCCGATGCTCAGGTTGGCGGCGTTGATGGCGGTGAAGGACACCACGCCGATCCACAGATCGAGGCCGGTCAGCAGCGTGAACGCGCCCAGCAGGAAGGAGTCGATCAGCAAGTTCCGCTGCTCGGCGGCTTTGCTGTCGCGTGCACGGTTCGCCACCAGATACGCCAGATGCGGCCACAGCAAGGCAATGCCGCAGATCAGCACCACGGTGCCCACGTGCAGGGCCCGCAACTGCAGCACCGAGAGTGCCACTGCGCCAAAGAACCCTTGCCCCAACACGCGCAGACCGTAGTCCAGGCGCACGGTCGGGTGGACACGGCGCGGCGACTCGGGGGATGGAAGGCTTTGCACGGCGGTATTCATGGCAGGGCTGTGTGCAGATCCGTGGGGTGGCGCACGTCACACCCCGAGGTTGCCGCCCGGGACCTGTGTTCTGACGATGTGGGCGCGGCCGCTGCGGTCACTCGGTCCGCGCTTGCCGCGCCCGCGCACGGTCTCCGCCCTGGCCACCCAGGCCCCGGTGGCGGGCTCCAGAGACGGTGCTGGCGGATGTTCATGGCGCAAATTCCTCGGGAGGGACGCGAGCAGGACTTTCCCCTGCGAGAGCAATTCCAGGACAGGGGTGAAACCATTGTAATACGTATTACTTCAGGTGGTTCTGTTTGTTGTGTCCAGGGCGCAGCGCGGATCCGTCTGCCGTGGGCGTTGGATTGGCTTGCCGCTGCATAGGGCTCGGCCACTGCATGCGTGCCCCAGGGCGACATTGCATGCTACTTTTTCAATAGCTGAATGCGCTTGACCCTTAAGCGTTTCAGGCATTTTTCTTTCAAAACGTGCAGCGCTGCCGCCCGGGCCGCGCTGCACCAAGCGTGCATTGGCCTGCGGGCCGGCCTGGTGGTGCACGGCTGAGCGCAGTGCGGCGCCCAGAAATCGAGAAGCACGGGGGCCGGCCGAAGCCGGCTCGCCGACTAGATGGGCTCGATGCGCGCGGCTTTTGCGAGTGCCTGCAGCTTCACGGCGTCTGCGGCATAGAAGCGCGCGGCGTCGGCCAGGGACATCGGAGACGGAACGGCACCCCCGGCGGCATCGATGGCCTTGCGCACGTCCGCATCGCTGAGCGCTTCGGTGACGACCTGGTGCAACCGCACACTGGCGCTTTCGCCTATCGCGGCGGAGGCCAGCAGACCGACCCAGATGCTCGGGCGACCGACGGCGGGCGCCGATCTGCTTTCGTCGAAGGTCGCGGCAGCGGGGAAGCGCGCGAGCCGCTGTGCGGACGAGACACCGAGCACCTTCATCCTGCCGCCGGCGACCATGCTTCCGAGCAAGGCGTCCACGGGTAGCATCGTGAAGTCGATGGTGCCGCCCTGAAGGTGGGTCAACAGGGGCACGCCGCCGCGGTAGGGGACGTGCGTGGCCTGGATGCCGGTGGCGGACAGCAACGTTTCCGTCACGAGGTGGAACAACGAGCCTTGCCCGGTGCTGCCGTAGCTCAGGGGCTTGCCGCCACGTTGGCGCGCCAGTTCCACGAGTTCGTCGAGGTTGTTCGCGGGCAAGTCGCTGCGCGCATACAGCGCCAGCGGGGAATCGTTGACCAAGCTCAAGAGCTGGAAGTCCGTGGACCGGTAGCGGACAGCGCGCAAGGTGAGCGGCGCGAGCACGGTCTCGGAGGGAGATCCGACCAGGAGCGTGGAGCCGTCGGGCACGGCTGCCAGCAAGCGGCTGGCGGCGATGGAGCCGCTCGCGCCGGTGACGTTCTCCAGCACCACGGTGCGCCCGAGCCCCCGGCCCAGTGCTGGAGCAACGGCGCGCGCGAATGCATCGGTCACGCCGCCAGCGGGTTGCGCCACAAGAAGGGTGAGCTGGCGGGCGCGGGTCTGGGCGAGAAGGCCGGGGGCCGCCGCGAGGGCTGCTGCGCCCAGGCCCGACAGGGAGAGTGCGCGGCGCGAGATGTTCATGGCGGAATCCTCTGCTCGGGGCATCGTCCAGACCGGTACGTCTCCCGGAGCCAAGCCAGGGAGCGCGCAATAATAATGCGTATTATGGATATCAGGACACCATGAAGAAAGCGACGTTCCGCGAACCTGCGCCCGCTGGCGCCCGCCCCTCGGCGGCATTCGCCAGCCAAGCTAAGGCGCCTGTGATGGCCTTGCGGCGGCCTACACAGCGCGACATCGCCGTTGCCACGGGCCTGTCGCAAACCGCCGTGTCCCTGGTGCTCAACCGGGTCGAGCCATCGACGGTGGCGGCGGAGGCGCGCGAACGCATACTGCAGACCGCCCAACGGCTCGGTTATGTGCCCAACCGCATGGCCCGGAGTCTTCAGTCTGCGCGCACGCGCACGCTGGCCTGCATCGTCCCGGACATCACGAACCCGACCTATCCGGCGCTGGTGCGGGGGTTCCAGTCCGCCGCCGATGCGGCCGGGTACGACACCATGATCTTCGACACCGACGGCGCGCCCGAGCGCGAGCACCGGGCGTTGCAATGGCTGTCGCAAGGGCACGTGGACGGCGTGATGGCGGTGTTCTTTCACATCGGCGAAGCCGAACTGCTCAAGGCCGTGCGCGGACGCATTGCCGTGGTTCAGCTGGAAAGCCAGGCGCACCGGCCGTCCCGCGACATCGACAAGATCTACATCGACAACGCGGCGGCGGCGCAGGCCATGGCGCAGGCCCTGATCGGCAAAGGGCACGAGCGCATCGCCATGCTGTCCTGCCCGATGGGCCCGGGCGCGGAGCGCCAACGCGGCTTTCATGCAGCGATGCAGCGGGCGGGGCTGCCGACCTGCATCGTTGCCGCCGAGGACTTCACCCAAGCGGCGGGCGAACGCGCCCTCGCAGCCGAACTGGCGGGCCGCTTCGATGTCAGCGCCGTGTTCGCGGCCAATGACCTCTTGGCCATCGGCGCCATCGCAGCGCTGCGCGCGGCGGGGCGGCGCGTTCCCGACGACGTCGCGGTGGCCGGCTTCGACGACATTCCCGCCGCGCAAGTGATGCACCCTGCGTTGACCACGGTGGGCCGTTCCGAACAGGCGATCGGCCGCTTTGCCGCCGGGTTGCTGATCGCGCGGCTGGACGGCCCCGACGCAGACCAGCCGGGCCGCAGCTTTGAATTGCCGTTCCAGCTGGTCCTGCGCGATTCGGCCTGACTTGCGCGCATGCCTCGGGTGCGGTCGTTCCGCGGGCGCGCAAGGCGGTGGTCGCAGTAGAGTCGGCAGGCCGCAAGCCCCGGAGGCCGATCCATGCCCTTTGAACCCTCTCCGCCGGGCAGCGCCCCGGACGCACTGCGCAGCCACAGGGTCTTTTTTGCGCTATTGCCCGATGCCCGGGCCGCAGCGCAGGCCGCGCAGTTGGCCGAGCAGCTGTGCCGCAGCCATGGCCTGAAGGTCCCCTGGCGGGCGCGTGCCGAGCGCCTGCATCTGACATTGCTCTGGCTGGGCGCCCATGCCGCGTTTCCGGCGCGCACGGCGGACCGTGCCGTGGAGGTGGCAGAGCGTGTGCACCTGCCGGCCTTTCGCGTCTGCCTGGACCGGGCGCAAAGTTTTTCCGGGCGCAAGGCGCTGCCTTGGGTGTTGCTCGGAAGCGACGCGAGCGTTGCCGGCGTGGTGGCCTTGCACCAGGCGCTGCTCGCGGCCTTGCACGACGATCTCTCCGAGGGGCCGGAACCGGCGTTCACCCCGCACATGACCGTGCTGCGCGCACCGCAGGCGCTGGCCGAGCAGGCCATCGCCCCGCTGGCGTGGACCGTGCGCGAGTTTGTCCTGCTCTACAACTTCGTCGGCTCGCGCGGGCCCTATACCGTGCTGGGGCGCTGGCCCTTGCAGAGGTGATGCGCTTGCGGCAGCAGGCGTGATTCAAAAAAGATAGCTGATAGCGCTTGATGGATAAGGGCTAGAGGCCGTTTTGACTGTTAATTCTGCTGCGTGGCGGGCGCATGCGCCGAAGGGTAGGGCACCGCGCGCGGCAGCGGCTGCCCGGCTGTCGCACCGGGTGCAGACTGCACGCACAGCCCGGGTGAAAAGCGTGCCGCGCCGCTGAGCTTCACGCGACAGCGGAATGGGAGAAACCCGCGCCGCAGCGCGGGAGGGCAGGGCTAGACTTTGGCGCAAAGGAGTCGTCCATGCGCCCGCATTACCAGTTCTGGCCCCGCCGCCTGCCCCAGGCCATCACGCCGCCCGCCACCTCGCTGTGGGACAACCTGGCGGTCAGCGCGCTGCGCTATCCGGACAAGCCGGCGTTGGCGTTCTTCGGCGAGACCCTGGCTTACCGGGCGCTCGCCGACGGCGCACAGCGCATGGCGGCCTGTCTGCATTCCCTGGGCGTGCGGCGCGGCGACCGCGTGCTGCTGTGCATGCAGAACTGTCCGCAGCTGGTGCTGGCGCATTTCGCCATCCTGCGCGCCAATGCCGTGGTGGTGCCGGTCAACCCCATGAACCGGGCTGAAGAGCTCAAGCACTACATCACCGACCCCGATGCCAGGGTCGCCATCACCACCGCCGACCTGGCGCCGGAACTCGCGCGCGCCAGCAATGCGCTGGCGCCGGGGCAGCGCCTGGCGCACCTGGTGGTCACACAGTTCACCGACGCCTTCGATGCGGCCGCTGCGGGCGGCGATGCACCGCCCCCGGCCTGGCACGAGTGGCTGTGCACGGTGCACGCGCTGCCTGCGCTCGACGGCGGACAGGTGCACCGCTGGGCCGATGCGCTCGCATGCGGCCAAGCGCCACCGCCCCTGGAAGTGGGGCCCGAAGACCTGGCGCTGCTGCCCTATACCAGCGGCACCACCGGCCTGCCCAAGGGCTGCATGCATCCGCACCGCAGCATCATGCACAACGCCGTGGCCGGCAGCCTGTGGGGCACCGGCTCGCCCGAAACCGTGGCGCTGGCCGTGGTGCCGATGTTCCACATCACGGGCATGGTGAGCGTGATGCACACCGCCATCTACCTGGGCGCCACGCTGGTGGTCATGCCGCGCTGGGACCGCGAACTGGCGGGGCGCCTCATTTCGCGCTGGCGCGTGACCAGCTGGACCAACATCCCCACCATGGTGATCGACCTGCTGGGCAGTCCGAACTTCGCCCGATACGACCTCTCCAGCCTGGTCTACATCGGCGGCGGCGGTGCGGCCATGCCCCAGGCGGTCGCGCAGCGCTTGTTGGAGCAGTACGGGTTGCAGTACGCCGAGGGCTATGGCCTGACGGAAACCGCCGCTCCCTCGCATTCGAACCCGCCCGACCGCCCCAAACAGCAGTGCCTGGGCATTCCCTTCATGGGCACGGACGCGCGCGTGGTCGACACCGAGACGCTGCAGGAGCTGCCCGTGGGCGAGCAGGGCGAAATCGTCGTGCGCGGGCCGGAAGTGTTCGAGGGCTACTGGAAGCAGCCCCAGGCCACGGCGGCGGCGTTCATGGAGCTTGAGGGACAGCGCTTCTTTCGCACCGGCGACCTCGGGCATATGGACGCAGAGGGCTACTTCTTCCTCACCGACCGGCTCAAGCGCATGATCAACGCCTCGGGTTTCAAGGTCTGGCCGGCGGAGGTCGAGGCCCTGATGTTCCGCCACCCGGCCATCCAGGAAGCCTGCGTCATCGGCACGCGCGACAGCTACCGCGGCGAAAGCGTGAAGGCCGTGGTGGTACTGCGCACCAGCCACGCCGACACCAGCGAGCAGCAGATCATCGACTGGTGCCGCGAACACATGGCGGTCTACAAGGTGCCGCGCAGCGTGCAGTTCGTCACGGCGCTGCCAAAGAGTGGCAGCGGCAAGGTGATGTGGCGCGCGCTGCAGGAATCTGAAAATCCATAAACACCACGGATTCGATGCCATCTGCGGGACAGCAACTGGCCGATTGTTTGGCGCGGGCATGAAAATGTCGATGCACCATTGGGATGGCACGTCAACACCAAAATGGTCCGAATGCGCGCCTGCCAATGGGCTCACGCCCTGGGCTTCGAGCCTGCACGGCATGCAACGGCGCACTTCACCATCACCGCCAGCCGAGTTCGCCTTGAAGAAACTGGGCGGCCTCAGGAGGCAGGTCCTCGCTATGGAAGAATGCCGCCACCGAGCGCTGCACAATAAGCCGCCCTCCTTGAAGGTAAGCCACGCGCGTTGCCAAGCGTTTGGCCTGGCCCAGGTTGTGCGTGCTCATCACAATCGTGACACCGCTGGCGGCCACTTCTTCGATCAACAGTTCGATTTCGCTTTTTGCGCTCGGGTCCAGGCTGGCGGTAGGTTCGTCCAGAAACAAGATGTCCGGTGACAGCGCCCAGGCGCGCGCAATTCCCAGGCGCTGCTGCTGGCCACCCGAGAGCGTACGTGCATGCCGAGCAGCGTGCTCCAATAAGCCCACACGCGCCAGCGCCCGGTGGCATCGCTCACGGCGTTCAGCTCCGGGCACCCCCGCCAGCCACAGGCCGACCCAAACATTGCGCCAGACCGAGAGGCTCAGCAGAAAGGGCCGTTGAAACAACATGGAGGCGCGCGAGACATGGCCTTCGGGGCGCAGCGGCAGGCGCTCATAGCGGCCTTCGCAAGGCAGCAAGCCGTGCAGCAGCCGCAGCAGCGTGGTTTTGCCCGAGCCGTTGGCTCCGACCAGGACCAGGCGCTCACCTCGTGTGAGCGTCAGTGAGACCTCGTGCAGTGCGACCACATTGCCGAAGCGCACGGTGGCACGCTCGATCACCACCAGGGGTGTCGCCTCCGCCGCAGATGGAGGCGCGCTGGCCGGTTGAGCAAGCGCCAAGGGGGTGTTGGTCAGCGGATTGCCCACCCGCGGGCGGGAGGCCAACCAGTGCAGCAGCCCAATTGCGCCGTTGACTGCGGCCACCACGGCCAGCAGCACGAAGCCCAGTGCGAGCGCCAATGCAAGGTCCCCTTTGCTGGTCTCAAGCGCGATGGTGGTGGTCATCACGCGTGTCACGCCAGCGATATTTCCACCCACGATCATCACGGCGCCCACTTCGGCGATGGCTCGGGCGAAGGCCGTGAGCAGCACCGTGGCCACGCCCATGCGGTCATGCACCAGCATCAACAAGGCGGCGGTGAGTGGGCGGGCGCCCAGCGACTGCAACTGGCTCCCTCCATCGTTCAGGGCTGCGAGCACGAGTCGGCGCGACAGGGCTGCAATCAAGGGGGTAACAAGTACGCTCTGTGCGACCACCATGGCGGACGGAGTGAACAAAATGCCCAACTCTCCCAACGGCCCGGAGCGCGAGAGCAGCAGGTACACAAACAGGCCTACCACCACGGCTGGCAAGGCCAGCAGGGTGTTGACGAGCCATACGATCAGGGCATGGCCGGGAAAACGTGCCGCCGCAAGCCAAGCACCTAGCAACAGGCCGATCGAGGCGCCTACAACGCACGCCGTAGCGCTGACCTGCAGCGAGAGCGATGCGATGTGCACCAGTTCGGGTTCGGCATGGGCAATGAGCTGCCAGGCCAACACCCAACTTTCAGACATGGTGTTCATGGGGAGCTGATTTTCATCAAGACCGTTGGCGGTCGTCCAATTCAGCTCGAGATGGCGTGATCCGAATTCGCTTCAGGTGAAGGCTCCGGTTCCGCATCAAAGCGCTCGAAGCCCGTGTAGCAGAAAAAGTGTCGATTCGCTGCGCGCCCAAAGAGGGTCATGCCCAGACGGGTTGCGAGGTCATGGCCCATGGCGGAGACGCCGTTCCGAGAGACGACAATGGGCACACCCATCTGAGCCGCCTTGATGACCATCTCGCTCGTGAGCCGTCCGGTGGTGAAAAAGACCTTGTCGGTGCCGCTCACGCCGTGCATGAGCATCCATCCGGCAATGGTGTCGACGGCGTTGTGTCGCCCGACGTCTTCAACGAAGACCAGCATCCGTGAGCCTTCGAAGAGTGCGCAGCCATGGACTGATCCCGCGCGACGGTGCACGGTGTCACGCTGTCGCAGGCTGTCAAGCAGCTTGTAGAGTTGGCCCTGCGTGATGCGGGCGGCGCGTGCGTCGGGCAGACGGATATGGCCGAGCGCGTCCATGGCCTCGCCAAACACGGTGCCCTGGCCGCAGCCGGTCGTGACGATGCGGTGCGCGGTGCGACCCTGCAGATCGGTGATGCCCCCACGGGTGGTGATGGCTGCGGCATCGACTTCCCAGTCCACGCTGACAGCAATGACATCCTCTAACCGGTCTATCAAGCGCTGGTTGAGCAGGTAGCCCAGCACCAGCAATTCGGGACGCGCACCCAACGTCATCAGCGTAACGAGTTCGCGCTTGTCGACGAAGACCGTGAGCGGACGTTCAACGGGTATCTGAATGCTCCGCCGCACGCCGTGGTGATCCAGGATCTCGATGTCGCGCAGCAGAGCTGCGCTGGCATGGGTCATGCGCGGCGCGTGGGGCAGGGGCGGGTAGGCGCGAAGGTCGGCTTCAAAACCGAGCGCGCTTGCAGGTCCGGAAAGCTGTGGAATCAGGGCTTCGTTCCTGCTGCAGGTTGTGTGGTGCTGGGCGGCGTGGAAGCGGTTTGCGGTGGTGAATGCGCACCGGATGCTTCGATCGGCTTTGGCTCAGCCGGTGTGTAGCTGAAAGGGCCTGGGTCGGTGCAGGGGGGGGTGGCCACCGGCTGAACCGAGTGGCCGGCGGCCCTGGCACGATCCAGGTAGGTAGCGGCCACGCGATCCATGGATTGACAAAGCTTGTAGTTGGCGACCTTGTCACTCCATGCGGTTTTCGCAGCAGCCTCATCCGCCTTCGCCTTTGCCTCGTCGGACACTGGAGGCAGCTTGGCATTGGCGGTGCTTGCGCTCAGTGCCGACAGGGCAATAGCCAGCAGGGTGATCTGGAATCTCATGTGGCGTCTCCGTGTGCAATGGCGCGGCGCCTTATGCCTTGCGCGGCTGCGTTCGTGGCTCTGGGGAAGGCGATGCGCTCGAGCGTTGAGCTGGAATCTTTCCTGCCTGGATGTCCTCGTACCACAGTTCGTGGTGCTCCCTGGCCCAGCCTTCGCTGACATAGCCGGTGCGCATGGCGCGGTAGGCGCCGCGCATGCCGAGTGTGCCCAGGTAGATATGTCCAAAAATGATGCACAGCATCAGAACGGCAGCAACGGCATGAAACATGTGAGCGGCTTGCATCTGTCCCCGTGTGTAAAGCATGTTCGGAATCAGGTGGTTCAGCACCAAACCCGAGGCCACGACGGTGAGGCCCAGCACGAAGGCACCGATCCAGAATACACCTTTCTCGCCTGCGTTAAATCGGTGCGACGGAACTTCCTCGCCCGTGAACAGGCCTCCGCCTTTTTTGATCCACAGCCAATCCCAGGCGCGAGGAATGTTGTCCTGAAGGAACGTGAGAATGATGACAAGCAGCGACACTGCAAACAGCGGACCGACGAAATTGTGCAGCGTCTTCAGTCCATACGTGAGCGCTCCAAAGATGTCATGGCCCATCCATGGCAACAGCAGAATCTTGCCGAAGGCCATGACCACACCGGAGATGCCGAGAAGCACGAAGGCAATCGCGTTGAGCCAGTGTGCAGCACGTTCAAAGGACGTGAAGCGCTCGATCCTTCCTCTGCTTTCAGGGTGTTCATGGCCTACAGCGCCACGCCTGAAGTAAAAAAGGGCGATGGCCACCAGCACGATCAGCATGAGCGAGCCCCCGTAGGGAATGATCACGCGATTGCGTACCTGGCGCCACGCTTCGCCAGCGTTGGTGTGGTCAGAGGCGGGATAAGTCACGAAACGCTGAATCAGCACGCCTTTTTCGACGCCGGGGAGGTTGGTCACACCCTCGACTTCACCGGATTGACGAACACTGCGCCAGAAGGGCGCATTGTTGCCCGGTTGCGATTTCGCTCGGGCAGCATTGTTTTCATCCGGTTTTGGATCGGCGGGCACCACAAAGTCTGCGGGTGGGCCACTGGCCTTGTCTGCTGTGGAGACAGGCGGCGCTGCAGGTAAAGATGTGGGCGATTGCGCCTGCACCCAGGCACTGGCGATGGTCAGCAGACCCGCAGCCAACCAGCGAGAGAATGCCATATTCATCGTGAGGGCCTCCGCATCAATCTCAAGGCGCCATGCGCACGTACTCGTTCTGGCTACGATTGCGCTGCTTGATCTGCTCTTCCCAGCTGACCTTGTCGCCTGGCGCCCAGCCGGGGACATTGAAGGTCGTCTGGGCTCCGCCGTTCCAGGCTTGGACGTCGGCGGAGCGCGTTCCAGCGGTCTGCGGCTTTTCCCCGCACGCGCTAAGCAGCACAGTCAGTGCCGCGGCGACCACGGTCATTCGGGGAGTCAGCTTAAAGTCTTTCATGACTTGCTCGGCTTTCCGTAGGCCGTACCCCAACCCCAGACTTCGCTGCCCTTGCCACGGTGCAGCACGCGGGTGCGGAAGATGTCGGCCACGACGTCCCCATCGCCGCCGAGCAGGGCCTTGGTTGAGCACATCTCAGCGCAGGCGGGCAGCTTGCCTTCAGCCAGACGGTTGCGACCGTACTTCTCGTTCTCGGCGGCGCTGCCATTGGCCTCGGGGCCGCCGTTGCAGAAGGTGCACTTGTCCATCTTGCCGCGCAAGCCAAAGGTGCCGTTGCTCGGAAACTGAGGTGCGCCGAAGGGGCAGGCATAACTGCAGTAGCCGCAGCCGATGCATACGTCCTTGTCATGCAGCACCACGCCCTCGTCCGTGCGGTAGAAGCAATCCACCGGACACACGGCCATGCAGGGCGCATCGCTGCAGTGCATGCAAGCCACCGAGATGCTCTTTTCGCCCGGCTCGCCGTCTCCCAGCGTGACTACACGGCGCCGGTTCACCCCCCAGGGAACATCGTTCTCGGCCTTGCATGCGGTCACGCAGCCGTTGCACTCAATGCAACGCTCGGCGTCGCAGATGAATTTCATTCGCGCCATGGTCAGTCTCCTTATGCAGCCTTCTCGATCTGGCACACGGTGGTCTTGGTTTCCTGCATCATCGTGACGCTGTCGTAGCCGTAGGTGGTGGCGGTGTTCACTGCCTCACCCCGTACGATTGGCTTGGCGCCCTCGGGGTAGTACTGCGCAAGGTCAATGCCGCCCCAACGCCCAGAGAAGTGGAAAGGCAAGAACACGGTGCCCGCGTCGACGCGCTCGGTCACAAGGGCGCGCACTTTCAGGCCCTTGAAATCGGGCACGGCCGCCATGGGGGGGGTCTTCACCCAAACGAACTCACCGTTGCGAATGCCCCGGTCGTTGGCTGCCCTGGGGTTGATTTCGACGAACATCTCCTGCTGAAGCTCGGCGAGCCAAGCGTTGGAACGCGTTTCCTCGCCCCCGCCTTCGTACTCGACCAAGCGGCCGGATGTCATGATCAACGGGAAGGTCTTGCCGATGTCCTTGTTCTTGTCCTGAAGTGACTTGTAGAGGGTCGGCAGGCGCCAAAAGGCCTTTTTGTCCTCGTGCGTGGGGTACTTTTCGACGAGATCAGAGCGCGTGCTATAGATGGGCTCGCGGTGCTGCGGGATCGGGTCGGGGAAGTTCCAGACCACCGCGCGCGCCTTGGCGTTGCCGAACGGATGGCAGCCATGGTTTTTCATGACCACGCGGATGATCGCACCCGTGGGGTCGGTTTTCCAATTCTTGCCTTCGGCGGCTTTTTGCTCGGCTTCGCTGAGTTCAGTCCACCAACCCAGCTTCTTGAGCAGCAGGTGGTCAAACTCTGGATAGCCGGTGGTGAGGTCGGCACCCTTGCTGTGCGATCCATCGGCGGCCAGCAGCGGGACGCCCTCGCGCTCCACGCCAAAGTTGGCGCGGAAGTTGCCGCCGCCGTCCATCACGTGCTGGCTGGTGTCGTACAGGTTGGCCGTGCCTGGGTGCTTCATCTCGGGCGTGCCCCAGCAGGGCCAGGGCAGGCCGAAGTAGTCGCCGTCCAGCGAGTAGCCCGTTGCCTTGTCGATGCCGCCCTTGGCGCGCAGCGTTTTCACGTCGAAGACGTTCATGTTGCGCATGTGCGCCTTGAGCCGCTCGGGGCTCTGGCCGGTGTAGCCAATGGTCCAGACGCACTTGTTCATCTCCCGCAGGATGTCCTCGGGCATGGGCTCGTCCAGGCCTTTCACTTTCTGCATCTTGTAGTTCTTGACAAGTTCCTTGCCGAAGCCCAGCTTCTCGGCCAGTTGGTACATGATCATGTGGTCGCTGCGGCTTTCCCACAGTGGATCGATCACCTTCTCGCGCCACTGCAGCGAGCGGTTGGAGGCCGTTACCGAGCCGCTGGTTTCGAACTGCGTGCTGGCCGGCAGCAGGTAGACCGCGCGATTCGGGTTGAGGTCACCAGTCTTGCCGGGCATGGCGGCCATGGCTGCGGTGGCGCTGGGGAAAGGGTCGATCACGACCAGCAGGTCCAACTTGTCAAGCGCGGTCTTCATCTCCAGGCCGCGCGTTTGCGAGTTGGGCGCGTGGCCCCAGAAGAAGAGGCCGCGCAAGTTGCTGTCCTGGTCGATCAGCTCGTTCTTCTCGAGCACACCATCGATCCAGCGTGACACTGTGATGCCTGGCTTGGTCATCATGCCCGGCGCGTATTGCTGCTTGATCCACTCGGAGTCCACACCCCAGGTGGCCGCGAAGTGCTTGAAGGAACCTTCGCTCAGGCCGTAATAGCCGGGCAGCGAATCGGGGTTCGGGCCCACGTCGGTCGCACCTTGCACGTTATCGTGGCCTCGGAAGATATTGGCGCCGCCGCCCGACACACCAACATTGCCCAGCGCCAGCTGCAGGATGCACGAGGCGCGCACCATTGCGTTGCCGATGGAGTGCTGGGTCTGGCCCATGCACCACACCAGTGTGCTGGGGCGGTTCTCCGCCATGATCTTGGCGACCTTGAAGGTAGTGGCTTCATCGACACCGCAGACTTCCTGGACCTTGTCGGGCGTCCACTTGGCCAGCACTTCTTCGCGTACCTTGTCCATCCCATAGACGCGGTCCTCGATGTACCGCTTGTCTTCCCAGCCGTTCTTGAACACCTGGTAGAGCACGCCAAAGAGGAAGGCAATGTCGGAGCCCGAGCGGATGCGCACGTACTCGTCGGCCTTCGCTGCCGTGCGCGTGAAGCGAGGGTCGACCACTATCATCTTGCAGCCCGTCTCCTTGGCATGCAACATGTGCAACATCGACACCGGGTGCGCCTCAGCGGCGTTGGAGCCGATGTAGAGCGCCGCCTTGGAGTTCTGCATGTCGTTGTAAGAGTTGGTCATCGCCCCATAACCCCACGTGTTCGCGACGCCGGCGACGGTGGTGCTGTGACAGATTCTGGCTTGGTGATCCGTGTTGTTGCTGCCCCAGAAGGACATCCACTTGCGCAGTAGATAAGCCTGTTCGTTGTTGTGCTTGGATGAACCCACCACGAAGACTGAGTCGGGGCCGCTGGCCTTCTTCAGTTCAAGTAGTTTGGCGCTGACTTCTGTAAGGGCCTGGTCCCAGCTGATACGTTCGTATTTGCCATTGACGAGCTTCATCGGGTATTTCAAACGGAACTCGCCATGGCCGTGCTCGCGCAGTGCAGCACCTTTAGCGCAGTGCGCACCCAAGTTGATGGGCGAGTCGAAGACTGGTTCCTGGCGCACCCACACACCGTTTTCGACCACTGCATCCACAGCGCAGCCTACCGAGCAGTGACCGCATACGGTGCGCTTGACCTCGACCTTGCCAGTGCCGGTCTGTGGGGCGGGATCGGCGGCCTCGGCCTTCTTGACGAGCGAAAGCTGCGAGGCAGCGATTCCCGCGCCGACCCCTAGGCCTGAGCGACGCAAGAAGGCCCGGCGATCAATGGTCGGCACCGCATGTGCCAGCCCGCGCGCGAGATGGGAGACCAGGCCCGAGTACACGGGCGTAGCGACGGAAGACGTTTTTTTGCGGCTAAGCAGCATGGCGGACTCCTTGCGCTCAGACCTTGGCGGTCTCGTAATAGCGCTGGACGTGTTCCGTTAGCTGGTAGCCTCCCGAACTGGCGCTGAAAGAGGCTGTGGCAACGGAGGAAATAGGTTTTTGCAGCATTCCAGGAAGTACTGCGGCTGCAGCAACGGTCGCGCCCGCGGCTCCCGCTCCGGCGAAGACAGTGCGGCGTGAAAGAGCGGGCTGGTGCAAATCACGCGGGGGGTTTGGCAGGGACATCGGGCTAACCTCTTTCGCATAGCAACGTATTACTACTGACTTGAGCATATGCCGTGTACCTAAAACCATGCTAAGGGTTAGTACCCATCTTCCGGCCAGCTGTGCGCTGGCTAAACTCGCTGTTCAACATTGACCCTGTGCTCTGCCAAGGTGCATATTCCTACAGTGTTCTCGAACGACATTCCCCCTTCTATGCGCGTCGCTGTACGTATTGACCGTTTGCGGCAACCAACCCGCTGGGAAGATTGGCGCTTCAATATTGCAGAAGTGGTTATTGACGATGGTGGATTCGGTGATGAGCGCCGGGTGCTGCGCGACGATGGTCAGTGCGCACAATGGCTTTTCCCCCATCTGCCCGTGACTCTCCATCGGGATGAAGCGGAGGGCTATTACCTCAACCTCACGTCTGGATCCCCCGTGTGGTTCGTGATGTGGCGCACCGATCATGCGGACCCGTCGCTGGCTTGGCCCGAGATTGTGACCCTGTCATACAACGAAGCGGGACGCTGGCTCGATGCCCAGGAGCGGGTTGACAACTGTCCGCTGGATATAGGTGTGAGGGAGGCCTTGCAAGGCTACGTCGATGCCAACTACCGTCCCGAGCCCAAGAAGCGCAAACGCCCAGCCTCTTTTATAGCGCCCGAAGAGCGGCGCTGAACGCAATGGCAAAAGACGACGGCTTCCTGTCGCGCTGGTCTCAGCGCAAAGTGCAGGCGCGAGTGGGGGAGGCACCCGCGCTCACTGCGGCCGCGGCGCAAGCCCATCCAGCGGAGGCAGAGACGGCGGACGTGCAGGCTCCGGTCGTTCAGCCTTCCGCGCCTAAGCCCGCACCGCCGCCGCCCACGTTGGACGATGTGGCTGCGCTCACCCGCGAGTCTGATTTTACGCGTTTCGTGAAGCCTGAAGTGAGTGGCGAAGTGCGCAATGCCGCGCTCAAGAAACTGTTCAGCGACCCTCACTTCAGTGTGATGGACGGGCTCGATACCTACATCGACGACTACAGCAAACCCGATCCGCTTCCTGCGTCGATGCTGCGGAAAATGGCGCAGGCGGCCTACCTGGGCCTGGTCGAGCCGGAGCCTGGAAAGGCTCACGCGGAAAGATCCGCTTTGCCGCCCGCCCCTGAGTCTGCGCTGGAACTGGCGCAACAGTCCCCCCATGAATGCGCAGCCGACAATGTGTCGGCTGCCATTTCTTCCGCCGAAAGATCTGATGCGGCCGCGATGAAAGTCCACGATGAAGACCCTGATCTGCGATTGCAATCGCACCATGCCCCTGGATCGCCCGGCCCTGATCCGGGTTCTGGCGAAGACCCCAGGGGCCAGTGCTGACGGCGTCGGCGACGTCCATTCCGTTCTCTGCCGGCGCGAGGCGCCTGCCTTTCAGCGTGCCGCGAAGTCGGGTGAGGACCTGCTGGTCGCCTGCACGCAGGAAAGCCGCCTGTTCCTGGAACTGTCCGAACAGACCGAAGGTGCGCCGTCAACGAACGAGCGGCCGATTCGCTTCGTCAACATCCGCGAAACCGGCGGTTGGTCGCGCGACGGCGCGGCATCCACCGCCAAGCTGGCGGCACTGATCGCTGCCGCCCAGTTGCCGCCGCCCGAGCCTGTGGCCACGGTGAGTTACCGTTCGGCTGGTCGGTGCCTGATCATTGGTCCGGGCGCCCGGGCCGAGGGTGCTGCGGCCATGCTGGGCGACAAGCTAAATTTGACACTGCTGATCGATGGTGGCGAGTTGCCGCAGGCCCATGAGCGTGTCGTCATGCGTGGCCGCCTCACGTACCTGACAGGTTGGCTTGGTGCGTTCGAAGCGGGTTGGGAAAGCACCAACCCCATTGATCTGGATCTGTGTACGCGTTGCAATGCCTGCATTGCCGCCTGTCCGGAGGGCGCAATCGACTTCGGTTACCAGGTTGATCTTGGACGATGCAAAGCGCACCGCGACTGTGTGGCTGCCTGCGAAGCGGCAGGCGCGATCGATTTCAATCGCAGTGCTCGCATCGACGAGGGGCAATTCGACCTGGTGCTGGATCTTGGCAGCACACCTGCGTGCGCCATCTACGAACCGCCGCAAGGGTATTTCCACGTGTCTGGCGAAGCCGAGCTTGCGCAAGCTGTCCTCGAATTGCGCGAGATGGTGGGTGAGTTTGAGAAGCCCAAGTTTTTTCATTATGAACAGCGACTTTGCGCACACAGCCGCAACCAGCAAATTGGCTGCTCGGCGTGTATCGATGTCTGCTCCACCCAGGCCATCCGCTCTGACGCGTCTCTCAAGGGAAAAACGGCGGGCCGTGGGCGCGGTGCTGTCGCCCATCCCAAAGCTGGCATTGTTGTTGAGCCCCATCTGTGCATGGGCTGCGGTGCCTGCGGCACGGTGTGCCCGAGCGGGGCGCTGAGCTATGGATATCCCAGGCCTGCCGACCTGGGCAAGCGCGTGCGCACGTTGCTGGGCACGTATGCCGCGGCTGGTGGTCGCGATGCCGCGCTGCTGTTGCACAGCCAGGAGGAGGGAGCGGCCAGCATCAATGCCCTAGGCCGCGCCGCGAGTGCGGGCCGGGCGCATGGCGTGCCGTCGCGTGTGCTGCCGCTGTCCTTGTGGCATAGCGCCAGCGTCGGTCTGGACGTCTGGCTCGCTGCCTTCGCTCAGGGCGCAAACCAGGTTTGGGTGCTGGTCGGTGATTCGGAGGCGCCTCAGTACCTGCAGGCGCTGTCCGAGCAGATGGCGCAAGCGCAGGCGATCTTGCATGGTTTGGGTTACGCAGGGGAGCATTTCCGGCTGATCACCGCCTCCAGCGTGAGCGCTCTGGACGACGCGCTGCGCGCGCCTGCCGCTCAGGGCGTGGCCAAACCCGCTACTTTCGCCGTTCAGTCTGACAAGCGCGGGACTCTCGAACTTGCGCTTGCGCATCTGCTGGATCAGCTGCCCCAGACTTTCATTGCTCCCGATGCGATCGCGCTGCCCGCGCCCGGTGCGCTGTATGGAGGCGTGCGCGTGGATGGCAGCAAGTGCACCTTGTGCCTTTCCTGTGTGGGCGCTTGCCCGTCCAGCGCTCTGGCCGATAACGCCGATCAGCCGCAGCTCAAGTTCATCGAAAAAAACTGCGTGCAGTGCGGCCTGTGCCAGACCACCTGCCCAGAAGATGCGATTCGGCTCGAGCCGCGTCTGCTGCTGGCCGATGGCGGCCGCGCGCGCACCCGCTCGCGGGTGCTACACGAAGCACCGCCGTTCCATTGCGTTCGTTGTGCCAAACCTTTCGGGACGTTGCGCGCTATCGAGAACATGATCACCAAGCTTGCGGGCCACGCAGCCTTCCAGGGCGCGGCTGCCGAGCGCCTGAAAATGTGCTCGGACTGCCGCGTCGTCGACATGTATTCCAATCCCAACGAACAACGCATCACCGATCTGTGAAAACCGAACCTTTCAGCGAAGAGATTGCCCGCGCCGAACTCTATGGCCTGCTGGCGCGTCTGTGGCTGGCACCGCCCGATGCGGCGCTGCTGGACCAATTCCGCGTCGCCGTGACCGAAGCCCCCGAGGCCGGTGGCTATCTGGAGGCCCCATGGCAGGCGCTGGTCGCGCGCATGCGCGAAGCCAGCGTGGAATCGGCCGCGGCCGAATTCGCGGCGCTGTTCCAGGGCGTGGGGAAGCCCGAGGTCTTTCCCTATGCGTCCTTCTTTCTGGCCGGATTCGTCAATGAGAAGCCGCTGGCGCAGTTGCGCACCGATCTGGCAGCGCTGGGCCTGACGCGCGACACGGCGCAGTTCGAGACCGAGGACCACATCGCTTACGTCTTCGAGGTGATGCGCTATCTGATCGCGGGCGATGACGCTGGTGTGAGCAACCTGGAGCAGCAACGTCGCTTCTTCCGCGTCCATGTGCAATCATGGATCGAGCCGTTGTGCCGGGCCGTGGACGAGCAGCCGAGCGCCAGCTTGTGGCGCGACGTCGCGGCGATGACGCGGGCCTTCGTGCAGATCGAGACGCAGGCCTTCGACCTGCTGGAAGCATGAGCAAGAGCACCATGAACACAACGATAAGCACGATTGCACGCGAAGACATCACCGGCTTGGTGCTTGCAGGCGGCCGGGGCACCCGCATGGGCGGGGTGGACAAGGGGCTGCAGAACCATCGCGGCATGCCGCTTGCGCTGCACACACTGCTGCGCCTGCAGCCGCACGTGGGCGCGAGCATGATCAGCGCCAACCGCAACCTGTCGGCCTACGAGGCCATGGGCGTGCCCGTGTGGCCCGATTCCACCGAGGGCTACGCCGGGCCGCTGGCGGGGTTGCTCACCGGACTGGAGCATGCGGAGACCGGCTGGCTGGTCACCGTGCCTTGCGACACGCCTGGTTTTCCCGAGGACTTCGTTGAACGTCTGGCCGCGGCTGCAGCCGAGCAGGGTGCCGACATCGCCATGGTGGCGACGCGCGAGGACGGCCAGCTGCGCCCGCAGCCCGTCTTCTGCCTGTTGCGCACCGACCTGATTGAAAGCCTGGTGGCCTTCCTGCACGCGGGCGAACGCAAGTTCGACAAGTGGACAGCGCAGCATCGCACGCTGGAAGTGCCGTTCGACGACGCAGCCGCGTTCTTCAACGCCAATACGCTGGACGAGTTGCACCAACTGCAGCGTTGAGCATCACTGCTTCGGCTTTGTGTAGCGCCACCACGCCAGCGCCTGCGTGAGCGCAAGCACCTCGCCCGGCCGATTCACCCCGTAACCGGGCAGTTTCTCCAGCGCCTCGGCCCAAGCCGGTGACGCCAGTCGCTTGCGCAAAGCCCTCAGGGGCGGCGTCTCCAGGTCTTCCTTCAGGCACAGCAGGTAATAGTTTTCGTGCACCAGGGGCGAGAAGACGAGACCCGCTTGAATGGCTGCGGCTTCGATGCCAATGCCCACGTCCGCCGCGCCTGAGGCGATGGCCGCCGCCACGGCCACATGCGTGTCCTCCATGCGCGTGGTGTAGCCCGGCACCTGTTCTGGCTGCAGCCCGCTTTGTTCGAGCAGGTGATCCGTGAGCAGCCGCGTGCCCGACGCGGGTCGGCGTGACACGAAACGCCAGCGCCCGGTGCGCAGCGCCGCGATGCTGTCGGGCCGGGGCTCGCCCGGCCGCCAGATCCAGCCCTGACGCCGCCAATGGCTGCCGATGAGCTTGTGCTGTCCAGGCTGAAGCAGCGGTCGCAAAGCGCGTGCCATCACGCTGTCGGGTGCCGCATCCTGCGCCACATGAAAGCCGGCCACGCGACAGCGGCCATCTTTGAGTGCACGCAGTGCCTCCTGGCTACCCGCGAAGCGCAGGCCTATGTGCAAACCGTCACATTCCTCGGCCAGGGCCTGCAGCCGTGGCAGGCCCAGATCATGGCTGGCGAATATCTCCAGCACCTGCAGCGTGGCGTCATCGGCCAGCGCGAACACGCGTGCCAGTTCGGCACGCAGTGCCTCCACATGGGGCGTCATGCGCACGCGCGCCTGGCGCTCGGCCCACATGAGGCGCTGGGCGAACGGGGTGAGCCGTGCACGCTTGCCTTGCCCCCAATGCACCAGGGGCGCGCCCAACACATCTTCCCAATGCTTGAGCGAGCTCCAGGCATGCCGGTAAGAGCCGTTCTGAGCGCGCGCGGCCGCGCTGATGGAGCCGTGGGCCTGAAGCGCCGAAAGCAGGTCGAAAAGCGGGTTTTCGATTTCGGCCCCCAGCTGACTGGTGGCTTTGGCGGTCTCGAAGGTATAGCGCAGATGGATGCCGCGGCGTGAAGAGGGCATGGGCAAAAGCTGAATACTCCGCAGTGTTTCGCGTTCCGCAGCTGTGCAACAGCGTTTACACGCCTGGGTTGGCGTTCGGGAAGAAGAGTTGTTCGCCGCCGATCTTGTACGAGGCGATGGCATCCTGCCCAGCGCGCGAAACGACCCAGTCGGCGAAGACCTGCGCCTGGTCCTTCTTCGTGTGCGGATGCTTGGCCGGGTTCACAACCATCACGCCGTATTGATTGAACAACTGCTTGTCACCTTCGACGACGATGGCCAAATCGCCACGGTTCTTGAAGTTGAGCCAGGTGCCGCGATCGGAGAGCACGTAGGCGTTGTTGGTGGAGGCCGCGATGTTGAGCGCCTGACCCATGCCGCAGCCGCACTCTTTGTAGCCGGCTGGCTTGGCGGCGGCGAGGTCCACGCCGGCCACCTTCCACTGGCGCAATTCGGCGGAATGTGTTCCGCTTTTGTCGCCACGCGAGACGAAGGCCATGCCCGTGTCGCGCAGCCGTTTGAGCGCGTTAGCGATGTTGTTGCCGCGAACACCGGCCGGGTCGGCTTT
This sequence comes from Acidovorax sp. SRB_14, assembly GCF_012932145.1. Lineage (GTDB taxonomy): Bacteria > Pseudomonadota > Gammaproteobacteria > Burkholderiales > Burkholderiaceae_C > Simplicispira. The sequence goes on along the minus strand of NZ_MWOK01000007.1, from coordinate 46,962 downwards.
CGGGCCCACCAGGATGAAGTCGTTGTACATGACCGGCCGACGCTCCAGTCCGAATCCCTCGGCAACAAACTTTTCCTCGGCGGGCTGGTCGTGCACGAACAGCACATCGGCGTCGCCACGCCGGGCCATGTCCAGCGCTTGGCCGGTGCCCACAGCCACCACCCGCACCTCAATGCCGGAGGCCTGCGTGAACTGTGGCAGAAGGTGCTTGAACAGGCCCGACTGCTCGGTGGAGGTGGTCGAGGCCATCACGATGAACTTGCTCTGGGCCTGAGCCAAGGGCGCGAGCAGCACAGTGGCAACAATGGCGGGGAGGGCGATGAGGACGAGGCGTTTGCGCGAGACCATGGGTGTGGGTACCTCTGACGACAAGGATGGGCCGATTTTCGAAGATTGCTCTTCAATGCACCATATGAGCAGCAGAGCATAGGTGGAGCGCGCAACCCGGGTGGGGTGGCTGTGCCGCTGCCTCAACTGCGCGGGTCGATTCGAAAGCCCAGATTGCGCAGCGCCGTGCGCGCAGCCTCGGATTGCAGCAGCGCGATGAACGCTTTCACTGCGGCCCGCTCCAGTCGCGCCTTGGGCACCACGAAGTCATAGCGCTCTTCCTGCACCGGAATGAAGCCCAGCCCGTACTGCCGCGCGACCGTGTCGATGGCCAGTCCCCAGTCGGCGCGTTGCTGCGCGACGGCGACCGCTACCGCATTGTGCGACTTGGTCTGCACGCCATAGCCCGCGGGTTTTGCATCACCCAGCAACCGGTCAATGAGGATGCGGGTGCCGCTGCCCGCATTGCGATTGACCATCGTGCAGCCGCGTTCGGCAATGGCGGCGGCAATGGCCGCGGCGGCATTGCGGCCTTCAAAGCGCACATCCCCGGGGCGGTAGACGATGCCCTGCATGCGGCCATAGCCGGGAATCAGCTCCAGCGCCGGTGTGAGCAGCGGCCGGTTGTATTCGCCCGTGGCCGGATCCATCAGATGGATGCCCGCCACATCGCATTCGCCGCGCTTGGCCGCCATCAGGCCGCCGGTGCTGCCAACGCTCATGGTCTTGATGCGAATGCCCTGGCGCATGAGTTCGCCCGAGAGCCAATCCAGCCCCACGCAATGGCTGCCGATGAGAATGAGGTCCGCCGGGTCCAGGCCCTCGCCGAGCAGTTGCACCTGCACGAGCGCGCCTGCATCGAGGATCTCGGTGTGCTGACCGATCGTGATGAAGCCGTCCGCACTGCTGAAGGTGGTGACCGAGCCCGAGCCTTTGCCCATGGGGTAGGCTGCCAGGCCTTCGTCGGTGGGCACCAGTCCCACGAGCAGGTATTCGGTGCGGCCGCGCTCGGAGTTCACGCGCATGGGCAGCGTGGCAGGCACCTGCGTGCGCTGCTCGCGCGGCAGGCCCGCGAAGGCGCGGATCACGGGCGCGAGGAATTCGTGGAAGGTGAAAACGGCCGAGGTCGGGAAGCCCGGCAGGATCACCACCGGCTTGCCGTCCGTGACCGCCAGGCAGACCGGCTTCCCAGGCTTGAGCGCCACGCCGTGCGCTACGATCCCCGGGTCGCTGAGCGCGGCCACCACGCGGTAGGACAGGTCGCCTTCGCCCTTCGATGTGCCGCCGGAGAAAACCACAGCGTCGCAATCCAACCCCTTCGTGAGCGCGGCTGACAGGGCTGCCTCGTCATCGGGGACCACGCCCAGCCGCACAGGTTCGCCACCCAATTCCTCTACGGCAGCAGCGATGATGGCGGCGTTGGAGTCGTACACCGCGCCCGTGGGCAGCGGCGCACCGGGCGCAACAATTTCATTGCCGGTGGAAAAGATCGCCACACGCGGCCTGCGGTGCACTCTGATCTCGGCCAATCCCAGCGCCGCCAGCACGCCAATCTCCCGCGAGCTCAGTGGCTGGCCTGCGCGCAGCACGGTTTCGCCGCGTGCGATGTCGGTGCCCGCGTAGCTCACATTCTCTCCGGCCGTTGCAGCGCGTCGGATTTGTACGCTGCCGCCATCGACGTCGGTGTGCTCCACCATCACCACCGCATCCGCTCCGCGTGGCAGCATGCCCCCGGTGGCGATGGACGTAGCCAGGCCAGCCGCCACTTCGCGGCGCGGCACGGTGCCAGGCGCCAGCGATTCATCGGTCAGCGCCACTGCGCGCGCCTCTTCTTCCATCGCACCCCAGGTGTCGGCTGCCTGCAAGGCGAAGCCATCGACGTTGGACCGGTCAAACCCGGGGACATCGATGGGGGCCACCACATCCTCGGCCAAAACCCTGCGAAGAGCGGCATGCAACGCGACGGTCTCGCTGCCGAGGGGCTTGAGCGTCAGGTGTTCACGGAAGCGGCGCTCGGCTTCGTCCCGCGTGACAACATGGAGGAATTGGGTTTGAGCTTTCACGGCCATTCGTAGAGATAGACGCTCACTTCGGAGCCGGGGCCATAGCCTTCGCTTTCAGAGGGCGCGATCACGAAACCATCGGCCCGCGTGGTGGTGCTCAGCATGGAGGCCCCCGACAGTGCGAGGGGCTCCACGCCGTCGGCGCCGAGCCGCACGCGCACATAGTCAACGCGGCCCACTTGCGAGACGATCTTGCGCGCCACCGTGGCACGTTGTGTGCGATATGGCCAGTCTCCAGGCCGACCGCCCATGGTGCGGACTGCGCGGCCTGCAAAAAAGTCGTACGCGCACAGGCACGACACCGGGTTGCCGGGCAACAAAAATACCAGTGCGCCTGCGATGCGCCCCATGCCAGCCGGGCTGGACGGACGCATGGCAACGCCGTGGATCGCCAACTCGCCCACCTTGGCCAACACACGAGGGGCATGGTCTTCTGCGCCGACGCTCGAGCCACCAGAAACCAGCACCACGTCAGCGCCGGGGGCCTGCAGCGCTTGCTCGATCGTCCCCGCATCGTCGCCCAGCCGCTGGTGCGATTCGAGCACCCCCCCGTCCCGCGCCACCAGGCCGCGCAATGTTATCGAATTGGCGTCATAGATCTCGTAGGGGCCTTTGGGGCTTCCGGGGGGGCGCACTTCGTTCCCGGTGACCAGCAGACGCACCCGCGGCCGACGCACCACCTCCAGGCTCGCTATGCCCAACGACGCGACCAACCCCACATCCTGCGGGCGCAGTCGACGACTGGCGTGGAGCGCCGTGCTACCGCGCGCTATGTCTTCGCCAACGTGACCCACGTGCTGCCCCGGAGCGACCGCGCGAGTGATGGTGAGGCGCCCCTCATGCTCGCTCGCGTATTCGGCGGGCACTACGGCGTCGCATCCGCAGGGCACCGGTGCTCCCGTCATGATGCGGATGGCGGTACCAGACAACACGTCGCCTTCGAAAGGCCGACCAGGCCACGCTTCGCCCACCAGTGGAAATTCCAGCGGGTTGTATTCGCCGGCACCCATGGTTTCTTTGCCGTGCAGCGCGTACCCGTCCATGGCTGCGCGGTCGAACTCGGGTACCGCGATGGGGGCGATCACGTCTTGGGAGAGGACACGTCCACTGGCCTCTTCGACTGCCACGGTTTCGCTGGACAAAAGCGGCGTGTTGGCATCAATCCAGGCCAGTGCGGATGCAACCTCCGCGCGCTGCGAGAAGCCGCGCATGCGCACGTCGGAGGGAGCGGTGAGGTGGGGTGTGGGCATTCAATTTAGTATAAGAGGTCGGTGCCCGAGCATCGTTCTGCCCACCAATCACACGGCCGTCGAGCCACCCGGTTCTGTCGGTGCAACGGACGCATCGCTTTCATGCGTCGATCGCCGGTGGTGCTCACCGATCCTGGCAGCGCAGCGGAGTGGTCGTGGCCTCGTTGCTGCCCCTTGTCCAGGTCATCGAACGAAACGTGTGCCGCTTTCACCGAAGCGCCACCGCGCTGGTGGTTTGGCACGTCTCAAGATCGACCAGCGCTTTGTGCGCTGGCTGGCCGGTGGCTTCGGGGCCCCGGGCCACCATGAGCCCGCAGCGCTGGCGCGCGCCGCAAGAGACCCATCCCACGGCCTGAGGACCGGGAACCGGTGCGCTCAGCGTGCGAGCGCCGCACCAGGGGCACCGAGTTCCGCCAGATCGCGTTCGAGCAGCGCAGGGTCTCCGAGTTGCAGTTCGATCAGCCGGCGCAAATGTGTCACGCTGTCGAGGTCGATGCCGCGGCACAACAGGCCGGCGTGGCGCCCCTCCACATAGGCCACCTGTACCGACATGGCGATGTGTGTTCCCGTGCCGGTCAGGGGCACCGTGAGACGGCACAGTGCGCCGGGCTCCAGGGGGGCCAGCGTGGGCAGCACCACCAAAGCCCCCTTGAGTGAGAGGTCCAGCACCTGGGTCCGACGCGTGCCGCTGGGCATGGCCAACTGCGCTGGCGCCTCAAAGAGGACCCGGATGAAATGGCGTCGTTCGTAGGGCATGGTGTTCTCCGCGCGGCTCCAGCCAATGGTCGCCATGCTAATGCAGGGGAAGCGAAATGTGCAGTTCCGGGCATGCCCCGCGACAGCCATCGCGCGAGCCATGTCCTTCAAGCGTCTGTGGCCGCAGTCCCACACCGATGGTGCCGTTGTTTGCTTCTAAAAATATAGCAATAGACGATGATAGGCAAACGGTATGTGGCGATTTTGCTGGGATTTAGGTGGCGTGTTGGCAGGCGCCATGCCGCGCGACATTGGATTTACTTACACTTTTAACCGGTGGTGGCACCGGAAGTGCCCCAGGACTTGTTACAACGGAAGAGTTCACCCATCTTTGAGGAATCCCCCATGAATCCAATACGCAGCCTGCTTTGTGCAGGTGCCGCAGCACTGCTTTGGGCGACCGCCGCGGGCGCTCATGCGCAGGCCTATGTCAATGCCACGGTGGACGGCGTCATTGCTCCCGGCGTGTATGGCCGGGTCCAGATTGGCAACGCGCCGCCCCCGCTGCTGTATGCGCAGCCGGTGCTGATCCAGCGACCGCCCGTGGTGGTGCACCAGGAACCGCTGTACCTGTACGTGCCGCCAGGCCATGCCAAGAACTGGCGCAAGCACTGCGCGCGCTACAACGCCTGCGCCCAGCCGGTGTACTTTGTCAAGGAGCCGCCCCGCCGCGGCCCGCACGGCGGGAAGGGCGGCCGCGACGACCGCTGGCACGGCGATGCGAGGCACGACCACGGCCGCGACCGTGATCGCGACCATGGCCGGGGCCACGACAAGGGCCACGGCAAAGGCCACGGGCGGCACGGCGACTGAGCTGCCTGCAGGGCGCGTGCTTGCCTGGGGCCGCCCATTCTGGGGGTAAGCTCGCACGCTATGGCGTCTGTCACTTTTTCTCCCCCGCTGTCTTCTCCCTCGCATGTCGCGCAGGCTTTGCGCAATGAGGGTTTTGCCGTGCTCGCCCCGGCCGACGTGGCCGCATGGGCGGGCTGTTCGCTGAGCGACCTGCAGGCATTGCGGGCGGACTGGGAGGAACTGCCGCCCGACGCCTACCTGAAGGACGGTGGGCGCTACAGGCACCGGCGCCATTCGTGCTTTGTGGTGCAGGAGGGCGTGGTGCAGCAGGTGCCGCACCGTGCACACTGGCAGCCGATCGAGTACAACGCCCTGCACGGTGGCATGGAACGGTGGTTCGAGCCCATGCGTGCCGATTCGCTGCAGCACCCCGCGTGGGGGCACTTGCTGCGAGCGCTGGCGGATGTGTGCGATGCGCTGTTCGCGCCGGCAGGCACTGCGCTGCCGTGGTTTGTCGAGGCGCACCAGTTCCGCATCGACACCACCGACGGCATTGGCCGGCCCACCCCCGAGGGCGCGCACCGCGACGGCGTGGACTTGGTGGCGGTCTTCCTGGTGGGGCGCAGCGGTGTCAAGGGCGGGGAAACGCGGGTGTTCGAGGCCAGTGCGCGCGGCGGCCAGCGTTTTACACTGACCGAGCCCTGGTCGCTGCTGCTGCTCGACGACGCGCGCATGGTGCACGAGACCACGCCGATCCAGCCCTTGGCCGAGGGCGGGCACCGCGACACGCTGGTGGTGACCTGCCGGCGTGGCAGCTTTCAGGGCAGCGATGCCATGCGCGATCGCACCTGATTTGACGCGAGTCAAGACGCCGCGCCGCGCGGGGGCGACACTTGGGCTTTACTTCCTCAGGCGCCGCCTGATAACAACCACCGAAGGAGAGGTTTCATGTTCAAACACATTCTGGTTCCTGTGGACGGCTCGCCCACCGCGATGCTGGCGGTGTCCAAGGCCGCTGCCCTGGCCAAGACGTTTGGCAGCGCGATCACGGCGCTGTATGTGATCGATCCTTACCCGTTCACCGGCGTCGGCGCCGATTTCGCCTACGGACAGGCCCAGTACCTCGCGGCCGCCACGGCCGAGGCCAACACCGCGCTCGATGCGGTCAAGAAAGCGATGGAAGAGGCTGGCATCGCGGTCAATACCGTGGTGGGCGAGGGCCATGCGGTGCACGACGGCATCGTGCGTGCCATCGAAAGCACGGGCGCCGACCTGGTGGTCATGGGCTCGCACGGCCGCCGCGGCCTCGAAAAACTCATGCTCGGCAGCGTGACCCAGCGCGTGTTGGGCGTGGTGAAGGTGCCTGTGCTGGTGGTGCGCGACTGATGGCGCGTTGGCGGCCCGCAGGGGCGTGACCCTGCGCAAGGGAAAAAAAACGGCTCCGTTCTGGAGCCGTTGTTGTTGGTGCCGGGCCGGCTTATTCGATCTTGGCGCCCGAAGCCTGCACGATGCCCTTCCACTTGGCGTAGTCGGTCTTGAGCAGCGTGGCAAAGCGTTCGGGGCTCATGGCCTCGGCCTCGGCGCCCTGGGCCTGGATAGCGGCCTTCATCTCGGGCGTGGCCAGCAGCTTGTTCACCTCGGCGTTGACGGTGTTCACGATGGCAGCGGGCGTGCCGGCAGGCATGAACAGGCCGTACCAGGTGCTCACGTCAAAGTCCTTGAAGCCCGACTCGGCCACGGTGGGCACCTCGGGCAGCGACGAGCTGCGCCTGGCCGAGGTGACTGCCAGCGGGCGCAGCTTGCCGGACTTGATCTGGCCCATGGCCGAGGGCAGGGACGACACCAGCAGGTCCACGTTGCCGGCCAGCGCGTCCATCAGCGCGGGGTTGGAGCCCTTGTAGGGGATGTGGCTGAGCTTGATCCCGGCAGCTTTTTCGAACAGGTCGCCCGCCAGGTGGATGGACGTGCCATTGCCGGGCGAGCCGTAGGTGATCTTGCCGGGCTCGGCGCGCGCTGCGGCGATCACATCCGCGAGGGTCTTGAACCTGGAGTTGGCGCTGGTGGCGATGACCACCGGCGTGTAGGCCACGTGCGCCACGGCCACCAGGTCCTTGGTGGGGTCCCAGGGCAGGTTCTTGTACAGCCACGGGCCGATCACGAGGTTGTCCTTCTGGCCCATCACCATGTCGTAGCCCGTGGGGGCGGCCTTCACGGCTTCGCTGATGCCGATGGTGCCGCCCGCGCCGGCCTTGTTGTCGGCCACCACGGTCCAATGCGCCTGTTCGGCGAGTTTGGTGGCCACCAGGCGCGCGAGGATGTCGGTGCCGCCGCCGGGCGGGAACGGCACGATCATGCGCACCGGCTTGGTGGGGTAGGCCGCGGCGGGGGCCTGGGCATGGGCCGCGGTGCCCAGCGCGAGCGCGAGGGCGGTGAACGAAAGAAGGTGGCGAATCATCGGGTAGGGTCTCCAAAAAAAGAAGGGCTGCGTCTGCGCGCGCCGCTGCGGTGGCCTGGAAGGCACCGGGCATGATCGCTGATCATGGACGGTGCGCAACCTTGCCCATCGGGCGGGCGGCAGCGCAAACGGCGGGCGCGGCGCAGGTACGGGGTTACATGCGTTCAAAAATGGCGGCGATGCCCTGGCCGCCGCCAATGCACATCGTGACAAGGGCGTAGCGGCCCTGGATGCGCTGCAGCTCGTGCAGGGCTTTCACGGTGATCAGCGCGCCGGTGGCGCCGATCGGGTGGCCCAACGAGATGCCCGAGCCGTTGGGGTTGACCTTGGCCGGGTCCAGCCCCAGGTCGCGGCTGACGGCGCAGGCTTGCGCGGCAAAGGCTTCGTTGGCCTCAATCACGTCGAGGTCGTTGACCGTGAGGCCGGCTTTCTTGAGCGCCAGCTGCGTGGCCGGCACGGGGCCGATGCCCATGTACTTCGGGTCCACGCCCGCGTGCGCATAGGCCACGAGGCGGGCCAGCGGCTTGGCGCCGCGGGCCTGGGCGGTCTTCGCTTCCATCAGCACCACGGCGGCGGCAGCATCGTTGATGCCCGAGGCATTGCCGGCCGTCACGGTGCCGTTTTCCTTGGCGAACACGGGCTTGAGCTTGGCCATGTCTTCGAGCGTGGCGCCGGGGCGGAAATGCTCGTCGGTGGCGTAGGCCACTTCGCCCTTGCGGCCCTTGAGCATGACCGGGACGATCTGGCCGTGGAAGTAGCCCGCCTGCGTGGCGCGCTCGGCGCGGTGGTGGCTTTCCACCGCCAGCCGGTCCTGCTCTTCGCGCGTGATGCCCCATTTGGCGGCGATGTTCTCGGCCGTCACGCCCATGTGGATGGTGTGGAACGGGTCGTGCAGCGCGCCCATCATCATGTCGATCATTTTCGTGTCGCCCATGCGCGCGCCAAAGCGCGTGGCCAGGCTGGCATAGGGCGCGCGGCTCATGTTCTCGGCGCCGCCGCCGATGGCGATATCGGCGTCGCCCAGCAGGATCGACTGGCTGGCGTTGACGATGGCCTGCAGGCCCGAGCCGCACAGGCGGTTGACGTTGTAGGCCGGCGTGCGTTCGCCGCAGCCGCCCTGGATCGCCGCCACGCGCGAGAGGTACATGTCCTTGGGCTCGGTATTGACGACGTGGCCGAACACCACGTGGCCGACGTCCTGGCCGTCGACGTGGGCGCGCGCCAGCGATTCGCGCACGACCAGGGCACCGAGTTCGGTGGGGGGCACGTCCTTCAAGCTGCCGCCAAAGGTACCGATGGCGGTGCGCACGCCGCTGACAACTACGACTTCACGGGTCATGGGAAACTCCTTTTAAGGGTCAAATGGGCTTCAAACGCTTGCTCTGCCTGCGCTGGTAGCTATCAAAATAATTCTGGAGGCGCTCAGGCCTCCCGCACGTCGGCGACCGGGTGGGTGCCAAAGTCCGGCCGCTGCAGCCAGGCCAGCACGCGGGCCGCGGCGTCGTCGGTCGAGGTGAGCTGGCCCGCCGTTTTGAGGCGGGCAAAGCTCTGTGCATCCGGAAAGGCGGCCGGGTCGGTGCCGCGCAGTTGGAGCTGCATGTCGGTGTCGATCACACCGGGAGCCAGCGAGCATACCTTGGCGCCGTGCGGCTGCAGCGCTTCGTCGAGCGCCAGGCAGCGCGTGAAATGGTCCATGCCGGCCTTGGCTGCGCAGTAGGCCGACTGCGACGCCATGGCGCGCCGGCCCAGCCCCGACGAGATGTTGAGCACCTTGCGCGGAACGCCCCAGTCCGCGGTCGCGCCCAGGAAGGCCGCGCACAGCAGCAGGGGTGCCTCCAGGCCCACGCGCAGGGCGCGGGCGAGGTCTGCCGGCGCGCTGGCGGACAGCGGCGCCACCGGCGGTATCACGCCGGCGTTGTTGATCAGTGCGGCGCTCTGCACCTCGCCGCGGGGCTGGGCGCCCAGCCAGCTGCGCAGCCGCTCGGCCGCTGCCTCGCCCTGCGCCAGGTCTTGCTGCCACTGCTCCAGTTGGGCGCCCGACGCTTGGGCCTGGGCGGCCAGGTCGGTGTTGGCGTGGCGGGAAATGGCCAGCAGCAGGTGGCCGGGGCGCAGCAATTGGCGCGCCATGGCCAGGCCCATGCCGCGCGAGGCGCCTGTGAGGATGGTGAGGTGGTAAGGCATGGCGTGATGTTAGCGGGCCGCAGCGCGCGGGCCTGTCGTGGCAGCGACGGCGGTAACGTTGGCCCGATGGTGGTTGAAATGATAGCTGCCAGCGCTTGTACCATCAGCGTTTTGGGCTGTTTTGGCTTAAAACTCTGCCGGCAGGGCGTATTGCACCCAGGCGCCGCATTCCGGGTGCGCGAAGGCCAGCCGTGTGGCGTGCAGCAGCAGGCGCGGCGTGCGCGCTGCGGTGGCGGCGTCGGCATAGAGCGCGTCGCCCAGGATGGGGTGGCCCAGGGCCGCGAGGTGCACGCGCAGCTGGTGCGTGCGGCCGGTGACGGGTTCGAGCTCGAGCCGCGTGGTCTGCGCGGCAGCATCGTGGTCGAGCACGCGCCAGCGCGTGTGGCTGGGCTTGCCCTGCGCGGCATCGACCACGCGCAGCGGGCGCCGCTCCCAGTCGGCGGCAATCGGCAGGTCGATGTCGCCCCACGCGCTGTCCGCGGGCAGGGCCATGCAGCCCTGCACCACGGCCTGGTAGCGCTTTTGGACCTGGCGCTCGGCAAAGGCCTGGCTGAGGGCGCGCTGCACGCCTGCGCTGCGCGCCATCAGCACCAGGCCCGAGGTGGCCATGTCCAGCCGGTGCACCACCAGGGCGCCGGGCCAGTGCTGCTGGGCGCGCGCGCTCAGGCAGTCCTGCTTGTCGGCGCCGCGCCCGGGCACGCACAGCAGGCCGGCGGGCTTGGCCAGCACCAGCAGGGCGTCGTCGGCGTGCAGGCAGGCGACGGCGGGCGCGCCGCGCGGTTCAGTGCCCGGCATGGCCGGTGCCCGGGGCGCCGCTGACTTCGCCGCTGAGGAGGCGCTGCACGGTGGCGCACAATTCCTCGGCGTCGTTGGGCTTGTGGATCAGGGCGCGTGCGCCTTCGGCCAACGCGGCCTGCTCGATCTCGGCCGTGACATAGCCCGAGGCCAGCGCCACCGGCAGATCGGCGCGGATGGCGCGCGCCTCGCGCACCAGGTCCACGCCACAGTAGCCGGGCATGTTGTAGTCGGTCACCAGCAGGTCGTAGCGCTGCGGGTCGGCACGCAGCGCGGCGGCGGCGGCGCGCGGGTCGGTGAAGCCGCTGATGGTGTAGCCGCGCCGGCGCAGTAGGCGCTGCACGAGAAAGACCAGCGCCTCGTCGTCGTCGACGTACATGACGTGGTGGTGGTGCGCAGGCGCTGGCGTGGCTGCGGGGGCCGGTGCGGCGGCTGCTGCGGCAGGCGCCGCGGCCGCAGCAGCGGTGCCGGGCGGCGCGGGTTCGGCCACCGGGAAGTACAGCGTGAAGCGGCTGCCCTGGCCGGGCGTGCTGTGCACGTCGACCGCGCCCTGGTGCGTGCGCATGACGCCATGCACCACGGCCAGGCCCAGGCCCGTGCCCTGGCCCACGGGCTTGGTCGTGAAGAAGGGCTCGAACACGCGCTGCAAGGTCGCCGAGTCCATGCCCGGGCCGCTGTCGTGCACGGTGATGGCCACGTAGCTGCCCTGCGCCAGGCCCAGGCGCTCGCACAGCCGCGGGTCGGGGTGGGCCAGCACGGTCTCCACGGTGACCGTGCCGCGCGCCTCGCCGATGGCGTGGATGGCGTTGGTGCACAGGTTCAGCAGGGCCTGTTCGACCTGGGTGGGGTCGGCGTGGATGGCCGGCAGCGGGCGGGCGGTGTGCAGGCACAGCTCGATGGCCGGCGGCAGTGTCACGCGCAGCAGGCGCTGGGTGTCGTGCAGCACCTCGGACACCACCACGGCGCTGCGGTGCGGCGGCTCGTTGCGGCTGAAGGTGAGGATCTGGCGCACCAGGTCGCGCGCGCGGCGGCCCGCTTTTTCGATCTCGACCAGGCTTTCGAAGGCCGGCGCATCGGGGCCGCAGTCGGCCTTGGCCAGCTCGGCGTTGCCCAGGATGGCGCTGAGGATGTTGTTGAAGTCGTGCGCAATGCCGCCGGCCATGGTGCCCACGGCCTGCATCTTGTGCGACTCGCGCAGCTGGGCTTCGAGCTCGTTGCGGTGCGCCTCGGCCTTCTTGCGGCCCGTGAGGTCGCGCGCGAACACGGTCGTGGTCTCGCCCTCGGCGTGGCGCTCGAACGACACGCTCACTTCCACGGCCAACTCCTTGCCGCTGGCGCTGATCGCGGTCATCTCGCCCAGCAGGGCCTGGGTGGTGAGCTGGGCGAAGGCCAGGGCCTGCCCGGCCTCGGGCAGGAAGCGCGTGAGCGGGCTGCCCAGCGCGTCGCTGGCGGCGCACTGGAACAGCACCGCTGCCGTGGGGTTGAAGACCGTGATGCGCTGGTGCTGGTCGACGCAGACGATGGCGTCGAGGGCGGAGTTGATGACCGCTTCGAGCCGGCGTTCGCTGGCGTGCAGCTGGGCGTTGCGCTGCTGCAGTGCCTGCGCGCTGTGCTGCAGCGCCCGTCGCTCGGCCAGCAGCGGGCCCTGGTCGATGACGGCGCAGAGAAACTGCAGCAGCGTGGGCTCGCCGTCCTGCGGCGCCTCGATGCGGGCGATGTGCAGGTCGCCAGTGATGTGGCTGTGCGCACCGCAGCGGAACACCACTTCGGTCGCCTCGCCGTGGCCTTCGGTGCGCGCGCGCGCAAAAGCCTGCTGCACGCGCTCGGTGTCTGCGGCGCTGACGAAAGGCAGCAGCGACGTGAGAGGGCGGTCGCCTTCGGTGGGCTGGAAGGAGCGGTGCGCCATCGCATTGGCCTGTACCACCATGTCGTGCTCGTCGAGCACCATAAGGGCCAGCGGCACGCTCGAAAACAGCGTCTCGAAGCGCTCGGAGGCGCTTTCGGCCGCTGCCTGGCTGTAGCGCAAAACCTTGTTTTGCACCTCCAGTTCGGCCTGGTAGGCGCGCAGCTCGGCGATCAGGCTGGCCACGGCGCCGGTGGGCCGGTCGGCCATCTGCCGGCGATCGGTGTCGGCGGCCGCGTCCGGCGGTGGCGCTGGGGACTCGGCGGTGCGCAGAAGAAAGGAGAGGTCGGGGCGGCTCATAAAGGGGGTGGCCGCACAGGCCGGCGGCAGCTGCGCTGCGCGCCGGGGTGTCGGCTGCGGCAGTGTAAGCGCGCCGCCGCCTGCCGACCGCCCGCGGCGGGCGGACTCAGGCTTCGTAGTCGCCGACCGGCAGGCAGCTGCAAAACAGGTTGCGGTCGCCGTACACGTTGTCGACGCGGCCCACGGGCGACCAGTATTTGGTCTGGCGCAGCGAGGGCACGGGGTAGGCCGCCGCCTCGCGCGGGTAGGGGTGGGTCCAGTCGCTCGCGAGCAGGCTTTCGGCCGTGTGCGGCGCGTTCTTGAGCGGGTTGTCGTCTTGCGGCCAGGTGCCGGCCTCGATCTGGCGGATCTCGTGGCGGATCGCGACCATCGCGTCGATGAAGCGGTCGATCTCGTACAGCGTCTCGCTTTCGGTGGGCTCGACCATCAGCGTGTTGGGCACGGGGAAGGAGAGCGTGGGGGCGTGGAAGCCGTAGTCGATCAGCCGCTTTGCCACGTCCTCGGCCATCACGCCGCTGCTGTCCTTGAGCCCGCGCAGGTCCAGGATGCATTCGTGCGCCACATGGCCGTTGGCGCTGGCGTACAGCGTGGGGTAGTGGGCCGCGAGGCGCGCGCTGATGTAGTTAGCGCTCAGGATGGCGGTCTCGGTGGCGGCCTGCAGCCCTTCGGCGCCCATCATGCGGATGTACATCCAGCTGATCGGCAGCACGGCGGCGTTGCCCAGCGGCGCGGCGCTGACCGCACCCACGCCACCGGCCACGCCACCTGTGGCATGTCCAGGCAGGTAGGGCACGAGGTCCTCGACCACGCACACGGGGCCGACGCCAGGGCCGCCGCCGCCGTGCGGGATGCAGAAGGTCTTGTGCAGGTTCAGGTGGCTCACGTCGCCGCCGAACTCGCCGGGCGCGGCCACGCCCACCAGCGCGTTCATGTTCGCGCCGTCCACATAGACGCGGCCGCCGTGCTGGTGTACCAGGGCGCACAGCGCTTTCACCTGGGTCTCGAACACCCCGTGCGTGCTGGGATAGGTGATCATCACGCAGGCCAGGCGGTCGCTGTGCCGCTCGCATTGGGCCTGCAGGTCGTCCAAATCCACGTTGCCGTTGGCGTCGCAGGCGGTCACCACGACCTGCATGCCCACCATCTGGGCGCTGGCGGGGTTGGTGCCGTGCGCGCTGCTGGGGATCAGGCAGATGTTGCGGTGGCCCTGGCCCTGGGCCGCGTGGTAGGCCTTGATGGCGAGCAGGCCGGCGTATTCGCCCTGCGAGCCGGCGTTGGGCTGCAGGCTGATGCCGGCGTAGCCTGTGGCCTGGCACAGCCAGGCGCGCAGCTGCGCGTCGAGCTCGGCGTAGCCCTGCAGCTGGTCGGCCGGCGCGAACGGGTGCATGTTCGCGAACTCGGGCCAGGTGATCGGGATCATTTCGCTCGTGGCGTTGAGCTTCATGGTGCACGAGCCCAGCGGGATCATGCTGCGGTCGAGCGCCAGGTCCTTGTCGGACAGCTGGCGGATGTAGCGCAGCATGGCCGTCTCGGAATGGTGGGTGTTGAAGACCGGGTGCGTGAGGTAGCTGCTGGTGCGGCGCAGCCCGGCAGGGATCAAGGGCTCGACGCCGTCTTCAAAGGCGTCGAAGCTTGGAAGCGGCTGGCCGTCCTGCGCAAAGATCTGCCACAGCAGCTCGATGTCGGCGCGCGTGGTGGTTTCGTCGAGCGAGATGCAGAGATAGTCTTCGAAGTAAATTCGCAGGTTGGCGCCCATCTGCACTGCGCGAGCAGCTATGGTTTTGGTAGCGTCATCGGTTTTCAGCGACAGGGTGTCGAAGCAGTGTTGCGGGCGCACGGGGGCCCCCAGCTGTGCGAGGCCCTGCGCCAGGATGGCGGTGTAGGCTGCCACGCGCTGCGCAATGCGGCGCAGGCCCTGCGGCCCGTGGTAGACCGCGTACATGCTGGCGATCACCGCCGGCAGCACCTGGGCGGTGCAGATGTTGGAGGTGGCTTTTTCGCGGCGGATGTGCTGCTCGCGTGTCTGCAGGGCCAGGCGGTAGGCCGGGTTGCCGTGCGTGTCCACGCTCACGCCGACCAGGCGCCCGGGCAGCGAGCGCTTGAACTCGTCGCGGCAGGCCATGTAGGCGGCGTGCGGGCCGCCAGCGCCCATGGGCATGCCCAGGCGCTGCGTGGTGCCGACGACGATGTCGGCGCCCCATTCGCCGGGCGGCGTGATCAGCGTGAGGGCCAGCAGGTCGGCTGCTGCGATGAAGGCGGCCTGTCGGGCGTGGGCTTTCTCCACGTCGGCACGCAGGTCGTCGATGCGGCCGCTGGTGGCGGGGTACTGGGCCAGCACGGCGAAATAGTCGCCGTCCAGCGCGGCGTCCCACTGTTCGCGTGAATCAGCGAGCACGACCTCAATGCCCAGCGGCTTGGCGCGGGTCTGGATGACCTCGATGGTCTGCGGGTGCGCGTCGCCGGCCACGATGAAGCGGTTGCTGCGGGATTTGACCGAGCGCTTGGACAGCGCCATGGCCTCGGCGGCGGCCGTGGCCTCGTCGAGCATGGAGGCGTTGGCCATGGGCATGGCCGTGAGGTCGCACACCAGGGTCTGGAAATTGAGCAGGGCTTCGAGGCGGCCCTGTGAGATCTCGGCCTGGTAAGGCGTGTAGGCCGTGTACCAGGCCGGGTTCTCCAGCACGTTGCGCAGGATGACGCCGGGCGTGTGCGTGCCGTAGTAGCCCTGGCCGATGAAGCTGCGCAGGACTTTGTTCTTCGATGCCAACGCCTTGAGTTCGGCCAGCGCCTGCGCCTCGGTCACCGGCGCGGGCAGGTCCATGGCGCGGCTGCGCGCAATGGAACGGGGCACGATGGAGTCGATGAGGGCGCGGCGCGAGGCCTCGCCGACCACCGACAGCATGTGCGCCTCGTCGGCCGCATCGATGCCGATGTGGCGGGGCAGGAATTCGGTGGCGTTTTCGAGCTCGCCGAGCGGCGAAAGGTTCTGCAGGGCGGAGGGCATCGGCATGGGAAGGGCCAGTCTGGAAGGGGGTTAGGCGTTCTGGGCGAAGTCGGTGTAGGCGGTCTCGTCCATGAGCTCGGTCAGTTGCGCCGGGTCGCTGAGCTTGACCTTGAAGAACCAGCCTGCGCCCAGCGGGTCGGAGTTGGCGAGCGACGGGTCGGCGCGCAGGGCTTCGTTGACTTCGACGATTTCGCCGCTCAGCGGCATGAACACATCGGCCGCGGCCTTGACCGACTCGACCACGCCGGCGACATCGCCCTGCGCAAAGGTGGCGCCGACTTCGGGCAGGTCGACGAAGACCACATCGCCCAGCGCGTCTTGCGCGTGCACGGTGATGCCGACAACGGCGGCCTGGGGGTCAGCGGCGTTGACCCATTCGTGGTCGCGCGAGTAATGGATGGACATGGAACAGTTCTCCGGTCAAAGTGGTGGAATCAGGAATGTAACGGGCGGCGCAGGCAAAAAACGCATGGGCGCACGCCCGCAGCTGCGGTCAGCCGCGGTGGTAGCGCGTGGGCACGAAGGGCGTGGGCGCCACCACCATGGGCACGGGCTTGCCGCGCACGAGGGCGAACAGTTCGGTGCCAACGGGGGCGTAGTCGGGCTGCACATAGGCCATGGCGATGGGCTGGTTCAGCGTGGGGCTCAGCAGGCCGCTGGTGACCTGGCCGACGGCCTGGCCGTCCAGGTTCTCCAGCACGGCGAGTTCGCGCACGGGGATGCGCTCTTTGGCGACCAGGGCGACGCGCTTGCGCGTGAGCAGGGCGGGGTCGTCGAGCTGCGCCAGCACCGTGCCGGCGCCGGGAAAGCCGCCCGCGCGCGCGCCGCCGCTGCGACGCACCTTCGAGATCGCCCAGTTCAGGCCCGCCTCGGGCGGCGTGGTGCTGGTGTCGAGGTCGTTGCCGTACAGGCACAGGCCCGCTTCCAGGCGCAGCGAGTTGCGTGCACCCAGTCCGATGGGCTTGACTTCGGGCTGCGCCAGCAGCGCGCGCGCCAGGGTGTCGGCCTGGGCGGCGGGCACGGAGATTTCAAAACCGTCCTCGCCGGTGTAGCCGCTGCGCGTGACAAAGCAGTCGCTGCCCGCGATGCGGAAGTTGCCGCCGGTCATGAACACCAGCTTGTCGGTGCCGGGCGCCAGGCGCGCGAGCACGGCTGCGGCGTGCGGGCCCTGCAGCGCCAGCAGGGCCTGGTCGGGCAGCGCAATGACCTGGCAGCGCTGGCCGATTTCTGCCTGGATGTGCGCGATGTCGCCCAGCTTGCAGGCGCCGTTGACGATGGCGAAGATCTCGTCCTGCGCCACGCGAAAAAACATCAGGTCGTCGATGATGCCGCCCGCGTCGTTGAGCAGCAGGCCGTAGCGCTGCTTGCCCACGGGCAGGTCGACGACGTCGACGGGCATCAGGGTTTCGAACGCGGCCGCGGCCTCGGCTCCCACCAGGCGCAGCTGGCCCATGTGCGAGACATCGAACAGGCCGGCTGCCTGGCGCGTGTGCAGGTGCTCGGCCATCAGGCCGGCGGGGTACTGCACGGGCATGGAGTAGCCGGCGAACGGCACCATGCGCGCGCCCAGTTCGAGGTGCAGCGCGTTGAGCGGCGTGGTCAGCAAGGGGGCGGCGGCGGTGGCGGACATGGAGATCTCCAGGGCAAATGGGGGCCGTGGCCCACAGGCCACGCGATTTGCCCCGCTGTCCGCTTTACCTGAGAGATTCGCCCGGCGCTGTAAAGCACGGGGGTTGCTCCTTCGGTGGGTGGCCGCTGTTGCGGCCGCCTCTCTCCAGCAAGGGAACGCCCGCATCCCTGCGGGCGCTTGTCAGTCCTTTTGCCTGAGCGTTTGGTTTTCACCTGCGCCTTCGGCGGTACCGCGCACCAGGCAATGGCGGGGCACTCTCTCCTGAACCGGCGAATTCTACCTATTTTGCGTAGACCAGATCGCGCAGCGCGAGCGACAGCGAGGGCACGTAGGTGATGACCATCAGGCAGGCCAGGATGACCAGCACAAAGGGCAGCAGGTGCGTGACGATGCGGTCGAGCGAGATGCGCGCCACCGTGCAGGCGGCGAACAGGTTCACGCCGAACGGCGGCGTGATCATGCCGAGCGCCAGGTTGACCACCATGATCAGGCCAAAGTGCACCGGGTCGATGCCGAAATGCTGGGCCACCGGCGCCAGGATGGGCGCCAGCACGATGATGGCGGCGCTGGTCTCGATGAACATGCCGATGATGAACAGGGCGGCGTTCACCCCGAGCAGGAACAGCGCGGGCGACTGCAGCACCTCCTGCAGCCAGCGGCCGATGGCGTCGGGCACGCCGGCGCGCGTGATCAGGAAGGCGAACAGCCCGGCGTTGGCGATGATGAACATGATCACCGCCGACGAGAGCACCGATTTGCGCAATATCGCGGCCAGGTCCTGGGGCTTGATCTCGCGGTAGATCACGACGCCCACCACCAGCGCATAGAACACCGCCACGGCCGAGGCCTCGGTGGGCGTGAAGATGCCGCCGTAGATGCCGCCCAGGATGATCACCGGCATGAGCAGCGCCCAGCCGGCCTGCAGCGTGGCGCGGCCGAGCGGCATGCGCCCCGTGCCGTCGTTCTTGCCCCAGCCCTTCCATTTGCAATAGAGCCACACGAACAGCATCAGCGCGCCGCTGATGAGAAAGCCCGGGCCAAAGCCCGCGATGAACAGTTCGCCGATCGACACCTCGGCGCTCACGCCGTAGAGGATCAGCGGAATCGACGGCGGAATGATCACGCCGAGCTCGGCGCTCGTGGCCTGCAGCGCGGCGGCGTAGCTGGTGGGGTAGCCGTGCTTGATGAGCGCGGGGATCAGGATGGCGCCGATCGCGAACGTGGTCGCCACCGACGAGCCCGACACCGCCGCGAAGATCATGCAGGTGAGCACGCAGGTCATCGGCAGGCCGCCCTGCACGCCGCCGACGATGCTCTTGGCGAACTCGACCAGGCGGCGCGAGATGCCGCCGGTCTCCATCAGGTTGCCGGCCAGGATGAAGAACGGAATGGCGGCCAGCGGAAACTTGTTGATGGCGCCGAACATTTCCTTCACGGAAATCAGCATGTGCGCGTTCGACGCCTGGATGCCCAGGATGGCCGCCAATCCGATGGACACCGCAACGGAAACGGTGAGCGCGAAGCACACCACCATGGTGGAGATCATGACGCTGGTCATTGCGCGGTCTCCAGTTCCATGCGGCGCGGATCGATCAGGTTGCCGATGATGCCGACCACGCAGAACACACCACCGGCCGGCATCGCCAGATAGGCCCAGAACATCGACACCGATTCGAGGCCCGCCATGCTCTGCACGGCGCCGCGCTGGGTGTAGTCCCAGCCCCACCAGATGATGATGGCGATCAGCGTGAGCGCGGCGAGCGCCACGACCCATTCCAGCACGCGCTGCAGATGGGGTGGACTCCAGCGGTAGAGCACGTCCACGCTGACCATGGCGCCCTGGCGGAAGGCCGCCGGGATGCCGAGGAACACCATCCAGATCAGGCTGAAGCGGATCAGCACCTCGGTCCACTCGGCGGGTTGCTCGAACACGAAGCGCATCAGAATCTGGAACATGCCGAGCGCGGACGCGATGGCGAGCATGGCGCAGGCGCCCCACATGGCGACCGACGTGCACCAGCGTTCAAAAGTAAGGAATTGATTTTTCATGGGACTGCACGGGCGCGCCGGGATGCGCACCCCAAAGAGCAGAGTTTTGGAATGAAAACGCCCGTTGGTGCAATACCGACGGGCGTTGATAGCTATGAAAAGAGAAGTTGGATCGACTTACTTGACGTTGCGGATCTTGTCGAGCGTGGCCTTGCCGAACTGCTTTTCGAACTCGGCGTTGACCGGGGCGAGCGCCGCCACGAACTTGGCCTTGTCGATGGTGTCGATCACCGTCATGCCCTTGGCGCGCAGGTCGGCCACGCCCTTGGCGTCGTCCTCGTCCACGCGCGCGCGGTTGGCCTTGGTGCCTTCCTTGGCGGCGTCGAGGAAGGCCTGCTTGTCGGCGGCCGAGAGCTTGTCGAAAGACGCCTTGTTCATCACGAAGATGCAGGGCGAGTAGACGTGGCCGGTCAGCGTCAGGTGCTTTTGCACCTGGTCGAACTTGGCCGAGATGATGACGGGCAGCGGGTTCTCCTGGCCGTCGACGGTGCCCTGCTGCAACGCGGTGAACACCTCGGGGAAGGCCATGGGCGTGGTGATGATGCCAAAGCCCTTGTAGGCGGCGATGTGCACCGGGTTCTCCATGGTGCGCATCTTCAGGCCCTTGAGGTCGGCCGGGTCCTTCACATCGCGCTTGCTGTTCGTCATGTGGCGAAAGCCGTTCTCGGCCCAGGCCAGGGCCTTGAAGCCCTTGGCGTCGAACTTGGTCAGCATCTCCTGGCCGATGGGGCCGTCGAGCACGGCGCGGGCGTGCGCCTTGTCGCGGAACAGGAAGGGCACGTCGAGGATTTTCGTCTCGGGCACGAAGTTGGGCACCGGGCCGGTCGAGCTGAAGGCGAGTTCCTGCGTGCCCAGCTGCACGGCTTCGATGGATTCGCGCTCGCCGCCGAGGGCGCCGTTGTAGAAGGTCTGCACCTTGTAGCGCCCGCCCGTGCGCTTTTCGACTTCCTTGGCAAACGTATCGATGGCCACGCCCTGGTGCGAGTTCTGCGCCGTCGAGATGCTGATGCGCATGGTGGTCTGTGCGGATGCGGCGGCAGCAAAGCCGAGCGCGAGGCCCAGGCCGAGGGCGAGTTTGGTCAATTGCATGGAGTCTCCTGTCGGGATTTTTGCGGGGGTTGGGCGGGGTGCCTGCCACGGCGGGCGTGCGGCGTGCCACTCGCAAAAATTATGGCGCTGCAACATGGCCAGGGACATCGGGGTTTGCGCGGGTGTGCCAGAAAAGGCCGTGGTGCAGGGGGAGACGGGATGCCGCAGGGGGCGCGGGCTTGCCAGGCGCCCCCGGAGCTGGCGGTAACCAGTCGGGGGCCTGTCGGTTTGTGCGCTCCGGTAAGAGCGCCTTGATGGTTCAAGTATGGTGCGGCGGGGGGAGACGGTTTTTCTGAATTTGCGACGTTTTTCTGAGAATGCAGAAAATTATTCTGACAAATCGCCATTCTGTGAATAATGCGGCGAATGGATCGATTGGACAGAAAAATTCTCGCCGTTCTGCAGGGCAATGCGCGCGCCAGCCTGCAGGACATCGGCCAGGCCGTGGGCCTGAGCCCCTCGCCCTGCTGGGGGCGCATCAAGAAGATGGAAGAGGCCGGCGTGATCGAGGGCTACACCGTGCGCCTGAACCCGCACGCCCTCGGGCTGGGCGACACGGTGCTGGTGCAGGTCACGCTTGACAGCCACTCCGACAACACGCTGGAAAAGTTTGGCGAAACCTTGGCCAGCATTCCCGAGGTGATCGAGGCGCACCTGGTGTCGGGCGACTACGACTACCTGCTGCGCGTGGTGGTCAAGGACACGCGCGACTACGAGCGCCTTCTGCGCGAGAAGCTCTACAAGATCAAGGGCATCCGCCACAGTCGCTCCAGCTTCGTGCTGCGCACGCTGAAGAAAGCCGATCTGCCGCTGTTCGCCGATTGAGTCTGTTTCAGGTCAAATCGGCCTCTAACGCTTGTTGGTAAAGCGCTAGCAGCTATCGATTTTGATGTTGAAGGCCTGTCTGCAGCCCCGGAAGGAGCGCAGGCAGGTGCCACGGGCTTAGCCCAGCAGCAGTGCGTCGTCGGCCAGTTTTTCGCCGCGCACCTTCTCGAACATCTGGAGCAGGTCGGGCACGTCGAGGCGGCTGCGTTCCTCGCCCGACACGTCCAGCACCACTTGGCCCTGGTGCAGCATGACGGTGCGCTCGCCGACGTCCAGCGCCTGGCGCATGCTGTGCGTGACCATCATGGTGGTGAGCCGGTTCTCGGCCACGATGCGCGCCGTCAGCTGCAGCACGAAGTCGGCGGTGCGCGGGTCGAGCGCGGCGGTGTGCTCGTCGAGCAGCAGGATGCGCGAGGGCTGCAGCGCCGCCATCAGCAGGCTCACGGCCTGGCGCTGGCCGCCCGAGAGCAGACCGATGCGGTCGGTGAGGCGGCTCTCCAGCCCCAGGCCCAGCGTGGCCAGGCGCGCGCGGAAGGTCTCGCGCAGTGCGGTCTTGACGGCGCTGCGCAGGCCGCGGCGCGTGCCGCGCTGCTGCGCCAGGGCCATGTTCTCTTCGATGGTCAGGTCTTCGCAGGTGCCGGCCATGGGGTCCTGGAACACGCGGGCCACGCGCGATGAGCGCTCCCATACGGGCAGGCGCGTGACGTCGCTGCCGTCGATGGTGACGCGGCCGCTGTCCACCGCCAGGTCGCCCGAGATGGCGTTCAGGAAGGTGGACTTGCCGGCCCCGTTGGAGCCAATGACGGTGACGAACTGGCCGGCCGGGATGTCGAGCGACATGCCGCGCAGCGCGCGCATTTCGATCGGCGTGCCGGGGTTGAAGGTGATTTCGAGGTTTTGGGCGCTCAGCATGGGTCTTCTCTCGGGTGCGCTCAGTTCGGGCGGCGTTTGGCCAGCTTGCGCTTGAGCTGGGGAATGACCAGCGCGATGGTGACGAGCACGGCCGTGACCAGGTTCAGGTCCTGCGCCTTGAGGCCGATGAAGTCGCTGTTGAGCGCCAGCGCGATGAAAAAGCGGTAGACGATGGCACCGATGACGACGGCCAGCGTGGCGTAGATCAGGCGGCGCGACGGCAGGATGCTCTCGCCCACGATCACCGCCGCCAAGCCGATGACGATGGTGCCGATGCCCATGGAGATGTCGGAGCCGCCCTGCGTCTGGGCAAACAGCGCGCCCGCCAAGCCCACCAAGGCGTTGGAGACGGCCATGCCCAGCAGCACCATGGCGCCGGTGTTGACGCCCTGCGAGCGGGCCATGCGCGCATTGGAGCCGGTGGCGCGGATCGCCAGGCCCCGTTCGGTCGAGAAGAACCAGTCCATGAACAGCTTGGCGGCGATGACGATGACGGCCAGCAGCAGCGGGCGCGCCACGTAGTCGTCCATGCCGGCGGGCTGCAGCAGGGTGAACAGCGTGGGGTCGTTGATGAGCGGCACATTGGGGCCGCCCATGACGCGCAGGTTGATCGAGTACAGCGCGATCATCACCAGGATGCTGGCCAGCAGGTCCATGATCTTGAGGCGCACATTGAGCCAGCCGGTGACGAGCCCGGCGAAGGCGCCCGCGACGGTGGCGGCCAGCGTGGCCAGCCAGGGGTTGACGCCCGAGGAGATCAGGATGGCGCAGACCGCGCCGCCGAGCGGAAAGCTGCCGTCCACGGTCAGGTCGGGAAAGCGCAGCAGCCTGAACGAAATGAACACGCCCAGCGCCACGAGGCTGAAGATCAGGCCGATTTCAATGGCGCCGAGCAGGGAAAAGAGAGACATGGACGGCCAACGGTGGAATTAAAAGAAAGCAGGAGCCATGCGGTGCATGGCCCCTGCCGGTGGGTTGCGCCGTGCGGCGCCCCAAGGGCGCTCAGGCGCTCATTGCACCACTTGCGCGGCCGACTTGACGAGCGCGTCGGAGAGCTTCACGCCCTGCTTCTCGGCGGCGCCGGGGTTCACGAACAGCTCCATCTTGGTGCTCACTTCGGGCTTGATGTCGCCGGGCTTCTCGCCCTTGAGGATGCGCGCGACCATGCGGCCGGTCTGCTCGCCCAGGTCGCGGTAGTTGATGCCGAAAGCGGCAATCGCACCGCGCTTGACGCTGTCGGTGTCCGAGGCGACGAGCGGGATCTTGGCTTCCTGGCCGACCTTGACCAGCGCTTCGTAGGCCGAGACCACGTTGTTGTCGGTATTGGTGTAGATCACGTCGACCTTGCCGATCAGGCTGCGCGCGGCGCTGCCCACGTCCACCGAGCGCGGCGCGGCGGCTTCGACCAGCGTCATGCCCAGCTTGGGCAGCAGCTCTTTCATCTGCTTGACCACGACCACCGAGTTGGCTTCGCCGGGGTTGTAGACCATGCCCACGCGCTTGGCATTGGGCACGACCTGCTTGACGAGATCCATCTGCTTGTCGAGCGCCAGCAGGTCGGACACGCCGGTCACGTTGGTGTGCGAGGCGTTCCAGCTGGGCACGAGCTTGGCGGCGACGGGGTCGGTCACGGCCGAGAACACCACGGGCACGGTCTTGGTCGAGGCGATCACGGCCTGGGCCGAGGGCGTGGCGATGGCGACGATGGCGTCGGGCTTGTCGCCAACGAACTTGCGCGCGATCTGCGCGGCCGTGCCGGTGTTGCCTTGGGCGCTCTGGTACTGCCACTTCAGGTTCTTGCCCGATTCGAAGCCCGCTTCCTTGAGGGCGGCCTGCACACCGTCGCGCACGGCGTCGAGTGCCGGGTGTTCGACGATGGCCGTGACGGCGACCGATTTCTGCTGGGCGTGGGCCGGTGCGATGAACGCCATGGCCAGTGCCAATGCGCCCAGGGGTGCCCAAGACATTTGCTTCATTTCCATCTCCAACCTTGTATCTGTCGTTGTGTCCTGCTTGATTCCGAGAAGGCCCGCGCAGGAGGGTCGCCGGGCCCCGCGGGCGAGTCTACTGCAGCGCAGCGAGGGGGCAGGGGTGGCGCGGCGCGCAGTCAGCGCGGCGGAGCGTGCTTGCGCCTTTGCGCGCGCCGGATGGCCCAGCCCAGCACGAGCAGCACGATCAGAACAGCGATGGCCATGCCCCAGCGGGCCAGCTGGACCAGGGTGTTGTCCGGGGCGTTGCTGCGCAATCGGGCCACCTGGCTTTTGGTGACGCGGGCCTGGGGGTTGCCATATTCCTTGAGCAGATAGTTGCTCAAGGTGCTGATCTGCGGGTCGGTGAGCTCGTGCGCGAAGGCCGGCATGATGCTGTCGCGACCGTGCCGTGGCACGCCTTGCAGAATGGACAGCACGAGGTTGTTGGTGTTGCTGCGCCCCAGGGTGCTGTGGTGGAACAGCGCGGGCAGCTTGCCGTCGGCGCTGCCTTGCGCCTGCGCCTGGTGGCAGCTGGCGCAGAACGCGTCGTAGAGCTGCGGTCCGGTCATGCTGCCGAGGTTTTGCGGCAGTGCCACGCCGCGGATGCTGGCCAGCTGGTCCGTGGCCTGGCCCCAGGAGTAGGCGGGCTGGGTAGCGGCGGGGTCTGCGATGGCGGGCGTGGATTTGAGGTACACGGCCATCGCGTGCAGGTCGGCCTCGGACAGTCGGCTGAGGCTGTGGTCCACGGCTTCGGCCATCGGGCCGCCGCTGGAGCCTTTGCCGACCACATGGCCTTCGCGCATGTAGCGCACCAGTTCGTCTTCGGACCAGCCACCGATGCCGCCCTGGGTGTCGGACGAGATGTTGGGCGCGTGCCATGGCCCGGCTTCACCGCCGCCCAGGCTGCGCTTGGGGTCTTCGGCCATCAGGGCGTTGCGCGGCGTATGGCAGGCGCTGCAATGGGCCAGGCCCTGCACCAGGTAGGCGCCCCGGTTCCATTCGGGCGTCTGCTGTGCGTTGGGCTGGTAGGGCGTGGTGTCGAGGAACAAGGCATTCCACACGGCCAGGGAGGCCCGGATGCTGAAAGGGAAAGGCAGCTGGGTGGCCGGGGGGGCGCTGTCGATGGGCGCGACGCCGTGCATGAAGTAGGCGTACATCGCCGCCATGTCATCGTCGGTGGTCTTGGCATAGGCCGTGTACGGCATGGCCGGGTACAGGTAGGCCCCGTCGGCGCGCCGCCCCTGGCGCAGGGCGGCCGTGAATTGCGCCAGCGTGTAGTTGCCGATGCCCGAGGTTTTCGAGGGCGTGATGTTGGTGGAGTAAATGGCGCCCAGCGGGGTGGCGATAGCCAGGCCGCCGGCCATGGCCGCGCCTTGGGGCGCTGTATGGCAGGCCACGCAGTCGCCCGCCGTCGCGAGGTAGCGGCCGCGTTCGACCAGGTCTTGGGGTGCGGTGGCCGGGGCCTGGGCCCGGGCGCTGAGCGCCACCAGACACAGGGCCGCAACCAGGCCTGTGCGAAGACAAGAGTTCAGGCAAGTGCGCATGCTCAGCTCCTGGCGCTGGGGGCGGCGGCGCGCGGCACCGGCTGACCGGTCCGCTGCGCCAGCAGGTGCTGCGCGCTGCGCAGGGCCACCGCGATGCCGTTTTGCGTCGAATTGCAGGTGGAAGAGGTGGGCAGCACGCCGGTGCCCGCGAGGTACAGGTTCTCGTGGTCGTGCGCCCGGCCCCATTCGTCGCACACCGACACGGCCGGGTCGGTGCCCATGCTCACGGTGCCGCAGATGTGCTGGTTGTTGGCGAAGTCACCATCCTTGCTGAAGCGCAGGTTGATGCCCCCCATCAGTTCGGCAATGCGCTTGAAGTCTTGCTGCGAACGCACATGGCCGGCGCGGGTGTAGTCGTCGATCGAGTAGTGGGTTTGGGGCTTGGGCAGGCCCATGGCATCTTTCTGGTCGCTGAGCGCGATGCGGTGCTCGGGCCTCGGCAGCACCTCCAGCACATTCTTGACGTTCATTTCGCGGGCGGCGCTGTAGCGCAGGCGGCGTTCGAACTCGGGCCCGTACACCCCTTCAGAGATCAGCGTCCTGGTGGTCACGTCCACGCGGGAGATGTTGGTGAAGTCGAGCCGGTAGGCCGCATGCTCCGAGCGGAAGGCGCCGTCGCGCATGGTGTTGATGGAATTGGGGCTCTGCGGCCCCCGGCCCAGCCACACGTCCTCGTCGGCGTCGAAGGTCAGCGAGGTGCTGGGGTGGTCCATCAGGTGGCGGCCCACCATGTCGCGGCTGTTGGCAAGGCCGTGCGGGAACTTGTCGCTTTGCGACAGCAGCAGCAGGCGCGGGCTTTCCACCCCGTTGGCCGCGACGATGAAGGTTTTGCCGGTGACGCGGTGTGAGCGCTTGTCGGGGTCGTAGTAGTGCGCCGCGGTGATGCGGGCGGCGCCATCGTGCTCCAGCTTGAACACATTGGCGTTGACCTGCAGCTTGGCGCCGGCCGCCAGGGCCGCGTCCACGGCCAGGCCGCCGTGGTATTGCGCGTCGATCGGGCAGATCGGCTGGCAGCTGTTGTTGCCGCAGCAGGGCGGGCGGCCATCGTAGGCGCGGCTGTTGCGCGCGGTGGTGTTGCCGACCACGGCGTATTCGGGGGCGAGGCGTTCACGCAGGCGGCGCATCGCCCAGACCTCGGCCACCGGCTCCATGGGAAAGGGCTTGCTGCGCGGCGAGCCGGTATTGGGCGCGCCCGAGACGCCCATGATCTCCTCGGCCTCCTGGTAATAGGGCTCCAGCTCGTCGTAGCCAAAGGGCCAGTCTACGCCCACGCCATAGAGGCTGTGGATGCGGAAGTCGTTGGGCACGTTGCGCCATGCCTGCGCGGCCCAGTGCCAGGTGCTGCCGCCCACCTGCCGGATGTATTCGGCCTTGTAGGGGTAGGGGCCGGCGTGCACCAGGTAGCCGTTGTCTTCGGGCTGGTAGACGGGGTGCGGCGCCCAGGGCGAGGGCGGGTAGGGCGACATCCAGTCGCTGCGGCGCGGCGAGTTGCGAAAGCGCGCCACCAGTTCGGCCCGCGTGACGAGCGGGCCGGCTTCGAGCATCAGCACCGAGGCGCCAGCCAGGGCAAGCTTGCGTGCCAGCAGCGCGCCGATGATGCCGGAACCGACGATGACGAAATCTGCGGAGAGGTCTTGCGGCATAGGCACCTCAGGTGTTGGGGTTGGCGCTCCAGCTGCCGGGCGCGCCATAGGCGTAGGTGGGCGGCCTGAGCTTGTCCGAGACGGTGGCGGCATTGAGGGCGTGTTCGAAGGCCACGACGCGGGCCTGTGGTCCATCGCCCACGACACCAAGGTACCAGGCCGCCATGACCTGGCTGGGCAGTGCGGCGAAGGGCGGCTTTTCAGCGGTCAGCAGCGCTGGCAAGTTGGGCAGCAGGACTTTGCGCGTTTGCAGGAGGCCGAGCAGATCGGTGGCGTGCTGGTCGAAGCTCGTGTCGCTGGCCTGCAGCGCCTCCAGCAAGCGGCGGCCCAGCGTCGGGTCCAGCGTGTCGCGTCCGGTGAGCAGCTGGGACAAGGTCAGGAAGGTGGTCTGCGCACCGCCTTCCACCGGAAAGGCCGGTGTCCAGGGCCACAGCGCCACGGTGGCGGCGGCCAGGGCCCCGCCGATGACGTGGCGCCTGCGCAGGGCAAAGGGCGGGCTCAATGGGGTGGACGGCATGCCATTTCTCCATCGTGGGGTCACGCCCGCGAGGAGACCCCGGGGGGTGAGGTGGCGCCAGTATGTTCCTATTTCTGGGTTTGTGCCGGACCGCGGCCAGGGCGCGGAGGCGCCCGCTGCGCTGCTGCGGTGGCCGGTTTGGATGCGACATGAAAAAGGGCCTGCAACGCAGGCCCACAAAGCGCAGAGTGCTATGGTTTTTACATGCCAGAGTAGTTCGGGCCGCCGCCGCCTTCGGGCGTGACCCAGACGATGTTCTGCGTCGGGTCCTTGATGTCGCAGGTCTTGCAGTGCACGCAGTTTTGCGCATTGATCTGCAGGCGCTGGGCGCTGCCGCCCTGGGCTTCGTCGGGCACGAATTCGTACACGCCGGCCGGGCAGTAGCGCGCCTCGGGGCCCGCGTACTGGGCCAGGTTGACGTTGACCGGCACGCTCGCATCCTTGAGCGTGAGGTGGGCCGGCTGGTCTTCGGCGTGGTTGGTGTTGCTGATGAACACGCTCGAGAGTCGGTCGAAGGTGAGCTTGCCGTCGGGCTTGGGGTAGACGATGGGCTTGCACTGGGCCGCGGGCTTGAGGCTGGCGTGGTCGGGCGTGTGGCGGTGCAGCGTCCACGGGATGTTGCCCTTGAGCACGAACTGCTCGATGCCGTTCATCAGCGTGGCGGTGGTCAGCCCCTTCTTGAACCAGGCTTTGAAATTGCGCGCCTTGTTGAGCTCGGTGTAGAGCCAGCTGTCCTCAAACGCCTTGGGGTAGGCGCTGAGCTCGTCGTGCTGGCGGCCCGCCTGGATCGCGTCGAACGCGGCCTCGGCGGCCAGCATGCCGGTCTTGATGGCGGCGTGGCTGCCCTTGATGCGGCTCACGTTCAGGTAGCCGGCCTCGCAGCCGACCAGCGCGCCGCCGGGGAACACCGTCTTGGGCAGCGACATCAGGCCGCCGGCCGTGATGGCGCGCGCGCCGTAGCCGATGCGCTTGGCCGGCTTGATGCCCTTGGAAGCGTCGCCTTCAAGGTACCAGCGGATGTTGGGGTGGGTCTTCCAGCGCTGGAATTCCTCGAACGGGCTCAGGTAGGGGTTGCTGTAGTCCAGGCCCGTGATGAAGCCCAGCGCCACCTTGTTGTCTTCGGCGTGGTAGAGGAAGGCGCCGCCGTAGGTGTCGGCGTCCATCGGCCAGCCGGCGGTGTGCAGCACGAAGCCGGGCTGGTGGCGGGCCGGATCGATCTCCCACAGCTCCTTGACGCCGATGCCATAGGCCTGCGGATCACGGCCCTCGTCGAGCTTGAACCGGGCCAGCAGCTGCCGGCCCAGGCTGCCGCGCGCGCCCTCGGCAAAAATCGTGTACTTGGCGTGCAGCTCCATGCCCAGCTGGAAGTCGGCCGTGGGTTCGTGGTCCTTGCCCACGCCCATGTTGCCGGTGGCCACGCCCTTGACGGAGCCGTCGGCGTTGTAGAGCACCTCGGCCGCAGGAAAGCCGGGGAAGATCTCCACGCCCAGGCCCTCGGCCTGCTCGGCCAGCCAGCGCGTGACATTGCCCAGGCTGACGATGTAGTTGCCGTGGTTCTGGAAGCACTCGGGCAGCAGGAAGTTGGGCGTGCGGAATGACGATTTTTCGCCCAGGAACACCATGGCGTCGTCGGTGACGGGCTGGTGCAGCGGTGCGCCCAGCTCCCTCCAATTGGGAAACAGCTCGGTCAACGCCTTGGGGTCCATGATGGCGCCCGAGAGAATGTGCGCGCCGGGCTCGGAGCCCTTTTCGAGCACCACGACCGAGAGGTCCTTGCCGCTGTGCGCGGCAAGCTGCTTGAGACGGATGGCGGTGGACAGGCCGGCAGGGCCGCCGCCGACTACGACCACGTCGTATTCCATGGCTTCGCGGGGGCCGTACTGGGCGAGGATTTCTTCGTTGGTCATGAGCGTCTCGTCGGGCGTTTGATAATGGAGGATTCTCAGCAGACAGGGCCTGCAGGCTCTGTCTGGCGCGCGACTGATTGTATTGGGGGCTGCGCACACAATCGAACGTGCGTCCTACCACTGAACAATGGCCGAACAGTCCAAGAGGTGTCCATGGCTTACAGCATCGATTTATCAGGCCGCGTGGCATTCGTGACCGGCGCCTCCAGCGGCCTCGGGGCGCAGTTTGCGCGCACGCTGGCGGCCGCTGGCGCGGGCGTGGTGCTGGCCAGCCGGCGCCTGGAAAAACTCAAGGACCTGCGCGCGCGCATCGAGGCCGAGGGGGGCGACGCGCACGTGGTCGAGCTCGATGTGACCGACCCCGACTCCATCAAGGCGGCCGTCGCCCACGCCGAAACCGAGATGGGCTCGATCGACATCCTGGTCAACAACTCGGGCGTGAGCACCACGCAGCGCCTGCAGGACGTGACGCCTGAGGACTGCGACTTCATCTTCGACACCAATGTCAAAGGCGCCTTCTTCGTGGCGCAGGAAGTGGGCAAACGCATGATCGCGCGCTCGCGCGGCGCCGCGCCCGGGGGCTTCACGGGCGGGCGCATCATCAACATCGCCTCTATGGCGGGGCTCAAGGTGCTGCCGCAGATCGGCGTCTATTGCATGAGCAAGGCGGCCGTCGTGCAAATGACCAAGGCCATGGCGCTGGAATGGGGGCGCTTTGGTATCAACGTCAACGCGCTGTGCCCGGGCTACATCGACACCGAGATCAACCACCACCACTGGGAGACCGAGCCGGGCCAGAAGCTCGTGGCCATGCTGCCGCGCAAGCGCGTCGGCCAGCCGCAGGACCTGGACGCCCTGATCGTGCTGCTGGCCAGCGACCAGAGCCATTTTGTCAACGGCGCGGTGATCGCGGCCGACGACGGTTTTGCGGTGTGACGGCGGGTGCTGGCGTGAAGATCGAGATTCCCGAAACCAAAAAGCTGGTGCACGAACTGCGCTTTCCGGTGCGCTGGGGCGACATGGATGCCATGGGCCACGTCAACAACACGGTGTACTTTCGCTACCTGGAGACCGCGCGCATCGAGTGGATGTACAAGGTGGGCTGCACGCCCGACCCGCAGGGCCAGGGCCCGGTGATCGTCAACGCGTTCTGCAATTTCTACCAGCAGCTGCAGTACCCCGACGAGGTGTTGCTCAAGCTGTATGTCAGCGACCCGGGCCGCACCACGTTCGAGACCTGGGGCACGCTCGAGCGCGTGGGCGAGCCCGGCGTCATCTGCGCCGCCGGCGGCGCCACCACCATCTGGGTGGATTTTCCCCGGCAAAAGGCCGAGTCCTTGCCCGACTGGATGCGGGCCCTGGTCACAGCCTGATTTTTGAATGAAAAGTGGCTGCAGCGCTTTCAGGGTAAGCGTTGGATGCTATCAAAAAGATAGTATTACTTCTGCCGCGGCACGCGGCCCATCAGGTAGAACTCGGGGTTGGGCTGCATGCCGGCAAAGCTCGCCATGCGGTTGGACAGGCCAAAGAACGCGGTGATGGCGGCGATGTCCCAGGCGTCCTCGTCGTCGAAGCCGTGCGCGTGCAGCGCGGCGAAGTCGGCGTCCTCGATCTCGTGCGAGCGCTGGCAGACCTTCATAGCGAAGTCGAGCATGGCGCGCTGGCGCGGTGTGATGTCTGCCTTGCGGTGGTTGACCGTCACCTGGTCGGCCACAAAGGGTTTCTTCTCGTAGATGCGCAGAAGGGCGCCGTGCGCCACCACGCAGTACAGGCACTGGTTGGTCGCGCTGGTGGCGGTGACGATCATCTCGCGCTCGCCCTTGGTGAGGCTGCTGGTGCGGCCCGCGCTTTCGGGATCCATCAGTGCGTCGTGGTAGGCAAAAAAGGCTCGCCACTCGGCCGGGCGCCGCGCAAAGGCCAAAAACACGTTGGGAATGAAACCGGCTTTTTCTTGCACTTCCAGCACTTTGGCCTGGATGTCTTCGGGCAGGGTGTTGAGGTCGGGAAAGGGGTAGCGGGTCAAGTCGGTCTCCTGTTGTCGTGCACCGGCAGTATCACGGATGCCATTGGGCGGCGCGCACCAGACGCTGCGAAGGTGGTGCCGTGTTGCCGGCCAGTGCGTACGAAAGGCGGGTGGCTGCGGCGATCACGGTCTGTGCGAGGGCTTCGAGCTTGGGGGCAGGCAGGCGCGATGCCGGGCCCGAGATGCACACCGAACCCATGAGCCGCCAGTGCATGCCGAACACCGGGGCCGACACGGTGGCTACGCCCTGTTCGCGCTCGCCGATGGACCAGTGGTAGCCCTTTCGGCGGATTTCTTCATACGCTTTGCCAGGCTCTCCCGAGAAGGCCAGAATCACCCGCCCAGGCGACCCCTTGTCCAGTGGCAGGCCCTCGCCCATGCGTGCATGGTGGCGCAGAGCCTGGGGACCTTCCACGCGCACCAGGCAGGTGCGCACCTGGCCCTCGCGCACGTAGAAGGCAGCGCTTTCACCCGTAGCGTGTGTCAATTCGCGCAGCGCGGGTTCGAGCACGTTTTGTACGTCAAACCCCGCCCGGTAGCGCGCTCCCAGCCAGCCTGCGGCGGGGCCCAGGCGCCAGTCGCCGTCTTCGCGCTGCACCATGAAGCCCGACTGCGCAAGCGTGCGCGCCAAGCGCAGCACCGTGCTCTTGTGTAAGCCGCAACGGCGGCTCAACTCGGCCAGGGAAAGGCTGGATTCGCCCAGGGCAAACGCTTCCAGCACATGCAGGGCTCGGGTGACCGCGGCGACGCCCCCGGCGTCGTTGCCGACTATCGGTGCGGCAGTGTTGCCGGGGAAGGACGGACTAGGCGGCGCTGGTTCGGCACTGGCCGAGGCGGTTTTCTGTGGGTTGCCCATGGTGCAATTCGTTTCGTTGTGCGCAACGCCATTGTATGGATTGAAACGCCTGCGTACAGTCGCGCCCCACGGCCTCGGACCCGCATGCCGACGCCGTGACGATCACCACAACGGAGACAAATCCATGCCAATTTCATCGCGTTCGCATTCCTTTGCCACACGTCTGTGTGCAACCTTCTTGGGCCTTGCCGCTGCTGTCTTGCCCACCGGGGCGGCCTGGGCGCAGGCCGCCTATCCGAACAAGCCGATCCGCTTCATCGTGCCATTCCCACCCGGCGGCGGCACGGACATGATTGCCCGTACCGTGGCGCAGAAGCTGACCGATCAGAACAAGTGGAATGTGATCGTGGACAACCGCCCTGGTGCGGGCGGGAACCTGGGTGTGGATGCCGCGGCCAAGGCTGCCCCTGACGGCTACACCCTGGTCATGGGCCAGACCAGCAACTTGGCCATCAACCCCTCGCTCTACGCCAAGCTGCCCTACGACCCCCTCAAGGACCTCGTGCCCGTGGCGCTGGTGTCGTCTTCGCCCATCGTGATCGCTGCACCCGCCAGTTCCCCGTATAAAACCTTTGCCGACGTGGTGGCCGCCGCCAAGAGCAAGCCCGACGTCGTCACCCTGGGTTATTCCGGCAACGGCACCGTGGCCCACCTGTCCGGTGAACTGGCCGAGAACGCCGCCGGCATCAAGCTGCGCCACATCCCCTACAAGGGCGCCTCCCAGGCCATGACGGACCTGCTGGGTGGGCAGATTGATTTGTACATGTCGTCGGTGCCCACGCTGCTGGGCCAAGTGCGCAACGGCAAACTCAAGGTCATTGCCATCACCTCGGCCAAGCGCGCAGCCCAGTTGCCGGATACACCCACTCTGGCAGAGTCGGGCTACAAGGGCTTTGAGGCAGTGACCTGGTTCGGAATCCTTGCACCGGCTGGAACGCCTGCGCCCATCGTGGCGCAGCTCAACAAGGCTATCAACCAGGCGCTGCAACAGCCCGACGTGGCCGACAAGCTGCGCTCCGAAGGCGGCGATATCCTGGGCGGGACCGCAGAACAGTTCGGCCAACTGCTGCGCACTGAAGTGCCCCGCTGGGCCAAGATCGTCAAGGATTCGGGCGCGAGCCTGGACTGACGCGGCCCCCAACGTCCCCAGCATGAGCGACTTCGTGGTCGAGCAGAGCCAGACCGTGTTCGCGTCTGCCACGTCGCCACCGTGCAGCGCCTGAGCCAGGAAGTCGGCAAGGCGCTCGGATACCCATAGAAGGTGGACTCCGTCCCAGAACAGGGTCATCCGGGCCGGCATCAAGGCCGATTAAGGCCGGGTTCCGCCGTACTACCGCACCACTCTCTATTTCTTCTTTTTCCTCTTCATCGGACTGAACCACCATGAGCCCACTTTCCGAAGTCATCCGTGACATCGAGCGCGTGAGCGCCGAGGTCGTGAATAAAGCGGCGACCTTCCAGGCCGCCATCCTGGCCGACGTGGCTGGCCGACGCGGCACCATGCACAGTCGCGTGGCGCCCGTGCACCATGACATGAAGGTCGCCGGCCCGGCCTTCACCGTCGAGGTGCGCCCGGGCGACAACCTCATGATCCACGCCGCCATCGCACTGGCCAAGCCCGGCGACGTGCTGGTGGTCGACGGCAAGGGCGACCAGACTGCCGCGCTCATGGGCACGCTGATGCTCAGCGCCTGCAAGAAGCTGGGCCTGGCTGGCGTGATCGTGGATGGCGCCATCCGCGACAGGCTGGAACTGCTGGATCTGGGTTTTCCCGTGTTCAGCGCCGGCTTCAACCCTGCCGGTCCGACCAAGTATGTGCCCGGCCGCATCAACCACCCGATCTCGGCCGGCGGCGCCATGGTGAACCCGGGCGACCTGGTGGTGGGCGACGCCGACGGCGTGGTCGTCATCGAGCGCGCCAAGGCGCCCGCCATGCTGGCGCTGGCCGCCAAGAAGGTGGCTGACGAAGCGGCGCGCATCGCAGCCATCGCGCGTGGCGACACGGCCTCCAAGTGGCTGCCAGCCGCTTTGCGCGCCGCGGGTGTGCTCAAGGAAGGGGAGTTGCTGTGAGCGCCGCCATCATCGTCACGGGCGCCGACCTGGCGCAGCAGGCGCTGGACCTGCTCAGCGGGTACGAGATCGTCTATGCAGGAAAGACACCCACCGAGGAGGATCTGGTGGCGCTGTGCCAGCGGCACGACCCCGTGGCCATCATCGTGCGCTACGGCAAGGTGGGCGCAGCGGTGATGGATGCGGCGCCCTCGCTCAAGGTCATCTCCAAGCACGGCAGCGGCACGGACACGATCGACAAGGTGGCAGCCCAAGCGCGTGGCATCGAGGTGGTGGCCGCCGTGGGTGCCAACGCAGCGGCCGTGGCCGAGCAGGCGCTGGCGCTGCTGCTGGCCTGCGCCAAGTCGGTGGTGGCGTTGGATGCGCGCATGCACGCCGGCCATTGGGACAAGGCCACGCACAAGAGCCTGGAGCTTTGCGGCCGCACCGTGGGCCTTGTGGGCCTGGGCGCCATCGGCCTGCGCTTTGCCAGGATGGCCGACGCGTTCGGCATGCGTGTCATCGGCTTCGACCCGTTCGCCAGCAACCTTCCGGCCTGGGTGCAGAGCGTGGATCTGGAGACCCTCTGGCGCGAGTCCGATGCTGTTTCCTTGCACTGCCCGCTGACCGATGGGAACCGCGGCATGCTCAACGCCGACACGCTGGCGCAATGCAAGCGTGGCGTGATCGTGGTGAACACCGCGCGCGGCGGGCTCATCGACGAAGCGGCGCTGCTGGCGGCCGTGCGCTCGGGCCAGGTGATGGCGGCGGGGCTCGACAGCTTTGCCGTGGAGCCCATGGCGGCCGGCCATCCGTTCCAGGGCGAGAAGAATTTCATTCTCAGCCCGCACATCGGCGGCGTGACCAGCGACGCCTACGTGAACATGGGCGTGGGCGCGGCGAAGAACCTGCTCGAAGTGCTGGGACGCTCGCCCGCCGCGACGGCAGCGGCGTAACCGGCTGGGCAGGGGCGCGAGCGTTGCGCGCCCGCTGTGCAGGTGACGGGCTTCGTTCCGGCCCGTCAAAAAGGAGGAGGGGCGTCTGCGGTGCCGGGAGTCTCGTCGCTGTGGTCGACGTTCCACTTTCGCCAAAGGGCACTTGGCGCTTTAAGCCTGCGTCTTCAGCCCGTCACCAGCTTGTGCACCAGGTCGGCCGCGGTGGAGGCGCCGTACTTGCGCATCAGGCGCGCGCGGTAGATTTCGACCGTGCGGTGGCTGATGGTCAGCGCTTTGCCGATCTCCTTGGAGGTCATGCCTTCGAGCAGGCGCGCTGCCACTTCGCGCTCGCGGCCCGTCAGGTCGGCCTTGACCGGGCGCTGCGCGCTCAGGTCTTCAAAGCTCCAGATGCCCGACTCGTGGGGCGCTTCGCGGTTGATCGCGCGGCCCGCGACATGGCACCAGAACATCTCGCCCGTGGTGCGCTTCATGATGCGGTTGTCGGCGTAATAACCGTGGGCGTTGAGGATGGGCGCCATGCGCGCGCCCAACCTTTCGTATTCATCGGCGCTGGGGTAGAGGATCTGAAAAGACTGGCCGATCAGCACTTCGCGCGAAGCGCCGAACATCTCGCACAATTGCTGGTTGCAATCCACCATCGTGCGGTTGCGTGAGAGCACCAAGCCCATAGGAGCCATATCGAAAGCCAGCCGGTAATCAAAACCCATATAGTGCAAATCTCTACGGAAAACTACTTATAAAAATACGTAGTATCTTAACCGTACCCATTTGTACTAGGAGACCGATGTGAACAAGGTATTTCCCTCTGCAGCCGAGGCGCTGCGGGGCGTCGTTGCCGATGGCCAGTTGCTGGCCGTCGGGGGTTTCGGGCTGTGTGGCATTCCCGAGGCCTTGATCGATGCGCTGCGCGACTGCGGGGTGAAAAACCTCACGGTGATCTCCAACAACGCCGGCGTGGACGGCTTTGGCCTGGGCAAGCTGCTCAACACGCGCCAGATCCAGAAAATGATCGCCAGCTACGTCGGCGAGAACAAGGAGTTCGAGCGCCAGTACCTGGCGGGCGAACTCGAGCTCGAATTCACGCCCCAGGGCACGCTGGCCGAGAAGCTGCGCGCCGGGGGCGCCGGCATTCCGGCGTTCTTCACCAAGACTGGCGTGGGCACCGTGGTGGCCGAGGGCAAGGAGCTGCGCGAGTTCGATGGCGAGACCTATGTCATGGAGCGCTCGCTCGTGCCGGACGTGGCCCTGGTCAAGGCGCACCGCGCCGACAAGTCCGGCAACCTGCAGTTCCGCCTGACGGCGCGCAACTTCAACCCGGCCGCCGCCATGGCGGGCAAGGTCTGCATCGTGGAGGTCGAGGAGATCGTGGAAACCGGCGACATGGTGCCCGACGAGGTCCATCTGCCGGGCATCTATGTGCACCGCATCGTGCACAACCCGCACCCCGAAAAGCGCATTGAAAAGCGCACCCTCAGCGAAAAGACAGGAGCCTGACCATGCCGTGGACCCAAGACCAGATGGCGGCGCGTGCCGCGCAGGAACTCGAGGACGGTTTCTATGTGAACCTCGGCATCGGCATCCCCACGCTCGTGGCCAATTTCACGGGCGACAAGGAAGTGTGGCTGCAGTCGGAAAACGGCATGCTGGGCATCGGCCCGTTCCCGACCGAAGACCAGGTCGACGCCGACCTCATCAACGCGGGCAAGCAGACCGTGACCACCATTAAGGGGTCGTCCATCTTCGGCAGCCATGACAGCTTTGCCATGATCCGCGGCGGCAAGATCAACCTGTCCATTCTTGGTGCCATGCAGGTCAGCGAAAAAGGCGATCTGGCCAACTGGATGATCCCCGGCAAGATGGTCAAGGGCATGGGCGGTGCGATGGACCTGGTGGCGGGCGTCAAGCGCGTGATCGTGCTCATGGAGCATGTCGCCAAAAAGAAAGATGGCACCGAAGACCTCAAGATCCTGCCGCAGTGCACGCTGCCACTCACGGGCGTGGGTGTGGTGGACCGCATCATCACCGACCTGGCCGTGATGGACGTGACGCCGCAGGGCCTGAAGGTGGTCGAGCTGGCCCCAGGGGTCACGCGCGCGTTTCTGCAGTCCAAGACCGGCGTCACGCTGCTCTGATTCCCCGCGCCCAATCCAACGCACTTTGGTGGAGTGCCTGGCCGTGCGAAGGCACGGTCTGCGGCCATCCTTGGCATTCGCGCTGGATTGAACATGGAAGGGCGCTGGCGGATGCGCGAGCAGGGCGCTGCGGGCCAGGGGCATGCTGCGCCCACCCATGTCCCTGTGGGGAAAAGAGGAAATGCCGGCCGCTGTACATTGCGGCGCCCAGGCGTATAGTTTTCGGCATCGCCTCGTGAAGAAAGGCCACCTATGTGGGTGCTTCTTCTGCTGCCGTTTGTCGGCCTGCTGTACGTGCCGTTCTACAACCACGCACAGCCCGCGCTTTTCGGCTTCCCCTTCTTCTACTGGTACCAGCTGGCCTGGGTGTTCGTCACCGCGCTGCTGACGTGGCTGGTGTACCGCTACTACAAGGCGCGGGGCGGGGAGGATGCATGATGGACAACTCCCCCATCCACTGGACCGCTTTGGCGGTGTTCATCTTTTTCTTCGCCCTGGTCACGGTGATGGGCTTCGTGGCTTCGCGCTGGCAGCGGGGCCCGGCGCCGCCGCCGGGCGGTCCGCAGGGCCAGCACCTGGACGAGTGGGGCCTGGGCGGGCGCCGTTTCGGTGGCTGGATCACCTGGTTTCTGGTCGGCGGCGATTTCTACACGGCCTACACCGTGATCGCGGTGCCCGCGCTGGTGTATGCCGTGGGGGCCTACGGCTTCTTCGCGCTGCCCT
The DNA here is from genome assembly GCF_012932145.1 of Acidovorax sp. SRB_14. Lineage (GTDB taxonomy): Bacteria > Pseudomonadota > Gammaproteobacteria > Burkholderiales > Burkholderiaceae_C > Simplicispira. The sequence continues at coordinate 8,311 of NZ_MWOK01000007.1, read as the reverse complement.
ACACCATCGTGGTCTATCCGATCGTCTTTGCCATCATGCCGCGGCTCTGGCGCGTGGCCAAAGAGGCCGGCCACGTGACGGCGGCCGACGTGGTCTATGGTCAATACGGCTCGCGCACGCTGGAGCTGGCCGTGGCCTTGACAGGCGTGGTGGCCACCATGCCGTACATCGCGCTGCAGCTGGTGGGCATGCAGGTGGTCATCAAGGCGCTGGGGCTGTCGGGTGAGTTTCCGCTGGCGGCGGCCTTCGTCATCCTGGCGCTCTACACCTACTCGGCCGGCCTGCGCGCGCCGGCGCTGATCGCCTTCGTGAAGGACCTGATGATCTACATTGTGGTGCTGGTGGCGGTGGTGCTGGTGCCGGCCAAGCTGGGCGGCTATGGCGCCGTGTTCCAGGCGGCTGGCGATGCCTTTGCGGCCAAGGGCGGCGCCACCGGCCTGATCCTGCAGCCCGCGCAGATGCTGCCCTATGCCAGCCTGGCGCTGGGCTCGGCCCTGGCGGCCTTCATGTACCCGCATACGCTGACCGGCATCTTCGCCGCCAAAAGCGCCGACACCATCCGCAAGAACGCGGTGTTCCTGCCGGCCTACACGCTGCTGCTGGGCCTGATTGCGCTGCTGGGCTACATGGCGCATGCCGCGCACCTGGCAATCAAGACCCCCAACGACGTGGTGCCGGCGCTGTTCGGTGCGCTGTTTCCGGCCTGGTTCAGCGGCTTTGCGTTTGCGGCGATTGCCATCGGCGCACTGGTGCCAGCGGCCGTGATGTCCATCGGTGCGGCCAATCTCTTCACGCGCAATTTCTGGAAGGCCTACGTGAACCCGGCCGTGTCGCCGCACGGCGAGGCGAAGGTCGCCAAGATCGCCTCGCTGGTGGTCAAGTTCGGCGCCCTGCTGTTCATCCTGTTCGTGCCCACGCAGTACGCGCTGGACCTGCAGCTGCTGGGTGGCGTCTGGATCGTGCAGACCTTCCCGTCGGTGGTGTTCGGCCTGTTCGCCAAGGTCTTCCGGGCGCCGGCCCTGCTGCTGGGCTGGGTGGTGGGCATGGCCACCGGCACGGCGCTGGCCTTTGCCGACGGCATCAAGCCCGTGCATGCCTTCGTGCTGGGTGGCCATTCTTATGCCCTGTACACCGGCCTCAGCGCGCTGCTGCTCAATGTGCTCGTCGTGCTGGTGGCGCAGGCCGTGCTGTCTGCTGGGCGGGGGGCTGCGGCGCCGCACGCGCTGCCTGAGCGATAGGGCCGGCTCCGGCGGCTCCCTGCGCAGGGCACCGTATATTCGCTGGCAGTGTTTTGCCCTTTGACCTTCTCCCATGCATGACCTGCCGACCCCCACCGATGCCAGCGCATCCGAGCTTCTTGTCGACAACGCGCCCTACCTGCGCGCGGTCACCGACCTGGCGGACAAGTGCCGGGTGGTGACCCGGGGCGCCATCTATTCGCACAGCGGCATCAAGCTCGTGGACCAGGGCACGCGCATCGACAGCCGCCTCTATGAGCGGCTGGTGCAGCACAAGCTGCGCGAGCCCATCGACACCCATCTGGTCGCCGAAGACATGGTCGACCACGCCGCTTTGGTGGCGGCGGGGCGCGGTGTGGCCCAGCAGCCCTTAACGCAATTGCTGGTGCGGGCCTTGGGTTCACCGGCCCGCCTGTTGGCGCCGCTGCCGCTGATCCCCTTGCCCGCGCCGCTCGCGTTCCGGCTCACCGTGATGCGCGAGCAGCGGCCCGACCTGTACCAGCACAGCCTGCAGATGATGATGGTCGCGGTTTTCTTGGGCGTTCAAAGCGGCATGGACGAGCGCGGCTGCGTGCCGCTGGCGACCGCCGCGCTGCTGCACGATGTCGGCGTGCTGCACATGGAACCCGCATGGCAGGATCCGCTGCACAAGGTCGTGGGCGCCGGGCGCAAGCACTTGGTGGCCCACCCGGTCACGGCCATGCTGGTGCTGCGCGCTGCGCAGGTCTATCCGCGCCCGGTGGAGCTGGCGGTGCTGGAACACCACGAACGCATGGACGGCACCGGCTACCCGCGCGGCCTGCAAGGTGCCGACATTTCGCCCCTGGGCCGCATCCTTCTGCTGGCCGAAGTCGTGGCCGCGTTCTACGAAAAGTACCCCGACATGCCAGCGCAGCAGCTGTCGCTGATGCTGCGGCTCAACCACCGCAAGTTCCCGTCCGACCTGGTGGCCCACGTGCTGCCGCTGCTGCAGCAGCCGGCGCACGCGGCGGACCGGGCGGACCGGGGCGCGGGCCTGGAGCCGGTGGGGGCCGATGCGGCGCGCCACATCGAGGCGCTGGCCAGTGCGTTCGGCCAGTGGGAGCGTGCCAAGGGCGCGCTGCCCGGCCTGTCCCCGTCGGACGCGGACAGTGCCCTGGCCTTTGTGGAGGGGCGGCTGCGTGCGCTGCAAAAGGTGCTGGTCGAGGCCGGCGCGCACCCCGACCAGCAAAGCCAGTGGCTTGAACCGCTGCAGGGCGACACCGCCGGCCTGGCCGAAGTCGCTTTCGTCGGGCGCGAAGCCCTGTGGCAGCTCAAAACCATCGTCAACGCCAGCCAGCGCCGCTGGCCCGCGGTGATGGAGCGCCAGCACCCTGCCGATGCCGCGGTGGCCGACTGGTGCGATTGGGTGACCCAGCGGCTGTAGCCGCAGGGTTTTCGGGTATTTCCATCAAAACCGCTTCAAACGCTTGATGGTATTGCGCTGAAAGCTATTTTTCGATAGCGCATTGCGCTCCAGAGGATGCGCGTCTTCTGTGAAGGAGCGAGAAAAATCCGATAAATACTGTATATTTGAACAGTATTTATCGGACGCCCAATGCCTGCTTCTCACGCCCCTCCGACTGCTGCCCTCGGACCCCGGCCCGCGCTGTTGGCGCTGCCCGGCGTGTGGCAGGCGGACCAGCTGGGCCAGGCGGCGCGGGTGCAGCCGTCGGGCCATGCCGCATTGGACGCGCAACTGCCCGGTGGCGGCTGGCCGGTGGGCGCGCTGACCGAAGTGCTGCAGCCGCTCCATGGCACGCACGAGTGGCGCCTGGTCTTGCCAGCGCTGGCCCAGGCCACCGCGGGGCGTGCGGGCGCGGTGGTGTTGGTGGCGCCGCCGCACGAGCCGCTGGGGCCGGCGCTGCAGGCCCAGGGCCTGCCCGCCGCGCGCTGCTGCCGCGTGGCCGCCACGGGCAGCGCCGGCCTGTGGACCAGCGAGCAGGCCTTGCACTGCCGCGACGTGCTCGCCGTGCTGGCCTGGTTGCCGCAGGCGCCGCCCTCCGCCCTGCGCCGCCTGCAACTGGCCGCAGCGCAGCAGGGCGCGCTGCTGTGGGTGTTCCGCCCCGCGCCATGGCAGCACCAGGCGTCGCCCGCCGCGCTGCGCCTGCTGGTGCAGGGCGGGCAGGGCGCCCAGAGCGCGGGCATGCAGGTGCGCATCGTCAAGCGGCGTGGGCCGCCGCTGGCCGAGCCGCTGTGGCTGGCCGCCAGAGCGGCGCGCCTGGCCGATGTGCTGGCGGCGCCGGTCGCACGGCGTGCCGGCCTGCCGGCTTCTTCCGCCCCCCTTCAAGTGCGCGCCGCCGTGGGCACGGCACGCGCCAGCGCCAGCCATGCACTGGATCGCGTTCCCCTGGCGGCCCGATGAGGCGCCGCTGGCGGCCGGCGCCCCGGCCGCATGTCTGCACGCCTGGTGGGCGCTGCGCTGGACACCGCGCGTGGCCGTGCTCGACGAAGCGCTGCTGCTGGAGGTATCCAGCACCGAGCGCCTGTGGGGCGGCCGCCCCCGGTTGATCGGGCAACTGCAGGCGGATCGGCCCGCGTCCGGTGGTCCCTGGGCCGAAAGCGCCACGGCCCTGGCGGCATTGGCGCTGCTGCGCCTGCGGCAGAGCGGGCATGCCGCGCCCGCAAGCGTGCCGCAGGATTTGCCACTTCACACCTTGAGCGCCGCGCGCCCCCACGCCGCCAGCCTGGCGCGCATGGGCTGCACCACCTGGGGCGGCTTGCGCGCGCTGCCGCGTGCCGGCGTGGCGCGGCGCTTTGGCGCGGCCCTGCTGCACGCGCTCGACCAGGGCTGGGGCGACGCGCCCGACGCCCTGGCCTGGCTGGCGCTGCCCGACCGCTTCGATCTGGCGCTGGAGCTGCCCGCGCCGGTCGACTCCGGCCCGGCCCTGCTGGCTGCCGCCAGCGATCTGCTCGCCGCCCTGCAGTCCTGGCTGCGGGCGCGCCAGCAGGGCGCGCTGGGGCTTGAGCTGGCCTGGGAGCACGAGCTGCGCCGCTGCAACGGCGTGGACCTGCCCGCGCAGCAGGCCCTGCCGGTGCGCACGGCGCAGCCCACGCAGGACATGGCGCACCTGCGCCGCCTGCTGTCCGAGCACCTGGCGCGCACCACGCTGGCCGCGCCCGCCCGCCAGATCCGGCTGCGCGTGCTGCAGGCCGCGCCCTTGCCCCATGCCAGCGCCAGCCTGCGCTACGCCGCGCCGGCCAGACCTCCGGGCGAGCCCTGGCACCAGCTGGTCGAGCGCCTGAGCGCCCGCCTGGGCGCCGCACAGGTGCAGGCGCCCGCGCTCCTGGCCGACCACCGTCCCGAGTGCATGCAGCGCTGGCAGGCGCCCCCGGCGGCGGCCGCGCTGGCCCCCGAGGGGCCGGCGTGCCCGGACGGCCCGCATGCCCCCGATGCCGCGCTGCTGCCCGCCTGGCTGGTGCGCCCGCCGCTGCGCCTGGCGGTGCAGGGCCACCGCCCGTACCACCACGGGCTGCTGCGCCTGCTGGCCGGCCCGCACCGCGTGGAGGCCGGCTGGTGGACCGTGCCGGAAGAGGGTGGTGCGGCGGCGGCCGTGCGCGACTACTTCGTGGCGCACAACGACACCGTCGGCCTGGTCTGGGTGTACCGCGAGCGGCTCGGGCCGCAGGCCCAGGCCCCGGGGCCGTACCGCTGGTTTCTGCAAGGCTTGTATGCCTGAGTCCCCCAGCGCTGTCGCGCCCCCGGCGCTGCCCGGCTATGCCGAGCTGCACTGCGTCTCGAACTTCAGCTTCCAGCGCGGCGCCTCGCACCCCGAGGAGCTGGTCGAGCGCGCGTTTGCCCTCGGCTACGCCGCGCTGGCGCTGGCCGACGAATGCTCGGTGGCCGGCGTGGTGCGCGCCCATGTGCGCGCCAAGGCGCTCGGGCTCCCGCTCATCGTCGGCAGCGAGTTCCGCTTTGCCGGCTTTCGCGTGGTGGCGCTGGCGCGCGACGCCGAGGGCTGGGGCAATCTGTGCGAATGCATCACGGCGGCGCGGCGCGGCGCGGCCAAAGGCCGCTACAGCAGCGACCCGGCGGGCGGGCACTTTGCGCGACTGCAGGGCTGCGAACTGTTGCTGGTGCCGTGCCGCGATACCCTGTGTGCTCCTGATTTCGCAGCTGTCAGCGCATGCGTGGTAAGGGCCAGGGCCTTGTTTGAGAAAAACTTCTGGCTGGTGACTGAGCTGCTGCTGCGCCCCGACGACGGCCTGTGGCTGGCCACCCTGCAGCGCGTGGGCGCGGCCCTGGACTTGCCGCTCGTGGCGGCGGGCGACGTGCACATGCACCGGCGCTCGCGCAAGCCGCTGCAGGACGTGCTCACCGCCGTGCGACTGGGCACGCCCGTGGCCGAATGCGGCTTCGCGCTGCAGCCGCATGCCGAGCGCCACCTGCGCCAGCGCGTGCGCCTGGCCAGCATCTACCCGCCCGCCCTGCTGGCCGCCACGCTGCAGGTGGCCGCGCGCTGCACGTTCAGCCTCGACGAGATCAGGTACCAGTACCCGCAGGAAACCGTGCCGCCCGGCATGACCCCCGGCACGGCCCTGGCCTGGCTCACCTGGGAGGGGGCGGCCGGGCGCTACCCCGAAGGCGTGCTTGGGGCGGTGCGCGCGCAGATCCTGCGCGAGCTGGAACTGATCGCGCAGTGCGAGTACGAGATGTACTTCCTTACGGTGCACGACATCGTGCGCTTTGCGCGCAGCCAGGGCATCTTGTGCCAGGGGCGCGGCTCGGCCGCCAATTCGGCCGTGTGCTACTGCCTGGGCATCACGGCGGTGAACCCACAGGAGTCCACCTTGCTGTTCGAGCGCTTCATCAGCAAGGAACGCAAGGAGCCGCCCGACATCGACGTGGACTTCGAGCACGAGCGGCGCGAGGAGGTCATCCAGTACATCTATGCCAAATACGGCCGCGAGCGCGCCGCCATCGCCGCCGTGGTCACGACCTACCGCACGCGCAGCGCGCTGCGCGACGTGGGCAAGGCGCTGGCCGTGGCGCCGGCGCTGGTCGATGCCTTTGCCAAGGAGCACCACTGGTTCGACGATGCACTGGCCGAGCACAAGCTGCAGGATCTGGCACAGGCGCTGGGCGTATCCCTGGGAGCGCACACCGCCCGGCTGTGGCTGGAACTGGCCCGGCAGCTCAAGGGCTTTCCGCGCCAGCTGGGCCAGCATGTGGGCGGCTTCGTGCTGACCGACGGCCCGCTCACGCGGCTCGTGCCGGTGGAGCCCGCCGCCATGGGCGGGCGCTCCATCATCCAGTGGGACAAGGACGACCTCGATGAAATGGGCCTCATGAAGGTCGACGTGCTGGCCCTGGGCATGCTCAGCGCGCTGCGCCGCTGCCTGGACCTGCGCGCGCTGCTGCGCGCCGAGCGCTGGGCGCTGGCCGACATCCCGCGCGATGACGCCGCCACCTACGACATGGTCTGCGCCGCCGACACCGTGGGCGTGTTCCAGATCGAGAGCCGCGCGCAGATGGGCATGCTGCCGCGCCTCCAACCGCGCGTGTTCTACGACCTGGTGGTGCAGGTGGCCATCGTGCGGCCCGGCCCCATCCAGGGCGGCATGGTGCACCCCTACCTGCAGGCGCGCGAGCGCCAGCGCCAGAACCTGCCGCTGGTGCTGGAAAAAGAGGAATTGAAAAAAGCCCTGAAGCGCACGCTGGGCGTGCCGATTTTCCAGGAGCAGGTGATGCAGATCGCCATGGTCGCCGCCCGCTTCAGCGCCGACGAGGCCGACGCGCTGCGCCGCTCCATGGCCGCCTGGAAGCGCAGGGGCGGCGTGCACCGCTTCGAGGCGCGGCTAATCGAGGGCATGGTCGACAACGGCTATGACCGAGGTTTTGCCGAGCGCATCTTCCAGCAGATGCTGGGCTTTGGCGAATACGGCTTCCCGGAAAGCCATGCGCACAGCTTCGCGCTGCTGGCCTATGCCAGCAGCTGGCTCAAGTGCCACGAGCCCGCGTGCTTTCTGGCCGCGCTGCTCAATGCGCAGCCCATGGGCTTTTACCCGCCCGCGCAGCTGGTGCAGGATGCGCGCCGCCATGGCGTGCGCGTGCTGCCCATCGACGTGGCCTGCAGCGCCTGGGACTGCACGCTCGAGGGCGAGCTGGTGCCTGTGCCGCCGCCCCCGGGCCGGCGTGCAGGCCCGGCGCCCGGCCCGTTGCCTCAGCCCGCCGTGCGCCTGGGGCTGCGCCTCGTCGCCCGCCTGCGCGCCGATGCGGCCGAGCGCCTGGTGCAGGCACGCGCGCAGGCGCCGTTTGCCAGCACCGAGGACCTGGCCCTGCGCGCGCGCCTGGATGCCGCCGACCTGCAGGCCCTGGCCGCCGCCGATGCGCTGCAGGCCCTGTCCGGCCACCGCCGCCAGCAGACCTGGGACGCCGCCGCGCAGCAGCGCCCACCGGCCCTGCTGCAGGACGCGCCCGTGAACGAGGCGCCGCTGGCGTTGCCCGCCGCGCCCGAGGGCGAAGAGATCGTCTTCGACTACGCCGCCACCGGCCTCACGCTGCGCCGCCACCCGCTGGCCCTGCTGCGCGCGCGGCTGGCGCGCTCGCGCCTGCTCACCGCGCAGCAACTGGCGTCGGTGCCCGACGGGCGGCGCGTGCGCGCCTGCGGCATCGTCACCGTGCGCCAGCGCCCCGGCACCGCCAAGGGCACGCTGTTCATCACGCTCGAGGACGAGACTGGCCCGGTCAACACCATCGTCTGGCCCGCCCTGGTGGAGCGCTGGCGCGACGCCTTGCTGCGGTCGCAACTGCTGGCGGTCGAGGGCCTCTGGCAATGCAGCGCCGATCCGGCCGAAGGCGCTGCCGTGGTGCGCCACCTGGTGCTGCAGCGCTGCAAGGACCTCACACCGCTGCTGGGGCGCCTGGCCGATGCGCTGCAGGGCAGCCGCGACTTCCATTGACGCAGGCCTTTGTCCGCGCGCGCTGGCGCATGAGTTTGAAGTGTTTTTGGCCCCAAACGCTGATGGACAAAGCGCTGGCAGCTATCAAAAAGAAGTCTTTCCGTCGTTAGACCAGGGCAAGGCTTGGCGCTCGCGCGTCCCGCAGCCTGCGG
>NZ_MWOK01000020.1 GCF_012932145.1 Acidovorax sp. SRB_14 | reverse complement strand
TGATCTTGCCCCCGTATTTCAGGACACGGCTATTCGCAATGTAGCGTCTCGGCTTGAGCGAGACGTCCCTGGGCAGCGCGCTGCTGCCTGAACTCCCTGGGTGATTTCATCTTCAGGCTCGAGTGCGGGTGCACCTCGTTGAAGTGCTCGAAGGCGGCCTGCATTTGCGCCATCACGGTCCTGGCATCGGCGAGGTCCATGCGGCTGACGTAGTCGCGTTTGAACGTGTTCACGAAGCTCTCGGCAATGCCGTTGCTCTGCGGGCTGCACACTGGGGTGTTGACCGGCTTCAGCCCCAACTGCCGGGCAATTTGCCGGGTCTCGGCCGCGATGTAGGCACTGCCGTTGTCAGAGAGGAACTCCAGCACATGCGCGCTGGGAATGGCGTCCACGTGTCCGAAGCGCTTTTCTACCGCCTCGATGAGCATCTCGCGCACCGGCTCGCCCGGTAGCCCTTTGCCTTCCCACGCCCGATACGCCACGATCTCGCGGTCGCAGCAGTCCTTCGTAAACGTTGCAGTGACGGTCTGGCCCGAGTCGCATTTGATCTCGAAGCCATCCGAGCACCAGCGCGCATCGCTTTGGTCGACCGCCACCTTGCCCTCGTGGGGTCGGCTGGACTGTCGACGCCTCGGCGCCTTCGGCAGCAGCAAAGCCTGGCCCGCCATCACCCGGTAGACGCGCTTGGCGTTCACGCGCGCAGCGCCGGTGCTGACCCGCTGGCGATTGACCAATGCGCAAGCGCGCCGATAGCCGTAGGTCGGCAGGTCTGTGATCTGAGCCGTGATCTCAGCGAGCAACGCAGCGTCGCTGGCGGCAGCGGTTCGCTGTGTTCGACCGTCAACCCAGTCCCGAGGTCGAACTTGCAGGCGATGGATGTTTGAGCGCGCCAACCCCAGCGCACGGCAGACGGCCTTCACAGGCCGTCCCCGTCCAGCAAGGGTGAGCGCGCAATCCACTTTTTTTCGGCGGCGTACTCCACGGCTTCCTTGAGGATCTCGTTCTCCAGGGTCTTCTTGCCGAGCACACGCTGCAGCTTGGCGATCTCGGCGCGGGCGGCAGCCAGCTCGGATGCAGGCACCACTGCCTCGCCGGCCGATACAGCGGTGAGCGCCCCTTGTCGTTCCAGCTTGCGCCACTGGAACAGCAAGCTGGCAGCGACACCTTCCTGGCGTGCAACGAGCGACACGCTCATACCCGGCTCGTAGGTTCGACGAACCAGCGCGGCCTTCTCTGCAAGGGACCAGCGCCTGCGACGCTGGTCTCTCATGATCACTTCAACGGTATCCGTATTCCTAGTCGTACTCACAGTCCTACTCCTATCTTTAAAGATAAGCGATAGACCGTGTCCTGTCATTCAAGGGGCCAGCTCACTGATCAGTGAGACAAAATGTCCAGGGCTACCTACCCCCTGGATTGCTACGATCACGATAGGTAGTGTCAAGCAATAGCCAGGAAATATTCAAAGATGGATTGGGTCCCTATAGTCTTCTTTACGTTCAAGGTGCTCGTGTTCGGCACGTGCATGTTCTTCGCCATCAAGTGGCATTACGACCAAGGGAAGAAGAAGAAAAACGCAACTGGCGGACAGTAAGCGCCCGCCAAACACATCCTTGGCGCTGGCGCCGAGGTGCTCAAATGCCGTACCGATTTCGCTGGCGGTAGCGGTGCCAGCGCCAGACCCCGAGCGCAGGCGGTGCTCCACGCATCGAAATGACCTCGACGTGGTTACTTCGGCGTGAGCCGATACAGGCCGCCCTCGCGGTCGTCCTCGATCAACCACAACGCACCATTCGGCGCCTGCGCGACGTCGCGCACGCGAAAGCCGACCGTCCAGTGCTCGGCCGGTGTCGCGATCGCACCGTGCACTTCGATCCGGTGCAGGGCGCGGCTGACGAGGCCGCTCGCGAATGCTGAGCCCTTCCACGTCGGAAACATCGCACCGCTGTAGAACATCAGGTTGCCCGGCGCGAAAACCGGCGTCCAGTAGATCACGGGCTTGACGAGGTCGGGGCGCGTGTCGGGGCTCGCGATGGGCACGCCGTCGTAGTTCACCGCATAGGAGACAAGCGGCCAACCATAGTTCTTGCCCGGCTCGATCAGGTTGAGCTCGTCGCCGCCGCGCGGCCCATGCTCGAGTTCCCAAAGGCGGCCATCCGGTGCGAACGCGAGGCCGTAGGGTGTGCGATGCCCCGTGGTCCATGTCTCGGACGGCGTCAGATTGGCGCCGTCAAAGAGATAGATGCGCACAACCGGCGCGCGCTTGGCCGCCTGCGTATCTCTTGGCGGATCAATCACCGCAATCGACCGTGCACCGGTCTTGCCCTCCATGGGGTTGCCGGGAGCGGGGTTGCCGTCCAGGGTCAGTCGCAGAATCTTGCCGGCCGGTTGGTTCGGGTCTTGGGCGGGGGTGAAGCGCTGCCGATCGCCGGCCGTGAGGAAGAGAAACCTCTGGTCCGGCGAAAAGGCCACGGCAGCGCCGACCTGGCCCCCCTTGCCCTTGATCGGGTCGCGCCAGATGACCTGCAGGCCCTCCAGCGCGGCGGTGCCTGTGCCGATCTTGAGCGTCGCGCGGGCGAGCGCCAGGCTCGAGGTGCCCGGGATCTGCCCGGGTTCCGAATAGGTCAGGTAGATCGCCCCATCGTTCGAATAGGACGGGGCCAAGTAGACGCCGAGCAGGCCGTTCTGATTTTCGTACAGCACCGGCGGCACGCCAGTGACTTCCAGCTTTTGCCCAGATGGGGTCGCGAGGAAGAGCTTGCCGATTTTCTCGGTGATCAGCATGCGTCCGTCCGGCAGGAAGGCAATGCGCCATGGCAGATCGAACTGCGCGACCTTCGTGAGCTGGAACGGAGGCGATGGGGTGGGGGGCAGAGTTCCGGCATTGATCTGCGCTGCCACGGGCGTAGCACCGAGGAGCAACCAAGGGATGGGTCCGAACTTCGGCAAGTGCATGGTTCGCTCCTCAATGGATATTCCGAAGAGTACCGTGAGAGCACTGCCGAGCACCAGACTATCGGCGCGATGCGCGCTGAGTCTCGCTTTCCGGGACGTCTGCGGCTTCCGTTTCCGAAAGCTGCCTCTCACCCACGGCAGCTTGTGGCCGCAAGCAGTCTTTCCACTTAAATGATTCTTTGTCGCCTGTTTGAGCGCGATGCAGCGGTGTACTCAGGCGCCGCAGTTGTGCTGCATAAAAAAGCCACTGGCACACGGGAACGTGTTCAGTGGCTTTTCTTAGTGCTACTGGAATGCTAGCTGTCAGCGCTTGCTGGATAAGCGATAGAGGCCAATTTGGCTCTTATTTCGCGGCCGCCATGGCCTGCGCGATCCAGCCGTCAAAGGTTTTCTGGTGCGCCTTGATCCAGCTGTCGGTGTGGCGCTCGATGTCCTGCTGGCGGTTCTCGCCGTCCCGCAGGCGCCGGTTTTGGCGGCTGATGTCGCCAATCGGCAGTTCCATGACTTCGAACAGCTTGGCGGCGGCCGGGTTCTTTTCGACGAAGGCCTTGTTGGCCACGATGTACTCGTTGTTCAGCGGAAAACCGTAGTTCTTGCCATTGGGCAGACGCGTGTCCGTGCCCGCCTGCAGCCCTGGCATGGCCGAGAAAGGCACTTCGAGCCAGACGACTTCCTTGCCCGGGCGCAGCACGTTGCTCAGCCAGTAGGGCGTCCACGCGTAGTAGAGCACCGGTTTGCCGGCCTTGAAGCGCGCCACGGTATTGGAAATCAGCGCCGGGTAGTTGCCCTGCGTGTAGGTCACGGTGTCGCGCAGCTTGAAGGTGGTGAGGTGGTGCTCGATCACGGCTTCGCCGCCCCAGCCGGCGCTGGCGCCGATCAGGTCGGCCTTGCCGTCGCCGGTGCTGTCAAAGAGTTGGGCCAGCTTCGGGTCGGTGAGCTGGCTCAGGTGGGTGATCTTGTACTGGTCGGCGGTTTTCTTGTCGATCAGGTAGCCCTGGGCGGCGCCGGCCGAGTAAACGCCGCGGCGCGAGAGCTTGGCGTCGCCGCCGGCGGTCTTGTAGAACTCGGAGTGGTGCGGGTTCCAGTGGTTGGCGATGAAGGTGGCGTCGCCGTTGGCCACGGCCAGGTGGGCCGTCGGGTAGGCGACTTCCTTGATCGGCTGCACGTCGTAGCCGAGCTTCTCGAGCGCGCGGCTGACCAGGAGCGTCTGGAAGGTTTCCTCGGTCAGCGCGCTTTGCAGCGGCTGCACCTTCACGCCCTTGCCGGGCAGATCGGCGGCGGCGTGCGCTGCCAGGCCCAAGGCCAGCAGGCCGGCGGCGAGCAGGGTGGAGGCGAAATGGCGGGTGTTCATCATGCGGGGTTCCTTTGCGTGCGAAGAGAGGGAAACGGGCCGCCGGGGCGCATCGAAAAGGCGCCATCAGCTATCTTTCAAATAGCTGATGGCGCCCTATCGGTGAGCGCCTGGGGCCGATGGGGCTGTTACTTGGCGGCGGCCAGGGCCTGCGCGACCCAGCCGTCGAACGTCTTCTGGTGGGCCTTGATCCAGCCGTCCACGTGGCGCTCCACGTCCTTTTGCTTGTTCTCGCCGCTGTTCATGCGCTGGTTCTGCGCGTTGATGTCGGCCACGGGCAGCTTCATCAGCTCGAACAGCTTGGCGGCGGCGGGGTTCTTGTCGGTGAACGCTTTGCTGGCCACGATGCGCTGCACGTTGACGATGAAGCCGTAGTCGCGGCCGTCGGCCATCTTGGTGCTGGTCTTGGAGGGGTTGCCCACCTGGGCCGAGAACGGCACCTGCAGAAACACCGCCTCCTTGCCGGGGCGCAGCACGTTGCTGATCCAGTAGGGCGTCCAGGTGTAATAGAGGATCGGCTTGCCCTGCTTGTAGCGCGCCATCGTGTCGGCCATCAGCGCCGCGTAGCTGCCTTGATTGTGCGTGATGCTGCCGCGCAGCTGGTAGGCGTCGAGGTGGTGCTCGATCGCCAGTTCGCAGCCCCAGCCGGGGTTGCAGCCGGTCAGGTCGGCCTTGCCGTCGCCGTTGGTGTCGAACAGTGCGGCGATCTTCGGGTCCGAGAGCTGCGAGAGGTTCGTGATCTTGTACTGGTCGGCCGTCTTCTTGTCGATCAGGTAGCCCTGCAGCGAGTTGTTGACATAGGTGCTGTTGCGCCAGATCTTGGCGTCGCCGCCGGCGTTCTCGAAGAACGCGACATGCAGCGGGTCCCAGTGGTTGGCCAGGAAGGTCGCGTCGCCGTTGGCCAGCGACAGGTGGCCGGTCGCGTACTCGATCTCCTGCGCGGGCTTGACGGTATAGCCGAGCTTTTCAAGCGCGCGGGACACCAGCAGCGACTGGAACAGTTCTTCGGCCACTGAACTCTTGATCGGCTGCACGGTGATGCCCTTGCCGGGCAGGTCGGCGGCGGCGGCCGGGGCGGCCAGCCCCCAGGCGAGCAGGCCGGTGGACAGGATGGTGCGTGCGAGCGCGCGGGAAATGTTCATCGGGAGGGTCTCCTTTCGATTGCGGAAAAACGGGCGGACGCTGCAGCGCGTCACTGCGGCTGGGAGGCCAGCTGCGCCGCGGCGTCGGGCTGGCCCTTGGAGGCTGCGGCAGAGGCGTCGGCCGCGCGCGGCACGCGCCGGCGCAGGCTGCGCAGCACCAGGCCCGTGGGCCCGGTGTGCCACCAGTGGCGCACGCCGCGGCGCGGCTGGCCCAGCGACTGCGTGATGCGGTCGAGCGTGATGGCCAGCAGCACGATGCCCAGGCCGCCGACGGTGGCCAGCCCCATGTCGAGGCGGCCGATGCCGCGCAGCACCATCTGGCCCAGGCCGCCGACGGCGATCATCGAGGCGATCACGACCATCGACAGCGACAGCATCAGCGCCTGGTTCACGCCAGCCATGATGGACGGCATGGCCAGCGGCAGCTGCACCTTCACCAGCATTTGCCAGGGCGAGGCGCCATAGGCGCGCGCCGCCTCGATCAGGTCGGGGCGCACCTGGCGGATGCCCAGGTTGGTCAGGCGCACCAGCGGCGGCAGCGCGAAGACGATGGTCACGATCACGCCGGGCACGTTGCCAATGCCAAACAGCATCACCACGGGCACCAGGTAGACGAAGGCCGGCGTGGTCTGCATGGCATCGAGCAGCGGGCGCATCCAGCGCTGGGCGCGGTCGCTGCTGGCCAGGAAAATGCCCAGCGGCAGGCCGATCGCAAGGCAGAACACCAGCGAAGTGAGCACCAGCGACAGCGTGACCATGGCCTCGGACCAGATGCCCAGCATGGCCACGAGCAGCAGCGACACCACGGTGCCGACGGCCAGCGCCCGGCCGGCGAACTGCCAGGCCAGCAGGCCCAGCAGCGCAACCATCGCGAGCGAGGGCACGCTCTGCAGCAGCCCCTCGACACCGGTCAAAGTGCTGTCGATCGGGCCGCGCACGGTCTGGAAGAAGGGGCGGAAATGCTGCACCACCCAGTCAAGGCCCTGGTTGATCCAGGACTCGATGGGCAGCGAGCCGTCCCACAACTGGTGCAGCGCAAAGCCGTCACTGGCCGCATCGGCCGCGCCCATGGCGTCCAGGCCCGCGGCGGGCGCGTCCAGCCAGTCGCTGCCGGCGTCGGCGTCGCCCTCGGTGGGCGACAGCGCCGCCCAGGGGTCGTTGGGCGTGTCTGCCATCGGCGTGGGGGCGCTCGCGTCCCACGGCGATGGCTCGGCCGCCATCTCAGTCTGGCTGGCCCAGGGGTTGGTGTCGGTCGGCGGCGGCAAGGCGGTGGCGGTGCCGGCGGGGGCCGTCTGGTCGACCGTGGCAAGGGATTCGTTCATGCTCAAACTCTCGGGTCAGTGGGCCGCGGCGCCGGCGGTCTCGGGCACGGCGGCAGGCAGGAGAGGGAGGGCGGCGCTGGCCTCGATCGGCGGCGTGTCGCGGTCGAGAAAGCGCAGCAGCGTGGTCTTGCTGATGGCGCCGCAAAAGCGCCCGCTGTCGTCGACGACCGGCACCGCGTGCGGCGCATGCGCGACCTGGCCAAACAGCCCGGCGACCAGCGCGTCGGCCGCGATGGTCTGCACGCCGGGCAGGTAGGCGTGCTGCAGGCCCAGCGGGCCGACATGGCCGTGCAGCGCGGCGCGCAGCGAGTCGGCCGAGACCATGCCCAGGTACTGCTGGCGCGGGCTGACCACGTAGGCATAGTCGCGGTCGTGCTCTTCGAGCAGCTGCAGCGCGGCGCGGCAGCCGCGGTCACTGCGCTCGGAAACCACGGTGAACGCCTTGCGCGCGATGTCGGCTGCCTTGAACACCGCGGCGGCATCGACGCCGCGCACGAAGCTGCGCACGTAGTCGTTGGCGGGGTTGCGCAAGATCTCGTCGGGCGTGCCGACCTGCACCACATGGCCGTCTTTCATGATGGCGATGTGGTCGCCGATGCGCATGGCCTCGTCGAGGTCGTGCGAGATGAAGACGATGGTGCGGCGCTTGACCTCTTGCAGGCGCATCAGCTCGCTCTGCATTTCGGTGCGGATGATGGGGTCGAGCGCCGAGAACGCTTCGTCCATCAGCAGGATCGACGGGTCGGATGCCAGCGCCCGCGCCAGGCCCACGCGCTGCTGCATGCCGCCCGAGAGCTCGTCGGGGTAGCTGGCGCCCCAGCCCTCCAGCCCGACCTGGGCCAGCGCCTGCGCGGCCTGGTGGTGGCGCTCGGCGCGGCCGACGCCGGCCAGCTCCAGGCCCAGCGCGGTGTTGTCGAGCACAGTCAGGTGCGGCATCAGCGCAAACGACTGGAACACCATGCTGATGTCCTTGCGCCGCAGCGCGCGCATCTGCGCGTCGGACAGCTGGTTGATGTCCGTGCCGTCGACCAGGATGCGCCCGGCCGTCGGCTCGATCAGGCGGTTGAGCATGCGCACCAGCGTGGACTTGCCCGAGCCCGACAGGCCCATGACGACAAAGATCTCGCCGGCGGCGATGGTGAAGCTCGCGTTGAAGACGCCGATCGACTGGCCGGTGCGCGCGAGGATGTCCTGCTTGCTGACGCCTTGGCGCACCAGCTGCAGGGCGTCCTGGGGCGCATCGCCGAAAACCTTGAACACATGTTCGATGGTGATTTGTTTGGCCACGGGGGCAGGTCTCCTCGGTTGGGGGTGCGGCGCTGCAGCGGAAAATCCGATGCGGCGGCCACGCCCGGTGGTGCGGATGCACGCGGAACGAAAAAAATTGGACACGGGTGTGTGACCAGCAGGCACCTGCAGGGCGGCGAAGCCATGCGGTGCCCGTCGTGCGCTTCAAAAGAGGTCTGGGCAGAGGACTCTTGAATCACGCGGACAGCGGGCAAAGCCTGCACGCTGCCGGGGCATCAGGGCCGAAGCATCGGCCGGAGGTGGGCGCGGGGCCCGAAGGGCGATTTCCGCAAGGGAAACGCCGATTACCTGTATTGAAGGTTGTAAAACACACAGAAAGTATAAAAATTTAAGGTGTTTGAGTCAAAAAAATGGTTTTTCAAAATTTGCTATACGCGCGCGTTGCACAGCAGGTGCTGCACCAAAGTACGTGTTTTTTTGTCAATAACGTGCAAGCTTGTCAACCGAAACGCGGGTCTGCCACTTAATGGAGCTTGTGCGGCTTCGGCCGCACGGTCTTTTGGGGTTTGCGGTCTTGTGCCGCTGCACCGCCCCTGCCACTGCCCATGCACCCTTCAGCCTCCCGCAACCCTTTGATCGATGCGTTCAAGGGGTTGGCCTGTGCCGCCATCGTCTGGCACCACCTCGCGTTTTACGGACCCATGTCCGACATCGCCCAGCCGCTGTGGCCGGGGGCGGTGGCCTGGCTTTACGACTATGGTCGCATGGCCGTGCAGGTGTTCCTGGTGCTGGGCGGCTATTTGGCCGCTGCGAGCCTGGCGCCCCTGGGCGTGGCGCGGTTCGACAGCGCCTCTGTGCTGGTCACGCGGCGCTTTGTGCGCTTGGTCGTGCCCTACGCCGCGGCCCTGGTGCTGGCCGTGCTGGCCGCCGCGCTGGTGCGCCCCTGGCTCGACGACGCCAGCGTGCCGGGCGAGCCGAGCCTGCCGCAGCTGCTGGCCAATGCCTTGCTGCTGCAGGACATCGTGGGCGAGGAGGCCTTGTCGGCCGGCGCCTGGTATGTGGCGATCGACTTCCAGCTCTTCGCGCTGACCTGCCTGCTGTTCGCAGCCGTGCGCAGCGTGCCCGGGCTGGCGCCCCGGCGCAGGGTGCGGTGGGCGCAGGCCCTGGTGGTGCTGGCCACGGCGGCTTCGCTGTGGGGCTTCAACCGCGACAGCGGCCTGGACATGTGGGGCGTGTATTTTTTCGGCTCCTATGGCCTGGGCGTGCTGGCGTTCTGGGCCGTGCGCGCGCCCCGCGCCACCCGGTGGCTGGCGGTCATGGCGGTGCTGGGTGCGCTGGCGCTGGCACTCGACTTTCGGCTGCGCATTGCCGTGGCCTGGGCCGTGGCGCTGGGGCTGGTCGGGGTGATGCGCTCCCCGGCGGTGCCGGCCTGGCCCGGCATGGCAGCGCTGCAGCGGCTCGGGCAGATGTCGTACTCGATGTTCCTGGTGCACTTTCCGGTGTGCCTGGTGGTCAATGCGGTGGTGGGCCAGCTGTGGCCGCAGTCCCCGACCTGGAATGCCGCCGGCATGCTGCTGGCGTTCGGGCTGTCGCTGGTCGCAGGGCGGCAGCTGTACGAGCAGGTGGAGCGCCGTGTGCCGTCGTGGACGCTGGCGCTGCGCTGGCAGGCTGGCCTCGTCGGCACGGGCGTGCTGGTGGCGCTGGCCGACAATTTTCCGTGACGTGTGCGGCCACCGCGGGTCCGCAGGCCGTTTTCGGGCGCGTCGGGCGGTGTGCGCTCCCGGCGCCGGCGGTCCATGAACCACGCCAGAAACGGCAGCAGCACCATCGAGCCCGGAACCACCCAGATCAGCAGGTAGGGGCTCACGGAGGAGGCAGTGCGCATGGCCTCGCGCAGGTGGGCGCGTTCGTGCGCGCTCCAGTGGCCTTTGCGCCGCTGGCGCACTAGCCACACGACCGAGCCCTTGAGGGTCGCCATGTCGCGGCTCAGGCGGGTTTTTTCCCGGCTGTTGCCCGCCAGGAACGCGCCAAACCAGTCGGGTGCACGGTCCTTGCGCCGCTGGAAGGCGCTGCGCCGGGGCGCCTCGGGCGCGGGCGGGGAATCGGTGGGGTCAGGCGCCTGAACAGGCAAAAGGTCATGCCCGGCCGGCGCAGCTGTGCGGTGCGGGGCAGGGCAGGGCACGGTGGCGCCTCGGGTGCTTGCGTTCAGCGGTGCAGCTCGCCCGCGCGTTCGGGCTGGTAGATGACTTCGGTCACGCGCACCGTCATGGCCTTGCCGCCGGGGCCGGGCCAGGCCAGCTCGTCGCCCACGGACAGGCCGAGCAGCGCGCCGCCCACGGGGGCGAAGATCGAGATGCGGTCGGCGCTGCCGTCCATGTCGCGGGGGTACACCAGCGTCAGGCAGAACTCCTTGCCGGTTTCGACGATGGAGAACTTGACGGTGGAATTCATGGTGACCACGGTCGGCGGCACCTGTTCGGGGGGCAGCACATCGGCGCGATCGAGTTCGGCCTGCAGTTCGGCCTTGCCGGCCAGGGCACTGGCCGGGATGGCCGCCAGCAGGGCTTCAATCCGGTCCATGTCCAGCGACGACAGAATGATCGGTGGTTTGCGCACGATAACTACCTCAGGCAAGTCTTTAACACCCGACTGTAGCTGATCGGCAATGCTGTAGCACCCCACGCGGACAATCCCGGCGCGCCTGCGCCGGGCCGGGGGCGCGGTTTTTACTGCGGATGTGCCGCGCCGCGGCAGTCGGCGTAGATGTCTTGCGCGGGTTCGTAGACGCTGCTGTGCACGTCCATGAGACCGAGCACGGAATGGAAGTAGTTGTCGTGCGAGATGCGGCGCTCGGCCAGCGTGCGCTGCAGGCACGCGGTGGCGATGCCGCTGCGCTCCTGCATGCCGGGCGAGAGCCAGGTGATCCAGGGCACATGTTTCTGCACGTCCGGGGCCACCGCGTAGGGCAGGCCGTGCAGGTAGAGGTTGTTCTCGCCGAGCGACTCCCCATGGTCCGAGACGTAGACCAGGGCGGTCTGCGCATGGGCCGACCGCGCTTGCAGCCACTGCACCGTGGCGTCGAGGAACTGGTCGGTGGCAACGATGCTGTTGTCGTAGGCGTTGACCACCTGCTCGCGGCTGCACTCCTGCAGGGCGTTGGACTGGCATTCGGGCAGGAATTTTTTCTGCGCCGCGTTCGAGCGCTTGGCGTAGGCCGGTCCGTGGCTGCCCATCTGGTGCAGCACCACCACGGTGCCGCGTGCGCGCTGTTCGGCCGGAAGGGCTGCGATGCGCGCGTCCAGGTCCTTGAGCAGGACGGGGTCCTGGCACTCGCCGCCGGGGCACAGGCCCGGGTCTTGCAGGCCGGTGGTGCTGGCCTGCGCCACGCGGTCGCACACGCCCTTGCAGCCCGACTGGTTGTCCACCCAGAGCACGGCCAGGCCCGCGTGCTGCAGCACGTCGAGCAGGTTCTCGGAGTTGGCCGAGCGGCCCGTGAAGCCGCTGCGGCCCAGGTGCGAGAACATGCAGGGCACCGATGCGGCCGTGCTGGTGCCGCACGACCAGGCATTGCGCGCGCTGGCCAGGTCGGTGCGCGCCGACAGCCGCGGCGTGGTGGCCCGTTCGTAGCCGTTGAGCCCGAAGTTGGCGCTGCGCGCCGTCTCGCCGAGCACCAGCACCAGCAGCGGGGGAGCGGACTGCGTGGCGTAACTGGCGCCGAGCTTGGCGTCGCGGCCCAGCGGCAGCAGCGTGCCGGTGTCCATGCGCAGCGGCGTGGCGGCGGCGTAGCCGAGCGCGTACACGCTGTTGAGCGGGTTGATCAGGTAGCGCAGCTGGGTGTGGTTGCGCATGGTCGAGGCAAAGTCCTGGAACACCAGCAGCAGGCTGCCCAGGGCCAGCAGCGCCGCGGCGAGCAGCAGCAGGCCGTTGTGCAGCAGGTGGCGCCAGGCCCCGAGCGGGCGCACGGGCTGGCGCAGCAGCCACCACAGCGGCGGCCCGACCAGCACCAGCACGGTGGCGGCGAGGCGCCAGTTGAGCAGGTCGCCCGCTTCGCGCGGGTCGGTTTGCACCACGTTGATCAGCATGCCGGGGTCGATCACGATGCCGTAGCTCAGCATGAAATAGGCGCCCAGGGCAGCCACCAGCAGCATCGCTGCCAGCACCGGTTTGAGCACGCGGCCCCAGGCCAGCAGGCTGAGCAGGGCGAGATTGCCGGCCAGCACGATGGCTGCGAAAGCCAGGGCAAAGCCCAGACCGCGCAGGCCGCTGTGTCCGGGCAGCGCTGCGACCGCGCGCCACAGCGGCAGGTTGCAGGCTGTGGCAAGCCAGAGGCTGACCAGCAGCACCAGCGCGGCCGGATGGAGCGGGCGCCGTGCTGGCACGGCGGAAGCGGCCGCCGAGCGGCGGCGAAGGCTGGCGGGTGGCTGTTGCCAGCGCTGCAGGAATTCGGGCATGGAGCGCGATTCTAGGGCGCGTTGCTTAGGCGGGGATTAAGCCCCGCAGCCGCCGGTCAGCCCAGCGCCGCAGCGTGGTGGCGCAGGTGGTCGTCGATGAAGCTCTGGATGAAGTAGTAGCCGTGGTCGTAGCCGGCCTGGCGGCGCAGCGTCAGCGGCTGCCGGACGCGCGCGCAGGCGGCCTCGAAGGCTTCGGGCAACAGCTGCTTGTCGGTCAGGAATTTGTCGGCCAGGCCCTGGTCGATCAGGATGCCGCCGGGGTAGGGCGCAGTGGGCTGCGCGGCCATCAGCGCGCTGGCGTCGTGGTTGCGCCACTGGGCCTCGTCTTCCCCTAAGTAGCCGGCGAAGGCCTTGCGGCCCCAGGGGCACTGCGTGGGCGTGGCGATGGGGGCGAACGCCGACAGGCTCTTGAACAGGCCCGGGTGGCGCAGCGCCAGCGTGAGCGCGCCGTGGCCGCCCATGGAGTGGCCGAAAATGCCCACGCGCTCCAGGTCGATTGGCAACTGCTGGCCCAGCAGCGGCAGCAGCTCGCGCGTGAGGTAGCTCTCCATGCGCCAGTGCGGCTGCCAGGGGGCTTGCGTGGCATCGAGGTAGAAGCCTGCGCCGACGCCGAAGTCCCAGCTGTCGGCTTCGCCCGGCACGCCCGCGCCGCGCGGGCTGGTGTCGGGCGCAACCAGCGCCAGGCCTAGCCCGGCCGCCAGGCGCTGGGCGCCGGCCTTGGTCATGAACGTTTCTTCGTTGCAGGTCAGCCCGGCCAGGTAGACCAGCGCCGGCACCGTGGCGCCCTGCAGCGCCTGGGGCGGCAGGTAGACCGAGAACTTCATCGGCAGGCCAATCTCGCGTGAAGCATGCTGGTAGAAGCGCTGCGCGCCGCCAAAGCAGGCGTGGGCTTTGGTCAGTTCCAGGGAAACGGGGGACATGGTTAACTCCTAAAAAAAGAGCTGCTAACGCTGGTATCCAGGGCGTTAGCAGCTGTTTTGATGCGCAAACCCTGATGGGGATTGCGCTGTGCGCTCATCTTTTTAATAGACGACCACCGAGCGGATCGACTTGCCTGCGTGCATCAGGTCAAAGGCTTCGTTGATGTCGGTCAGCGGCATGGTGTGGGTGACGAACGGCGCCAGCTGGATCTCGCCGGACATGGCCTGCTCCACCATGCCCGGCAGCTCGCTGCGGCCCTTGACGCCGCCGAAGGCCGAGCCCAGCCATTTGCGGCCCGTGACCAGCTGGAACGGGCGCGTGGAGATTTCCTGGCCCGCGCCGGCCACGCCGATGACCACCGACTGGCCCCAGCCGCGGTGCGCGCACTCGAGCGCGGCGCGCATCACGTTGACGTTGCCGATGCACTCGAAGCTGTGGTCCACGCCCCAGCCCGTCATCTCGACGATGACCTGCTGGATCGGCTTGTCGAAGTCCTTGGGGTTGATGCAGTCGGTGGCGCCGAAGGTCTGGGCCAGGTCGAACTTGGCGGGGTTGGTGTCGATGGCGATGATGCGGCCGGCCTTGGCCATCTTGGCGCCCTGGATCACGGCCAGGCCGATGCCGCCCAGGCCGAACACGGCCACGGTGTCGCCTTCCTGCACCTTGGCGGTGTTCTTCACCGCGCCCAGGCCCGTGGTCACGCCGCAGCCCAGCAGGCAGACCTGCTCGGGGTTGGCGTCGGGATTGATTTTGGCCAGCGACACGGCCGCCACCACGGTGTATTCGCTGAAAGTGGAGCAGCCCATGTAGTGGTAGATGGGTTCGCCGTTGTACGAGAAGCGCGTGGTGCCGTCGGGCATCAGGCCCTTGCCCTGCGTCGCGCGCACGGCCACGCACAGGTTGGTCTTGCCGCTCTTGCAGAACAGGCATTCGCCGCATTCAGCGGTGTAGAGCGGAATGACATGGTCGCCGGGCCGGACGCTGGTGACGCCTTCGCCGACTTCGACGACGATGCCAGCGCCTTCGTGGCCGAGCACGGCCGGGAACACGCCTTCGGGATCGTCACCGCTGAGCGTGAAGGCGTCGGTGTGGCACACGCCGGTGTGCGTGATCTTGACCAGCACCTCGCCGGCTTGCGGCGGGGCCACGTCGATCTCGACGATCTGCAGGGGTTCTCCGGCTTTGAAGGCGACGGCGGCACGGGATTTCATGGGCGGATCTCTGGAAAAGGGAAGGACAGAAAGGGCAGAGGGCGCGCGGCGGCTGAAGGACAATGGCCTTGGCGCTGAACCCCTGGGCGATGCACTACTGTAGGGCATGCCCTGGGCCACCGCGGCCGCGATGGCCGATGGCGCGGCCGCTTTGTCCGAATGTCATCGAAAAACGCACGCCCGGCCATGGCGCCAGGGGCTCGGCCAGTTTGGCCGCTCGGTTGCGGGTACGCCCTGCTAGCGCAGTGCGCCTCCAGAACCTGCGTTGTTTCTTCTGTCTTTTGCCTGCAAGCCCCTTCATGGACCACCACCACGCCCACGCCCACCGCGTCGATCTCGTCGTTTACCCTGGATTCAAGGCGCTCGAAGCCGTGGGACCGATGTCGGTGTTCGACTACGCGAATGTCCACCTGCGTCAGCACGGCCGGCCCGACGGTTATGCGGTGCGCGTGGTGGCGGCCCGGCGCGGCGCCGTGCCGTCCGACACCCTGATGGCGCTGGACGCCACGCACACGCTGGCCGAGCTCGAAGAGGAGGGCAGCGCCGGCTGCACGGTGGTGCTGGTGGGCTCGCGCAACATCGAACAGGTGCTGGCCGCTTCGCCTGAACTGGTGGACTGGGCCGCGCGCGTGGCGCCGCACGTGCCGCGCATGATCGCGCTGTGCTCGGGCAGCTTCTTCCTGGCCGCCGCGGGTCTTCTCGACGGCCGGCGTGCGGCCACACACTGGAGCGTGGCCGCCGCGCTGCAGCAGCGCTATCCGCGCATTGCGGTGGACGCCGACGCGATCTATGTGCGCGACGGCCATTTGTGGACATCGGCCGGCGTGACGGCCGGCATCGACCTGGCGCTGGCCGTGGTGGAAGAAGACTTCGGTCACGCACTGGCGCTGGAGGTGGCGCGCGATCTGGTCATGTACCTCAAGCGCCCGGGCGGGCAGTCGCAGTTCAGCGTGCCGCTGGCCACGCAGACCACCGGCCACCGCGGCGTGCAGGCGGTGCAGCAATGGGTGCTGGCCCACCTGGCCGAACCTTTGGGCCTGGCTCAGATGGCGGCGCAGGCGGCGATGAGCGAGCGGCACTTTCGCCGCGTGTTCCAGCAGGAGACCGGGCAGAGCCCTTCGGCCTTCGTCGAGGCGGCGCGGCTCGAAGGCGCCAAGCAGCTGCTCGAAGCGCAGGGCGGCCTGCCGCTCAAGACCGTGGCTGCGCGCGTGGGCCTGGGGTCCGAGCAGGCGCTGCGCCACCTGTTCGTGCGCCGCCTGGGCATCACGCCGCAGGCGTACCGTGAGCGCTTTGGCGGGCAGGCGCGCAAGGATCGCCCATGAAAAAAGCCCGCAGGCGGCTGCGGGCTTTGTGGGGTGCCAGGCGGAGCGGGTCGGTCAGATGCCCTTTACGTCGCGGCGGACCGGACCGGTGTAGAGCTGGCGTGGGCGCCCGATCTTGTACTCGGGGTCGCTGATCATTTCGTTGAGCTGGGCGATCCAGCCCACGGTGCGGGCCAGCGCGAAGATGCCGGTGAACAGGTTCACCGGAATGCCCATGGCGCGCTGCACGATGCCCGAGTAGAAGTCGACGTTCGGGTAGAGCTTGCGCGAGACGAAGTAGTCGTCTTCGAGGGCGATCTTCTCGACCTGCTTGGCCAGTTTGAACAGCGGGTCGTTCTCCAGGCCCAGCTCGGCCAGCACTTCATTGCAGGTTTCCTGCATGAGCTTGGCGCGCGGATCGTAGTTCTTGTAGACGCGGTGGCCAAAGCCCATGAGCTTGACGCCCGAGTTCTTGTCCTTGACCTTCTCCATGAACTCGCCCACCTTGGCCACGCCACCCTGGCGCTGGATGTCTTCGAGCATGTTCAGGCAGGCTTCGTTGGCGCCGCCGTGGGCGGGGCCCCAGAGGCAGGCCACGCCGGCTGCGATGGCGGCAAACGGGTTGGTGCCCGAGGAGCCGCACAGGCGCACCGTGGAGGTGGACGCGTTTTGCTCGTGGTCGGCGTGCAGGATGAAGATGCGGTCGAGGGCGCGCTCGAGCACCGGGTTGACGACGTAGTCTTCGCACGGCGTGCCGAACATCATGCGCAGGAAGTTGCCGGCGTACGAGAGCTCGTTGCGCGGGTACATGTACGGCTGGCCCTTGCCGTACTTGTAGGCCATGGCCACCAGCGTCGGCATCTTGGCGATCAGGCGGATCGCCGAGATCTCGCGGTGCTCGGGGTTATTGATGTCGGTGCTGTCGTGGTAGAAGGCCGACAGCGCGCCGACCAGACCCGTGAGCACGGCCATAGGGTGGGCATCGCGGCGGAAACCGCGCAGGAAGAACTGCAGTTGCTCGTTGACCATGGTGTGGTCCAGCACCAGCTTGTGGAAGTCGGTGCGAGCGGCTGCGTCGGGCAGCTCCCCCTTGAGCAGCAGGTAGCAGGTGTCGAGGTAGTCGCAGTGCGTGGCCAGCTGCTCGATGGGGTAGCCGCGGTACAGCAGCTCGCCCTTGTCGCCATCGATGTAGGTGATGGCCGACTGGCACGAAGCTGTCGACAGGAAGCCCGGGTCGTAGGTGAACATGCCCGTCTGTCCATACAGCTTGCGGATATCAATGACGTCCGGGCCAATGTTGCCTTGGTAGACCGGCAGGTCCACGTTGGGGCTGCCGTTACTGAACGACAGGGTGGCTTTGTTGTCAGCTAGCTTCATTGTTACTTTCCTTGGGTTGCCAATGGTTGGTGTAGGACTGCCTGTGTCAGTGCGGCTGTGCGCTGGTGCGGCCACCTTGGCGCAGCATGCCGAGCACTTCGTGCACCTCCGGCGCGTCCAGCGCGCCTTCGGGCTCGCGCCGGCACAGCAACAGGTCCAGCAGGTCGTTGTCGGCCAGGTCCATCAAGGCCAGAAGGCCGTGGGCATGGCGCTGCGTCAACTGGGGTTCGAAGCGGGTGAAAAACTGTTCAATGAACAGGTCGTTCTCCAGCAGGCCGCGCCGGCAGCGCCAGTGCAGCTTGCTCAGTTCGCGCTGATCCAGCAGCGGCGAAGCCGCCGCTGCGCTGGGGATGGAGGTGTCATCCATGGCCCGGGCTCAGATGGCGCGGCGCACCATCAGTTCCTTGATCTTGCCGATCGCCCGCGTGGGGTTGAGGCCCTTGGGGCACACATCGACGCAGTTCATGATGGTGTGGCAACGGAACAGGCGGTAAGGGTCCTCGAGGTTGTCCAGACGCTCGGCCGTGGCTTCGTCACGGCTGTCCGCGATGAAGCGGTAGGCCTGCAGCAGGCCCGCCGGTCCGACGAACTTGTCGGGGTTCCACCAGAAGCTCGGGCAGCTCGTGGAGCAGCTCGCGCACAGGATGCACTCGTACAGGCCGTCCAGCTCTTCGCGCTCCTCGGGCGACTGCAGGCGCTCTTTTTCGGGCGGCAGTTCATCATTGATCAGGTAGGGCTTGATCGAGTTGTACTGCTTGAAGAACTGCGTCATGTCCACGATCAGGTCGCGGATCACGGGCAGGCCGGGCAGGGGTTTCAACACGATGGTGCCCTGGAGCGTGTTCATGTTGGTCAGGCAGGCCAGGCCGTTCTTGCCATTGATGTTCATGGCGTCCGAGCCGCAAACGCCTTCGCGGCAGGAGCGGCGGAACGACAGCGCCGGGTCTTGCTCCTTGAGCTTGATCAGGGCATCGAGCAGCATGCGCTCGTGGCCATCGAGTTCGATCTCGATGGTCTGCATGTAGGGCTTGGTGTCCTTGTCCGGGTCGTAGCGGTAGATTTGGAATGTGCGTTTTTGCATGGTTCTTCTCTCGTGGGGCGACCTGGTTAGAACGTGCGGACCTTCGGGGGCACGCTGGCCACCGTCAGGGGCTGGAGGTTCACCGGTTTGTAGGTCAGGGTGTTGCTGGCGCTGTGCCACAGCGTGTGCTTGAGCCAGTTGACATCGTCGCGGCCCAGCGGCGCCGTGGGGTGGTCGGCCGGGTGCTCGTAGTCGTACACGGTGTGCGCACCGCGGCATTCCTTGCGAGCCGCTGCCGACACCATGGTGGCCTGCGCCACTTCGATCAGGTTGTCCACTTCCAGCGCCTCGATGCGCGCGGTGTTGAACACCTTGGACTTGTCCTGCAGCGTGACACCGCCCACGCGCTCGCGCAGTGCGGCGATCTTCTCGACGCCTTCGTCCATGCTGGCCTGGGTGCGGAACACGCCTGCGTGCTGCTGCATGGTCGAGCGGATATCGCCTGCCAGCACCTGCGAGTAGATGCCGCCGGTGGAGCTTTCGAGTTGGTTGAGGCGCTCGAGCGTCCGGTCGGCCGCGTCCTTGGGCAGGGGTTTGTGCTCTTTCTGCTGCTGGTTGAACTCGACGATGTGGCGGCCTGCCGCCTTGCCGAACACCAGCAGGTCGAGCAGCGAGTTCGTGCCCAGGCGGTTGGCGCCATGCACGCTCACGGCCGAGCATTCGCCCACGGCGTAGAGGCCGTTGACGATGACGTTGCCCGAGCCGTCGTGCGCAACGACCTGGCCGTGGATGTTCGTGGGCACGCCACCCATCTGGTAGTGGATGGTGGGCACGACGGGAATGGGCTCGCGCGTGATGTCGACGTTGGCGAAATTGACGCCGATCTCGTACACCGAGGGCAGGCGCTTGTGGATGGTCTCCGCGCCCAGGTGGTCGAGCTTGAGCAGCACGTAGTCCTTGTTCGGGCCGCAGCCGCGGCCTTCCTTGATCTCCTGGTCCATCGAACGCGAGACGAAGTCGCGCGGCGCCAGGTCCTTCAGCGTGGGGGCGTAGCGCTCCATGAAGCGCTCGCCATTGCTGTTCAGAAGAATCGCGCCTTCGCCGCGGCAGCCTTCGGTCAGCAGCACGCCCGCGCCGGCCACGCCGGTCGGGTGGAACTGCCAGAACTCCATGTCCTGCAGCGGAATGCCGGCGCGCGCCGCCATGCCCAGGCCGTCGCCGGTGTTGATGAAGGCGTTGGTGGACGCCGCGAATATGCGGCCTGCACCGCCGGTGGCCAGCAGCACGGTCTTGGCTTCGAGGATGTACAGCTCGCCGGTTTCCATCTCCAGCGCGGTCACGCCAACCACGTCGCCGTCCTGGTCGCGGATCAGATCGAGCGCCATCCATTCAACGAAGAAATTGGTCTTGGCCTTGACGTTTTGCTGGTACAGCGTGTGCAGCATGGCGTGGCCGGTGCGGTCGGCCGCGGCGCAGGCGCGCTGCACGGCTTTTTCACCGTAGTTGGCGGTGTGGCCGCCAAACGGGCGCTGGTAGATGGTGCCGTCGGGGTTGCGGTCGAACGGCATGCCGAAGTGCTCGAGTTCGTACACGACCTTGGGGGCTTCACGGCACATGAACTCGACGGCATCCTGGTCGCTGAGCCAGTCGCCGCCCTTGATGGTGTCGTAGAAGTGGTAGTGCCAGTTGTCCTCGGACATGTTGCCCAAGGAGGCGCTCACGCCGCCTTGCGCTGCCACGGTGTGCGAGCGGGTGGGGAAAACCTTGGACAGCGAGGCCACGTTGAGGCCCGCGCGGGACAGTTCCAGGGCGGCGCGCATGCCGGAGCCGCCGGCGCCGATGATGACGACGTCGAACTTGCGCTTGGTGATGTTGGCGTTGGTGTAGCTCATTGATTTAGCCTTTGATCGCGGATTGGGGCGTGGGGATCACATGCGCCACAGGACTTGGAAGCCCCAGGCGGTGCAGCCGACGAGCCAGGCAAGCGTGAAGACCTGCAGCGCCAGGCGCAGGCCGACGGGCTTGATGTAATCCATCCAGATGTTGCGCATGCCCACCCAGGCGTGCCAGGCCAGTGCGATGAGGACGATGAAGGTAAGGAACTTCATCCATTGGCTGGCGAAGATGCCGGCCCAGAGGTCGTAGCCCACCGGGCCCTTGGAGAAGATCAGCTGGGCCAGCAGCGCCAGCGTGAACAGCACCATCAGTGCGGCGGTCACGCGCTGGCTCAACCAGTCGCGCAGGCCATAGTGGGCACCTACGACGGTGCGTTTGTATCCGTAGTTGTCGGACATAGTGGATTTCCTCTCAGTCAATCGTGGAGCGCCTGCCGTGCGGTCGGGCGCCGCCGGGTGGATCAGTACAGGCCGAACAGCTTGGCGCCCAGCACCAGCGTCAGCGCAATGCTGACCACCAGCGTGAACAGGGCCGATGTCTTGCCAAATTGCTTGTTGACGGCGTCGTGGCTGACATCCATCCACAGGTGGCGCATGCCGGCAATGAGGTGGTGCAGATAGCCCCAGACCAGGGCCAGCGCGACGAGCTTGAGCAGCCAGCCCGGAACGAACCCCAGGCCTGCGCTGAAGGCGGCGGTGAAGCGGCCGTACGAGATCTCGGAGGACACCGAGGTGTCGAACATCCAAAGGATGAAAGGCAGCAGCAGGAACAAGACCGCGCCGCTGGCGCGGTGCAGGATCGACACCCAGGCTGCCGGTGTCATGCGGTAGGTGGTCAGGTCTTTGAAGGCGTTGATGTTGCGGAATTCAGGCCGCTTTTTAGCTAGCTCGGTCATGTCAAGTGCTTTCGTGGATGTAACTGCTTGGTAATTCGTGCGCCGGGGAAAGGCAAAATTCTATTGCAATGCAGCAAGAGGAGTCGTGTCGACTCGCCATTCTCGACTTTTTGGGGCTTCGGCCAGCGTGGGGCGCCGGTGCCGTCAGCTCAATTCGTTGTGGTAGTGGTGGGTGTCGGTGCGGTAGAGGCCGCGGCGTAACTCCATGGGAACATCGTTGTACGTGTAAGCAACTCTTTCCACGCTCAACAGGGGCGTTGACGGGGTGACTTGCAGCAGCGCGGCCTGGGCGGCATCGGGCAGCACGGCGCGGATCTTTTCTTCGGCGCGCACCATGCGCACGCCAAAATCGAGCTCCAGCATGGCGTAGGTCGGGCCTGGGTAGCTGGCCATCTGCGCGGCCGTCAGACCCTTAAAGGCCTGGCCGGGCAGCCAAATGTCTTCGAGGATGGTGGGGACGCCGACGAACGACAGCACGCGGCGCGCCTGCACCACCGAGTCGCCGGGGCGAAGGCCCAGCGTGCGCGCGATCTCGGCACCAGCGCGAACGCGCCGGCATTCGAGAATGTGGCGCTCTGCCGGGCCCTCCACGCCGGCGTCGCCGGTATCGGGCAGCAGCTTCAGGAAGCGGTACTGCACCTGGCGCTCGGCGTGCGTGGCGACAAAGGTGCCCTTGCCCTGGCGGCGCACGACCAGGTTTTCGGCGGCCAGGTCGTCGATGGCTTTGCGCACCGTGCCCTGGCTCACGCGAAAGCGTGCCGCCAGATCCATCTCGCTGGGAATGGCTTCGCCGGGCTTCCATTCGCCGGCCTGCAGGCTCTGCAGGATCAATCCCTTGATCTGCTGGTACAGCGGGCTGAACGCAGGCGCGGGCAGTCCGGCCGGGCTGGGGGGCGGGGCGGAATCGTCTGGTGCAGGCAGGGGCAGGGATGACATGGGCGCGGTGGGTGCGTGGGTGCGCCGGAGCCTGGTTCGGCTGTCCGGCACGGCGCACATCATATCTTATATAAGACATAAGACAAATTGACGCGGTGCGGAAATCGGCGCTAAAATCCGGCCGCAGTTTGCGGGGCACGTGTTGCTGGTCACAGGCGCAGGTGGTCTCCGCCGCTCCCCTACCTGTTTCCCTTCACCTCTGGAGTTTCCACATGACCAAGAAGCCCGTCCGGGTGGCCGTCACCGGCGCCGCTGGCCAAATCGGCTATGCCCTGCTGTTTCGCATCGCCTCCGGCGAAATGCTGGGCAAGGACCAGCCCGTCATTCTGCAACTGCTCGAAGTGCCCGCCGAGGGCCCGCAAAAAGCGCTCAAGGGCGTGATGATGGAACTCGACGACTGCGCCTTCCCGCTGCTGGTGGAGATGACCGCCCACAGCGACCCCATGACCGCGTTCAAGGATGCCGACTATGCGCTGCTGGTCGGATCGCGCCCGCGCGGCCCGGGCATGGAGCGTGCCGAGCTGCTCGCCGTCAACGGCGCCATCTTCACGGCGCAGGGCAAGGCCCTGAACGCCGTGGCCAGCCGCAACGTCAAGGTGCTGGTGGTCGGCAACCCCGCCAACACCAATGCCTACATCGCCATGAAGTCGGCCCCCGACCTGCCGCGCAAGAACTTCACCGCCATGCTGCGCCTGGACCACAACCGCGCCGCCAGCCAGATCGCAGCCAAGACCGGCAAGGCCGTGGCCGACATCGAGAAGCTGACCGTCTGGGGCAACCACTCGCCCACGATGTACGCCGACTACCGCTTCGCCACCATCAACGGCGAAAGCGTCGCCCAGATGGTCAACGATCAGGAATGGAACGCCAACGTGTTCCTGCCTACGGTCGGCAAGCGCGGAGCCGCCATCATCGAGGCGCGTGGCCTGTCGTCGGCCGCCTCGGCTGCCAACGCCGCCATCGACCACATGCGCGACTGGGCGCTGGGCACCAACGGCAAATGGGTCACCATGGGCATTCCGTCGGACGGCCAGTACGGCATTCCGAAGGACACCATGTTCGGCTTTCCCGTGACCTGCGAAAACGGTGAGTACAAGGTCGTCGAGGGCCTGGACATCGACGCCTTCTCGCAAGAGCGCATCAACACCACCCTGGCCGAGCTGCAGGGCGAGCAAGACGGCGTCAAGCACCTGCTCTGAACCGGGCCCGGGGCCCCGCGTGCGCCAACGCACCGGGGGGCTCCGGTACCCGCCTTCCCATTTCCGCTCCGCCAGTGCCTTTTTATCCATGACCCATCCCCGCGACATCCTCCTGGGCGCGCAGGCGCAGTCGGGCTTTCTGCCCGTGTGCGACCACTACAGCGGCGTTGAAGCGCGGATGCGCAAAAGCCTGCAATTGCAGGCCGAGATGGCTGCGGAGTTTGGCGCCTGCGTCTTTGACGTCACGCTCGACTGCGAGGACGGCGCGCCCGTGGGCGGCGAGGCCGCGCACGCGGCGCTGGTGGCGGCACTGGCCCAGGGCGCGGCGCCCGGCGCGCGCGTCGCGGCCCGCGTGCACCCTGTGGACCACCCGGCCTTTGCCAACGACATCGACACCATCGCCGGCGAAGCCGGCCACCGGCTGTGCCACATCATGCTGCCCAAGGTCGAGTCCGTGGACGACGTGCTGTTGGCCGAAAAGGCGTTGCAACGCGCGTCGGCCGGGCACCTGCCACTGCATGTGCTGATCGAGTCGCCTGCGGCCGTGCACCGCGCCTTTGAGATCGCCGCGCACCCGCGTGTGCAAAGCCTGAGCTTTGGGCTGATGGATTTTGTCTCGGCCCATGGCGGTGCCATTCCGGCCTCTGCTATGACCTCGGCCGGGCAGTTTGCGCACCCGCTGGTGGTGCGCGCCAAGCTCGAGATCGCCAGCGCCTGCCATGCGCATGGCAAAGTGCCCTCGCATTGCGTGGTCACCGAGTTCAGCGACCTGGCCGCGCTGCAGGCCGCCGCCGGCCGCGCCGCGGGCGAATTGGGCTACACGCGCATGTGGAGCATCCACCCCGCGCAGATCCGTCCCATCCTCAAAGCCCTGGCGCCGGCGCAGGACGAAATCGACAACGCTTCCAAACTCATAGCTACTGGCGCAGCCGCCGATTGGGCTCCCATCAGTTTTGAGGGCGCTTTGCACGACCGCGCCAGCTACCGCTACTTCTGGCAGGTGCTCGAGCGCGCCCACCAGACGGGACGGCCGTTGCCACCTGCGGTACAACACTGGTTTTCTCCGTCCCCTTTCTGACCCTTTTCCGCTTTGCTGGAGCCCCTATGAAAACCCTGTTCGCATCTGCCCTGATGGCCCTGGTGTCCAGCCTTGCCACGGCCCAGACGCCGGCGCCTGCCGCCGCCCCTGCCTCCAAGCCCGCGGCAAAGGCCACGGCCAAGCCCACCGCCAAAGCCAAGAAAGAAAGCAAGGCCGTGGTCGCCAAGGCCCAGCCCACCAGCAGCCGCACGCAGCTCAAAAGCGCCACCAGCCAGGTGGCCACCGGCCTCATGGCGGCCGAGGCCGCGCTGACCCCGGCGGAGCTGGCCATTGCCGAACGCGTGCACGTGGGCCATATCCCGTGCGAGTTGGGCGCCAGTGTGCAGATCGACGCCGATCCCCAAGCACCGGGCCACTTCCATGTGGGCGGCAAGGGCTTCAAGTACCACATGGTGCCGGTCGCCACGACCACCGGCACGGTGCGGCTCGAAGACGCCAAGGGCGGCGCCGTCTGGCTGCAGATTGCCAACAAGTCCATGTTGATGGACCAGAAACGTGGCCAGCGCCTGGCCGATGAATGCATGAGCCCCGCCCAGGTGGTGGTGGCCGAGGCCATCAAGAAAAACCCCCCGCCCAGCGTGCTGGAAGCGCCGCCTGCCAAGTGACGGCGTCCCTGCCGGGTTGCACCGGCCCCCATTGATGAACCAGAAGTAACCGGAGAAAAAACTACATGTTGCAAGCCTACCGTGAACACGTGGCCGAGCGCGCAGCGCTGGGCATCCCGCCGCTGCCCTTGACCGCCAAGCAGACTGGCGCGCTGATCGAGCTGCTCAAGAGCCCGCCCGCGGGCGAGGAAGCGGTGCTGCTCGACCTGATCACGCACCGCGTGCCCGCCGGTGTGGACGATGCCGCCAAGGTCAAGGCCAGCTACCTGGCTGCCGTGGCGCACGGAACCGAAAACTGCACGCTGATCGGCCGCGAGAAGGCCACCGAGCTGCTGGGCACCATGCTGGGCGGCTACAACCTGACGCCGCTGATCGATCTGCTCGACGACGCCGCGGTCGCCTCCGTCGCCGCTGAAGCGCTCAAGAAGACGCTGCTGATGTTCGACCAGTTCCACGACGTCAAGGAAAAGGCCGACAAGGGCAACACCTTCGCGCAGGCCGTGCTGCAAAGCTGGGCCGATGGCGAGTGGTTCACCAGCCGCCCCGAAGTGCCGCAGAGCATCAAGCTCACGGTGCTCAAGGTCACCGGCGAGACCAATACCGACGACCTCTCTCCCGCGCCCGACGCCTGGAGCCGCCCCGACATTCCGCTGCATGCGCTCGCCATGCTCAAGAACAAGCGCGACGGCATCACGCCCGAGGAAGACGGCAAGCGCGGTCCGGTCCAGTTCATCGAAGACCTGCGCGCCAAGGGCCACCTCGTGGCCTACGTCGGCGACGTGGTCGGCACGGGCTCGAGCCGCAAGTCGGCCACCAACAGCGTGCTGTGGTTCACGGGCGAAGACATTCCGTTCGTGCCCAACAAGCGCTTTGGCGGCGTCTGCCTGGGCAGCAAGATCGCCCCGATCTTCTACAACACCATGGAAGACGCCGGCGCGCTGCCGATCGAGCTGGACGTGAGCCAGATGCACATGGGCGACACCATCGAGCTGCTGCCCTACGCCGGCAAGGCACTCAAGGACGGCCAGGTGATTGCCGAGTTCGAGGTCAAGAGCGAGGTGCTGTTCGACGAAGTGCGTGCCGGCGGCCGCATTCCGCTGATCATCGGCCGCGGCTTGACGACCAAGGCGCGCGAGGCGCTGGGCCTGGAGCCGTCGACGCTGTTCCGCCTGCCGCAAGTACCCGCCGCCACCGGCAAGGGCTTCACGCTGGCGCAAAAAATGGTCGGCCGCGCCTGCGGCCTGCCAGAAGGCCAGGGCGTGCTGCCCGGCACCTACTGCGAGCCGCGCATGACCTCGGTTGGCTCGCAGGACACTACCGGCCCGATGACGCGCGACGAGCTCAAGGACCTCGCCTGCCTGGGCTTCAGCGCCGACCTGGTGATGCAGTCCTTCTGCCACACCGCGGCCTACCCCAAGCCTGTGGACGTGAAGATGCACCACGAGTTGCCCGACTTCATCAGCACGCGCGGCGGCATCTCGCTCAAGCCCGGCGACGGCATCATCCACAGCTGGCTCAACCGCATGCTGCTGCCCGACACCGTGGGCACGGGCGGCGACAGCCACACGCGCTTCCCCGTGGGCATCAGCTTCCCGGCCGGTTCGGGCCTGGTGGCCTTTGCCGCGGCCACGGGCGTGATGCCACTGGACATGCCCGAGTCGGTGCTGGTGCGCTTCAAGGGCCAGATGCAGCCCGGCGTCACGCTGCGCGACCTGGTGCACGCGATCCCGCTCTACGCCATCAAGGCCGGTCTGCTGACGGTGGAAAAGCAGGGCAAAAAGAACATCTTCTCGGGCCGCATCCTCGAAATCGAAGGCCTGCCGGACATGAAGGTCGAGCAGGCATTCGAGCTGTCCGACGCGTCGGCCGAGCGCTCGGCCGCCGGGTGCACGGTGCGCCTGAACAAGGCGCCGGTCATTGAGTACCTGCAGTCGAACATCGTGCTGCTCAAGAACATGATCGCCCAGGGCTACGAAGACGCGCGCACCATCGGCCGCCGCATCCAGGCCATGGAAGCCTGGCTGGCCAACCCGCAGCTGCTGGAGCCCGACGCCGACGCCGAATACGCCGCCGTGATCGAGATCGACCTGGCCGAGATCACCGAGCCCATCGTCTGCTGCCCCAACGACCCCGACGACGCCAAGACGCTGTCCGACGTGGCCGGCGCTGCGATCGACGAAGTGTTCATCGGCTCGTGCATGACCAACATCGGCCACTTCCGTGCCGCGTCCAAGCTGCTCGAAGGCAAGAAGGACATTCCGGTCAAGCTGTGGATGGCGCCGCCCACCAAGATGGACGCGCAGCAGCTCACCGAGGAAGGCCATTACGGCGTCTTCGGCGCTGCCGGCGCGCGCATGGAAATGCCCGGTTGCTCGCTGTGCATGGGCAACCAGGCGCAGGTCAAGGAAGGCGCGACCGTGATGTCGACCAGCACGCGCAACTTCCCCAACCGCCTGGGCAAGAACACCAACGTCTACCTGGGCTCGGCCGAACTGGCCGCCATCTGCTCCAAGCTCGGCCGCATCCCGAGCCAGGCCGAGTACCTGGCCGACATGGGCGTGATCAAGCAAAGCAGCGGCCAGATCTACCAGTACCTGAACTTCGACCAGATCGCGGAGTACAAGGACGTGGCGGACGGCGTGGCCGCCTGACGGCCCACGCCCCCTGCGGCTGAAAGCCCGGCGCTCGCAAGAGCGCCGGGCTTTTTTACTATGATTTCAGTAGCTATCAGCGCTTGCTGGGTAAGCGCTAGGGGCCGATTTGGTCTGAATTTTTGTCGGACTCGAGCACGCGCGCCAGCAGCGCCCCGTCCACCGCGTCGGCCAGGGGAATGCGCACGCGCAGCGGGCTGCCGGCCGCGGCCTGCAGGGCCTGGCCATCGAGCCCCTGCATGGTTTCCAGGCGTATGGTGCGGTTGCCGCTCGGGTGCACGATCTCGATCAGGTCCCCCACCGCAAAGCGGTTCTTGGTCTCGACCTCGGCCCAGCCGTCCTGCAGCGCCTTGACCTCGCCGACAAACTGGCTGCGCCGCATCTGCGAGCTGCCGCTTTCGTAGTTCTGGTACGCGTGGGCGGGACGGCGCTCGAGAAAGCCGCTGGTGTAGCCGCGGTTGGCCAGGCCCTCGAGCTCGGTGAGGAGTTCGGGGTTGAACGGGCGGCCGGCCACGGCATCGTCGATGGCCCGGCGGTAGACCTGCGCCGTGCGAGAGACGTAGTACTGGCTCTTGGTGCGGCCTTCGATCTTGAGCGAATCGACGCCGATATCGACCAGCCGCTGCACATGCTCGACCGCGCGCAGGTCCTTGCTGTTCAGGATGTAGGTGCCGTGCTCGTCTTCCATGATGGGCATCAGCTGGCCCGGCCGCTCCTTCTCTTCGAGCAGGTAGACCTGGTCGGCCCGCGGGTGGCGCGCGCCGCCACCGCAGGCGGCAAAGGCGGCGTGGTCGTCTTCCTGGGCCTGGGCGAAATCGAAGTCGCCTTCCATGCGCTGGGCCATGGCTTCGCCGGTGGTGGGGTCCACGGCGGCTTCCTGCGTGGCGTAGCTCCAGCGGCAGGCGTTGGTGCAGGTGCCCTGGTTGCTGTCGCGCCGGTTGAAATAGCCCGAGAGCAGGCAGCGGCCCGAATAGGCGATGCACAGCGCGCCGTGCACGAACACCTCGAGTTCCATGTCGGGGCATTCCTGGCGGACCTTCGCGATCTCGTCGAGGCTCAGCTCGCGCGAGAGGATGACGCGCTGCACGCCCACCGTCTGCCAGAACTTCACCGCCATGAAGTTCACGGTGTTGGCCTGCACCGAGAGGTGGATGGGCACCTGCGGCCACTTCTCGCGCACCAGCATGATCAGGCCGGGGTCGGCCATGATCAGCGCGTCCGGGCCCATGGCGATGATGGGCTCGATGTCGCGCAGGTAAGTGCGTACTTTGTCGTTGTGCGGCAGCAGGTTGCTGGTGAGGAAGAATTTCTTGCCGCGCGCATGGGCTTCCGCGATGCCCTGCGCGATCTGTTCGACGCGGAATTCGTTGTTGCGCGCACGCAGGCTGTAGCGCGGCTGGCCGGCATAGACAGCGTCGGCGCCGTAGTCGTAGGCGGCGCGCATGCGCTCCAGCGAGCCGGCAGGCAGCAGCAGTTCGGGGCTTTTGGGGGTCATCGCGCGATTGTCGGACGGCAGCGAGGCCGGCGTTCTGCGCTGGCTCAGCAAAACGGCAGATCCCGGGCCCCTTGCGGCGCCCGGGGCCTGGTCAGTCCTTGGGACGGAAGCCGATTTCGAGCGCCGAGGGCACGCGCCCGTCCACGTCGCGTGGCAGGGTTTCGGTTTTGTCGAGGGCGCGCAGCACGGCGTCGTCCCAGGCCTTGTTGCCGCTCGACTGCACGAGCCTGGTGCCGACGATGGTGCCGTCGGGCGCGGCGCGCACCTGCACCACGGCGCGCGGGTTGCCGCTCACCGCATCGGGGTAGACGATGTTGGGCTTGACCTTGGCCGCGACCCTGCCGCCATAGCTGCCCGAGGGGCCGGAGTCCTGCTTGGCGCTGCCGGTAGCGGTGTCGCCGCCCGTGGCACCGGCGAGGCCCTGCATGCGGCGGATGTTTTCCTGCCGGCGGGCTTCGGCGGCCTTGGCGCTGGCCTTTTCGAGGGCCTCCTGCTTGCGCTGGTCTTCCTGCGCCTGGCGCTTCTTGTCCTCGGCGGCCTGCTTTTGCTTTTCCAGCTTCTCCAGCCGTTCCTTCTCGCGCTCG
Source organism: Acidovorax sp. SRB_14 (assembly GCF_012932145.1). Lineage (GTDB taxonomy): Bacteria > Pseudomonadota > Gammaproteobacteria > Burkholderiales > Burkholderiaceae_C > Simplicispira. The sequence goes on along the minus strand of NZ_MWOK01000020.1, from coordinate 26,569 downwards.
GCCTTCTCGGCTTTTTCGGCCTTCAGCTGCTCGATCTTTTCCTTTTGCAGGCGCTCTTTTTTCTCCTGCTCCAGGCGGTCGCGGCGCTCTTCTTCCTTGCGCTCTTTCTCGCGCTTGTCGCGTTCGAGCTGCTGCTGGCGCTCTTTCTTTTCCTTTTCGAGGCGCTTTTTCTCGCGCTCGACGGCGATGTCGGCCGCGCGCGTGTCGGGCTCGGCCTGGCGCGGTTCCGGAGGAGGTGGCGGCGGAGGGGGGGGGGGCGCGGGCTGGACAGGCTCGGGCGGCTGCGGTGTGGGCGCCGGGGGCTCGGCGGCGCGCGGTGCCGCCTGCTGGGGCACGGCAGACCACAACTGGGCTTCCACCGCAGGCTGGTCGCTCTCGCTCTTCCAGTTTACGCCCCAGGTCAGTGCGCCGATCAGCATCGCATGCACCAGCACCGCCAGCACCACGGCACGCAGGCGCGCGGGCGGGCGGGGCGGGGCAAACTGGTCTCTATCGTCGTGAAATTGCATGGGTTCAGGGGGGCCGGTGCGTGCGTGGACTCAGCCGCCCTGGCGCACGGACAGGCCGACGCGCTGCACGCCGGCGCGCTGCAGCGCGTCCATGGCCTTGACCACGGTTTCGTAGCTGACGCCCTTGTCGGCCGTGATCAGGATGGCCGTGTCGTCGGGTTGCCCGGCCTGCCAGGTGCGGGCGGCCTCGCCCAGCGCCTGCAGCGTCAGCGGGCGCTCGCTGCCGTCGGTCTTGAGCTGCACACTACCGTCCTGCTGCACGATCACCTGGCCAAAAGTCTTGGGCGGCTTGCTGCCTTTGCCGACCGAGGGCACGTTGATGGCGCTGGGCGTGAGCATGGGCGCGGTCACCATGAAGATGATCAGCAGCACCAGCATCACGTCGATGAAGGGCACCATGTTGATCTCGTTGATGGTGCGGCGGCCGCGGCCGCGGGATGCCATGGCGGGCATAGAGGCTCCTCCTTCAGTGGCCCGAGGCCGAGGCGGTGGGCTGCGCGCCCAGATTGCGCTGCAGGATGTTGGAGAACTCCTCGATGAAGGTCTCCTGCTGGTTGGCCACGCGGTCGATGTCGTGGGCAAAGCGGTTGTAGGCAATCACCGCCGGAATGGCGGCGAACAGGCCGATGGCGGTCGCCACCAGCGCCTCGGCAATGCCGGGCGCCACGGTGGCCAGCGTGACCTGCTCCATGCCGGCAAAGCCCGTGAACGCGTGCATGATCCCCCAGATGGTGCCAAACAGGCCCACGTAGGGCGAGACCGAGCCCACCGACGCCAGGAACGACAGGCTCGACTCGATCACGTCCAGCTCGCGCTGGAAGCTCGCGCGCATGGCGCGGCGCGCGCCGTCGAGCAGGGTGCCGGGGTCGATGATGCGGCGCTCGCGCAGCTTCTGGTATTCGCGCATGCCGCTGGCGAAGATGCGTTCCATGGGGCCGGCGTTCTTGGCGTTCTGCGCGGCGCTGGCGTAGAGGTCGTTGAGGCTGGTGCCCGACCAGAAGTCGCGCTCGAAGTCTTCGTTGAGCGAGTTCACGCGCTTGAGCGCGAACAGCTTGCGGAAGATCGCGGCCCAGCTGGCGACGGACACGCCCAGCAGCAGCAGCATGACGAATTGCACGACCCAGCTGGCGTTCAGCATCAGCGACAGGATCGACATGTCTTGGGAATTCATGAGAGTTGTTCCAGGAGGGAGTTCGGGATGCGTGCGGGGCGCAGGCTGGCGGCGTCCACCCAGCCGATGCGGATGGTGCCTTCGCTGACGAGTGTGGGCGCTGGGCCGCTGTGGCACTCATTCTTCAATAGCGCCTGCTGCCTGATTGTCAGCGATGCGCGGCCTGCTTCCTGCAGCTGGGCGGTAACAAGGAGTTCATCGTCGAGGCGCGCCGGGCGCAGGTATCGCACGCGCGCTTCGGTGACGACGAACATGCCGCCGCTGTGCTCGCGCAGCCGGCTTTGTTCGAGCCCGAGCGAGCGCAGCCACTCGGTGCGCGCGCGCTCGAAGAACTTGAGGTAGTTGGCATAGAACACGATGCCCCCGGCATCGGTGTCTTCCCAGTAAATGCGGACGGGCCAGATGAACGGCATGGGTTCCTCAGCCCAGCAGCCTGCGCAGTCGCGCCACCGATTCCTGCAACTGCGCCATCGAGTTGGCCGTGGAAAAGCGCACGAAACGCCCAGGCTCGAAGCTGCCAAAGTCACGCCCCGGCGTGACCGCCAGGTGCGCGCGGCGCATGAGCGCGTAGGCAAAATCCCAGCTTCCCTGCACGCCGAGCTTTTCGGCGGCGCGCGTGCAGTCGGCCCAGGCGTAGAACGCGCCGTCGGGCAGCACCGGCACCGCCAGGCCCAGCGCCTGCAGCTCGGGGATGAAGTAGTCGCGCCGGGCCTTGAACTCGGCGCGGCGGCGCTCGTATTCGGCAATGCTTTCGGGCTCGAAGCAGGCCAGCGCGGCGTGCTGCGAGATGGTGCTGGCGCAGATGAAAAGGTTCTGCGCCAGGCGTTCGACCACGGGCACCAGCACCTCGGGCACCACCATCCAGCCCAGGCGCCAGCCAGTCATGTTGAAGTACTTGCTGAAGCTGTTGATGCTGATGATGTTCTCGTCGATGGCCAGCGCAGTCTGGCCGAAGGCATCGTCGTACGACAGGCCCAGGTAGATCTCGTCGATCATCGTCACGCCGCCGCGCTCCTGCACCACGTTGTGGATGCTGCGCAGCTCATCGGGCGCGATCGATGTGCCCGTGGGGTTGGAGGGCGACGCCAGCAGCACGCCCCGGGTCTTGTCGTTCCAGGCGGCGCGCACCTTGTCGGCGCTGAGCTGGTAGCGCTCGTCCGCCGTGGTCGGGAGCAGCACGGCCGTGCCCTCGGCGGCGCTGACGAAATGGCGGTTGCAGGGGTAGCTCGGGTCGGGCATCAGCACCTCGTCGCCGGCGTCGATCAGTGCCAGGCAGGCCAGCTGCAGCGCGGCCGAGGCACCGGCCGTGACGACGATGCGCCGCGCCGGCACGTGGACGCCGAAGCGCTGCGCGTACCAGCCGCTGATGCGTTCGCGCAGCGCGTCGAGCCCCAGCGACTGCGTGTACTGCGTGGCGCCGCTGTGCACCGCGCGCGTGGCGGCCTCCTGCACCAGCGGCGGCGCGGTGAAGTCGGGCTCGCCGATGTTCAGGAAGACCATCGGCTCGCTGCTGCCGGCCACCTCGCGCGCCAGGCTCTGAGCGGCCTTGGCCACTTCCATCACGTAAAACGGTTCGATGCGCTCGGCGCGGCGGGAAATCTTCATGGGAACAGGCCTTGGCCGCGCAGGGCGCGGAGGGGTCACAGGAATGGGCGAAAGGGCAGGCGGCACGCGTCGCCGCAGTGCTCAGGCTTGCGGCGCGTCCGGCGCAGCGGCCTGCGGCGCAGCGGCGCCCGGGGGGGGCGGCGCGGGCCGGCCCTTGTCGGCCGCCACTTCGGCGGCGCGTAGCTGGGGCGCCAGGCCGCCGAGCACGGCGTTCACGTATTTGTGGCCGTCGGTGCCGCCAAACTCCTTGGCCAGCTCAATGCATTCGTTGAGCACCACGCGCCAGGGCACGTCCAGGCAGTGCTGGAACTCGAACACGCCGATCCACATGGCGGCGTGCTCGATGGGCGAGATCTCGGCCATCTTGCGGTCCAGCACCGGCGTGATGAGCGCATCAAGGTCGGCGGCCGTGTTGATGCAGCCGTGCAGCACGGCGTTGTAGTGCGCTGCGTCGGCCTTGTGGAAGCCCGAGAGGTCGCGCGTGAACGCGTCGATGGCCTCGGCGCTGTTGCGGCCCACCAGGTGCTGGTAGAGCGCCTGCAGCACGAATTCGCGCGCGCGGCTGCGGTTGGACTTGGACGCCGCCTTGCGCGCCCCGGTGCTGGTCAGGCCGGTGCGCTGGGGGGACGCCTTGGCCGGCGGGGGGGAAGTGCTGTCGCTCACGCCACGTCCTCCAGCAGGTTGGCCATTTCGACGGCGACGCGGGCCGCATCGCGCCCCTTGTCGGTCTGGCGGGCGATGGCCTGTTCGAGGTTTTCGGTGGTGATGATGGCGTTGGCCACCGGCACCTGGTAGTCGAGCGCGATGCGCGTCACGCCCGCGCCCGATTCGTTGGCCACCAGTTCGAAGTGGTAGGTCTCGCCGCGGATGATGCAGCCCAGCGCGATCAGCGCGTCGTACTGGTCGCGCTCGGCCAGGGCCTGCAGCGCCACGGGCACTTCGAGCGCGCCCGGCACCAGCACGTGGGTGATCTGCGCCTCGGGCACGCCCAATGCCAGCAGCTCGCTGCGGCAGGCACTGGCCAGTGCGTTGGTGATGCCTTCGTTGAAGCGGGCCTGGACGATGCCGATGTGCAGCTTGCTGCCATCGAGCCTGTCCGCTGTTCCTTTGTCTGCGCCAAACATGTGTTTATTCCTTGGGGATGTAACCGGTAATTTCGAGTCCGTAGCCCGCCATGCTGGGCATGCGGCGGGGTTGGCCCATGAGCTGCATTTTTTGCACGCCGCATTCGCGCAGGATTTGCGCGCCCACGCCGTAGGTGCGCAGGTCCATGCGGCCACGCTCGGGCGCCTGGGCCGCGCGGGCCTTGCCCTCGAACTGCGCCAGAAGCTGTTCGGCACTTTCGCCGCAATTGAGCAGCACGGCCACGCCATGGCCCTGCGCGGCGATGTACTGCAGGCTGGTGTCCAGGCCCCACGAGTGCGTGGAGCGCTGCACTTCCAGCGCATCGAGCACCGACAGCGGCTCGTGCACGCGCACCGGCACGGCCTGGTCGGGCTGCCACTGGCCCTTGACGAGCGCAAGGTGCACGGCCTGGCTGGGCTCGTCGCGGAAGGCATGGGCGGTGAACTCGCCGTAGGCGGTCTGCAGCGTGCGCTGGCCCACCTTCTCGACCAGCGATTCGGTGCGGCTGCGGTGCTCGATCAGGTCGGCGATGGTGCCGATCTTGATGCCGTGCTCGGCGGCGAACACCTGCAGGTCGGGCAGGCGCGCCATGGTGCCATCGTCTTTCATGATCTCGCATATCACGGCGGCGGGGCTGCAGCCGGCCAGCGCGGCCAGGTCGCAGCCTGCCTCGGTGTGGCCGGCGCGCATGAGCACGCCGCCATCGACCGCCTGCAGCGGAAAGATGTGGCCGGGCTGCACCAGGTCGCTGGCCCGGCTGCCCGCGGCCACCGCCACCTGGATGGTGCGCGCGCGGTCGGCGGCCGAGATGCCGGTGGTCACGCCCTCGGCGGCCTCGATCGAGACGGTGAATGCGGTGCTGTAGACGGTGCCGTTGCGCGCGGCCATGGGCGGGAGCTTCAGGAACTCGCAGCGCTCGCGTGTGAGCGTCAGGCAGACCAGGCCGCGGCCAAAGCGCGCCATGAAGTTGATGGCCTCGGGCGTGACATGGTCGGCGGCCAGCACCAAGTCGCCTTCGTTTTCGCGGTCTTCCTCGTCCACGAGGATGACCATGCGCCCGGCGCGCATTTCGGCCACGATGTCTTGCACCGGCGAGATGGGTGCGGGAGGTTGGGGGGGTGTCATGGAGGCTTTCGTCGGGGGGGCCGCAGGGGGTGCGCAGCGTACAACGCAGGTTCCCCGGTGCGGGCGTTGGCTGCAGCGGCAACCCGCTTGGCAACGCCCCAAAGAACATGCGATGCGGCGCTGCCGCACGTTGGGCCGGTCCGTGCTGGGCACGCCGGTCCGCAAAAAGGGGGGATTTTAGTGCAGCCCGGCGGGGCTTATGCGCGATGGGGCCAAGGCGGCCGGCGCGGCATGGCGCCGCGGTCCCTGGGGCAGCGCGGGCACGCCCTCAGCCAGTGGCCTTTTCGAGCACCACGTCGGTCTCCGGGTAGGCCATGCAGGGCAGCACGCAGCCGCCTGCGCGCTCTTCGGGCGACAGGCCCGGCCATTCGATCTCGTAGCGCACGCGGCCCTCGACCAGCTGGCCGATGCAGGTGCGGCAGGTGCCGTTGCGGCATGAACTGGGCCAGTCGAGGCCGCCTTGTTCCAGCGACACCAGCAGCGGCTGGTCGGGCCAGGCGTCGCACTGCGCGCCGGTTTCGGTGCGGGCGGTGAAGAACGGGATGCTCAGAGGGGACAGATGGGATGCGGTCATGGGATTCAAAGGGAGAGGGCTGAAGCGCGCGGGGATGCCAAGGCATGCCCACCACCGGGTCAGCGCTTGCTGCAGCGAAACGGAATTATGGAGGTGGGGCAGGCGGTCCATGCCGCAAGCGGCGCACTGCACCCGGATCGGCGTCGGCCTGCACATGGCAGCGAACTGCGGGACCCGGTTCATGCGGTCAGACATTTCAGCGTCCGTGCCCGCCTCCGTGGGTGTGCCCGCGCTCGTTCCAGGCTTTCAGCGCCTCGATCAGCGTGTTGAGCTGCGCACCGTTGGCAAAACGCAGCGCGCGCACGTGCACCGTGCGCTGGACCCAGGCGTCGAGCGCCTGCGCGCTGGGGTTGCGCACCACACCCTCGCGCCCGAGTTGGTGCCACAGCGCCCAGACCATGCGCTCCTGGGGGCTGGCGGCGGCCTGGAACGGGTCGAAGCGGGCGCGCGCGTCGGGCTGGCGCACCGTGGGCTGCACCATGCCCCCGCGCTCGGCCAGCTGCTGCATGTGGTCGCGCACGGCGCGCCGCTGGCGCTCCGTCATGTCCTTGCTGCTGGTCTGGCCGGTCAATTGGGCCAGCAGCGCGCGGTAGTCGCCATCGGACAGGCCGAGCTTGGATTTGAGAACGTGGATGGCTGCGGTGTGCTTGGTGGCCATGCGGCAAAGTCCTTTCGCCCCGCGCGGCTGCGGCGCTTGCGCGAGGCAACCGCGCCAGGCCTCCTCCACTTGGAGGGCCGCGGGACGCTTTCAAGCTTTGCCGCACGCCATGCCCCGTCTGGGAGGCGACAGGCTTCGTGCAGGGCCGACGGCGCCGAGCCGAACCCCCCGCTGGCTTCAGCCCAACGCCACCTGCGGTGGGCCGGAAGGGTGGGGCACCGATTGGCGCTCGAACACCAGCAGCAGGTTGTTGGCGGGCAGGGCGTGGCGCGCGGCCAGGCGCAGGCCGGCGTGGGCGGCTTCGCGCGCCACATCCTCCAGGCGGCGGATGCCCCAGGCCGGGTCGCGCTCGCGCAGGTTGGCGTCGAACGCCAGGTTGCCGGGCGCGGTGGGCACGCCGTCTTCGAGGTAGGGCCCATAGGTCACGAGCCGGCCGTGCGGCGCGAGGTGGCGCGCGGCGCCCTGCATCAGGCCGGCGCAGCAGTCCCAGGGCGCGATGTGCAGCATGTTGGCGCAGTACATCAGGTCGAACGGCTCGGCAAAGGCCGGCTTGGCGCTGGGCCAGCGCGGCGCCCGCACGTCCAGCAGCACGGGCGCGAGCACGTTGTGTGCGCCGGCGTGCGCGCACCAGGCGGTGATGGAGGCGAACGCGTCGTCTTGCGCATCGCTGGGCTGCCAGGTCCATTGCGGCAGGTGGGCGGCGAACCAGGCCACGTGCTGACCGGTGCCGCTGGCCACTTCGAGGGCCCGGCCGCTGGCCGGCAGCAGGGCTTGCAGGTGCGCCAGGATGGGCGCGCGGTTGCGCTCGGCGGCAGGGCTGTGCTGGGGCAGGGACATGAAAATAGAGGAAAAGTGGCTGTAACGCAGACGGGGAAAGCGCTGAAAGCTATCAATAAAAGAGCGTCGGATGCGCGCTCCGCGGCGGGCTGTGGCTGCTTAAAAAACAGGCGATGCAGCGCAATGCCTTGCAAATCAAGCACTTGGCGATGCCATACAAGGCTTGTCCGCAGTTATCCACATGATTGTCCAGTGCCGGCCGGGATAACCGGGGCATAGGGACCAGCGGATTGCCTTAAAAACAGGCAATGCAGTGAATGTCCTTATGCATCAGTCACTTGCGCGTGCCATACAGGGCTTGCCAAAACTTGTCCACAAGATTGTCCAGCGCCGCCAGGGATAACCACAGGCTGTGGGTCACTCGGTGACCTGCACGCCTTTCCAGAACGCCACGCGGCCGCGCACCATGTCGGCCTCGGGCTTGGGGTCGGCATAGGTCCAGGCGGCTTCGGGGTTGAGTTCGCCGTTGATCAGCAGCGACAGGTAGGTGGCCTGGCCCTTCCAGGGGCACATGGTCTTGTGGTTGCTGAAGGTGAAGTATTCGTGCCGCAGCGCGCTCTCGGGGAAGTAGTGGTTGCCTTCGACCAGCACGGTGTCGTCGCTCTCGGCAACGACCACGCCATTCCAGGTGGCTTTCATGGGGGGACTCCTTGGGCAGCCGGGGGCCGCATTTGTGCAAAAAATGTCTCTATCGCTTGCTGTGTATGCGTCTAAAGCTATCAAAAGTATAGTAGCTCAGGGGCAGCGCGCAGCGCGTGGAGCAGGGGCAGCACCCTTGGCGGACCGCTGCGCCTTGGCCAGAATGCGCGGCATGACCACCTTACGCGATTATTCCCAAGGCGCCGCCTTTGTGCGCGGCCAGTATGTGCCCATCGGCGAGGCCGCCATTCCGATCACCGACTGGGGCTTCCTGCGCTCGGACGCCGCCTACGACGTGGTGACGGTGTGGGACGGCAGCTTCTTCCGCCTCGACGCCCACCTCGAGCGCTTTGCCCGTAGCTGCGCGCGCTTTCGCCTCGACCCGGGCCTGGCGCCGGCGCAGATCACCTCGGTGCTCGCGCAGTGCGTGCGCCTGTCGGGCCTGCAAAGCGCCTATGTGGAAATGGTCACCACGCGCGGCCAGCCGCCCTGGGGCTCGCGCGACCCGCGCCTGGCGGTCAACCAGTTCTGTGCGTTCGCCGTGCCCTATGTGTGGATCGCCAACGCCGAGCAGCGCGAGAAGGGCCTGAACCTCGTCGTCAGCCGCGTGCAGCGCATTCCGGCCACCAGCGTGGACCCGCGCGCCAAGAACTACCACTGGAACGACCTCACCATGGGCCTGCTGGGCGCGCTGGACGCGGGCGGCGACACGGTGGTGCTGACCGACAGCGCGGGCAACGTCGTCGAAGGCCCGGGCTTCAACCTGTTCTGCGTGAACGCGCAGGGCGTGCTGGTCACGCCGCTGGACGGCGTGCTCGAAGGCATCACGCGGCGCACCGTGATCGAGATCGCGCAGGCGCGGGGCCTGCCGCTGCAGCTGCGCGCGCTGCCGGCCGGCGAGCTGCGCGGCGCGCGCGAGGTGTTCGTGACCAGCTCGGCTGGCGGCGTGCTGCCGGTCACGCGCGTCGATGGCGTGCCGGTGGGCAGCGGCGCCCCGGGCCCGATCACGCGCCAGCTCGGGCAGACCTATTGGGACTGGCATCGCGACCCGCGCTACAGCCTGGCGGTCGATTCGGTGCCTGCGGTGGATGTGCCGGACGCGGTGGCCGCCGGCGCCTGAGTGTGCGCAGGCCGCTCAGTCGAACAGCGCGTCGAACCCGTCCTCCGGCACGAAGCGGCGCTCGCGCAGGCACAGCCGCGTCGGGCCGGGCAGCGCGCGCTCGGGCACCGTGTGGCGCGCGTCGCCGGGGTAGCAAATCACGCGCAGGCCATCGCGGTCGAACGCCTCGGGCAGGATGGTGGGCGGGCGCTGGCGGCGCGCGGCATCGAGCACGCTGCGCACGTTCGCGTGGCGTGCCAGGTGCGCCAGGCTCATGATCTGCGGCGGCGCCAGGTCGATGCGGCCGTCGCGGTACTGCTCCAGCGCCGTGCGCGGCGCAAGCCACACGCTGTCGGTGGTTTCCGCGTTGTCGTGCAGGGCGGTCTGGTCGGCCGGCGCCTGGGCCACGAAAAAGCGCGTGTCAAAGCGCCGCGAGGCCATCGACGGCGCCAGCGGCGTGATCCAGCGCGACCACGGCGCGAGCTGGCGCGTCTGCAGGCGCAGCCCCAGCGTGGCCAGCACCGCGGCGAACGGCAGCCCGGCCTGCAGCAGCGCGCGGGCGCGCAGCGCATCGACGCGCTGCGGCGCGCCGGCCGGCTCGGCCAGCAGCAGGCCGCATTCCTCGAGCGCCTCGCGCAGCGCCGCCACGTAGAGGCCGGCCGCGGTGGGCGCGTCGGTGCCCGGCTCGTTCAGGCCGGCCTGCAGCGCGCTAGGCGCCTGGTCCAGGCAGGTGGCGGCATCGAGTTGCGCGTCCGCGGCGTCGAGCTTGCCGCCGGGGAACACATAGACGCCCGCCATGTTCGAGGCCTTGGCATGGCGGCGCAGCAGCAGCACCTGCATCTGCTCCGGCGTGTCGCGCAGCAAGACCACCGTGGCGGAGGCGCGGGGCGTTTCGGGGGCGGCGTGGGCAGCGGGCTGCATGGCATGGGCTTTCGGCGGCGCCGGCAGTCACGCGGTGGACTGGTGGGCGCTGGGGGGTGGCGTAGAGTGCGGCGCGGGGCGCAGCCGCAAGCGGTGGCGCCCATTTTCCACATTCACAGAATCAGGGAGCGACTGCGGTATGGACATCGATTTCAAGGGCCGTGTGGCCATCGTGACGGGCGCCGGCGGCGGCCTGGGCCGCCAGCATGCGCTGGCATTGGCGGCACGCGGCGCCAGGGTGCTGGTCAACGACCTCGGCGGCAGCGTGCATGGCGAGGGGGGCTCGGCGAGCGCGGCGCAGGCGGTGGTGGACGAAATCCGCGCCGCCGGCGGCGAGGCGCTGGCCAATGGCGCGTCGGTGACCGACTTTGCCGCCGTGCAGGCCATGGTGCAGCAGGCCGTCGATGCCTGGGGCCGGGTCGATGTGCTGGTCAACAACGCCGGCATCCTGCGCGACAAATCGTTCGCCAAGATGGACATGGCCGACTTCCGCCTGGTGGTTGACGTGCACCTGATGGGCGCGGCCCACTGCTGCAAGGCCGTGTGGCCGCACATGGTGGCGCAGCAGTACGGCCGCATCGTCATGACGACCTCGTCCACCGGCCTCTACGGCAACTTCGGCCAGGCCAACTATGGGGCGGCCAAGCTGGCGCAGGTGGGGCTGATGCAGACGCTGGCGATCGAGGGCGGCAAGCACAACATCCGCGTCAACGCCCTGGCGCCCACGGCGGCCACGCGCATGACCGAGGGCCTGATGCCGCAAGAGGTGCTCGACGCCCTGCAGCCCGAGGCCGTGGTGCCCGCCATGCTGGTGCTGGCGCACGAGAGCGCGCCCACGCGCACCGTCCTGTGCGCGGGCGCCGGCTCGTTCGAGGCCGCGCACATCACGCTCACGCAGGGCATCCATCTGGGCTTGGGCGCCGATGTGCCCGAGCAGCTCGCCGCGCGCCTGGCCGAGGTCACGGCGCGCGCCGGCGAGCAGGTGCCCGCCAGCGGCGCCGCGCAGGGCAGCGCCGAGGTGCAGAAGGCGCTGGCGGCCCGCGGCTGAGCCGCGCACCGGGCCTGTGCAGCACACTTTACCGGTGCTGTGCTGGCCCGCTGCGGGTTTTCCGCCATCCGCGCAGCCCTTGAGTCAGCGCCAAGCAGGCCCGCGCTGGCCGTGCTAAGTTCCGGCCGATCCAAAAAGATCGGCAACGACACATGAGCACTTTGCAGCAAAGAATCGACGCGCAGCCCCCCGAACGCCTGGGGGGCATCCGCCGCGGCATCGAAAAAGAGGGTCTGCGCGTGCTGCCCACCGGCGATCTGGCCCTGACGCCGCACCCCGCGGCGCTGGGCTCGGCGCTGACGCACCCGAACATCACCACCGACTACAGCGAGTCGCAGATCGAGCTGATCACCGGCGCCCACCGGGGCGTGCAGGACTGCCTGGACGAGCTCACGCAAGTGCACCAGTTCGCGCTGCGCGCGCTGCGCGAGCAGGGCGACGAGATGCTGTGGGCGTCGAGCATGCCGTGCCGCCTGCCCACCGACGAGACCATTCCGCTGGCGCGCTACGGCAGCTCCAACGTCGGCCGCGCCAAGAGCGTCTACCGCATGGGACTGGGCCACCGCTACGGCCGGCGCATGCAGACCATCTGCGGCATCCACTACAACTGGTCCATGCCGGGCGTGGACAGCGAGCAGTATTTCGCGCTGATCCGCAACTTCCGCCGGCATGCCTTCGTGCTGCTGTACCTGTTCGGCGCCTCGCCCGCGCTGTGCCCGTGCTTTGCCCAGGGCCGCCCGCACGCGCTGCAGCGCCTGAGCGACCAGGCGCTGTACCTGCCGCATGCGACGTCGCTGCGCATGGGGCGCCTGGGCTACCAGAGCGACGCGCAGGCCACGCTGGCCGTGAGCTACAACGGCCTGCAGGGCTACGCCGATTCGCTGCACGAGGCGCTCACGCAGCCCTATCCGGCCTACGAGGCCGTCGGCATCCGCAACCCCGGCGGCGACTACAACCAGCTGGGCACCAGCCTGCTGCAGATCGAGAACGAGTTCTACGGCACGATCCGCCCCAAGCGCGTGATCCAGCCCGGCGAGCGCCCGCTGCACGCGCTGCGCGAGCGCGGCGTCGAATATGTCGAGGTGCGCCTGATGGACCTCGACCCGTTCGTGTCCGTGGGCATCACGGCCGAGACCATGCGCCTGCTCGACGTGTTCCTGCTGCACTGCCTGCTGTCCGACAGCCCGCCCGACACGCCGGCCGAGATCACCGAACTCCAGCACAACCAGCACCTCACGGCCGCGCGCGGGCGCGAGCCCGGCCTGCGCCTGCTGCGCAACGGGCAGAGCGTGCCGCTGGTCGACTGGGCCGCGCAGGTGCTGGGCGAATGCGTGCCGCTGGCCGCAGCGCTCGACGCCACGCACGCCAGCGGCGACTACAGAGCCGCCCTGGCCAGCGCGTGCGCGCTGCTGGCGCAGCCGGCGCAAACGCCCTCGGCGCGCGTGCTCGCGCAGATGGCCCGCGCCCACGGCAACAGCTTCACGGGCTTTGCGCTGGGCCAGTCCGAGCGCGCGCGCGACGCGCTGCTGGCCCTGCCCTGGAGCGCAGAGCAGCAGGCGCACCACGCCGCGCTGGCCGAGCAGTCGCTGGCGGCCCAGAAGGCCATCGAGGATGGCGACACGCTGCCGTTCGAAGAGTGGCGCCAGCACTACATGGCCGCCCAGGGCCTGGGCTGATCGGCCGCCGCGGGCACCGGCGCATTCGGCCATGAGCACCCGCACCGCACTGCGCCTGCGCATGGCGGCACGCATCCGTGCGATGCGGCGCGTGGCCCTGAGCCATTACGTGCTCAACGGCCTGGCCGGGGCCCTGGGCCTGCTGCTGATCTCGACCGCGGTGCACCTGTGGCTGGGCGCGCTCGCGGCAGCGACGGCCACCGTGGGCGTGATCGTGGCGATTCCGCCCGACAACGTGGCACCGCAGCGCGGCAAGTTCTGGCAGATGCTCCCGGCCCCGCTGCTGAGCATGCCGCTGTTCTTTGCGGTGCAGCTGCTGTACGCCTCCCCGCTGGCGCTGGGCCTGCTGCTGGTGCCGGCCACCTTCCTGGTCTTTCTGGGCATGGCCTGGGGCAAACGCGGCGCGCCGGTCGCCATCGCGATCATGCTGGCCACGGTGTTCGCCATGGCCGTGCCGGTCCACCAGGGGGGCGACGCCCTGGCGGCGGCGCTGTCGACCACGCTGTATTTCGGCCTCGGCGCGGTGCTCTACCTGCCGTATGCGCTGCTGATCAACCGGCTGTTCAACGCGCGCTACCGCGTGCAGCTGCTGGCCGACGCCTTGCTGTCTGTCGCCGCGCTGCTGCGCGTGCAGGCGCGCCAGTTCGCCCCGATCCGGCCCGGCAGCGCGCCGGCGCCGCTCACGGGCCAGCTGCTGCGCCAGCATGCCGCCCTGGCCGAGCAGCTGCAGGCGGCGCGCGACGTCGTGCTCGAGTCGCCGAACACGCCGCGCCGCCAGCGCCTGGTCGGCATGCTGGTGCAGGTGCTCGAAATGCGCGACCACCTGCTGGCCTGCGAGCTGGACCTGGACGCCGTGCGCGCCCAGCCGGGCCAGGCGTCGGCCCTGGCGGGCCAGCGCGCCGTGCTGCAGGCCCTGACCGCCGAGGTAGCCCGGCTGGCCGATGCCTTGCTGCTGGGCCGCCGGCCTACGCCGTTCCCGAGCCTGCGCCCGCGGCTGGTCGGCGCCGCGCTGCCCCACGAGACCGAAGGTGCGGGTTTCACGCCCTCGCTGCTGGCGCGCGGCCTGGCCGCGCGCATCGGCCACATCAACGACGAGGTGCTGAGCCTGATCGCGCTGGCGCGCGGCGAGGCCGAGCCCGATCTGGCGGTCGTGCGCGCCAACTGGCAGATGTTTGTCAGCCCGACCACCTGGTCGTGGCGGCCGTTCGCCGGCCTGTGGCGCTGGGAGGCGCCGGCGCTGCGCCACGCCATGCGCGCCGCGCTGGCGATTGCGGCCGGCTACGCCGTGGCGCAGCTGCTGCCCTGGGGCACACATCCTTATTGGATGCTGGTGACGATCGTGGTGGTGCTGCGCGGCAGCCTGGCGCAGACGCTGGAGCGGCGCAACAGCCGGGTGGCGGGCACCTTGCTGGGCTGCGTGCTGGCGCTGGGCCTGCTGTCGGCCCACCTGCCGCCGCTGGCGCTGGTCATCTGGATCACGCTGGCGCAGGGCGTGGCCCATGGCTTTGCGGTGCGCCGCTACCTGGTCACGGCAGTGGCTGCGACCACGCTGGGCCTGTTGCAGGCGCACATGCTCAACAACGGGGGCAGCACCGCGTTTGCGCTGCTCGAGCGCGTGGCCGACACGCTGATCGGCACCGGCATCGCCTGGGCCTTTTCCTATGTGCTGCCGTCGTGGGAGCGCACGCAGCTGCCCGCGCTGGTGGCGCGCACGCTGGCCGCACAGGCCCAGCATGCGCGCGTGTCGCTGGGCCTGGGCCAGCTGCAGGCGGTGGACAACGCGCCCGAGCTGGCCTGGCGCCTGGCGCGGCGCGAGGCCTACGACAGCCTCTCGGCGCTGGTGCAGGCCACGCAGCGCTCGCTGGCCGAGCCGCGCGCCGTGCGCCCGCCGCTGGCGGCGCTCGAGCACCTGCAGGCGCGCGGCTACCAGCTGCTGGCGCAGCTCACGGCCGTCAAGACCCTGCTGCTGCTGCGCCGTGGCCTGCTGCAGGCCGAACAGGTGCAGGCGCCGCTGGAGCAGGCGGCCGAGCGCATCGGCACCCTGCTGCTGGGCAAGGCCCCCGCCGACGCGCCCGAGGCCGGGGCGTCGCCCGGGCCCGAGCCGCTGCCCAGTCCGTATGAGAGCGACCTCAGTGCCTGGCTGCTGCGCCGCCTGCGGCTGGCCACGGAGCTGGCCGCCCTGATGCGTGCCGATGCCGACCAGGTGCTGGCCTCGCTCGTGGCCACCGTGCCCGACCTGCCCGTGGCAGGCGCGGTCGACGCGGAAGCGCCGGTGGTGGAGAATCAAAAAACATAGTTGTAGACGCTTTCTGCATCAGCGCTGGAGGCCGATTTGGCTTGAAATCTGCGGTCAGCCGCCGACCGGGCCGGCGCTCAGCGCGGGCGCGCCGACCGGTGGGCCGCGAGGCGCCGCAGGCCGTAGCGCCCCAGAAACGCGCAGCCCAGGATGAGCGCAAACCAGCCGACCAAGTAGGCCTGGCGCATGAGGTCCTGCACGCTGGCCGATTTGGCGACATAGGGCGCCAGCAGCACGACGGCGCCGATCAGCGCGCAGGTCATGCCCTTGATCAACAGTTCGTTGTCTTCCTTGTTGCGGGGGCGTCGGGCAGGGGGCTTGGGCAGGGGCATGGCAGAGGTTCAAGGGCACGGGGATGGGAGCGCGATTATCCTTGGCACCCCCCGACCCCCCGAAAAAGCGAAAGATCTCCCCATGGCCATCCAGTGGTTTCCCGGTCACATGCACCTGACGCGCAAGGCCATTGCCGAGCGCGTGAAAGACATCGACGTGGTGATCGAAGTGCTGGACGCGCGCCTGCCCGGCTCGAGCGCCAACCCGCTGCTGTCCGAGCTCACGGGCCACAAACCCACGCTCAAGGTGCTCAACAAGCAGGACGTGGCCGACCCCGAGCGCACCACGCTGTGGCTCGACTGGTACAACGCCCGGCCGGACACGCGCGCCGTGGCGCTCGACGCGCAGGATGCCGCGCCCGCGCGCAAGCTCATCGACGGCTGCCACCAGCTCGCGCCGAACCGCGGCGGCATGGCCAAGCCGATGCGCGTGCTGATCTGCGGCGTGCCCAACGTCGGCAAGTCGACGCTGATCAACACGCTCAGCGACAAGCGCCAGGCCAAGACCGGCGACGAGGCCGGCATCACCAAGCTCGAGCAGCGCATCGTGCTGGCCGACGACTTCTACCTGTGGGATACGCCCGGCATGCTCTGGCCGCGCATCACCGTCGAGCAAAGCGGCTACCACCTGGCCGCCAGCGGCGCCGTCGGCCGCAATGCCTACGACGAGGAACTGGTGGCGCTGGAGCTGCTGCGCCGCCTGCAGCAGCACTACGCGCCGCTCCTGGAGGCGCGCTACAGGCTCGGCCTGGCCAGCGACGCGGTGGCGCAGATGCACGACGAAGAGCTGCTCGAAGCCATCGGCAAGAAGCGCGGCGCCATGCAGGGCGGCGGGCGCGTCAACCTGCAGAAGACGGCCGAGATCGTTCTGACCGACTTCCGCAGCGCGATCCTGGGCCGCATCACGCTGGAGGTGCCGGCCGAGTTCGAGGCCTGGAGCGCGGTCGCCGCGGTGCAGGAGGCCGAGCGCGCGGCGCGCAAGGAAGCGCGCAAGGCCAAGCCCCAGCGCAGCCAGCGCTGAACCGCCACCGCGTTGTGGCGAACGCCCACGAAAAAGCACCCGGTGCCGCCGCATAGCAGCACCGGGTGCTTTGTTTCAGGCCGGCGCAGGGCCTTACTTGTTCTTCAGCTTGCCGCGCGGCGCCACGGCGGTGACGGGCGGCGTGGGCCGGTCGGACACCGAGCCGCCTTCCTTGGGCGGCGAGGTGTCTTTCTTGGGCTTTTTCGCCATCTTGTTGTTGTGCATCTGTCCTTTGGCCATACGTCCTCCGTGTCGGTCTCGGGATGGGACCTCATGTGCCAATGGTACGGCACAAGCACCCTCCGCCTGGGCTGGCGGGGGCTCTCAGGCGGCCTGTGCGGACAGGCGGATGCTGCCCTCGCGCACGAAGCGGTCGAACTCGTCGCGCGGGATCGCCGTCAGGCCCGCGGCCTGGTTGTCTGCGGTCCAGCTCAGCGTGACGCTGTCGGGGGCGAAATCGAGGTCCACCGGCCCGAGCGGGATCGTCAGCGGCGCGCCGTCGCCGGGGGTGTAGGTCACGGGGCCGGTGATGGTGGCTCGTTGGCTCATGTCTGCTCCTTCAAAACAAATGGGCGATCGCATGCGCACGCCGTGGCGCGGCAAAGTCCCATTGGGCGCGCGTGGCGCGACCCTGTCTGTCAGACCACATCCCCTATGCGCGGTGTGCGTTGCCGCCGCGGTGACAATTGGGTCCATGAAACCTCTTTTTTCTCTGCGACTGCCGGTCGGCCCCAGCCAAAACGATCCCCAGCCGCTGGTCATCTACCACGGCCGCCGCTGCCCCGATGGGTTTGGCGCGGCGCTCGCCGCCTGGCTCTATTACGGCGACAGCGCCCAGTACCTGGCGCTGGACCACGGTGAAATCCAGGCGCTGGCCGACCTGCCGGCGCTTGAGGGCCGCGCGGTCTACATCCTCGACTTCTCGTTCCCGGCCGACCTCCTGCGCGGCATCGAAGAGCGCGCCGCCAAGCTCGTCATGCTCGACCACCACAAGAGCGCGGCCGAAAAGCTCACGGGCTTTGCCTGCCGTTGCGGCGTGGTGCACTTCGACATGACCAAGTCGGGCGCGCGCCTGGCGTGGGAATTCTTCCACCCCGAGCAGCCGATGCCGGCCCTGCTCAAGTACATCGAAGACCGCGACATCTGGAAGTGGGAGTTCGCCGAAAGCGCGGGCTTCCTGTCGGCGCTCGACATGGAGCCGCAAGAGTTCGCGCGCTGGCAGGAGATCGCCGCCTACAGCCCGGCGCAGCTCGACGCCTTCATGGCGCGCGGCGCCGCCATGGACGAGAAATACCGCAAGCTCGCGGCCGACATCGCCGAGGGCGCGCAGCCGCTGGTGTTCAACGGCGTCGCGGGCCTGATGGTCAATGCCCCCGGCATGTTCCACAGCCTCGTGGGCGACCTGCTGTCGGCCCAGACCGGCACGTTTGCGCTGATGTGGAGCGCCGGCAGCGGCGGAGTGAAGGCCGGCCTGCGCTCGCAGCGCAACTTCGACTGCATCGCCCTGGCCGAGAGCATGGGCGGCGGCGGTCACGCCCAGGCCTGCGGCTTCAAGATGGGCACAGCGCGCCTGCCAGAGCTGCTCAGCGGCACGTTCAACGCCGTGCCCGCGCGCGCCGCCTGAGCCTAGGCGCCGGGCAGGGCGGCGGGCGCCGGTTCCGCGTCCACGCGGCGCCACGCAAACCGCTGCTGCAGGCGCAGCCAGTCGGCCGCATCGGGCACGCTCGCCTGCAGCGCGGCCCAGTCGCACACCAGCTCCAGGTCACGCCCCGTCATGGGGTGCGGCACCGTGATCGCCTGGGCGTGCAGCCACAGCCGCGTCCGGCCCAGACGCTCGGCCCACCAGCGGTTGAGCGGGCCCTTGCCGTGTGTGGCGTCGCCCAGGATCGGATGCGCCAGGTGCTTGAGGTGGCGGCGGATCTGATGGCGCCGGCCGGTGCTCGGCACGGCTTCGACCAGCGAGGCGCGCGTGCTGGCGTGGCGTGCGTCGAACGCCTCGGCCAGCTCCAGCCGCGCCAGGCAGCGAAAGCGCGTGTGCGCGTCCTGCGCCGGCGCGCCCTGCGGGGCGTCGTCGGGCTGCAGCGCGTGGTCGACCTCGGCGGCATCGGGCAGCCAGCCGCGCACCAGCGCCACATAGCGCTTGTGCGTGCGCTGCTGCTCGAACGCCTGCGCCAGCGCGCGCGCAGCCTCGCTGTGCAGCGCCATCACCAGCACGCCGCA
The DNA here is from genome assembly GCF_012932145.1 of Acidovorax sp. SRB_14. Lineage (GTDB taxonomy): Bacteria > Pseudomonadota > Gammaproteobacteria > Burkholderiales > Burkholderiaceae_C > Simplicispira. The sequence continues at coordinate 7,713 of NZ_MWOK01000020.1, read as the reverse complement.
GGTGCCCTTGTCGAGCCGGTGCACCGGGTACACGCGCTGGCCCAGCTGGTCGCGCAGGGTCTGCACGACAAAGCGCGTCTCGCCCGCGTCGAGCCCGGTGCGGTGCACCAGCCAGCCGGCGGGTTTGTAGAGCGCGACGAGGTGCTCGTCGCGCCAGAGAATGTGCAGCGGCGGGGCCATCAGCTGCGCGCGGGCGCGTCGGCCGCCTGCTCGAATTGGTCCACGGTGCGCAGCGACTTGAACAGCAGCGCCCAGCCGCCGACCACGGCGAGTGTGCACAGCCCGCCGACCACGGCCGCGGGCACGGCGCCTAGCCAGGCGGCGCTGGTGCCGGCGCGGAACTCGCCGAGCTCGTTGGACGAGCCGATGAACAACATGTTGACCGCGTTGACGCGCCCGCGCATCGCGTCGGGCGTGGAGAACTGCACCAGCGCGCCGCGGATGTAGACGCTCACCATGTCGGCCGCGCCGGCCACCAGCAGCGCCGCAAACGACAGCCAGAACAGCGTCGACAGCGCGAACACCAGGTTGGCCGCGCCAAAAATGGCCACTGCGATGAACATGGTGCGGCCGACATGGCGGTTGAACGGGCGCAGGCTCAGGTACAGGCCCGCGCCCACTTCGCCCACCGCGATGGCGCTGCGCAGCGCGCCCAGGCCCGCCGGGCCGACGTGCAGCACCTCGCTCGCGTAGATCGGCAGCAGCGCGACCACGCCGCCCAGCAGCACGGCGAACAGGTCGAGCGAGATGGTGCCCAGAATGATCGGCCGCGAGCGCATGAACACCAGGCCCGCGCCAAAGCGCTGCCACATGCTGCCCTGCGTGGGCGCGAGCGGCCCGGCGTGCGCCACCGCCACGCGCGCCAGCAGCAGCGCGCCCAGCGCAAAGCAGACCAGGCACAGCGCATAGGTGAGCCGGCCGCCGCCCAGCGCATACAGCACGCCGCCCAGGAACGGCCCGCCAATGCTGGCCGCGCGCATCAGCATGCTGTTGGCGGCAATCGCCGGCGCCAGCTGCGCGCGCGGCACGATCTGCGGCAGCAGGCTTTGCAGCGCCGGCCCCGAGAACGCGCGCGTGCAGCCATACAGCACCAGCACCGCATAGATGCCGGTCACGCCGGCGGTGGCCTCGGCCGACAGCCACCACAGCAGGCCGCTGCACAGCGCGCCCACGCTCCAGCTGGCGGCCAGGATGCGCTTGCGGTCGAAGCGGTCGATCAGGTCGCCGGCCGGCAGCAGCAGGCACAGCATCGGAATGAACTGCGCCAGCCCCACATAGGCCAGCGCGAGCGGATCGTGCGTGGTGTCGTAGACCTGCCAGGCCACGACCACGGCCTGCACCTGCGTGGCGAACACGGCCACCAGGCGGGCGATCAAAAAGGCGACGAAGCCGGCGTGGCGGTAGACGCTGGCGGGGGCGGCGGCGAGAGAGGTCACAACAGGGAGGGGTCCGGCGCCCGGAGGCGGGCCGTGGACTATACCTGCAGCCATGCCAAAAAATTGGGCACCGCGTTGCAGCCCAATGCCGGCGCGGGTTTGGCGGATTGTACCGAAGGTTTTCCACAGAACAGCCCACAGCGGCTGGGTATAAGTACAAACCCTAGGTTGTTGGCGCTGTCACCGTGCTGCCACAAAGCGCCGCAGCCTGCCGGCGCGGGGGTTTCAGGTTATTTCAATGAAATAGCGCTCCAGCCCTTGCACAGTCAGCGCTGTATGCTATTTAATTAATAGCATTCTTGCGCTGCGCCATTTTCTCGATCACCGCGCTGCCGCGCAGGGATGGGTGGTTGCCTCCTTTTAAGGCAGGCCGCGCAAACCCAGTGCCGGCGCGGTGTGCGGGGCTTGTGCACGCGCTTATCCACACGGTGCTGCACATTCGGCGGGCATAACCGCAGAGCGGCGGAAAAGCCACGCGCCAGCGCGGCGGGCGCGCGCGCATCACCGACAATGGCGGGTTGCCGCCGGGGCCCGCCGCGCCCTTTCTTTTCCACCGCTTTGCTGAAAGCCAGTTCTCTGTGATCAAGGGCATCGTTGCGTCCGTGCTGGCTTCGGTCCTGTTTGGCGCCATCTACTACCTCTCGCCGCTGCTGGCGCCGCTCGATGGCGAGCAGATCTTTGGCTGGCGCGTGCTGCTCACGCTGCCCTTCACCACCGCCTTCCTGCTCTGGCGCGGCGACGGCAGGAACGTCTGGGCGCTGTGGCTGCGCGCGCGCCAGGCGCCGCGCACGGCGCTGCTGCTGCTGGCCAGCTCCGCCATGCTGGGCGTGCAGCTGTGGCTGTTCATGTGGGCGCCGCTGCACGGGCGCGCGCTGCCGGTGTCGCTGGGCTACTTCCTGCTGCCGCTGGTGATGGTGCTGACCGGGCGCGTGTGCTTTGGCGAGCGCCTGTCGGCCGCGCACAAGCTGGCCACGGCGCTGGCCGCCGCGGGCGTGGCGCACGAGCTGGTGCGCGCCGGCGGCATGTCGTGGGAGACCGGGGTCGTCGCGCTCGGCTACCCCGTCTATTTCGTGCTGCGCCGGCGCCTGGGCTCGGACCACCTGGGCGGCCACTGGCTCGACATGGCACTGCTGGTGCCCGCGGCGCTGTGGTTCATGCTGCGCGCGCCGTCGAGCCTGCCGCTGGTGTCCGGGCACCCGGTGCTGCTCGCGCTGCTGCCGCTGCTCGGCGCCGTGAGCGCCGTGGCGCTCGCGCTGTACATGGCCGCGAGCCGCTGGCTGCCGATGGGGCTGTTCGGCCTGCTCTCCTACGTCGAGCCCGTGCTGCTGGTGCTGGTCGCACTGCTGCTGGGCGAGAGCGTGGCACCGGGCCAGTGGCCCACCTATGGCCTGGTGTTTGCCGCCGTCGGCGTGCTCGTGCTCGACGGCGCGCGCCAGCTGGCGCCCGAGCGCCGCGCCCGTTCCCCCGCCTGAATCGGGCACATTTCTTGTTTTTTCTTTCAGCACCACAGGACGACACTATGAGCGACACCATCCGCATCGGCATCGCCGGCTATGGCAACCTGGGCCGCGGCGTTGAAGCCAGCATTGCCCGCAACCCCGACATGGCCCTCGCGGGCATCTTCACGCGCCGCGCGCCCGCGCAGCTCACGCCGCTGCACGCGGGCGCGCCGGTGTTCCCGATGGACGCGCTGGCGCAGCACCAGGACGCCATCGACGTACTGATCCTGTGCGGCGGCTCCAAGGAAGACCTGCCGCGCCAGGGCCCCGAGTTGGCCGCGCTGTTCCACACCGTGGACAGCTTCGACACCCATGCGCGCATTCCCGAGCACTTCGCTGCCGTCAACGCGCCGGCGCTGGCCAACCGCAAGACTGCGCTGATCTCGGCCGGCTGGGACCCGGGCATGTTCTCGATCAACCGCGTGATGGGCGAGGCCCTGCTGCCCGACGGCGCCACCTACACCTTCTGGGGCAAGGGCCTGAGCCAGGGCCACTCCGACGCCATCCGCCGCGTGCCCGGCGTGGCCGGCGGCGTGCAGTACACGCTGCCCGTGCCCGCGGCCGTCGAGCAGGTGCGCAGCGGCACGCGCCCCCAGCTGTCCACGCGCCAGAAGCACACGCGCGAATGCTTCGTCGTGCTGCAGGACGGCGCCGACGCGGCCGCCGTGCGCGAGGCCATCGTCACCATGCCGCACTACTTCGACGAGTACGACACCAGCGTGCACTTCATCAGCGCCGAGGTCCTGCAGCGCGACCACGGCGCGATGCCCCATGGCGGCTTCGTGATCCGCAGCGGCAACACCACGGCCGAGGCCACGCAGGTGATCGAGTACGGCCTCACGCTGGGCAGCAACCCCGAGTTCACGGCCAGCGTGCTCGTGGCCTATGCGCGCGCCGTGCACCGCATGGCGCAGATGGGCCAGCACGGCGCCAAGACCGTGTTCGACGTGCCGCCCGGCCTGCTCTCGCCCAAGAGCGCCGAGCAGCTGCGCGCAGAGCTGCTGTAGAAGGCCCATGGACGTCCTGATCCTGGCGGCGCTGATCGCCTTCGGCGCCCACCTGCTCAAGTCGCGCTACCAGGCGCGGCGCATTGCGCTGCTGGGCAGCCACCTGGCGCAGTTCCAGATCGAGAAGCTCATGGAGAACCTGACCCAGGGCTACCTGCGCGCGCTGGGCGAGAGCGATGCCGGGCGCCGCGAGCAGGTCTGGAACCTGCTGGCCGGCACCGAGGTGGCGCTGTGCGAGCAGTTCAAGCGTTTCGCCGCGGACTTCGCCCGCGTCGATGCAGAGGAGACGCGCGTGAGCAAGCTGCCGATCGCGCTGCCCTATGCCGACCGGCTGCTGCCCGCGGCCACGTTCGACCTGCGCCAGGCGCTGCAGATCCATGCGCAGGGCATCGAGGCGGCCGCGCGCAACGAGGCCGGTCGCAGCCTGCGCGACAAGGCCTTCACGATGTCGGCCGAGCTGTTCCTGATGCAGCACAGCTGCCACTGGTTCTGCAAGTCGAAGACGGTGGCGTCGGCGCGCATGCTCGCGCGCCACCAGACCTCGCACGACCAGCTGCTCGCCGCGGTGTCGCCGGCCACGCGCAAGGCGTATGGCGCATTGGTCGGGCGCTGAGGCGTGTGGTGGATTGAGTTTCAGTGAAATCGGCCGCAAACGCTTGCAGGGCAAGCGCAAGCAGCTATGAAAAGCGAAGTGCACGGTGGCCTTTTAAAATCACCGGAACCGGCCGCCAGGCGCTTGCCCCCGCGCGCCCCGCGGCCCGGTCGCCCGCAAGAACACGCCCCAAGGAGTGCCAGGTTTTGAGTCTGTCCCACACGCGCGAGTGCGCCCCCGTTCCAGCCGCAGGGCCGCGGCGGCTGCGGCGCGCCGCCTGGGCGGGCGCGGCCTGCCTGTCGGCCCTGCTCGCGGGCTGCGGCACGGAGGCCAAGCGCTTTGCGCCGCAAGAAGACTTCGGCTCCGGCACCACCTATTCGCGCCTGTTCGACGCCACCCCGGCGCAGACCTGCGAGGCCGCGCGGCGCGCCCTGCTCAGCCAGGGCTACATCGTCGGCACCGCCAAGGCCGAACTGGTGGAGGGCCAGAAAAACTTCCAGCCCGCGGCCGAGTCGCACCTGCAGATGGTGATCCGCGTGGTCTGCGTGCCCGACAGCGCCGACGGCAAGATCAGCCTGGGCTTTGTCACCGCGCTGCAAGAGAGCTACACGCTCAAGAAGAGCAACAACTCCGCCAGCCTGGGCGTCGGCGGCGTCGGTTCGGTCTCGCTGCCCTTCATGTCGGGTGGGGGCGAGTCGCTGGTCAAGGTGGGCAGCGAGACCATCGCGTCGGGCAGCTTCTATGAAAGCTTCTTCGACCTGGTCAAGGGGTATCTCGCGACCGACGCGGCGCAGCTGCCCGACTGAGCGCTCATTCGTCGCCGCTGCCCGCCAAGGCGCGCACGCCCGCCGCGCCCACGTCCACCGCCGTGCCCACCACGGCGGCGCCGACCTTCACGGTCGTTGCCACCACCGTCACCGCCGCATCGGCCACGGCCACCACGGCGCAGCCGCTGCAAAGGGCGCAAACGAGCAAGGCAAAAAGGGCAGAGCGCATGGTGGGGAGCGGGGGCAATGTGGAGAAGGCACCGATTGTGCCGCCTGGGCGCCCGCGCGGGCGCCCCGGGGCGGCGTGGTAAATTCGCGGGCTTGAATCGGCATGTAACCCTTGTTACATATGTGCCGATAGCTATCTTTTCGATAGCACAACTCCCCCTCTTTCCGGACGCAACGCGACCGGCCCGTACCCAAGGACTCCCTCTGTGATCACGTTCCAGCTCGATATCGCCCAGACCGTCGGCATTGCCGCCGTCCTGTTGGTGGTGGGCGAATTCATCAAAAAACACGTCAGCGTGCTGACCCGCTATTTCATTCCCGGCCCCGTGATCGGCGGCCTGCTGTTTTCGCTGATCGCGCTGGTCGGCCACGAGAGCGGCAGCTTCACCTTCGAGTTCTACGACAACATGCGCGCCTTCCTGATGATGGTGTTCTTCACCACCATCGGCTTTTCGGCCAGCTTCGAGCTGCTCAAAAAAGGCGGCGTGGCCGTGGCGGTGTTTCTGCTCGCGGCCATCGGCCTGGTGCTGATCCAGAACACGCTCGGCGCGGCGCTGGCCAGCGCGCTGGGCCTGCACCCGCTGATCGGCGTGGCCGCGGGGTCGGTCTCGCTCACCGGCGGCGTCGGCACGTCGGCGGCCTTCGGCCCCTTGCTGGAGCAGGCCGGCGCGGCCGGTGCCCTGCCCGTGGCCATTGCCGCCGCCACCTACGGCCTGGTCGCCGGCTGCGTGGTGGGCGGGCCGCTCGGCTCGCTGCTGGTGCGGCGTTACCGCCTGCAGGGCCCGGCGGGCCAGGGCCCTGCCGCGGTCGAGCACATCGCCACGGCGCCCGAAACCGGCGAGACCACCGACAAGACCGTGATGTACGCCTCCATCCTCATCACCCTGGCCATTGGCGTCGGCACGCTGCTGGTGGACTGGCTCAAGGGCCTGGGCATCACGCTGCCGTCGTACCTGGGCCCGATGCTGGTGGCGGCGCTGATGCGCAACGCCATCGACCTGCGCAAATGGCCGCTACCCATGCGCCAGTTCGAGGTGGTGGGCAATGTGTCGCTGGCCTTCTTCCTGGCGATGGCGCTGATGTCGATGAAGCTCTGGGAGATGGCGCACGTGGCCGGGCCGCTGCTGGTGATCCTGCTGGCGCAGACGGCGGTGATGTTCGCCTATGCCTACTGGGTCACGTTCCGCGTCATGGGCAAGGACTACGACGCGGCCGTCATGGCCTCGGGGCACTGCGGCTTCGGCATGGGCGCCACGCCCAACGCCATGGCCAACATGCAGGTCTTCACGACCAGCCACGGTCCGTCGGTCAAGGCGTTTTTCGTGATTCCGCTGGTCGGCTCGCTGTTCATCGACTTCTTCAACGCGGTGATCATCACCGGCTTCATGAACTACCTGTCGTAGGCGCCGCGGGCGCGCGGCGCCCGGTCCGGCTCAGGCCGCCAGGAACAGCGCCGGGTCCACCATGGTGCGGTTGAGCACCACGCCCCAGTGCAGGTGCGGCCCGGTCACGCGGCCGGTGGCGCCCACGGCGCCCAGGCGCTGGCCGGCCTGCAGCACGTCGCCCACCTGCACGCCGATCGCGCTCAGGTGGCACACCATGCTCAGCAGACCGCCGCCGTGGTCCAGCCACACCGTCTGGCCGTTGAAGAAATAGTCGCCCGTGTCGATCACCCGCGCGGCCAGCGGCGCCACGATGGGCGTGCCGGTGGGCGCGGCAATGTCCATGCCGCTGTGCGGATTGCGCGCCTGGCCGTTGAACACGCGGCGCAGCCCGAACGAGCCCGAGCGCCGCCCCGGCGTGGGCACCTGCATGGCCTGCAGGGTGGGCAGCGGCTGGCTGAACGTGGCCATGACGCGCGCCTGGTGGTCGCGCTCGCGCTCGTAGCGCGCCTGGTCCTCGGGCGACAGGTCCACCGTGCGCGGCGCCACCGTCAGGCGCTGCTCGGCGTAGCGCTGCGGAGCGATGTCGAAGGCCAGCGTGCGCTCGGGTTCGCCCGGCGTCCGCACCGTGACCTCGCCGTGGCCCGGCGCCTGGGCCAGCGCCAGGCCGAGCACGGCCGTCCAGGCGATGGCGTCCCCGACCACCAGCACCGGCACGCCAGCGCCGGTGAACACCTGCGGCCTCTCGCGCGCCGGGCCCAGCGCCAGGCGGGCCACCCCGCCGGGCACCGCGCGTGCGCGC
>NZ_MWOK01000011.1 GCF_012932145.1 Acidovorax sp. SRB_14 | reverse complement strand
CCATTGGCCGGGCTCGGCCAGCGCCGCGCCGGTGAGTTCGCGCAGCTCGCGCAGGCTGGGCTTGACCACCGCCACGCCCGCGTGCAGCGCCGCGGCCAGCGCCGGGCCGGAGCTGTCCAGCGCCATGCGGCTGCCGCGCGCATGCGCCAGGCGCGCCAGGCGTGCGTAAAAGTCCTGCGGTACGCCAGGGGGCAGGCTGCCGCTGGCCACCCACCAGCGCGGCGGCGGGGCGAGCGCCGCCACGCGGTCCAGGCAGGTCTGCCATTCGCCGGCCTGCAGCGTGGGGCCGGGCAGCACGAAGCGGTATTCCTGGGCGTGGCGGCGGTCGAGCACCGACAGGTTCTCGCGCGTGTCGCCGGCAATGGTCAGGCACTGCGTGTCCACGCCCTCGGCCGCCAGCAGGTTCCGCAGCTGGGCGCCGGCCACGCCGCCCGCGAGCACCCAGGCCTGCACGCCGCTGCCCAGGCGGTGCAGCATGCGTGCCACATTGACGCCGCCGCCGCCGGGGTAGCGCTGCACCGCGCCGCAGCGCAGCTTGTGCGTGGGCACGACCTGCTCGGTGTCGGTCGCCAGGTCCAGGGCCGGGTTGGGCGTGAGCGTCAGAAAAGTGGGCATGGGGCGGGCTCCGGTGAAGGGGCGTCGGTGCGCACTGCGTCGAACGGACAGCATACTGGGTAAAAATGCAGGTATGTCTTCGCCCCCCGACGCTGCAGCCGCGCCCGCCCGCCCCGCCGCCCCGGCCCTGACGGCGCCGCAGAAGGCGCTGCTCAAGCTCGGCCTGGCGCGCCCCATCGATATGGCGCTGCACCTGCCGCTGCGCTACGAGGACGAAACCCGCATCACCTTGCTCCAGAACGCGCGCGAAGGCAGCGTGGTGCAGATCGAGGCCACGGTGACCGCGAGCGAGGTCCAGCTGCGCCCGCGCCGCCAGCTGGTGGTGGCGGTCGACGACGGCAGCGCCACCTGCGAGCTGCGCTTTTTCAGCTTCTACCCCTCGCACCTGAAGACCCTGGCCGTGGGCGCGCGCCTGCGCATCCGCGGCGAGGTCAAGGGCGGCTTCTGGGGCCGGCAGATGCTGCACCCGGCCTTCCGCCTGGCCGGCGGCGAGCTGCCGAGCGCGCTCACCCCCGTCTACCCCACGGTGGCTGGCCTGCCCCAGCCCTACCTGCGCCGCGCCGTGGTGGGCGCGCTGCAGCGCGCCGATCTGTCCGAGACGCTGCCCGCTGAGGCGCCGCCGCCACCGCTGCCCCGTTTTGGTCAAAACAGCCCGCAGCGCTTGTGGAGCCTGCGCGAGGCGCTCACATTTCTGCACCATCCGGCGCCCGACGTGGCGCTGGCCACGCTCGAAGACCACAGCCACCCGGCCTGGCAGCGGCTCAAGGCCGAGGAGCTGCTCGCGCAGCAGCTCTCGCAGCACCAGGCCAAGCGCGCGCGCGACCGCCTGCGCGCGCCGTTGCTGCGCCCGCAGGGCGTGCCCGGCGGCGCGCTCTCGCTGCACGAGCAGCTGCTGGCCGTGCTGCCGTTCGTGCTCACGGCGGCGCAGCGGCGCGTCGGCGAAGAGATCGCGCGCGACCTGGCGCGGCCCGTGCCGATGCACCGCCTGCTGCAGGGCGACGTCGGCTCGGGCAAGACCGTGGTGGCCGCGCTGGCCGCGGCCGTGTGCATCGATGCGGGCTGGCAGTGCGCGCTGATGGCGCCGACCGAAATCCTGGCCGAGCAGCACTTTGCCAAGCTGATCGGCTGGCTCGAACCGCTGTTGGCGGCGCGCGGCCTGCGCGTGGCCTGGCTGGTCGGCGGGCAGAAGAAGAAGGAGCGCGCCGCCATGCTCGCGCTGATCGAGAGCGGCGAGGCCGCGCTGGTGGTAGGCACGCACGCCGTGATCCAGGAACAGGTGCGCTTCAAGCGCCTGGCGCTGGCGCTGATCGATGAGCAGCACCGCTTCGGCGTGGCCCAGCGCCTGGCGCTGCGGCAGAAACTCGCCGCCCACGGCATGGAGCCGCACCTGCTCATGATGACGGCCACGCCGATCCCGCGCACGCTGGCCATGAGCTATTACGCCGACCTCGACGTGTCGACCATCGACGAGCTGCCGCCCGGGCGCACGCCCATCGTCACCAAGCTGATCGCCGACAGCCGCAAGGACGAGGTCATCGCGCGCATCGGCGCCCAGGTGGCGGCCGGGCGCCAGGTGTACTGGGTCTGCCCGCTGATCGAGGAGAGCGAGGCGCTCGACCTGAGCAATGCCACGGCCACGCACGCCGACCTCAGCGAGGCGCTGCCGGGCGTGGCGGTCGGCCTGCTGCACTCGCGCATGCCCAGCGCCGAGAAGAAGGCCGTGATGGCGCTGTTCACCGCGGGCCACATGGGCGTGCTGGTCAGCACCACCGTGATCGAGGTGGGCGTGGACGTGCCCAACGCCTCGCTGATGGTGATCGAGCATGCCGAGCGCTTTGGCCTGTCGCAGCTGCACCAGCTGCGCGGGCGCGTCGGGCGCGGTGCGGCGGCCTCGGCCTGTGTGCTGCTGTACGCCACCAACGACAGCGGGCGCGTCGGCGAAACCGCCAAGGAGCGCCTCAAGGCGATGGCCGAGACCCACGACGGTTTCGAGATCGCGCGGCGCGACCTGGAGATCCGCGGCCCGGGCGAATTCCTGGGCGCGCGCCAGTCGGGCGACGCGCTCTTGCGCTTTGCCGATCTGGCCACCGACACCGCGCTGCTGGAGTGGGCGCGCGCGCTGGCGCCGTGGATGCTGGACCGCTGCCCGGCGCTCGCCGCGCAGCATGTGGCGCGCTGGCTCGGCGGCAAGGCCGACTACCTCAAGGCCTAGGAGGCTGTCGGACTTGGAAATCGTCGGCTGCAAATCGGCCTCAGCGGTCCATTTTTCACCGTCTTTTTGCTCCATAGCTGGGCTATGGAGCTGCAAATTCGGCAAAAACTGTCCTCGCTGGGGCCGATTTTCGCTTTCGACGCTCCAAGCCCGACAGCCTCCTAGCGCGCCGGCCCGCCGGCATCTGCCTTGTCCTACAGCACGCAGCGCCGGAGTGTTGCACGCTTGGCGGTTCCAGGATTGCCACCAGGAGAGAGCCATGGCCAGCACGAGCGCCAAGAGCGCGCGCAAACCCCCCGCTGCAAAATCCGCCCAGGCCGCGGGCACCCCGGACCGGGGTGCGCGCAAGAAGACCGGTGCGGCGGCGAAGGCGAATGCCGCCGCGGACGCGGGCGCCGCGCCGTCCACCCGCAGTCTGTGGCGCGGGGCCATCAGCTTCGGGCTGGTGCACATTCCCGTGGGGCTCTACACGGCCACGGCCGACTCCGGGGTCGACTTTGACTGGCTGGACCGGCGCTCGATGGAGCCGGTGGGCTACAAGCGCATCAACAAGGTGACCGGCAAGGAGCTGGCCGCCAAGGACATCGTCAAGGGCGTGGAAGTGGGCGAAGGCCGCTACGTGGTGCTGTCCGAGCAGGAGATCGCCGCGGCCTTGCCCAAGGCCACGCAGACCATCGAGATCGAGGCCTTCATCGACGCTGATGAAATTCCGTTCGTCTACCTCGAACGCCCTTACTACACCGCCCCCCTCGAGCGCGGCGAGAAGGTCTATGCGCTGCTGCGCGAGGCGCTGCGCCAGAGCAACAAGGCGGCGGTGGCCAAGGTCGTGATCCACACGCGCCAGCACCTGGCAGTGCTCATCCCCTGCGGGCGTGCCCTGGTGCTCAACCTGCTGCGCTGGGGCGGCGAGATCCGCCCGGCTGAAGCGCTGAGCCTGCCGCCCTCGGGCACCGAAGCGGTGGGCATCCGCCCCGCGGAAATGAAGATGGCCCTGCAGCTGGTCGAGGAGATGGCGCAGCCCTGGGATGCCGACCAGTTCCGCAATTCGTTTGCCGACGAGCTGCGCGACCTGGTGCAGGCCAAGGCCGACGCCGGAGACAGCGCCCTGGTGCCGGCCGCGCCGAGCGCCGCGCAGGTGCAGGCACCGGTTGGCGCGGACGTGGTCGACCTCTCGGCCTTGCTGCGGCGCAGCCTGGGGGGCGCGCCCTCCGGCAAAGCACCCGACAAGGCGCCGGCCCGCCGCCGCGCGGCCTAGCCCGCGGGCGCCGGCGCAGACGCAGCAGCCCGCTCCCGGAGGCCGCCCATGCCAGCCAACGCACTGGAGCGCTACCAGAGCAAGCGCAACTTTCTCGCCACCCCCGAGCCGCGCGACGGCGGGCTGCCCAGCACGGGCGCGCTGCGCTTCGTCGTGCACAAGCACTGGGCCAGCCACCTGCACTACGACCTGCGCCTGGAGCTGGACGGCACCATGAAGAGCTGGGCCGTGCCCAAGGGGCCGAGCTACGACAGCGCCGACAAGCGCATGGCCGTGCAGGTCGAAGACCACCCGATCGCCTACAACACCTTCGAAGGCACCATCCCGCCCGGGCAGTACGGCGCCGGCAAAGTGATCGTGTGGGACAAGGGCACCTGGGAGCCGCTCGGCAACGCCGAGGCGGGCTACCGCCAGGGCAAGCTCAAGTTTGCGTTGCATGGGCACAAGCTGCAGGGGCGCTGGACGCTGGTGCGCATGCAGGGCCGCGGCAGCGAGCGCGCACCGACGTGGCTGTGGATCAAGGAGCACGACGGGCTCGAGCGCGCGGCCGCGCAGTACAGCGTGGTCGATGCGCGCCCCGACAGCGTGGCCGCGCTGGGCGATCCCTCCGCGGGCGCGCCGGCGGCCGCGGTGGCGGGCCCGCCCGCAGCCCCGTCGGCCGCCCCGGCCGAAGCGCCAGCGCCTGCGCGGCGGCCGCGCGCCCCGGCCAAGGGCCGCAAGGCCGCGCTGCCCGCGTTCCTCGCGCCGCAACTGGCCACCCTGGTGGACGGCCCGCCACCGCACCCCGAAGAGTGGCTGTTCGAGCTCAAGTTCGATGGCTACCGGCTGCTGGGGCGCATCGAGCGCGGGCAGGCGCGCTTGTTCACGCGCAGCGGCAAGGACTGGAGCGCGCGCCTGCCGGCGCTGGCGCAGGCGCTGGCCGCCTTGCCGCTGCGCTCGGGCTGGATCGATGGCGAGGTGCTGGTGCTCAATGCGCAGGGCTTGCCCGACTTCCAGGCTCTGCAAAACGCCTTTGCCGGGCGCGGCAGCGGCCGCCCGGTGTACTACGCCTTTGACCTGCCGTTTGCCGATGGCCAGGACCTGCGGGCCCTGCCGCTGTGGCAGCGGCGCGATCGCCTGCGCGCGCTGCTGGCCCCGGCCGGTGCGGCACCGGACCGCGACCGCTCCGGTGCCGCTGCGGTGCGTTTCAGCGAGGCGTTCGAGGCCGCGCCGCGGGATCTGGTCGCATCGGCCTGCCGGCTGGGCTTTGAGGGCGTGATCGGCAAGCGCATTGCCGCGCCCTACACGGGCGAGCGCAGCACCGACTGGATCAAGCTCAAGTGCAGCCTGCGGCAGGAATTCGTGCTGGGCGGCTACACCGACCCGCAGGGCGCGCGCACCGCGCTCGGGTCGCTGCTGCTCGGGGTGCACGCGCCCGACGGCACGCTGCGCTACGCCGGCAACGTCGGCACCGGTTTCAAGGAGCAGGCGCTGCGCGATCTGCACCGGCGGCTGGCGGCGCTGGAGGTGCCGGACAGCCCGTTTGCGCAGCCGCGCGCGCTGCCCGCGCGCGGCGTGCACTGGGTGCGGCCCGAACTGGTGGCCGAGGTGTCGTTTGCCGGCTGGACCGAGGCCGGGCGCGTGCGCCACGCCGTGTTCCAGGGCTTGCGCGAAGACAAGCCGGCGCAGGCCGTGGTGCGCGAGCAGGCGCTGGCGCTGGGCGCGCGCCCAGCCGGTGCGCCGGCCCGCGCCCCCTCTGCCGCCAAGCCGGCGCCCGCGCGCTCCGCCCGGGCCGCGCCGGCCGAGGTGCAGGGCCTGGCCATCACCCACCCCGAGCGTGTGGTCGACCCCGCCAGCGGCACCACCAAGATCGAGCTGGTGCGCTACTGCGCGGCGGTGGCGCCGCTGATGTTCGAGCACCTGCAGGCGCGCCCGGTGGCGGTGGTGCGTGCGCCCGAGGGCGTGGGCGGCGAGCTGTTCTTTCAAAAGCACATGGACACCCGCCACCTGCCGGGCATGGCGACGATTGCCCCGGGCACGCAGCCCGCGCACCCGGCCCTGCTCGAGGTGGTGCGCGCGCAGGCGCTGGTGGCGGCCGCACAGATGAACGTGATCGAATTCCACACCTGGAACGCGCGCAAGGACCGCATGGACCGCCCCGACCGCATGACCTTCGACCTCGACCCGGGCACGGGCGTGACCTGGAGCGCCGTCTGCGAAGCCGCGCAGCTGGTGCAGGTGCTGCTGGAGCAGCTGGGCCTGCCGGCCTTCCTCAAGACCAGCGGCGGAAAGGGGCTGCACGTGGTCGTGCCGCTGCAGCGGCGCCACGGCTGGGACACGGTCAAGGGCTTTGCCCAGGCCGTGGTGCGGCACCTGGCGCGCACCATTCCGCAGCGCTTCGTGGCCAAGAGCGGGCCGGCCAACCGCGTCGGAAAGATCTTTGTCGACTACCTGCGCAACGGCTGGGGCGCCACCACGGCGTGCGCCTGGACGCCGCGCGCGCGCCCTGGCATGGGCGTCTCGGTGCCCATCGCCTGGGACGAGCTGCCCACGCTCACGGGCAGCGCGCAGTGGACGGTGCGCAGTGCGCCCGAGCGCCTGGCGCTGGGCAACACGCCCTGGCACGGCTATGCGGGCGCAGCCAGCGCCCTGGGGGCGGCGATGCGGGCGCTCGGCTATGCGCCGCAGGCCCCGGACTAGCGCTGGCGCAGAGCGCCGGACAGGCCCGGGGTCCGGCCGGCGGTGCGCCAATACGGGCCGCAGCACGCACAATGCACAGGCCCCCTTCAACGCGCTGTGCTGCCATGACCCTGACCGAACTCAAATACATCGTCGCCGTCGCCCGCGAGAAGCACTTTGGCAAGGCCGCCGACGCCTGCTATGTCTCGCAGCCGACGCTGTCCGTGGCCGTCAAGAAGCTCGAAGAAGAGCTGGAGGTCAAGCTGTTCGAGCGCAGCGCGGGCGAGGTCTCGGTCACGCCGCTGGGCGAGGCGATCGTGCGCCAGGCGCAAAGCGTGCTTGAGCAGGCGGCCGCCATCAAGGAGATTGCGCGGCGCGGCAAGGACCCCGTGGCCGGCGCGCTCACGCTGGGCGTGATCTACACCATCGGCCCGTACCTGCTGCCCGAGCTGGTGCGCCACTCGATCGCGCGCACGCCGCAGATGCCGCTGATGCTGCAGGAAAACTTCACGGTCAAGCTGCTGGAGATGCTGCGCACCGGCGAGATCGACTGCGCCATCCTGGCCGAACCCTTTCCCGACACCGGCCTGGCCATGGCGCCGCTCTACGACGAGCCCTTCCTGGCCGCCGTGCCGAGCACGCACGCGCTGGCCGCGCAGAAAAGCGTGACGGCGGCCGAGCTCAAGAACGAGACCATGCTGCTGCTGGGCGCTGGCCACTGCTTTCGCGACCATGTGCTCGAGGTCTGCCCCGAGTTCGCGCGCTACGCGAGCAACGCCGAGGGCATCCGCAAGACGTTCGAGGGTTCGTCGCTGGAGACCATCAAACACATGGTGGCCGCCGGCATGGGCGTGACGCTGGTGCCGCGGCTGTCGGTGCCGCGCGACGCGCTGCTCACGGCCTCGCGCCGGCGCCAGGGCGACGAGACCCACATCCGCTACCTGCCGGTGCGCGAAGCCGACGGCAGCGCGCCGCCGATGCGCCGCGTGGTGCTGGTGTGGCGGCGCAGCTTCACGCGCTACGAAGCCATCGCCGCGCTGCGCAACGCGGTCTACGCCTGCGAGCTGCCGGGCGTCACGCGCCTGTCGTGAGCCGGCGGCATGCTGCGACCTGGCCGGCCGCGCGCCGGCCTTGCGCTACAGTGTTTTGGCGCGCGCACAGCGCAGCCCCTGTTTCCAACCCCGTTCCGGAGAAGACCCCATGGCCAAGGCATCCAAGTCATCGGCGACCCACATCAACATCGGCATCGGCGAGAAGGACCGTGCCGCCATCGCGCAAGGCCTCTCGCGCCTGCTGGCCGACACCTACACGCTGTACCTGACCACGCACAACTTCCACTGGAACGTCACCGGGCCGATGTTCAACACGCTGCACACCATGTTCATGGCGCAGTACACCGAGCTGTGGAACGCGGTCGACCCGATCGCCGAGCGCATCCGCTCGCTGGGCCATGTGGCGCCGGGCTCGTACGCCGAGTTCGGCCAGCTCGCCAGCGTGCCCGACGCGCCTTCGGTGCCGCCCAAGGCGCTGGAGATGGTGCGCATCCTGGTCAAGGGCCACGAGGCCGTGGCGCGCACCGCGCGCGGGCTGTTCCCCGCCGCCGACAAGGCCAGCGACGAGCCCACGGCCGACCTGCTGACCCAGCGCCTGACGGTGCACGAGCAGACCGCGTGGATGCTGCGCTCGCTGCTCGAAGAATAAAACCCGCCCTGGCGGCGCCGCGTGCTGTGCGCGCGGCGCCGTTTTTTCGTTTCTGCTCCTCCCTTTGCCCTGACTGCCATGCCCTCCGCCGTTCGCCACCGCCTTGCCCTGTACCTCGACCTGATCCGCTGGAACCGGCCTGCCGGCTGGCTCGTGCTGGTGTGGCCCACGCTGAGCGCGCTGTGGGTGGCGGCGGAGGGTTTTCCGGGCTGGCACCTGCTGGCGGTGTTCGTGCTGGGCACGGTCCTGATGCGCAGCGCCGGCTGCTGCATCAACGACGTGGCCGACCGGGACTTCGACCGCCATGTCAAGCGCACGGCGCACCGGCCCATCACCTCGGGCCAGGTCTCGGTCCGCGAGGCCCTGGCCGTGGGCGCCGTGCTGTCGCTCATTTCGCTCGCGCTGGTGCTCACCACCGACTGGGTGGCCGTGGCCTGGTCGGTGCCGGCGCTGCTGGTGACCATTCTTTATCCGTTCACCAAGCGCTTCTTTGCGATGCCGCAGGCGGTGCTGGGCATTGCCTTCAACTTCGGCATCGTGATCGCGTTCGCCGCCGTGCAGGGCGAGGTGCCGGCCCTGGCCTGGCTGCTGTGGCTGGGCAACCTGTTCTGGGTGTTGGCCTACGACACCGAATACGCGATGGTGGACCGCGACGACGACCTGAAGATCGGCATGAAGACCTCGGCCATCACGCTCGGGCGCTTCGATGTCGCGGCCATCGTGCTGTTCTACCTGTTGTTGGTGGGTTTTTGGGCTGCAGCCCTGGTGCCGCTTGCGCTGGGCGCTCCGCTTTATGGAGCGTTTGGGCTGGTGCTGGCGCAGGTGGCGTGGCACTGGACGCTGATCCGCGGGCGCACGCGCGAGGGGTGTTTCCGCGCGTTCCGCGTCAACCACTGGATCGGCTTCACGCTGTTTGCCGGTGTGGTCGGCGGATACGCGCTGCGCTGATGCTTTGATTTTGATAGCTGCCAGCACTTGCTGTATCAGCGCTGGAGCCGGATTTCATCTGAAAATCAGCCGCCGAACTCGTCGCCCAGCTCGCGCGCGCGCTGCTGGGCCGCGTGCAGGGCGCGCATGAACTGCCGCTGCACGCCGTCCTGCTCCATCGATTGGATCGCCGCATAGGTCGTGCCGCCCTTGGAGGTGACGCGCTGGCGCAGCAGCTCGGGCGGCTCGTCGGAGCGCCGCGCGAGTTCCGAGGCGCCGGCGAAGGTGCCCACGGCCAGCTGGAGCGCCTGCTCGCGGGGCAGGCCCATGTCGGTGCCCGCCTGGGCCATGGCTTCGAGGAAGAAGAACACATAGGCCGGGCCGGAGCCCGAGAGCGCGGTCACGGCGTCGAGCTGCGGCTCCTGCGCCACCCACAGCAGCTCGCCCGTGCTGGCGATGGCCTGCTCCACCGCCTGGCGCTCGGCGGCGCTCACGGCGGGGCGCGCATAGAGCGCCGTCATGCCCTGGCCGATCAGCGCCGGCGTGTTGGGCATGGCGCGCACGATGCGCTCGCTGCCGAGCCAGCGCGCGATGCTGTCGCTGCGAATGCCGGCGGCCACGCTCAGGTGCACG
This sequence comes from Acidovorax sp. SRB_14, assembly GCF_012932145.1. Taxonomy (GTDB): domain Bacteria; phylum Pseudomonadota; class Gammaproteobacteria; order Burkholderiales; family Burkholderiaceae_C; genus Simplicispira. The sequence continues at coordinate 141,693 of NZ_MWOK01000011.1, read as the reverse complement.
GCCGCGCGCGTGTGCGCGCGCGCCTGCAGGGCCGCTTCCTGGAAGGTCTGCGGCTTGACGGCCCAGACGACGAGGCTGGCGCGCTCGAGCTGCGGGCCGGGCAGCGCCAGGGCCGTGATGCCGTACTGCTGGAGCAGCGCGGCGCGCGCGCCTTCCCAGGGCTCGACCACGTCGATCTGGCCGGGCGGCACGCCCTGGCGGACCAGGCCGCCGATGATGGCGCTGGCCATGTTGCCGCCGCCGATGAAGGCGATGGCCGGGGTGGAGGCGGGGGAGGCGGCAGGGGTCGGGTTCATGGCGGAAGGTCGGCAAAATGGGGCATCCATGGTAGCGGCTCGCGCGCCCGAAGCGGCCGCCGCCACCGGCCTACGCGAGCGTGGCCTGGCGCACCGCGTGTTCCCAGTGCGCCATGCGCTCTTGCGCCTGCGCCGCGGCCATGGTGGGCAGGAAGCGGCGCTCGGCGCGCCACAGCTGCGCCAGCTCGTCGGTGTCCGCATAGACGCCGCTCGAGAGCCCGGCCAGGTAGGCCGCGCCCAGCGCCGTGGTCTCGATGACGGCGGGGCGCACCACCGGAATGCCCAGCAGGTCGGCCTGGAACTGCATCAGCAGGTCGTTGACGCAGGCGCCGCCGTCCACGCGCAGCTCGCTCACCGGCCGCCCGCCCGCGGCCACGGCGTCGCGGCCCATGGCCTGCAGGAGCGCGGCGCTCTGGTAGGCGATGCTCTCGAGCGCGGCGCGCGCGATGTGCGCGAGCGTCGTGCCGCGCGTCAGGCCCGTGATGCTGCCGCGGGCCTCGGGCTTCCAGTACGGCGCGCCCAGGCCCGTGAAGGCCGGCACCATCACCACGCCGCCCGCGTCGGGCACGCTCTCGGCCAGCGCCTGCACCTCGCTGCTCGAATCGATGGCGCGCAGGCCGTCGCGCAGCCACTGCACCACGGCGCCGCCGACGAACACGCTGCCCTCCATAGCGAATTCGGGCCGCGCGCTGGTCTGCGCGGCGCTGGTCGTCAGCAGGCCGTTGGTCGAGGTCTGGAAGCGCTCGCCGGTGTGCATCAGCGTGAAGCACCCCGTGCCATAGGTGTTCTTGGCCATGCCGGCGGAAAAACACGCCTGGCCAAACAGCGCGCTCTGCTGGTCGCCGGCCACGCCGCCGATGGCGATCGCGCTGCCCAGCACGTCGGCGTGCGTGTGGCCGAAGTCGGCCGCCGACGGCAGCACCTCGGGCATCAGCGCGCGCGGAATGCGCAGCAGCGCCAGCAGCTCGTCGTCCCACCGGTTGGTGTGCACATTGAACAGCATGGTGCGGCTGGCGTTGCTCACGTCGGTCACGTGGCGCGCGCCCTGCGTGAGGTTCCAGACCAGCCAGCTGTCGACCGTGCCAAAGGCCAGCTCGCCGCGCTCGGCCTGTGCGCGCGCGCCGGGCACATGGTCGAGCAGCCACTGCAGCTTGGTGCCCGAGAAGTACGCATCGATCAGCAGCCCGGTCTTCTGCTGGACGGTGGCAGCCAGGCCGCGCGCGCGCAGGTCGGCGCAGGCGGGCTCGGCGCGGCGGTCCTGCCAGACGATCGCGTGGTGCAGCGGCTGGCCGGTGGCGCGGTTCCAGAGCACGGTGGTCTCGCGCTGGTTGGTGATGCCAACCGCGCGCACGGCGCTTGCGGCAATGCCGGCCTGGGCCAGCGCCGCCTGTGCGGTGGCGCGCTGGGTGCGCCAGATCTCCATCGGGTCGTGTTCGACCCAGCCGGGGCGCGGGTAGATCTGCGGCAGCTCGAGCTGCGCCTGGGCGACGATGCTGCCGCGCGCATCGAACACGATGCTGCGCGAGCTGGAGGTGCCTTGGTCGAGGGCGAGAAGGTAGGTCATGGTGCAGAAGGTATCAAGGTTTCATGGTGCGGTGGGCTCCCGCAGCGCTCGAAACGGGCACGGCCCAGGCCAGCGGACGCCGCGCAAGGGCCGCCCCGCCGCGCTGGCGTCGTCCCCCTGGGGGGGGAAGGCGCGAAGCGACGCAGGGGGTATCCGTCATCCCGCCACGGTGCAGGCGACCTGCGCCTCGTGCAGCAGCGCAGGAAAGGGCTCGGGCGGGGGCGCGTCGGTGAACAGGCGGTCGATCTGCGCCAGCGTCGCCAGCTGCACCAGGGCAGGGCGGTGGAACTTGCTGTGGTCGGCGGCCAGCCAGACCTCGCGCGCGTGCTCGATGATGGTTTGCGCCACCTTGACCTCGCGGTAGTCGTAGTCGCGCAGCGAGCCGTCGGCCTCGATGCCCGAGATGCCGATAACCGCGATGTCGACCTTGAACTGGCGCATGAAGTCCACCGCCGACTCGCCGACGATGCCGCGGTCGGTCGCGCGCACCACGCCGCCGGCGACGATCACTTCGCAGTCGGGGTTGCTGCTGAGGATGGCGGCCACGTTGAGGTGGTTCGTGATCACGCGCAGGCCCCGGTGCTGCAGCAGCGCCCGGGCCACGGCCTCGGTGGTGGTGCCGATGTTGAGGATCAGCGAGCAGCCGTGCGGCACCTGCTGCGCCACGGCCTGCGCGATGCGCGCCTTGCCCGCGGCGTGCAGCGCCTCGCGCTGCGTGTGCGCGAGGTTCTCGACCGTCGAGCTGGGCACGCGCACGCCGCCGTGGAAGCGCATGAGCAGCCCGGCCTCGGCCAGGCGCTGCACGTCGCGGCGCACGGTCTGCAAGGTCACGCCCAGGGTGTCGGCCAGCTGCTCGACGGTGGCGGACTGCCGGGCGCGCACTTCCTCGAGCAGCCGCAGGTGGCGGGGAGGGGCGTTCACGCGGGCATCGGTGGGGGCTGAACGGGGGGCCATGGCTTTCAATCGAACGAAAAAGAAAATTCCAGGCGGTAGTATTGGTTTAATACGAACCAAAAAGAACAAAAAATGAAAAATATCGAAAATAGGGCGGCGCCAGGCGCCGCCCAACGCCTGAGAGCAGCGTGTGCGCCGACGGCGTGCGCCCGGCGGGCCTGGCCCATGCCGGGTCCACGGCTGGCTTGCTCCTTAATTGATAGCAGACAGCGTATGCCTTTATTCGGTTTCCGATAGAAATCACCACGAAACCAGGTCAACACAATCGCTGGCAGCTCACTTTTTTGATGAATCCTCTGGGCGGTCGCCTCCCGGCAGCGCTGGCGCTGATCGGGGCACAATCGTGACAGAGGGTAACCCTCCAATTTTTCTCCTCATGCGTTCGCGCAGGGATGTTTGCTCCATGACCACTGTTCCACTGCCGTTACCCACCCGCCGCGCCGACCTGTTGGCGCAACTGGCGCAGCCGCGTGTCTACGACCTGGTCGTCATCGGCGGCGGGGCCACGGGCCTGGGCGTGGCGCTGGACGCGGCGGCGCGCGGCTTCAGCGTGGCGCTGATCGAGTCGCACGACTTCGCCAAGGGCACGTCTTCGCGCGCTACAAAATTAGTGCACGGTGGCGTGCGCTACCTGGCGCAGGGCAATATCGCGCTGGTGCGCGAGGCGCTGCACGAGCGCACGACCTTGCTGCACAACGCACCGCACTTGGCGCAGCCGCTGGCGTTCGTCATGCCGTCCTACCACTGCTGGGAGTCGCCGTTCTACGGCGTCGGCCTGAAGATGTACGACGCGCTCGCGGGCAAGGCCGGGCTCGGCGCGACCGAATTCCTCGGGCGCGAGCGCACCCTCCAGTGCCTGCCCACGGCGCGCGCCGCCGGGCTCAAGGGCGGCGTCAAATACTGGGACGGCCAGTTCGACGATGCGCGCCTGGCGCTTGCGCTGGCACGCACGGCCGCCAGCCGCGGCGCGCTGCTGGTCAACTACTGCGCCGCCAAGGAGCTGGTGCACGAGGACGGGCGCATCGCCGGTGTGGTCTGCGAGGACACGGAAACCGGCCAGCGCCATACGCTGCGCGCGCGCTGCGTGGTCAATGCCACGGGCGTCTGGGTCGACGCGCTGCGCCAGCAGGACGGCGAGGCCACGGGCCGGTCGGTCAAGCCGATCGTGGCGCCGAGCCAGGGCGTGCACATCGTCGTCGACCGCGAGTTCCTGCCGTCCAGCCACGCGCTCATGGTGCCCAAAACGGCCGACGGGCGCGTGCTGTTTGCCGTGCCGTGGCTGGGCAAGCTGATCCTCGGCACCACCGACAGCCCGCGCCACAACATCGAGTACGAACCGCTGCCGTTCCACGAGGAAGTGGACTTCATCCTGCGCGAATCGGCGCGCTACCTCAGCCGCGCGCCCACGGCGCAGGACATCCGCAGCCTCTGGGTGGGCCTGCGCCCGCTGGTCAAGCCCCAGGACGACGACGGCAACCACACCAAGAGCCTGAGCCGCGAGCACACCGTGCTGGCCAGCAAAAGCGGCCTGGTCACCGTGACGGGCGGCAAATGGACCACCTACCGCGCGATGGCCGAGGATGTGTTGCAAAAATGCTTCAGCTCGGGCCTGCTCGATGTGCGCCCGGGCGGTGTCACCGTCCACCTGCCCCTGGTGGGCGCGCCCACCGGGCCGGTGCGGCACCGCATGTGCGATGCCCAAGGCTGGCACTCCTATGGCTCGGAAGCCGACGCCGCGCGCCAGCTGCCCGGCGCCGATACGCTGCTGGGCGCCGGCATCACCGAGGCCATGGTGCGCTTTGCGGCGCGCCACGAATACGCCCGCACCGTCGAAGACGTGCTGGCGCGGCGCTGGCGCCTGCTGTTCCTCGACGCGCGCGAGGCCGCGGCGCTCGCGCCGGCCGTGGCCGCGCTGCTGGAGCAGGAGACCGGTGCCGACCCGCAGCTGGACGCGTTTGTCGCCCTGACCGCGCAGTATTTGCACGTCCCGGCCTGAGTCGGCGCGCAAAGTGCTTGACGGCGCTTGCGTTTTTTGCAAAAATAGCGGGCTTCGCTGTTAAAAAAGCGAAGTTTCTGCCCAGCAGGAAGCGCTGCAAATGGTTTGCGGCGTGGACGACGGGCCCAAGACTGACTGGCTGATCTCCGGCCCTTGAGAAGTTCTCTGGGGCTGTTTGTCTTCTGGTGCAAGTTGGGAATATTGAAATGATCCAGACAGAAACTCGGTTAGACGTTGCCGACAACACCGGCGCGAAGTCCGTCCTGTGCATCAAGGTGCTCGGCGGTTCGCGTCGTCGTTACGCCAGCGTGGGTGACATTATCAAGGTGAGCGTCAAGGAAGCCGCACCCCGTGGCCGCGTCAAAAAAGGCGAGGTCTACAGTGCTGTGGTGGTGCGCACCGCCAAGGGCATTCGCCGTGGCGATGGCTCGCTCGTGAAATTCGATGGCAACGCTGCGGTGTTGCTCAATGCAAAGCTGGAGCCCATTGGCACCCGTATCTTTGGACCGGTGACGCGCGAGCTGCGCACCGAAAAGTTCATGAAGATCGTGTCCCTGGCTCCTGAAGTTCTCTAAGGACGGTGCGATGAACAAGATTCGCAAGGGCGACGAAGTCGTCGTGATCACCGGGCGCGACAAGGGCAAGCGTGGCGTGGTTTCGCTGCGCAAGGATGACTCCCACCTGGTGGTGGATGGCATCAACCTGGTCAAGAAGCACGTCAAGCCAAACCCCATGAAGGGTACGACCGGCGGCATCGTGGAAAAGGCGATGCCGATCCACCAGTCCAACGTGGCGATCTTCAACGCCGCCACGGGCAAGGGTGACCGCGTCGGTATCAAGCTGCAGGCGGATGGCAAGCACGTGCGCGTGTTCAAGTCCAGCGGCGCTGAAATCAAGACGGCCTAAGGGGTAAAAAATGGCACGACTCCAACAACACTACCGCGAAAAAGTGGCCCCTGCCCTGATGGAGCAGTTCGGTTACACCTCGCCTATGCAGGTTCCGCGCCTGACCAAGATCACGCTCAACATGGGTGTGAGCGAAGCAGTCGCAGACAAGAAGGTCATGGACAACGCAGTTGCCGACCTGACCAAGATCGCCGGCCAGAAGCCCGTGGTCACCAAGGCCAAGAAGGCTATCGCCGGTTTCAAGATCCGCGAAGGCCAGGCCATCGGTTGCATGGTTACCCTGCGCGGCGTTCAGATGTACGAATTCCTCGACCGTTTCGTCACCGTGGCCCTGCCCCGTGTGCGTGACTTCCGCGGTATCTCCGGACGCGCTTTCGACGGCCGCGGCAACTACAACGTCGGCGTGAAAGAGCAGATCATCTTCCCTGAAATTGAGTACGACAAGGTCGACGCCCTGCGCGGTCTCAATATCAGCATCACCACGACGGCTACGTCTGACGAAGAGTGCAAGGCACTGCTCGCTGGCTTCCGTTTTCCGTTCAAGAACTGAGGCAGCGTATGGCTAAAGTAGCTCTGATCCAGCGCGAACTCAAGCGCGAAAAACTGGTGGCCAAGTATGCAGCGAAGCACGCTGAACTGAAGGCTATCGCCACCGACGTCAAGCGCAGCGACGAAGAGCGTGAAGCAGCCCGCCTGGGCTTGCAGAAGCTCCCACGCAATGCCAACCCGACGCGCCAGCGCAACCGTTGCGAAATCACCGGTCGCCCCCGCGGTACTTTCCGTCAATTCGGCTTGGCCCGCGCCAAGATCCGCGAACTGGCTTTCGCAGGCGACATCCCCGGTGTCACCAAGGCCAGCTGGTAAGCAGGCAGGAGAGATACAACATGAGCATGAGTGATCCCATCGCTGACTTGCTGACCCGCATCCGCAATGCCCAAATGGTTTCCAAGGCCACCGTGGTGGTGCCATCTTCCAAAGTGAAGATCGCCATCGCCCAGGTGCTGAAGGACGAGGGCTACATTGACGGATTCCAGGTCAAGACCGAAGCCGGCAAATCTGAAATTGAAATCGCCCTGAAGTACTACGCGGGTCGCCCCGTGATCGAGCGCATCGAGCGCGTGAGCCGCCCTGGCCTGCGCGTGTACAAGGGTCGCGATGCCATCCCCCAGGTCATGAATGGCCTCGGCGTGGCAATTGTCACCACCCCCAAGGGTGTGATGACCGACCGCAAAGCACGCGCAACCGGTGTCGGTGGCGAAGTTCTTTGCTACGTGGCTTAACCCGAGACATTGAGGAGAAACTGAAATGTCCCGTGTAGGAAAAATGCCGGTCACCATCCCCGCAGGCGTGGATGTGTCGATCAAGGATGACCAGATCAGCGTCAAGGGCGCTGGCGGTCTCCTGTCCATGGCGCAAAACGCGCTGGTCAAAGTGACCAGCACCGACGGCAAGCTCTCTTTCGAGCCGGCCGATGCGTCCCGCCAAGCCAATGCCATGAGCGGCACCATTCGCCAGTTGGTCAACAACATGGTGCAGGGTGTCAGCGCAGGCTTTGAAAAGAAGCTCACGCTCATCGGCGTGGGTTTCAAGGCGCAAGCCAGCGGTGCCAACCTGAACCTGTCCGTGGGCTTCTCGCACCCGGTCAACAAGGTCATGCCCGCGGGCATCACCGTGGCCACGCCGACCCCCACTGAAGTGGTGATCAAGGGCGCCAACCGCCAGGTGGTCGGCCAGATCGCCGCCGAGATCCGTGCTATTCGTCCGCCCGAGCCTTACAAGGGCAAGGGCATCCGTTATACGGGCGAAAAGATCACGATCAAAGAGACCAAGAAGAAATAAGGAGCTGCATTATGTTGACCAAGAAAGAGCAGCGTCTTCGTCGGGCACGCCAGACCCGCATCCGCATTGCACAGCAAGGCGTGGCGCGACTGACCGTGAACCGCACGAACCTCCATATTTACGCTACGGTGATTTCGGGCGACGGCAGCAAGGTGCTCGCCGCTGCCTCCACCGCCGAAGCCGACGTGCGCAAGTCGCTCGGCGGCGCAGGCAAGGGTGGCAATGCCGCCGCAGCGCAAATCATCGGTAAGCGCATCGCCGAAAAGGCCAAGGCCGCAGGCGTTGAGAAGGTTGCATTTGATCGTGCAGGTTTTGCCTACCACGGCCGCGTCAAGGCTTTGGCCGACGCCGCCCGTGAGGCTGGTCTGCAGTTCTAAGCGGAACGGATAAAAAAATGGCTAAATTTCAACCCCGAGTCCAAGACGCAGGTGCCGACGACGGAATGCGCGAGAAGATGATCGCGGTCAACCGCGTCACCAAAGTCGTGAAGGGCGGTCGTATCCTTGGTTTCGCTGCCTTGACCGTTGTCGGTGATGGCGATGGCCGCGTCGGCATGGGCAAGGGCAAGTCCAAGGAAGTGCCGGCTGCAGTGCAGAAGGCCATGGAAGAGGCCCGTCGCAACATGGTCAAGGTGTCGCTCAAGAACGGCACCATCCACCACCAGGTCACGGGCCACCATGGCGCAGCATTTGTGATGATGGCACCGGCCCCCAAGGGTACCGGCATCATCGCTGGCGGCCCCATGCGCGCCGTGTTCGAAGTGATGGGCATGACGGATATCGTGGCCAAGAGCCACGGGTCCTCCAACCCTTACAACATGGTCCGTGCCACGTTTGACGCGCTCACCAACTCCACCACCCCCGGTGACGTGGCAGCCAAGCGCGGCAAATCGGTCGAAGACCTCTTCGTCTGACAGGAGCTGTGACAATGTCTACACAACAAACCGTGAAGATCCAGCTGGTTCGCAGCCCGATCGGCACGAAAGAATCCCACCGCGCCACCGTGCGTGGTCTGGGCCTGCGCAAGCTCAACAGTGTCAGCGAACTCCAGGACAGCCCTGAAGTGCGCGGCATGATTAACAAGATCAGTTATCTGGTCAAGATCCTCTGAGAGGTCGATGATGGAACTCAATAACATCAAGCCCGCAGACGGAGCCAAGCACGCCAAGCGCCGCGTGGGCCGGGGCATTGGCTCGGGTCTGGGCAAGACCGCTGGCCGTGGCCACAAGGGTCAGAAGTCGCGTTCGGGTGGCTACCACAAGGTGGGCTTCGAAGGCGGTCAAATGCCTCTGCAGCGCCGTCTGCCCAAGCGTGGCTTCAAGTCGCAAACGCTCAAGTTCAATGCAGAAGTCACGCTGACGGCCCTCGGCCAGCTCGGCCTGGCCGAAGTGGACATGCTGGCGCTCAAGCAAGCCGGTCTCGTCGGTGAACTGATCCGTGTGGTCAAGGTCATCAAGAGCGGTGAAATCGGCACGGCAGTCAAGCTCAATGGCATCGGCGCAACCGCTGGAGCCAAGGCAGCGATTGAAGCCGCTGGTGGCAGCGTAGCCTGAGTCTGAAGGAACGCACCAGTGGCTACTAACGCAGCTCAAATTGCAAAGACCGGCAAGTTCGGCGACCTGCGTCGCCGACTGGTTTTTCTCTTGCTGGCGTTGGTTGTTTACCGTGTCGGGGCGCATATCCCCGTTCCGGGAATCGATCCAACGCAGCTCCAGCAGCTGTTCAGTGGCCAGCAGGGCGGCATTCTGAACCTGTTCAACATGTTCTCGGGTGGCGCCTTGTCGCGCTTCACGGTGTTCGCACTGGGGATCATGCCGTATATCTCGGCGTCGATCATCATGCAGCTCATGACCTATGCCGTTCCAACCTTCGAGCAATTGAAGAAGGAAGGCGAGGCAGGGCGCCGCAAGATCACCCAGTACACCCGCTATGGCACCTTGGGCTTGGCGCTGTTCCAGTCGCTGGGCATTGCCGTAGCGCTGGAGAGTTCTGCAGGTTTGGTTCTGGCACCGGGATTTGGCTTTCGCATGACAGCGGTGGTCAGCCTGACGGCAGGCACCATGTTCCTGATGTGGCTGGGCGAGCAGATCACCGAGCGTGGCTTGGGCAACGGTATTTCGATCCTGATCTTCGCAGGCATCGCCGCCGGACTGCCGGGCTCGATTGGCGGTCTGCTGGAACTGGTTCGCACCGGGGCCATGAGCATTGTTGCTGCGATCTTCATCGTCATCGTCGTCGCATTGGTGACCTACTTCGTGGTCTTTGTCGAGCGCGGACAGCGGAAGATTCTGGTGAACTATGCGCGGCGCCAGGTAGGCAACAAGGTGTATGGCGGTCAGTCATCCCATTTGCCCCTGAAGCTGAACATGGCTGGAGTGATCCCGCCGATCTTCGCCTCGTCGATCATCCTGCTGCCGGCCACCGTGGTGAACTGGTTCAGTGCGGGTGAGTCCATGCGCTGGTTGAAGGACATCTCGGGTGCTCTGACCCCTGGTCAACCCATCTATGTGATGTTCTATGCGGCTGCCATCGTGTTTTTCTGCTTTTTCTACACCGCTTTGGTGTTTAACAGCAGGGAAACGGCAGACAATCTCAAGAAGAGTGGTGCGTTCATTCCCGGCATCCGTCCAGGTGAGCAGACGGCCCGCTACATTGACAAGATCTTGGTGCGGTTGACGTTGGCAGGCGCGGTGTACATCACCTTCGTGTGCCTGTTGCCCGAATTCCTGATCCTCAAGTACAACGTTCCGTTCTACTTTGGCGGCACTTCGTTGCTGATCATCGTAGTGGTCACCATGGATTTCATGGCCCAGGTGCAGAACTACTTGATGTCGCAGCAATATGAATCGTTGCTGAAAAAGGCCAACTTCAAGGCAGGTGCCGCGGGTTGAGTTGGGGTGTTTTCTGCGTGTCGGTCGACGCCATGACGGCGTCGGCGGACTTCATGGGACAATACCGGGTTAGTCAATTAAATGACCCACGAGCTTTCGCGGGCAACGACCGTGTTCTTGGCCTTGGTGGCGGGAATGCATGAACAGTTTTAGGAGAATGAAATGAGAGTCTCGGCTTCGGTCAAGAAAATCTGCCGTAACTGCAAGATCATCCGCCGCAAGGGCGTTGTGCGTGTGATCTGCACCGACCAGCGCCACAAGCAGCGCCAGGGTTGATCACGAAAGTATTAGAGGACGCACATGGCACGTATCGCTGGTATCAATATTCCGCCGCACAAGCATGCTGAGATTGGCTTGACCGCCATCTTTGGCATCGGGCGCACGCGCGCACGCAAGATCTGTGAAGCTTGTGGCATCGACTATTCCAAGAAGATCAAGGATCTGACGGACGCTGACCTCGAGAAAATTCGCGACCAGATCGCCGAATTCACCATCGAAGGTGACCTGCGCCGTGAAACAACGATGAACATCAAGCGTTTGATGGACATCGGTTGCTATCGGGGGTTCCGCCATCGCCGCGGTCTGCCGATGCGTGGTCAGCGTACGCGCACCAATGCCCGCACCCGCAAGGGACCGCGCAAGGGTGCTGCAGCGCTGAAGAAATAAAAAGATTGAAAGATCAATATGGCCAAGTCTCCCGCCAATAACGCAGCGCAGCGCGTGCGCAAGAAGGTCCGCAAGAACGTTTCGGACGGCATTGCACACGTGCACGCATCGTTTAACAACACCATCATCACGATCACCGACCGCCAGGGCAACGCCTTGTCGTGGGCATCTTCGGGTGGCCAAGGTTTCAAGGGCTCGCGCAAGTCCACTCCGTTCGCTGCCCAGGTCGCCTCGGAAGTGGCCGGTCGCGCCGCCATGGAACAAGGCATCAAGAACATCGATGTCGAGATCAAGGGCCCTGGCCCAGGTCGCGAATCTTCGGTCCGTGCCCTCGGTGCCCTGGGCATCCGCATCACCTCGATCTCCGATGTGACGCCGGTCCCGCACAACGGTTGCCGTCCCCAGAAGCGCCGTCGCATCTGATCGATCTCAAGCCCACCGCCGCCTGCGCCCGTCACAACGCCGCAGGCGGCTCCCGCAATGGTTTGCGGAAGATGACATAGAAGGATATTCAAGTGGCACGTTACCTCGGCCCCAAGGCCAAACTCTCCCGCCGTGAAGGCACCGACCTGTTCCTCAAGAGCGCCCGCCGCTCGATTGCCGACAAGTCGAAGTTCGATTCCAAGCCCGGTCAGCATGGCCGCACTTCGGGTCAGCGCACCTCCGACTACGGGCTGCAGCTGCGCGAAAAGCAGAAGGTCAAGCGCATGTACGGCGTGCTGGAAAAGCAATTCCGCCGCTACTTCGAAGCTGCCGAACGCCGCAAGGGCAACACTGGTGCCAACCTGCTGTCGCTGCTGGAGTGCCGCCTGGACAACGTGGTGTACCGCATGGGCTTTGGCTCCACGCGCGCAGAAGCCCGCCAGCTCGTGTCGCACAAGGCGATCACCGTGAACGGCCAATCGGTCAACATTCCGTCGTACCTGGTCAAGACCGGCGACGTGGTGGCCGTGCGCGAAAAGTCCAAGAAGCAAAACCGCATTGCCGAAGCGCTGCAGCTGGCGCAGCAAGTGGGCTTGCCGGCCTGGGTGGATGTGAATGCCGACAAGGCTGAAGGCGTGTTCAAGAAGGTGCCTGACCGCGACGAGTTCGGCGCCGACATCAACGAATCTCTGATCGTTGAGTTGTACTCGCGTTAAGTACACAGCCTCAATTTTCGAGAAAACCGTTCCCGCACCGCGAGGCATCGCGGTGCGGGTGCTTCACCAGCCTTACCGGTGTAACGAGCTGGGGGTATTGAGAGGAAGTCTGAATGCAAACTAATTTGCTGAAACCCAAGGCGATCAACGTAGAGCAACTGGGCCACAACCGTGCCAAGGTCGCTCTGGAACCGTTTGAGCGCGGCTATGGACACACGCTGGGCAACGCCATTCGACGGGTCCTGCTCTCGTCCATGGTGGGTTACGCAGCGACGGAAGTGACGATTGCAGGCGTTCTGCACGAATACTCTTCCATTGACGGCGTCCAAGAAGATGTGGTGAACATCTTGTTGAACCTGAAGGGTGTTGTGTTCAAGTTGCACAACCGTGATGAAGTCACCCTGAGCCTGCGCAAGGACGGCGATGGCGTCGTGACCGCGCGCGACATCCAGACGCCGCACGACGTCGAGATCGTCAACCCCGACCATGTGATCGCCCACCTGTCGCAAGGCGGCAAGCTGGACATGCAGATCAAGGTGGAAAAGGGCCGTGGTTACGTGCCCGGCAACCTGCGCCGCCATGCCGACGACTCCACCAAGTCGATTGGCCGCATCGTTCTGGATGCCTCGTTCTCGCCCGTGCGCCGTGTGAGCTACACGGTCGAAAGCGCGCGCGTCGAACAGCGTACCGACCTGGACAAGCTCGTGGTCGAGATCGAGACCAATGGTGCCATCGCGGCAGAAGACGCCGTGCGGGCATCGGCCAAGATCCTCGTCGAACAGCTGGCAGTGTTTGCACAGCTGGAAGGGGGCGATATCCCCACGTTCGGTCCGCAAGAGGGCACGCGCGCCAGCGCCACGTTCGATCCGATCCTGCTGCGTCCAGTCGACGAGTTGGAGCTGACCGTGCGTTCCGCCAACTGCCTGAAGGCCGAGAACATCTACTACATCGGTGATCTGATCCAGCGCACCGAAAATGAGTTGCTCAAGACGCCGAATTTGGGTCGCAAGTCGCTCAACGAGATCAAGGAAGTGCTCGCCTCGCGCGGCCTGACCCTTGGCATGAAGCTTGAAAACTGGCCGCCAGCCGGCTTGGACAAGCGTTAAGTTATAATTTTGATCCCCTTTGGGGAAGTGCCTTGGGCAGTACCTAATACGGCTGCCCGATTGAACGATATATAAGGAAAGCACCATGCGCCACGGACACGGACTCCGCAAACTCAACCGCACCAGCTCGCACCGCCTTGCGATGCTGCAGAACATGATGAATTCGCTGTTGCAGCACGAAGTCATCAAGACCACCCTGCCCAAGGCCAAGGAATTGCGCCGCGTGGTCGAGCCCATGATCACCCTGGCCAAGGTCGACACCGTCGCCAACCGCCGTCTGGCATTTGACCGCCTGCGCGACCGCGACATGGTGACCAAGCTGTTCAACGACCTGGGTCCTCGCTTCAATGCGCGTCCCGGTGGTTACACCCGCATTTTGAAGATGGGATTCCGCGTGGGCGACAACGCTCCCATGGCTCTCGTCGAGCTGGTGGACCGCCCTGATGTGGCAGATGCAAATAATTCTGGCGCAGCTGCTTAAAGTAGGCTATAATAAACACTTGCCGCGCGATGGAGCAGTCTGGTAGCTCGTTGGGCTCATAACCCAAAGGTCGGAGGTTCAAATCCTCCTCGCGCAACCAATCAAATCAAGCAGTTAGCTTGTCTTCAAGGCCCACTTCGGTGGGCCTTTTTGTTTTTGGCCCACATTTGGCCCATTTCTGGCCCACCCTTGGCCCAAGACATTTCGCGTTTGTCGCATCTGACCATTGGGTGTTGGCCTCGTCGAGGGCGATCTCAAGCGACACGGCATGACTTCCTGTGGCTGGTGCTCTCATCGCAGGCAATCGAGCTTTATGCGATTCATCCGATCCTTAACAGATGCAGGAGAGAGGGTATTCCTGCCAACTAAGTCGGTAAATTCATCGTTGCCAGGTTGCATGCTTCCCCTGCATGGGCTCGGCGCGACCCCCTTGATATTGTTTGTGCTAGTAGGTGCTGAGATCACGGCGGTTGCTTGGAAAAGTGTGCCGGCATGCGGCTGATTTCGGCTTGGAGCAGCCCGGCAGGGATCCATACCGGTCGACCGGTTCAGGCTGGTTGCTGCCGTTCGGATTCACCGGCCTAATGACCGCTGCTGGCAGCACCAGTCACTAAGAAACCGCAGGCATTTGACCGGTGTTCGATCAGAATCGACCGCCTGCAATGCTGATGCATCGGGCGACCATGGCTCGCCGCGCCGAGCTATTTAAGGGCAGCTTTAGCTGCACGTCTATTCGGTGCTGCCCTCAGCCTCACCTCGCAACTCAACTTTCTGCTACGCCGAATCGAGTGTGATTTGCGGGGAAAATCTGAACGAGAACCAACTTGTGCAATGGGTGAGGGGAATCAATGATGCAAGAGAATGACGAGAAACTCGGCAAACCCAAAGACAGCGAAGACGATTTTCTCGGAGCGGTTGACGAACATGCCGGCGAAGAAAAGTCGACCGACGGCCTTGAGCCTGGCGCCAACCCCGACGCTGAGGCCATGCTGGTGTCATTGAAGAAATCGACCTATGGCCTCGAGAACTGCGTCGAGGTCTACGCCCACGGCGAGGCCTTTCCAGATGGCGGGACAGAGAAGGTCCAGCAAAACATCCTTCTCGCCCGCGTGACCGAGGGCGCGCTCACGATGTTCCCCTTGGTGTCGGCTTCATATCGCCCGATGTTCTTGTCACCCAAGTATGGCAAGCTGACCACGATCACCGTCCTGGCGGAGGAGGACGAACCATGGTGGCTGCCGGAAACCATCAGGGACTTCGACGGTTTGCTCGAAAGCCTGCCCACAGGTTTTGGCCGCCACGCCAAATATGGGCTTGGCTTGAAGTGGGAATATCGGCTCATTCCCTATGCGATTCTTGAAATGCACGGCATCACCGAATTGGTGTTCGAGTCGGGCAACGGAGCTTCGACCGAGCTGCCCAAGTTCAAGCTGGGCATCGACCGATTTTCGGCAATCAAGAGATCCATCGACTCGATTACCACACGCTCCCGCGCGCGGTCGCTGCGCGAACGCCAATTGCTCGCCTTCAACGAGTTGCTGCACGTCGCCGATCCTGCGCTGTACGAGCGCCGCTTCGCCAAAGTAAAGCCCGGTGAAATCTACGAGCTGGTCAAGCTGGGCGGACGAGTGCAAAACCGCAGCGCGGACGACCGGCTTGCTGCGGCTAAGATCATTCGCGATGACGCCGACAAGATGGCCGCAGAGCAGCCATCGCATTTGATGGAGCTCAGGGCGGTCATCGAGCAGGTCACGTTGACGGAGCTAATCGCAAAGATCGAAGGCATGCTCAGCA
Source organism: Acidovorax sp. SRB_14 (assembly GCF_012932145.1). Lineage (GTDB taxonomy): Bacteria > Pseudomonadota > Gammaproteobacteria > Burkholderiales > Burkholderiaceae_C > Simplicispira. The sequence continues at coordinate 126,062 of NZ_MWOK01000011.1, read as the reverse complement.
AGAATCTGCCCGAGCCGAAGTGGCAAGCCTTCTTTAAGGCCAACCCCTTCGTCTTGGGCCTGGCCTTCCCCCATCCGGTCATCCTGATCCAAGACCAGGCGCACGTCGGCGGCACGATGCTGCGTGGTGCGGGCGAGAGCATCGTGGACTTCTTGTTCGCGCAGCGGTTCACCGGTAGCCTCGCCCTCATTGAGATAAAACGCCCTTCGACCAAGCTGATTGAGGCAAAGACGTTCCGTGGAGACCTGCACGCGCCGCACAAGGACCTGACCAGCGCAATGGCGCAAGTGCTCGACCAGCGCTTTCAGCTCTTGAACAATTTCGCGGCCAAGTCGCACGACCCTGCACTCAAAGACACCCATGTCTCCGCAGTCCATTGCATCGTGATCGCCGGAACGGCGCCAGGCACAATCCAAGAAAAGCGGTCGCTTGATCTTTTCCGGCACTCGTCGAGGGACGTGGTGGTCGTCACGTTCGACGAGCTGCTGGACAAGCTGCGAGAAATTCTGCGGCTGATGACTGCTGGCTCGGCCCATCCTGCTTCGTTGCCGGAGGTAGAGCCCTCGACGGACAACAGCGACCGTTTCTGACGATCTGCACTGGGGGCCAGCGAGACTGGCTTCTAGAACAGAATGAGCACCGTTCACAACACCACAAAAGAGCCCCATGCTTGTCAAGAAGTTCCAAGAGGTGCTGGCAAATGCGAGCGTCGTAGCGCAAGACCCTTATCTTGTCCATCTGAACGGCGCTGTCGCAGCCATCAACGCTAGGCTAGCAACAGACCCCGAGCTTCAAACCTATGCATCTACGCTCAGCTCACTTTTGGACGATTCAAGCTTTGGTGTCAACCCGCATCTATCCAACAAGTTCGCCCAGATTCTTGGCGAAGCGCACTTTTGGCTTTTGTGCATCGAGAAAGGACTGCGACTAACGCGCATCCCCGAGGTCCAGAACAAGAAGACGCCTGACTTCTCCGCCTCTATCGGTACTCAATCATTTTGCTTTGAAGTGAAGACCCTGTCGGTCGTTGGCGGCGACGCAGGCATAGCTTGTGCTCTACATTCCTCGCTTGATGCCCATATTGACTTGGAAGCACAGCAGCGATCCGGCGCCCGCATCGCCCTGGCAACGTCAGAAGCTCAACCCTATAGCGGCAAAATCAATCACGATCAGACCGTGTTGAGCGTCATCAACACGCTGCTCGAGAAGGTCCGCGGCAACATTAAGGCCGACCAGTTTGCGATGCCAAACACGTTCCTGGTCATCAATCTCAGCATCATCCCGCCACGCCTCACTGAACCGAAGGCCCTGCGGCCCGCTTATCCCGACGACTACATGTTCTCCAAGGCAGTCACCGGTGATCTTTGGACCGTGGCCTTTGGCAAGATTGGGATGCCCATTCTTGGCATTCCTGAATTCGAAGGGAAGCCGTGCGTCGAAGGGATATTCGACAAGATCGGCATTCTTGCGGACAAGGAGTTTTCTGCCGTTGCCGGCCTCCTCTTCATGATCCATCCGTGGCAGCGACCATCGGAGCTATGGGGACTTTTCCGAAGCGCGGATCTCAGCAAATGGGAAGACGGGAAAGCCGATTTGCTGACGCAGATTCGAGCGCTTACTGGCAAATTTTGGAACGACTGCGGCGACACGAACGGGTGGCAGTTGCAGTAGTTGATCGTGGACCACTGCGCCAATGCGCCGCGATCAAGTCGAACCTCCACAATGTAGTTGGTAACGCGGATTCGGGACTTGGCCTTTAGGGACTGCAGTCGCTGCAAAGGCACAAAAGTCGAAGGTCACTTCAGGCTGGTTGCCGACGCTCAGTGGAGAAGACGGCGGCTGGGCGTCCAAAGCAGGCTCTCACAGGAACTCTCGTAGTGGCTTTCTGAAGCTAGCGTCCTGCAAATCTGTCGTTTTGCTCATCCAGAAGTTCGGTTTTCCCGCGGACGCCGCCCACGTTCATCCATTTTTATTGCTCCGGACCTGTGAACTATGAAATTCAGCCTGCGGACACACAGTGCGCTGAGGGCCGAAAAGGTTAAGACTTCACAGGGCCGGATCAATAGTTGCTCGGCGTCGCCAATGCCCTGAAGCCTAACTGTTGAGCCGGCGGCTCATCTCCGAACGAGCGGTAGTAGATGCGGCCATCGCTGCCGATCGGGACAAAGTTCGTTGTGGCCAGCCATCCCCGCACCCGGTGCATCGCGGAGATGAAGGCCGGCATCACATCGACATAAACGCTCGCAACATCGAAGCCCTCCCTGTTTGCCACAGTCGATATGTCGGCAAAGCGCAGGTCCTGCTCCCACAGCGCGCCGATGGTGACCGTGCGCAAGAGCACCATCGAGCACGTCTTTGGCACCCTAAAACACTGGATGGGCTGGACGCACTTTCTGACGAGCGGAATCCAGAACGTGGCGACGGAAATGGGCCTGAACGTGCTGGCGTACAACTTCAAACTCGTCCTGAGCATCCTCGGCTTTGAGCAGACAAAGAAGGCAATGCTTCTGCTGAGGGCGTAAGGTGCCCTTTTGACGGTCTATATTGTGCCGAGAGGGTCTGCGATTGACCTCCAGGGGCCCCACAGCGGCTCGTCGTCCCCAAAAACTTCAAATTCCCGGCTGAACACTGGAAACTGAAAGCCACACGTTCATCTCACGGCTTTCTCACGCGTTATCACACAGCCTCGCTGCAAAGCCGACCTAGCTTGGTGTACCGCGGGATGAACTACAGGCTTCAAACCATGCGGCTGAGTCGGAAATGCAGAAAAATGACCTGCTGGTGCGGCATCGGGTAATTTTGCAAGCGTTGTCAGACCGGCCATTTCGACAGTTGTCGTAATGCAGCAAGCAGTTCATTGCCGGCGTAGTCGAGTGTGCGGTCGTTGTGCACTTCAATACTGGCGCTGCCAGTGGGCGGCCTGAACGCCATGGCGCGTTGCACGCGAGCTTCGATCCGCTCCGGCGTCTCACGGCCCCGCAATAAGAGGCGCTGGCGCAGCACTTGTGGATTGGCCGTGATGTGGACGCCAACTATGTGGGCAAACTGCTTCTGCGCGTCTGACCAATAGCCTCGCGAGCCGTTGATTAACACCCATTGGCCATGCTCGGCCGGTGCCAGCTGTGCATGACGGATGCCATAGTCCAGACCATTGGCTGTCCAATGCAGGGCAAACGCTCCGCTGTCGCGCAAGCTGGCAAATTCCTCTGGTAAGACACTTTCGTGATTCTCGCCGCCGGGCACGACCTTGCGGCTAATCGTGCGTTGGCTCCAGTGCACTGGGGCGCTTGGGGGCAAGCGCGCGCGTAACCAATCCAGCAGGCTGTCTTTGCCTGCGCCCGACGGCCCCATGACGTAGATAAGACGTGCCGTCACTGGCCTAACCCCACGTGGTCTACCAGCGCGAAGTCCGCGCCTGGCGTGGGCTCGGCAAACAGCGCAAGGCTACTGAACTGCAGGGCAGGCAGGTCGGCAAAGAATTGCTCTGCCGCATCGTGCACCCGCGCCACCGTGGCCGGGTCCGTACCGGTCAGTGCGCCGGTAAGCGACATGTGAAAGCGATATTCCTCAAACACAAACGGGTAGCCCCATTGCCGCAGCAGCTCGTCCTGGCGTGGCGTCAGGCCGGCGGCACGACGTCGCGCAAGCTCTTGATCGGAGAGTGCCGCTGACAGCGGCTGTAGCTGAGTCACGCAGGCGTCGGTAGCGGCCTGGATGTCAGCATTGGCCGCATGCTGGGCCATCGGCACGAGCGCGAGAAAGTCGTCGACACGCTGCACCTGCAAGGGCGGCAGCTGAAACCGACGCAGTCCCTTGGCCAAACTCCGCACAGCGTGCTGCAGGGTGAGCCAGTCCACGTCCGGTGCCAGGGCGAACGGTGCCTTGAGCGTGGCGTGCCAACCATAGCGGCGCGGTGCGGCGGTAAGCTGCTCAAGTTGGGTCCGCGTCACGCCATCGATGTCGAGTTGCGGCAATGGCTGCCCACGCGCGGCGCACCGGCCCACCCAGTGGCTGCCGGCCCGCCAGGCCAGGGTGGCTGGCTCGGGTGCGAAATACACCGCGTAGCGGTGCGCGGCGACAGGGAAGGGCGGGGTGTTACTGATCGTCATGGGTGATGGTGAGCTTGACGCGGTCTCCGGCAAACCAGGCGTGCGCAAATTCAATAGGCGTGCCGGCCAGATCCACGTTCAGGCTTTTGACGAGCAGGACGGGGCGCGTAGCTGGCTGCCGCAGTTCGGCGGCAACAACGGCATCGGGCAGTTCCGCGGTGATGCGGCTTTCGCGGCGCGTGTAGTCGGCCACGCCGTGTGCTGCGAAGCCTGCAGTAATGGAACCCGTCTCGCGCACCACATCCGCGAGACGCTCAAAGCGGGGCAAGGGGAAGTAGCGCTCGCTCACGTGCAGGGGCTGTCCCTCGGCCTGTCCGATGACGCGCAACGCCAATAGCGGGCTGCGCGTGCGCACCTGCAATGCTTTCGCCACTGCAGCCGTGGCGCGCACCTGCTTTTCCTCCAGCACCACCAGGCTGCCGCGCAAGCCGGCCTGGGCCAGGCCTTGCTGGTGGCGCACGCGCTTGCCCAGCGCCAGGTCCACGGCGAAGTCTTCTACATAGGTACCGCTGCCCTGGGTGATGCGCACCAGACCCTGGCTGCACAGGCTGGCCAACGAGCGGCGGATGGTGTGCCGGTTCACGCCGAACTGCTCGGCAAGCGCGTGTTCCGAGGGCAGGCGCTCACCGGGGCAATAAATGCCGCTGCCGATGGATTCGGCCAGTTCGGCGGCGATGCGGGTCCAGAAGCTGTCGCGGGCCGGGCGGACGGCAGGCGCAGGGTTTGCAAAAAGTGGTGTGCTGGTGGTGGCTGTCATGAAACCTACATGAGCGCTATCTAAGCTGGCGGAAATTATTCAACTTGTCTATACAACTTTGAAGAGTACCACCCACATGTTTCAAGCCTTTGACAATTCCGGCCCAGGCAGGCCACTCTCGCGGGCGCACTGGATGGCGTTGCTGGCACGCGCGCCTGTCGAGATCCTGGAACCCGCGCTCAGTGAGCACGCGGCCCTCTCTGCGCGCTGGCTCCGCGCCCCAGAGACGGGTTTGATGATGGTGCAGGGCCGTGCTGGTGGCACCGGTGAGCGCTTCAACCTGGGCGAGGTGACGGTCACCCGCTGCGCACTTCGCGTGGGTGTGGACGGCGACGACGGAGCCGATCCCACCGTGGGGGTCGCCTATGTGCTGGGCCGGTCGCACCGCCAGGTGCGCCTGGCCGCCTTGGCCGATGCGCTGCTGCAGGACCCGGCGCACCAGGCTGCGCTCGATACCAGCCTGCTCGACCCCATCCGCCAGCATCTGGCCCAGGCGCAATCCGCACGCCAGGTCAGCGCAGCAAGCACGCGGGTCGACTTCTTCACGGTGGCCCGCGAAAGCGGGAGCATTAACGACGATGGTGAGGAGGATCAGGAATGAGCCCCACCCCTACCACTTCACTGGCCGCACTTGGTGCCGGCTTTTCCAGTGAGGCCCTGGGCAGCCAGGGCGTTTTCCGCTCGGTGCTCACTGCGTTGTCCCAGCCCGGTGATCCGGTGGCCATTGCGCACGATGCCGAGGTGCCTGCCACCGGCCACGCCGCATCGGCTGTAGTGCTGTTGGCCCTGCTCGACAGCGAATGCACGCTGTGGCTGTCGCCCACGTTGGCGGCCAGCCAGGCCGGTGTGTGGCTGCGCTTTCACACCGGCTGTGTGCTGGTGGATGCGCCCGAAGTGGCACGTTTTGCCTGGGTGGCCGCGGGCGATGCGCTTCCGGCACTGGCCAGGCTGCAGTGCGGCAGCGATGAGTACCCGGACCAGTCCGCCACCTGTGTTATCGACGTGGCCGTGCTGGCGCCGGCCGTGGAGGGGTCGGGCAACTGGCGCCTCACGGGCCCCGGCATCCGCAGTGCGCAGCACCTTCTCGTGGCCGGCTTGCCGGGCGACTTCGCTGCGCAGTGGACCGAGAACCACGGTGCGTTCCCGCGGGGGGTGGACGTGGTGCTGGCGACGGCCACGCACATCGCCGGCCTGCCGCGCACCACCCGTATCGATTCACTATCCAACGCGGAGGCCTGAAGCCCATGTACGTTGCCGTCAAGGGCGGGGAAACCGCCATCCTCAACAGCTACCGCCTGCTGGCCGAGCAGCGCCGGGGCGACACTGCCGAGCCTGAGCTTTCGGTGTCGCAGATCCGCGCGCAGCTCAAGCTGGCCGTGGACCGCGTGATGACCGAAGGTTCGGTGTACGACCCCGAGCTTGCAGCCCTGGCCATCAAGCAGGCCTCGGGCGACTTGGTCGAAGCCATCTTTTTGCTGCGCGCCTACCGTGCCACGCTGCCGCGCCTGGGCACCACACAGCCGCTGGACACGGCGCGCATGCAGCTGGCCCGGCGCATTTCGGCCACCTTCAAGGACCTGCCCGGCGGGCAGGTGCTGGGCCCCACCTACGACTACACCCAGCGGCTGCTTGACTTCACGCTGCTGGCGCAAGGCGAGGCGCCGAGCGCAGCGCCAGCTCCGACGCCCACGGTCGATGCGCCGGCCACTACGCCACGCGTGGTGGACCTGCTCAATCAGGAAGGGTTGATCGAAACCCGCCCCGTGCCCCCCGGCGACCCCGCCCCGGCCGACCTCACGCGCGAGCCGCTGCGCTTTCCGGCCAACCGCGCCACGCGCCTGCAGAACCTGGCGCGCGGCGACGAGGGCTTTCTGCTGGCCATGGCGTATTCCACGCAGCGCGGTTATGCGCACTCGCACCCCTTCGTGGGCGAGCTGCGCCTGGGCACGGCGGCCGTGGAAGTCGTGCCCGAGGAATTGGGCTTTGCCATCTCCATCGGCGACATGGAAATCACCGAGTGCGAGATGGTCAACCAGTTTGCGGGCAGCAAGCACCAGCCGCCACAGTTCACGCGCGGCTACGGCCTGGCGTTCGGCCACAGCGAGCGCAAGGCCATGGCCATGAGCCTGGTGGACCGCGCCCTGCGCGCCGACGAGCTGGGCGAGCCGGTGGAGTCGCCCGCGCAGATGCAGGAGTTCGTGCTCTCGCACAGCGACAGCCTCGAAGCTTCGGGCTTCGTGCAGCATCTGAAGCTGCCGCACTACGTGGACTTCCAGTCCGAGCTGGAGCTGGTGCGCCGCATGCGCGCCACTGCCGCAGCCATCACTTCGGACGACACGAACCCAGGAGACGACGCATGAACGCGCCCCACGAGCCCGCGCTGATGGGCCTGCCCCAGGACGCCGCGCCCACCGACGGCAACTTCAACTTCGCCTACCTGGACGAGCGCACCAAGCGCATGATCCGCCGCGCCATCCTCAAGGCGGTCGCCATCCCCGGCTACCAAGTGCCCTTCGGCTCGCGCGAGATGCCGCTGCCCTATGGCTGGGGCACGGGCGGCATCCAGGTCACTGCGGCCATCATCGGGCCCGAGGATTGCCTGAAGGTCATCGACCAGGGCTCGGACGACACCGTCAATGCGGTCAACATCCGCCGCTTCTTCGAACGCACCACGGGCGTGGATACCACCACGCGCACGGTCGAGGCCACGCTGATCCAGACGCGCCACCGCATCCCCGAGACCCCGCTGGCCGAAGGCCAGGTCATCGTCTACCAGGTGCCGGTGCCCGAGCCCATGCAGCGCCTGGAGCCGCGCGAGACCGAGACGCGCACCCTGCACGGCCTGGCCGAGTACGGGCTCATGCACGTCAAGCTCTACGAGGACATCGCGCGCTACGGCCACATCGCCACCACGTACGACTACCCGGTGCTGGTCAATGGCCGCTACGTGATGGCACCGTCGCCCATCCCCAAGTTCGACAACCCCAAGATGCACATGAACCCTGCGCTGCAGCTCTTCGGCGCGGGCCGCGAAAAGCGCATCTACGCCGTGCCGCCCTACACCCCGGTGGAAAGCCTGGGCTTCGAGGACCACCCCTTCGAGGTGCAGCGCTGGGATGCTGCTTGCGCCCTGTGCGGCGCCACCGACAGTTTTCTCGACGAGGTCATCACCGACGACCAGGGCACGCGCTTGCATGTGTGCTCGGACTCGGACTACTGCCAGGAGCGCCAAGCTGCGGGGACCGCCTCCGAAAAGGTGCCCGCGTGAGCACGGTGACCCTGCGCGAGGCCACCGAGGCCGACCTGGACGAGGTGCTGGCCCTGTATCAGGGCATCGAGGACAGCCCTGAGCTCGTGCTGAGCCTGGCGGATGCCAAGGCCATGCTGGCGCAGTTCCGCGCGTACCCGAGCTACCGCCTGTGGGTGGCCTGCCATAGCGCCGCGCCCGGCGCCGCCGTGGTCGGCACCTATGCGCTCCTGGTCATGCACAACCTTGCCCACCGCGGCGCACCCTCCGCCATCGTCGAAGACGTCGTGGTCGCCGCCGACCGCAAGGGCCAGGGCATCGGCCGCCAGATGATGGCGCACGCCATGCAGCTGGCGCGCGAAGCCGGTTGCTACAAGCTGGCCCTGTCGTCCCACCGCAAGCGCACCGATGCGCATGCTTTCTATGAATCCCTGGGCTTTGCGCAGCACGGCCTGAGCTTCTCGATTGAACCTTGACATGGACGCTACCCTTTCAACCCCCACCCCCCTGCTCAGTGTGCGCGGCATCAGCAAGCGCTACGGCCAGCGCGTTGCGTTGCAGGATGCGTCGTTCGATCTGTGGCCCGGCGAGGTGCTGGCCGTGGTCGGCGAGTCCGGCTCCGGCAAGTCCACCTTGCTCAATGCCGTGGCCGCGCGCAGCCGCCCCGATGCGGGCAGCGTGCAGTTCCAGGCGCGCGACGGAAGCCTGCAGGACGTGCTCGCCATGGGCGAGGCGCAGCAGCGCCTGCTGGCCCGCACCGACTGGGGCTTCGTGCACCAGAACGCGGCCGACGGCCTGCGCATGGATGTCTCCGCCGGGGCCAACGTGGGCGAGCGGCTCATGGGCCTGGGCGAGCGCCATTACGGCCGCCTGCGCGCCACTGCCACCGAATGGCTGCAGCGCGTGGAGATCGATGCGAGCCGCATCGACGACGCGCCGCGCGCCTTCTCGGGCGGCATGCGCCAGCGCCTGCAGATCGCCCGCAACCTGGTCACCCAGCCGCGCCTGGTATTCATGGACGAACCCACCTCGGGGCTCGACGTGTCGGTGCAGGCGCGTCTGTTGGACCTGCTGCGCCAGCTCACGCGGCAGATGCAGCTGGCGGCCATCGTCGTTACGCACGACCTGGCCGTGGCCCGCCTGCTGGCCCACCGCATGGTGGTGATGCAGCGCGGCCGCGTGGTCGAGTCCGGCCTCACCGACCAGGTGCTCGACGACCCCCAGCACCCTTACACCCAGCTCCTCGTTTCCTCGGTACTGCAACCATGATGATGAACACACCCGCACCCATCCTGCAGATGACAGGGGTGGCCAAGCGCTTCACCCTGCATCACCAGAACAGCGTCGAGCTGCCCGTGCTCGGCAACGTGGACCTCCGCGTTGACCCCGGCGAATGCGTGGTGCTCGACGGGCCTTCGGGCATGGGCAAGAGCACGCTGCTCAAGCTGATCTACGCCAACTACCGCGCCAATGCCGGCAGCATTACCGTGCAGCCCGCCAATGGCCCGGCAGTAAACGTGACCCAAGCCAGCCCGCGCGCCCTGGTGCAGCTGCGCCGCGACACCGTGGGCTACGTCAGCCAGTTCCTGCGTGTGATCCCCCGAGTGAGCGCGCTCGACGTGGTGGCCGAACCGCTGGCCGAAGACGCTGGCGACGATGCCGTGGCGCTGGAAGCCGCACGCGAAGCGGCGCGCCAGTGGCTCACGCGCCTGCGCATCCCTGAGAGGCTGTGGCACCTGCCGCCGGCCACCTTCTCAGGCGGCGAGCAGCAGCGCATCAACATCGCGCGCAACATGATTAAGCCCAAGCCCCTCTTGCTGCTCGACGAGCCCACAGCGTCGCTAGACGCAGCCAATACCGACACGGTCATCGCCCTGGTTCGCGAGGCCGTAGCGCGCGGTGCCGCGCTGGTCGGAATCTTCCACGACGCGCACGTGGGCACCGCCGTTGCCACGCGCCGCGTGAACGTGGCCGACTTCCGCGGGGTGGCCGCATGAGCGCCACTACAGTCTTTCGCAATGCCCGCATGGTGCTGCCCGGCGAGGTGGTGCAGGGCTCGCTGTCGGTGCAGGGCGGGCGCATTGCCTCCCTGGACTCGGGCGGCACGTCCGCGTTGCAGGGCATCAACCTGGGGGGTGACTACCTGCTGCCGGGCCTGGTGGAGGTACACACCGACAACTTCGAGCGTCACCTGATGCCGCGCCCCAAGGTGCAGTGGGCCCCGATGCCGGCCCTGCTGGCACATGACGCCGAGATTGCCGCGGCAGGCATCACCACAGTTCTTGATGCGCTGGGAGTGGGCGAGGCTGACGTGGACAGCCTGCGCGGCAGCGCGTGGAACCGCGTGTTAGAGACCATTGACACCTGCACCGAGCGCAACCTGCTGCGCGCCGACCACCACCTGCACGTGCGCTGCGAGCTGCCCGCGCCCAACACCATCGACCTGTTCGGCCCGTTCCATGGGCACCAGCGCCTTTCGCTGATTTCGCTGATGGATCACACGCCGGGCCAGCGCCAGTGGGAGAACATCGAGCAGGCGCGTACCTACTACACCGGCAAAAAGGGCTGGAGCAGTGAGAAGTTCGAGCGCCAGGTGGAGCATGCGGCCACCCTTCAGGCGCAATACGCCGAGCCGCACCGTGCCTACTTCGTGGACTACTGCCGCACCCACGGCATCGCGCTGGCAAGCCACGACGACACCACGGTGGCGCACGTCGATCAGGCCCATGCTGAGGGCGCAGCCATGTCTGAGTTTCCGACCACGCTGGCGGCAGCTCAGGCGGCGCACGCGCGCGGCCTGCTGACCGTGATGGGCGCGCCCAACGTGGTGCGCGGCGGCTCGCACTCAGGCAACGTGGCGGCGGACGAGCTGGCGCGCCAGGGCCTGCTGGACATCCTCTCGTCCGACTATGTGCCGGGCAGCCTGCTCAGCGCAGTGATGCGCCTGGTTCACGACGGCATTCTGACGCTGCCTCAGGCCGTGGCAACCGTCACGCGCAACCCGGCCCGCGCTTCGGGTATGGAGGACCGGGGCGAACTGAACCCGGGCCTGCGCGCTGACCTGGTCCAGGTACACATGGCGCCTCTGCCCGATGGCTCGCAGCAGGCCGTAGTGCGCGGTCTGTGGCGCGAAGGGCAGCGCGTGCTGTGAACTATTGGAAAGTGCGCTGTTGGCTATCGAAAAAATAGCAATCTCTTACGGCGGAGGGGTCTGCGCTGCCTTGACTTTCAAACTTCTCGCGACTGTCAAACCACTGTCACAGCCCGCTTCCACACTGCACTTGTATAGACGACTTGGAGCTCTTCTCATGACCATCGCATTGCGCATCCAGCAACTGAACAAGCATTTCGCCAATGGCAAGCACGCACTGCGCGACATTGACCTCACGGTCCATGCCGGCGAGATGGTGGCGCTGATAGGAGCCTCGGGTTCCGGCAAATCCACGCTGCTGCGCCATGTGGCCGGGCTGGTGGTGGCCGACGGCGACAGCCGCTCGTTGATTGAGATCGACGGCCGCTGCGTACAGCAGGGCGGGCGCGTCCACCGCGACATCCGCAAGGTGCGCTCGCAGGTGGGCTTCGTATTCCAACAGTTCAATCTGGTGGACCGCCTGCCGGTGATGATGAATGTTCTGGTGGGCCTGCTGCACCGCACCCCCCGCTGGCGGTCCTGGCTGCGTGTGTTCCACCCGCAGGAGCGCGCCCTGGCGCTGGAAGCACTGGCCCGCGTGGGCATTGCCGATTGCCATGCGCAGCGAGCCTCCACCCTCTCGGGCGGGCAGCAGCAGCGCGCCGCCATTGCCCGCACCCTGGTGCAGGGCGCCAAGGTGGTGCTGGCCGACGAACCGATTGCATCGCTTGACCCGGAATCCTCGCGCAAGGTCATGGATATCCTGGCGCGCATCAACCGCGAGGACGGCAGCACCGTCATCGTCTCGCTGCACCAGGTGGATGTGGCCATCAAATACTGCCCCCGCGTGATTGCCTTGCACCAAGGCCGCGTGGTCTATGACGGCCCTTCGGCTGCCCTTACGCCCGCGCTGCTGCGCCAGCTGTATGGCGCACACGCTGAAGAGCTTCTTGCAGGAGCTGTGCCTCCCGCCGTCGCGATAGTGCCCACGCCAGTTCCGCAGCCGGTGCCCGGCTGGGCCTCGCAGCCGCTGGCCCATGCCGCTTGAGGCGCAACCGCGTTCCCTGCAGCACTTTCCCCTCCGTTCTTCACTTCTCCTCGTTTCCACTCTTCGGGAGTTACCATGATTAAGAAACTGTGCGCAGCCCTGGCCCTCGGCCTCGGCCTCACTACGGGCACCATTGCCCAAGACATCAACTTCGGCATCATCTCGACCGAAGCGTCGCAGAACCTCAAGGCAGACTGGCAGCCGCTACTGGACGACATGGCCAAGCAGACGGGCATGAAGGTGCGGGCCTTCTTTGCACCGGATTACGCCGGCATCATTGAAGGCATGCGTTTCAACAAGGTCCAGGTGGCCTGGCTGGGCAATAAGTCAGCCATGGAAGCCGTGGACCGTGCCAACGCGGAAGTGTTCGCGCAAATGGTGAATGCCGACGGAACGCAGGGCTACTACTCGCACTTGATCGTGCACAAGGACAGCCCCCTGGCCACGCTGGACGACGTGCTTAAGGCCGGCAAGTCGCTGAGCTTTGGCAATGGAGACCCTAACTCGACCTCTGGCTTCTTGGTCCCCGGCTACTACGCGTTCGCCCAGAACAAGGTCGACGCCAAAACCCACTTCAAGGTGGTGCGCAGCGCCAATCACGAGACCAACGCCCTGGCCGTGGCCAACAAGCAGGTGGATGTGGCGACCAACAACAGCGAAAACCTGGAAAAAATCAAGGAACGCCAGCCCGAGAAGTTCAAAGACATCAAGATTGTCTGGACCTCGCCGTTGATCGCACTCGACCCGCTGGTCATGCACAGGGACCTTCCTGAAGCCACCAAGACCAAGCTCAAGGACTTCTTCTACAACTACGCCAAGACCGATGCGCGGCAGAAAGAGGTCGTCATGAAGATTTCCAAACTCTCGGGTTTCAAGCCTTCAACCAACGCGCAGCTCACGCCCATCCGCCAGCTGGACCTGTTCGGCAAGCGCAACAAGATCGAAGCCGACGGCACGCTGGCTGACGCCGACAAAAAGACCCGCCTGGCAGAGATCGACCAGCAGCTCGCGTCCTTGAAGTAATCACTCCACCCAGCAATCTCCCGGCCCGTCTCACCATGTCTTCCGCTCTGACTCCCTCGCTCGCGTCCCTGACGAGCGCCGCCGCGCCCAAGCGCAGCCTTGTCTGGTATTTGTCCTGGGGCATCCTGTTGGTGGTGCTGGCCGCGTCGTGGAGGGGTGCAGACATGCGCCCGATGGATCTCATCAACGACTCGGGCAACATGGCGCAGTATGCTGCCGAGTTCTTCCCGCCCAACTTCGCGCAGTGGCAGCATTACGTGCAAGAGATGCTGGTCACCTTGCAGATCGCGCTGTGGGGCACGGCACTGGCCGTGGTTACCGCTGTTCCGCTGGCGCTGCTGGCCTCTACCAACATCGCACCCTGGTGGGTCAACCAGCCAGTGCGCCGGGTGCTCGATGCCTTTCGCGCTATCAACGAGATGGTGTTCGCAATGCTCTTCGTGGTGGCCGTAGGCCTGGGGCCGTTTGCCGGGGTGCTGGCGTTGTGGATCCACACCACCGGCACGTTGGCCAAGCTTTTTTCTGAAGCGGTTGAGGCCATTGACCCGCAGCCGGTGGAAGGCATCCGCTCCACCGGCGCCAGCGCCTTGCACGAAATCATCTACGGCGTGATACCGCAGGTGTTTCCGCTGTGGATTTCCTTCACGTTGTACAGATTCGAGGCCAACGTGCGCTCGGCCTCGGTCGTGGGCATGGTGGGCGCGGGCGGCATTGGCGTGGTGCTGTGGGAAATCATCCGGGGCTTCCAGTACGCGGAGACCTGCGCCGTCATGCTCATCATCGTGGTCACGGTGACGGTGATTGACCTGGTGTCGGCACGCATCCGCAAGGCGCTGGTGTAGACATGGCCTTGAGTCTTGACGATGTTGGCCATCTGCTTGCAACACGCGGGGGCAACCAGTATGGCGGCGAGGCCGTAACCCAGCTGGAGCACGCGCTGCAGTGCGCGCAATGGGCCGAGAAGTCGGGTGAAACGCCCGCCACGGTCGTGGCCGCGCTTCTGCACGACCTAGGGCATCTTTTGGCGCCGGGAGGCGACTCTACGCAGCACGACGATCTTCACCAGTACGTGGCCATACCGTTCCTGCGAGGGCTGCTACCCGACGCAGTGCTGGAGCCCATCCGCCTGCACGTGGACGCGAAGCGCTACCTGTGCGCTACAGAGTCTGGATATTGGGAAAGGCTGTCATCTGCATCGCAGCTTAGCCTGCATTTGCAGGGTGGCCCCTTCTTGCCGAAGGAGGCGATGCGATTTGCCGCTCAGCCATTTGCACAGGAGGCCATTCGCCTGCGCCGCTACGATGATCTTAGCAAGGTCAGCGGTGCAATCACGCTTCCCTTGGCGCACTACTTGGCCGTGGCGGACGTTGTTGCACAGGGGCCGCTCGCGCAAGCCACAGTGGTTCATTCCTAGGCTACCGCAACTCCATGGCGTTCTTAAACCATGCCTTTGCGACGCCCGGCCCGCGAGTCGTTGACATTCTATTTTTGGGCCAGAGGATCGAGCAGTAGTTCGTATGCGGAATTTCATTGGGCAGCGGCTGCTCCATCATCGGAGTACGGCACCTTATGAAAATGCAAGGCGCAGCGACCGCTTCAGGCTGACTGCCGACTGTCGCGCTAGGTCGGCGCGTGTCAGGTAAGGGACGGGAAGCAGCCGCCGGCTGAGGGATCTAGTCCAAATGCGCTCGTAGACTAATAGTCGTCCGGCGGCCCGTAGTCCAGCTCGACCTGAAATCCTTCGAGGGAGTAGTTGCCGTCAGCAATCTCGAAGTCGGTGTCCCAATCGCTCGGTTCGGTTTCCAGGTGCACGTCGGCGCAGGTGAGGAAGACGTCGACATCGACCTCTTCCTCGGTAGTGAATTCTTGCGCCCCAAGGCTCAGCTCCTCCCTGTCGATGGAGTCCCAAGCGAAGAATTCGACGGACACGTCAACGTTCGCCTTGACGCGCACGGTCAGTTCGACGATCCACGTCGTGGGTTCACCCTTCACAGACCAGACGCTGATATCTCCGTCAATGCTGTAACTTGCGACATGGGCATCGGAAGGCTCCGCTTCGAGACGGTGCGATGAGCCTGAGTAGACCTCTGAGGCGTCCCATTGCGCGTTTGCAATGTGTTGATTCAGCGCATCCGTGAGAGCGGTACCCAATGGAGAACCCGCGTCCTTGACGGCAGCAGCGATCTTCTCCTTAATGGAATTGGCGTGCTCGTTTGTCGCAGCGAAGAGAGCCGCCAACTCGTCGATCGAACTCGCGCAGTACAGCGTTTCCGACTCGGCCGCGTATTGTTTCCACCCATTGTCGTCCGACGCGATGATGCCGATGGTGTTATTGTCTTTGGCGTAACGCTCGAGCTGCCACAGGCACATGGCGTCGGGGAATTCCGCCTTCTTCTTCTCACTCAGTCCAAATGGGGGCCGCTGTGCAAAGTAGTCGGCGAACAGTTTGGCCACGGCGCTCGCACCTGTCGTGGGCAAGACGGCGCCGCGGCACTGGGCTGCATAGTCGTGAACCTGTTGGGTGAAGTGCTGAGTGGCCGCCTCGATCGCATTCAGCTCTTCGATGGAGCCTTGGACTTTTGAGACGTCCACAGTAGTCAGCCGTTGCAGATCATCGGCTGCACCCTTGAGCTGCTTGTGCGCCTTGTGCACTGAATCCATTCGGTGCTTCACGATTTCGCTCACCACAATCTCCGGCAATTGCAGTCCGATCGACTCGGGCAATTGATTCGGCAGCTGATGCAGTGCCCCTTGCGCGAAGTTGTAGCCGGCGGCCTGGATGAGGTTGGTGTCGATTGAAAAAAAGGTGACGTCTTCCCAAGCTTGGGTGGCGGTCGGTAGATCCTTAGGCATGCAGGATTATCAATCGCCGCCGGCTCCTGTGACCGCTTGGCCCCGAAGCTGACGTTAAACCAGGGGTCGACCAGCGTCGCCTAACGCTGCAAAGCCGACGTCGTCGATTGGGGTCGGCTTCAGGCTGGCTGCCTCATCCAGTTTTGGCGGACCGATGGCTGCCGCCATTACCGGTCATTGGGCTTTTCATGGGCCGAGTGACCGCTGCACTGCCAGGACCCACCATTTAGCAGAGCTATCGCATAGGGCGACCATGATCCGCGGCTCCACGCAGGTCAAGGCAGCTTTCACGGCCTGTGAACTAGCGGTACCGGCCAGAAGCATCGGTGATCGGGCGGGTTGATTGACCCGCAGAGTTCTCTTCCTAGACTCGTAAACCCACTACGAAGGAGAGTTCCATGACCTACTTCACCGGAATCGATGTGTCCCTGCGCTCCGTGTCGATCTGCATCGTGGACGACAAGGGCGAAGTCTGCCGCGAGGCCAAGCTCGATGCGCAGGTCGACGTTATCGCGGACTGGCTGCGCGCCTTCAGCCCGGACGTGACCTCTGTCGGATTCGAGGCCGGCGCCCTGAGCCAGTACCTCACTTACGGCCTGCAAGCAGCCGGCTTCGAAGTCATCTGCCTGGAAGCCCGGCAGGTCAAGAACACCCTCTCAGCGATGCGCAACAAGACCGATCGCAATGACGCGCGCGGTATCGCCAAGATCCTGCGCACCGGCTGGTACAGCCGCGTGCATATCAAGAGCCTGCACAGCCACCGCGTGCGTGCGCTGCTCGCCAGCCGCAAGGCCATCCTGAAGAAATGCGTCGACTTGGAGAACGAACTGCGGGGCCTGCTGCGCGTCTTCGGCACCCGCCTGGCGAGCCGGGTCGGCCATGGCGCCTTCGACGCCGAGGTGCGCGAGACCTTTGCGCATGACGAGATGCTCTCCTGCGCGCTCACGCCCTTGCTGGATGCACGCACTATGCTCTACAAGACCTACCTCAAGCTCGACAACGCCATCAAGGCGCTGGTCAAGGCCGACCCGCTGTGCACACGCCTGATGACGATTCCCGGCGTTGGGCCGGTCACCGCGCTGACCTTCAAGGCGGGCGTCGACGACCCGGCGCGCTTCAAGTCCTCGCGCAACGTCGCAGCCCACTTCGGCCTGACGCCCAAACGCTATCAGTCAGGCGAGGTCGACAACCCAGGCCACATCTCCCGAGCGGGTGATGCCGACGTGCGCAGCGCGCTCTACATTGCCGCGCACTCGCTGCTCACGCGCAATGCACAGTGGTCATCGCTCAAAGCCTGGGGCATGCGCCTGGCCAAGACGCGAGGCCATCGACGCGCGGTGATTGCCGTGGCCCGCAAGCTGGCGGTGATCCTGCATCGCATGTGGGTCGACGAGTCTGACTTCCGCTGGGGTCGGCAACCGCCAGAGGTGACGGCGGCCTGAAGCCTAAAGAAGGCCTGTCATGATCGAAAAACTGAAGGGAACCAGAGTTTGAGCGTCGAGGTGTAGACGATGGTCCGGATGAAGCCGTATATGACTGCTGCGCATCACAGCGCGTCCAAAAGCATGGCTCTTCCGTTCCTTCTGACCAATGTGTGCAGCGTCGGCCTCACGGCCGATCCCGACTGCGTAGACAAGCGTGAGCTGCACCGAGACGTTCTGTTCGACGTACCCAATGAATACCGAGACGCTGCGCACTTGACAAACGTGCCCGATCAGAGAAGCAGACATCCTGAAGCTTCAAGACGCCTTCGGCTATTCTTATCGACTTGAGTCCATTGGTCTTTAAGTTAGAAGGTGGATACGGTGCGCCTATCACAGAGGACTTGGCAAAAGTGCCGACGAGGTCGCCGAAGCGTCGAGCGCACTCCGTTGACTAACGCGCTATCGGCCAGGCCGATAGCGCACTCTGCACCCGAAGCTGCTAGGTTTTCCCGGCCACACCTGAGCGCTCTTGTTGCGGCACTCACAACATGGTTTCGCCACCGTTGACGTCTAGCACAGTGCCGGTCACGAAGGCCGCGAGGTCGCTGGTGAAGTAGGCCGCGGCGGCGGCCACTTCTTCCACTGTGCCGATCCGCCCTACCGGAATGCGGCGCACCGCCGCCTCCAGCACTTCCGGGGTGGACCGTCGGGCCAGGGGTGTCATGATCTGGCCAGGGGCGATGCAGTTGGCGGTGATGCCGTATGCGGCGTAGTCGCCGGCGAACTTGCGGGTCATGGCGATTACCGCGGCCTTGGAGGCCGAGTAGTGCGTGCCGGCGCGGTCCGAGTACGCGCGCGCCGCACGCGACGCGATATTGACGACGCGGCCCCACTTCTTCTCCTTCATCCCTCCAAGGAACCGCTGGCACAGCAAGAAGGGCGCGGTGGTGTTGATGCGAAACACCATTTCCCAGTCTTGCGCCGTAATGTCCTCGAAACCGGGAATGCGCCCATTGATCTTGGGATGGACGCCAGCGTTGTTGACCAGGATGTCGATGCCGCCGGTGAAAGTCAGGATGCGGTTGGCCACGTCGTCGATCTGCGCCAAGTCCGTTAAGTCGGCGACGAAGGCTTCGGCCTGCAGGTCCTCAGCGCGCATGGCCGCAGCAACCTCCTGCACCTGGTCGCTGCGATCTAGCAGGATCACGCGGTCGCCGCGGCGTGCAAGGGTTTCGGCGGTTTCGAGGCCGATGCCGCCGGCGGCGCCGGTAACGAGGGAAGTTCTGAAAGTGCTCATGGGTGTAGTACTAAAAAATGTGACAGGCTCATGCCAGCCTTGAAAATGTGGTCCGACCATAATATCATTGCGGAATGCGGTGATAAGCTTACCGCAGTGGATCCTTGTGAGAACGTTGGGTCCCTAGATAGGTCTGACCAAATTTAAAGGTAATTTCCATGACGATTTTCTCAAGGCGCCAACTGCTGGTCGGCGGCGCGCTCACGATGGCCGGACTGCCCCTCCAGGCGCAGAGCTATCCGCAACGCCCCGTGCGTATCCTGGTCGGTTATTCGCCCGGCGGTCCCACCGACATCGTGGCGCGCATGTTTGCCGAGAGGCTGGCCCGCACCCTGGGCCAGCCGGTCATTGTGGAGAATGTGCCCGGCGCCAACGGCGACATTGCGGCGCGCCAGATGCTGGCGCAACCGGCCGATGGCCACACACTGATGTGGGCCCCGACCGCGCAACTCGTGTTCAATCCGGCGACGCAGGAGAACCCTCGCTTCGATCCCGCGCGCGACTTCACGATGATCGGCGTGGCTTGCGGCTACGCTTACGTGGCGGTGGCGCCAAACTCGCTGCCCGTGCAGGACCTGCGCCAGTTCGCTGCCTATGCCAAGGCCAACCCCGGCAAGCTGGCCTACGCCTCGGCCGGGGGCGGAACGGGCAACCATCTTGCCGGCGAGTGGATCAACCGTACAGCCAAGCTGGACATGACACACGTGCCGTATAAGGGCGATGCCGCCTCCGTGGCCGACGTGGTCTCCGGCAACATTGCGCTGACCTTCAGCGCACCCAATGTCGCGTTGCCGCTGGTGAAGGCTGGAAGGCTCAAAGCGCTGGCCGTATCCACCCCGAAGCGGCAGGATGGACTGCCGGATGTCCCGACCATGCGCGAGTGCGGCTTCGACTTTACGATGGAACTGTTCAGTGGCCTGGTGGGCCGCGCCGGTCTGCCGGAGGACCTCGTGCGACGCCTCAACGCCGTGATCAACGAGACGGCTAGGGATCCCGAGATCATCGAGCGCCTTGCCAAGATGGCGCACTACCCGATGACCGGAACCCCCGGGAATTTCCACAACATGGTGAGCGCCCAAGGGCAGCGCTGGCGCGAGTTCGTCAAGACCGCGCAGATGCCTCTCGTAGAGTAACCGGACGCCAGGGCCATTGCGCCGCAGGCCGGCCGATGGCCCCTTTAACCACACATCTCAAGAGACAGGACAGAACATGACGCAGACCACTTCCTTGCCACCCGTGCAGGCGGCAGAAGACTATCAATCCCTCCGCTTCGCGCTGCGCCATGACAAGGTGATGCGGGTGGGTGCAGGTGTGGCGGTGGCCGCCATCATCGGCTGGATCGGCACCCGGACTGGGCTACCGGAGCTGTGGGCAGTCGGCGTTTCGGCCGGCGTGGCGCTCAACTTCGTGCTGAAGGTGGCTCTGGACGTCCTGGCGCTCGTGGCCGACACTCTCCTGCCCCAATGACACAAGTACTGGATGTAGACATCTGCGTGGTCGGGGGCGGTCTGGCCGGCTTGACGGCGGCGGCGCGCGCGGCGCAGCTGGGCTTGCGTGCTGTCCTGCTTGAACAGTCGGCTGAGGCGCGTTACCTGTGCAACTCCCGGATGACCAACGGCATCTTCCACATGGCGATGAAGTCCCCTGCCATCGGGGCCGATGCGTTGGAAAAGGCCATCGCCGTAGCCAGCCGCGGCACTGCCCATCCGGGCTTGCAGCGTGCGCTGGCTGAAGATTCACTGCGCGCCGTGCGCTGGCTGCAGTCCTGCGGCGTGCGTTTCATGAAGGCCAGCGCCGAGCCGCACCATGCGTTCTCGCTGGCACCGCCGTCGCTGCATCGCAACGGCCCATTCGACATCCTCGGCCGCGCGGGCGACGTCATGCTGCGCCGGCTGGAGGCCGCGCTAGTCGCGGGCGGCGGCAGCGTGCTGCGCGGACGGCGCGCGCGTGAGCTCGTCCTACGCGACGGCGCTTGCCACGGTGTGCGTGGCGACGACTTCGAAGTGCGTTGCCAGGCGGTTGTGATTGCCGACGGCGGCTTCCAGGCAAATCCAGAACTGGTAAAACAGTTCGGACTGTCGCCGCAACCGGACCAGGTGCTTCAGCGCAATGCGCGCACTGCACGCGGCGACGGGCTGCAGATGGCTGTGGCGGCAGGCGCGCAGCTATCGCAGATGCGCGGCTTCTATGGCCACCTGCAATGCCGCGACGCGCTTCAAAACGACGCTTTGTGGCCCTATCCCTGGCTGGACTTGGTGGCCGTTGCTGCCATCGTGGTCGGGCCTGATGGTCGCCGCTTCGCCGACGAAGGCCGCGGCGGCATCTTCCTGGCCAACCGCCTCGCGGAGTTGGCACAGCCGGCCGGTGCCTTTGTCGTGTTCGACGACATAGTCTGGAACGGTCCCGGTCGCACCTACATCAAGCCACCAAATCCGCGGCTGGTGCAGCGTGGCGGCACGTTACATGTGGCGCCCACTCTCGGGGCGCTGGCAGCCGAGGCGGGGCTGCCACCCGAGACGCTTGTCCGTGAGGTAGCTGCCTATAACGCGGCGCATACGGCGAGCCAGCTGGGTGCGCTCGAGCCGGCACGCAGCGTCGGCACCAAGCCCGCGTTCCCCATCGTGCAGGCGCCCTTCTACGCCGTTCCGCTGGTGGCCGGGATGACGCACACCATGGGCGGCATCGCCGTCGACGGCTGGAGTCGCGCGAGCCGTGCTGACGGCAGCGTGTTCCCAGGCTTATATGCCGCCGGCAGCTGCATCGGCGGGGTCGAAGGCGGCGAACACGCAGGCTATGTCGGCGGCCTCACGCGTGCGGCAGTCACCGGCCTACGCGCCGCGGAGCACGCAGCGTCGCTGCGTCTATCTCTAGCATCCCTCGCGGATTGAGCGGACTCCTGGTCCTTCGGTTGGAAGACCAGCCCTTCGGGAAAGGATCAGGCCACCCGCTTGCGCGGTGCGGCCAGCTTCTTCGCGGGTGTCTTCGCTGCAGGCGCGGTGGTGCTTCGAGCCTCGCCTTCGTTCACTTCCAGGATCGACTTGGCGACCAGCGACGGCGCAGCCGGCACCGCCAACTGGTAGATGCCCTGGGCCCGCGCGAACTGCATGTACACCTTCTGGATGGAACGCAGGTGCTCGTGCATTTCCTTCACGGCGGCGTCCGCATTGCGTGCGCGCAGCAGCTCGATGAAGCGGGTACGCGAGCGAACGACGCTGCGCGTGGTCTCCGCGCCGAGCCGCCTAGCGAAGCTGCGCATCACGTTGCCCAGCGTCTGCGTCATCATGACCAAGACCGGGTTCTTGCTGGCCGCAGCCAGAACGTTGTGGAACTCGATGTTGATATGGAGCTTTTCCATCATCTGGCCTTCTGAAAACAGTTTCTCGGCCAGTCTGACGTTCTCCTCCAGCGCCGCGAAATCCGCTTCTTCGGCGCGTTCGCACGCGACGCGGACGACGACTTCCTCGATCCAGGCGCGGGCTTCGGTGAGGTGTGCCAGCGAGATGCCGCCCTGCCGCAGCAGGTCGCTCATGTTCTCGGAGATCGCCAGGGGGCGCGCATCGGCGACAAACGCGCCGCCCAGTTTGCCGGGCCGCAGTTCGAGCAGGCCCCCGTTCTCCAGGGTGCGCAGTGCCTCGCGCAAGGCGGCGCGACTCACGCCCAGCTGCTTGGAGAGTTCGCGCTCCGGTGGCAGGCGGTCGCCGACCTGCAGCTCGCCGTTCTCAAGCATTTCTCGTACGCGGTCGGCTACCTCCTCGAATGCACGTTTCTCGCGCACCGGCTTGAAGACCGCAGCCGGACGTCGTTGAAGTTCTACAGGATTGTGAAGAGAGGCCATGGGGGGATGATAACGGTCATCTGGTCAGACCGAGAACGTTGCGCCGCGTCAGGGGAGACGATGCGATGCCCGCGCGTCGTTGGCCGACCCATGGCCTTACCATCGCGTACAGGGCTCTGCCCCGTCGTCACTCGGTCACTGAGAGGGTCACGGGTTTCATGGGCCAGAAGCCGGCCGGCACCAGCTTCCTGATGGACGCCGGGTCTGTCGTGATTGCGAATGGCGTCTTCCAATCCGGAGCTAACCAAGGGGCCGGTGACCATGGATCCCTCGCGCATCCTGCAACGCAATGCGGCGACCGGCATGGGTGACGGCCTCAAGATGGCGCAGGCTGTGGGCGCGGCCATCAGCGACGTGCGCGGGTTCTACGGCCACGTTCAGTCCCAGGCCGCGCTGCAAAACGAGAAGCTGTGGCCCTGCTTCTGGCTGGACTACGTCATCGGGGCCGGTGCACTGGTCGGGGCAGACGGCAAGCGCTTTACGGTTGAAGGCCAGGGCGGCACGACCGTCGCCAACGAAATGGCTCAGCGACCCGATCCAATGGATGCCATCGCGGATGACCGGATCTGGGCGGAACGAAGCACGTTCCAGATGCCGCCGCCGAATTCCCGGCTGGAGCAGAACAGAGGCACCGTCCACCGCGCTTCCTCGTTGGAAGAGCTCGCTGGGATGGCCGGCATTTACCCGGCCGGCCTCGTCGCACAGGTGAATGCATACAACAACGCCGAGCGAGCCGGCACGCTCGCCAGTCTGGTGCCGGCACGCAGCATGGTGAAGTTGGATGCCTACCCGATCGAGAAGGCGCCGTTATACGCGTTCCCGCCATTGCCGGCATCACCTACGCGATGAGCGGTATCTCCATTGATGGGGACGGCCGCATCCTAACCCGCGAAGGGCAGCCGATTCCCGGCTTGTACGCGGCGGGCTGCGCCTCCGGCGGCCTCGAGGGCGGTGAGAAGACGGGCTACGTGGGCGGTCTGGTCAAGTGAGCGTTACTGGCCTGCGCGTGGGCGAAGCCATCCTGGCGCGCGCCTGAGTGGCGCGCCTGCGTGGCGCGTCATTGTGATGTTCCGTCGGGGTGGACGGCGTCACACGCATCGGTGTCGCGTACGCATCATCAGCTGAAGTCAATCAAGGAGAGTTTCTATGGTGAAGACATACCCCGCCGTCTTGCTGATGACTGGCCACGTAGGGCGCATCGCGTTGTCGGCCGCACTGATCGCGCTGGCGCAGTTTCCCGGTTCCGCCGTGGTCACGGGCGTAGGCCTGGTCGCGTCCAGTGTCTGCTGGGTCGCCCAGCGACTGGCGGCCGAGTTGGGGGAAATAGTTGCTGAAGCGCTGCTGCCACGCTGACGATCAGGACGCCGCGGAAGCTTTCGCTCGACAAAAAAGGCGGCGTGCTCCCGCGGTGCCGCCTGCTACGCCGAAACATTTGCAGCCACGTTCCGACGCACGGTCCCGCCCGGCAGGCGCCTGGCGCCGGGACGCAGCTCAGGTCGCGGTCGCTGTGAGCTTGCGCGCGACCACGCCAGCACGCTCTCGCGCCTGTGCCAGCCAGCGTTTGCGCTGCTCGTCGCTGGAGGACCGCAGAGGGCCGAAGGACATGATGCGGACCGGCTTGATGCCGGACGGTCCCAGGATGGCGTGACGCACCTGCTTGTGGCCCGGCGCACCCAGCAGCCAGCGGTAGGCCCACGGCGGCGTATCCATCGTCACCAGCACGTCCGCTGACCGGCCGCCGAGATAAGACTCCGGTAGCAGCGACCCAGGCTTGAACTTGAAGGCGAAGTCGTTGCCGAAGGCGCGCTCGAAGAAACCCTTCAGGCGCGCCGGCATGCCGCCGAACCAAGTGGGATAGACCAGCACGAGATGCCGGGCGCGCAGGATCGCGTCGCGGGCCTGGACCAGATCGTGCTCCAACTCGGGCGGTCGTCCGGCCGGCGTGGCTTCAAACTCCAGCGCGGGAAGGTGCAGCATCTGGACCTCGAAGCCTTGCGCCTGCAACCCGGCCGTGTAGGCGTCGGCAAGCGCACCGCCGAAGCCGCGATTGTCCGGATGCGCCAGGATCAGCAGTACCATTGGCTTCATGCTGTCTCCAGCGCTGTGCGAGCGGCGGCGCGCCCGAAGATCACCGACTTGCTCAGCGACGATCCGCTCATGTAGCCGGAGCCGTGGAATCCGCCGACAATTTCGCCCGCGGCATAGAGGTGCGGAATAGCGGTGCCGCGTACGTCGATGACGCGCATGTCGGCATCCACTTTCAGACCACAGTAAGTCGCGACGACGCCCGTGGAGCACGGATAGATGTAGAAGGGCGCGGTGTCGATTGCAACGAGTTTGCCCCAGCCGCGGCCCAGGCCCGTGCGGCCGAAGGCGGTGTCTGGACCCTCGGCCACATCGTTGTTGTAGCGCGCCACGGTCTGCTGCAGGCGCTCGGGATCCAGCCCCACCAGCTTCGCCAGCGACGCGATGTCGTCCGCCTTGTGCACCAGGCCCTTGCGGTACGCGTCTTCCAGGTCGTTGGAGGTCGGCTGCGGTGCCGACTGGTCCATGATTTTCTGGTCCCAGATCTGAAAGCCGACGCCGTCGGGTTGCGTCAGGCAGATCTCTCCCAGCACCTTGTAGGAGATCGATTCGTCGGCGAAGCGCTCGGCGTACTTGTTGACGGCGATGCCTCCCTTATAGATCGACAAGGTGAGCCGCGCTTCCTGACCGGGGTCGATCTCGGTGCGCGGGTAGTTGTTCAGCGATACACCAAAAGTGCCGGTAATGAAGGGCATGTCCAGAAGGTCAGCGCCCAGCTTCCAGGCCATCTTCAGGCCGTCGCCGGTGTTGCCTTCACCGCCCAGCACCAGCGCGTTGGCCAGACGCGGGCAAAACTTGTCGATCAGCTCGCGGTCGCGCGAAAAGCCGCCGGTGGCAAGCACGACGCCCAGGCGGGCTGCGACCTGATGGCCATCGCCCGCAACCACGCCGGTGATGGAGCCGCTGGCGTCGATCACCAACTCGCTCGCTGACAGGTTGTCCACGTACTGGATGTTCCGGCTCGCCCGCACGCGAGCATGAAGGGCACGCATCAGCTGCCACGGGTCGGTCGGGTGCGTGCGCGGCACCCCCTGGTTGGAACTCAGGGCGATCGGGTGAAACTCGACGCCGTGCTGCCGCAACCATTCATAGGCGTCCCGCTGTTCCTGCACGTAAAGGTCGGCGAGCGCTGGAACGACACGGCCGCCGGACGCCTTCACGATGTCTGCGCGCAGCAGTTCGTCTGTGTCCTGGATCCCCTTCTCGCGCTGGGCGGCCGTGTCGGCAAAGGCGAACGAGCCGCTGCTCAGCACTGTGCTGCCGCCGTACTGGCCGGTCTTTTCGAGCAGCAGCACGGACTTACCGGCCGCGGCCGCCTCCAGCGCGGCGCTGTGGCCCGCGAGGCCGCCACCCAGGACGATCAGGTCGACCACCGCAGGGAGGGTGGCATTGATGTCGTTGTTCATGCGTTTTCCTTTTCAGCGGGCGTCTGTTCGCGCACCCAGTCGAGCATCTTTAGCAGTGGTTCGTCCGAGACTTCGAGCAGCACGGCCTCCTGACCACACACCAGCTGGTGCTCGTACCAGCTCGGCACGGCGATCATGTCGCCGCCCGACCAGTCGAACTGTATGCCAGCGAATTCGCTGCGACCTTGGCCCCGAATCACAGAGTAGATGCGGTTGATGGTGGACCTCGGCCGCGCCCAGCGCGTACCGGGCTGCAGGTGCAGTACCGTGCGATCGAAGGTACGCAACTCAGGCGGCCCCAGCTTCAGGGCGCGGACGCCCGCGCGGACCTCAGCCGCGGCCAGCAGCCGAGGGTAATAGTCAGTGAAGGCGAAGCGCATTGGTGATGCCAGATCGACGCGATCGGCGCGCTCCAGCGTGTCTGGATGCTGCTCGAAGAACATCGGTCCCAGCAACTGCACGAGAGGCGCATCCAGAAAGTCGATCCAGTAAGACTCGGTGCTGCTCTCGTTGCTGTGTCCGTGCCAGCAACCGTTGGGCGTGAGCAGCACGTCGCCCGGCGCCATGGGCACCTTTACCCCATCCACGATGGTGTAGGTGCCTGGCGCGGCCTCGAGCACGACGCGCATTGCGTTGGGTGAATGGCGGTGGCTGCGGGCCGTCTCCCCGGCTTTGACCATCTGGTATGCGCCCACCAGGGTGGACACCGTCGGATAGTCGTTGCCCGGGATCGGGTTGGCCATGATCAGGTTGCGGCGCTCCGCCCACTTGGGGTCGACCAGGTCACCGGCCTTGTGCAGGGCGGCGCGGGCGTGTTCGTAGCGCCAGCGCGCGGGAACGAAGCACTGCTTGGGCTCGGGGTACAGCGAAGGCGTGGGCTTGTTCCAGCCGTTCTTCATCTGCACTTCGTCGAGCATCTGGTACAGCTCAGGGAGCGAGCCGGCTGCGGCGAACGGTGGGGTGTCTTGCGAGGGGGCCATGGGAGTGTCTGTCTCAGGGGTTGTCGGGTTCATTTCTTGCCGCAGACCGTGGCGATCAGCCCTGCCACGTCGGCAGGGGGCGCGTCGCCGCGCCAAGCCACGTGGCCGTCCGGCCGGACCAGGACCAGCGCACGTTCGTACAGCGCGGCGATCTCCGGCTCGGCGATGGAAACGACCTCCAGAGCCATGCCAGCGTCCTTTGCGGCGCGCTGCAGGCCGGAGAAATCGTCGGCACCGCCGAAGTCCAGCAGAACGAAGCTACGACCGAATAAGTCCAGGGTGGAGCGGCCGTCCTTCATCCATGCATGCGGAGCACGTGCACCGGGGCGCGAGCTGGGCCGGTAGTGGATCGCGTCCTCCAGTTCCGCCTTCGCGGCCTCGCGGTCCTCGCTAGCGTCATAGGCGATCACGGGCGATTCAAGATAACGGTTGCCCAGATGCATGTTCATCGAGAGCCACTCGCGCTTGAGCCCGTCGTTCAGCGCTTGGCCGACGCGCTCCCGCGCCGCGCGACCGGCTTCGCTTTCCTCGTGGATCTCGGGGCCGCTGCGCGCGCCCTTCATGATCTGCAGGTTGCCGGTGGAGAAAGTGGTGATGCGATGCGCCACTGGCTTGCGCTCGCTGGTGTACGACTCGACCAGTCGAGGGCCACCCCAATCGCCCAGCAATGCATCGAGCTTCCAGCTCAGGTCCACGGCGTCGCCGATGCCGGTGTTCATCCCCAGGCCGCCGGTGGGCGAGGTCCGGTGGCAGGCGTCGCCACAGATCAGCACGCGGCCGGCGCCGTAGCTGTCGGCGACAAGCTCGGCGCGCGCCCAGGGCAGGATGCTGATCATCTCCAGCAAAAAGGGCTTGCCCATCAGCTGGTAGGCGATCTGCGTGAGCTCCTCTTCCTCGAGCGCACGTTTTTCGAGGCCGCCGATGATGGACATGCGCCACATGTCCCTGCCGTTGATGGCCACGATGGTGGCCCACACGCCGTCCGGCCCGACGAACATGTAGCGGTATCCAGGCTGCTTGTCATGCAGCTGGTTGAAGTCCGGGCAACGGAAAATCGCGTTGGTGGTGTAGGTAAGGACACCCCGGCCACGCATCTCGATGCCGAGCGCTTCGCGTACCGCGCTGTGGGCGCCGTCGCAGCCCACGATATAGCGCGAGCGGACTTGATAAGTGCGGTCGGCCGCGATGTCGCGGATGGTGGTCGTCACGCCGTCGGCGTCCTCGATGAACGACACCATCTCGTGCCGGTAGCGCACGTCCACCGTCGGCTGCGCCTGCGCGAAGCGGCGCAGCACCGGATCGAACATGTTCTGCGGACAGCGCTCACGCTTCTGCGGACTCTCCGGCGGCGGACGATCTGCGCGCATGGAGGGCATCTTCTGCCGACCCAGCTCGTAGGCGTTGAGCCCCGTCAGATACACGTTGTCCTGCGGGTAATCACGGTCGTAGGGCGCTTCTTCCACGTCCGACACGATGTTCCAGCGCCGGCAGTACTCCATTGTGCGGATGCCCACAAGGTCCATCTTCGGCTGGAAGATGGAGCCGTCACCCTGTTCTACCAGCAGGGCCTGGCGGCCCCGCCACCCCAAGTCACCGGCGAGCGCCAGCCCCACTGGACCTCCGCCCACGACCAGCACTTCGGTCTTCACGCTAATTTTGTTCTGCACTTTACCCATTCAGTGATTTATGGTCCGACCAATTATGCCGAAGCGCAAGGTGTGACGTCAATACCAGATGTCCACACCAGTCGACAATGACATGCCACAAGATTAAACTATGGTCGGACCATATTTCCTGGTTTTTTTACGAACGTCCGCCGGGCGCTTGCCTCCACCTTCACCGAAACCTCACTACCATGAAACTTGCATCTTTCAACGACCATCGGATTGGCGTCGTGATGGGCGACCGCGTCCATGACGTCACCGCCTGCGTGCCCGCTGCCCTCGACACCCTTCCTGCCCAGCGGATGCGCTGGCTAATCGAGCACTGGAACGAGACTCGTTTGCAGGTCGAGAGTATTGTTGCCGCCGGCAGGGGGAGCATCACTCTTGATAGCGTCGCTCTCCTGGCACCCGTGCCGGCCCCCGCCCATGTGTTCGCGGCGCCCGTGAACTACCAAAAGCACATCGGCGAGCTCGGTAATCGCGCCGTATCCAAGAAGGGCCGTAGCGCGCGCGAGCAGGGCTTTTTTCTGAAGGCGCCTGCTTCGGTCGTGGGTCCCTCCGAGGGCATCACGCTGCCGCGTGGATCTCAGCGGCGGTTCGACCATGAATCCGAGCTCGCCGTCGTCATTGGCCGCGGCGGGCGCAACATCCCGCGCGCGCAAGCGCTCGACCATGTGTTTGGCTACACCTGCCTCATGGACCTGACCATGCGCATCGAGCCTGGCACGGGAGAGGAGGAGCGCTCAATGCGCAAGTCCTTCGCGTCCTTCACGCCGATGGGACCCTGGCTCGTGACGCAGGATGAGGTGGGCGATGCCGGTGCGCTGCGCAACAGCCTGAGCGTCAACGGCGAGGTGAGGCAGGACGCCAACACGCGCGACCTGATCGTGGGGATTGCCGAGCTGATCGAACTGGTTTCGTCGGTGTTGCCCCTGCAACCGGGCGACGTGATCGCCACGGGAACCCCCGATGGTGTCGGTCCGATCGTCGCCGGCGATGAGGTGACGATCGAGATCGAACGCGTCGGCCGCATGACGTTGACGGTCCGCGAAGCCGAGCAGATGGCTCCGCGGCCGTATTGAACTTTTACATGCCGAGGTCCGACATGAAAAAAGCAATCTCTTTCCAGGCCGTTCTCTGCGCCCTAGCGCTGGCGGCTTCCGGTGTGGCGGACGCGCGGACGGCCCCCTATCGCAACAAGCCGATCCGGATCATCGTTCCCTTTCCGCCGGGTGGTGGCATCGACGTGTTAGTGCGCGCACTGGGCAGCGAGTTGTCGAAAAAGTGGGGGCAGCCCTTTGTCGTCGAGAACAAGGCGGGCGCCGCGACCTTCATAGGCTCGGAGTTTGTCGCCCGCGCGCCGGCTGATGGCTACACGCTTCTGGCGACGACAGATCCCACCTTCACGTCCAACCGGCACCTATTCAAGTCTTTGCCCTACGACCCCGACAAGGGCTTCGAGCCGGTGATCCAGATGGTCAAGGGCGACAACCTGATCTTCGCGCATCCGACTGTTCCGTTCGCGGACCTCAAGGAACTGGTAGACGCGGCCAAGGCAGGCCAGAAGCTCTCCTTCGGTTCGTATGGCAATGGCACGCAGCCGCAGCTGGTGTTCGGGTACCTCAACAAGCGCGAAGGCATCGACCTTCTGCACGTTCCCTATAAGGGCATCGCTCCCGTCATGATGGCCGTGGCCTCGAAGGAGGTGGACCTGAGCGTCGCCAGCGCCGGCGTTTCGGGCGAGATGATCAAGGGGGCCCGCGTGCGTCCTCTGGCGGTGGCGGGCAACAAGCGGCTGCCCCAGTTCCCGGAAGTGGAGACAACGGCGGAGCAGGGCTTCCCCTACCTGAAGTCGTTCATCTGGTACGGCCTGTTCGCGCCCAAGGGGACGCCTCCCGAAATCGTCGGCAAGCTGAACGCCGACATTGCCGCAATCTTGCGCGACGAGACCTTTGCCAGGCAGCAGGTGACGTCCAAGGGCATGACCGTGATGGCCGGCTCGCCCAAGGAGTTTGCCGAGGCGATCAAGCAGGATACGGCGCTCGTCGACGAAATGGTGAAGGCTGCCAACGTCAAGCCTGAGTAAGTGCCGCCGTGAGCGGCTCTGGGCAACACCTCGTAATTCTCGGCAGGGTCCATCTGGATTGGATCAATGGAAGATTGGTAGTACCATTGAAATGTTAGTATTTGGCGCATTTCAAAAAAGGAGACCCACAATGCAATGGAAGAACAAGGTGCTCGCGGCCGCCGTCGGTGCCGTCGCGTTACTCGCGGCGCCGGCCGTGCTTGCCCAGGCATACCCATCCAAGCCTGTCCGGCTGATCATCAACTTCGCCGCCGGCGGAACGACGGACGTGGTGGGACGGGCCATTGCCAAACCTCTTGCCGCAGAACTGGGGCACCCGGTGCTCGTGGACAACAAGACGGGTGCGCTGGGCGCCATCGGTGCGGCAGAGGTGGCACGCGCCGCGCCGGACGGATACACGATCCTGCTGACCACGCAAGGTTCGCTGACGGAAATTCCGATCCTGAACCCGAACACTCCGTACAACCCGACCACGGCGTTCTCCCCCATCACGAAAGTCGGAACTTCCCCATTCGTGCTCTTCGCGCATCCCAGCTTTCCCGCGAACAACCTGAAGGAGCTGGTCGCCTATTCACGTACTCGCCCTGACGGCATCGACATCTCCCTCAGCGGTTCCAGCGTGACGATGGGTGCGTTTGCGCTGGCGGATGCCGGCAACATCAAGTTCGTGCGGGTGCCCTACGCCGGGGCTGCGCCGGCCCTGACCGCGGCCCTCGGCGGCCACACCAAGCTGGGACTGAACGCCGTCACGACGACGATGATGCAGCAGGTGCAGGCCGGCAACCTCAAGCTGCTGGCCGTAGGAAGCGACGGCCCCTACAAGCTGCTGCCCGGCGTTCCCTCCTTTACCGAAACCTTTCCGGGCGTTACGTCGGACTGCTGGTGGGGCTTATTCGCGCCCGCCGGGACGCCGGAACCCGTGGTGCAGCGCCTGAACCAGGCGATCAAAAAGGTGCTGGCAGATCCGGACGTCATCAAGGTGATGAGTGCCAACGCCATGCTCCCGGAGCACACCTCGCCCGAGGAACTGAAGAAGGTGGTGGAAAAGGGCCTCGCGAACACGAAGGCCCTTTCGGCCAAGCACACCATCACGCTCAACTGACCTCGCATCGTCCCGCGAGGTATCCCTAGTCAGCGCAGTTCCCGTCGCGACCGTCGCGGGCGCGGCGAGGGCGCGCGCGTCTGAAAGGAACCCATCATGGAAACAACGCTCGAGGCCGACCGTGGCCTCATCTCCTTCCTCGGAAATTTTGCGGCCAACGTTCGCCTAGAGGACGCCCCCGCTGCGGTGCGGCGCCAAGCCATCCTGAGCATCCTCGACACCGTCGGCTGCATGGTGGCTGGCGCGCAGGCGCCGGAATCGCGCGACTTCCTCATGGTCGAAACACAGCGAACCCAGGCGCCGGAAGCATCCGTCATCGGGCACGGCCCCCGGGTTGACGTGGCAACGGCCATTCGCGTGAACGCCTACCTTGGCGACGTGTTTGAGCTGAACGATTTGACCGGGGGGCATGCGAGCATCGCGGTGGTGCCGACTGCACTGGCCCACGCAGAAGCGCTCCGTTGCGACGGTCGTGCGCTGGTCGAGGCGGTCATCGCGGGCATTGAAGTCACGTCCCGCGTCTACGCCGCCTATTACCCGACGATGAAGTCGTACGAGGAGACGGGCATCGCGCCTCCGGGCATTCCCTCGACGATTGGGGCGACCGCCGCCGCGGCGCGCCTGCATGGCATGTCGGCGGAGGCAACTGGGCGTGCGCTGGCGATCGCGGCCGCGCTCGCGGGGTGGTGCCCGGCTGAAGTGATCTTCGGCCAGGGCGGCACGATCAAGCCCATGCTGTTTGGGTCGTGGCCGGGCAGCGTCGCGACCATGGCCGTTGCTTACGCGCAGGCAGGGTTCAGCGGGCCGGCACGCGTTCTCGAAAGCCCTATCGGGCTATACCCTACGCTCGCAAGGAGCTTCGATGCTTCCCAGGTGCTTTCCCCCTCGGCCTGGCACCTCGAGCATCCGCGTCGCAAGCGGCACGCGTGTTGCGGCTACATCCACTCCGCGCTTGATGGGGTGGTGGCGATGCGGTTGGACGGGGTGGACTTCGCGGCGGCGGAAGCCATCGTCGTTCACATGCCGGCCTACATCATTCCGGGGGTTTCCAAGTCGGGACCGCCGACGGCGCCGAACGAAGCACGCTTCCACGCCGAATACTGCATCGCCCTCGCTGCCGCGGGGGCGGACTCCATCACGCCGGATCACAGCATCGATTACGTCACCCACATGGAGTTGGTGGCGCCGCTAATGCGCCGCGTCCGCGTCGTCGAAGACGTCTCGCTTGCGCACTACCACCAGTCCGTAGTGAGCGTGCGTGATGCCGGCGGCCGAGAAGTCGCATCCCGCGTAACCTGCGCCCCCAAGGGGGCTCCGTTGGATCCGATGACCAACAACGAAGTGCGGGCCAAGTTCGTAGCGCTCTGCGGGTCCCGGCTTGCGCCCGGGGCCATGTCTTCCTACTTGGCCAGGATGGACGGGTTGGAAGCCACTGCAAGCTGCGAATGGATCGTGCGCTCCTTTGCTTAAACGACGAGGTATTGCGATGAAATTGAATCTGGAAAACAAGGTGGCCGTGGTCACCGGGGCAGGACGCGGCATCGGCCGCGCGATCGCCGAGGCTCTGGCCGCCGAGGGCTGCGCGGTGGCCGTGTGCGACCGCGACCGCGATGTCGCTCAAGAAGTGGTCGAATCCATCGCCCGTGCCGGCGGAAAGGCCGACGCGTTTCAGGGCGACGTCGGGCAGCGCGCGTCGGTGCAGGCGCTGGCCGTGGCCGTCAAGGCGTCCCTGGGCGACGCGGACATCCTGGTGAACAACGCGGGCTTCTCGATGGATGCGTCCCTGCTGGAAATGTCAGAGGAACAATGGGACCAAGTCATCGACGTCTGCCTCAAGGGTTCCTGGCTCTGCGCGCAGGCATTCGTGGGTGGCATGCGCGCCAAGGGCGGCGGCCGCATCATCAACATCTCCTCGCGCGCGCACCTGGGCGAGAACAACAAGTCCAACTACTGCGCGGCCAAGGCCGGCGTCCTGGGGCTGACTGCGGCCCTGTCGATCGAGCTCGGGCGCGACAACATTACGGTCAACACTGTGGCGCCCGGCCTCATCCGCACCGATCGCGTCAAGTCGATCCGCTACTTCGAGGACATCGACCGTCGCGCGAAGCAGAGCACCCCCATCCCGCGCCCGGGCATGCCCGAGGACATCGCAATGGCAGTCTTGTACTTGGCGTCGGAGATGGGCGCCTTCGTCAGCGGCGAAACCCTGCACGTCACCGGCGGCCGCTACTCCTCCACCTGAGCAGGCGGGCGCGAGCCCGCTGACGGGTGTTGCACGGCGCACGTCAGGAACTCGACTACATGGCGCCGGCCTTGGCGGCGGCGTAAGCCGCAGGCGCCCGCTTGGAGGAGCGCGCATTCCGCTGGTACGCCAGGTACCGGTCCTTAACGCGTTCCAGGTGCTCGGCCATCGCCCGGCCGGCCTTTACCTTATCGCGCCGATAAAGCTGCGCGTTCACCTCCCGCAGGGCGATGATCGACAGGTCGTTCTTGTCGTGTCCGATGCTGATAGCGTAGTCATGCATCATCTCCATCAAGGCGTCCATCACGAACACGAGCACCGGATTGCGGGTGGCGCGTGCGATGACGCGGTGGTATTCAATCAGCGCGTCGAGCTTGGCATCGAAATCGCGTCGTCCCAAGGCTTGGCTCGCCAACTGAAGTTGTGCGTCGAGGGCAGCAAGGTCTTCTTCGGTTGCGGCATCGCAGGCGGCATCGACCACGGCCTGTTCGATCAGAACGCGCGCCTGGGTGAGTTGCTCGATGCTCACCCCGCGCAGGGACAGCAGGTCACGTAAGCCCGTTGATAGAAAGGTCGTGTTGCCCGCGCAAACAAAGGCGCCGCCTTTAGTCCCTTTGCGCAGTTCTACGATCCCGCCCATCTCGAGCAGGCGCAACGCCTCGCGAACGGCATTGCGGCCCACACCGAGGTGGACAGCGAGTTCGCGCTCAGCCGGGAGCTTGTCACCAGGTTCCAGTTCACCGCTCGCCAAGTGACGCCGGATCTGTTCGGCGATCTCGTCGCTCACGCGCTTCGTTTTCACGGACTCAAATTTGAGCATAGGGGAATGGTACTGCCAATGGCTCATCGGAACATTTGTTTCGGCTGGCGTCCACTATGGTGCCGGTGTTGACCTTGATGCCGCGAACCTGCAATTCCTTGCCGACGCGCGCGAACAGTACCAATGCCCGGCCGGGCAACGAGCGCTTCACCGCTTCAGCCGCGAAGAGGCGGGCCTACAGATCCACATCTATTGGCCAAGCGCCTGCCTCGCCTGTGCGATGAAGGCGCAGTGCACGACGAGCGTCTACCGACGCATCAGACGCTGGGAGCACGAGGCAATCATGGACAAGGTGCAGCAACGGCTGGACCGAATGCCTGATGCGATGACCGTGCGCAAGAGCACCATCGAGCACGTCTTCGGTACCCTCAAACACCGGATGGGTTGGACGCACTTTCTGACGAGAGGAATCGAGAACGTGGCAACGGAAATGGGCCTGAACGTGCTGGCGTACAACTTCAAACGCGTCCTGAGCATCCTCGGCTTTGAGCGGACCAAGAAGGCAATGCTTCTGCTGAGGGCGTAAGGTGCCGTTTTGACGGTCGATATTCTGACGAGCAGAGCCTGCGAGTGACCTTCAGGGCCCCCGCAGCGGCTCGTCGTCCCAAAAACTTCAAATTACCGGCTGAACCATTGGAAACTGAAAGCCACGCGTTCATCCCAAGGCTTTCTGACGCGTTATCACACAGCCTCGCTGCTGAGCGGACATCGGCATTGGCGCAAGGAACGGCCGAAACGGGTCGCAGGCATCAATTCGTTCGACTGGCCATCGGCAAAACCACCGTGAATGGTCTTGCCGATATGACCAGAGATTTCACTGGTAGTCGCGGCGGTGCCCTTCAGTCAGCAGACTTTTTTCTTCCCGAGATGGCCTTGCCTACTGTTGTTCGGCGGTCAGCATCAGTTTGTTTCACTGATACCCCAAGGTAGCTCTCAAGGGCAAAGCGGACCACGTCAGACCGTGTAGGGATAACTTTCAGCGTCGAGGCAAGCTCGATACGCTTTTTGTCAATGAGCTCTTCCAGCTCATCGCTCACCCGTATGTTTAGTTGATTTCGGCTCATGTGGTTCTTGGCTGAGTCTCCATTCTAAAGGGTCATCCATCTTTATTGCTAGACGAGTTGACAATAGACCTATGTGACATACAATAAACATGTCTAGCAATAAAGCAAAATGACGAAAGGAAAACATGGAAACTGAACTGCTCACCACAGAGGAGCTTTCTGCCCGGATCAAGTACGACGTGCGGACCATTCGGGAGCGATTGAAAGACAGCGTCCTGCTGGAGGGAATTCATTACTTTCGTCCCTTTGGGGGGCGAAAGATCCTCTACCGTTGGGAGGCCATTCAACGAGACATGATGCGGGTCTCAGTTGCGAGACCGACAGGGATGAGCGCCATTCCTATGGCCAACGGAGGCGTACTTCATGGGTAGCATCCGCAACTCAGACACCATGGACACCTTGTTCATGGACTTCAGATTTCAGGGGCAACGGTGCCGGGAGTACACGGCACTGACCGACACTCCAGTTCATCGCAAGAAATTGGAAAAAGTCCTCGCTAAGATCGAGTCCGAGATCACCGCAGGCACCTTCGTCTACGCCAACTACTTCCCCAACAGCAAAGCCCTCAAACGCTTGGCGCGGGCAGATGCTGAGACGGCGGCCGCAAACGCAGTGGCTCTAGAGGGCGATGAGGTGGTGGCGCCACTGACGGCGGCGCTAGTTGCGGAACCGAAGGCAACAGGCCCATTGTTCTGCGACTTCGCAACCCAGTGGTTCGAAGAGCACCAGATCGAATGGCGCCGCAGCCACATCCGATCCTTGCTCTCCACGCTCAACGGCAGGCTGATCCCGCAGTTCGGGGCGAAGGTGGTCAGCAGCATCACCAAATCCGACATCCTGGCATTCCGCGCCACACTCGCCAAAGTAAAAGGTCGCGGAGACAGGGAAGGGCTCTCACCCAAACGCATCAACGAGATCATTGGCACGCTGTGTCAGATCATGGACGAAGCCGCCGACCGCTTCGAGTTTACGGCGCCGACCACCAACATTAAGCGACTGCGCGTGCGCAAGGTCGATGTGGATCCGTTCAGTCTCAAGGACGTCCAGAGTCTCCTGGCCACCGTGCGGTCCGACTACCGCCACTATTTCACCGTGCGCTTCTTCACGGGCATGCGCACCGGCGAAATCCACGGCCTCAAGTGGCGGTACATCGATTTCGAGCGCCGGCTGATCCTGGTGCGCGAGACCTTTGTCCTGGGCGAGGACGAGTACACCAAGACCGACGGCAGCCAGCGCGACATCCAGATGAGCCAGCCCGTGTTCGAGGCGCTGGCCAAACAGTATGAAGTCACGGGCAAGCTGTCCGACTACGTGTTCTGCAACCTCATGGGCGCGCCACTGGACAACAAGAACTTCACCGACCGCATCTGGTATCCCTTGCTGCGCCATCTGGGGCTCGAGGAGCGGCGCCCCTACCAAATGCGGCACACCGCAGCGACGCTGTGGCTTGCGGCCGGTGAAGCACCGGAGTGGATCGCGCGCCAGCTCGGCCACACCAGCACCGAGATGCTGTTCAAGGTCTACAGCCGCTACGTGCCCAACCTCACGCGCCAGGACGGCTCGGCCATGGAGCGGCTGCTCGCCAGCCGCCTGGCCACGGGCCAGGTGATCCGCATGGAAGAGGGCGGTGAAGGAGCAGGGCTGCGCCCGGTTCGCGCCGACCTCTATGCCCCGGCGCTGCCGCCACCGCAGGCCGTAACCCAGCCACGCGGCGGACACAAGCGAGCGCCAGGAAGCGGTGCCATGTCAGGCCGACCTACGGACATCGTGCTGCCGGCCGTCCATACCAAGGGCGAGCCGCAGGCCCCGCCGGGCCCCTGGATGCGCAGCGGACTCTGGCCCGCAGCCCGCGCCAGCGCCTAAACCCCCACTCTTTCTCCCGCTCAACTGCTGCACAACGCCAGCGGTCTGGGCGGAGCTATGCCCAAACAGCCGCCAGCCTGTCAGCTGCTCAGCCGGCAGTCGGCACCCCGAACGCGAGGACGCACCATGACCCCGAACACTCCTTCCCACACCACCTCCGCCGTATTCACGTCTGCGGTCCGCGTCAACCAGTCTGCGCGTTACACCGCGGGCCAGCTGCATCCGTCGGCCGGCGAGATTGCCCGGTGCCGGGACGCCAGGGTGCTGTCTCGCCTCGCACCCACCGCAGCCGCATCCGTGTCGCCCAGCGGGATCTGCTCGAGGAGCCTCTGCGCCAATTGCGCCGCAGTCACCAGGAGCTGGGCAGTACTCTCGCCCGGGTATTGGGCTTTGGCGACGACAGCGAAGTCGATCCCCAGCAGGTCGCGCGCATTCAGGCGGCGCTCGGCGCCGCGCAGATGCAGATGCATTGAGGAGGCGTGAACATGCACAACAGAAAACTCGATGCCACGGCTCGCCGCGCCAATCGATCCCGGTCGTATAAAGGATGGATTGACCGGCGCCTGAGGATTGCGCTGCCGCCAGACATGCCGTGGCGGGTCGGTACGCGTGTCTACTTCTGCTTGACGAAGGATGGTGGGATCCAGATCAGCACAGTGCCGGCTGGGCTCTACCAGGGGCGGCTGCTCTCTGCGCGGGTTCAGCGGATATTCCCGTCCGCAGTGCTCCGCAATGCCCGCACTGGGCGAGGAATCAGAGCGTCGCGTCCTTGAGCTTCTTGAACGCGCGCGTCTTGATCTTGACCGACGCGGGCTTGACGGGGAACCAGCGCTCCTCACCCGTGAATGGATCCTTGCCAAAGCGCTTCTTCTTGGCGGGCACGTGCTTCAACCCGATCTTCATGAGCCCCGGCAGCGTGAACTCGCCTGCCCCCTTCTTGTGCACGGAGCCCAGAATCGCAGCCTCCAGCGCGGCGAGCACGGCCTTGGCGGCCTTGGGTTCATCACCGGACTGCTCGACCAGATGGGCGACCAGCGTGGTCTTGTTGAAAACCGTCTTGACGGGCTTGATGGGGGCGGCTGCCGGCTTAGGGGCAGCAGGAGCAGCTTTTTCCTGAATGGCGGGCGCCGGATTCGTGGTCTTCTTGACGGCAGCGGGAGCTTTCCTTGCAGTGGCCATGATCGCTCTTGTGAGTCCAGTGAATTGAGGTTCTCTGGCTGGAGAATCCAGACAGACGAATCGATTCTGGGAGCAGGGCAGCGCTGGCGCCTGCGCAGCAAGGGTGACGGTCTCGCACACACTGAATCACCCCGGTTTCCGTGGAGGCTGTTTGGTTTAAGTCAGGCCGCCACCGTTGCGGTCTGACCGGCGAGTTGCCGGTAGTAGTTTGCCTCAGCCTCGGCAGGCGGGATGTAGCCGATTGGTTCGAGCAGGCGATGGTGGTTGAACCAGGATACCCATTCGAGCGTCGCAAACTCCACGGCTTCCTTGGTTTTCCATGGCGCCCGGCGATGGATTAACTCGGCCTTGTACAGGCCATTGATGGTCTCGGCCAGGGCGTTGTCGTAGCTGTCACCCTTGCTGCCCACCGAGGGCTCGATACCGGCTTCTGCCAGCCGTTCGGAGTACCGGATGCTGACGTATTGCGACCCGCGGTCGCTGTGGCATATCAGGCTGTTGTCGCGCTCAGGCTGACGGGCGTACAGGGCCTGCTCCAGTGCATCGAGCACGAAGTCCGTTCGCATAGAGCTGCTCACCCGCCAGCCCACAATGCGACGGGCGAACACGTCGACGACGAAGGCCACGTACAGCCAACCCTGCCAGGTCGAGACGTACGTGAAGTCCGAGACCCACAGCTGGTTCGGCCGCTCGGCCCGGAACTGCCGGTTGACCCGGTCCAGCGGACACGGCGCCTTGGCATCTGAGATGGTGGTGCGCACGACCTTGCCTCGCATCACCCCGCGCAGCCCCAAGCGCCGCATCAATCGCTCGACCGTGCAACGGGCCACCATCACGCCTTCGCGAGCTAGTTGCCGCCAGACTTTCTCGACACCATAGACCTGCATGTTGGCCCGCCAAACACGTTGAATCTCCGGGACCAGCATGTCATCCCGGCGAGCCCGTGCGCAGCGCTTGTGAGGTTCACGCAGCAGTGCCGCATGCCGCCGATACGCTGAAGGGGCGACCTGCAGTACCTTGCAGACCGGCTCGACCCCGTACGTATCGCGATGCTTGTCGATGAAGTCCTTCAGGACTTGAGCCGGCGGTCGAGCTCCGCCTGGGCGAAAAACGCGCTGGCCAGCTTCAATATCTCATTGGCTCGGCGCAATTCCTTGACCTCGCGCTCCAGTTCCTTGACCCGCTGCGCTTCAGCTGTGGTGATGCCTTCGCGCGTGCCTGCATCAACTTCGGCCCGCTTGACCCACTCGTTCAACGTCTGCGGCA
Organism: Acidovorax sp. SRB_14; assembly: GCF_012932145.1. Taxonomy (GTDB): domain Bacteria; phylum Pseudomonadota; class Gammaproteobacteria; order Burkholderiales; family Burkholderiaceae_C; genus Simplicispira. The sequence goes on along the minus strand of NZ_MWOK01000011.1, from coordinate 85,582 downwards.
CGCAACCAATCTTGGGGGCGATGGACTCGATGGCTGCCCACAGTGATGGGTACTCGCCTCGGTGTTCTTGCACCAAGCGCACAGCACGCTCGCGTACCTCGGGTGAAAACTTGTTTGACTTCGTCATGGCTCAATCCTCTCAGAGTGTTGAGCCTCCTCAAAAACCGGGGTGATTCACACTTGAATCTTTCACGGAATATGCAATACGCAGCATGCTGCTCGATGGGCAGTGATGCCGCATCTGGAGTCCCTATGTCCATTGCACCGACGACCTTACGTTCTCTACAACAGGCAGGTGAAAGCCTCTATGCACGGCGGAAGTGACGGATCGCAAGGGGGCGCTGCAGGCATTGCAGTGTAGCAAGTCCAGGCTCAAGCGGGTGCAAAGCCTGCTGTGCGCCAGCGGCTACCGGCCACAGACCAATGGAAAGGCTGAGCGATTCATCCAGTCGGCTCTGCGTGAGTGGGCCTATGGCCGGATCTACGAGAACTCAGAGCAACGCCGGCAGGCTCTGCCCGCCTGGACTCACTTCTACAACTGGCATCGGCCGCACCACGGCATCGACCTCGTGCCATCCGTGTCGCGCCTCTCAGTTCCTCGAAAGAACCTCTTGACACTTCACAGCTAGCGCGGGGGCAGCGAGACTGCGAGCAGGCTCGCACTTCTCACAGCGTGAGCGAAGCGCTCCCCACCCCCTCGAACTCCGCCACCACCACCTCCCCACGCTGGGCGGGCAGCAGGCCCACCCAGGAACCCGTGGTCACCACCGTGCCGGCCGGCACTGTCTGGCCTGACCGTGTCAGGTGGCGTAGCCAGGTGGGCAGCAGCCAGGCAGGGTCACCCAGCGGATGCGTGCCAGTGCGCAGCACGGGCTCGCGCGTGCCGATGCGGGCGACACAGCGCTGAGCGGCCCAGTCGCGCATGGCATAAGGCACCCACTCGCCGAGAACCAGGGCGCCGTGCGACTGCAGGTCGGCCAGGCGCAGCAAGGCCGGCGCATCGCCCCCTTCGGTCCAGCGAGAATCCACAATTTCGATGGACACGGCCATTGCGTCCACCAGGCTCCCGGCTGCGTCAGGCATGAGCGCCACTGCCTGCGCGGGTGACACAGCCTGCCCCAGGCGCAGGGCGATCTCGGCCTCGATACCGATGGTATGAAACTGCATGTCGGAATACACAGCCGGACTGGTGCGCACCCCAGCGGGCGGCAGCGGCGCGTGCGTGAGCACGGCCTGGCGGTTGGGTCCCCCGGATTTCCAGTGCCGTACCGGCCCGGCGGCAAACCAGCCCATGGCCTGGGCCAGCGCATCTTGCACCCCATAGGCGGCTGCCGCATCGGCCAGCGCCCCGCCCCAGGGCCTAGCACTGGTGGTGTGCCCTGTTTGCCACGCACCTGCGAGTGCCTGGGTCAGTTCCGTCGTCGCGTCTTTTTCTGCCTGCATCTGATGCCTCAATGTTTGCTGCCCTGGAAAGCCGGCAAGGCGCACAGCACCAGCCCGTGCCGCCATGCCAAGGCCGCCGCGCACATGGGTGGCCCCATGCGCCAAGTCGCCCAGGCAAACGCCTAACTCTCCACCTTCACTTTACCGTCCCTCACCACCTTGCCCCACTTGGCGATCTCGGTGGCGATAAACTCCTTCATCTTGTCGCGGGAGCCACCGCCGTCTTCTGCACCGTAATTGTCCATGCGCTCCTGCACATCGGGCATGGCCAGCACGGTGTTGACGTCGTGGTTGATTTTGTCCGCGATACCGGGCGCCAGTTTCCCAGGGCCCACCAGCCCATACCAGGTCGTGGCCTCGAAGCCGTCAAACCCCTGCTCCTGCATGGTGAGCACGCCGGGGTGCCCCTTCGCCCGCTTGGTGCGCGTCTGCGCCACCGCCGCCACCTTTCCGCTCTTCACGTGCGGCGTGGCGGAAGTCATGGTCTCGAAGCAGTACTGGATTTGGTTGCCCATCAGATCCGCCAGTGCAGGGCCGCTGCCCTTGTACGGCACATGCAGCGCATCCACACCGGCCTGCAGCTTGAACATCTCCAGCGCCAGGTGCTGGGCCGAACCCTGGCCGGCCGAGCCGAAAGTCACCGTGCCCGGGTTGGCCCTGCATAGGGCCACGAGGTCCTTCACCGTGAGGGCCTTCTGCGCTGGCCCCGCGATCAGCAGGTTGGGCGTGACACCCACCATCACGATGGGCACGAAGTCACGCTGCGGGTCGTAGCGCAGCTTGGGCTGCAGGCTCGGCGCGAGCGCATGGCTATTGATGTGGGCCATGAGGAGCGTGCTGCCATCGCTGGGTTGCTGGGCCACATACTCGGCGGCGAGCACGCCGGCCACGCCCGCCTTGTTCTCCACGATGACGGACTGCTTCCACATCGCCGAGAGCTTCACCGCCACTACGCGTGCCAGTGCGTCAGTGCCACCTCCGGGCGGAAAACCGACCACGATGCGCACGGGCCCAGTGGGCCACTCCTGTGCAAAAAGGCGCGGGGCGCCTAGCGCGGCCACCGCCGCGCCTGCGGACTGGATCAGGGAACGTCTTTTCATCATCGCTTGTCTCCTTCGTGGGCCCTTGTCGGTGCGGCCCGGGTTGAATGAACTCAGCACATCCAGCCTTGGCCGCGCGCATGCACCAGCGCGCAGCCATCGGTTTCGGAAAACACGGGGTCGGTCGATCCTTGCACCACCAGCGGGCCGCAAGCAGGAGAGAGGGAAACGTAAGCAGCCAGCCAGCGCCTCGCGCAGGCGCCGGACGGTCAGTCACAACAAAAAGCCACGGGGTTACAGACTCACGCGGCCTTTTTCAAAGCAGCGGGCGCCGCATGGCTGGCGAAGTAATTCATGCTGGCCTGTACCCCGCTACCGGCCAGGGCGATGCCCGAGAGCTTGAGCCCCATCTCCACGCCAGCCACCATGGCAATGAGCGTGAGGTCGTTGCTGTCGCCCAAGTGGCCCATGCGGAACATGCGCCCTTTGAGCTTGCCCAAGCCTGCGCCCAGTGAAAGGTCGAAGCGTTGGTGGATGAGCCTGCGCACGGCATCTGCATCCACGCCCTCGGGCGTGATCACGCCGGTGAGCACGGGTGAATACACAGCAGGGTCTGCGCATTGGATGGGCAGGCCCCAGGCGTTGACGGCAGCGCGCACGCCTGCACCCCAGCGCTGGTGGCGCGCGAAGACGTTGGGCAGCCCCTCGGCCAGCAGCATGTCGAGGGCTTCGGTCAACCCGTAGAGCAGGTTGGTGTTGGGCGTATAGGGCCAGTAGCCATCCTTGTTCATCTCCACGATCTCGTCCCAGGCCCAGAACGACCGGGGCAGCGTGGCTTTCTTCGACGCGTCCAGCGCGCGCGGCGACAGCGCGTTGAAACTGATGCCCGGCGGCATCATCAAGCCCTTTTGCGATCCGCTGATGGTCACGTCCACGCCCCATTCGTCGTGACGGAAGTCGGCACACGCCAGGCCCGAGATGCTGTCCACCATCAACAGCGCCGGGTGGCCCGCTGCGTCGATGGCCTTGCGCACGGCCGCGATGTCCGAGGTGACGCCCGTGGACGTCTCGTTGTGCACCACGCACACGGCCTTGATTTTGCGCTCCGTGTCCTTGCGCAGGCGCGCCTCGATCAGGTCCGCCTGTACACCCCGGCGCCAGCCGCCGGCCAGAGGCAGGTGCGCGTCGCGCCCCTCCCAGGCCAGAAACTCGGTGGAGATGCCCAGGCGCGTGGCCATCTTCTGCCACAGCGAGGCAAAGTGACCGGTCTCGAACATCAGCACATGGTCGCCTGAGCTCAGGGTGTTGGACAGGGCTGCTTCCCACGCGCCGGTGCCCGATGCGGGGTAGATCGCAACGGGATGGCGGGTCTGGAAGATCTTCTGGATGCCCGAGAGTACCTTGAGCCCCAGAGCGCCGAATTCGGGGCCCCGGTGGTCGATGGTGGGCAGGCTCATCGCCCGCAAAATGCGGTCTGGCACCGGGCTTGGGCCCGGGATCTGCAGGAAGTGGCGGCCGGTGGGGTGAAAGTCGAGTTGAAGCATGGAGCGTCCTTTCTTTGCTCAGTTTTGCATGCAAAAAACAGCTTTGCATGCGGGGATACCCTTGAATATAGCGATTGATCCGTCAATTTTTTGCATGCAAAATACAGAATAGAAAGTACTTCATGGCTGAAATCATCGAAATCTCCCGCCTTGCGCTGCACGACCAAGTGGCCGCACGCCTGCGCACCATGCTGGTGGAAGGCCAGATCGCGCCGGGAGCCAAGCTGAACGAACGGGAGCTGAGCGAGCAACTGCGCGTGTCGCGCACGCCGCTGCGCGAGGCCATTAAGCTGTTGGGCGCCGAAGGGCTGGTGGATTTGCTGCCCAACCGCGGCGCCGTGGCCGTGAAGCTGACCGAGGCCGACGTGGTGAACACCTTCGAGGTGCTGGCCACGCTCGAAGGCATGTCGGGCGAGCTTGCCGCCCAGCGCCTCACCGATGCCGAGCTGGCAGAGTTGCGCGCCCTGCACTACGAAATGATGGCCTGCTTCGCGCGGCGCGACCTGTCGGGGTACTACCGTATCAACGCCAGCATCCACACCGCCATCAACGAGGCGGCGCGCAACCCGGTGCTCACGGCCACCTACCGCTCCATCAACGCCCGCGTGCAGTCGCTGCGCTTTCGCACCAACCAGAACGAAGCCAAGTGGAAGCAGGCCGTGGCCGAGCACGAACAGATGATCGATGCCCTGGCCGCGCACGACTCCGAGGCCATGCGCCGCGTGCTGGTGGCCCACGTGCAGCGCAAACGCGACACCGTACTGGAGCTGCTGCGCGCGGGCGAGATCTACCCCACAAGACAGGCTTCAAAAGCCACCTAGGAGACCCATGCGCATCGAACCCGCCAGCACCCTGCAGCCAGCCGGTACCACCCCGCCCCCCAACGAGACGTGCGAGGCCCTGGCGCGGCGCCTGGCGGCGGAGACCGAGGGTGAGGTTCTGTTCGATGCCGGATCGCGCGGGCGCTACGCGACCGATGCCTCCATCTACCAGATCGTGCCTGCCGGGGTGCTGGTGCCGCGCACCGAGCGCGACATCGCCACCGCCATCGACATCGCGCGCGACCTCAAGGTGCCCGTGCTGCCGCGCGGCGGCGGCACCAGCCAGTGCGGCCAGACGACGGGAGCGGCCCTGGTGATCGACAACAGCAAGCACTTTCGCAAGGTGCTGGCGCTGGATGCCGAGGCCCGCACGGTGACGGTGGAGCCGGGCATCGTGCTCGATCACCTCAATGCCCAGCTCAAGTCCCACGGCCTGTGGTACCCGGTGGACGTCTCCACCAGCGCCCAGGCCACGCTGGGCGGCATGGCGGGCAACAACTCCTGCGGCTCGCGCTCCATCGCCTACGGCAACATGGTGCACAACGTGCTGGGCGCGAGTGCCTGGTTGAGCGACGGCGAGCTGGTGGACTTCGGCCCGCTGGCCACCCTGGGCCCACGCGCCAGCGCCATCGCGCAGCATGTGCACGCCCTGGCCCAGCAGCACCGCAGCGAGATCGCCGAGCGCTGGCCCAAGGTGATGCGCCGCGTGGCCGGCTACAACCTGGACATCTTCGACAACCAGAGCGAAAAGCCCTACACCGCCGACGGCAGCGTGAACCTGGCGCACCTGCTGATCGGCGCCGAGGGCACGCTGGCCTATACCCGCAGCCTCACGCTCAAGCTCAGCGAGCTGCCGCGCGCCAAGGTGCTGGGCATCGTCAACTTCCCCAGCTTCCACAAGGCCATGGACTCGGCCCAGCACATCGTCAAGCTCGGCCCCACGGCAGTGGAGCTGGTGGACCGCACCATGATCGAGCTGGCCCTGGCCAACCCGGCCTTTCGCCCCACCGTGGAAACCGCCCTCATCGGCAGGCCCGAGGCCATCCTGCTCGTGGAGTTCTCAGGCGCCGACAAGGCCGCGCTGCTGCCGCAGCTGCGCCAGCTGGTCGAATTGATGGGCGACCTGGGCATGCCGGGCAGCGTGGTGGAGATGCCCGACGAAGCGCCGCAGAAGAACCTGTGGGAGGTGCGCAAGGCGGGCCTGAACATCATGATGAGCCTCAAGGGCGACGGCAAGCCCGTGAGCTTCATCGAGGACTGCGCCGTGCCGCTGGAGCACCTGGCCGAATACACCGATGGCCTGACCGAGGTCTTCGCCAAGTACGGCAGCCGCGGCACCTGGTATGCGCACGCCTCGGTGGGCACGCTGCACGTGCGCCCCATCCTGGACATGCGCACCGATGGCGCGGCCAAGATGCGCGCCATCGCCGAGGAGGCCAGCGCACTGGTGCGCAAGTACAAGGGCGCGTTCAGCGGCGAGCATGGCGACGGCCTGTGCCGCGGCGAGTGGATCGAATGGCAGTTCGGCCCGGCGATCAACGAGGCCTTCCGCTCCATCAAGCACCACCTGGACCCCATCGGCCTGTATAACCCCGGCAAGATCATCGACCCGCCCAAGATGGACGATGGCGCACTGTTCCGCTTCGCGCCCGCCACGGCGCCCAGGCCCTACAAGCGCATCCCCCTCACGCCCGTGCTCGACTGGTCGGCCTGGAACGTGCAGGCCGACCCCGTGACCGAGGTGACCACCGCCCCCGGCACCGGCGGCGACGTGACGGGCGGCTTCGCCAAGGCCGTGGAGATGTGCAACAACAACGGCCACTGCCGCAAGTTCGACGCCGGCACCATGTGCCCCAGCTACCGCGTGACGCGCGACGAACAGCACCTGACCCGTGGGCGCGCCAACACCCTGCGCCTGGCCGTGTCGGGCCAACTCGGGCCCGACGCCTTCACCAGCGAGGCCCTGCACGACACCATGGACCTGTGCGTGGGCTGCAAGGGCTGCAAACGCGACTGCCCCACGGGTGTGGACATGGCGAAGATGAAGGTGGAGTTCCTGGCCCACTACAAGCGCAAGCACGGCCACACGCTCAAGGACAGGATCGTCGCCTACCTGCCCGACTACGCGCGCACCGCCAGCCGCTTTGCCTGGCTGCTCAACCTGCGCAACACCTTGCCCGGCGGCGCTTGGCTGGGCGAGAAGCTGCTGGGCTTATCGGCCCGGCGCTCATTGCCGCAATGGCGCAGCGACACCTTCTGGCGCAGCCGCGATGCATCGCTGTTCGCCAGCAAGGCGGACACCATCTCCGCCGCCCAGGCCGGCCACAAGGCCGCCGTGCTGTTCGTCGACACCTTCAACGGCACCTTCGAGGCCGAGAACGCCCTGGCCGCTGCCCGCGTGCTGCATGCGGCCGGCTATGTGCTGCACACGATAGAAAAGGGCGACGGCGGCCACCACTGCTGCGGCCGCACCTACCTGGCCACCGGCATGGTCGACGAAGCTAAGGCTAAGGCGGGCGCGCTCATCGACGCTTTGCTTCCCCTGGCCCAGGCCGGCGTGGCCATCGTGGGGCTGGAGCCCTCATGCCTGCTCACCCTGCGCGACGAGGCCCTGGTGATGGGCCTGGGCGACAAGGCCGTGGTGGTGTCAAAGCAGGCCCTGCTGTTCGAGGAATTCCTGGCCCGCGAAGCCAAGGCCGGGCGTTTTGCACCATCACTCAAGCCCGCAGGCAAGCCCATCCTGCTGCACGGCCACTGCCACCAGAAGGCCTTTGGCGCCGTGCCTCCGATCCTGGAGGTGCTGCGGCTGATCCCCGAGGCCAGGCCCGAACTCATCGAAAGCTCCTGCTGCGGCATGGCCGGCAGCTTTGGCTACGAGGCATCGCACTACGAGGTGTCCATGCAGATGGCCGAAACGGCCCTGCTGCCAGCGATACGCACGAACCCCGATGCCATCGTGGTGGCAGATGGAACAAGTTGCCGGCACCAGATTGCGGACGGAGCGCAGCGGGAGGCGGTGCATGTCGCGCGCTTGCTGGACAGCTTGCGGGCCTGACTCCGCACCATGGGCGTTTAAAACTGCAGCCTGAATCCTGAAGCATTGCGCTGATTTTTAGAGCGACGTCGTCTTGCTCAAGAGGGCGCTCCTGTCAGTGGCGCGGTATATGGTCGCCTCGCGTGCGGCGGTGGGTCGAGTCGAACATTAGGCCGGCTCCCAGTCTTTGGACTTAGAGCGGCTAACAAAACGTGGCGAGAGTTCGAATGCAGATGACGCAGCAGGCCAGGGAAAGCAGCGCGACATGAACGTCGATGCGACGCTCGAAGCGGGTACGCAGCTTGCCAAAGGCAGCCAGCCAAGAGTGAGTGCGCTCGACCACCCAGCGGTGGCGCCCGAGCCGATCGTTGCGCTCGATGCCTCTGCGGGCAATGCGATCCTGGATGCCTCGGAGCTTGAGGTGAGCGCGGCATCGCGCGAAGTCGTATCCCTTATCCGCATGCAATTTTCCGGGCCACCTGCGTGGTCTGCCCCGCTTGCCGCTTACAGCTGGCAGGGCATCGACCAGTTCCTCGAACACCACCGAATCGTGGCGATTGGCCCCGGTGACGCAAAAAATCAGCGGGATGCCATGGCGGTCCGTGATCAGGTGGCGCTTGCTGCCGAGTTTGCCTCGGTCCGTGGGGTTGGGCCCCGTGTGCGGACCCCCCGGGGGCTGGGCACGCTGGCCCCATCCATGCTGGCGCGACTGAGGTCGAGCTTGTCAGCGCTGCGCAGTTCGCTCAGAAGTGCCAGGTGCAGGCGGTGCCACACCCCTGCAGTTTGCCAGTCGCGAAGTCGTCGCCAGCAGGTCATGCCGCTGCCAAAGCCCAATTCCTGGGGTAGCTCTTCCCAAGGGATGCCCGTGCGAAGCTCGAAAAGGATGCCGTTGAGCGCTTGCTTATCGCTCAGTCGCGGCCGCCCACCCTTGGCAGAAGGCGTCACCACGGGCAGCAATGGCGCAATCTTCTTGTATAGCGCCGCGCTGATTTCTTTGTTTTTGATTCGTCCCATCGCTCGTCAAACGCCTCTCCCGCGCTTGGCGATGACATGGTTTTGTTAGTCGCTCTTAATGTGATGTGTGTCTGTCAACCCTTCTGTGGACCCAATGGTCCTTTTGGGCTTCCATCTGCGAACTGGCATCGCAGTGTCTTGTGGGGCAGCTGTGACAGGGTGAGGGATCGTCCGGGGTTGTTCGGCTTCGATTGTCACAGCGCAGGTTTCGTCTATCATAGGAAGACGTGGTGTAAAGCCGTTTAGGCTCACGTTGCGCCGAGAGAAATCGCTGCATATACACAGCAATTTCTGTAGCCTCATAACCCAGCTCCTCGCGCAACCAAATAAGGCGGCAACGCTTCAAAAAAAGCCCACTTTCAGTGGGCTTTTTTTTTGCCCGAAATTGGCGCGCTCTACCGGATGCCAGATGGGCTTTCGGCGAAACCATTGCCGAGAAAATGGGTCATGATGGCAGTTCCTGGGGATGCGCCGGTCTGGCTGATCTTTGTGCTGCGGTGGTCCGGGGTGCCCCGTTTTTCACCTGCCCGAACATGGAAGCTGCCCGTGTGAATGTCCCCCTCCAGTCCGGTTTGCTTGCCCTGCACAGCAACCGCACCGAAACGCTTTCCGACACCGTATTCGCTTGGCTCCGCCAACGCCCTCTGGCGCCGCTGGAAGAAGAGGTCGTGCTGGTGCAAAGCAATGGCATGGCCGAGTGGTTCAAGATGGCATTGGCCCGCAGTGGGGGGGTTTGCGCAGCCACCCGGGTGGAGCTGCCCTCGCGATTTCTGTGGCGCACTTACCGACAGGTGCTGGGGCGCGAGCAGGTTCCTGCCCAGTCGCCCGTGGACAAGACGGCGCTCACCTGGCGCCTGATGCGCCATTTGCCCGGCTTGCTGGCGCAGCCCGGATTCGAGCCCGTGGCGGGGTTCCTGCGTTCGGGCGAGCCCGAGCGCCTGCTGCAGCTGGCCGCCCGCCTGGCCGACCTGTTTGACCAGTATCAGGTGTACCGTCCCGACTGGCTGGAAGCTTGGGGGGGGGGGCGCGACGTGCTGGCCGCGCCGGGGCGTGCTGACCTGGCCCTGCCGCCCGACCAGCGTTGGCAACCCATGCTCTGGCGCGCGGTGCTGGACACGCTGCAGGAGCGCGAGCGCAGTGCCATCCGACCCCACATCCACCAGCGTGCGCTGGGTGTTTTGGAAGGGGGCGGCCCGCTGGCGATGCCCGTGGCGCGGCGCATCGTGCTGTTTGGCATGGCGCATGTGCCCTTGCCGGTGCTCCAGACCCTCGCCGCCCTGGCCGCTCACAGCCAGGTCTTGCTGGCCATCCCCAACCCCTGCCGTTTCCATTGGGCCGACACCCTGGACGGGCGCGACTTGCTGCGCATGGAGCGCCGGCGCCAGCCCTTGCGCGGCGGGCGTGATCTGGCGGCCGTGCCGCTTGAACAGATGCATGTCCATGCCCACCCGCTGCTGGCCGCCTGGGGCCACCAGGGCCGTGATTTCGTGCGCCAGCTTGACACGTTCGACGACGCCCAGCAGGCGCAGGAGCGCTTTGCCCTGCCGCGCATCGACCTGTTTGACGAGAGCGAAGAGGCACCGGATGCACCTTTGCTCGCCCAGGTCCAGAACCGCATCCGCGATCTGGTGCCTTTGGCCGAGCACCCGGTCCGCGACGTCGACCCGGCCGACGTCTCCATCGTCTTTCATGTGGCCCACAGTGCGCTGCGCGAAGTCGAGGTATTGCACGACCAGCTGCTGCAATGGCTGGCAGTGCCGCCGGGCGGGGCGCCCTTGCAGCCGCGCGATGTGGTCGTGATGGTGCCCGATATCGAGACCATTGCGCCTGCCATCCGCGCGGTTTTTGGCCAGTATGGGCGCCACGATGCGCGCTACATTCCGTTTGACATCACCGACCTCGGCGCGCGTGCCAGCAGCCCTCTGGTGGGCGCGCTGGACTGGCTGCTGCGCCTGCCCGGTCAACGCTGCAGGCTCAGCGAACTGCGCGACCTGCTGGAGGTGCCCGCCGTCGCAGCGCGCCTGGGCGTGTCGGCCGAAGCGCAGGTGCGCCTGGCCCAATGGATGGTCGGCGCGGGCATTCGCTGGGGCCTGAACGAAGACCAACGCACCGATCTGGACCTGGCCGCGTGTGGTGCGCAGAACACGGGCGAATTTGGCCTGCAGCGCATGCTGCTCGGCTACACCAGTGGCAGCGTGGGCTTTGCCGGCATCGAGCCGTATGGCGAAGTGGGGGGTCTGGAGGCCGAGCTGGCCGGAGCGCTGGCGAGCTTGCTCTGGCGCCTCGAGCAGTGGCGCGCCCAGGCGCGCACACCGGCCCCACCCGCGCAATGGGCGCAGCGCTGCCGCGCCCTGGTGGCCGGTCTGGCGCAAGCAACCGACGAGCTGGACCGCCAGACCCTCGATGCGCTCGACGCCGCCATGACCCGCTGGCAAGACGCCTGTGCGCAGGCCGGCTTCACCGACGCGGTACCGCTGCCGGTGGTGCGACAGGCCTGGATGGACACGCTCGAAGAGCCGCTGCTCCAGCAGCGGTTTCGCGCCGGCGGCGTGACTTTCTGCACCCTGATGCCGATGCGCGCCATTCCCTTCGAGGTGATCTGCCTGCTGGGCATGAACGATGGCGACTACCCGCGCCGTGCGCCGCGCAGCGACTTTGACCTGATGGGACTGCCCGGCCAGGCGCGCGCGGGCGACCGCTCGCGCCAGAGCGACGACCGGCAGCTGATGCTCGAAGCGCTGCTGTCCGCACGGCGCGTGCTGTACCTCAGCTGGACCGGGCGCAGCGTGCGTGACAACAGCGTGCAGCCACCGTCGGTGCTGGTGTCGCAGCTGCGCGATTACCTGGCCGCCGGCTGGAGTGGCGATGTGCTGGCGCAGCGCACCACCGAGCACCCGCTGCAGCCCTTCAGCCGACGCTACTTCGAAGGCCGCGACGGCCTGTGGACCCATGCCCGCGAGTGGCGCTCCGCGCATGCCGTGCCCGCGCTGGCCGAGAGCGCGCACAGCGGTCCAGAGGAGGGCGGCGCGGCAAGTGCACTGGCGCTGGTGTCTGCGGCCCCGCACGGCATCCCCGTGCCGCTTTCGGTGAAACAGCTGGCGCGTTTTCTGCGCCACCCGGTCAAGACCTTTTTTGCGGAACGCCTGGGCGTGGTGTTCGATGCCGCCGAAGAGGACCGTGCGGACGACGAGTCCTTCGGCATCGGCGGTCTCGAGGAGTACGGTGTGGTGCGCGCGCTGGTCGACGGCGTGCTGGCCGACATGGCACAGGGACCGCCGGGTCGTGAGGGCGTCGATGTGGCCGCCCTGGTCGAAGTGCGCTTGGAGCGCCTGCGCCGCGCCGGGCGCTTGCCCCTGGGAGGGTTTGCCGAGCGCGCACAGCGCCAGATGGCCGACGTGCTGCTGCCGCTGCTGCGGGCATGGCAGGCCGCACAGGCACTGCACTCCGAGCCCGTGGCACGCCAGCCGCTGCGCTGGGCGCCGCAGGATGGCACCGGTGCCGCGATCGAGGACTGGCTGGATCCGCTGCGTTCAGGCGCGGACGGCCTGCCCGTGTGGCTGGAACTCACCCCCTCGCGCCTGCTGCAGGACGCCCGCCAAGGCACGGCGCGCGCCGATGCGCTGCTCGTGCCTTGGGTGCGCAGCCTGGCTGCTGCCGCCAGCGGCGTCGCCGTGCATGGCCTGCTGGTGGGGCGCGATGCCACGCTGCACCTGGCGCCGTTGGACGGCGGGGAGGCCCGTGCCACGCTCGGCGCTTTGCTGGACGTCTGGCGCGACGGCATGCAGGAACCGCTGCCGCTGTCCCTGCGCACCGGCTTGGCGCTCGCGACAGGCGGCGATCCCGCCCTGGTGTATGGCGGCAGTTTCCAGCGCGAGGGCGAGGGGATCGAACCCTGCCTGGCGCGCGTCTACCCCGACTTCGAGGCGCTCACCGGCGATGGCCGTTTCGAGGGGCTCGCGCACGCCGTGTACGGGCCGCTGGCGCACTGGGCCGCCACCGGCGTGCGGGCCGTGCCCCACGCCCCTGCCACCGGCCCCACCGAAGGGGCCACCGCATGAGCGCTGCAGCGACCGCGCCGCAGGGGGGCGACAGCACCGCCCTGCAGGCCCTCGATTTTCCGTTGTGGGGCAGCCGTTTGATCGAGGCCAGCGCCGGCACCGGCAAGACCTGGACCATTGCCTCGCTCTACCTGCGCCTGGTGCTGGGCCATGGCGAGGGCAGCGCCTTTGCCCGGCCGCTGCGTCCGGCGGAGATCCTGGTCATGACGTTCACGCGAGCGGCCACGCGCGAGCTGTCCGACCGCATCCGTGCGCGCCTGCTCGAAGCCGCACAGTGCTTTCGCGGCGAAGCCGAGCTGCCGGCCAGCGACGATTTTCTGGCCGCGCTGCGGGCGTCCTACCCCGACGGGCCGCTGCGCGCCAGCGCCGCCTGGCGCCTGGCCATGGCCGCCGAAGGCATGGACGACGCGGCCATCCACACCATCGATGCCTGGTGCCAGCGCATGCTGCGCGAACACGCGTTCGACAGCGGCAGCCTGTTCGACGAAGAGCTGGCGGCCGACGAGCGCGCCGTGCAGACCGAGGCCGCGCAGGACTACTGGCGCCAGCAGTGCTACCCGCTGCGCGGCGACACGCTCGATGCCGTGCTCATGGTCTGGGGCGGCGTGGAGGCGTTGGTCGCCGACATGCGCAGCCTGGCCGCGCAGGCGCTGCCTGCCGGCGCGGGCGAGGGCACGTTGGGCGATGCCGTGCAGCGCGTCCAGCGCGAGCGCCGCAGCGCCCTCGCGGCCCTCCAGCAGGGCTGGGCCGAACGGGCGCAGGCCATGCAGCAGTGGCTGGATGGACAGACGGCGCCCAAGGTCTGTGACTGGAACCGCACCAAACTCAAACCCGCCAACTACACCAAATGGCTGGAGCAACTGGCTGCCTGGGCGCGCAGTCCGGAGCCCGGTCTGCTGGAACTCACCGCAGCGGCGCAAAGTCGCCTAAGCCACGAAGGCCTGCTGGATTCGCGCAAAGACGGCGCGCCCCCCATCGCCTTGCCCGACCATTTCCAGGCCTTTGCCGACCTGCTCGCTGCGCTGCAGGCCCTGCCCGATCCGGCGGTGGCGCTGCGCCTGCACGCCGCTGCCTGCGTGCAGGCGCGCATGGCCCTGCTCAAGAAGCAAAGCGGCACCTTCGGTTTCGCCGACATGCTGCAGCGCCTCGACCAGGCCCTGGCCGGGCCGAACGGCGAGCGCCTGCGCGCGCGCATGACCGCGCAGTACCCGGTGGCGCTGATCGACGAGTTCCAGGACACTTCGCCGCTGCAGTACCGCATCTTCGACCGGCTCTACCGCACGTCCGCCAACGACCCCGGGACCGCGCTGCTCTTGATTGGCGACCCCAAGCAGTCGATCTACGGCTTTCGCGGCGCCGACATCTATAGCTACCTGGCCGCGCGCCGCGCCACCGCCGGGCGGCACTATGTGCTGGGCACCAACCACCGCTCCACCGAGGCCCTGGTGCGCGCCGTCAACCACGCTTTTGCGTGCGCCGAGGCGCGTGCGGGCGAGGGCGCGTTCCTGTTCCGCGGCAGCGCGCAGGCCGACAACCCCTTGCCCTTCTTGCCGGTGCAGGCGCGCGGCCGTGCCGAGCAATTCCAGAGCGCCGACGGACCCGTGCCTGCGCTGTGCGTGCAGCACGACCTTGAGCTGCGCAGCGGCGCGCAGCACCTGCGCCTGTTCGCCGCGCTGTGCGCCGAGCGCATCGCCACCTGGCTCAACGACGCGCAGGCCGGTTTTGCGCAGGCGGGACAGCCCTTGCAGCGCCTGCGCCCGGCCGATATCGCCGTGCTGGTGCGCACCGGCAGCGAGGCCGAGGCCGTGCGGCGCGAGCTGCGCCGGCGCGGCGTGGCCTCGGTCTACCTGTCCGACAAGGACTCGGTGTTCGCGAGCGACGAGGCGCGCGACCTGCTGCACTGGCTGCAGGCGGTCGCCGCGCCGCTCGATGTGCGCCGCGTGCGCGCCGGCCTCGCGACGCGCACCGTGGGCCTGTCGCTGCCCGAGTTGGCGCAGCTGGCCGATGACGACGAGGCCTTCGACGCGCGCAGCGAGCAACTGCGCGCGCTGCACGCCGTGTGGCAGACGCAGGGCGTGCTGACCATGCTGCGCCAGAGCCTGCACCAGCTCGGCCTGCCCGCGCGCTGGCTGGCCGAGCCCGGCGGCGAACGGCGCCTGACCAACTTCCTGCACCTGGCCGAGCTGCTGGCCGAGGCCAGCGCCCAGCTCGAGGGCGAGCAGGCACTGATCCGCTGGCTGGGCCAGCAGATGCAGGAGGGCGCCGGCAGCGGCGACGAGCAGATCGTGCGCCTGGAGAGCGATGCCGACCTGGTCAAGGTGGTCACCGTGCACAAGAGCAAGGGGCTCGAATACCCCGTGGTCTGCCTGCCATTTGCCTGCCGCTACCGCGCGGTCACGCGCCAACGCACGGCGTTTGTCAATCTGGCCGATGCGCAGGGCGAGCGGGCGTTGTACCTGCAGCTGAGCGAACAGCTGCTGGCGCAGGCCGACCACGAACGCCAGCGCGAAGACCTGCGCCTGCTCTACGTGGCGCTGACGCGCGCGCGCCATGCGCTGTGGCTGGGCTTTGCGGCGCTCAAGGTGGGCCAGGGCGCGCAGTGCAGCACCCACCGCAGCGCCACCGGCTACCTCGTTGGCGGCCCTGGGGCGCGGGATGCGGCCGACTGGCTGGCACCGCTGCAGGCACTGGCGCAGGGCCCCGGCATCGCCTTGCAGGCCGCCGCGCACACCAGCTTCCACGAGGTGCCGCGCACGCGGCTGGCGCCACGCGGCGCGCCCGCGGCGCTGCACGAGCAGCCGCCCTATGCGGCCGAGTTCGACCGGCGCTGGGGCATTGGCAGCTTCTCGCAGCTGGTGCGCGGCGTGGGCCTGGCGGCCACCCCGGCGTTTACCTTGCACACGCCGCGCGCGGCCGACGACGAACGCGCCTTCGGGGGCGCAGATGCCGCACTGGACATGCCTCGGCCCGTCGTCGCGGCGGGTGCGCCGCCCGGCGCGGCACCGGTCTGGCACCGTTTCGCCCGCGGCGCCGTGGCCGGCAACTTTCTGCACGCCCAGCTCGAATGGCTGGCCGGCGAAGGCTTTGCGCTGGACACTGAGCCAGCGCTGGCCGATCGCCTGCGCTGGCGCTGCGAGCGTGCCGGCCGCGGCGGCGAGGCCGATGCCGTGGTGCAGTGGCTGACGGCCGTGCTGCGCACGCCGCTGGCGGGCGTGGGCGTGCCGCTGCAGACGCTCGCGCAGACGCTGCCCGAGATGGAGTTCTGGCTGCCCGTGGACCGCCTGCACGCCGCCGAGGTCGATGCCCTGTGCCAACAGCACCTGCTGGCCGGGGTGGCGCGCGCACCGCTGCCCGAGCGCGCGCTGCACGGCATGCTCATGGGGTTTGCCGACCTGGTGTTCGAGCACGGCGGGCGCTACTGGGTGCTGGACTACAAGTCCAATTACCTGGGCGAGGGCGCCAGTGCTTACCACGACGGCGCCCTCGCCAGCGCCATGGCCGCGCACCGCTACGACGTTCAGGCCGCCCTCTACCTGCTCGCGCTGCACCGCCTGCTGCGCGAGCGGCTGGGCGCGGGTTACGAGCCCGCGCGCCAGCTCGGCGGCGCGCTCTTTTTGTTCCTGCGCGGCATCGACGGTCCCGCGCAGGGCGTGTACACGGTGGCGCCGTCGCTGGCGCTGCTGGATGGGCTGGATGCGCTGCTGCAGCGCGAGGAGCACCGCGCATGAACGCCCGCAAGGACCCTTTTTCCCTGCCTTTGTTTGCCGAGTGGGAAACCGCCGCCGCGCCCGCGCCGGCCCCGGCCGCCACGGCGCCCGACACCCTCGACACCCTGCGCCAATGGAGCGACGCGGGCTGGCTGCGCCAGCTCGACAGCGCCCTGGCCGCGTTCATCGCCGACCTCGATCCGCAGGCCCCGCCCGCGCTGCTCGTGGCCACGGCGCTGCTCGCGCACATGGAGGGCCGGGGCCACAGCTGCCTGCCGCTGGCACCGCTGGTGGCGCACCCGGGGGCGGTGCTGGGCTGGCCCGCCGAGGCGCAGGACGCCCTGGCGGCCCTGTGGGCCGGCCTGCCAGAGCGCCTGGCGGACTGGCGTGCCGCCCTGCGCGGCAGCCCCGTGGTGTGGGCCGGCGGCCCGGACACCGACACCGGCCAGCCACTGGTGCTCAGCGGCACTGCCAGCGCCCCGCGGTTGTACCTGCGCCGCTACTGGGGCTACGAGCGTGCCGTGGCGCAGCAGATCCTCGAGCGCACCGCCACGCCCCTGGCGGTCGATGCGGCGGCGGTGCGGGGCTGGCTCGACCGGCTTCTTGCCCCGGCCGCCGCCGCGGGCAGCGTGCCCCGGGGGGCCGGCGCCGTGGACTGGCAAAAACTCGCCTGCGCCATGGCGCTGCGCGGGCGCCTGTCGGTCATCACCGGCGGCCCGGGCACCGGCAAGACCTACACCGCCGCGCGCCTGCTGGCGCTGCTGTTTGCCGTCGATGCCGAGCCCGAGCGCCTGCGCGTGGCGCTGGCTGCGCCCACCGGCAAGGCCGCAGCGCGCCTCAAGCAGGCGATCGACGCCGCGCTGGCCGAACTGCACGCGCGCGTGGGCGCCGAGCTCGATCTGCCTGCGCTCACGCAGCGCATGGGCGCCGCGCGCACGCTGCATGCGCTGCTGGGCGCGCGCCCGGACACGCGCGAGTTCCGCCACCACGCGGCCCAGCCGCTGGACGTGGACGTGCTCATCGTCGACGAAGCGTCGATGGTGCATCTCGAAATGATGGCCGCGCTGCTGGCCGCGCTGCCGCCGTCGGCGCGCGTGGTGTTCCTCGGCGACAAGGACCAGCTCGCCTCGGTCGAGGCCGGCGCGGTGCTCGGCGACCTGTGCCGCGATGCGCAGGCCGGCCGCTACAGCGAAGAAAGCGCCCGCTACGCCCTGGCCGCTGCGGGCGAGGCGCTGCCTGCGACGTACCTGGACGACACCGGCACCCCGCCGCCACTGGCCCAGCACACCGTGATGCTGCGCGAGAGCCGGCGCTTCGGCGGCCCGATCGGGCAGCTGGCACTGGCCGTGAACGCGGGCGACGTCGAGGCGGCGCGCCACTGCCTGGCGCACGACGCGAGCGGCACCCTGCGGCACCTCGAAGGCGTTGCGCCTGCCGCCGTCTGGCAGCTGGCCGTGCAGGGCCGCAGCGGCGCCGCCAGCTACCGCGCCTACTTGGAGCAACTGGCCCAGCGCCCTGCGTGCGCCGATGCCGCGGCGCACGCGGACTGGGTCCAAGCCGTGCTGGCCGCGTTCGAGCGCTTTCGCCTGCTGTGCGCCGTGCGCGAGGGCGAGTGGGGCGCCGCCGGGCTCAACCGCGCGGTCGAAGCGGCGCTGCAGGCCACCGGCCTGCTGGCCCCGCGCGGCGAGTGGTACGCCGGCCGCCCGGTCATGGTGACGCGCAACGACCCGGCGCTGGGCGTGTTCAACGGCGACATCGGCATCGCGCTGCCCGCCGCCGCGCGCCCGGCCCACGAGGCCGGGGCCGCGCCGGGCCTGCGCGTGTACTTTGCCGACGGGCCGCAGCTGCGTTCGGTCGGCGTCGGGCGGCTCGCGCATGTGGAGACGGCGTTTGCCATGACGGTGCACAAGAGCCAGGGCTCCGAGTTCGAGCACACCGTGCTGGTGTTGCCGCCGCACGCCGGCGCCGTGCTCAGCCGCGAGTTGGTCTACACCGGCATCACGCGCGCGCGCCAGGCATTCACGCTGGTGTCGGCGCAGCCGGGCCTGCTGGCCGCGGCGGTGCAGCAACGCACGCAGCGCGCCAGCGGCCTGCAGGACTGGCTCGCGCACGGCCTGGGCGCGTCCTGAACAGAAGGGGCAGCGGCATGGCCGGGGCCCGCCAAGGACATTGGACCGGCGGCGTCCGCAGGCTCCTACAATCGGCCCCCATGCAAACCCTGCGCCGCATCCGCGCTCTCGCCTGCTGCCTGCTGGCGTGGTTTGCCTTGTCCCTCGGGGTGGCCACGGCGTCGCCCTTCGTCAACCCGCAGGCCATGGAGCTGGTCTGCTCGGGCGCCGGCGAGGTCAAGCTCATCGTGCACACCGACGGCGGCGCGCAAGAGCAGCGCGGCCCCATGCTCGACTGCCCGCTGTGCGCCCACCTCGGCGGCGGGGCCCCGCCGCCCGCGCAGGTGCGCCTGCCGGCGCCGCAGCCGCTGGCGCATGCGCTGCGGCCGATTCCCTCTGCGCACATCGCTGCGCGCACCGCCGCGCCGCTGCCGCCGCGCGGGCCTCCGCTTGTCTCCTGAATTGATATCAAAACCATAGCTGCTTGCCCAATGTGGGTAAGCGCTAGCGGTATTTTTGACTGGATTTCAGGAGTTTCCGAATGCGCAGAACCTGCGTTGCCTTGGGCGTGGCCGTCGCCGTGCCCGTCGGCCTGTCCGCCCAGGCGCAGACCCCCGGCGCCCCGGCCAAAGAACTGGGCGTCGTCACCGTCACGGGCGGCCAGCCCACCTCGCTGCCGACGCAGATCCCCACCACCATGGAGGGCATCACGCGCGAGCAGATCGCGCAGAGCATCAACGCCACCGACAGCGAAGACGCGCTCAAATACTTTCCCAGCCTGCTGGTGCGCAAGCGCTACATCGGCGACTACAACCACGCCATCCTGTCGAGCCGCGCCTCGGGCACCGGCAACAGCGCGCGCTCGGCCGTGTACGCCGATGGCATCCTGCTGTCCAACTACCTGGGCAATGGCGTCGGCGGGCTGTCCTTTCCCCCGCGCTGGGGCCTGGTCACGCCCGAGGAGATCGAGCGCGTCGACGTGATGTACGGCCCGTTCTCGGCCGCCTACCCCGGCAATTCGGTGGGCGCGGTGGTGGACTACGTGACGCGCATGCCGACCCGCTTCGAGGCCCATGGCAAGGTGGGCCATGTGTCGCAGCCGTTCGCGCTCTATGGCACCGACACCACGCTGCGCACCTGGCAGGCCAGCACCTCGGTGGGCAACCGGCACGGCGACTGGGCCTGGTTCCTGAACTTCCACCACACCGACAGCGAAGGCCAGCCGCTCACCTTTGCCACCCGCCTGGTGGCCAGCGGCACGCCCGGCGCGGCGGGCCAGCCGGTCACGGGCGCAGTGCCCGGCAGCAACAACGCCGGGGCGCCCTGGCTCGTCCTCGGCAGCGGCACCGCCTACCGCACGCGGCAGGACCACATCAAGGCCAAAGTGGCCTACGACGTCTCGCCCACGCTGCGCGCGGCCTACACCTTCGGCCTGTGGCAGAACCGGTCCGAAGGGCGCCCGATGTCGTACCTGCGCAATGCCGCAGGCCAGCCGGTCACCAGCGGCGCGATCAACATCGACGGCCGCAGCTACGCCGCGCTCACCGCCGCCGACTTCGCGCTGACGAACGAAACCCTCATGCACACCATCCACGGCCTGTCGGTCAAGAGCCACACCCAGGGCGTCTTCGACTGGGAGGTGGCCGCCAGCCTCTACGACTACGGCAAGGATTTGAAGCGCCAGAACGGCGCGGCCAATACGCTGCCCGCGGCGGCGCTGGGCGGCCCCGGCACCGTGGCCGACGGCAGCGGTACGGGCTGGACCACCCTGGCGCTCAAGGGCACCTGGCGGCCGGATGGAGTCAAGGGCGCGCACACCGTGGACTTCGGCTTCCAGCAGGACAGCTACCGTCTCGCCTACCTCACCTCCGACATTGCTGGCAACTGGAGCCAGGACGCCGCGGGCGCGCTGGCCAGCGCGGTGGGCGGCAGGACCCGCCTGCACAGCCTGTACGCGCAAGACGCCTGGGCCTTTGCGCCACGCTGGAAGGCGGTGCTGGGCGCGCGGGCCGAGCACTGGAGTGCGTTCAGCGGCAGCACGCGCATCCCGGGCGCGCTGCCAGCGGTCGACACCCAGTGGCCGCAGCGCGCCGAGACGTATGTCTCGCCCAAGGCCGCGCTGTCCTGGCAGTGGCGGGCGGACACGGTGCTCAAGGGGTCCGCCGGGCGCGCGGTGCGCTTCCCGACGGTGGGCGAGCTCTACGGCGCGACCTCCACCGCGAACGCGCAGTACCTCAACGACCCGAACCTGCGGCCCGAAAAATCCTGGACCCACGAGCTCAGCGCCGAGAAAGACCTGGGCAGCGGCCTGCTGCGCCTCACGTTCTTTGCCGAGGACACGCGCGACGCGCTCTATGCGCAGACCACGCTCGACCCGGTGGCCCAACGCAATGTCAGCCGCGTGCAGAACGTGGGCCGCATTCAGACGCAGGGGCTGGAGCTGGCCTACAACGGCGCCGACGTGCTAAAGCGCGGGCTGGACCTGAGCGGCAGCGTGACCTATGCCGATTCGGTCATCCGCGAGAACGCCGGCTTTGCCGTGCGCCCCGGCGACACCGTCGGCAAGCGTCAGCCCAACGTCGCCCGGTGGCGCGCCACGGCGCTGGCCAGCTACCGCTGGAACGCCGAGTGGAGCACCTCGGTCGGCGCGCGCTACAGCGGCCCGCAGTTCCGCACGCTGGACAACAGCGACGTCAACGGCTTCACCTACATGGGCGTGAGCCGGTTCTTCACGGTGGACCTGCGCGCCCGCTACCAGGTCAGCCATAGCGTGTCGGCCGCCTTGGGCGTCGACAACGCCAACAACTACCAGTTCTGGAACTTCCACCCCTATCCGCAGCGCAGCTACGTCGCGGAACTCAAAATCGACCTCTGAAAGAACCCATGAAAAATATCAAAACCATAGCTGTAAGCGCTTTCCTGGTAAGCGTTTCAGGACTTTTTCATGCTGCAAACGCGCACATCACACTGGCGTACCAGGTGGCCAACGCGGGCAGCACCTACAAGGCCACGTTCCGCGTCGGGCACGGCTGCGGCGCGTCGCCGACGCGCGAAATCACCGTCACCGTGCCGCCCGGTGTGGAGGGCGCCAAGCCCATGCCAAAGCCCGGCTGGACGATCGCCATCGAGCGCGAAAAGCTCGCCCAGCCGCGCACCGACCACGGCAAGAGCGTCCCCGACGAGGTGCGCCGCATCCGCTGGAGCGCCAACACGGCGGCCGATGCGCTGCCGGGCCATTTCTACGACGAATTCACGCTGCAGGCGCGCCTGCCCGGGCAGGCCGGCATGCTGTACTGGCCCGTGGTCCAGGTGTGCGAAAAGGGCCGCATGGACTGGACCGAAGTGCCCGCCGCGGGCCAGAACCCGCACGACCTCCAAGCCCCCGCCGCCGCGCTGGAATTGCTGCCCGCCAGCGGCGGCCACGCGCATTGATTTTGTTTTTACTTGAGGAGTTCACCATGGCATTTCCACGTTTCACCGCCCCCTGGCTGCTGGCCGCCACCCTGCTGGCCGGTGCCGCCCAGGCCCAAAGCGCCGCGCCCGTCGCTGTCGAAGGCGCCTGGGCCCGCGCCAGCGTGCAGGGCCAGAAGGCCACGGGCGCTTTCATGCGCCTGACGGCGCCCCAGGCCACGCGCCTGGTGCGCATTGAGACGCCCGTGGCCGGCGTGGCCGAAGTGCACGAGATGAAGATGGAAGGCGACGTGATGAAAATGCGCGCCCTGCCGGGACTGGACCTGCCCGCGGGCCAGGCCGTCGAGCTCAAGCCCGGCGGCTACCACGTCATGCTGATGGACTTGAAGGCCCCGCTGGCCAAGGGCGCCAGCGTGCCGCTGACCCTGGTGTTCCAGGACGCCCAGGGCGCGCAGAGCCAGCAGCAGGTGCAGCTGCCCGTGGACACCCGGGCGCCCGGTGCGCCGCAGGGGGCGCATGGCGGGCACGCCGCGCCAGCGCACAAGCACTGAGCCGGCCGCACCGCGCGGGCCCGTGCAAACAGCCCACGGCAGCGCCGCATTCGGGTAAGCTGTCAGAACCTCGACACCACCCAGCGGAGCGGCCATGAGCGATACAACCCCCTTCGGTTTCGGCAAATTCGTGCCGGGCTTCGACTTCCTGCAAAACCTCGCCAAGGGCGCGTCGGGCCACATCCCGAAGCTGCCCAGCCTGTCGAACTGGGTGGCCCCGACGATCAGCGTCGACGAGCTGGAAAAGCGCGTCGACGAGCTCAAGGCCGTGCAGTTCTGGCTCGAGCAGAACTCGCGCGCGCTGACGGCCACCATCCAGGCGCTGGAAGTGCAGAAGATGACCCTGGCCACGCTGCAGGGCATGAATTTCAGCATGGGCGACCTGGCCAATGCCTTCACGCCCAAGGCGGCCGACACCGCCGCAGGCAGCGCGGCCAAGGCCAGCGGGGCCCCGGCGGCCGCGCGCCCGTCCGAGGCGCCGGCAGCCTCTGGCAAGGACGACAAGGCCGACGGCGGCGCGAGCAAGGCGGGCAGCCCCGGCGTGATCGACCCGCTGCAATGGTGGGGCGCGCTCACCCAGCAGTTCCAGCAGATCGCCGCCAGCGCCCTCAAAGACACCGCGGCGCAGAAGACGGCCATCGGCGCCACCCAGAACCTGGCCAAGGACGCCTTCAAGACCGCGACCGACATGGCCAGCCAGATGGCCGCGCAAGGCGTGCAAAGCCTGCAGGACGCCGCGCGCCTGGCGACCACCGCCAAGCCGGTCGCGGCCAAGAAGGCCGCCGCCCCCAAGACGGTGCCTGCCCAAACCGCGGCGCGCGCAGCGCCGGCCAAATCCCCCGCCGCCGCCAAGAAGGCCCCGGCGCGGCGCGCCGCATCGAAATCGGCGCGCTGAGACACGCCAGCGAGGCTTGCCGCTGCCGCGGCAAGGCACCCATGAAACTGTTCCCCACCGGCCACGCCACGCACCCGCAGTGGCGCACGGCCGCCGATCTCGTGCTGGCGCAGCTGCGCGCGCAGATGGCGCGGCCGGATTACGCGCGGGCGCCCACGCTGGGCATCCTCTATATCAACGACCACTGCGCCGACGACGCCCAGGCGCTGCTGGACCACCTGAGCGCCGAGCTGCCCGGCGTGACCGACTGGAGCGGCACCGTCGGCGTGGGCGTGTGCGCCAACAACGCCGAATACTTCGACGCGCCAGCGCTGGCCGTGATGCTGCTCGACATTCCCTGCGACCAGTACCGCGTCTTCTCGGGCGTGGCGCCGCTGCCGCGCGCACCGACCAGCGGCTTCGTGGCGCACACCGCGCTGGTGCATGCCGACGGCCGCACCCCCGACGTGGCCGAGCTGATCGCCGAGATGGCCGAGCGCACCACCAGCGGCAGCGTGTTTGGCGGCCTGGCCGCCAGCCGCCGCGCCAGCGTGCAGTTTGCCGTGGGCGGCAGCGGCAACCTGGCCGGCCATGGCGCCGCTGGCGGTGTGTTCGATGGCGGTCTTTCGGGCGTGGCCTTCGATGCGCGCGTGCCGCTGCTCACGCGCATCACGCAGGGCTGCCAGCCCCTGGGGCCGGCGCGGCGCATCACCGCCGCGCAGGACAACGTGGTGCTGGCACTCGACGGCGAGCCGGCGCTCGACGTGCTGCTGCGCACGCTCGACGTGACCTTGGGGGGCGACCTGCAGCCCGCCGTGCAGCGCGTGCGCGCCACACTCGCCGGCCTGATGGACGAGCATGCCGGCCCCGGCGCACCCGTGGCCGAACACACCGGCCACTTTGGCACCGAAACACGCGTGCGCCACATCGTCGGCCTCGACGGTGCGCGCCATGGCGTGGCGCTGGCCACGCAGGTCCAGCCCGGCATGCGACTGGCGTTCTGCCAGCGCCACCCCGAGGCGGCGCGGGCCGACCTGGTGCGCATCTGCACCGAACTGCGCGAAGAGCTGGCGCCCGAGGAGTCCGAGCCCGCAGCCTTTGTCGCCCTGGCCGCCCAAGGCGCTCCGTCTCCGAGCGGTGCCGCCACGCCGCGCGCGGGCCGGCGCATCGCGGGGGCCCTCTATGTGAGCTGCTCGGGGCGGGGCGGGGCGTATTTCGGGGCGCCGGGGGCCGAGCTGCAGACCGTGCGCCATGCGCTGGGCGACGTGCCGCTGGTCGGCTTCTTTGCCGGCGGCGAGATCGCCCACCACCATCTGTATGGCTACACCGGCGTGCTGACGGTGTTCACCGAGGCCGCCTAGGGCGGGCCGCGCCCCACGCCACTGCGGCGCCGGGCGTTCAGCCGCCGTCGGTGGGCAGGCCCTCGGCGTCCCACTCGGGCAGGCCGCCGCGCAGCCAGTAGACGGCCTTAAAGCCCTTGCCGGCCGCCACCTTGGCCGCCTTGTACGACTTCCAGCATTCCGCCCCATTGCAGGCAAAGACCACGGGCGTCTCGGGCGTCAGCCGGGCCACGCGCGCAAGCGCCGCGAAGTCGTCCTGCGCGGCGTCGAAGGCCACGTCCTTGAGGCTTTTCTCGACGTACGCCGCGTGCACCGCGCCGCGGATGCGGCGGTCCTTGAATTCCTTGTCGGTGCGCGTGTCCACCACCAGCGCACCGCGGGACTGCAGTTGCAGCGCTTCCTTGGCGGTGATGCGCTGCACGCCCGGCAGCTCGGCGGGTGTGAACAGGCCCAGCTCCGCCAGGCGCTGGTATTCCGAGGCCGAGGGCTGCACGGCCACCGGCGCCAGGCCGGACTTGGGCGGCGGCGCGCCAAACCACTGCGCGAGCCGGGCCCGCACCTCGAGCGGCAGGTTTTTGCGCACGGCGATGGAGAGCCCGCCCGGCACCGGCTGCGAGCGGCCCAGGACGCGCGCCACACCGGGGTGCGCCTGGGACCAGGGCGCCCAGTCGTCGGCATGCACCACGGTGGCATCGGCCATGCCCAGCACCAGGGCCGTGAGGCCGGCCTGGGGGTATTTTTCGTGCTGCACCGCCTTGAGGTCCTTGAACGACAGACCGGCCTCGTTGAGCATGCCGCGCGCCAGGTAGGTGTAGACCGAGTCCTGCTGCGGCAGGTACAGCCGGCGGCCCTTGAGGGCGGCGGTCGTCGCCACCTGCGCCGCGCCGACCAGCAGGTACTGGTCCGACTTCTGCGTGGCACCGACCAGCTCATAGCCGCGCTGCAGCGCCGAGGCCGCCACCTGCGGCGGGGCGATGAAGATGTCGTAGCCCGCGCTGCGCGTGGCGCGCATGACGTTGGCCAGGTCGTCGCTGGTGCTGACCACCACCGGCTGCGCCGCGGCCTGCGACAGACCCGACTCCAGCGCACTGCGCAAGATGGTGTGCGCGCTCTTCTGGGCGGTGGGCTCGACCGCCACGATGGCGCCCAGTTCGGCATGGGCGAGCGCGCTGGCCAGGCACAAGGCCAGGCCGGTCAAGAGCCACTGTGGGACATGGTGCATGGGGTTCCCTCCTGGTGTGGAGCGCATCTTAGTGGAGCGCACACCGCACACGGGGGTCTTGCCGATCAGCGGCACGTTGCGCGGCGTGGCCGGGCGCAGGCCGCTCCAGGACTGCGCTTGCGGGGCACCGCCCGCGCCCGGAAACTGCTGGTTTGGCGCTCGCAGCCCAGGGCGCCCAGGGGCGCGGTCGGGCCGCTCCACCGAAAACGAGCGTGCGCAGGTTTCATGCGTCTTTTGGGCTCTGGCACTTGCGGGGTAAGTGTTGCAAGCTATGAAATTCAGAGCGCATTCTTGAGCGTGCTGCGGCGCCTTGCCGCGCTGCCGCTCCCCCGCGCTCTGCGGCGCCGATCCGACGGTTGCGGGCCGCAATCCCCCAAGCAAATGCCGCGGCACCTGGCCGCGGCATGGGAGGGGTGCGGTGGCGCGTGCGCCGCGGTCTCAGTGGCGGCGTGGGTTGTCGGGGCGGCTGTCGTAGCGGTTGGGCACGCCGTCGCCGTCACGGTCCCAGCCGCCACCGCGCATCTGCCATTTGCCGTTGTGCTGCGCCCACTGCGGCTGGCGGTAGTGGTAGCCAGGGCGCGCCTTGACCCAGTGGCCCGGGGCCCAGACATGGCGGTTGCCGCGCCACTCCCAGTGGCCGGCCACCCACACCTGGCCGCGGCGCGGGCGCGGCATCGCTTCACGGCGCGGCGGCGGCGGCGCCGGCAGGTAGACCGGTTGGCCCTGCGCATAGACCGGTTGGCCCGACTGGATCACGACGGTGGCGTGCGGGGCGGCCTGCGCGGGTGCCAGGGCAAACAGCGACAGCAGCGTGAGGGAAGTGGCAGCGAAGGTGGTGCGGACCATGTTGTTCTCCTGAAAAGCGTTCCTTGCGGAAGCGGGAACTTGATGGTGGCGGCGCTGCGTCAAGTGCCGGTTCCTGCCATGCAAAGTCATGTGAAGCTGTGTTTCAGCGCCGCAGCACCCAGGGCGCGGGTTCCGCCGCCGCGCAGGCCGTGCAGGGCACAATCCGGCGGCGCCTGCGGGCGCACGACACACAGGAGCATTCCATGGGCCACGAACCCGCCGGCGCCGGGCACGCGCACCCCAACCAGTTCGCGCTGTTGCGCCAGCGCCGCTTTGCGCCGTTTTTCTGGACCCAGTTCTCGGGCGCGGCCAACGACAACCTGTTCAAGTTCGCGTTCACGGTGATGGTGACCTACCAGCTCAGCGTGTCGTGGCTGCCGCCCGCCCTGGCGGGGCTGGTGATCGGTGCGCTGTTCATCCTGCCGTTCCTGCTGTTTTCGGCAACGGCCGGGCAGCTGGCCGACAAATACGACAAGGCGCGCACGGTCCGCTTCGTCAAGAACCTAGAGGTCGCGATCATGCTCGTGGCGGCCGCCGGCTTCATCGCCGGCCAAGTGCCGGTGCTGCTGTTGTGCACCTTCCTGATGGGCGTGCATTCCACGCTGTTCGGCCCGGTCAAGTTCGCTTACCTGCCGCAGGTGCTCGGCGAGCGCGAACTCACCGGCGGCAACGGCATGGTCGAGATGGGCACCTTCGTCGCCATCCTGCTGGGCAACGTGGCGGGCGGCCTGCTGGTCGCACTGCCGGAGGATGTACTGATAGGGGGCCACGCCATGGTGGCCGTGGCCTGCGTGCTGGCGGCGCTGGCCGGGCGGGCCGTGGCGCAGTGCATTCCTGCGGCGCCCGCCACCGACCCGGGACTCACAGTCAACTGGAACCCTTTCACGGAAACCTGGCGCAACCTGCAGCTGGCACGCGGCAACCCGGTGGTGTTCCGCTCGCTGCTGGGCATCAGCTGGATGTGGTTCTTCGGCGCCGTGTTCCTGAGCCAATTCCCGAGCTTCGCCAAGGAGGTGCTGCACGGCAACGAGCAGGTCGCCTCGCTCCTGCTGGTGGTGTTCTCGGTCGGCATCGGCACCGGCTCGCTGCTGTGCGAGGTGCTGGGCCGCCGCCATGTCGAGATCGGCTTGGTGCCGCTGGGCGCGATCGGCATGAGCGTGTTCGCCACCGACCTGTACTTTGCCGCGCGCGGCCTGCCGGCGGCCGACCTCATGGGCCTGGCCGCGTTCGTGTCGCAGCCCGTGCACTGGCGCGTGATGGCGGACCTGGCGCTGCTGAGCCTGTTCGCCGGCCTCTACAGTGTGCCGATGTATGCGCTGATCCAGCTGCGCAGCGCGCCCACGCACCGTGCGCGCACCATTGCCGCCAACAACATCCTCAACGCGCTGTTCATGATCGCCAGCGCGCTCATCGCTGGCGCGCTGCTGGGCGCGGGCTTCACGGTGCCGCAGGTGTTCTTGTTCACGGCCATCGCCAACGCGGTGGTGGCGGGCTACATCTTCTGGCTGGTGCCCGAATACCTGCTGCGCTTCATCGCCTGGGGGGCCTCGCGCTTCGTCTACCGCTTCAAGGTGCACGGCGACGAGCACATTCCGACGGCCGGGGCGGCCGTGCTGGTCTGCAACCACGTGAGCTTTGTCGACGCCGTGCTGCTCATGGCGGCGAGCCCGCGCCCCATCTGCTTTCTGATGGACCACCGCATCTTCCGCGTGCCCGTGCTGGGCAGATTGTTCCGCCTGGCGCGGGCGATTCCGATCGCGCCGCAAAAGGAGGACGCCGCCGCCTACGAGGCCGCTTTCGAGCGCGCCGCCCAGGTGCTGCGGGACGGCGACCTGCTGGCCATCTTTCCCGAAGGCGGCATCACGCACGACGGCAGCCTGCAGTCGTTCCAGGGCGGCATCGTGAAGATCCTCGCGCGGGCGCAGGCCGAGGGCATCGAGGTGCCCGTGGTCCTGATGGCGCTGACAAACCTGTGGGGCTCGTGCTTCAGCCGCATCGAACGCGGCGGCGCCATGGTGCGGCCGTTTCGGCGCGGGCTGTTCAAGCCCGTGGGGCTGAACGTGGGCAGCGCGCTGCCCGCCGCCCAGGTCACGCCCGAGGCGCTGCGCGAGAAGGTCGCTGCGCTGCTCGCCCAGCACATTGCAAAATAGCGGCAAAACAGCCGCTGACGCTTGGTACACAAGCGCAAGCAGCTATCAATTCAAGAGTTCAACCGAAGGAAACGCCATGAGCAAATCGCTGCGCCTGTCCGAAAAATGGTTCCGCCGCGGCCTGTGGCTGGTGGCGCTGGTGTTCGCCAGCTTCCTGATCGGCCTGGGCGGCACGGTGGTGGGCGACCTGCCCCGCGTCGAGACCCCGCTGCAGCTCGACGACTTCCTCGACCGCCCGGCCGCCGAGGCGCTGCGCGCCCAGGTCCGCGCGGCGCGCCAGGCCGAGCAGGACGCCCAGAGCGCGCTCGAGCAGGCGCAGCTGCAGCGCGGCAAGGCGCGCAGCGAAAGCCAGGCCGAACGCGAAACCTTCAACAACTGGCTGGCCGCGCGCAGCGTGACGCAGCGCGCCGAGCACGACCCCGAGGTGCTGGCGCGCACGCAGGCGCTCGATGTGCTCAAGCAGGCCGAGCGCCAGACCCAGCAGGCCGTCGAGGTGCAGCAGCAGGCGGCGCTCGATGCGCGCCAGTCCGCCACGGCAGCGCGCCAAGGTCTCGAACGCCTCGAAGCCGAAGGGGCCAAGAAACTGGCCGCCGAGCGCCGCCAGGTCGAGCTGCGCGTGTTCCTGTACCGCCTGGCGCTCACGCTGCCGCTGCTGGCGCTGGCCGGCTGGCTGTTCGTGAAGCAGCGCAAGGGAACCTGGTGGCCTTTCGTCTGGGGCTTCATCTTCTTCGCGCTGTTCGCCTTCTTCGTCGAGCTCGTGCCCTACCTGCCCAGCTACGGCGGCTATGTGCGCTATGTGGTCGGCATCGTCCTCACGGCGCTGGTCGGGCGCTACGCGATCCTGGCGCTCAACCGCTACCTCGAGCGCCAGAAGCAGGCCGAGACGCTGCCCGACCAGCAGCGCCGCAAGGAACTCGGTTACGACGTGGCCCTGGCGCGCCTGGCCAAGGGCGTGTGCCCGGGCTGCGAGCGCCCGGTGGACCTGAAAGACGAGAGGATCGATTTCTGCCCGCACTGCGGCATCGGCCTGTTCGACCGCTGCGGCACGCGCAAGAGCGCGTTTGCGCGCTTCTGCCACGCGTGCGGCACGTCGAGCCGACAGACGGCACCCGAGCCTGCCACCGGCGCGTGATACAAAGGCTGGCGGCATTCAGGGGGCTGCCCCGGGGGCCGCGGTCACAGCAACCTCAACGTCACTCGGGGAGCACTCATGGGCTTTTTTTCCAAAATTTTCTCCAAGATTTTCCCGTCGGCCAACGCTGCCGAGGTCGTGGCCGCGCCACCGGCGCCGGCACCGGCCGCCGCAGGCGCACCTGCTCCTGCAGCACCTGCGGCACCGGCCTCCATCGCGCTGGGCGACGTGGCGCCCATCCTGGACGCCATGCCGGGTGCCAATGCACTCAACTGGCGCACGTCCATCGTCGACCTGCTCAAGCTGCTGGGCCTGGACAGCAGCCTGGCCCCGCGCAAGGAGCTGGCGGGCGAGCTGCACTACAGCGGCAGCGACGAGCCCGGCTCGGCCGCCTGGAACACCTGGCTGCACAAGCAGGTGATGCGCAGCATCGCGGCCAACGGCGGCACGCTGCCGCCCGAGCTGCGGGACTGATCCGCAGCGCGGCGCGCCGCAGGCACCTGCCGTCCCGCATGGCAGGTGCCTTTTCTTCGGGGCACGAGGGCGTGGTCCGGACGCTGGCCGCGCGATCAGAAGCGGCTGCCTACGGACAGCCGCCAAGCGTCGACCGGGGTGAAGTTGGTGTTCGGGTCCCAGGCCAGGCGCACGAACCAGTTCGGCCAGTCGTAGGTGGCGGAAAGCCCCCACCGCCGGATGCGCTGCTTCTCCACCAGACCGGTCTTGTAGAGCGCGTCCAGGGTGAGGCGCTCGCCCTCTGCCAGCGGCTGGCGCCACGTGAAGTGCAGATGCCGCTGGTCCGGGTTCTGCCGGTTGTCGCGCACCAGCTGGACCATGAACAGCTGGCTGTCGGTCCTGCGGTGGCCCGCCGACAGCGTGTAGGCGTCATTGGGGTCGAAGTTCAGGTTCCAGTAGGGGCGCAGATTGGTGCGCCCCAGCCCGGCGCCGACAAACCACGGATCGCCGGTTTCCGCCTGCACGCTGCCGCCGACAAAGCCCCCGCTGGCGAACTGGATCGACGGGCTGATGCGCACCGCGCTGCCGTAGCTGTGGTCCCAGCCGGCGCGCCACTGGGTCGTGTCCTGGCTGGCCAGGCGGAAGTAGCCGATCCAGACGTTGCCGAGGTCGGAGCTGTGGCGCAGGTTCACGTCCCAGCCCGTGGCGTGGTCGGAAAAGCGGTACAGGCCGGCGGTGAGCTTGTAAGCCGGAGGCGCCGTGGCCGGTGCATCGGTGGCGGGTTCTGGCGCACCGGCCCGGACCACGCCGGTGGCGACCAGCAGGAACACGGCGCTGGCGAGATCGAGGGGCTTCATCGCTGGTGTCCGGAGGGTGGCGGTGGCGCCATGGTAGGCGGAATAAGGCTTGCCGAGCGCCCCCGGGGTGCCCCGGAGCGCACAGACCGTCAACGCCGATAGCGGCGCCACCGCTGCCGCCATTGGCGCTTGACCACGCGCGCCACGCGCCAGGCCCACGATGCGCGCGCGCGTTCGAGCACGGCGTGCTTGAGGCGCATCCAGTGGGCATAGACCACCGCAAACCAGCGCAGCCGCATGAGTGCGGGCTGCGTCAGCGCGAACAGGCGCGCCACCACGGCGGTGCCCACGACCTTGGCCACCACGATCACCAGCATGCCCAGCAGCACATGGCCGCGCCCCACGGCCCACAGGGCCAGCAGCTTGATGGGCAGCAGCATTGCCGTGGGCAGGGAAAAAACCGCGACGGCGGCCCACGGTGGCAGGGCGCGCACGCGCGCCTCGATCCAGCGCAGGCCAGGCCACCGGCTGATGCGCGCCACCAGCTGCTGCAGCGGCTCCCAACCCCATTCCTCGAACAGGATCAGCAGCGCCAGCACCCCGTTGCCCAGCCCGGTGAGCAGGCGCAGGGGCAACAGCAGAATTTGGCGCAGCATGGCGCATGGTACTGCCGCCGCCACGGCGGACGGGCAGGGCGCCGCCGCAGCGATGCTGCGCTCTCAGATCAGCGTCAAAAGTGGCTCAAACGCTTATCGGGTAAGCGTTGGCAGCTATCAATCAATGGGTTTCGAGGGGCGGCGCCACGCAGGGCGCGGGCCTTGGCTCAGACGCCGCGCGCGCGGTCGGCCTTGAACTGCGCGCGGAACTGCGCGAACTGCCCGGCGTCGAGCGCTTCGCGCACCTCGCGCATCAGGTTCAGGTAGTAGTGCAGGTTGTGGATGGTGGTCAGCATGGGGCCGAGCATCTCGCCGCAGCGGTCGAGGTGGTGCAGGTAGGCGCGCGAGAAGCCGCCGCGTCCGCCGGCATCCCACGACACGCCGTCTTTGCCGGCACAGGCGTGGCAGGTGCAGGTGGTGTCGAGCGGCTGGTGGTCGGTCTTGTGGCGGGCGTTGCGGATCTTCAGGTCGCCAAAGCGCGTGAACAGCGTGCCGTTGCGCGCGTTGCGCGTCGGCATCACGCAGTCGAACATGTCGACGCCGTCGGCCACGCCCTGCACCAAGTCTTCGGGCGTGCCCACGCCCATCAGGTAGCGCGGCTTGTGCGCGGGCAGCCGGTGCGGGGTGTGCGCCATGATGGCCAGCATCTCGTCCTTGGGCTCGCCGACGCTGACGCCGCCGATCGCATAGCCGGGGAAGTCCATCTCGACCAGGCGCGCCAGCGACTCTTCGCGCAGGTTCGTGTACATGCCGCCCTGCACGATGCCGAACAGCGCGTTCGGGTTGTCGAGCCGCGCGAATTCGTCCTGGCTGCGTTTCGCCCAGCGCAGGCTCATCTCCATCGACTGGCGCGCTTCGCGCTCGGTGGTCAGGTGGCCCTTGGTCTCGTAGGGCGTGCACTCGTCGAGCTGCATCACGATGTCGGAGTTCAGCGTGGTCTGGATCTGCATGCTGACCTCGGGCGACATGAACAGCTTGTCGCCGTTGACCGGGCTCGCGAAGGTCACGCCTTCCTCGGTGATCTTGCGCATCGCGCCCAGGCTCCAGACCTGGAAGCCCCCCGAGTCGGTGAGGATCGGCTTGTCCCACTGCTCGAACGCGTGCAGGCCGCCAAAGCTCT
The DNA here is from genome assembly GCF_012932145.1 of Acidovorax sp. SRB_14. GTDB lineage: Bacteria > Pseudomonadota > Gammaproteobacteria > Burkholderiales > Burkholderiaceae_C > Simplicispira. Next base: position 52,261 of record NZ_MWOK01000011.1, on the reverse strand, counting down.
GCATCACGTCCTGACCGGGACGCATCCACAGGTGGAAGGTGTTGCCCAAGATGATCTGCGCGCCCATGTCGTGCAGGCTTTGCGGCATCACGCCCTTGACGGTGCCGTAGGTGCCCACGGGCATGAAGATGGGGGTTTGCACCACGCCGTGGTTGAGCGTGAGCGTGCCGCGGCGGGCGTGGCTGGTGGGGTCGGTGGTGAGGAGGTCAAACTGCAGCATGGGCGCGATTGTCCCAGATGGGGCGGCGCGCCCAGGTGCGCCGCTACACTGGACCGAACCATCCAGAAAGGGAATTGCCATGCTCAAGATTCTGATTGCCGTCGATGGCTCGGAGCGGTCGCTGGACGCCGTGCGCCACGCGCTGCAGCTGCTGCAGCAGGGCCTGCGCGCCAGCGTCGTGCTGGCCAATGTGCAAGAGCCCGCCTCGCTGTATGAGTTGGTCATGTCGCGCGACCCCGACCTGATTGCCAGCGCCAGCCTGCAGGCGGGCGCCGACCTGATGGCCTCGGCGCGTGCGCTGCTCGACGCTGCGGGCATCGCGTACGACACCGAGATCGGCATCGGCGACCCGGGCCACACGCTGGTGGACTTGATCGAGACCTCGGGCTGCGACATGGTGCTCGTGGGCGCGCGCGGCCAGGGCGCCGTCAGCAGCGCGCTGCTGGGCTCGGTGTCGCAGGCCGTGGCGCACGCAAGCCCGGTGCCGGTGACCATCGTGCGCCATGCGGCGCCGCAGGTGGAGCCCGAAGACCTGCAGGAAGACGACGGCGCGACGGACACCCTCGAAGGGTTTCGCGGCGGCGCTTGAACCCGAAGGGGGCAGCCCTCAGGCCGCGCGCCGCCAGGGCTCGGCGGTGCGCTGCAGCTTGCCGTGCGGCAGCGTGGCCAGGCGCTTGAGCATGCGCCGGCAGTAGCCGCTGATCCACAGGCACTTGTTGATTTCTTCGACCGGCAGCGGGCCCGAGACCACGACGATGTCGTTGGCCATCTGCTGCGCCCCGGCCGCGCGCAGGCGCCGCCGCGTCATGGCCGCCCAGGACTGGATGCGCGTCGGACTGCCGTGCTGATGCACCTCGCCGGTGTGCGCGTCAAAGGCAATGGCCACGGTGTCGGTCTTGAGCTTGAAGCGGCGCTCGCCCGTGACGGCGCTGGGCGTCTCGCGCATGTCGTACAGGTAGTAGCTGCCGGCCTTGAGCTGGTATTGCATGTCCATGGGGGTCCTCTGTAGCGGCATTGTCCGGGCAGGGGCGCGCGGCGATGGCAGGGAATGCGCCAGGAAACCGGCTCTTATCGGGAGCGTGGCCGGGGTGGCGCGGCGCACGCCATTGTGTCGGCAGCGCAGGGGCGGTTCAAGGCGGGCCGGGGCCAGGAAGTAACAGGATGTGATTCAAGCCCCCTGCCGTTTGGGAGGCCGCGCTCAGAAATCGACCAGGCTCAGCCCCACGCTCAGCACCGTGCGCCGGCGGTTGTAGTCGATCAGGCTGTCGCCATAGCCACTGAACAGCTGCGTGTGCAGGCGCAGGTTGCTCTTGCCGCCGCCAAAGCCCTCGCCCAGCGTCTGCAGCCATTCGAGGCGCGCCGAGCCGCGCCCATCGCGCTTGAGCGCATGGCGCAGCGTGACGCCGACGGTGTTGCTGCGGTTGACGTTCCAGTACGCCTGCAGCTCGCCGCGGCCGATGTAGTCCGAAATGCCGGGGTTGTCGTCGTTGGCCGCGCTCTCGGCGAGGCGGTGCCACACGCGCCCCTGCACGCGCCAGCGCTGGCCCTGTTCCATGCCGGCCATCAGGTAGACGCGGTTCCAGCTGCGCGACAGCGGCAGACTCTGGCCGTTGGACTGGTGCACGAGCCCCAGGCCGCTGTAGCGCAGGCGCCAGCCGCCGGGCAGGCGCACGTCGCTGGGGTAGGCGTAGACGACTTCGGGCTCGTGGTCGGTGGTGCGGAAGGGCCGCGAAATGGCGGGGCTGAACAGCTGCCAGTACGACTGCTGGGTGTAGCCGAACCACAGCGAGTCCTTGCGCTCGGTGTCGCCCTGCGTGAGCAGGCCCTGGGCGATTTTGGTGCGCACCGACAGCTGGATGCGGTTCTCGGTGTTGCGGTAGTCGATGGGCGCGGCGGCCGTGTGGTCCGGCGCGCTGGAACTGGGCTGGCGGTTGACGTTGCTCGCCGCCGCCACCGACGCGTTGATCGGCCGGTAGCCGCGGAAGCTGAAGGTGCCGCAGTCGGTGCCCGGCTCGAGTTCCCAGAAGCGCGACATCTCGCTGTACTGCGCGTCGCGGCAGCCCGTGGTGCGCGGCACTTCGACGATCTGCAGGGCCACCGGCGGCGCAGGCGGCGGGGCGACTTCGCTCGCGGTTGGCGCAGTTGACGCGCTCGCGCCGCCCTGCGCCCAGGCGTTGGCCGAGGCGGCCGTGGCGCTGCCGGACGCCGCCGGAGGCGCGGCCTGCTGGCCGGCCCACTGGTCGAAACAGGCCAGGCGCGCGCTCTGGTCGTTCTGCAGCGCGGCGCACTGCTGCCAGGCGGCGTCCCGCGCGGGCGCCTGGGCCAGCGCCGGCGTGGCCGGCAGCGCGGCCCACAGCAGGGCCGCCGCGAGCGGGGCGCGCATCAGGTCCCTGCGGCCTGCTTGCGCAGCACGAAGGGCAGGGTGGTTTCGGGGGTGACGTTGTTCCATGTTCCGCGTATTTCCTTTCCACAGCTGCCGTCCAGCACATCGCCGCTCCAGGTGGCCGCGATGTGGATGCCGTCGGTGGATTCCTCCAGGGCCAGTGCGCCCTCGTGCACATCGCCGGTGACCAGCGCCGTCGCGTCGCCGCGCGCCACCGTGCCGCGCACGCTGCCCGCCAGCTCGGGGTGCGGGCCCAGGCGCAGCAGCGCGCCCTGCTCCGCGCCAGCGAGCGTGGCGCGCCACAGGCCCTGCAGGTGCTGCTGGTCCATGTCCTCGGCCGAGGGGCAGGTGCTGGCGGCCGGCGCAGCGGCAGTGTGTGTTTCGGGGTCTTTTTGGGCTCTGGCGCTTGCCATGCAAGCGCAGGAAGCTATCAATATCAGAGTGATTGGGATGTTCATAGGGCGGCGGAGGCGGCCTGGGCCGCGCTCGTGGCCTGGGCCTTGGCGGCAAATTCGGCGCGCAGCGCGCGCAGTTTCTCGCGCGGGTCTTCGCGCGCGGTGGTCTTGTCCAGCGCCATCTCGGCGATGAAGCGGCTCGGCTGCGCGGCGACCATCTCGCGGCCCTTCTTGCGCTTTTTCGTCCAGCTCACGGCCAGCGTGCGCTGGGCGCGCGTGATGCCCACGTACATCAGGCGGCGCTCTTCCTGCAGGCGCTGCGCGATGTCGTCGGTCACCTTCTGCTGGCGGCCCTCGTCGTCGCCGAGCTTGAAGGGCAGCATGCCCTCGGTCACGCCGGCCAGGATGACGTGCGGCCACTCCAGCCCCTTGGAGGCGTGCAGGGTCGAGAGCGTGACCATGTCCTGGTCCTTCTCGCGCTCGCTGATGGTGGACAGCAGAGCGATCGTCTGCGCCACCTCCAGCAGGCTCTTGGATTCGCTGGTGACCACGCTGCCCGCCGTGTCGTCGATCTGTCCGCCGGCGCGCTGCGCCATCCAGTCGCAGAACTCGAGCACATTGGTCCAGCGCGCGGCAGCGACCTTCTCGCTGTCTTCGCCGTCGTACAGGTACTTCTCGTACTCGATTTCCTTGAGCCACTCGGCCAGGAAGCTGCGCGCGTTCTCGGCGCCCAGCGTCTGGCGCGCGCGGTATTCGAGGTCGTTCACGTAGCGGCCGAATTCGAGCAGGCTGTCGAGCGCGCGGCGCGGCAGCGCCGCCGGCAGCATCGGCGAGAACAGCGCGGCGAACAGGCTCAAGCGGTGCTGCGTGGCAAAGGTGCCCAGCTGCGCCAGGCTCTGGTGGCCGATGCCGCGCTTGGGCGTGCCGACCGAGCGCAGGAACGCCGGGTCGTCGTCGGAGTTGATCCACAGCCGGAACCAGGCGCACAGGTCCTTGATTTCGGCGCGGTCGAAAAAGCTCTGCCCGCCCGAGACCTTGTAGGGAATGTTGGCGCGGCGCAGCGCCTTCTCGAACGGCTTGGCCTGGTGGTTGGCGCGGTACAGCACGGCAAAACCGCGCCACTCGGGCGGCGGGTTGGCCGCGGCGCGCAGGCCTAGGATGCGCGCGACGGCGCGGTCGGCCTCGTGCTCTTCGCTGTCGGCATCGACCACGCGCACCGGCTCGCCCTCGCCGAGTTCGCTGAACAGCGTCTTCGGGAACAGCTTGGGGTTCGGGCCGATCACGTTGTTGGCAGCGCGCAGGATGGCGCTGGTCGAGCGGTAGTTCTGCTCGAGCTTGATGACCTGGAGCTTCGGAAAGTCGACCGGCAATTTCTTCAGGTTGTCGAGCGTCGCGCCGCGCCAGCCGTAGATCGACTGGTCGTCGTCGCCCACAGCGGTGAAGTGGCCGCGCTCGCCCACCAGCAGCTTGAGCAGGTCGTACTGCGTGGCGTTGGTGTCCTGGTATTCGTCGACCAGCACATGGCCCAGCAGCGCCTGCCACTTGGCGCGCACCTCGGGGAAGTCGCGCAGCAGCTTGAGCGGCAGGCTGATCAGGTCGTCGAAGTCCACGCTCTGGTAGGCCGTCAGCCGCTCCTCGTAGCGCGCCATGATGGTGGCGATGCTGCGCTCGCTGTCGTCCTTGGCCTGGGCCAGTGCTTCCTGCGCGTTCATGCCCATGTTCTTCCACAGGCTGATGGTCCACTGCCACTGGCGCGCGGTGGCCGAGTCGGTCGTGCCGCCGGCCGCGTCCTTGAGGATGCTGGTCACGTCGTCCTGGTCGAGGATGCTGAACTGGGGCTTCAGGCCGAGCACCTTGCCGTCCTCGCGCACCATGCGCACCCCGAGCGAGTGAAAGGTGCAGATCAGCACGTCCTTGGCCTGGCGCCCGATCAGGCCCTTGGCGCGCTCGCGCATTTCGGCGGCGGCCTTGTTGGTGAAGGTAATGGCGGCGATGCGCTTGGGCTCCATGCCGCGCTCGATCATGTGCGCGATCTTGTGCGTGATCACGCGCGTCTTGCCCGAGCCCGCGCCGGCGAGCACGAGGCAGGGGCCGTCCGTGTAATGGACAGCCTGGAGCTGGGCGAGGTTGAGACCTGCAGACATGGGCGTGGGAATGGAGAGAGAACGGGAGCCGAGGGTGAGCGCGCAATGATACAGAGCGGGCTGCGCGTGCCCGGCCGTGGCGTGTCTGCATGTATCGGCAGAGATTTCACAGTGTGGAGCGCGGCACTGGCAGGGTGCCTGACAGAATGTGCGCCGTGCTGTCCGTCCTGCTTGTTACCTTTCCTTTCTTCGCTTTGGTACTCTGCGGCTACCTCGCCGCGCGCGGCCGGCTGCTGCCGCAGGCGGCCATTCCGGGGCTCAACGCCTTCGTGCTGTACTTCGCGCTGCCCTGCCTGCTGTACCGCTTTGGCGCCAGCACGCCGATCGCGCAGCTGCTCGACCCGGCCGTGGCCGGCGTCTATGTGCTGTGCGCACTGCTGATGGTGGCGGGCACCGTGCTGGCCACGCGCGGGCCGCGCATGGGCTGGAACGACGCCGCCTTCGGCGCGCTGGTCGCCGCCTTCCCGAACACCGGCTTCATGGGCGTGCCGCTGCTCGTCGCGCTGCTGGGCGCGCAGGTGGCGGGCCCGGCGATCCTGACGATTGCGGTGGACATGCTCATCACCAGCTCGCTGTGCGTGGCGCTGTCGCGGCTCGACGCGGCCGGCACGCATGGCATGGCGGTGGCGCTGCGCCATGCGCTGCGCGGCATGGCCACCAACCCGATGCCGTGGTCGATCGCGCTCGGCGCGCTGGCGTCGGCGCTGCGCTTCACGCTGCCCGGCCCAATCGACAAGACCGTCGCCATGCTGGCCGACGCCGCCTCGCCCGTGGCGCTGTTCACCATCGGTGCGGTGCTCGCGCGCTCGCAGATGAACCAGCACGAGAATGTGCCGGTGCGCGACTACGTGCCCATCGCGCTGGCCAAGCTGCTGCTGCACCCGCTGCTCGTCTGGCTGGTCGGCCAGGCCGCGATCGCCCTGGGCGTGCCGCTGTCGCCGTTCGCGCTCACCGCGCTGGTGCTGCTGGCCGCGCTGCCCAGCGCCAGCAACGTGTCGCTGCTGGCCGAGCGCTTCGGCGCCCACAACGGGCGCATCGCGCGCATCATCCTGGTGTCGACCGCGCTGGCGTTCCTGAGCTTTTCGGGCGCCGTCGCGCTGCTGACCTGAAGACTTCGATTTTGATAGCTGGTTGCGATTTCCCCATCAGCGTTTGAGGCCAAAAACACCAAAATTCTTCGGCGCGCGCAGGGCGCCGCCCCGGCCTGCGCCGAAGGCCGCGCCAAATCCGGGAAAATCGGGGCTTCTCCACGTTCAGCGAAAACAGCAAGCCATGACCGAAGCGCAAACCCGACCCGCCCTCCCAGACCACCTGGCCGCCGACCCGAGCAGCCCGCACCACGTCGCCGCCGTGTTCGAGCACGACATCGGCATCCGTTTCAACGACAAGGAGCGCTTCGACGTCGAGGAATATTGCGTCAGCGAAGGCTGGGTCAAGGTTCCCGCCGGCAAGACGCGCGACCGCAAGGGCCGCCCGCTGCTGATTACGCTCAAGGGCAAGGTCGAGGCGTTCTACAAGTAAGCATGCGACATGCGCCCAGCGGCCAGCGCCGCGCGTGTGTCAGGGCGCCGACGGGCGCCCATTCAAATAGTGCTCCGTAAGGCGGCTGAAGAAAGCCGCGCCGACGACAAGATTGCTGTCGTTGAAGTCATAGGTCGGCGTGTGGAGCCCCGCGCTGCCTGTACCGTTGCCCAATCGAATGAGCGCACCTGGGCACGCTTGCAGCATGTAGGCGAAGTCTTCGCTGCCCATGATGGGCGAAAAGTCAGGAACTGCATTTTCAGCGCCGACAACGGCGAGCGCTGCGTGGCCAGCCAATTCACATGCGGCCTGCGAATTGCGCAGCACGGGGTAGCCCTCGACATAGTCAATCTCCACCTGTGCGCCGAAGGCCTCCGCTGTGGCGTGGACCATTTTGACAATGCGCTCTTTGAGGCGTGCCCGCACGGCAGTGGAGAAGCTGCGGACGCTGATGCCAATATCGGCGTGCTGCGGAATCACGTTCACCGCGTCGCCAGCGCGCAGCCGGCCCACCGTCACGACCGCTGAATCGCCCGGATCGATGTTGCGCGCAACGACAGTTTGCAGGCCCATGACGATGGCGGCGGCTGCGACCACAGGGTCGACCGTGAGATGCGGCCGGGCGGCATGACCGCCCACACCGTGAACCTTGACAAACACCCTGTCTCCGGCCGCCATGAAAGCGCCAGCGCGCCACAGGAATGTTCCTTGCGCTGCGCCAGGATGGTTGTGCAGGGCGAACACGTAGTCGCATGGAAAGCGTTCGAATAAGCCATCCGACACCATGGCCTTCGCGCCGCTGTCGAAGCCTTTTTCTTCAGCCGGCTGAAAGATGAGGTGCAGCGTGCCCGAGAAATTTCGCGTCTGCGAGAGGTGCCGCGCAGCGCCCAGCAGCATTGCCGTATGGCCATCGTGACCGCAGGCATGCATCACGCCGGCATGACAGCTGGCGTAAGCCAGATCGGTCTTTTCTTCGATAGGGAGGGCATCCATGTCGGCCCTCAGCCCGATGGTCCGGGACCCTTCTCCCACCTTCAGGGTGCCGACCAAGCCAGTGCCTCCTATACCCCTTGTGACCGAATAGCCCCATTCCTCCAGCTTTTTTGCAACGAGGTCTGAGGTCCGGTGTTCTGCGAAGGCCAGTTCCGGATACCTGTGGAGTTCGTGGCGGATGGCCACCAGGTCTTGCGCTATCGGCTGCAGAGCGCCCAGGTCAGAGAGGACGGAAGGGCAATCAGGGGGAGTCATGGCGCATTCTTCGAGTGAACAAAAGGGGGGCCAGGCAAGCAGCCTGGCCTGGAGAGGGGCTGGCGGGGAAGTTCAACGGTTGGCGTCGTCGATCAGGCCGTCAATGCTTCTGATGAGCGTGCGCCACTTCACCTGCTCTTCCCACGCGAAGGACTTGAATGCTCCAGGCGATCCTCCTTCGATGACGCCGCCACGTTCGACGATCTGACTTTTCACTGCAGGCACCTGCAGTGCAGCGCCCATTGCGGCGTTGAGTCTGTCAATGACTGGTTTGGGTGTGCCGGCGGGGGCGATCACACCAGACCACGCCGTTATTTCGTAACCGGAGATGCCCAGTTCGTGCATGGTGGGCACGTCTGGAAAGCGGGCGTTGCGCTTCTGCGATGTGACGGCCAAGGCGCGGACCTTGCCGGTAGCGACATGGTTCTCGATCGTGGCGAGATTTTCGAACAGAAAATCCAGGCTGCCACCGATGAGATCTTGCACCGCCTGCACGCCGCCGCGGTAGGGCACATGGACGAATTCGACGCTGGCGAGCTTCTTGTACAGCTCACCGCTCAGGTGGCCGCTGCTGCCGTTGCCCTGAGAGCCCATCGACAGTTTCCCAGGGTTGGCCTTGGCGTATTTGGTCAGCTCGGCCACTGTCTTGTACGGCTGATCGGCGCGAACCACGAGGAGGTTGGGCTGGCTTGTGAAACGTCCGACGAACTCGAAATCCTTCATCGGGTCGTAGCCCGCTTTTCGGATCAGCGTGGGTGTGATGGCCAGGGACGCGGTGTTTCCAAGGCTCAGGGTATAGCCGTCGGGTTTGGCGCGCGCCAGTGCCTGCATCGCCAACGCCCCGCCGGCGCCGGCGCGATTTTCAACAACAAACGGCTGGCCGAGGATCTTTCCCGCTTCCTCCAACATGCGGCGTACGTTGGTGTCGAGCGATCCGCCGGCACTCGAAGGAACAATGATCGTGATGGGTTTTTCGGGCCATTGGGCAGCACCGGCGGCGTGCGTAAATGCAAGCAACAATGCCGATGTGATGGCGACTACGCCGAATTTTCGTCGGCTGGCGATAGCGTTCATGGTGGTGTCTCCTCTAATTGGTTTGAAGAATCTGCGTGTGCAGCGGGTGGTGGAAATCAGGGCCTGCACCCGGCGGTGCGGCGAAAACGCTCTCCGTCATCGACATGGGCCTCGAACTGCAGCAGCTCGAGCAAGCGGCGAACCGGGATGCCCTGCGGAGCGGCCAAGATCTGGCGCACCTGAGCGAGGCGCTCTGCGGGGGCGATGCCGGCCGTGCACTGGTCAAACTTTGCTTGGCGCTCCAGCGCAGAGAAAGGGTTCGCCAACGACCCTTTGGCGTGCTGCAGCGCGCGCTCCAGGCGCCGGCCGTCCTTCAAGGTCACGACCGTGGTGTGTGGCAACAGATTGGTCGCGGTTTCCGTGCCGCTTTCAGCCTTGGGGTCCAGCCGCATCTCGACGATGGGCATATACCGCCGGGTTTCGGCATCGTGCACAGCCTGCGGCGTGAAGTCGGCGAGTTCCACGGTGCCGTACCGAAGCAGGGTCGCAACGGCGTACTGCATCGAGAACATCGCCTCCCGCGCATCCCGGGGCTCCGCGTGCCTGAGGTTCACCATGTTGACCCGGCCTACCAGTGTCTCGATGCGGGCGACCTCATCGGCAGCGAATCCGTGCTCTGCCACAAGAGATTGCAGGGCGTCCAGGCACCGGTGTGTTGATGCGCAGTTCGGGTAAAGCTTGAATGCGAACCCGTGGCTTTCGATGGCGAGCGCTTCGCTCTGGACGCTGGTTGCAGCGGACCAGTCGGCCGTTGTGTGGCCCGCGTACAGCGCGCCAAAGCCGTGCGGGCCTTCCAGGGCCACGGTGCTGCCGGTCACGCCCGCTGCGGCCAATGAGGCGGCCAGGACCCCGCCCTGTGCGGCAAGTCCGGCATGCGTCGGCTTGGCGTCGGTGCCGAACTGAACCTTGGGCCCCGCGGCCATGGAAACCGCCAAGCTGAGCGCATGCGCCGTCTGGTCGCTGTCCAGGCCCCGCAGTCTTGCGCATGCCACTGCCGCGGCAAGCACGCCGATGGTTTGCGTGCCGTGCCAGCCTTTTTCGAAATGCGCCCTGTTCATGGCGAGGCCAATCCGGGCCATCACTTCGCTGCCGACGACGATCGCATCCAACACCTGGTCCAGCGAAGCATCGATCTCCCAGGCCTGCGCGAGGATCGCGGGGATGACGGCGCAGCCAAAATGGCTTCCGGCAACGAAAAACATCTCGTCGAGTTCTCGTGCATGCGCCGCCGTTCCGTTGGCCAGCGCGCTCAAGGGCGCGCACAGCCCCTGCGTACTGCCAATGACGGGAACGGATCCTGCCCCGGAACCCAGCCCCCGCCTGACGGACGCTGCAACGCGGTCGCCAGCGCCCGCGACCATTGCTGCAATGGTGTCTTCCAGAGAGTGCTCGGCGATGCGCAGTGTCGATGGCGCCCACTGCGCGGGTACCGTCGCCGCCCAGTGCGAGAGAATTTTTGTGGCTTGTGGGTTCACGCTCATTTTTTTCCTTGAATCGTCTCTGCCGGCATATCCGGGCACTGTTCCTGTGGTCGCAGAAGCAGCCGGGAACTGAACTGGCGTGAATGTGCAGTGCAGGGGGACGGGTGTCCATCGACAGTTGGGCACTTGCCTATGACAGAATGTAATGACTATGCGTTTTCGATCCCCGTCCCTGCCCGAGCTGCACGCCTTTGTTGCCGTGGTGGAGACCGGTGGTTTCTCCAAGGCCGCGTTGCGGCTCTGCGTGACGCAAGGGGCCGTGAGCCGGTCCGTTCTGCGCCTGGAAGCGCGCCTGGGGATGGCGCTGCTCGAGCGTGCTGCCTCTGGCGTGACCGCCACGGAGGCTGGGAAAAACTACTACACCCAAGTGCAGCCGGCTCTCTCCGCGCTGGAGTCGGCTGTGCCGGCTGCTGCGCCCGCAAATGGGTCGGTGCTGCGCGTCAGTGCAATCCCTACGCTGAGCATGCGCTGGCTCGTGCCGAGGCTGCCGTCCCTGTATGAAGAGCATCCCGGCGTTCAACTTCTTTTCCAGCCCTACTGGAAGAGCGACGACATGCTCCGGGATGACGTGGATTGCTGGCTGATCGCGCGGACCAGCGCAAAAAACCGGTGGCCTCGCCACATACGCGCCACCTACATCATCGGACGCGAGATTGTTCCCATTTGCCATCCCAGCGTGGCCAGCCGCATCCGCGCGTGCGAGGATGTCCTGCGCTTTCCCCTGCTGTACCACTCAGGCTATCCGGGCAACTGGGCGCTGTGGTGCGCGTCGCAGGGCATGGACGCGCGCCGCATCAAGCTGGTCGCGGGTTTCGATCTCGCGGCCGGCCTGGTGGAGGGGGTCGTGGCCAATATGGGCATCGCTGTTGTGCAGCGCTGCCTGGTTGAGCGCGAACTCCAGGAGGGCAAGATCGTGATGCCCCTTGCAGCGGGCATATCGACCGGGCGGGGATACTACCTGTGCGTTCCTCGGGCCCAGGAAGACTCACCGATGACGGGCCTGTTTCGATCCTGGTTGCTCAGCCAGGTCGCCGTAGCCGGCAGTGCGCGGCGCGGGCGCAATTCTCAGTGAAGCGCTCGCCGACTGTCCGGGAGGCTGCATCTTTTGCGTCAAGCTTGCGGGTGCCTTTATCGCTGGCGCTCTGGAACAGCGGTCATTGCTGTGGTCGCGCGGCGTCTCTGCCAGTGAACTTCACGCCGATTGATCTGCTGGTGGCAGCAGCGCATGGGAGAAGCGGTGCGTGATGTGTGTCCAAGATCCAGCCGGGTCTGGCGCCTGGTCGCGAATGCGGTTCCGCAGCTGGTTTTACGGTTCGGGCCGGGGGATGGTGCGCCACTCAGACGTTCCAGCAGCGCCGCGGCTCTGCAGCCGTTCTCAAATTGATAGCTGCTGGCGCTGGCACAGCAAGGGCCAGAGCCCTAAAACACCATGAATCTCCAACGGATCCACATCTGCCAGCCAAGGCGCCGGGTCTGTTTGCTCGGCCCGGCGTGCAGCAGCAGCGGGGCGGCAAGAAAGCGCGCTACAGCACGGTGCGGGAAGGGCAATTGCAGCAGCATCTGCGCGCGCTCCCCATTGGCCACGCGTTGGACGTGAGCGAACGCCGCACCACCCGCGGCGCACAGGAGTGGGAAAGTTCGTACAACCGCATCAGCGCAGTCCGATTGACGCAAGCGCCCGCAACCAGGACGATGAGGACTTGCTCATCGCCAGGAGACCGAAATGCAGAACCCCAGTTCGACCCTGGTCGACCTCGAGACGAAGTTTTGGCAGTCGATGGTGGACCAGAAGACCGATGTGGCGCTGAACCTGCTCTGCGAGCCGGCGCTCATGGTCAGCGCGCACGGCGCGATGAAATTCGACCACGCGGGCTACCGCCAGATGGCGGAGCACGGCTCCATGGTGGTGAACTCGTTCGAATTCAGCGACATGGAGGTCGTGTTTCCGAACGACGCGACGGCGATCCTGTCCTACCGCGTCAAGCAGGGTGTTGCGCCGCGCGGCAAGGGCAGCACCACGCAGCAGGAAATGCACGACACCTCGACCTGGGTCCAAACCGACCGCGGCTGGCGCTGTGCGATGCACACCGAGACGCCGGTCATGGCCCGCTGAGCCGGTGGCCGCGGCGCGGCGTGCCAAGCCCCGCCGGTCGGCCGCCGGGGTCGGCGCCAGACCGAAGGGCCGGCAGCGCTACCGGACTTTTCACCCCTTGAGGAGACACGACATGGCCAGCAAGAACACGGTCTGCCTGTGGTACGACGGCACCGCGGTGGACGCCGCCCAGTTTTACGCCGAGACCTTCCCCGACAGCGCGGTGGGCGCCATCTACCGCGCGCCGGGCGACTACCCCGACGGCAAGCAAGGGGACGTCCTCATGGTCGAGTTCACGGTGGCCGGGATCCCCTGCATCGGGCTCAATGGCGGCCCGCACTTCAAGCACAGCGAGGCGTTCTCGTTCCAGATCGCGACCGACGACCAGGCCGAAACCGACCGCCTGTGGAACGCGGTCGTCGGCAACGGCGGCCAGGAAAGCGACTGCGGCTGGTGCAAGGACCGGTGGGGGCTGTCGTGGCAGATCACCCCGCGCGCCCTCCTTGCGGCGATATCCGACCCCGACCGCGCGGCGGCCCAGCGCGCGTTCGACGCGATGATGGCGATGCAAAAGATCGACATCGCCGCCATCGAGGCCGCGCGGCGGGCCGGCGCCCCGGGTTGAGCCCAACGCCAGGGCGCGTGGCAGCCACGCTTTGATGTCCTGATTTGCCTTCAAATTGATAGCTTCAAGCGCTTGTGCAGCAAGCGTTTTAGCCCAAAAACACCTCAAATCGCCAACGGGTCCACATCCACCAGCCAGCGCACCAGCCCCTTGTGTTCGGGCTGGCTGCGCGTGGCGTGCAGCACGGGCTGCCAGGCGGCCAGGAAGCGCTGCAGGGCGGTGCGGGAGGGCGATTCGAGCAGCATTTGCGCGCGCTCGACATTGGCCACGCGCTGGACGGTGAGCGGCACGGGCGGGTACAGCGTGACGTGCTCCAGGCCGGGCAGCGCATGCTGGCCGGCCGCTTCGCTGGCGGCCTGCAGAAAGCCCTGCGCGACCTGCTGCGTGCGCGCGTCGGCGCGCACCAGGGCCTGGAAGGCGAACGGCGGCATGGCGGCGTCGCAGCGCTCCTGCAGCTGCTGTGCGGCAAAGGCCGGGTAGTCGTGCTGGCGCAGCGCGGCGACGATGGCGTGCTCGGGGTGGAAGGTCTGCAGCCACATCTCGCTGCGGCTGCCTTGGGTGGCGACGTAGTGCGCGTCGCGCCCGGCGCGGCCGCTGGCCTGCATCAGCAGCGCAAACAGGCGCTCGGGCGCACGGAAGTCGCTCGAGAACAGCGCGCCGTCGGGCTGCACGGCGGCCACCAGCGTGATGCGGCGAAAGTCGTGGCCCTTGGCGACCATTTGCGTGCCGACCAGCACGTCGATCTCGCCCGAGTGCACCTGCGCCAGCTGCGCCTGGAGCGCGCCCTTGAGCCGGGTGGTGTCGGCGTCGATGCGCGCCACGCGCGCGGGTGCGCCGTCGCGGCGCCGCACGCCGGCCAGCAGGGCCGAGAGCTGCTCTTCGAGCTGCTCGGTGCCGTGGCCGATGGCCGCGATGTCGGGACTGCCGCAGCCGGGGCAGGCGCGCGGCACGCGCACGGTGTGGCCGCAGTGGTGGCAGCGCAGTGTGCGGTCGACCTTGTGGAACACCTGGTGCGCGCTGCAGTGCGGGCAGTCGCTCTTCCAGTCGCAGTCGGCGCAGTGCAGCACCGGGGCGTAGCCGCGCCGGTTGAGCAGGACCAGGCACTGCTCGCCGCGCTCCACGCGCTGCTGCAGCGCGGCCAGCAGCGGCGCCGAGAACACCGTGCGCCGCGGCTGCTGCTTCATGTTGACCACGCGCAGCACCGGCAGCGCGCCGGCCTCGGCACCGGTGCCGGCACCGATGCCTGAACCTATACGACTCGGCATGTGCAGGCGCAGGTAGCGCCCGCCGGCGTCCCCGTCGGTGGCCGGGCGGCTGGCGTGCCAGCTCTCGAACGACGGTGTGGCCGAGCCGAGGATGACCTTGGCGCGCTGCTCGCGCGCGCGCCAGATGGCCAGGTCGCGGGCGGAATAGCGCGCGCCTTCCTGCTGCTTGTAGCTCGCGTCGTGCTCTTCGTCGACGACGATGAGCCTGAGGCCGGGCATGGACGCAAACACCGCCATGCGCGTGCCCAGCACGATGCGCGCCTGCCCGCTGTGCGCGGCCAGCCAGCTCTTGAGGCGCTGGGGGTTCGTCATGCCGCTGTGCAGCGAGACCACGCTGGCGGCGCCAAAGCGCGCGGTGAAGCGCTCTTCGAGCTGGGGCGTGAGGTTGATCTCGGGCACCATGACCAGCGCCTGGGGCGGCACGCCGTTGACGGGCGCGGCTGCCAGGGCCTCCTGCACGCAGCGCAGGTAGACCTCGGTCTTGCCGCTGCCGGTGCTGCCGAACAGCAAGAAGGGGCCGGGTTGCGAGGCAATTTGGGCCCTGGCGCTTTCCTGCTCTGCGCTCAGGGCCACCAAATCGATCGCGTCAGCGCCCGCCTGCGGGGCGGCAGGCCGGCGCAGGCGCCGCGCCAGCTGCGCGGCATCGAGGTCGCGCAGCTGCGGCGGCAGGGACGACAGGGCGATCTCGCCCAGGCTGCGCTGGTAGTAGCGCGCGGCAAAGGCCACCAGGCGCCGCCAGTGGGCGTCGAGCGGCGCAATGCCGTCCAGGACCCCGGCGACGGGGCGCGCCGCCATGCCGGGCGGCAGTTCGGCCGTGCCCTCCCACACCACGCCCAGCACCTCGCGCTGGCCCAGCGGCACGCGCACCAGCGTGCCCGGCGCCAGCGGCTGCGCACTGGCGTAGCTGAGCAGATTACCCAGCGCGCTGTGCGCCGGCGTGTGCACGGCGACCAGGACGGTGGCGGAAGGGGCAGGGCAGGAGGTGGTCAAGGCGGCAGGGCGCGGGGCCGGGGAGATGCGAGAGCGGGCTAAGTCCTTGATTCCGTGCGTTTTGGCACCGCGCTCACCATTTCTGTGGATAACTTTGTTGACATCGTCGCGGATCTTTCAGGTGTGGGCGCCGCGAAGCGGTTCGGTAGGGCATCCATGGGCAAAGAGAAATTGGGAAAAACCATTAAAAATCAATGACTTTTCCGTGTTTATTGCATTTGCCAATCGCTGCCGCAGCCTGCGGCGTTGCATGGAAGCCGGGTGTGCATAAGTCGCACAGCCCTTTTCGGCGCACGGGCCGAACCTGCGGGATTTTTTCAAAGTTCCACGCAAGTGCTTGGCCCGCTTGGGGTTTCAGGGGTTGTCCAGAGTTTCTGTGGATAACTTTGTTGATATCCCCGTGCCGCGGGCCGGCGAAGCCGCAGCGGCGCGGCCTGTGCCCATTTTGCCTGCGCAACAGGCAATCGCAGAGCTCTATATAAATCAAGGACTTACGGGCACTGCAGCGCTGTGCGCGCGGGACGCCCCGCCGCTGTGCCCCGTCCTGGCGTGGCAGGGGGGCACGGCGTTTTTGTGCATAACTCGACAGCACGGCGCCCGCCGTCAGTCCTGGCGCATGGCGCGCGACTGGCTGTGCACGGCCTCGACCAGCGCGCTGACGTGCTCGGGCGGGGTGAACTGGCTGATGCCGTGGCCGAGGTTGAAGATGTGCGTCGGGCCGGTGCGGGTGCGGTCGGTGTGCGGTGTGCCAAAGCTCTCGAGCACCTTGCGCACCTGCACGGCGATCTGCTCGGGCGGTGCGAACAGCACGTTGGGGTCGATGTTGCCCTGCAGCGCCTTGCCGGGGCCGCCCACGTCGCCACCGACCAGGGCGCGCGCCTTGGCCAGGTTGGCGGTCCAGTCCAGGCCCAGCACCTCGCAGTCCAGGGCGTTCATGTCGTCGAGCCACAGCGCGCCGCCCTTGGTGAAGACGATGCGCGGCACGTCCTGGCCGTCGGGGCCGGTGCGCTTCAATTGCGCCAGCACGCGCCGGGTGTACTCCAGGCTGAATTCCTGGAAGGCGCCGTCGGCCAGCACGCCGCCCCAGCTGTCGAACACCATCACGGCCTGGGCGCCGGCATCGATCTGGGCGTTGAGGTACTGCGCCACGGCGTCGGCGTTGACCGCCAGGATGCGGTGCATCAGGTCGGGGCGGCTGTACATCAGGCTCTTGACCGTGCGGTAGTCGTCGCTGCCCTTGCCCTCGACCATGTAGCAGGCCAGCGTCCAGGGGCTGCCCGAAAAACCGATCAGCGGCACGCGGCCGTGCAGCGCCTTGCGGATCGAAGTGACGGCGTTGAAGACATAGCGCAGCTTGTCCATGTCGGGCACTGCCAACTGGGCCACGTCGGCCTCGGTGCGCACGGTGCGCGCAAAGCGCGGGCCCTCGCCCTCGGCAAAGGTCAGGCCCAGGCCCATGGCGTCGGGCACCGTGAGGATGTCGGAAAACAGGATGGCGGCATCGAGCGGGAAGCGCTCCAGCGGCTGCAGCGTCACCTCGGTCGCGTAGTCCACGTTCGTGGCCAGCCCCATGAAGCTGCCGGCGCGCGCGCGCGTGGCCTTGTATTCGGGCAGGTAGCGGCCGGCCTGGCGCATCAGCCACAGCGGGGTGTAGTCGGTGGCCTGGCGCCGGCAGGCGCGCAGGAAGGTGTCATTGGTCAAGGGTGCGAAGCTCATGGGCCCAATTGTCGCCCACGCGCGCGCTCAGCCCGGCTCGGAAGCGCCGGGCAGGGCTCCCTGGGCCACCAGGCGCTGGTGCTCGACCAGCGTGCAGCGGTCCTGCACCACCTGCAGGCCGGCGGCGCGGGCGTGCGCCGCGGCGGCGTCGTGGCGCACGCCCAGCTGCAGCCACAGCGCGCGGGCGCCCACGGCAATGGCTTCGCCGGCAATCGGCGGCACCTCGGCGCTGTTGCGGAACACGTCCACGAGGTCGATGCGGTGGTGGCGCGCCGCCTCGGTCAGGCTGGGCCAGCACGGCTCACCGAGGATGCTCTGCCCTGCAGCCATCGGGTTCACCGGCACGATGCGGTAACCCTGCTGCTGCAGGTACTCGGCCACGTGGTGGCTGTCGCGCTCGGGCCGGGGCGAGAGGCCGACCACGGCGATGGTGCGGCAGCTGCGCAGGAGGGCGGCGATGGAGGTGTTGTCGTGGGGCATGGCGAGGGTGGGATGGAGCGGGTCAGAGCGCGGCCAGTGCATCGCGCACCTCGGCGGCGCTGAGGATTTCCGTCATCACCACGGGCGCCTTGCCGGGCGCGTGCAGCACGTAGACCGGCACGCCGCTGCGCCCCAGCTGCGCCAGCGCGGCGGTGATGGCCGGGTCGCGGCGCGTCCAGTCGGCGCGCAGCAGCGCCACGTTGCGCGCCGCAAAGTCGGCCTGCACCTCGGCGTTGGCCAGCGTGGTGCGCTTGTTGTACTGGCAGGTCACGCACCAGGCCGCGGTGAAGTCGACGAACACGGGCCGCCCGGCCGCCTGCAGCTCGGCCACGCGCTCGGCCGACCAGGGCTGCCAGCCCTGGCCAGCCGCCGCCGGCGCGGCGGCGAGCGTGCCGATTTCCGCCGGTTTGGTGACATGGAGGCCGATGGCGCTGGCCAGCCATGCGCCGACAGCGATCAAAACAGACGCAACCACCCAGCGCGTGCGCCCGCGCAGCGTGAGCGCCCAGACGACGGCGCTGCCCGCCACCAGCAGCGCCAGCAGCGCGCCGGCGCCGTCGATGCCGCTTTGCTGGCCCAGCACCCAGACCAGCCAGGCGACGGTGGCAAACATCGGAAAGGCCATGCCGCGGCGGAACGTGTCCATCCAGGCGCCGGGGCGCGGCAGCCAGCCGGCGACGGCCGGCATCCAGCTGGCGGCCAGATAAGGCAGGGCCATGCCGACGCCGAGGGCGGCAAACACCAGCAGTGCCTGCGCCACCGGCATGTCGATCGCGAAACCGAGCGAGGCGCCCATGAACGGCGCCGTGCAGGGCGAGGCGATGGCCACGGCCAGCATGCCCGACAGGAAGGCGTCGGCCGCCGGGTGGCGGGCCTGCAGCGTCGCCAGGCGCCCGGGGGCGAACTGGCCGAACTCGAACACGCCCGCCAGGTTCAGACCGATCACGGTGAACAGCGCGGCCAGCGCCGCCACCACGGCGGGCGACTGCAGCTGAAAGCCCCAGCCGAGCTGCTCGCCGGCCGCGCGCAGGCCCAGCAGCAGGCCGCCCAGCGCGAGGAACGACAGCACCACGCCCGCGGTGTAGGCCAGCCCCGCCTGCCGGTGCACGCGCCGGTTGCCGCGGTGCCGGGCAAAACCGATCACCTTGATCGCCAGCACCGGGAACACGCAGGGCATGAGGTTGAGGATGAGGCCGCCGAGCAGGCCGCCGACGAGCGCGGTCAGCAAGGCGCCCAGGCCGGCCGGGCGCGGCACCGGTGCGGGGGAGGCGCGGTTGGCCTCCAGCGCCGCGGCCAGGGCCGGCGACACGCCGGCACCGGACGCGGCGGCGGTCCAGGCGCCGTCGACCGTTGCCACCGTGCGCCAGGCGCGTGCGCCGCCTGCGGGCGCTGCCTGCGCCGGCAAGGCCAGCACCAGCGGCAGCTGCGCCACGCTCGCGCCGCGCTCGGCCGACAGCGGCACGCTGGCGGTCCAGACATCGCCTTCCCAGGCCTGCGTCCAGCCGCTGCCCGATTCGGCCGCATGTTCGATCACGGCGGGCGCTTCGGGAAACAGCTGCAGCGCCTGGCCGCGCGCCGCAGCCGGCAGGCCGGGCACGCGGAGCTGCAGGCGCTCGCCGTCCACGCGCGCCGTGCTGCCGTCGCTGGCCAGTGCACGCGGCTGCGCCGCCAGGGCGCTGTCAAAGGCCGCGGCGTGCAGTGCCGTCGAGCCGCGCACCGGCAGCTGCAGCGTGAAGTCGCCTTCCTCGGGGATGCATTCGCGCTTGCAGACCAGCCAGCTCGCGTGCAGGCGCACGTCCACCGTGCCCGACAGCGGCGCCTGGAAGGTGGACGCCACCTGCAGCGGCACCGGCAGCAGCACCGTGCCCTCATAGCCGTAGTTGGCCAGGTGCTCGATGCGGATCTTCTGCGGCTCCGGCCAGGCGATCTCGCCGACGTCCAGACCGGCGGGCAAGGTCCAGGTCAGCTGGGTCGGCAGGCCCGAGTCGCCCGGGTTTTTCCAGTAGGTGTGCCAGTCCGGCTGGTGCGTGATCTGCAGGCCCAGCCACAGCGGCTCGCCGGGCGTGATGCCCTGCGGCGCGTGCGCCACCAGCTCGGCGCGCACGCGCGGCGTGCTGACCACGGCGCTGGCATCGGATTTGGGGCCTAATTGGGCATTAGCGCTCGTCCATAAAGCGCTTGCAGCTATGAAAAAAAGAGCGGTGAGGAAGCGGGGAAGAACGCGGAGCAGAAAGAAGTGCGGCATGGTCGCCTGGTGGGAGCGCGTCCCTGCGCTTTGGTTCCGGGCGGCGGGGGCTGCGTTCACGGCACGAACCCCAGCACCACCCGGCGGGTGGTTGCGCTGCGCGCAAATGAGTCCACCCTGAAAAAACCGTGCTGCGCTGCGCTCATGGGGCGAACCCCAACACCACCCTGCGGGTGGTAGCGCTTTTTTTCTCGATCTTGGTGACGACCACGGCACCGATCTCGGCCGTGTTCGCCACATGCGTGCCGCCGCAGGGCTGCAGGTTGATCAGCGTGTCGCTGCCGGCGTCGCCAATGCGGATGGTACGGATGCGCCCGGTGCCGCGCGGCGACTGCACGCTCATGCTCTTGACCAGCTGCGGGTTGGTGTCGAGTTCTTCGTCGCTGATCGACGCCACCGTGAGCGGGTGCGCGGCCGCCACCAGGCGCGCGATGCCCGCGGTCAGCCACTCCTTGTCGAGCGGGTCGGTCATGTTGAAGTCGAGCCGCGCATAGTCGGGCGTGATCGAGCAGCCGTTGACCAGTTGCGGCACCAGGTGGCACAGCAGGTGCGTGGCGGTGTGAAAGCGCATGAGCCTGTGGCGGCGCTCCCAGTCGATGCGCGCGGTGACGGCGGCGCCGGCCTGCAGCGCGGCGATGGCGGCCTCCTGGCCCGGTGCGGGCACATGCACGATGGCGGCCGTGGGGTTGCCGGCCCCGTCCTTGCCCTTGCGCGTGTCGGCGATGGCGATCTGCGTGCCGTCGGCCAGCAGCAGCGCCCCGCTGTCGCCGGCCTGGCCGCCGCCGAGCGGGTAGAAGACCGTCTGGTCGAGCACGATGCCGCCGTCGGCCTGCACGGCCGCGATGTGGGCACTGCACTCGCGCAGGTAGGCGTCGTCGCGGAACAGGTCGAGCGTGGCTTGGGTCATGGCGCCATGGTAACGGGGCCGCCGCGCTGGCAGCGGCGCGGCGGCCCCTGTGGGCCCGTGGGCGCTGGGTGCGCGGTATTCGACCCTTGCGTCAAGGCCTGAAGGTGTCGCCCAGCACCAGGCCTTCGCGGCGCGGGTCGGCACCGCCGGTCCAGCTGGGCGCGCCGCCCACCTGGCTGCGCACGATGGTGCTGATGCCGCTGGACTGCGCAGCCACGCTGACCGTGTGGCCCAGTGCCTTGAGGCCCTGCACGAGCGGGTCGTTGATCCCGCCATCGGCCGCCACCACGTTCGGGTGCTCGCCGCCTACGTTGGTGGTGGCCGAATTGGCCGCGCCAAAGTCCACCATCGCGGTCGCCTGCTGAGCGTCCAGCCCCCAATCGAGAACACCGACCAGCGTCTTGGTGACGTACTGGATGATGGTCGCGCCGCCGGGCGAGCCCGTGCCCATGGCCAGCGCGCCGAGGCTGCCGTCAGCGTTCTTTTGGAACACCAGCGTGGGGGCCATCGAGCTGCGCGGGCGCTTGCCCGGGGCGACGCGGTTGGCGATCGGCGTGCCGGTGCTATCGGTCGGGCTGCTGCTGAAGTCGGTCAGCTGGTTGTTGAGCATGAAGCCGCGCGCCATGTGAAAAGAGCCCAGGGTCGACTCGACCGTGGTGGTCATCGACACTGCGTTGCCCTTCTTGTCGACGATGGTGAAGTGGGTGGTGCCGCCTTCGGGCGTCTTGTCCACGCCCAGCGGCACCGGGCCCAGGTCACCCGCCGGGGCCACGCCGATGCTGCGCGTGGGGCTGATGAGGCCGGCGCGCGTTTTCAGGTAACTCTTGTCGAGCAGGGTGGCCACGCCGCTGCCCGGCAGCGGCACGAAGTCGGTGTCGGCCACGTACTTGTCGCGGTCGGCGTAGGCCAGGCGCAGCGCTTCGCTGACCAAGTGCACGCCCATGACGGTGGGCTTGCCGCCATAGAGGTCGATGGCCGCGGGCTTGTGGGCGGCCAGGTCGAAGTTCTCGAGGACGCCCAGCGCCTGCGCCACGGCGATGCCGCCCGAAGACGGTGGCGGCATGCCGCAGACCTTGTGGCTGCGGTAGTCGATGCACACGGCCTCGCGCGCCTTGGCCTGGTAATTGGCCAAGTCGGCGAGCGTGGTCTTGCCGGGCGTGATGGGCGAGCCGTCCTTGGCACTGGCCGTGATCTGGATCTTGTCGACGATGGACTGCGCGATGGGGCCGCTGTAGAAGGCCTTGGTGCCTTGCTCGGCCAGCGTGCCCAGTGTCTCGGCATAGGCCGGGTTCTTGAGCGCGGTGCCCAGCGCCTTGGGGCTGCCGTCGGCGTTCAGGAAGTAGGCCGCGGCCTCGCTGTCGTGCACCAGCTGCGGCTGTGAGCCGCTGATGGCCTGCGCCAGCCGGCCGCTGATGGCAAAGCCCTGCTTTGCCAGGTCGATGGCCGGGGTGAACAGCTCCGCCCACGCCATGGTGCCGTGCCTCTGGTGCGCCAGGTCGAGCATCTTGAGCACGCCCGGCGTGCCGATCGAGCGGCCGCTGGCGCGCGCGTTGGGCAGCGGCGCAGTCTGCTGCGTGGCGTCGTCGATCCAACGCAGGTAGTTGGCGGTGGCCGCGGCCGGCGCTGTCTCGCGCCCGTCGAAGGCCACGATTTTTTTTGCGGTCGCGTCGTAGTGCAGCATGAAAGCGCCGCCCCCCAGGCCGCTGGACTGCGGCTCGACCAGCCCCAGCACCGCCTGCACCGCGACGGCGGCGTCCACCGCCGAGCCGCCTTTTTTCAGCACCGCGCAACCGGCCTTGGTGGCCAGCGGGTTGGCGGTGACGACCATGTAGGTCTTGGCATAGACGGGCTGCATGCCCAGCCGGTAACCCGACGCCGGCTCGGGCGCCGCCGGGTCGCCGGGCAGGCCCGAGCCGACGGTGACCGAGCCGTTGCTGGAGAGCACGTCGCACGCGGTATCGGGAGTCGGCGGCGACGCGGTCGCGACGGTGTCGTTGTCCGAGCACGCTGCCAAAGCGAGCAAGGCCAGTGTGGCGGTGGCGACGCAGAAATGGGCAGGAAAGCGGGTCATTGGAGTCTCCTTGCGTTGTTGTCGGGAACCAAGGGGGAGGCCAGCCGCAGATTCCGCGCCCAGGCGCCGTCTGGCCAGTGCAGGGCGCTGCCGCTGTCGCATGGAAGGCTGCGCCAACGGCAGAGCTTGCGCGTGCCAGCGTAAGCGGTTTTGCTCTGCCTGGCTATGGCCTGCGTGCGCGGCGCATGGCAGCAGTGCCTGCGCTGCTCCACTAACATCGCGGCCATGAACGACGCTTCCTCTGCCGCT
This sequence comes from Acidovorax sp. SRB_14, assembly GCF_012932145.1. Lineage (GTDB taxonomy): Bacteria > Pseudomonadota > Gammaproteobacteria > Burkholderiales > Burkholderiaceae_C > Simplicispira. Next base: position 29,155 of record NZ_MWOK01000011.1, on the reverse strand, counting down.
GCTGCTTTCCCTTCCTGGCCGTCGCGCCACTGGGCCGAGGTGTCCGCGCGCGACTTCGCCCAGCTGCAGGCCAGCGGCCTGGCCGCGCAGACCATTGCCGTGCTGCCCGTGGCCGCCACCGAGCAGCATGGGCCGCACCTGCCGCTCAGCGTGGATGCGGCGCTGCTGCAGGGCGTGGTCGACGCCGCGCTGCCCCTGCTGCCGGCCGCGCTGCCGGCGCTGTTCCTGCCGCCGCAGAACGTCGGCCTGAGCACCGAGCACACGGCGTTTGCCGGCACGCTCACGCTCACGCCGGCCACGCTGATCGCGCTGTGGACCGAGCTGGGCGCCTGCGTGGCGCGCGCCGGCGTGAAGAAGCTGCTGCTGCTCAACGGCCACGGCGGCCAGGTCAGCGTGATGGACATCGTGGCGCGCGAGCTGCGCCAGCGCTGCGGCCTGCTGGTCTACAGCGCGAGCTGGTTCAGCCTGCCGCTGCCCGCGGCGGTGGCGGGCCAGTTCAGCGCCGAGGAGCACCGCTTCGGCATCCACGCCGGCGAGATCGAAACCTCGATGATGCTGCACCTGGCGCCGCACACCGTGCACATGGAGCACGCGCGCCACTTCCGCTCCACGTCGCAGGACCGGTCCGAACAATACGCGCTGCTGGGCAACGGCAAGAGCGCCAAGCTGGGCTGGGCCATGCAGGACTACCACCGGGCCGGCGCCGCCGGCAACGCCGCCGCCGCGACGGCGGACAAGGGCGCCGCGGTGGTGCAGGCCGCGGCGCAGCAGCTGTCACAGCTGCTGCAGGAGCTGTACCGGCTGCCGCTGGACACGCTGGTGGACGCGCCCGATCTCTCGGCGCCTTGAAGAAATATCAGTAAAAACTGGCTGTAACGCTGATGGGGTAAGCGTTGTAAGCTCCTGAAAATGGAGCGCAACGGCGGGGCGTCAGCCGTGCAGCAGTTCCAGGAAGCGCAGCGCCGCGCCGCTGGGCGGGCGGTCGCGGCGCACGATGCTGCCGTAGGCCGCCAGCTTTTGCCGCAGCGGGTAGTCGACGATGCTCAGCACCTGGTGCTGCGCGTCGCGCCGTGCCACGGCCTCGGGGATCACGGCGACCATCTCGGAGCGGCGGATCAGGTTGATCGTGGTGAGGATGGAGCCCGTCTCGACCAGGCCGCGCGGCAGCTGGGCCTGGTGGTCGCGGCACTCGCGCTCGACCACCTCGCGCATGGGGCTGCCCGAGGGCTGCAGGATCCAGGGGTAGGCCAGCAGCGCGGCAAAGTCCACGCGGCGCTCACGGGCCAACGGGTGGTGGTTGCCGACCACCACGGCCAGGCCCTCGTCGTCGATGGCGTGGAACACGCAGCCCTGCGCCGCGTCGCTCACCAGGCGCCCGATCACCACCTCCAGCACGCCCTCGTGCAGCTGCGCGAGCAAGCGGTCGCTGGTGTCCACCGCGATCTCGACGGCCAGCAGCGGGAACTGCGCCTTCAGGCCGACCAGCGCCTCGGTCAGCCGGCCTGGGGACGCCGCCATGATGCTGCCGACCGCAAAGCGCCCGGCGCTGCCCAGGCGCAGCTCGCCCAGGTCGCGGTTGAGCGCTTCCATGCTGCCGCGGATGCCGCGGAAGTAGCCCATCACGCGCTCGCCCGCCGCGTTGAGCTGCAGGCCGCGCCCGACGCGCTCGAACAGCGGCTGGCCCAGGGCGTTTTCGAGCTCGTGCAGCATCTTGGTCGCCGCCGGCTGGCTCAGCCCGAGCTGGCCGGCCGCGCCGCGCAGCGTCTTGCGCTCCTCGATCGCGAGCATCAGCGCGATCTGCCGCATGCGCAGCCGGTTGAGCAGCTGGGGCGTGGAATCCTGCCGGTCGATGGAGCCCATATTGATTTCTTCAGGTTATCGGTTGATCGTTTATTTTCAGTTTACCGAAATCAATGGCCTGCCTACCATGCAAGCGCTGGTCCTTATTTCAATAACACCGGAGACAAACCATGAAGACAATCCTTGCCGCCCTGGCGGGCGGCCTGCTGGCCCTGGGAAGCACCGTGACCGTGGCCCAGGAATGGCCCACCAAGCCGCTGCGCCTGCTCGTGGGCTCGGCGCCGGGCGGCGGCACCGATGCCATGGCGCGCGCCGTGGCCGACCGGCTCGGGCCGCTGCTCAAGCAGTCGGTGGTCGTCGAGAACAAGCCCGGCGTGTCGAACACGCTCGCGGCCGACGCGACCGCGAAATCCACCGACGGCCACACGCTGGTGATGGGCGTGGTCACGGCCCACGCGATTGCGCCGCACCTGCTCAAGCTCGGCTACGACAACAACCGCGACCTGGTGCCCGTGGCCTTCGTCGGCACGGTGCCGAACGTGCTGATCGTCAGCAACGGCCTGGCCGCCAAGACGGTCCCGGAACTGGTGGCCCTGGCAAAGAAGGAGCCAGGCCGCATCAACTACGCCAGCAGCGGCACCGGCAGCACCCAGCACATCGCGGCCGAAATGTTCAAGGACGCGGCCGGCATCGACATCGTGCACGTGCCCTACAAGGGCAGCTCGGCGGCGCTGGTCGACCTGGTCAGCGGCCAGGTGCAGATGAGCTTCGACACCATGCCGTCGGTGATCGGCCAGATCAAGAACGGCAAGCTGCGCGCCCTGGCCGTCACCACGCCCAAGCGCAACGCCCAGCTGCCCAACGTGCCGACCATGGCCGAAGCCGGCCTGCCCGCCGTCGAGATCGGCGCCTGGTATGGCGTCTACATGCCAGCCTCCACCCCCAAGCCCGTGCAGCAGCGCGTGCACGACGAGGTCAACAAGGTGCTGGCGATGCCCGAAACCAAGACCCGCCTCGAAGCCGTGGGCGCCGAGCTCACGCCCATGACGCAGGCCGATTTCGCGGCCTTCCACGCCGCGGAATACAAGCGCTACGGCGACATCATCCGCAAGAACAACATCAAGATCGACTGACCTATGCCCCATTCCGACAAGCCCGTCGTCGCCCTGACCCTGGGCGACCCCGCCGGCATCGGCGCCGAACTGATCGCGCGCCTGCTGGCCAAGCCCGAAGCCATCGAGCGCGCCAACATCGTGCTGGTCGGCGACCGCTGGCTCTGGGAGGAAGGCCAGCGCATTGCCGGCCTGCCGGTGGCGACCGAGGCCATCGACTCCCTGGCCGCCGTGCGCGGGCGCGCCGGCAGCGCGCCGGCTTTCCTGGCCGTGGAGACGGTGGCGCCCGCCGAGGTGCACCGCAGCCGCGCCGAGGCGCCGGGCGGCCGCTCGGTGCTGCAGGTGCTCGACCGCTGCATGGACGCGGCCCTGGCCGGCGACATCGACGCCATCTGCTTTGCGCCCTTGAACAAGCAGGCGATGAAACTCGGCGGCCTGCGCCACGAAGACGAGCTGCACCATTTCGCCGAGCACCTGGGCGTGCAGGGCTACTTCTGCGAGTTCAACACGCTGGGCGAGCTGTGGACCTCGCGCATCTCCTCGCACGTGCCGCTCAAGGACGTGGCCCGCTACCTGAGCCAGGAGCGCATTGCCCAGGCGGCCGAGCTGATCTACCGCGCACTGCTGGCCAGCGGCATGCCGGCCCCCAAGGTCGCGATCGCGGGCTTCAATCCGCACAACGGCGACGGCGGTACCTGCGGCCGCGAGGAGATCGACGTCATCGCGCCCGCCGTCGCCGCGCTGCAGGCGCGCGACTGGCCGACCGAGGCGCCGTTCCACGGCCCGTTCCCGGCCGACACCATCTTCCTGAAGGCCCAGGCCGGCGAGTACCAGGCCATCGTCACCATGTACCACGACCAGGGCCAGATCGCGATCAAGCTGCTGGGCTTCTCGCGCGGGGTCACGGTGCAGGGCGGTCTGCCGATTCCGATCACCACGCCGGCCCACGGCACGGCCTACGACATCGCGGGCCAGGGCAAGGCCAGCGTCGAGGCCACGTGGCAGGCGTTTCTGATCGCCTGCCGCATGGGCAGCGCGCACCGCGCCGCAGCTGCCGTCGCGGCCTGAGATTTCCGGCGGCGGCCGCCGCCTCTTTTTCCACCGTTGCTTGAGGAGGTCTTTGTGAAGATCCAATCCGTTCGCGCCCGCGTTTTCCAGTGGAAGGGCAAAACCGTTCCGCCGCAGGGCAATTTCTGCTCCAACGCCATGGACCTGGTGTACTCGAACACCGAATCCATGAGCACCTTCCGCTTCCATTCGTGGACCGTGGTCGAGATCGAGACCGACGACGGCATCGTCGGCATCGGCAATGTGGCGCTGGCGCCCAGCATCGCCAAGGCCATCATCGATCAGTACCTGGCGCCGCTGGTCATCGGCCAGGACCCCTGGGACTACGAATACCTGTGGCAGCGCATGTACCGCGCCACCCACGCCTGGGGCCGCAAGGGCGTGACCATGGCGGCGATCTCGGCCGTGGACCTGGCGATCTGGGACGTCCTGGGCAAGAGCGTGAACAAGCCCGTGTTCAAGCTGCTCGGTGGCCGCACGAAGGAAAAGATTCCCTGCTACTACTCCAAGCTCTACCGCACCGATCTGAAGGAAATGCAGGACGAGGCGCAGAAGTTCCTCGACCAGGGGTTCAAGGCCTTCAAGATGCGCTTCGGCTACGGCCCGGCCCACCTGCAAAAAGGCGTGGCGGAAAACCTCAAGTCGGTCGAAGCGATCCGTGAAGTGATCGGCTACGACACCGACCTGATGCTCGAGTGCTACATGGGCTGGAACCTCGAATACGCCAAGCGCATGCTGCCCAAGCTGGAAAAGTTCGAACCGCGCTGGCTCGAGGAGCCGGTGATCGCCGACGACATCGACGGCTACGCCGAACTCAACGCCATGGGCCCCATCCCGATCTCGGGCGGCGAGCACGAATTCAGCCTCTACGGCTTCAAGCAGCTGCTCGACAAAAAGGCCGTGAGTGTCGTGCAGTACGACACCAACCGCGTGGGCGGCATCACGGCGGCGCACAAGATCAATGCGCTGTGCGAGGCCTACTCCGTGCCCGTGATCCCGCATGCCGGCCAGATGCACAACTACCACCTGACCATGAGCACGCTCGCCTCGCCCATGGCCGAGTACTTTCCGATCTTCGACGTGGAAGTCGGCAACGAACTGTTCTGGTACATCTTCGACGGCGAGCCGATCGCGGAGAACGGCTTCCTGCAGCTCAAGGACGACGTCCCCGGCCTGGGCCTCTCGCTCAAGACCGAATACCTCGACCAGTTCGACATCATCGAATAAGGGGCCGCACCATGCCTGGACTCTCCAACCCGCGCTACCGCGGCATCTACCCCGTCGTGCCGACCACCTTCCACGAAGACGGCACGCTAGACCTGGCCAGCCAGAAGCGCTGCGTGGACTTCATGATCGACTCCGGCGTCGACGGACTGTGCATCCTCGCCAACTACTCCGAGCAGTTCCTGCTCGGCGACGACGAGCGCGAGACGCTTACGCACCTGGTGCTGGAGCACGTGGCCGGCCGCGTGCCCGTGATCGTGACCACCACGCACACCAGCACGAAAATCTGCGCCGCGCGCAGCCGCCGCGCGCAGGACATGGGCGCGGCCATGGTGATGGTCATGCCGCCCTACCACGGCGCGACCTTCCGCTTCAGCGAAACGCAGGTCCGCGCCTTCTACCAGGGCGTGTCCGACGCGATCGACATCCCCATCATGGTCCAGGACGCGCCGGCGGCCGGCACGCCGCTGTCGCCGGCCTTCCTGGCCGGCATGGCCCAGCAGATCGAGCAGGTCAGCTATTTCAAGATGGAAACCGCCGGCGCGGCGGGCAAGCTGCGCGAGCTGATTGCGCTGGGCGGCGAGGCCATCGAAGGCCCGTGGGACGGCGAGGAGGCCATTACCCTGCTGGCCGACCTGGAGGCCGGCGCCACGGGCGCCATGACCGGCGGCGGCTTTGCCGACGGCATCCGCCCCATCATCGAGGCGCACCGCGCGGGCGACAAGGACACGGCGTTCGCCCAGTACCAGCGCTGGCTGCCGCTGATCAACCACGAAAACCGCCAGGCCGGCTTCCTGGCCGCCAAGGCGCTGATGAAGGAAGGCGGCGTGATTGCCTGCGAGGCACCGCGCGCGCCCTGGCCGCCGCTGCACCCCGAAGTGCGCCGCCAGCTCATCGACATCGCGCGGCGCCTCGACCCGCTGGTCCTGCGCTGGGCCCGGTGAAGGAAGCGTCCATGCCCCAGTTCAACCACCTGATCCATGGCGAATGGGTCGCCAGCACCAGCTACAGCCCCAATGTCAACCCGAGCGACCTGACCGATGTGATCGGCGAGTACGCGCAGGGCGGTGCCAGCGAGGTGAATGCCGCCGTCGCCGCCGCCGCGGCGGCCTTCCCGGCCTGGAGTACGTCGGGCATCCAGGCCCGCCACGACGCGCTCGACAAGATCGGCAACGAGATCCTGGCGCGCAAGGAGGAGCTGGGCGCACTGCTCGCCCGCGAGGAGGGCAAGACGCGCGCCGAGGCCATCGGCGAAGCGGCCCGCGCCGGCCAGATCTTCAAGTTCTTCGCCGGCGAATGCCTGCGCCTGGCCGGCGAGACCCTGCCTTCGGTGCGCCCCGGCATAGCCGTGGAGATCACGCGCGAGCCCATAGGCGTGGTCGGTCTGATCACGCCCTGGAACTTTCCCATCGCGATCCCCGCCTGGAAGATCGCTCCGGCCCTGGCCTTCGGCAACTGCGTGGTCCTCAAGCCCGCCGACCTGGTGCCCGGCAGCGCCTGGGCGCTCGCGGAGATCATCCACCGCAGCGGCATGCCGGCCGGCGTGTTCAACCTGGTCATGGGGCGCGGCAGCGTCATCGGCGATGCGCTCGTGCAGCACCCCGGCGTGGCGGCCATCAGCTTCACCGGTTCGGTGGGCGTGGGCCGCGGCATCGCCGAAGCCTGCGTGAAGAGCGGCAAGAAGGTGCAGCTCGAGATGGGCGGCAAGAACCCGCAGGTGGTGCTCGACGATGCGGACCTGGCCCAGGCCGTGGAGCTGAGTGCGCAAAGCGCGTTCTACTCCACCGGCCAGCGCTGCACGGCGTCGAGCCGGCTGATCGTCACTGAGGGGATCTACCCGCGGTTCATCGAGGCCCTGCAGGCGCGCATGGCCCAGATCCGGATCGGCGACGCGCTGGCGGCCGGCACCGACATGGGGCCGGTGGTCAGCCAGGCGCAGCTCGAACAGGACCTCGCGTACGTGCAGATCGGCCAGGCCGAGGGCGCGACGCTGCTGCGCGGTGGCGCGCGCGTGGCCTGCCACACGGGCGCCGGCAAGCAGGGCTATTTCATGTCGCCGGCCCTGCTGGTCGCCACCCATGCCGCCATGCGCATCAACCGCGAGGAAGTCTTCGGCCCCGTGGCCAGCGTGCTTCGCGTGAAGGATTACGACGAAGCGCTGGCCGTGGCCAACGACACGCCGTTCGGCTTGGCCGCGGGCATTGCCACCACCAGCCTCAAGCACGCCACGCACTTCAAGCGCCACAGCCAGGCCGGCATGGTGATGGTCAACCTGCCCACGGCAGGCGTGGACTACCACGTGCCGTTCGGCGGCCGCAAGGGGTCGAGCTACGGGCCGCGCGAGCAGGGCCGCTACGCGCAGGAGTTCTACACCACGGTGAAGACCGCCTATACGCTGGCGTGAGGCGGTTGCGGCCGCACCGGCTCAGACCGGTGCGCCGCTGCGCGCCGCCACCGCGCCCACGGTGTACTTGTCCGCGATGCGCGAGAACAGCGCCAGGCTCTGCGCCACCACCTGGTCCATGTTGTAGTAGCGGTAGGTGCCCAGCCGCCCGGTGAACGTGACCCCCGGCGTGCGTTCGGCCAAGGCTTCATAGCGGCGGTAGAGCGCGGCGTTCTCGGGCGCCGGAATGGGGTAGTAGGGGTCGCCCGTGTCGGTCGGAAATTCGCGCGTGATGCTGGTCTTGGGGTGCTGCTGGCCCGTGAGGTGCTTGTATTCGGTGATGCGCGTGAACGGCACCTCGGGCGCGGGGTAGTTCACCACCGCCACGCTCTGGAACTGCGCCTGGTCCAGCGTCTGGTGCTCGAAGCGCAGCGAGCGGTAGGGCAGCTTGCCGTAGCAGTAGCCGAAGTACTCGTCCACCGGGCCGCAGTACACGAGGTGGCGGTAGCGCACCGCGCCCTTGACGGCGGCGAACTCGGTGCTGGGCCAGAAAGTGATGAGAGGGTGGTCGATCATGCGCTCGAACATCTGCGTGTAGCCGTGCAGCGGCATGCACTGGAACGTGTCCTGGAAATAGCGGTCGTCGGCAGTGGTGCGCGTGGGCACGCGCGCGGTCACGGACTTGTCGAGCTGCGAGGCGTCGCGCCCCCACTGCTTGCGCGTGTAGCCCGCAAAAAACTTTTCGTAGAGCTCTTCGCCCACCTGGCTGACCACCACATCGCGCGAACTCGTGATGGCGGGCAGGGGCGTGGCGCGCGCGGCCAGGAAGGCAGCCGCCCCCGCCTCGTCCAGGTCCAGACCGTAGAGCCGGTTGAGCGTGGTGAGGTTGATGGGGATCGGCACCAGCTGGCCGTCCACCGCGCCGAGCACGCGGTGCTCGTAGGGCCGCCACTGCGTGAACTGGGAGAGGTAGTCGACCACGCGCTGCGCGTTGGTGTGGAAGATGTGCGGGCCATAGCGGTGGACCAGCACGCCGGCCCCGTCCAGGCAGTCGTAGGCATTGCCACCGATGTGGCTGCGCCGGTCGATGAGGAGCACGCGCTGGCCGAGCTGGCTGGCCAGGCGCTCGGCCAGCACGCTGCCGGCAAAACCGCCGCCCACGATCAGGCAGTCAAAGCAGGTGTCGGAAAGGGCCATGGCAGCAGGTGGGTTCAGGGTGCCGTCGTGGCAGCGGACAGGGGGACAGCGCCTTCCAAAGCGCGTGTCGCCCGTGCCCGCAGCGCCACCTCGGGCCGGCCGGCCGTGGCTGGGGTTCGGGCCACGGGCTGGGGCTGTGGGGCTGTTGCGGGCTGCCTGCGGGGCTGCGCGGGCCTGGCTGCAGGCCTGGGCGCCCGGTGCTGTTCGATCAGGTTGGCCATGGCGGTGGCGGTGCCGTCCCACGAGGTGCGCGACAGCAGCGCGCGCACGGCCTCTGCCTGGCGCGCGCGCGCTGCGGGTGAAAGCGCCAGCGCGGCCGCGCAGGCCGCCACGAAGGCGCAGCGCGAGGCGGCAATAGAGACGATGCCGGCATAGGGCCCCGCCACGTCGCAGATGGGCGTGCTGACCACCGGGCGCCCGGCGGCCAGATATTCGAGCGTCTTGGTGGGGCTGATGAAGCGCGTCGAGGGGTTCAGCGCAAACGGCATCAGGCAGACCTCCCAGCCGCCGATCAGCTCGGGGAGCTCGGCGTAGTCGCGCTGTCCGAGCCAATGCAGGTTGGCGCGCTGGGGCAGCGTGGCAGGGTCGATCTTCACCACCGGCCCCACCATGACGATCTGCCAGCGGGGGTGTGCGTCGGCCAGCGCCGCCACGAGGTCCAGGTCGATGCGCTCGTCGATCACGCCGCAATAGCCCAGGCGCGGGTGCGGCAGGTGGGCCTGCGCGGCGTGGTCGGACTGCAGGGCGCGGGCGAAGTGCGCCGCGTCCACGCTGCTGGGGAAGCAGTGCACGTTCGGGTGGCGCGTGCGCTTGGACTCGTACAGGCTGTGGCCGCCCGTGAACACCAGGTCGGCGCAGGCAAACAGGGCGTTTTCGCGCTGCAGCAGCTCGGGCGGAGCGAAGCGAAAGGCCGACAGCTCGTCCATGCAGTCGTACACCACGCCCTCGGGCTGGAGCCGCTCGGCCAGGGGCAACGCCATGGGCGTATAGAACCACAGCCAGTAGCGCTGGACGGCATGTTCCTGCAGATAGGTGGCAAGCAGCGCCTGCACGGCCTGGGTGTGCGCATCGTGGAAGCCGGCGCCTTCGCTGCTGACATGCGGGCGCAGCACGCGCACGCCCACTTCGGGGTCCATCACTTCCAGAAACTCCGATGCCGCCCCCGGCACCGGCTCCTCGACAAACAGCACCGGCATGCGCCGCGCCAGGCGCGACATGAGCTGCTGCGGCCGCTGGTAGACAAAATCCCAGCGCAGGTGAGAAAAAACGATCAGCGTGGTGGTGTTCATGGGAGTGGCCTCCGGTAGGGGAAGAGAAGCGGGGCCCGCACGGGGCGCAGCCCCCGGCGCGGTCGGTACGGCGGGCAGGGCGCGCTGCCAGCGCCGCAGCTGCCGGGCGTAGGGAAAGTCCAGCACGCGCCTGAAGGCAGCGGCCGCCTGGGGCACCTCCCACAGGCCGCTGCGGTGCCAGTGCGTGGGGTCTTCCCAGTCGGGGCGGTCGAGCAGCGGGTACAGGCAGATGCCCTGCAGCGGCACGCCCTGCGACAGCGCGCGCTCGGCGGCGCGGGCCACATCGTCGAGCCAGCGCGCGCGCCCGGCGCCGACGTGGCCGGTCTCGGCAATGAAGAGGGGGCGGCCATAGCGCTGCCACACGGTGGCCAGCAGCGCGTCCAGGCCGCGCCGGCGCGCATCGCCCAGGTGCCAGTGCAGGCGCTGGTTGCTGGGGTGCGCCCACTGGTTGCTGTGGTAGTAGTTGATGCCCAGCACGTCCAGGTAGCGCGGCGCGCCGCCCAGGCCGGGCTCGCGGCGCCCGCACAGCATGTCCCAGGCTTCGAACTGGGATTCGGTGAGGGCTTGCGCCTCCGCCGCCCACCGTGCCCGGGCTTCGGGGTCGCCGGAGCCGTCCGGCGCAGGGCAGGCCGTGTCCGGCACCACATGGATCAGCGGGTCGGTGTGCACCATGCGCGCCCGTGGCTCCGTGGCCCAGAGCGCGTCGCACCCCTGCAGCGCAGCCGCCACCAGGCGGCACTTGAGTTCATAGCCGCGCTGCGCCGACCCGCCGCGGTACGGGTGCACCAGATCGGAACTTCCCACCGCCCAGCTCAGGAACGAGATTTCATTGATGGGCTGGAACACGGGCGGCGCATCGCTGCGCCCCCGGAGGGCACGCGCCACGCGGTCGCAAAAATCGGCAAAGCGGGGGGCAAAGCCGGGGGCGAAGAAATCCACGCCCGGCGGCAGCCCATAGTGGTGCAGCGTCCAGACCACCTGCAGCCCGTGGCGCTGCGCGGCGTCGGCCAGGCGCTGCAGGCGCTGCACGTCCAGCGTGCCGTCGCAGCGCGTGCCCGCCCGCCAGCCAATGCTCTCGCGCACCGTGCGCAGCCCCAGGCGCGCCGCGGCCGCATAGTCGTGCGCGTACCACCGCGTGTGGCCATTGTGATGGTTGGTGCGCAGCGGCACGCCTTGGCTGTTGACATGGTCCGCGCCCTCGTAGCCGCCCATCCAGAACGAGCGGAACAGCGCTGCGCCCGCGGCCAGCGGCAAGGCACTGGTGCGCGCGGCGTCGGGCACTGGCGGGCAGGGCATGGACAGGCGTATTCTTTTTCAAGGGCGGGAACGGACACTCACCACAAAGCGCAAGGCTGCGTTCGTACCGCAACTGTCCAACGCCCATGCAGTTTCCGTGCCCGCTCCCGAGCGGCCCGGTCCGTTGGGCGTGCGCGGTCTGCGCGCGCGCCAGGGTGTGCAGCGCGGCGCTTTGCCAAAGGTAATTTTTGCTGCAGGAATGACCTGGCTGAACCGGCGGGGCGCGGCTGCCGGGGCGCGGCGCCACCCTAGCGCGCAGCCCCGCGCAGATGGGAGGGCGTGTTTCAAAGCCAAAAAGGCCACTGGGCCTTGTCCAGTCTGCGTAGGGCGCTATCGATTTTGATGCTCTGCGGCCAGGGGTGCCGCGGCCGTCAGGCCGCAAAGCGCCGCCGCGTCAGCGCCAGCGCGAGCCAGAACGCGAGCACCGTCGTCGCCAGCAGCACCAGGCCGTGGCGCAGCGGCTGCTGCGGCCACTGGTCCAGGAACATCGGACGCACGAGTTCGATGGCGTTGGTCAGCGGCAGCCAGTCGGAGACGGCCCGCACCGCGGGCGGCAGCTGGTCGCGCGGAAAGAACACGCCCGACAGAAACATCATCGGCGTGAGCACCAGCGTGAAGTAGTACGTGAAGAAGTCGTAGCTCTTGGCCAGCGCATTGAAGACCAGCGCGATGCTGGAGAACATCACGCCGGCGCACAGCAGCACCGGCCAGGCCGCGAGCAGCTTGGGGCTGTGGCTGATGCCCAGCGCCAGCATCACGCCCAGGATGGCGGTGACGGTGAACAGCGCCTTGAAGGCGGCCCAGAGCATCTCGGCGAACACGATGTTGTCCAGGCCCACGGGGGCGTTGAGTATGCCGTCCCAGGTCTTTTGCACGTGCATGCGCGAGAACGCCGAATACAGCGCCTCGAAGCTGGCCGCGTTCATGGCGCTCATGCAGACCGAGCCGCTGGCCAGGAATAGGATGTAGGGCACGGGCTGCCCGGCCACCGGCAGGGTCCCCACCAGGGCCCCCATGCCGTAGCCAAACGCCACGAGCCACATCAGCGGCTCGGCGATGTTGCCCACCAGGCTGGGGATGGCGAGCTTGCGCCACACCAGCAGGTTGCGCAGAAACACCGGCCACCAGCGGCCCGACAGGGCGGGCGCGCGCCAGATGCTGGGGGGTGCGGAACGGGGGGTCATGCGTCGTCGCGGATCTGCCGGCCCGTGAGCTTGAGGAACAGGTCTTCGAGGTTGGCGGGCCGGTGCAGCGTGCGCAGCGGGCCCTGCGCGCCCAGCGCCTGCAGCAGCGGCGCGGCGTCCTGGGTGTAGAAGAACACCGTCTCGCCGCTGACTTCGATGCGGGTCGCCAGGGCGCGCAGCGCGGCGTCGTGCTGCAGCGCCAGCGCGCCCGCGCCATAGGCTTCGACCACGTCGCGCTCCAGGTGCTGGGCGATCAGCGCGCGCGGTGCACCCTCGGCCAGCGTGCGGCCATGGTCGAGCACCAGAAGGCGCGTGCACAGGCGCTCGGCCTCGTCCATGAAGTGCGTGGTCAGCAGGATCGACGTGCCCTGCTGCACCAGGCGCTGCAGGCGCTCCCACATCAGGTGGCGCGCCTGCGGGTCGAGACCCGTGGTCGGCTCGTCGAGCAATAGCAGGCGCGGCGCGTTGACCAGGGCGCGCGCCAGCGACAGGCGCCGCCGCATGCCGCCCGAGAGCTCGCTGGGCTTGGCCGCCGCCTTGTGCGCGAGTGCGGCGAATTCGAGCAGGCGCGGAATGCGCGCGTCGAGCGTGGCGCGCGGCAGGCCGAAATAGCGGCCATAGACGCGCAGGTTCTCGGCGCAGCTGAAATCGGGGTCGAGCGTGTCGAACTGCGTCACCACGCCGAGCTCGGCCTTGATGGCCAGCGCATCCCGCGGCATCTGCAGCGCCGGCGCGCCGCCGCTCGGCTGGTAGCGGATGCTGCCGCCGTCGGGCGGGGTCAGCCCCAGGCACATGCGTATGGTGGTCGTCTTGCCGGCGCCGTTGGGGCCGATCACGCCCAGGCATTCGCCCGGTGCGATGGCGAACGAGACGCCGTCCACGGCGGTGGCGCTGCCGTAGCGCTTGCGCAGGTCGCGCACGTCCAGCAGGGCGGGGGCGGCGGTCATGGTTTGCGTCAAATGCGACTGTAACGCTGATGGGTTAAGCGCTGACAGCTATCAAAACGATAGTTTTCGCGGCGCGCTGGGGTTTACTGGAACGCCACTTCCGCGAAGCTGCGCAGCTTGCGGCTGTGCAGGCGGTGCGTGCCGCCGTCGCGCAGGATGTCGATGGCGCGCATGCCGATGCGCAGGTGCTGGTCGACGCGCTCGCGGTAGAAGTGGTTGGCCATGCCGGGCAGCTTGATCTCGCCGTGCAGTGGCTTGTCGCTCACGCACAGCAGGGTGCCGTAGGGCACGCGGAAGCGAAAGCCGTTGGCAGCGATGGTCGCGGACTCCATGTCCAGCGCCACCGCGCGGCTCTGGCTGAAGCGGCGCTGCGGCAGGTTGTCGGGCAGCAGCTCCCAGTTGCGGTTGTCGGTGCTGGCGACGGTGCCGGTGCGCATCACGCGCTTCAAGTCGGGGCCGGCCATTTGCGTCACGTCGGCCACGGCCTGCTCCAGCGCGAGCTGGATCTCGGCCAGCGCCGGGATCGGCACCCACAGCGGCAGCTCTTCGTCGAGCACATGGTCCTCGCGCACATAGGCGTGCGCCAGCACATAGTCGCCCAGCTGCTGCGTGTTGCGCAGGCCCGCGCAGTGGCCCAGCATCATCCAGGCGTGCGGGCGCAGCACGGCGATGTGGTCGGTGATGGTCTTGGCGTTGGCCGGGCCGACGCCGATGTTGACCATGGTCGTGCCGCTGCGGTCGGCGCGCATCAGGTGGTAGGCCGGCATTTGCGGCAGGCGCGGCGGCGGCACCCCCAGTTCGTCGCCCTCCTGCGGCACGAGGCCGCTGCGGCGCGTGATGACGTTGCCGGGCTCGATGAAGGCGATGTATTCGCTGTCGGGCTTGGCCATCTCGGCATGGCCCAGGCGCACGAACTCGTCGATGTAGAACTGGTAGTTGGTGAACAGCACGAAGTTCTGGAACCACTCGGGGGCCGTACCGGTGTAGTGGCGCAGGCGGTGCAGCGAATAGTCCACGCGCGGCGCCGTGAACAAGGCCAGCGGCTGCGCTTCGCCCGGGCGCGCATGCCAGGTGCCGTTGGCGATGCCGTCGTCCATGGCGGCCAGGTCGGGCAGGTCGAACAGGTCGCGCATCAGCATGCGCCGCTCGGGGCTGAGCGTGCCCTCGATGTGGTCGTGCTCGGCAAACGAGAAGTGGATCGGGATCGGGTGCGTGCTGGTGCCCACCTCCAGCTCCACGCCATGGCTTTTGCGCAGCAGCCGGAACTGCTCGGCGTAGTAGCTGCCAAACAGGTCGGGGCGGGTCAGCGTGGTTTCGTAGCGCCCCGGCGGGCCTTCGACGAAGCCATAGGCCAGCGTGGTGTCGGCGCGCGCCACGGTGGTGGTGTGCACGCGCACGAACGGGTAGAACGCCCGCACGGCGCGCGCCGGGCTCTCGCCGGCGACGAAGCGCTGCATGGCCGAGCGAAGGTGCTCGATTTGCTGGTCGTAGATGCGGCGAACCTGGGCCAGGGCCGCGTCGGGGTCGGTGTGGCGGGTGGGGGCGATGAAGGCGGCGATGTCGGGCATGGACCCTATTGTGGAGGATGGTGCCGTCAGATTCTTGACGGCGCCGTGACCGCCCCGGCGCAGGGCCCGCAGCCTGTCAGCGCGCCTGCAGCCACGCGCCGGTGCCCGCGGCGTCCATGGGCCGGGCGATGGCATGGCCTTGCACCATGTCGCAGCCGAGCTGGCGCAGGAGCGCGAGCTGGGCCTCGGTCTCGACGCCCTCGGCCACGGTCTGCAGCTGCAGGCTGCGGCCCATCTGGACGATGGCGGTCACGATGGCCACGTCGTCGGCGCTGCCGGGCGTGTCCATCACGAAGGAGCGGTCGATCTTGAGCTTGTCGATGGGGTAGCGCTTGAGGTAGGCGAGCGACGAGTAGCCGGTGCCGAAGTCGTCGATCGCCAGCCCGACGCCGAGCGCCTTGAGCGCCTTGAGCGTGTCCAGGCCCTGCTGCGAGTGGTGCATGAGCACGGACTCGGTCAGCTCGATGTCGAGAAAGCGCGGCTCCAGGCCCGTGGCCTGGAGCACGGCGGCGATTTCCGCCACCACGTCGCGCTGGCGGAACTCCAGCGCCGACAGGTTCACGGCCACCGGCACCAAAGCCAGCCCCTGCGCCTGCCAGGCCTTGAGCTGGTGGCAGGCCGCGTGCAGGACCCAGCGGCCGATCGGCGTGATGAGCCCGCGCGACTCCGCCAGGCCGATGAACTCGTCGGGCCCGACCAGGCCGCGTTCGGGGTGCTGCCAGCGCACCAGCGCCTCCAGCCCGACCAGCGCGCCGTCGTCCAGCCGCACCTGGGGCTGGTAGTGCAGGACGAAGGCCTGCTGGGCAATGGCGTCGCGCAGCAGGCGCTCGTGCTGCAGCACCTCGGTGGCCCGGCCGGCCATGGTGGGAGCGTAGAACTGGCAGTTGCCGCGCCCGCTGGCCTTGGCGTGGTACATCGCGGCATCGGCGTGGCGCAGCAGCTCGGCGGTGTCGGTGCTGTCGCCCGGATAGAGGCTGATGCCGATCGAGGGCGAGAGGCTCAGCAGCGTGTCGTTCAGCGTGGTGGGCTCGCACACCGCCTGGCGCAGCGCCTCGGCCATGGCGGCGGCCTGGGCCGCGTCCTGCAGCGTGGCCAGCACGGCGACGAACTTGTCGCCGCCCAGGCGTGCGACCATGTCCTGGGGTCGCACGGCGGCGCGCAGGCGCCGGGCCATCTCGCACAGCAGCTGGTCGCCGGCCTGGTGGCCCAGCGAATCGTTGACGGTCTTGAAGTGGTCCAGGTCGATGAACAGCACGGCCACCTGGCTGTGCGTGCGCTGCGCCTGCTCGACGGTGCTTTGCAGTTGCTCCATGAGGTGGCGCCGGTTGGGCAGCTGCGTCAGGGTGTCGTGCAGGGCGATGAAGGCCTCGCGCTGTTGCGCCGTCTTGCGCACGCTGATGTCGCGCAGCACGGCGATGCGGTAGCTGGCGCCCTGCTGGGGCATGTTCTTGCCGACGATTTCCACCGGCACCTCGTGCCCGTCGCGGTGCACCAGGGCGGCCTCGTACAGGTACTCGTCGCCCCGCAGCAGATAGGCGGCCGACAGGGCACGGTAGCGCGGCGCGAGGAACTCCTGCGTGCTGCGCCCGAGGATCTGCGCCAGCGGGTAGCCGCTGAGGCGCTGCAGCGCGTCGTTGCCATCGATGATGGTGCCGCCCTGGTGGAACACGATGGCTTCTTCGGTGGCCGCGGCAAACTTGCGCATGCGCTCTTCGCTTTCGCGCACGAGGCGCTCGGCCAGCCAGTGGTGGGTGATGTCGCTGATGAGCACGAACGAGCCCAGCTGCGTGCGCGCTTCGTTGAAGTGCGGGATCAGGTTGACCTCGATCATGCGCCGCGCGCCGCTGGGCAGGGTTTGTTCGCGCACGTATTTGACGTGCTCGCCGCGCAGGCAGCGGTCGACATGCGGGCGGATGGCTTCCCAGGCGGCATCGCCAATCGCCTCCTTGACGGTCTTGCCGAGGATCGATTGCGTGGTGTGGCCGTTGTAGCTGGCATAGCCCTGGTTGGCGAAGCGGCACACCAGCGTGCCGACCTCGAAATACGCGATCAGCGCCGGGACGGAGTCTGCGATCAGCCTGAACATGGAAGACTCTGCGGTCGTCGCATTCAAGCTCTGGGGGGCGAGGGCATTCGCTGTATCTGGCATGTCCCGGCGGGTAAGGGGTTTCGAATAGCTTAATGCCAAATGCACAGCGCCGCGCCCCGGGTTTGCGCTGCCCGCGGACAGCGCGCCGGGGGCCGAGCCCGATAATCGCGGCATGACTTCCACCACCGCGCCCGGCGCACACGACTTCAGCGCCCTGGCGCTCAGCCCCGCCACCCTGGCGAACCTGCAGCAGCTGGGCTACCGGCAGATGACCCCGATCCAGGCCGCGAGCCTGCCCGCCGCGCTGCTCGGCAAGGACCTCATCGCCCAGGCCAGCACCGGCAGCGGCAAGACGGCCGCCTTTGCGCTGGCGCTGCTCGCGCGCCTGAACCCGCGCTGCTTCGGCGTGCAGGCGCTGGTGCTGTGCCCCACGCGCGAGCTGGCCGACCAGGTCAGCGCCGAGATCCGCCGCCTGGCGCGCGCCGAGGAGAACATCAAGGTCGTGACGCTGTGCGGCGGCGTGCCGCTGCGCGGCCAGGCGCAAAGCCTCTCGCACGGCGCGCACGTGGTGGTGGGCACGCCCGGCCGCGTGATGGACCACCTCGAGCGCGAGAACCTTGCGCTCGACCAGCTCAACACGCTGGTGCTCGACGAGGCCGACCGCATGCTCGACATGGGTTTCTTCGACGACATCGCCACCGTGGCGCGCCAGTGCCCCAAAGACCGCCAGACGCTGCTGTTCTCGGCCACCTACCCCGAGGGCATCGCCAAGCTCAGCCAGCAGTTCATGAAGAACCCGCAGCAGATCACGGTGCAGGCGCAGCACAGCGCCGGCAAGATCGCGCAGCGCTGGTACGAGGTGAACCACTCCGAGCGCCTGCATGCGGTGTCGCAGCTGCTCAACCACTTCCGGCCCGAATCGTCGATTGCCTTCTGCAACACCAAGCAGCAGTGCCGCGACCTGGTCGCCGTGCTGCAGGCCCAGGGCTTCAGTGCGCTGGCGTTGTTTGGCGAGCTCGAGCAGCGCGAGCGCGACCAGGTGCTGGTGCAGTTCGCCAACCGCAGCTGCTCGGTGCTGGTCGCCACCGACGTGGCCGCGCGCGGCCTCGACATTGCCGACCTCGCCGCCGTCATCAACGTCGACGTGACGCCCGACCCCGAGGTGCACATCCACCGCATCGGCCGCACCGGCCGGGGCGACGCCGAAGGCCTGGCGCTCAACCTGGTCAGCATGGACGAGATGGGCAGCGTCGGCAAGATCGAGGTGCTGCAGGGCCGCGCATCGCAGTGGCACCCGCTCTCGGAACTCACGCCCACGGGCACGGGCCCGCTGGTGCCGCCGATGGCGACGGTGCAGATCATTGGCGGGCGCAAGGAAAAGATCCGCGCCGGCGACGTGCTGGGCGCGCTCACCGGCGAGATGGGCTTCACCCGCGCGCAGGTCGGCAAGATCAACGTCAACGAGTTCTCGACCTACGTGGCGGTCGAGCGCGGCATTGCGCCGCAGGTGGCCTCGCGCCTCAACGCCGGCCGCGTCAAGGGCAAGAGCGTCAAGGCACGGCTGGTGGCGGACGGCGAATGATCGGCCTGCTGCAGCGCGTGCGCGAGGCGCGCGTCGAAGTGGCGGGGCAGATCGTCGGAAGCATCGGCCCCGGCCTGCTGGTGCTGGTGTGCGCCGAACGCGGCGACACCGAAGCCGAGGCCGACCGCCTGCTGGCCAAGCTGCTCAGGCTGCGCATCTTCAGCGATGCCGCCGGCAAGATGAACCGCAGCGTGCAGGACAGCGGCGGCGGCCTGCTCATCGTCAGCCAGTTCACGCTGGCGGCCGACACCACGGGTGGCAACCGGCCCAGCTTCACCCAGGCCGCCGCGCCCGAGGAAGGCCGGCGCCTGTACGACCATTTCGTGGCGGAGGCTCGTGCGGCGCATGCCGAGGTCGCCACGGGCGCGTTCGCCGCCGACATGCAGGTGCACCTGGTCAATGACGGCCCGGTGACCATTCCGCTGCGCATGGCGCCGGCGGGCAACGGCAACGCGGCCGCGTGAAAACCTTCCTCCTTTACCTGGCCACGGCGCTGGCCGAGATCGTTGGCTGCTACCTGCCCTGGCTGTGGCTGCGCCAGCACGGCCCGGTGTGGCTGCTGATCCCCGCAGCGGCCAGCCTGGCGCTGTTCGCCTGGCTGCTGACCTTGCACGATGCCGCATCGGGCCGGGTCTATGCCGCCTATGGCGGCGTCTACATCGGCGCGGCGATGGTGTGGCTGTGGGTGGTCGACGGCGTGCGCCCCTCGGCCTGGGACGTGGCCGGCGTGGTGGTGGCGCTGCTGGGCATGGGGCTGATCGCCTTCCAGCCGCGCTGAGCGCTGGCAGGCCGCGTGCCCGGCAGGCCCGGGGGTCAGTGGTGGTCTATGGTTTGTTCGTGCGCGCGTTCGGTGATGAAGAACGACGCGATCACGCCCAGCGCCACGCCGAACATCACGTAGAACGCCGGCGCCATGGGCGAGCCGGTTTCGCGGATCAGCCAGGTGACGATGAACTGCGCAAAGCCGCCGAACACCATCACCGCGATGTTGTAGGCCATGGACATGCCGATGGAGCGCACGTTGGCCGGAAACAGCTCGGCCAGCACCGTGCTGAACACGCCGAAGAACACCGACACGAACAGGCACACGACCACCTGCACCGCCATCAGCCGGGCAATGCTGGGGTCGCTGGTCAGCCAGGCATACAGCGGGTACAGCACGGCCAGGTAGCCGATCAGCGAGCCGGTGACCAGCGGGCGGCGGCCCACGCGGTCCGACCAGGCGCCGGCAAACGGCATCAGCACCACCATCAGCGCCGCACCCGCCATCTGCACCAGGAAGGTGTCGTGCAGCGGCAGCTTGAGCGTGACGGTGGAGTAGGTCACCAGGTAGGTGAAGGTGATGTAGATGCTGACCGTGGCCGTGACCACCAGGCCCATGCCGACCAGCGTTTCGCGCGTGTGCGTGCGCAGCATCTCCAGCAGCCCGACGTTCTTCACCTCGCCTTTGGCCTTGGCCGCCTGCAGGCGCTGGAAGGCCTCGGGCTCTTCGACGTGGCGGCGGATGTAGATGGCCACGGGCACGATCAGCAGGCCCATGGCGAACGGTATGCGCCAGGCCCAGGCCATGAGCTGCTCCGGCGTGAAGATGTCGGTGATCAGCGTGCCGATGGCGGCGCCAATGAGCAAGGCCATCATCTGCCCGGTCATCTGCCAGGAACCATAGAAACCGCGCTGGCCGGTCGGTGCCAGCTCGATCAGCAGGGCCGTCGAGGTGCCGAATTCGCCGCCGGCGGCAAAGCCCTGCAGCAGGCGCGCGAGCACGATGAACAGTGGCGCCAGCAGGCCCACCGCGGCGTAGGTGGGCGCCACGGTGATCAGTGCGATGGCCACGGCCATCAGGCCGGTCACCATGACCATGGCGGCCTTGCGCCCCTTGCGGTCGCCATAGAGCCCGAGCACGATGCCGCCGACCGGGCGCATGAAAAATCCCACGCCGAACACGGCGGTGGTCAGCAGGATCTGGTTGAGGTTGTTGCTGGGGTCTGCCGGATTGCTCGGGAAGAACAGCTTGGCGACGATGGGCGTCATGAACGCGAACACGAGAAAGTCGTACCACTCGAGTGCGTTGCCAATCACCGCGGCGAGGATGCTGCGTTTCTGGACGGCGGGTGTCGGCATGATGGGCACTCCTGAACATGGCAGGAAGTGCAGTCTACGCCTGCTGTTTGCGCGGATGGACAGGCGTAAACTTCCTTCTTTGTTTTTGGGTGAAGCACCATGAACACACGCGCCTGGCTCGAAACGCTGGTGGCGATGGACACCACCAGCCGCAACTCCAACCTGGGCCTGATCGAATGCCTGCGCGACGCGCTGGCCGGCCACGGCGTGGCAGCGCAGCTGATCCACTCGCCCGCCGGCGACAAGGCCAACCTGTTTGCCACCCTGCCGGCCCAGGATGGCCAGACGCAGGGCGGCATCGTGCTGTCGGGCCACACCGACGTGGTGCCGGTGGACGGCCAGGAGTGGGACAGCCCGCCGTTTGCCCTGACCGAGCGCGCAGGGCTCCTCTATGGCCGTGGCACGGCCGACATGAAGGGTTTCATTGCCGCGTCGATGGCCCTGGTGCCGGAGTTTCTGGCCATGCCGCGCAGCAAGCCGCTGCACCTGGCGTTCTCGTACGACGAAGAGGTGGGCTGCGCGGGCGCCCCGGTGATGCTGGCCGAGCTGCAGCGCCAGGGCCTCAAGGCCGACGGCTGCGTGGTCGGCGAGCCCACCGGCATGCAGGTGGTGGTGGCGCACAAGGGCATCAACCTGTACCGCTGCCGCGTGCACGGCCGGGCGGCGCATTCGTCGCTCACGCCGCGCGGCTGCAACGCCATCGAATACGCCGCGCGCCTGATCTGCCGCATCCGCGACATCGCCGACCACTACAAGGCGCAGGGCCCGTACGACGCGTTCTACGACGTGCCCTTCACCACGCTGACCACCAACCAGATCCAGGGCGGCATCGCCGTCAACACCATCCCCGAGCTGTGCGAGTTCAACTACGAATTCCGCAACCTGCCCGGCATGTTGGCCGACAGCATCCAAAGCCAGGTCGACGAGTACGTGCAGCAGGAACTGCTGCCGCGCATGCGCCAGGAGTTTGCCGAGGCGCGCATCGACATCGCCATGGGCGCATCGGCGCCGGCGCTGGAAGCCTCCGAGCAGGCCGCCATCACGCAGCTGGTGCGCGCCCTGACCGAGGACCGCACCACGCGCAAGGTGGCCTACGGCACCGAGGCGGGGCTGTTCCAGAACATCGGCATCCCGACCATCGTCTGCGGCCCCGGTGCGATCGAGCAGGCGCACAAGCCCAACGAGTTCGTCGAGCCGGCGCAGCTCGAGGCCTGCGAGCGCTTTCTGCGCAAACTGGGCCAGTCGCTGGCCTGATATCAAAAGAATAGCTGCTAGCGCTTATAGGATAAGCGTTAGAGGCCTATTTCATCCTTGTTTTCAAGGCGTCCGGTGCACCCAGCAAGAGCGGCAGTCGCCCGCGCCTATTGCCGCCAGAAGAACAGCGCCGTCATCACCAGCCCCGTGGCCACGATGCCGCCGCGCAGCCAGACCGGCGGAATGCGCCGCGCCACGCGCGCGCCGCCGTAGCCGCCCGCGGTGGCGGCCACCATCATCATCAAGGCGTCGGGCCACTGCACCACGCCGCCGGCCGCATACACCGCCACGGCAATGGCGGTGAGCAGCGCCGAGACCAGGTTCTTCAGGCCGTTCATGGCGTTGAGCTGGGTCTGCCCGAGCAGGCCGAACAGCGCCAGCAGCAGGATGCCCAGGCCGCCGTTGAAGTAGCCGCCGTACACGGCCACGGCCAGCACGCTGATGGCGGCCTTGGTCGGCGACGTGGGCTTGGCGCCGGCCAGCATCTGGCGCAGTCGCGGGCCGAAGGCGAACAGCACGGTGGCCGCCAGCAGCAGCCACGGCACGACGATCGAGAAGGTGGCGTCGGACGTCACCAGCAGCAGCGCCGCCCCGAGCGCGCCGCCGACCAGCGACAGCACCACCAGCCGCGCCATCGACAGGCCCGGCGGCGCCTGCGTGTCTTCGCGGAACCCCCAGGCGCCCGCCATGTAGCCCGGCAGCAGCGCCACCGTGCCGGTGGCATTGGCCACGACCGGCGGCACGCCGACGAACACCAGCGCCGGCAGGGTCAGAAAACTGCCGCCACCGGCGACGGCATTGAGGGCGCCAGCGACGAACGCGGCGGTGAGCAGCAGGGCGGTATCCAACGTGTCTCCTTCAAGGTCGGGGTGTGTCCCCGGTCATTGCGGCGATCTTAGGTACAAATTGCGCCAAAAAAAGAGTCGATTGCATGCAAGAAAGGTTGGATTGCTTTGCGGGCGCGGCCGCAATGGCCGGGCCGGTGCGCTTCAGTGCGTGGCTGCGGCGGCGTCTGGCGCAAGGCCCTGCGCGGCCCGCAAGACCCCGGGCCGGCCGGGAGGCCGGCGCCGTGGCAATCACAATGCCCGCGCCATCGGCTGCGGGCATCCAAGTGGGGCCGAGTTGCCCCATGTGGCTCACAAAACCATAGCTTCCAGCGTCCGTCCAGCCAGCGTTTCCAGCCTATTTGGCGTAAGGGTCGGCAAAACCCAGTTCCTGCAGGATGGCCGTCTCGTAGGCCTCCATCTCGTCGGCGTCGACGGCGCTGGTCTCGTGGTCCCAGCCCTGGGCGTGCAGCGCGCCGTGCACCAGCAGGTGCGCGTAGTGTTCTTCGAGGGACTTGTTCTGTTCCTCCGCTTCGCGCGCCACCACGGGGGCGCACAGCACGAGGTCGGCCATGACCACGGGCTGCTGCGCGTAGTCGAAGGTCAGCACGTTGGTGGCGTAGTCCTTGTGGCGGTAGTCGCGGTTGAGCTGCTGGCCTTCCTCGGCGCCGACGATGCGCACGGTGATTTCGGCGTCCAGCGCCAGCGCGTGGCGGATCCAGCGCGCCACCTTGTGGCGCGGCAGGGCGGCGCGGTGTCCGGCGGCCCCGTCAAAGCGTGCGAACTGCAGGGACAGCGTGAGGTCGGGCAAGGGCATGGTCGGGGGTGTTTTTGGCCTCAAACGCTTATCCAGCAAGCGCGTTCAGCTATGAAATAAGGGGTTGTCTCAGTCGGTGCTGCGCTTGCGCACCACGCTGGAGCGCCCGGCGGCGTCGTAGGCATCGACGATGCGCGCGACCAGCGGGTGGCGCACCACATCGGCGCTGGTGAAGCGCGTGACGGCGATGCCCTTGACACGCTTCAAGACGCGCTCGGCCTCGATCAGGCCGCTCAGGGCGCCCTTCGGTAAGTCGATCTGGCTGACGTCGCCGGTCACCACGGCGCGCGCGCCAAAGCCGATGCGCGTGAGGAACATCTTCATCTGCTCGGGTGTGGTGTTCTGTGCCTCGTCGAGGATGACGAAGGCGTTGTTCAGCGTGCGCCCGCGCATGAAGGCCAGCGGCGCGATCTCGAGCGCGTTGCGCTCGAAGGCCTTCATCACCTTGTCGTAGCCCATGAGCTCGTAGAGCGCGTCGTACAGCGGGCGCAGGTAAGGGTCGACCTTCTGCGCCAGGTCGCCGGGCAGGAAGCCCAGGCGCTCGCCGGCCTCGACGGCCGGGCGCGTGAGCACGATGCGCTGCACGGCGTTGCGCTCGAGCGCATCGACCGCGCAGGCCACGGCCAGGTAGGTCTTGCCAGTGCCGGCCGGGCCGATGCCGAAGGTGATGTCGTGCGTGGCGATGTTCTCGAGGTACTGGGCCTGCGTGGGCGTGCGCGCGCGCAGGTCGGCGCGGCGCGTGACCAGCGCGGTGGCCGTGGCGTCGGCGTCGCTCATGCTGCTGTCGCCGGCCAGCATCAGCTGCAGGTGGTCCTCGCTGATCGGGCGATCGGCCATTTCGTAGACCGCCTGCAGCACCTCCATCGCCTGCGTGGCGCGCGCCTTGGGGCCGTCCACCTTGAACTGCTCGTGCCGGTGCGCAATGCCCACCTGCAGCGCCGCCTCGATGGTGCGCAGGTGGCTGTCGGCGGGGCCGCACAGGTGCGCCAGGCGCGTGTTGTTGTGGGGGGTGAAGGTGTGGCGCAGGATCAAGCTGATAATTCCGGACGATGGCTGCCAACCGGCGGCAAAGGACTGCAATGATAGGCAAATTGACCGGCACCCTGCTGGAGAAGAACCCGCCCGAGGTGCTGGTGGACTGCGCTGGCGTGGGCTATGAAGTGCAGGTGCCCATGAGCACCTTCTACAACCTGCCGGCCGCCGGCGAGCGCGTCAGCCTGCTGACCCAGTTCATCGTGCGCGAGGACGCACAGCTGCTCTACGGCTTTGGCAGCGCGCCCGAGCGCGCCACGTTCCGCGAGCTGATCAAGGTCGCGGGGGTCGGCCCGCGCACGGCGCTGGGCATCCTCAGCGGCATGGGCGTGGCCGACCTGGCCCAGGCCATCACGCTGCAGGAGGCGGGCCGCCTGGTGAAGGTGCCGGGCATCGGCAAGAAGACCGCCGAGCGGCTGCTGCTCGAACTCAAGGGCAAGCTCGGCGCCGACATGGGCAGCGCGCATGCCCATGCGAGCACCGAGGCGCAGGCCGATATCTTGCAGGCGCTGCTGGCGCTGGGGTACAACGACAAGGAAGCGGCGGCCGCGCTCAAGGCGCTGCCGCCCGACGTGGGCGTGAGCGAGGGCATCCGGCTGGCGTTGAAATCGCTGGGGAAATGAGCCCAAGTGCGTGACGGGGTGACCTGGAAAGGGCAGCCATGACGACCTCGAGAACTCTGCAGTGGATCGGTGCCGTGGCGGCCGCGCTGGGGCTGGCGGCGTGCGGCGGGGGCGGCACGCCCGAGCCGGCCACGGCGTTTGTGCCATCGGCCGACCGCATCGAGCCGTTTGACCCCGCGGTGGGCCGCACCCGCAAGGCGCTTGCAGCCGCGGAGCTTGCGCCCCTGCCGGCGCTGGCGGCGGCGTCCGTGCGGCTCGGGCCGCTCGCGGCGAGCGCGCTGCCCCTGCCGAAGAAGGCTGCAGCGGCCCTGGGCAAGGGCGCGCGCCAGCAGATCGGCGTGGCCCGTGCCGTGAGCGCGACCGCCACGGCGGCGGCCCTGCGCGCGCAGCTGCAGTGGCAGGACAGCGGGCGCGGCACGCAGCGCGCCGCCCTCAGCTTCGAAGCCGAAGGCGCGCACGGCGTCCGCCTGGGCCTGCGCGTGCGCGATCTGCCGGCCGGCGCCGTGCTGCGCTTTTACGGCCAGGCCGGCGCGCAGGTGTTCGAGGTGTCGGGCGACGAGGTGCTGCGCACCCTGGCGCGCAACCGGCAGGCCGGCGAGGAGGGCGAGGCCGCGCGCACCTACTGGAGTCCAGATTTTGGCGGCGCCGAAACCACGCTGGAGCTGGAACTGCCGGCCGGTGCCGACCTGGACCGGCTGGACCTGGCGGTGCCCACGCTCTCGCATTTTTTCGTCGCCCCCGATCAGGTGGCCAACCCCTCTCTGGCCAAGGTGGGTGAAGCGGGCAGCTGCAACGTCGACGTCACCTGCCGGCCCGAATACAGCGCCGAGAGCCGCTCGGTCGCCCGCATGCTGTTCATGGAAGCCGATGGCCGCGCCTTTTTGTGCACGGGCACGCTGCTCAACGACGCGAACTTCAGCGCCACGCCGTATTTCCTCTCGGCGCACCACTGCATCTCGACGCAGGCCGCCGCGTCTTCGCTGTCCACCGACTGGTTCTACCGTGCCTCGGCATGCAACAGCGGCCAGCCCTACGCCGGCGCGCAGCGCCTGCATGGCGGCGCGGCCCTGCTCTACGCCGAAGCCGCCACCGACACCGCCTTCATGCGCCTGAACGCACCGCCGCCCGCGGGCATCGTGTTTGCGGGCTCGTACTTTGGCGCCGTGGACGCGGGCGCCGCCGTCGCGAGCATCCACCACCCCGAGGGCGACCTGCAAAAGCTCAACGAAGGCGCGGTGCGGCGGTTCGAGAACTGCACGCTCGAGGCCTGCACGGCCAGCACGCCGCAGACCGGGCGCTTCCTGACCGTGGGCTGGAGCACCGGTACCACCGAGGGCGGCAGCAGCGGCGCGGGCCTGTTCCTGCCCATCGGCCCCCGGCGCTACATCGCGGGCCAGCTGCTGGGCGGCGTCGCCAGCTGCCAGAACCCCGGCGGCGACGAGCGCTTCGGCCGCTTTGACCTGGCGTTCCACGCCGCCCTCAAAACCTGGCTGAAGCCCGACGCGGCCAGCCCGCCCCCCCCTTGACCCCGAAGGACCACGGCCCGCACGGGCCCCGCATGGCATGAGCATTCAGACCGACGATTTCGCCCCCGCGCCGCACAAGCGCATGATTTCCGCCGTTCCGGCGTCGCCCCAGGAAGAAGCCATCGAGCGCGCGCTGCGCCCCAAGCTGCTCGATGAATACGTCGGCCAGGCCAAAGCGCGCGAGCAACTTGAAATCTTCATCGGCGCGGCCAAGAAACGCGGCGAGGCGCTCGACCACGTGCTGCTGTTTGGCCCGCCCGGCCTGGGCAAGACCACGCTCTCCCACATCATTGCCGCCGAGCTGGGCGTGAACCTGCGCCAGACCAGCGGCCCGGTGCTCGAAAAGCCCAAGGACCTGGCGGCGCTGCTGACCAACCTCGAAGCCAACGATGTGCTGTTCATCGACGAGATCCACCGCCTGAGCCCCGTGGTGGAGGAAATCCTCTACCCCGCGCTCGAGGACTACCAGATCGACATCATGATCGGCGAGGGGCCGGCGGCGCGCTCGATCAAGCTCGACCTGCAGCCCTTCACGCTGGTGGGTGCCACGACGCGCGCCGGCATGCTCACCAACCCGCTGCGCGACCGCTTCGGCATCGTCGCGCGGCTAGAGTTCTATACGCCCGACGAGCTGGCGCGCATCGTCCGGCGCAGCGCCGGCCTGCTGGGCACGCCCATGGACGAAGAAGGCGGCTTCGAGCTGGCGCGCCGCTCGCGCGGCACGCCGCGCATCGCCAACCGGCTGCTGCGCCGGGTGCGCGACTACGCCGAGGTCAAGGGCTCGGGGCGCATCACGCTCGACATCGCCAACCGCGCGCTGGCCATGCTCGACGTCGATCCGCAGGGCTTCGACGTGATGGACCGCAAGCTGCTCGAAGCGCTGATCCACCGCTTCGACGGCGGGCCCGTGGGGCTGGACAACATCGCCGCCAGCATTGGCGAAGAGGCCGGAACCATCGAGGACGTGATCGAGCCCTACCTGATCCAGCAGGGCTATCTGCAGCGCACGCCGCGCGGGCGCATCGCCACGCTGGCCGCCTACCGCCACCTGGGCGTGGCGCCGCCGCAGGCAAGCGGCGCAGTGTTCGACGCGGGCGCGCTGCCGTGATGCGGCGCCGGTGGGCACTGTGGCTGCCGGCGGCAGCGCTGGTGCTGGCCGGCCTCGCGGTGGCGGGCGCGGTGTGGCTGCGGGGCCCCGCCGTGGAGGTGGTGGAAGTGCGGCGCGCGCCCCTGGTGCGCACGCTGCAGTTTTCGGCGCGCGTGGCCACGCTCTCGCGCGTGGACGTGGGCAGCACCCTCACCGGCCGCGTGGCCCAGGTGCTGGTGACCGAAGGCGCGGCGGTGCGCGCCGGCGACACGCTGGTGCAACTCGAAGACAGCGAATGGCGCGCCGCGCTGGCGCAGGCCGAGGCGGCAGAGCAGCAGGCGCGCGCGCACCTGGCCGGCCTGCGCGGCAGCGGGCGTGCGACGTCGCAGGCGGCCCTGGCGCAGGCCGAGGCCACACGGCGTGCAGCCGACGCCGCGCTGGCGCGGGCGCGCCAGCTGGTGGCGCAGGGTTTCTACAGCGCCGCGCAGCTTGACGAGGCGGGCCGCGCTGCGGCCGTGGCGCAGGCCCAGGAGGCCGGCGCACGCGCGCAGCGGCAGGCCAGCGCCGACACCGGCACCGACGTGGTGCAGGCCCAGGCGCAGCTCGACGTGGCGCGCGCCGCCACGGCGGCCGCGCGCGCACGGCTGGCGCAAACCCTGCTGCGTGCGCCGACCGATGCGCGCGTGCTGGTGCGCGCGGTGGAGCCCGGACAGATCGTGCAGCCGGGCAAGGCCCTGCTGAGCCTGGCGCTGGCCGGGCCGACGCAGCTCGTCGCCCAGGTGGACGAGCGCTTTCTCGACCAGCTGCGGCCCGGGCAGCCCGCCACGGTCGTGGCCGACGCCTTTCCCGACCAGCGCTTTGCCGCGCGCGTACTGACGATTGCCCCGGCCGTCGATGCGCAGCGTGGCGCCATCGAGGCCAAATTCGCGCTGGCCGGGCCGGCGCCGGCCTTCCTGCGCGAGGACATGACGCTGTCGGTCGAGGTCGAGACCGGGCGGCGCGACAGCGCCCTGGTGCTGCCCCAGGCGGCGCTGCGTGCCCCTGCCCAGGGCATGCCGGGCGTGGCGGCGGCCCCGCCCGGCGACCAGGGCGCGGTGCTGGTGGCGCAGGGCGGCCGCGCCGAGCTGCGCAG
>NZ_MWOK01000037.1 GCF_012932145.1 Acidovorax sp. SRB_14 | reverse complement strand
CGCCCGCCATTGCCATTGCCGCCGCTGCCTGCGGTGGCGCTGCCATTGGTGGCGCTGCCGTTGGTGGCGTTGCCGTTGGAGGCATTGCCGCCGGTCGAGCCCACGCCGCCTACGCCGCCTGCGCCCGTGCCGCCTGTGCCCGTGCCCGTGGCGCTGCCGCCGGTGCTGTTGCCGCCCGTGCCACCGTTGCCGGTGGCGCCGTTGGCATTGCCGCTGTTGGTGGCGCTGTTGCCGATGTCGCGCACGCGGTTACCCGTGACGGTGCCGTTAAGGTTGCTGGTGGCTGTGGCGGTGGAGACATTGAACGCGTTGGTGAACGTGCCTGTCGAGCCGTTGTTCAGGGCCGCCGAGCGGGCTGCGCTGGCTCTGGCTGCGCCCGAGTTGCGGTTGGTGCTGTTGTCGCTGGCATCGGTGTTGGTCGTGGTGTTGGTGGTGGTGTTGGTGGTCGTGTTGGTGGTGGCGTTGCGGGTGGTGCTGTTGTTGTCCGTGCTTGTGCTGCTGTTGGTGTTGTTGCTGGTATTGCTTCCCGTCGTGGCGGACTGGGTGGTGTCCTGGTCGGTGCTGCTGGCGAAAGCCGCGCCGCTGATACCAAACGCAACTGCCATGGCCGAAGCCACAAGTGTCATCTTCATAGAGCCTCCTACGGTGAGTGGAACAGGATCAAGGGTTGAGCTGCGCGGGCGCAATTCACGGGGGCCACAGCAACTTTGGTGCCAGCGGTGTGCAAAGGCTGCAGGGAAGAGGACCGCGCTACAGGCGCTGCCTGTGGGCCAAGGCAAAACGGCGCGGCAACCGTAACGCGGTCCAGGAGGTTCCACCCGAAATGTCACAGAAGGTTGATGCAGGTACAGCGCCGCAGCGGCGCTGGGCAGTGCAGTGCGTCCGTTCAGGCTCTGTGCCAGGTGTCTGCGGCGGGCCTTGTGTCGCACCGCTGTGACGCCGATGGGTTGCTCGGCGGGGCCTGTCAGCGGAGCAGAACGGCCCGTCCTCCTGAAGGATGTATGGGCATGTCTGGCGAATGATCGCGGCCGGTGCACCTCGGTGTAGACACTGCCTCAGCCCTGTGACAGCAGGTCCAAAAAATGTGAAGGCGTTTGCGCAAATTTACGTTCACTTGCACTGCGCCGCTTGCCCGACCACAAGGGGGCACGTATTCTGGATCGGCATTGACCGCCACCGTTGGCACAACAAGTTTCAGCGCTTAGGGAGTAGCCGCATGAACACGTTCGCTCCGTCCACGCCCTGGGTTTGGGTCACCGGTTCGGTCATGGTCTTATCAAGCGCTGTATCCCAAGCACAAAGCGTGCCTGGGCGCAAGAGCGTCGCCCAGCGCATCGAAGCGCTGGAGCAGCAGGTCAACGCGCAAAGCCGCCAGATCGAGCAGATGCGGCAGCAGTTTGTGGACCAGGAGGCCCGCTACCAGGAGCTGGAGCGTTCGATGGCCGAGTCAGCGCGCAGCGCCCCGGCACCTGTCACGGCCGAGGCCACGCCGGCATCCAATGCCCCGGCCGAGAGCGGCGCCCGTCCCGTGCGGGTGGGGACGGCCCCGGTGGTCGACAACCAGCCCCCGGCAGTGGCCCCTTTGTTCGACCAGCCGGGCATCCTGACGCAGCCCGGCCACTATGTGCTCGAACCGTCCGTGCAGTACGGTTACTCTTCGAACAACCGCGTTGCACTGGTCGGTTACACCATCATTCCGGCGCTGCTGATCGGGCTGGTCGACGTGCGGGAGGTCAAGCGCAACACCTTGACTGCGGCGCTCACCGGCCGCTGGGGGCTGTCGCGCAGCCTCGAAGTGGAGATGCGGCTGCCCTATGTGTACCGCTCGGACACGGCGATCAGCCGCGAGATTTTCACGGGCTCGGCGAACGAGCAGGCCTTCAATTCCAGCGGCCGCGCGATCGGTGACATCGAATTTGCGGCCCGCTACCAGCTCAACCAGCCCCAGGGCAACGAGCCCTTCCTGATCGGCGGGCTGCGCTTCAAGACGCGCACGGGTAAAGACCCGTTCGATGTGGTGACCGACTGCGTGACCCGCTGCGTGGGCAACACCACCGGCACGGGTTTGCCGCTGGATTTGCCCACCGGCTCGGGCTTTTATTCGCTGCAGCCTTCGCTGACCTGGCTCCTGCCCTCGGATCCGGCGGTGTTCTTCGGCGGCTTCAGCTACACGCACAACTTCAAGCGCAGCAACGTGAGCCGGAGGGTGCTCGCGGGTGAGCAGGAATTCATCGGCAGCGTCAAACCCGGCGATGTCTGGGGCATCAACTTCGGCATGGGCCTGGCGCTCAACGACCGCTCTTCGTTCAGCATGGGCGTCGACCTCAACTCCGTAGGCCGCACCAAGCAGAACGGCGTGCCCGTGGCCAGTTCCGCGCGCATCCAGTTGGCGTCTTTGCTGCTGGGCTATTCGTACCGCTACAGCGACCGGACGACGCTGAACGTCACGGTGGGCGCAGGCCTGACGCGCGACACGCCCGACCTCACGCTGAGCGTGCGCATTCCCATGTCTTTTTGACCAGAAAGCCCCGCCATGCCTGTGCGCAAGATCCTGTGTCTGAGCCTGGGGGCGGAGGGCAAGGTCGTGGAAGGCCACTTGCGGGGCAGGGGCTGGGACGTGGCGTTCTGCGGCGATGTGCCCGCGGCGCGCCGCCTGCTGTCGCAGCACCGCTACCCGGTCGTGCTGCTGGTGGCTGGGGCCGCGCAGGGCTTGGACGAACCTGGCGTGGCTGCGGTGGAAGCCTGCGTCCACGACACGCTGCACACCGAATGGGTGGCCTTGTGCGACGGCGCGGTGCTGGAGTCGCCCGCGTTCCGGGCGCTGATCCTGGGGTGCTTTTTTGACTACCAGGTGCTGCCGCTCGAATGGCCCGACCTCGACCGCATGCTCGAACATGCCGCCCAGCGCGCCGTGCTGCGCCAGGGGGCCACAGAGGCGTCCTCCGACGCCAGCACGCTGGGCATGGTAGGGCAGGCCGAGGCGATGGTGCAGTTGCGCCGGGACATCCGCAAGGTGGCGGGCGCTTCCGCCCCGGTGCTGATCCGCGGCGAGAGCGGCAGCGGCAAGGAACTGGCGGCCCAGGCCATCCATGCGTGCTCGCCGCGCAAGGACGGGCCTTGGGTGGAGGTCAACTGCGGCGCCATCGCGCCGTCCTTGATCCAGTCCGAGCTGTTTGGCTATGTGAAGGGAGCGTTCACCGGGGCGTCGGCCGATCGGCGCGGGCTGATCGAGGCCGCCGATGGCGGCACCCTCTTCCTGGACGAGATCGGCGACCTGCCGCTGGAGCTGCAAACGAACATGCTGCGCTTTCTGCAGGAGAAGAAGATACAGCGCGTGGGCGCAGTGCGCAGCACCGCGGTCGACGTGCGCGTGGTGGCCGCCTCGCATGTGAATCTGGCCGAGGCCGTGGCGCGCGGCCGCTTTCGCGAGGATTTGTTCTACCGGCTCAATGTGCTGGCCATCGAGGTGCCGCCGCTGCGCCAGCGCATGGACGACGTGCCCCTGTTGGCCAGGCATTTCCTCAAGGTCTGCGCGGCCGACCGCCCCCGGCGCATAGAAGGGTTCGACCGGCAGGCGCTGGCGGCTATGGCCAGCTATTCCTGGCCCGGCAACGTGCGCGAGCTTTACAACTGCGTGCAGCGCGCGGTGGTCATGACCGACCAGCGCTGGATCAGCGCCCGCGATCTCGGTCTGGCGTCTGCCCATGTGGTCGCGCACAAGGACCTGGGCACTACTGCGCGCACCGACCTGGGCGCTGCGCGCACCGTCGCCGAGCGCGATGCGATCTTCCGGGCACTCACGCGCGCGGGAAACAACGTCACCCATGCGGCGCGTGCGCTGGGCATTTCGCGCATGACCTTGTACCGGCTGATGGAAAAGCACCGCATAGATGCAGATGCCTTGGGCATCGAAAGCCGCGGCTGAGGCGCCGAGCGCACCGGGCGCACCACTGAGTTGAGTCGTTCGCCGTGCAAGAGCGCGTTTCTGCCCTGCGGTCTTTCCCCGACGGATTTCGCGCCCTGGTGCTGGGCGCCTCGGGCGCCCTGGGCGCAGCGTTCGTGCAGTGTCTGCAGGCCGAGCCGCGCTGCGGCAGCGTGCGTGGCCTGCACCGGCGCTCCGATCCGGCCATGGACTTCGATGACGAGGCCAGTGTCGCGCGCGCTGCAGGGGCGCTGCGCACGCAGGGGCCGTTTCACCTCATCGTTCTCGCCGCTGGCCTGCTGCACACGCCGCAATTCATGCCTGAAAAGCGCCTGGCCCAATTGCACTATGCGCAGATGGAAGCGACCTTCCGCGCCAATGCGCTGGGCCCGGCGCTGGTGCTGGCGCACTTTTCGCCGCTGCTCGCGCGCGAGCGCGGTGTGCTGGCCGTGCTCTCGGCCAAGGTGGGCAGCATCGGCGACAACCGGCTCGGTGGCTGGTACAGCTACCGCGCCTCCAAGGCGGCGCTCAACATGTTCGTCAAGACCGCCGCCATCGAAGTGCAGCGCAGCCAGCCGCAGGCGGTGCTGGCGGCGCTGCACCCGGGCACCGTGGATTCACCGCTGTCGCGGCCATTTCGCGGCGCCGAGATCGGCCGGCCCGCCGTCGTGGCGGCGTCCGAGATGCTGCGCGTGCTCGATGCGCTGACGCCCGCCGAAACGGGTGGATTCTTCAGCTACCAGGGCGAGCGTTTGCCGTGGTGACGCCGCCGCAGCGCCCCCCCGGGCATCGCGCTGCGCGGGTCTTCGGCGGTGCCATTCAGATCAAATAGCCCTCCAGCGCTTGCCCCGTCAGTGCGGGTAGCTATTGAAATGTGAGTAATGGCCGCGGCGCACCTTCAGGCCGTCGCGCCTCCGGCCAGCGCGTGGGCACGCGCTTCGGCGCCAGCGGCCGCGCCGGGAGGCTGCACCGGCCAGCCCGCCAGGTGCTGGCGTGCAATGGCACTGAGCGCGGCGATCCAGGCGGGGTCGCCGTTGAGGCAGGGGAGGTAGTGGAACTCCTTGCCGCCCGCGCGCAGGAAGGCTGCGCGCGCTTCCTGGTCGATTTCTTCCAGGGTTTCGAGGCAGTCGCCGGTGAAGCCCGGGCAGATGACGTCCACGCGGCCGACGCCTGCCTTGCCCATCTCGATCAAGGTGGGCTCGGTGTAGGGGCCCAGCCATTTGGCCTTGCCAAAGCGCGACTGGAAGGTGAGCTGCCAGTCGCCCTTTTGCAGTCCCAGGCGCTCGGCCAGCAGGCGCGCGGTCTTTTGGCTTTCGCAGTGGTAGGGGTCGCCCAGGTGCAGCGTGCGCTCGGGCACGCCGTGAAAGCTCATCACCAGCTTGTCGGGCGGCCCGTGGTGCTTCCAGTGCGCCCGAACGGTGCCCGCCAGCGCATCGATGTAGTCGGCATCGTCGTGGTAGCGGTTGACAAAGCGCAGCTCGGGCACGCTGCGCGTGCGCGCGGCCCAGGCGTAAACGGCGTCGAACACGCTGGCCGTGGTGGTGCCCGAATACTGCGGGTACAGCGGCAGGATGAGGATGCGCGTGGCGCCCTCGGCCTTGAGCGCGTCGAGCTGGCTCGCAATGGACGGGTTGCCGTAGCGCATGGCGTGGCGCACCAGCACGTTGTGGCCGGCCTCGCCCAGCCAGCCGCGCAGCAGCGTGGCCTGCTTGGCGGTCCACACCGCCAGCGGCGAGCCTTCGGGCGTCCAGATGCTGGCGTATTTGGCCGCCGACTGGGCCGGGCGCGTGCGCAGGATGATGCCGTGCAGGATCAGCCACCACAGCGGTTTGGGGATCTCGACCACGCGCTGGTCCGACAGGAACTGCCCCAGGTAGCGCCGCAGCGCCGGGGCCGTGGGGGCATCGGGGGTGCCCAGGTTGCACAGCAGGATGGCGGTGCGGGCGGCTTGCCCGTGGGTGTAGGCGGGTTCGGGTTGAAAAGGCATGCGGCATTCTCGCGCAAGCGGCGGCCGCGCCGGGGGCCTGGCGCGTTGCGCGCGCTGTCCGAACGCGTCAGTCCAGCGGCCGCACCAGCCGCACCGGCAGCTTGCTGGCTTTGGCCGTGTCGCCGCGCGCCTCGCCCGTGGCCAGGTTCACGGCCCAGCCCTCGCTGACGGCCAGGCGGCTGCCGCCGCCGGATCGGCCTTGCACGATGCTGTCGTAGGCGTACGGGTTGGCCTGCGCCTGCCGGATGGGGGCCGAGCCCGACCAATGCCAGTCGCGCGGGGCGGCCGGAAACAGCCGCGGGTCCAGGCCCGGAGGGGTGGCGCCCTTGTCCACCAGGCGGCGCAGTTCGTTGGCGCGCGGCAGGCGCCAGCGCAGGCCCTCGGCCTGGGCGCGGGCCTGGGCCTGGGCGCTGGCCTGGCTGCGGTCGAACAGCTGGCGCTGGCCGGTGCAGGTGGTGCCGTTCCAGTGCATGCCCTCCACGCAACGCGACCACGCCAGTCGGGTGCGCGGGTCGATCACATCAGTGCCGTCGCCCGAGGGCGCCAGCGGCGCCGGGGATGGCGGTCCCGCCGCTGCGGCGGCAACGCAGGCCAGGCCCAGCGCCAGGCCGGAAAAGCAGGGGCGCAGGGCAGAAACAAACGGCACCATGGGATCTCCAACTCCTTGAAAAAGGCCGCCCACCCCGCTGGCACAGCGGCAGCGGCGCGGGCCGCGGATGACGCCCTCAGGCTTTGCTGTGGGCCTTTTCCCAGCGCGATTTGCAGGCCACGCAGTGCTGCGTCTGGGGCTCGATCCGCAGGCGCTCGAACGGGATGGCGCAACCGCATTCGGCGCACAGGCCATAGCTGCCATCTTCCAGCGCCTTGAGGGCCTGGTCGATGCGCGCAAGGTCGGCGGCGTCGATGTCGCTGAGCGCTTGGTCCACCTCGCGCGCCACGTTGCTCTGCCCCTCGCCATCGTCGTCGGCGGAGGGCGGCGCCATGTTGTCGCGGTTTTGCTCCATTTGTGCGCCCAGTTCGCGCCGGCGCGCCAGCAGCAGGGCCTCGAGTTCGCTGCGTTGGGCGGCGGTCAATGCGTGTGTCATGTCGTGCTCCTGTGGGGGGTGGGGCGTCAGCGCCTGCGCTGGGCGTCAAGGCGGCGCGCCGGCTACAGCAACTCTATGCCAAAGCGCCGCACCGCCAACGCAAAAATGCCGAAGCAGGTGGCGGTGAGGAGCGCACTGGCCAGCAGTGCAGGCCAGAATCCCCAGCGCGCGAGCAGCCAGGGAAACACCAGGAACATCGGCAAGGTGGGAACGACATACCAGAACGTGTACCAGGCGTGCGCGGCGATTTTCTCTTGGGGCTGCTTTTCCAGGTAGAGCCAGACCAGCGTCAGCACGGTGACGAGCGGCAGCGCCGCCACCAGGCCGCCCAGCCTGTCGCTGCGCTTGGCCACTTCGGAGACCAGCACGACGACGGCGGCAGTCAGCAGGTACTTCGCAATGATCCAGGCCACGGTGCCTCCTCGTGAATGCGTTCTCGTCCGGCACTCCATTGTGGCGGCCTGCGGTATCCTGCGCCGGGCGCAACCCGGTGGCGGTGGCGCCCTCTCTTTTCTCCCTTTGCCTGCCGTGCCTGCTACGCCCCTCGACTTCTCCCGCATCCGCGCCATCACGCTCGACCTCGACGACACCCTCTGGCCCGTCTGGCCGACCATTGCGCGCGCCGAGGCGCAGCTGCAGGCCTGGCTGGCCGAGCACGCGCCCGCCACCGTGGCCTGGTCGGCCCAGCCCGGCGTGCTGCGCGCCATCCGCGACGAAGTGAACCGCGAGCTGGCCGACCGGGCGCACGACCTGAGCGCGCTGCGCCGCGAGTCCATCCGCCGCGCGATGGAACGCGCGGGCGACGACCCGGCGCTGGCCGGGCCGGCGTTCGAGGTCTTCTATGCCGAGCGCCAGCGCGTCGATCTGTTCGACGATGCGCTGCCCGCGCTGGAATACCTGAGCAGCCGCTTTCCCGTGGTGGCGTTGTCCAACGGCAATGCCGATGTGCAGCGCGTGGGGCTGGGGCGCTACTTTCACGCCGCCGTCAGCGCGCGCGAGGTGGGCGCGGCCAAGCCCGATGCGCGCATCTTCCACCGCGGCGCGCAGGCCGCCGGCGTGGCCGCGAGCCAGGTCCTGCACGTGGGCGACGACGCGCACCTCGACGGCGTGGGCGCGCTGAACGCGGGCATGCAGGTGGCCTGGCTCAACCGCACCGGTCTGCCGTGGGAGCATGCCCCGCATGCGCCCCATCTCACCGTGGCCGGGCTTGCCGCCCTGTGCGAGCGACTGCGCCAGGAGCGCGGTTGAGTTCTTTTTTTGTTTTTGATGGAGACGCCATCCCATGGGTTTGAGCATTTACGGCATTGCCGCATCGCGCGCTCTGCGCCCGCTGTGGACCGCCACCGAACTGGGCCTGGACTTTGAACATGTCGCCACGCCCTACCTGGGCGGCGCCACGCACACGCCGGAGTTTTTGGCGCTTAACCCCAACGGCCACATCCCCGTGCTCGTGGATCAGCGCCCGGACGGCGACGTGGTGGTGTGGGAAAGCATGGCCTGTGCGCTGTACCTGGCGCGCCACCATGGGCCGGCCGATGGCAAGAGCCTCACCCCGGCCACGCCGCGCGAGGACGCCGACGCGCTGCGCTGGAGCTTCTGGGCCGTGACGGAGCTGGAGAAAGACGCGCTGACGGTGCTGATGCACCGCGCCGTGATGCCGCCGGAGCAGCGCAAACCCGCGTTGGCCGAGGTGGCGGAAAAGCGCCTGCGCGCCCCGCTGGCCGTGCTGGAGCAGCACCTGGCGCGCCAGCAGGGGCTGGGCGAGGCCCACATCGCGGCCCAGCGCTTTACCGTGGCCGACCTGTGCGTGGCCAGCGTGCTGTCGTGGGCACGCCCGGCGCCCACCCTGTGGCCGCAGAGTCCGGTGACCAGCGATTGGCTGGCGCGCTGCCTGGGCCGGCCGGCGCACCACGCGGTGCGGGCGCTGGCGCGCAAGCGGTGAGCGGCGCCACGCCGCGCCACAATAAGGGTCAAATCGTGCGCTAACGCTTACCCAGCCAGCGCGGGCTGCTCTTCTTTTTGACAATTCCGCTGGCGCAACTCCGGCACGGGCGTCGGCGCTTGCGGTGCTTTCGCCGCAGGCTGCACCGGTTCCGCCAGGAAGGCCTCCAACGAGTCGTCCAGGGCCTGCATCCACGGCGTGTGGTGCGGCGGTGCCAGTGTGCCGGTCATGGTGGAGCGGTAGCTCTTGTCGCGGTAGCCCAGGATGTCGGCCTGCTTGTCGCGCTTCCATTCCTTGAACAGCGCACCCATGCCTTCGATGTCGAAATCCGGGTAGTCGGTCGGCCCGACGAGGTCGCGGATGTACGCCGCCTGGAAGTCGATGTGCGCGTCGGGGTCGGTCGCCGCCTGCTCGCGCTCCACCCAGTGTGCGGCATCGGCGGCCATGGCGGCGGCATCGGGCAGGGCCATGCGGCCCAGCACCACGTCGCGCGCGTACCAGGCCTGCGCATCGAACATGTTGAAGGTGTAGTACTGGTCCTGCATGCCCAGGTAAATGAGTTTGGGGTTGTCGATCCAGAACACGCCCTTGTACAGATTCTCGGGATACAGGCGGTTGTGCGTGCGCAGCGTCAGCCCGTCCGCCAGGAACGGGAAATGGTGCTGGTAGCCGGTGCACAGGACAATCGCGTCGATCTCGCGCTGGCTGCCGTCGGCAAAGTGCGCGGTGCGGTCTTCCACGCGCAGCAGCAGCGGCACCTCGTTGAACACGCCGGGCCAGTCGTAGCCCATGGGCGCACTGCGGTAGCTGAAGGTGACCGACTTGGCGCCGTACTTGTAGCATTGCGTGCCGATGTCCTCTGCGGAATAGCTGCTGCCCACCAGCAGCAGGTCCTTGCCCGTGAATTCACAGGCGTCGCGGAAGTCATGGGCATGCAGAACGCGTCCCGGAAACTGCTCCAGACCTTCGAAGTACGGCGTGTTGGGCGTCGAGAAATGGCCCGTCGCCACCACCACGTAATCGAATTCCTCGGTCGACAGCGCGTCGGCCTTCATGTCGCGCACGGTCACCGAGAATTTGCCGGTTTCTGCGTCGTACGATACCCACTGCACCGCCATGTTGAAGCGGATGCAGCGGCGCAGGTCGCTCTTCTCGATCCGGCCCATGATGTAGTCGCGCAGCACGGCGCGCGGCGGGTATGAGGCAATGGGCTTGCCGAAATGCTGCTCAAAGCTGTAGTCGGCAAACTCCAGGCACTCCTTGGGGCCGTTGGACCACAGGTAGCGGTACATGCTGCCGTGCACCGGCTCGCCGTGCGCATCCAGTCCGGTGCGCCAGGTGTAGTTCCACATGCCGCCCAGGTCGCTCTGCTTCTCGTAGCAGACGATGTCGGGCAGCTCGGCCCCGGCCTTGCCGGCCGCCTCAAAAGCGCGCAGTTGCGCCAGGCCGCTGGGACCGGCGCCGAGGATGGCGATGCGTTGTTTCATGGGTGGGGTTCTCCTGTGGTTGAAGCGGCCGCCAAGACGGCCGCAGTCCCTGTCGCGAGGCGGCAGCCGAACGAAGGACATGGGTGGCCGCGATCGCCGCAGGGGCGAGTCCACAGCCGCGAGGGCCAGGCCCGAAGGGCAGTCGGCGCCAGCTTCCTGGCGCCACGGCAGGGCGGGATCGGTGGAGGCGCAGCGTTCAGGGAACATTGGCAACCGATACACGCCGCCTGGCATGGAAAGGTGGCGCACGGTGTGCGCACGGCGACGGCGCTGCAGCGCCGCAAAGGCCACGCAAAAGCAGGTGGCCTGAAAGTGTCAAAAACGCAACAACCTTAACATAAACACGACAAAAATCGGTGTACGGGCCTTTCATCCGGCATTTGGTGCCGGACGGCGTCCATGGCGGCCGATGGGCAGCGGGGGTGGGCAAGGCGGCAGCGCCGCCTGTCCAGTGGCGCGGAAAAGGTGCCGCGCACGGCGCTGCGCGCCGGGTGGGCGCGTCACGCGCTGGCGTTGCCGCCCACGCTCCGTCCCGCCTCGGTGCCGCTGCGCGCCGCGCCTTCCAGCGTCGCGGGGTAAGGTCCGGCAATGTAGTCGCCACAGGCCCACAGGCCCGGTGCGATCTGCGCGGCGGGGCGCTGCAGGCCCGGGGTGCAGGCAAACGTGGCGCGCTTTTCGACCACGGTCTGCACGGCGCGCAGATCGGCCAGGCCCAGTTCGGCCCGTGCCTGCCGTAGCACCTGCTGCTCCAGTTGCGCACGCTCGCCCTGGCTGGTGCTGACGACGAAGGCCAGCAGGCCGGCCGGGCCGCCGAGCTGGCCACGGTCGAAGACGAATTGCGCCGGGTGGTCGGCGTGGCTGCGCAGGGCCAGCATGGGCGCGGCCAGCAGCAGGCCATCGGGGCGCACCGGGCCCTGCGCATAGACCGTGGTGATGGTCTCAAAGCGCAGCGCCTGCGCGCAGGCGGCCCAGTCGCACATCGGCACCGCCATCGAAAACGGCGCCGTCTGCGCGCAGTGTGAGACGAGGCGCGCGGCCTCGGTGCTCGGTGCCGCCAGCACCACTGCGTCGAACAGGGTGCCGTCCACGCTCCAGCCGCCCTGCGGCGCGGCCAGCACCGCCTGCACGCGCAGGCCGGTGCGCACGATGGCGCCCTGGGCGCGCAGCCAGCGCGCCGCGGCTTCGGGAAACACTTCGCCCAGGTCCACGCGCGGCAGCAGCAGGTTGGAGCCGCCGCGCCCGCCAAACAGGCTGTCTTGCAGCACGCGCAAGAAGACCTGGCCGCTGGCCTGGTCCGCCGGCGTGTTCAGCGCGGCCACGCACAGCGGGTCGATGAATTCGGCCACCAGCCGGGGCGGCAAGGCCGTGCACAGCGCGGCCACCGACAGCTGCGGCGCGCAGGCAAAGCGCGCGCGCTGCCAGGCGTGGGCCGTGCGCAGCAGCGCCAGCCGGTCGCGCCAGTGCCAGCCGCGCGCACGCGCGATGCCGACCACGGCGTCCCAGGGCGGCGGCAGCTCGGGCCACTGCAGGCCGCTGCCGTCGGCAAAGCGCAGCGCCAGCGGCAGGCGCAGCAGCGCGGCGTCGGGGTCCACGCCGACCTGGCGCATCAGGCGCAGCGACTCGGCGTAGGCGCCGATCAGGATGTGCTGGCCGTTGTCGAGCCGCAGCGGGGCGCCGTCCACGTCCGAGGCCAGAACGGCCCGGGCGCGCCCGCCGACGCTGCGGGCGGCTTCAAAAACCGTGGCGTGGTGGCCGGCCTCGACGGCGGCGATGGCCGCCGCCATGCCGGCCCAGCCGGCGCCGATGATGGCAATGTGCATGGCTCACATCCGCCCGAGCGCCTGCATCTTCCAGGCCAGCCAGAACTTGCGCAGCGGCGTCAGGCTCACGCGCTGGTGCAGCACCTGGAAGTTGTCGCGCTCGATCTCGGTGAGCAGCGTGCGGTAGATGCTGGCCATCATCAGGCCGGGTTTTTGCGCGCGCCGGTCGGCGGCCGGCAGGAGCGCCAGCGCCTCGCCGTAGAGGCGGTGCGCGCGTTCGGCCTGGAAGCGCATCAGCGCGGTGAAGCGCTCGGAGTATTCGCGCTTGAGGATCTCGTGCGCCTTCACATCGAACTGCTGCAGCTCGTTGACGGGCAAATAGATGCGCCCGCGCAGGGCGTCCTCGCCCACGTCGCGCAGGATGTTGGTGAGCTGCAGCGCCTGGCCCAGGCGGTGCGCGTACGCGGTGGTGCCCGGATCGGTCTGGCCGAAGATCTGCGCCGCCACCTCGCCCACCACGCCGGCCACCAGGTGGCAGTAGCGCTGCAGGCCCGCGTAGTCGAGGTAGCGCGTCTGGTCCAGGTCCATGACGCAGCCCTCGATCACGGCCTGCAGGTGGCGTTGCTCGATCTGGTAGGTGCTGGCGTGCGGCATCAGCGCCTGCATCACGGGGTGCGTGGGCTGGCCCTTGAAGGACTGCGCCACCTCGCCCTGCCACCAGGCGAGCTTGGTGCGCGCGACGCCTGAGTCGCTGACTTCATCGACAACATCATCGATCTCGCGGCAAAACGCATAAAAAGCCGTGATCGCCGCGCGCCGGGGGCGGGGCAGGAACAGGAAGGCGTAATAGAAGCTGCTGCCCGAGGCGGCGGCTTTTTGCTGGACGTACTGTTCCGGATTCATGTGCGGGATTGTCCCATGGCGTGGACGGCCACTTGGGGCTCGCCCTACACTGGCGCCCCTTGAAGGACCTCCATCGTGCAGACAAATTTCCTGGTGCTAGGCATCGAATCCTCGTGTGACGAAACCGGCGTGGCGCTCGTGCAGGCGCATGCCGGGGCGCGCGTGCCCACGTTGCTGGCGCATGCGCTGCACAGCCAGATCGAGATGCACCAGGCCTACGGCGGCGTGGTGCCCGAACTGGCCAGCCGCGACCACATCCGCCGCGTGCTGCCGCTGACCGAAGCGGTGCTGGCCGAGTCGGGCCGGGCGCTTTCCGAGGTGGACGTGGTGGCCTACACGCGCGGGCCCGGCCTGGCCGGCGCGCTGCTGGTCGGCGCGGGCGTGGCCTGCGCCCTGGGCGCGGCGCTGGACAGGCCCGTGCTGGGCGTGCACCACCTCGAGGGCCATCTGCTGTCGCCGTTCTTGAGCGCCGACCCGCCCGAGTTCCCTTTTGTGGCGCTGCTGGTCTCGGGCGGCCACACGCAGCTGATGCGCGTGGACGGCGTGGGCCGCTATGCCATCCTGGGCGAGACCATCGACGACGCCGCGGGCGAGGCATTCGACAAGTCGGCCAAGCTCATGGGCCTGGGCTACCCGGGCGGGCCCGCGCTCTCGCGGCTGGCTGAGCAGGGCGATCCGGCGGCGTTCAAGCTGCCGCGCCCGCTGCTGCACAGCGGCAACCTCGACTTCTCGTTTGCCGGCCTGAAGACGGCCGTGATGACGCAGGCCAAGAAGCTGGGCGGCGACCTGGAGGCGCGCAAGGCCGATCTGGCCGCCAGCACGCAGGCCGCCATCGTCGAGGTGCTGGTCAAGAAGTCGCTGGCAGCGTTGAAGGAGACCGGCCTGCGGCGCATCGTCGTGGCCGGCGGCGTGGGGGCCAACCGCCTGCTGCGCGCGCAGCTCGACGCCGCCTGCTCCCGGCTCGGCGTGCGCGTGCACTACCCCGAGCTGCACCTGTGCACCGACAACGGCGCCATGATCGCCCTGGCCGCCGCCATGCGCCTGCAGTCGGGGCAGCAGCAGGCCAACCGCGACTATGCGTTTGACGTCAAGCCGCGCTGGCCGCTCGATGCGATCGCGCCGGGGAGCGCCGCCGCGGTCTGAGGTCGAGGCCGGGCCTCAATCCGGCGCGCGACGCCCCACGGTCAGCAGCAGTGTGTTCGGCCCCTCCCAGCCGTTGGCGCCCTGGAACACGTCGAGCTGCGTTTGCATGTCATGCCAGGCCGCTGCACGGGCGTCCGCGTCCAGCGGGGCCAGCAGTTGCCGGATGGGTGCGGCCGAAGTGCGGATGAAGTCGAGAAAGGCCGCGCTGGACGGCAAGCGAAACACCGCTGGCACCGCAGTAGTGCGCACGCCGGTGAAGCCGGCCTGCGCAAACAGCGCGTCGATCAGGCCCGGCTTGCCCAGGCTGAACAGCGTGCCCGGCTGGTACGGGTCCCGTGGCGGCTGCTGGGCATGGCGCAGCGCCGTGGCGGCGACGAGGGCCATGCTGGGGTTGTCCTGCGGCGCGGCGAACACCAGGGTGCAGGCGTGGCCTCCCGGTTTGAGCGCCGCGTGCATTTCGCGCAGCGCCGCGAGCGGGTCGGGGCAGAACATGAGCCCGAGGCGGCAGATGGCGGCGTCGAAGTCTGCGCCGGCGAGGTCCAGGTGCTCGGCGTCGGCGACCTTGGTTTGCACCTGGCCCAGGCCGGCGTTCACCGCCTGGCGCTCGGCCAGGGCCAGGATGGCGGGCGAAATGTCCGTCGCCAGCACCTGGCCACCGGGCCCCACGCGGCGGGCGATCGCCACCGTCTGGTCGCCGGCGCCGGCGGCCACGTCGAGCACGCGTGCGCCGGGCTGCACCTGGGCCGCGTCCAGCATGGCGTCGGTGACATCGGCGAGCCAGCGGTGGATGTGCGGGGTCTGGGCGTCCCACCCCTGTGCGGCGCTTTCCCAGGCGTCGCGGGTGGCTGCCTTGAGTTGTTCGGGTGTGGAGGCCGGGGAGTGTTCCATGGTCCGCTCCTGGAGCCCGCAGGAAAAGGAAGAGGGAAGAGGGCGTCCACGCGGGCTTTGGACGCGTGCCGATCATGCGCGCGCCCTCGTGAAACCGCAACGCCCGCGGCTGCTGTGCTCGTGCGCAGAAATTCCAATAAAAAACCCCCGAAACCCCATAGGGCCGGGCGCATGCAGCTACGGAAACAGGAGCTTTTCCGAGCGCAGTGCCGTCACTGGATGGTCAAGTGCGTGGCCCGGTTCACCGGCGCCAACTTGGCCAGCGTGAGCGTCAGCACGCCATGCTCGAGCTTGGCGCCGCTCGCGGCGGCGTTGATGGCTTCGGGCAATTCCCAGGCGCGCTGCACCTGGCGCGGCGCACCGTCCACGCTGCGCACGCGCACCACGGCGCCGTCGATCGTGATGTCCAGTTGCTCGCGCGCCAGGCCGGGCACATCGAGCTGCAAGGTGATGGCTTTCTCGTCTTGCGCGGCGCTGCAGCCAGGCGCGGCGGCGGGGCGGGCCAGTGCGGCGCGCAGGAAACGCTGCAGTGCCAGGTCGGACATCGGGAGGCGGGTGGCATAGGCGGCGCGGCGCACCACGGGGGCGAAGATCATCAGGGTTACTCCTATACACTGCGCGGCTCCCGGTGTG
Organism: Acidovorax sp. SRB_14; assembly: GCF_012932145.1. Lineage (GTDB taxonomy): Bacteria > Pseudomonadota > Gammaproteobacteria > Burkholderiales > Burkholderiaceae_C > Simplicispira. The sequence goes on along the minus strand of NZ_MWOK01000037.1, from coordinate 5,825 downwards.
GTCGCCGCATGCCAAGCAAGTGCGTGCACCGCCAGTGATTTCAAGGAAAAGCCCCCCATGAATAAATTCAAGCCCGCCGCCTTGAAAACCGGCGCAGCGGCTCTATTGGCGTTTGCCGCCCTCTCGGCCAGCTTTGCGCAGGCGCCCACGCCGGGCGCTTCGGCCGTGGTCGCCCCGTCCGCCGCGCCCATCAAGGTGGCGCTGATCGAAAGCCTCTCGGGCCCGTTCGCCAACACCGGCGAGGCGGTGTTCCGCAACATCTTCTGGGCCATCGACCGCGTGAACGCGCGCGGCGGCGTGGCCTTGCCGGCGGCGGCGGGCGGCGCGCGGCCGCTGGTGCTGCAGCGCTACGACAGCAAGGGCCAGAACGAAGAGGCCCTGTCGGCCCTGCGCGCGGCCATCGACGACGGCGCCCGCATCGTGATGCAGGGCAACTCCTCGGCCACGGCCGCGGCGCTGCTCGACGCGATCAACAAGCACAACGAGCGCGACCCGGGCAAGCGCGTGCTGTTCCTCAACTATTCGGCGGTCGACCCCATCCTGACCAACGAAAAGTGCAGCTTCTGGCATTTCCGCTTTGACGCCCATGCCGACATGCGCATGGCCGCGCTGATGGAAGTGGTGCGCGAGGACAAGGCGCTCAAGAGCGTGTACCTGATCGGCCAGGACTACAGCTTCGGCCAGGCCGTGCTGCGCGAGGCCCGGCGCCAACTGGGCGCGCAGCGCCCCGACGTGGCCGTGGTGGGCGACGAGCTGCACCCCGTGGGCCGCGTGAAGGACTTTGCGCCCTATGCCGTCAAGATCAAGGCCAGCGGTGCGCAGGCCGTGGTCACGGGCAACTGGGGCAACGACCTGACGCTGCTGGTCAAGGCCGCGCGCGAGGTCGGCTTCGACGGCAGCTTCTACACCTTCTACGGCAACGCGCTGGGCGCGCCGGCCGCCATCGGCGACGCCGGCGTCGGCAAGGTCGTGGCCGTGGCCGACTGGTTGCCCAATGTGCAAAGCCTGCAAAGCGAGGCCTTCTACCAGTCCTTCCGCGAGCGCTTTCCCAGGCCGCAGGACGACTATGTGCACATGCGCATGCAGCTCATGGTCGAGGCGCTGGCCCAGTCCATCGAGCGCGCGGGCAGCACCGACGTGGTGTCCGTGGCCCGGCAGATGGAAAAAGCCAGCGTGCAGCTGGCAGGGCGCAGCGGCAGCATGCGCGCCGTCGACCACCAGTTCCAGCAGCCGCTGGTGGTGGGTGTGATGGAAAAGCAGGGCACGCAGGGCGTCAAGTTCGACGTCGAAGGCTCGGGCTACGGTTTTCGCGTGGTGCGGCAGATTCCGGCTGCCAAGGCGCAGCAATCTACGAGTTGCCAAATGCAGCGGTTTTGACGGTGGGGCTGGGTGGAGATTCTATTTGTTATAATTTGCATCAAATTGTTTCATAAATTGCACTGACTCCAACGCTCACCCTCACTAAATCTGTTTGCAATGAAAAAGATCCTTGCCTTTGTTATTTTTGGTCTGATGCATGCCTCCTCGTTTGCCTTGGGCGAGATTCATTCCTTCAGTGAAAACGAGCAAAAAGCTATTCAGCAATTCGCCGCTGCACTTAGCTTGGGTGAAGAGGATGCGGTGACGGTCTATAAGTCCGTGTTACAGCCCCACATGAAGAGTGGAACGTGGGTCTACAAGTTTTTTGACAACGAAACACTGGACAAAAGTCAACTCAGTGAGTCAACGCACAAGTTCGCCTATGTCGCGCTGGTGAACGAGGACCGTTTTGTTAATTACAGTTTTCTCAAGGTACAGGGGACCTCTCAAGTGTTGGTCTATGTGGTGGAAAGCCTGCCGCGCACCTCGCAGGTGGCCAGCAAGCGCGACAAGGAATTGCGTGCCGATAAGAAGTTCGATACTGTGGGTGATCAGAAAAATTTCTCTATGTTCAAGGAAAAGGGTAAGGCAAACCTAGTGTCTGTGTATGCATCGGGTGGATTGGGTGGAATCCAGTATGCTGACCACTATTTGATCGACCTTAAAGGCCGCTAAGCTCCGTGGGCGACTTCATGGTTGGTCCGCTGCAGCGGCCGCTTCCCGCCCCAGCTCGATCACCGCCATGGTGTAGCAGCCCACAGGCTGCGTGATGGCGCTCAGCGCCGAATCCGGTAGCCCGTTTTGAACACCCACCACACCAGGCCCAGGCACGCCGCCATGAACACCAGCGTCATGCCCACGCTCACGCCAATGTGCACGTCGGCCGCGCCATAGAAGGCCCAGCGCAGGCCACTGATGAGGTAGACCACCGGGTTGAACAGTGAGACCGTCTGCCAGAACGGCGGCAGCATGTTGATGCTGTAGAACGCGCCGCCCAGAAACGTTAGCGGCGTGATGACCAGCAGCGGAATGATCTGCAGCTTCTGGAAGCTGTCGGCCCACAGGCCGATGAGAAAGCCGAACAGGCAGAAGGTGACGGCCGTGAGCACCAGAAAACCGAGCATCCACACCGGGTGCGCGATTTCGTAGGGCACGAATACCCGCGCCGTGGCCAGAATCAGCGCACCCACCATCAGCGATTTGGTGGCTGCCGCGCCCACATAGCCCAGCAGCACCTCGACCCAGTTGACCGGCGCGCTCAGCAGCTCGTAAATGGTGCCCGACCACTTGGGCATGTAGATGCCGAAGGACGAGTTGGAAATGCTTTCGCTCAGCAACGAGAGCATGAGCAGGCCCGGGATGATGTAGGCGCCGTAGTCCACGCCGCCAATATCGCCCATGCGCGAGCCGATGGCCGAACCGAAAACGATGAAGTAGAGCGAGGTCGAGAGCACCGGCGCGATCAGGCTTTGCGCCCAGGTGCGAAAGGCCCGGTTCATCTCGAAGCGGTAGATGGCGCGCACGCCGTGCAGGTTGAAACCCATCATTGGGGGGCTTTCTGTTCGTGCACGAGGCTGACGAAGATGTCTTCGAGCGAGCTTTCGCGCGAATGCAGGTCCTTGAAATCGATGCCGTGCTCGCTGAGCGCGCGCAGCAGCGCGGCGATGCCGGTGTCGTCCTGCTGGGTGTCGAAGCGGTAGGTCAGCGCCTGGCCGTCGGTAGACAGCTCCAGCGGCCAGCGCGCCAGCGCGTCGGGCACGCGCGCCATGGGGTGCTGCAGCGTGAGCGTGAGCTGCTTCTTGCCGAGCTTGCGCATCAGCACCTGCTTGTCTTCGACCACGATCAGCTCGCCCTGGCGGATCACGCCGATGCGGTCGGCCATGTCCTCGGCTTCCTCAATGTAGTGCGTGGTCAGGATTATGGTGGTGCCGGCGTCGCGCAGCGCGCGCACCAGGCGCCACATGTCGTGGCGCAGCTCCACGTCGACACCGGCGCTGGGCTCGTCGAGGAACAGGATTTTCGGCTCGTGCGACAGCGCCTTGGCGATCAGCACGCGGCGCTTCATGCCGCCCGAGAGTGCGAGGATCTTGGTGTCCTTCTTGTCCCAGAGGGAGAGGTCCTTGAGGATCTTCTCGATCAGCGCCGGGTGGGGCGGCTTGCCGAACAGCCCGCGGCTGAAGCTCACGGTGGCCCACACGGTTTCGAACGAATCGGTGTGCAGTTCCTGGGGCACCAGGCCGATGGCCGCGCGCGCGGCGCGGTAGTCGCGCACGGTGTCGTGGCCGTCGGCCGTGATGCTGCCTTCGGTGGCATTGCTCATGCCGCAGATGACGCTGATCAGCGTGGTCTTGCCGGCGCCGTTGGGCCCGAGCAGGGCGAAGATCTCGCCGCGGCGGATGTCCAGGTCGATGTTCTTCAGCGCCTGGAAGCCGCCGGCGTAGGTTTTGCTCACGCCGCGCACGCGCACGATGGCGTCGGTGGCAGCGGCGGCAGCGGCGGCAGCGGCGGCAGCGGCGGCAGCGGCGGGCGTGGGAGGAGGGGAAAAAGGCATGGGTGGATGGGGGCAAAGACAACAAGAGACCTGCGGCCCGCGCAGTGCCAAGGCAGCGCGTGGCGCAGGCCGGGCAAAGCCACGCGGCCGCGGCAGATTGTGGCCCGAATGGCGCCGGCGCGTCGACGCTAGCGTGGCAGCAGCGCCAGCGCGTCGGCACGCCAGTGGTCGAGCGCGGCGTAAAACCCTTCCCACACGCAGCCGTTGCAGCCGCGCCCGCAGCAGGTGGCCGGTTCGCGCGGCGGCGGGCGCAGGGTGTTGTCCAGGTCGGTGCCGCTGCGCTGCGCCTGGCCGTGCAGGTGCGCGATAAGCGCACGCGCGGTGGCCAGATCGGCCAGCGGCAGGCTTGCCGGGTCGTGGCGCACGAAGCGGCGCTGGCGGTGTCCGCCGAAGTCGCCGGTTTCGCAGAACATGGCGGCGGGCCGCACCCACAGCGCGCCACCCTCGAGTCCCGCGCCGTAGAGCGCGCGGTACAGCGCCATGCCCTGCAAGGTTTCGCTGCAGCGCGCGCCGCCCAGCACCTCGTACCAGCCGCCCTTGTAGTGGCGGTACAGGCCCGGTGGCGGGGCGTCCAGCGGGGGCAGGTCGGTGGTGTCGGTCATGGGCAGGTGTCTGAAAGAGCGGGCTGCATGTCAGCGGCTGCGCGCGGCCGCCACCTCGCGGCCCAGCTCGATTACTGCCATCGCGTAGTAGCTCGACCAGTTGTAGCGCGTGATGGCGTAGAAGTTCTCGGTGCCGGCCACATAGCTCGGCGCGTCGTCGCCGTTTTGAAGCTCGACCAGCGCCAGCGGCCCCGCGTGCTGCGCGCCCGCGCCCTGCACGATGGCGCCCTTGGCGGCCATGCTGGTGGCGCTGAAGGTGGGCAGGATGTCGGGCGCCAGCAGCGCGTCCATGTCCACGCGCGCCGTGTCGAATTCGACCGGGTAGTAGGGTGCCATGCCCGGCGTCCAGCCGTGCGCGATGAAGTAGTTGGCGACCGAGCCGATGGCGTCTGCGGGGCTGCCAAACAGGTCGATGCGCCCGTCGCCGTCGAAGTCCACCGCGTAGCGCACCCAGCTCGAGGGCATGAACTGCGGCAGGCCCATGGCGCCGGCGTAGCTGCCGCGCGGATCAAAGGGGTCGACGTTGGTGCGGTGCGTGAGGCTCAGGAACTGTTCGAGCTCGCGGCGGAAGAACTCGGTGCGCTCGGGCGCGCGCGGGTGCGCGCCCGGAAAGTCGAAGGCCAGCGTGGCCAGCGCGTCCATCACGCGGAAGCTGCCCATGTTCTGGCCGTAGATCGTTTCGACCCCGATGATGCCGACGATGATGTCGGCCGGCACGCCATACTCGCGCTCGGCGCGCTCCAGCGCTGCGCGGTTTTGCTGCCAGAACGCCACGCCCGCGCGGATGCGCACCGGGTCGATGAAGCGGCTGCGGTAGGCGCGCCAGTTCTTGGCCGTGCCCTGGGCGGGCGGCAGCATGAGGCGCGGCACCTGCGGCAAAAAGCGCGCCTGGCCAATGGCCTGGCGCACCCATTCGCGGTCGAGGTCGCGGCGCTCGGCCAGGTCGTCGGCAAACGCCATGGCGTCGGCACGGCTGGCGTAGGGCGTGCTGCCTTCGGCGGCGCGGGCCGTGGCGGGTTTGCCTACCGATTTTTTTTGGTGTTTCTGGGCTGTAGCGCCCGTGCATAAAGCGCTGGCAGCTATGAAAACAAGAGTGGTTTGGAGGATTTTCTTCAACATGGTCATGGGCATCATGGGGTGCGGGCGGTGGGCCAGCGCAGGCGGCGCAGTTCGCGCTGCAGGATTTTGAGCTGCGCCGGCGCCGTGCGGGCGTCGGCATAGCGGCATTGTTCCAAGCGCAGCAGCCATGCGCCGGCGGCGCTGGCGGCGGGGCCGAAGCGGGCCTCGGCCTGCGCGGCCATCGCGCGCGGCGG
>NZ_MWOK01000045.1 GCF_012932145.1 Acidovorax sp. SRB_14 | reverse complement strand
CGCCCGCCATTGCCATTGCCGCCGCTGCCTGCGGTGGCGCTGCCATTGGTGGCGCTGCCGTTGTTGATGTTGCCGTTGGAGGCATTGCCACCTGCAGAGCCGTTGGACCCGTTGCCTGCGGCCCCCGTGCCTCCCGTGCCCGAGCCACTGGCGCGGCCACCGTTGCTGGCGCCGCCCGTGCCCGCCTGGGCGGTGCCACCGTTGGCATTGCCGCTGTTGGTGGCGCTGTTGCCGATGTCGCGCACGCGGTTGCCCGTGACCATGCCGCTGAGGTTGCTGGTGGCCATGGCGGTAGACACGTTGAAGGTGTCGCTCAGCGTGCCCGTCGAGCCGTTGTTCAGGGCCGCCGAGCGGGCCGCGCTGGCCGTGGCCGCGCCAGAGCCCCTGTTGGTGCCATTGTCGGATTGGTTGGTGTTGGTATTGGTGGTGGTGTTGGTGTTATCGGTGCGGGTTGTGTTCTGGGTGGTCGTTTGGCTGTTGTTGTCATTGCTCGCACCGCTGTTGATATTGGTGCTGGAATTGTTTCCTGACGTGCCCGTTTGGCGGGTGTTCTGGTCGGTGCTGCTGGCGAAAGCCGCGCCGCTGATACCAAACGCAACTGCCATGGCCGAAGCCACAAGTGTCATCTTCATAGAGCCTCCTACGGTGAGTGGAACAGGATCAAGGGTTGAGCTGCGCGGGCGCAATTCACGGGGGTCACAGCAACTTTGGTGCCAGCCATGTGCCCTGGGGCCGCGTTGGCGTGGCTGCCGCAAAGACCGCGGCCGTCTGGCGCCGAAAAGCCGGGTGTGCGAGACGCTTCCACCCCAAAGGCCACAGCAGGCTGGCGCATGCACTGCATGGGGCAGGGGCGGCGGCATGGCAACCTGGCACCCCAAGCCGCGCCTTGCCCTGCGCTTTCCACATGCCGCAGACTGGGGTGTCTCAATGCTGTGACGCCGGGGGCGCGGCGCGGTGTACGCGGACGGTGGCAAGCCGTCCGTGCGCTTGCGGGGCTCATGGCGGTGTCGATCGAATGTTGCATGATGCTATGAAACTTATAGCTGTCAGCGAACGTGTATCAAGCGATTGACGGTCTTTTCGTGATAACCGCCGTCACCGCTGGCCAATGCTCTGCTGGATCGCGTCGGCCAGGGTGCCGTGCAGGTTCACGGATCGCACCATGCCCAGCCCGTTGCTGCTGGCATTGATGATCGTCTGGTAGCGGATCTGCTGGTTGTTCAGCGAGTTCTGGATGAAGGTGCCCGTTGTCGCTCCGGCAATGGCGGTGACCGTAGGACCCGTGGCCGTCGGGCTGCTGGTGGTGGTCGATGGGCCCGACGCGAAGCTGTTGCCTGGTCCGTTCTGCACGAGGCTGAGGGTCTCAAGCTTCTGGCTCAATTGGGTCGCCTGTGCCGGTGTGAGGTCTGCCACACGGCCGACGTTGAGCGAGGTCTCGGTGATCAGTGCGCCATTGATGAATACGGCGCGGGAGATGCCAAACGACACCATCAGGCCATCGCCCATGTTGAAGCCGCCACGCAGACCGTCGAGCGTTTGGTCGGCCACGGCCATCCAGACCGCGTCTTGCGCGGGCGGCGCCGCCACGGCAGGGCTGGCCAGCGCACCCACCACGCAGGCGCAGGCGGCCGCTCTGGCAAGGCCTGGGGCTGCGCTGGTTCGCAACAGTGCGCGGCGCATCAGAAGTCTCCCGGCCCGTGCTTTTGCAGGGCAAAGCCGGTGAAGCCCGCACGGGCCATCTCGCTGCCCAGGGGCGCGCGCGGCGCCACACGCCAGTCGGCGGCCAGGTTGAAGCGCGCAGCATCCATGGCGTTGTGGATGACGAACAGCAGCTTGCTCTGCCACAGGGATTCAAAGGCAGCGCGCGACAGGGCGCGCGTGCCTTGCGCCGGATCGCCCACGAGCACGCGGTCGCCTTGGAGGCCTTTGACCACGACGAAGTGCTGGTAGCCGTTTTCATTGACCAGCACGATCGCCGGAATGCGTGCTTCCTGCAGCTTGTCGAGGGGCTGCTGGAAGCCGTCGGCCTCGAAGCCGAGGCTGGCCAGAAAGCGCTTCATGTCGAGCAAGGAGAAGCCTTCGCGCTGGATCTTGGCCTGGTCGCCCAGCGCATACATCTGGGCGAACACGGTCTGTTCGTCGACCGGTGTGCCGTAGTGGTGGGTCAGCAGCGTGGCAAGGGCCGCCGAGCCGCAGCTGAAATCGTATTTTTGCAGCAGCGTGCCCGCCAGGCGCGCTTGTTTGATGCTGGTCACAGGCAGGGTCACGTCGCCTGCGGCCATGGAAGGGAAATAAGCCGGTTGCGCGCCCGCCGCAGTGGCTGCGTTCAGCAGCAGTGCCAGGGAAAGCAAAAGCAGTCGCATGGTGGCCACCGGTGTCAGTTCATCTGCACGTTCACGATGACGGCGTTCTGGATCAGCACGTTGGCGCCCGAGTTCTGGACCACGACGGGTATGCCGCTCATGTTGGCGAACGCGCCGGCGCTGATGGCGTTGCTGCCGGTGTTGACGTGCTGGGCGGTGTTGTCGGCAGTGGTGCCCGTGAGGGCCATGTCGCTGTGCACTTGGGCAGCGCCGCCGCGGTAGCTGTCGAGCGCGGCGCTGTCCACGGCGCTGGCAAACAGGTCGGTGGCAGAAGTGGTCTGGGCCGTGGCCACGCTGGCCAGCAGGGGCGTGCCGAGCAGCACCAGCGCTGCGGGAAGGGAGCGGATCAAGGTCATGGCGTGTGCCCTCGTTGCGGTCGTTGGGGTAGGCAAGAGGCGCAGCGCAGGCGTGGCGTGCACGCGCTGCGCGGGCCTGGGGAGGCGCTTACTTGCCGACGGCCAGGTTGGCCTGCACGTTCACGCTCTGCTGGACCAGCGACGAGATGCCGCTGTTCTGGCTCGCGACCATGATGCCGGCGGCCGACTGGCCGACGCTGGTCATGGTGTTGGCCATGCTGAACGTGCCCGCGCTCACGGTGTTGGTGCCGCCAGCGCCGCCGCTGCCGCCCGCGCCCGTGCCACCGGCGCCGCCATTGGCGGTGTTGGTGCCGCCACTGCCGGCGCCACCCGTGCCGCCCGCGCCGCTGCCACCCGCGCCGCCGTTGCCGCTGGTGTTGGCGCCGTTGCTGGCGCCGCCGTTGGTGGCGCTGCCATTGGTGCTGCTGCCGCCGGCGCCGCCCGTGCCCATGCCGGCGGTGCGGGTGCTGCCGCCGCCATTGCTGTTGGAGGTGCCGCCTGAGCCGGTGGCGGTGGCGGCTCCGCCGCTGCCCGAGGTGCCGCCGTTGCCGCCCGTGCCGCCGTCGGTGTTGCTGCCGCCATTGGCGGAGCCACTGCCACCACCGCTGCCGCTGCCGCTGCCGTTGGCAGCGGACGCACCACCGCTGTCTCCGCCATTGGCGCGCCCGCCATTGCCATTGCCGCCGCTGCCTGCGGTGGCGCTGCCATTGGTGGCGCTGCCGTTG
>NZ_MWOK01000040.1 GCF_012932145.1 Acidovorax sp. SRB_14 | reverse complement strand
GGCCGAGGTGCTGGCGGCCGCGCGCGTTTTCGGCTGGCGCCAGCCTTTTCGCAGCCGCAGCCAGCCCGACTGGCTGCCGGCCCGGGCGCCGGGCGCGGCCGCGCCGCGCGGCGTGGTGCTGGTGCACGGGTTTCTGTGCAACCGCGGGATCTGGCTGCCGTGGCTGCCCGCTTTGCGCGCGCGCGGCCATGCGTTCGAGGCCGTGAACCTGGAGCCGGTGTTCGGCGCCATCGACGACTACGTGCCGCTGATCGACGCGGCCGTGCGGCGCGTGGCGCAGGCCACGGGCCGGGCGCCGCTGCTGCTGTGCCACAGCATGGGCGGCCTGGCGGTGCGCGCCTGGCTGCAGGCGGCCGGTGCCGACGCGCGCGTGCACCGCGTCGTCACGCTGGGCACGCCGCACGGCGGCACGGCGCTGGCGCGCTTTGCCTATTCGCCCAACGGCCGGCAGATGCGGGTGGGCGGCGACTGGCTGGCGCTGCTGCAGCGTGGCGAACGCGCCGAGCGCGCGGCGCTGTTTACGTGCTGGTATTCGAACTGCGACCAGATCGTCTTTCCGGCCAGCACGGCGGCGCTGCCAGGTGCCACCCACCGCTTCATCGCAGGCGTGGCGCACGTGCAGATGGCCTGCCATCCGCAGGTCCTGCAGGCCTGCCTGGAGGCACTGGACAGCGACCGCGCGGGGTGAGCCGTTTTCAGGACAAAAAGGCCTCCAGCGCTTGCCTGGACAGCGCTGGCCGCTATCAGAAAAGGTGATCAGGCCGCCGCCGCGCGCGCGTCGGCCGCGAACTCGGGCAGGCCGCGCAGGCGCGCGTAGAGCGGCGCGAAGTCGGCCGCCGTCAGGTCGAACAGCTGCTCGAAGCTGTCGATGACGAAGTAGGTCTGCTGGTAGCTGTCGATCTGGTAGCGCGTGCGCATGGTGCGCTCGAGCTGCAGTGGCAGGCGCTGCGGCTCGGGGCTTTGCACCGCATAGGCCAGCTCGCCCGACGAGCTCAGGATGCCCGCGCCATAGGCGCGCAGGCCGCCCGCTTCGCGGATCAGGCCGAACTCGATCGTGTACCAGTACAGGCGCGAGAGCATCTCGCAGGCGCCCAGTTCGGCCGCCTTGAGGCCGCCCTCGCCGTAGCGCTGGACGTAGTCGGCGAACACCGGGTTGAACAGCAGCGGCACATGGCCGAACAGGTCGTGGAACACGTCGGGCTCGACGATGTAGTCGAACTCGGCGGGCGTGCGGATCCAGTCCGTGACCGGGAACTTGCGGTTGGCCAGCAGCGTGAAGAACGGCACCTCGGGGATCAGCCCGGGCACCGCGACGATCTGCCAGCGCGTGGCCTGGTACAGGCGCTCGTTGATCTCTTCGAAGCGCGGGATGTGGTCCTTGATGCCGAGCGAGGGCAGGGCGGCGATGAAGGCCTCGCTCGCCCGGCCCGGCAGCAGCGCCGACTGGCGCTCGTAGAGGCGCCGGTAGGTGGCGTGGTCGGCCGCGGTGTAGGCGGCGTGGTTCTGCGCGCAGGTGTAGTCGTCGGCCGCGCGCGCATAGTCGCCGCGCGGCGGGCGGGTGGACTGGCCATAGACGACGGGGGGCTTTCCCATGGCGGACTCCTTGTCTTGCCGCGTCGTCCCCAGGCCCGCGCTGCGCGCGCTGGCCGTGGCGGGCGGCTATTCGATCTTGATCTTGGCGGCCTTGATCAGAAAGCCGTACTTGCTGTGCTCCGAGCGCACGAAGCGCGCGAAATCGTCGAGCACCATGTCCTCAGGCACGATGCCCATCTTCTTGAACTTCTCTTTGCCCGCGGGCGACTGCATGGCGGCCGAGAAGGCCGTGGCGTAGCGGCGCGCCTCCGCGTCGGGCAGGGCGGCGGGTGCAAACAGGCCGAACCAGGTCACCACGTTGAAGCCCTGCACCGCATCGTTGATGCTGGGCACGTTGGGCAGGGCCTCGTCGCGGCCCAGCGAGGTCACGCCCAGGGCCTTGAGCTTGCCGGCCTGGATGAGCGGCAGCGACGAGGCCAGGTTGTCGAATACCAGCGCCACATCGCCCGCCTGCAGCGCCTTCAGCGCGGGGCTGGAGCCCTGGAAGGGCTGGTGCGCCATGCGGGTGTTGGTCAGGGACTTGAACATTTCGGCCGAGATGTGGCCGATGCTGCCGTTGCCGCCCGAGCCGTAGCGCAGCTGGTCCGGGTGCTTCTTGAGGAATTGCACCAGGTCCGAGGTGGTGGCGATGTTCAAGGCGCGGGCCTGCTCGGCGTTCATGACCAGCACGTTGGGCGTGCGCGCCACCAGGTGGAGGGGCTTGAAGTCCTTGAGCGGGTCGTACGGAAACGCCTTGTAGAGCCACGGGTTCACCGCATGCGTGGCCACGGCTCCCATGAGCACGCGGTTGGCCGCGGCGGGCGACTTGGCGACCAGGTCGGCGCCCGTGCCACCGCCCGCGCCCGGCTTGTTCTCGACCGCGATGGGCCCGAGCTGGGCGCTGGCGCCCTCGGCCACGATGCGCGCCGAAGTGTCCAGCGGACCGCCTGCGGGGTAGGGGACCACGATGGTCAGGGGAGCGGCAGGGCTTTGTGCCTGCGCCACAGCGGCCATGCACAGCAGCACGACACCGGACAGGTAACGACGACGCAACATCAACATCCTTAGGGTGGTGGAAGCGCCGCAGTATAGAGAGCCGGGGCCTACTGGCTCAGCACGCCGCGGCGCATCTGGTCGAGCTCGATGCTCTCGAACAGCGCCTTGAAGTTGCCGTTGCCGAAGCCGTCGTCGCCCTTGCGCTGGATGAATTCGAAGAAGATCGGCCCGAGTTGGTTCTCGCTGAAGATCTGCAGCAGGACCGCGTCCTGCTTGCCGTCGATCAGGATCTTGCGCTCGCGCAGCGCGCCGAGCGGCTCGCCGTGGCCGGGAATGCGCTTTTCGACCAGTTCGTAGTAGGTGTCGGGCGTGTCGAGCAGGCGCACGCCGCTGGCGCGCAGCTGGTCCACCGTGGCGTACAGGTCGTCCGAGCCCATGGCGATGTGCTGGATGCCCTCGCCGCCGTACAGGTCCAGATACTCCTGGATCTGCCCGGCCTTTTCCTTGCCTTCCTCGTTGATCGGGATGCGGATCTTGCCGCAGGGGCTGGTCATGGCCTTGCTCTTGACGCCCGTGACCTGGCCCTCGATGTCGAAGTACTTGATCTCGCGGAAATTGAACAGGCGCTCGTAGAAATTCGCCCACTCGACCATGCGGCCGCGGTGCACGTTGTGCGTGAGGTGGTCGATGTAGGTCAGGCCGTGGCCGCGGGGGTGCAGCATCTCGTCGGTGCTGACGCCCGGCAGCGGCACGAAGTCGACGTCGAAGAAGCCGATGTTGCCGATGTCGCCGGGCTGCGCGCCGTTCTTGCCGCGCCAGCGGTCCACCAGGTAGATCAGGCTGTCGCCCACGCCCTTGATGGCGGGGATGTTGAGCTCGCCCGGGCCGGCCGAGCCGGCATAGCCCCAGGCGCCCAGGTTCAGCGCGCGCCCGTACGCGGCCTTGGCGTCGTGCACGCGGAACGCGATGGCGCAGACGCTCGGGCCGTGCAGGCGCGCAAAGCGCTGGGCAAAGCTGTCGGGCTCGGCGTTGATCAGGAAGTTGATTTCACCCTGGCGATACAGCGTGACGTTCTTGTGCCGGTGGCGCGCCACGGGCTTGAAACCCATGGCCTCGAAACTGCGGCCCATCGCGACCGGATCGGGGGCGGCGTATTCGATGAACTCGAAACCGTCGGTGCCCATGGGGTTGTCCCAGGCCGAGGCCTCGGGCGAGGCGGTGCGGGGCAAGGCTGCATTCATGGTTGTCTCCTGTCGCAGGCGTATTGATCTGTGTCATGCCACTGTAGGAGCGCAGCGCTTCAGCTTTCCCGCGTATTGCGGGCGCGCCAGGCCCCGATTTGCAGGAATGCTGCACAGAGGCGGGCGTTTTTGCCGTATCTGGGCGATCGGTGCGGTCGTTGGCGCTGCCGGGGCGGCGCCATGGGCCCAGCGCCGCCGCCACGGCCTCCGTACACTCCTGCCCCATGGAACACCCCAACCCCCTGGACAAGCTCGACCGCGCCATCCTGCGTGCCCTGCAGCACAACGGCCGCGAAACCTACGACGTGATCGGCGCGCAGGTCGGGCTCTCGCCCAGCGCGGTGCTGCGCCGCGTCAAGCGGCTCGAAGACAGCGGCGTGATCGACCGCTATGTCGCGCTGGTCAATCCCGAAGCGGTGGGCCTGGGGCTGACCGCCTACCTCAACGTGCGGCTGGAAAAGCACACCGAGAGCCACAAGCGCAACCCCATGGACCTGTTCCGCGCCAGTGTGCAGACCTGGCCCGAAGTGGTCGAATGCGCCTCGCTCACCGGCGAGATGGACTACCTGCTGCGCGTGGTGGTGCAGGACATGGCGCACTACAGCCGTTTCATCATGGACACCCTGCTCAAGCACCCGAGCGTGCAGGACTGCAAGACCAGTTTTGTGCTCGACCGCGTCAAGGCCACGACGGCGGTGCCCGTGTAGCGCGGGGTGGGTGCGTGCGCGCTGCGCGGGCATGCCATGGACCCGACCGAAGCCCCGCGGTCTGTGCTAAATTGTTGCGGTGCAGCAAAAAATGCTTGAACAACCTAGGGAAAACCCCTACATTCGACCCATGATTCTTACCAAAGACTGGTTCAGAGCATCCTGGGGCGCGGGCATCGATCTGCTGCGCCCAGTCAGCGACCGGGACACCGGCGATGCCTCGGCCCCTGCGGCTGCCAAGATCGCCCTGGTGGTGCCCATCCGCTCCCTCGGCCCCACCTACCGCGAGCGCATCGCCGCGCACCTGCTGGCCCTGGACGACTCCGACCGCTACCTGCGCTTTGGCTACGCCGCCAACAACGAACAGATCCGCCGCTATGTCGAGCAACTCGACTTCGAGCGCGACGAGATCTTCGGCATCTACAACCGCCGCCTCGAACTGATCGCCGTGGCACACCTGGCGTTCTCCGAACACCCCGACCACAAGCACTGCGCAGAGTTTGGCGTCTCCGTGCTCAAGAGCGCGCGCGGGCGGGGCTTTGGCGCGCGCCTGTTCGAGCGCGCCGTGATGCATGCGCGCAACGAGGGCGTGAGCATGGTGTTCATCCATGCGCTGTCCGAAAACACCGCCATGCTGAAGATCGCGCGCAATGCGGGCGCGGTCGTGCACCGCGACGGCCCCGAGTCCGAGGCCTTCCTGGAGCTGCCGCCGGCCAGCCTCGACTCGCGCGTGACCGAAATCGTCGAGCAGCACCTTGCCGAGGTCGACTACCGGCTCAAGAAGCAGGCCAAGCAGTTCTGGGACTTTCTCGCCGGCGTGCAGGAAGTGCGTGCCGGCGTCCAGGCAGGGCGGCACCAGGCGGGCGAGTGAAGGCCCGCGGCAGGGCACCGGCCGGTGCTTTGCCACCCCGATCCAGTATCCTAGGGGCTTGTTCCACTACCGCACGTCCTGCACCCCAAGGCTGTGTCCGACCCGCACCCCGCGCGTTTTCCAGAGAAGGAAGACAAGCGCACTTTTCTCCAGAAGGTTGTCGAGTTCATCCATCCCGGACCGGATTCCAACGACGAACTGATTGAAATTCTGGCCGAGGCCGAAGAAAACCAGGTCATCAGCTCCGACTCCCGCGTGATGCTCGAACGCGTCATCCGCATGGCCGACATGACGGCCGGCGACGTCATGGTGGCCGCGCCGCGCATGGACCTCATCAACATCGATGCGCCGTTCGACGAGTTGCTGCACTTGGTGATCAACACCGCGCATTCGCGCTTCCCGGTCTACCAGGGCGAGCGCGAGAACATCATTGGCATCCTCATGGCCAAGGACCTGCTCAAGCTGCAGCGCGCCCCCGAGCTCAACATCCGCGCGCTGCTGCGCCCGGCCGTGTTTGTGCCCGAGACCAAGGGCCTCAACGACCTGTTGCGCGAGTTCCGCGGCAACCGCAACCACCTGGCCGTGGTGATCGACGAGTTTGGCCGCATTGCCGGGCTGGTGACCATCGAGGACGTGCTCGAAGAGATCGTCGGCGAGATCGAGGACGAATTCGACATCCCCGAGGACGAGGGAGACATCTTTGCGCTGGCCGACCACAGCTACCGCGTCAGCGGCGACACGCCCATCGAGCGCGTGTCCGAGGCCTTCGAGGTGCCCATCGCGGGCAGCGACGCCGACGAAGACTTCGACACCATCGGCGGCCTCATCGCGCACGAGATGGGCCATGTGCCCAAGCGCGGCGAACACCTGCAGCTGTGCGGCCTGCATTTCGTGGTGCTGCACACCAAGGGCGGCGCCGTGCGCTGGTTCAAGGTGACGGCCGCCACGCCCGATTCCGCTGCCGCGCCCGGCTGATGGCAGCGCCTGCACCGCGCTCGCTGGCGCACGCCGCGCCCTGGCATTGGGCGCTCGCGCTCGCGGCGGGCCTGGCGCAGGCGGCGTCGCTGGCCTGGCCCTGGGGCGGTGCGCCGCTGTGGTGGCTGCAACTGGCCTCGCTGGCGGCGCTGGCCTGGCTGCTGCGCCCGGATGCCGCTCCCTGGCGCCGGGCGGCAGGGCTGGGCAGCGTGTTCGCCACCGCCTGGCTGGCCGGCACCTTCTGGTGGCTGTTCATCTCCATGCACCACTACGGCGGCCTGGCGGCGCCGCTGGCCGTGGCCGCCGTGCTCGGCCTGGCCGCGTTCCTGGGCAGCTACTACGCCCTGGTTTCAGGGCTGTTCAGTGCTATGGCGCCCACCCATAGGGCGTTTGCAGCTATTGTTTTCGGAGCACTCTGGCTGCTGGCCGAACTCGCGCGCGGCCTCTGGTGGACCGGCTTCCCCTGGGGCGCGGGCGGCTATGCCCACGTGCAGGGGCCGCTGGCGGCCCTGGCGCGCAGCGTGGGCGTGTACGGCATCGGCTTCGTGGCGGCGGTGCTGGCCATGCTGCTGGCGCAGGCGCGCCGCAGCGACTGGCGCAACCCGCGCGCCTGGGCGCTCGCGGCCGCCGTGCTCGCCCTGCTGGGCGCGCTGGCCTGGCAGCGCCACCGCGCCATCGAACGGCCCGACGGGCCGCCCGCACCGCCGCTGACGCTGGCACTGCTGCAAGGCAACATCCCGCAGGACGAAAAATTCCTGCCCGGCAGCGGCGTGCCGCTGGCACTGCAGTGGTACGCCGACCAGTTGCACAGCGCCCGGGCCGAGCTGGTGGTGGCCCCGGAAACCGCGATTCCGTTGCTGCCACAGCAACTGCCGCCGGGCTACCTGGACGCCATCGCGCAGCGCTACACCCAGGGCGCGCAGGCCGCGCTGCTGGGCATTCCGCTGGGCGACATGGCGCTCGGCTACACCAACTCGGTGCTGGGCTGGCGGCCGGGGCAGGACGCGCCGTACCGCTACGACAAGCAGCACCTGGTGCCGTTTGGCGAGTTCATTCCGCCGTTCTTTCGCTGGTTCACCGAGCTGATGCACATTCCGCTGGGCGACTTCAACCGCGGGGCGCTGGTGCAGCCGCCGCTGGCCTGGCGCGGCGAGCGCATCGCGCCCACCATCTGCTACGAGGATTTGTTCGGCGAGGAGCTGGGCGCGCGCTTTGCCGATCTGGCCAGCGCGCCCACCCTGTTCATCAACCTCAGCAACATCGGCTGGTTTGGCGATTCGGTCGCCATCGACCAGCACCTGGCCATCAGCCGCATGCGCGCGCTCGAATTCGAGCGCCCAATGGTGCGCGCCACCAACACCGGCGCCACGGCCATCATCGACCACCGGGGCGCGGTCGCGCAGCAGCTGCCGCGCGCCACGCGCGGCGTGCTCACGGGGCAGGTGCAGGGGCGCAGCGGCCCGGTCACGCCCTACGCCGCCTGGGTGTCGCGCTGGGGCCTGTGGCCATTGTGGTTTTTCGGGGCGGCGGTGCTGCTGGCCGCGGGGCTGGCCCGCCGCCGGCGCCGCTGAAGGGCAGATCCAAAGGGCGCGCCGGGGCCGCGCCGCTTGATCCATGTCATGGCGCGGACGCATGTCCCCGGTGCCATGGGGGCAGCGCCCACCGGGCGGTGGACCCACTGCCTTGATAATGTGCGGCTGTGATCGCTTGCGCCCGGCGCAGGCAATGAAAAATTGAGGTGGCTCTGCCGCCGTTCTGGAGTAAGACTGAAAATGGCAGATTCCTTTTCCTACGACCAATTGATCGCCTCGGGCGAGGGCAAATTGTTCCAGCCCGACAGCGGGCGTCTGCCGCTGCCGCCCATGCTGATGTTCGACCGCATCACGCACATCGACGCCGAGGGCGGCGCCCACGGCCTGGGCAAGATCCGTGCCGAGCTCGACGTCAAGCCCGATCTGTGGTTCTTTGCCTGCCACTTCCAGGGTGACCCGGTGATGCCGGGCTGCCTGGGGCTGGACGCGATGTGGCAGCTCATCGGCTTCTACCTGACCTGGCTGCAGCTGCCGGGCCGCGGCCGTGCCCTGGGTGCGGGTGAGGTCAAATTCACCGGCGAAGTGGGGCCGGAGGCCAAGCTCGTAACCTACGAGATCGACATCAAGCGCGTCATCAAGCGCAAGCTCGTGATGGCCATTGGCGACGCCCGCCTGCTCGTCGACGGCAAGGAAATTTACGTAGCCAACGACCTGCGCGTGGGTCTGTTCAAGAAAGAAGAGGCGCCGGCCTCGGGAGCTGCAGCATGAAACGGGTAGTCATCACCGGCACGGGCATCGTCTCGTGCATTGGCAACGACAACGCCACCGTCACCCAGTCCCTGCGCGAGGGCCGCTCGGGCATCCGCGCCATGCCGCAGTTCACCGAGCTGGGCATGCGCAGCCAGGTGGCCGGCGTGCCCCAGATCAACCTCGAAGAGCGCATCGACCGCAAGCAGCTGCGCTTCATGGGCGACGCGGCGGCCTATGCGCACATCGCGCTGGCTGACGCCATCGCCGTCTCGGGCTTGGCGCCCGAGCAGGTGTCGCACCCGCGCACCGGCCTCATC
Source organism: Acidovorax sp. SRB_14 (assembly GCF_012932145.1). Lineage (GTDB taxonomy): Bacteria > Pseudomonadota > Gammaproteobacteria > Burkholderiales > Burkholderiaceae_C > Simplicispira. Next base: position 4,550 of record NZ_MWOK01000040.1, on the reverse strand, counting down.
ATGGGCTCGGGCGGCGGCTCGCCGGCCAACCAGATCGAGGCGGCCGACATCCTGCGCAGCAAGGGCATCCGCCGCGTTGGGCCCTACCAGGTCACGCGCTGCATGAGCTCCACAGTCTCGGCTTGCTTGTCGACCAACTTCGGCATCAAGGGCATCAACTACTCCATCACCTCGGCGTGCAGCACCTCGGCGCACTGCATCGGCGCGGCCGCCCAGCAGATCGCCTGGGGCATGCAGGACGTGGTGTTTGCCGGCGGCGGCGAAGAAGTCACCTGGGGCATGGGCCTGCTGTTCGACGCCATGGGTGCCATGTCGAGCGCCTACAACGCCACGCCCGAGAAGGCGTCGCGCGCCTACGACGCGAACCGCGACGGATTCGTGCTCTCGGGCGGCGGCGGCGCGGTGGTGCTCGAGAGCCTGGACCACGCCCTGGCGCGCGGCGCGACCATCCTCGGCGAAGTGGTCGGCTTTGGCGCCACCTCCGACGGTGCCGACATGGTCGCCCCCTCGGGCGACGGCGCCATCGCCTGCATGCGCCAGGCCATCGCCACCGTCAGCGAGCCGATTGACTACATCAACACCCACGGCACCTCGACGCCCGTGGGCGACGTGCCCGAGCTGCGCGCGATCAAGGCCGTGTTTGGCGACGCGATTCCGCGCTTTTCGTCGACCAAGTCGCTCACGGGCCACTCGCTGGGCGCCACGGGCGTGCAAGAGGCGATCTACTGCCTGCTGATGCTGCAGCAGGGCTTCATCGCCGGCTCGGCGAACATCGAGACGCTCGAGCCCGCGGCCGAGGGCATGCCCCTGGTGCGCCAGACGGTCGATGCGCCGATCCGCACCGCGCTGTCCAACAGCTTCGGCTTTGGCGGCACCAACGCCAGCCTGGTGCTGCGCCGCTGGGACGGCGCCTGAGCCGGCAGACCCCTGCGGCCCGTCCTTCCTGCGGGGTGGACGGGCCGTTTTCTTTGGGGCCGTAAAATCCCGCCCTTGTGCGCCCCCGGGGCGCACCCCGGACAAGACCCTCTTTCGCGCGGTTTGCGCCGCGCAGCACCCACATGTTGACCTTCCAGCAAATCATCCTCAAGCTCCAGTCCTATTGGGACGCCCAGGGCTGCGCGCTTTTGCAGCCCTACGACATGGAAGTGGGCGCCGGCACGTCGCACACCGCTACATTTTTAAGAGCATTGGGGCCGGAGCCCTGGAAGGCCGCCTATGTGCAGCCCAGCCGCCGCCCGAAAGACGGCCGCTACGGCGAAAACCCCAACCGCCTGCAGCACTACTACCAGTACCAGGTGGTGCTCAAGCCCGCGCCCGACAACATCCTCGAGTTGTACCTGGGCTCGCTCGAAGCGCTGGGCTTTGACCTGAAGAAGAACGACATCCGCTTCGTCGAGGACGACTGGGAGAACCCCACGCTCGGCGCCTGGGGCCTGGGCTGGGAGGTCTGGCTCAACGGCATGGAGGTGACGCAGTTCACCTACTTCCAGCAGGTCGGCGGCATCGACTGCAAGCCTGCCACGGGCGAGATCACCTACGGCCTGGAGCGCCTGGCCATGTACCTGCAGGGCGTGGACAACGTCTACAACCTGACCTGGACCGAGCGCGCCGACGGCAGCACGCTCACCTATGGCGACGTGTACAAGCAGAACGAGGTCGAACAGTCGACCTACAACTTCGAGCATGCCGATGCCGACTTCCTGTTCACTGCTTTTGGCGCGCACGAAAAGCAGGCCCAGCACCTGATGGGCGAGCAGCTGGCGCTGCCGGCCTACGAGCAGGTCTTGAAGGCCGCGCACAGCTTCAACCTGCTCGATGCGCGCGGGGCGATTTCCGTGACCGAGCGCGCCGCCTACATCGGCCGCATTCGCAACCTTGCGCGCGCCGTGGCCAAGAGCTACCTCGACAGCCGCGCTCGCCTGGGCTTTCCCATGGCGCCCCGGCAGCACGCCGACGAGGTGCTGGCCGAACTGGCCAAGGCTGCAGAGCAACAGAGCACGAAGGCCGCCTGATGGTCCTTGAAGTCGCCACGCTGCAGGTCCGGCAGGGCCAGGCGGATGCGTTCGAGCGCGCGTTCGCTCAGGCACAGTCCCTCATTGCCGGCATGGCCGGTTACCAGGGCCATGAGCTGCAGCGCTGCATCGAGGACGACCACCAGTATGTGCTGCTGGTGCGCTGGAACACGCTGCAAGACCACACCGTGGGCTTTCGCCAGTCTGCCCAGTACCAGGAGTGGCGCGCCCTGCTGCACCATTTTTACGATCCCTTTCCCACGGTGCTGCACTACACCGTCTGCGAGCCCAAGCCACTATGACCACCCAAAACCTTCTCGTCGAACTGTTTGTCGAAGAACTGCCCCCGAAGGCCCTGCAAAAACTGGGCGACGCCTTTGCCGGCGTCCTGCTCGAACAGCTGGCCGCCCAAGGCCTGGCCTCGGGCGCGTCGCAGCTGACGGCCTATGCCTCGCCGCGCCGCCTCGCCGCCCATATCACCGCCGTGGCGCACCAGGCGGCGGACAAGGCTGTGTCGCAAAAACTCATGCCCGTGGCCGTGGGCCTGGACGCCGCAGGCCACGCGACGCCCGCCCTGCTCAAAAAGCTGGCCGCCCTGGGCGCCGACGCGTCGGCCGTGGCAGCCCTCAAGCGTGTGCACGACGGCAAGGCCGAGGTGCTGTACTTCGAGAGCACGGCGCGCGGCGCGCTGCTGGCCGACGGCCTGCAAAAGGCACTCGACGAAGCGCTGGCCCGGCTGCCGATCCCCAAGGTCATGCGCTACCAGCTGCAGGACGGCTGGAGCAGCGTGCAGTTCGTGCGCCCGGCCCATGGCCTGGTGGCGCTGCACGGCAGCGAGGTGCTGGTCGGTGTGAAGGCCCTGGGCCTGACGGCTGGCAATGCCACGCGCGGCCACCGCTTCGAAGCCGCCGTGGACCCGGTCGTGCTGCGCGACGCCGACAGCTATGCCCCGCAGCTGCGGGAGCAGGGCGCCGTGGTTGCCAGCTTCGCCGAGCGCCGCGCCGAGATCGCGCGCCAGCTGCAGGCTGCGGCGCAGCAGGTCGGCGGCGGCGTGCGTCCCATCGACGACGCAGCCCTGCTCGACGAAGTGACGGCCCTGGTCGAGCGTCCCAATGTGCTGGTCTGCGCCTTCGAGCAGGAATTCCTGGCCGTGCCGCAGGAATGCCTGATCCTGACCATGAAGGCCAACCAGAAGTATTTCCCGCTGCTGGACGCCGAAGGCAAGCTGACCCACCAGTTCCTCGTGGTCAGCAACATCAGCCCGCAGGACGCGAGCGCCGTCGTCGGCGGCAACGAGCGCGTGGTGCGCCCGCGCCTGGCCGACGCCAAGTTCTTCTTCGACCAGGACCGCAAGAAAACGCTGGCTTCGCGCGTCGATCAGCTGTCCAAGGTGGTCTACCACAACAAGCTCGGCACGCAGGGCGAACGCGTGGAGCGCGTGCGCGCCATCGCCAAGGCGATCGCCCAGCAACTGGGCGATGCCGCGCTGGTGACCCAGGCCGACCAGGCCGCGCTGCTGGCCAAGACCGACCTCGTGACCGACATGGTCGGCGAGTTCCCCGAGCTGCAAGGCACCATGGGCCGCTACTACGCGCTCAACGACGGCCTGGGCGAGGTGATCGCTGACGCCATCGAAGACCACTACAAACCGCGCTTTGCAGGCGACGCGCTGCCGCGCAACACCGCAGGCGTGGTGGTGGCCCTGGCCGACAAGCTCGAAACCCTGGTCGGCATGTTCGGCATCGGCAACCTGCCCACGGGCGACCGCGATCCGTTCGCGCTGCGCCGCCACGCGCTGGGCGTGGTACGCATGCTGGTCGAGAAAGACCTGCCGCTCGACCTGCACGCGCTGCTGGCCGGCGCTGTGCCGGCCTTTGGCGACAAGGTCGAGGACGCGTCCGCGCTGCTCGCCGACTTCATCTACGACCGTCTCGCCGGCAGCCTGCGCGAGCAGGGCTACAGCGCCCAGGAGGTCGATGCCGTGCTGGCCCTGCGCCCGCAGCGGCTGGCGCAGGTGCCGCAGTTCCTGTCGGCCGTGCGCGCCTTCGCTGCGCTGCCCGAGAGCCCGGCCCTGGCCGCGGCCAACAAGCGCGTGGGCAACATCCTCAAGAAGGCCGGCGAGGTCGACGCCCACGTCAACCCTGGCCTGCTGCAGGAGCCGGCCGAGCAGGACCTGTACGCCGCGCTGCAGCGCTTCGTGCCCGAGGCCAATGCGCAGTTCGACGCGGGCGACTACCGCCGCAGCCTGCAGACTCTGGCCGTGCTGCGCGCGCCGGTCGATGCGTTCTTTGACGACGTGATGGTCAACGCCGAGGAGCTCGACCTGCGATTGAACCGCCAGGGCCTGCTCAAGACCCTGCACGATGCGATGAACCGCGTGGCCGACCTCTCGCGCCTGGCCGCCTGAGCGCCCGCCATGGCCGAGGCCACGCCCGTCACGACCGCCGCGCCGGCCGCGCAGCGCACCGCCTGGCTGCTGTTTGCGCCGCCGGCCGCGCTGGTCGGGCTGCGCTGGCTGCTGGCGTGGCAGGCCGAGCG
>NZ_MWOK01000019.1 GCF_012932145.1 Acidovorax sp. SRB_14 | reverse complement strand
GCCGTCGTCGGCGGCCGCCCTGGTCCGCGCCGCGGGGCGGGCTGCCTGCATGGACCACGGCGCCAGCAGCGCCGATCCGGCCAAGCCGCCCAGCAGGGCGCGGCGGCGCAGGGCGCTATCGCGCGGCGCGGTGGCGTGGGGGGGGAGGGCGACCGGCGCGGAGCCTGGAAAGAACGGCAGGGAATGCATGGCAAGCTCAAAGCAGTGAGGGAAAAGGGGGCGTGAAAAGGCAGCGGCACCGGGCGGCGCGGGCGCGCCAGCCCCATGCGCACTGCACACAGCCGCCAGTCTGCCACCGCTTGCCGGCCCGGCCGACACCGCCCGCGCGACTGGCGATTTCCGCCTACGCGGCGTGTGGAATGCACAACCCGACAATGGCTGCATGCCGAAAAAACTTCGTTTCTGGAAGGCCATCGCCATCACGTTCGCCGTGACCTGCGTGCTGGGTTTGCTGGCGCTCAACTTCACGGCCGGCGAAAAGAAGATAGAGCACCAGATCCCCCGGCTCTACACCACGGCCAGCCCGCAGTTCGAGCGCGCCATGGGGGTTTTGCTCGGGCCCAGCGTGGCCGCGGGCAACGAGGTCGTCGAGCTGCTCAACGGCGACCAGATCTTTCCGCCCATGCTCGCGGCCATCCGCGGCGCGCGCCACAGCATCACGTTCGAAACCTACATCTACTGGTCGGGCGACATCGGCAGGCAGTTCGCCGACGCGCTGAGCGAGCGCGCCCGCGCCGGCGTGCGCGTGCATGTGCTGCTGGACTGGGTGGGCAGCGCGAAGATCGAAAAAAGCTTTCTCACCGAGATGGAAGACGCGGGCGTCGAGATCGAAAAATTCCACAAGCCGTCGTGGTACGACCTGGCGCGGCTGAACAACCGCACGCACCGCAAGCTGCTGGTGGTGGACGGCGCCATCGGCTTCACTGGCGGCGTCGGCATTGCGCCGGAGTGGACGGGCCACGCGCAAGACCCCGACCACTGGCGCGACACGCACTTTCAGGTCAAGGGGCCGGTGGTGGCGCAGATGCAGGCGACCTTCCTCGACAACTGGCTCAAGGCCACGGGGCGCGTGATGCACGGCCTCGCGTACTTTCCGGCGCTCGCGCCGCAGGGCGGGCAGCGCGCGCAGATGTTCTCGAGCTCGCCGGCCAGCGGCAGCGAGAGCATGCAGCTGATGTACCACCTGTCCATCACGGCGGCCGAGCGCAGCATCGACCTCTCGGCCGCCTACTTTGTGCCCGACGACCTGACGCGCAAGCTGCTGGCCGATGCGCTCCAGCGCGGCGTGCGCCTGCGCATCATCACGCCCGGCGAGCACACCGACACCGAGACCGTGAAGGCCGCCTCGCGCGCCACCTGGGGGCCGCTGCTGCAGGCCGGCGCGAAGATCTACACGTACCAGCCGACCATGTACCACTGCAAGGTGATGATCGTCGACCAGCGCATGGTGTCGGTGGGCTCGACCAACTTCGACAACCGCTCGTTTCGCCTCAACGACGAGGCCAACCTGAACGTCTACGACCCGGCCTTTGCGGTGCGGCAGACCGCTGTGTTCGAGGACGACCTCAAGCGCTCGCGTGCCGTCACCTACGAGGACTGGCTGAACCGCCCCTGGAAAGAAAAGCTGGCCGAGCGGCTGGCCTCGGTGCTGCATTCGCAGCTGTAGGGCGGCCGCGCTCGGGACGACCGGGGCCAGCGCCGCGCGGGCAATGCCGGGCCCGGTGTACAACCCGGCGTGTCTCCTCCACTGTTGCAGGTGTCTATGTCCCCGCTTGAACTCAAGATTCCTCCGCCCCTGGTCGCCGCCGCGGCGGTCGGCGCCATGGTGGCTGCCTCGGTCTGGCTGCCGCCGGTGCTGGCGCTGCCGCCCAGTGTGCGCGTGGGCGCCGCGCTGGCACTGGCCGGCGTGGGCGCATGCTTTGACCTGGCCGGCCTGCTGGCCTTCCGCAAGGCCCGAACCACCGTCAACCCGCTGACACCGGACAAAGCCACTGCGGTGGTGACCACCGGCGTCTACCGCATCACGCGCAACCCGATGTACCTGGGGCTGGCGCTGATGCTGCTGGGCCTCGCGCTGTATCTGGCCTCGCCCTGGGCGCTGCTCGGGCCGCTGGCGTTTGGCGCCTTCATCACGCGCTTTCAGATCCGGCCCGAAGAACGGGCGCTGGCGGCGCGCTTTGGCGCGGCCTACACCGCGTACTGCGCGCAGGTGCGGCGCTGGCTTTGAACGGGCGCGGCGCGCCCATGGCCGGGCGCCCGCGCAGGCGTCAGTGCCGGACGAATTCGTAGGTCACCGCTTCGCTCTCGACCATGTCCAGAATGTCGTTGAGCAGCGTGTCGTCGTCCGTGCTGGACCAGGTCTCTTCGGGGTTGCTGGCGAACAGCGGCTCCATCGCCATGTCCAGAAAAGTGCCATTGGGCAGGCTCAGCACCGGCATGCCCTCCGAGGTTTCGACCAGCTCCCAGTCGTCGGGAACGGACATTTCAAGTTCAAGGGTGACGCGGAGTTTTCTCATGGCGGGGTCCTGGGTGGGTGGCTGGAAGGCGCGAACGGTGGCGTGGGCCGGTGCGGGGGGCCGGAGTGGCTGCGGGCTCGCCGCCCCCACAGTGTGCACCGGCCGCGCGCGTGCTCAGAGCATGGCCAGCGGCGCCTTGCGCGCCGGGGGCGGAAACAGGCGGTCCAGCTCGGCCAGGTCGTCTGCCGACAGGGCAAGGTCGGCGGCGGCCAGATTCTCGCGCTGGTGGGCCTCGTGCACGGCTTTCGGAATGGCGACGACGCCGGGCTGCGCCAGCAGCCAGGCCAGCGCGACCTGCGCCGGCGTGGCGCCCAGGCGCCCGGCCAGGGCCTGCAGGGCGCCGCTTTGCGCCAGTGCGCCCTGGTCGATGGGGCTGTAGGCCATCAGCGGCACGCCGTGTGCGCGCTGCCAGGGCAGCAGGGTGAAGGCCGCGCCGCGCTCGCTCAGCGAGTAATAGACCTGGTTGGCCGCGCAGTGCGGGCCGTCGGGCAGCGCCAACAGCTCCTGCAGGTCGCCGGTGTCGAAGTTGCTCACGCCCCAGCGGCCAATGCGCCCCTGCGCCACCAGCGTCTGCAGGGCCGCGCAGGTTTCCGCCAGCGGCACCTGCCCGCGCCAGTGCAGCAGGTACAGGTCGACGTGGTCGAGCCCCAGCCGGCGCAGGCTGCGCTCGCAGGCGGCCAGCGTGCCGGCGCGGCTGGCGTTGTGCGGGTAGACCTTGCTGACGACGTACATCTGGTCGCGCGCCACCTCCGACGCGCGCAGCGCCTGCGCCAGGGCCTCGCCCACCACCTCTTCGGCCCCGCCTTCGCCGTACATCTCGGCCGTGTCGATCAGCCGGTAGCCCATGCCGATGGCCGCGCGCACCGCCGCCACTTCCGAGCGCCGGCGCGCCGGCGATTCGCCCATGCCCCAGGTGCCTAGGCCCAGGCGCGGCATGGTGGGGGTGATCGGAAAAGAAGGTGTCGGCATGGTGGTGAAGAGAGCGGCGAAAACAGCGGAAGGTTCGGCGTTGCGCCGCCTCAGCCCGGCACCTGGGCCTCGACCAGCTGCGTCAGCAGATGCAGCGACTCCTGCCAGCCCAGGTAGCACGCCTCGGTCGGGATCATGGCGGGGATGCCCTGCTGCAGCACCGTGACTTCGGTGCCCACCAGCACGGCGCGGAGCGTGAGCGTGGTGCGCATCTCGCCGGGCAGGTTCGGGTCGTCGAAGCGGTCGGTGTGCACGATGCGCTCGCCCGGCACCAGTTCCACGTACTCGCCACCGAATGCCTGGGTCTGGCCGCTGCTGAAATTGGTGAACTGCATGCGGTAGCTGCCACCCACGCGCGCATCCAGGTGCAGCACCCGCCCCGTGAAGCCGTGCGGCGGCAGCCACTTGGCCATGGCGTCGGGGTCGAGAAACGCGCGGTAGATGCGCTCGGGCGGCGCGCGCAGCACGCGGTGCAGGGTGACGGTGCCGGTGGTGGCGGTCATGGACTGTCTCCTTTCAGTGGGAAGGCGAAAAACCGTTCGCCTTTGTACGACGAATCGGCCGTGGCGTGTTCGCCCACCGCGGTCGAAAACACAAATCCGCCGCCGCTTCCCTCACGCGGCGATCGGCCGGACGCGGTAGCTCTCGGTGCCCTCGGCCCAGGCCAGCAGACGGTCGATGTTGGGGTGCTTGCCCGGAAAGGCCTTCGCGTCCGCCACCTGCTCGGCATACCACTCCAGCCCCAGGCGCGCGGCCGCGGGCGTGATCGTGCCGGCGTACAAGGTAGCCAGCGCGGCATAGACCACCATCGAACCGGTCTTGCCCGGTTGGTTCTCAATGGTGGCAAGCACTTGGCCGTCGGCGCCGAGCAGTTGCAGGGCCGCGAGGTGGCGGGCGGAGGGAAGCTGTGTCAGCCGGTCGGCAAAGTTCATGGAGAGAAATAAGAGTCAAATGGGCCGCAAACGCTTTCTGGGAAAGCGCTGGCAGCTATCAAATGTGATTAGCGGAGCGGCTGCGCCGGCACCCGTCGGAAGTCTCCGCGCCACGCTCTCTTTAGAAGCCGAGCGCTGGCGCGGCGCTGCGCTTCTTCAGCGCTTTCCGCCCAGCAGCCCACCGCCCATTTTCAGCAGGTCGCTCAGCCCCACGTGGCCGTCGCCGTCCTGGTCGAGCAGGCTGCCCAGCAGACCGCCGCCCAGGCCGCCCTGTTGCTGCGCGCGCGCACGCTCCTGGCCCAGGGTCTCGCTCAGGCTGCCGGCGTCCATGCCGCCCGTGGTCATGCGCTTGGCGAGGAACGCCATCACGACCGGCGCCAGAAGCTGCAGCAATTTTCCGGCGCCCGCGCCCAGCCCGGTGGCCTGGCCCAGGCTTTCCTCGGCACGCTGCCGGTTGCCGCCAAAAATATGGCCCAGGATGCCCGCGCCATCCGTCTGGGGACTTTCCGGCGCGGCGCCGCCACCGCCCAGCAGGGAGCCCAGCAGCCCGCCCAGGTCAGGACTGTTCGCGTGGTCGCGCTGCAAGGCGCCAAACAGATCCATCGCACCCTGGGGCTGGGCCGCATTGCGCCCCAGCGTGCCCAACAGCAGCGGCAGGGCTGTGCCCACCGCGTTCTGCGTCTGCTCGGGGCTGGTGCCCAGTTGCTGCGCCATCTGCTGCAGCGGAGCGCCCTGAAGGTGGGCCATCAGTTCGTCGACAAGGGAGGCGGGGGAGTTCATGGCGGGCTTCCTTTCGGGAAAAACAGGGGCCAGCGGGCCCGCTGCCATGGTACGCCCCAATGGATGGCACCGGGGGGCCCGACCGTGGGCACGCCGGCCGCTGGCGCCTGCGCGGCAGGTGAATGCAGGGGGCTCGGGTATTCTTTTCGTGCGGCCTGGGGGACGGTGCAAACCGCTCCGCCCCCAGGCCGCTTCCCCCACCCCATCCTGGAGCGCTTTGAAATGATCACAAAGAAAACATTCGCCTGGGCCGCAGCAGCCCTGGTCGCCAGCTTGTCCTTCAGCCAGGCCGCGCAGGCCGGCCCCCGGCTCGACAAGATCATGGAGACCAAGGTCATCCGCGTGGGGACGTCGGGCGACTACCGGCCGTTCGCCATCAAGACGGATGGCGGCTTCTCGGGCCACGACATCGACGTGATCGAGGCCATGGCCAAGGAACTGGGCGTGAAGATCGAGTACGTGCAAACCTCGTGGCCCAACCTCATGAAGGACATCCAGGCCGACAAATTCGACGTGGCCGTGGGCGGCATCACCCGCAACGTCGCGCGCATCCGCCAGATCGAAATGCTCCCGGGCTACGCGCCCTTCGGCAAGGTGGCGCTGGTGCGCTCCGCCGACAAGGCCCAATTCAACGCGCCGCAAGACCTCAACAAGGCCAGCGTGCGCGTCATCAAGAACCCCGGTGGCACCAACGAGGCCTATGTGCTGGAAAACCTCAAGGCCGCGCAGGTCAGCACGCACGACAAGAACGCCGAGATCCCCGCGCTGATCGCCGAAGGCAAGGGCGACGTGATGATCACCGAAACCTACGAAGCGCTGGTCTACAGCAAGGCCGACCCGCGCCTGCACTCCGCCTTCATGGACGCACCGCTCACGCCCCAAAGCTACCTGGGCTTCATGCTGCCCAAGGACGACGCCGACTACACCCGTGTGATGGGGTTCGTCTGGGGCCAGGTGGACAGCCGCGGCGCGCTCAAGCAGGCGGCCGACAAGTGGTTGAAGTGAGGCAGGCAGGCACGGCGGAGGGAGGCTGCTTGTGCCGGTCTGCAAAGTTCATGCGCCGATGAATTTGAATAAAATTGGCCGATAGTCTTACGGAGTAAGCGTTAGTTGCTATTGAAATAAGAGCGTCGGATGAGTACGCCGTCGCGTCTTATGCCAACACCAAATCCTGCGGCCATAAGAAATAAGGCCCAAACCGCGACTTGGCCACAAGCTCCACGCCCGCCTGCTCGCCCTTGGGCGTGAGCACATGCTTATCGTCTTGTTGTTCCAAGTAGCCTTGCTCTGTGGCGCGATCCAGTAGTTGCGCTGTTTTTAGGCCGAATTTCTGCGCCAGCTTGGACGAGGCAATTTTGCCGCCTGCTGATGCTTCGGCATCGCTGCTTGTCGTATCCGGTTCCTGCGTAGTGGCGTGTTCCGGTCCGCCAGCGGCCACGCGCTCCAGAGAAATACGCACTTCATCGCTGATGCGGATGATGCGCTGCGCTTCTTCATAAGCGTCTTTGTAGAGTTGGCCGTCTTCGCCGCGTTGAATCAGGATGCCCATCTCGTTATTGTTGACTTGGCTGAACTCGTACAGGTTCAGACTGGTCACGATGCACATCTCTTCGTTCATGTAGCATTTTGCGTGCAGGTTCTTGCAAAAGCTGGTCCGGATATAGGTCAGACCACGCAGCCATTCAATCTCTTGCGGCTGCAACTCGCTTTTGCCGTAGACGATGCGCACGTCGATTTTCAAACGATTCTTGTCGGCCAACAGCTCTTTCATCCGGTCATTAAGTTTGAGGAAGGGACTGATGAGGATGAGGCGGTCAGAAGCGCATTTTATTAATTCTTCGAGAAAGTAATTGGTTGCGCTGGTGTTGAGAAATTTGGCCATCAGTTTTATTTTGTCGCTAGCAAAATTTTTCCAGTCGGTTTTTTCTGTGAAGGTTCCACTAATAGGGCGTGTTTTGTTTTATTGCGAAATTTAGGCGGGAATTAGATCGAATTTTTGATTTCCTGTCGCAGCTGTTTGTATTCCGAATTGTTTTGAGATTTCAAGCCAAAATCGTTCGGCTAGTTCATTGGTTCGCTGCTCTACCTCGTGATTGCCCCATTCGGTGGCGCGACTAAGAGTGGAGTCACATGGGAGTTGGTTTTCTTTGTATTTTGCAAGTTTTAATATTGCAGGTTCATTTCCGAGTTGATTGTTGAACGATGTTCTGAGAAACCAAAGATTTCCAATTGAGGCCATAGTCGTGTCTGGTAATGAAACCCCACTTTGGGGCTCGATGTGCTCGATAGACATGTCTGTTGCATTTATTGAAAATGCTGGAAACATCCATTCAAAAAGTTTCACAACAACATACTGTACTTCTCGCTTCTGAGAGTTAAATTTGTCTGAATATTTTAGCGATTTGAATTTTTCAATAAATTCATCTTTGTTGGGAAGTTTTGAGGCAAGCTTTGTTGTGAATTCGTTTATTGCCTTGCGACGTCGAACAGGTTCGTTGAAGCTTGCAAGTGATTTTGCATGGGAGGCATACATCTTTGCAACCCCACCGGATGAACGAGATCCCATTAAGTGTGTATTGACAAATGTGAAGCTTTCCACAGTATGTAGCAGCTTAACGAGTTCATTTTTCAGTAGTGTTCTGCGTTCATACTTCTGAAGTGCAGTCATTAATAATGGCAATGGGTGCCGAACCCTGAATTTATTAATTGCTTCCAGAGAATTTTTTATTTCTTGCTCGTCGGTACGCCATTTTTTAAAATTTATCTCAAATAAATTTCGATAAGTTTCTGAGTAAGCGACGAGTTCGTCGAGTAACTCTTTGGCTGCTGTTTTGTTTTTGACGGATTCTTTGCTACTTTAAAAAGATCGCGTTTTTGAACAAAATTGTTTTTTGCAAGCCAGTAGTGGTAGATGAACATGTCCAAATCAACATCTTCTGCGCCAATTGCTTTAATGTTGTCAGACATGGTTGACCATTTTACTTTTACAGAGTCGCCGTGCGAATTTTTCTCTCTTAGCAATCTGGCAAGATGATTTTTAAGCAGATCTGCTGTGGCTAGATCTTTTCCTCGAGTGTTTAAAGTCTCGAACACTTGATATGCATCATCTTCACTATCAAGTTCAACATATATTACTTTCAGTGCCAGAAGTGTGTCTCTGAATTGATCGAGTTTTGTTTTGCGCGTGATTTTTTTGTGGATTCATTTACTACTCCCGCCTGTAATTCTGTTAGCGTCGCTGCAATCCGTTCGCTGAAATATTGAAATGCTGACTGAAGTAAAGATTCTTCTTCTCCGAGCTTTAGTTTTAGAGGTTCGGAGTGTGGTCTTTGAATTGCGGTTTGGAAATATGGATGTGATGTCTCTGTCTTTAGAACATATGTTGCCTCATTGTTTTTGTTATTTCTTTCAATGAAATTTTGCACTCCGGATGCTCTGTCTTCAAAACCAAATAGCCGGTATGAATTTCTAATTGAAGCAAGAATTAGAGTGATAGTAGTTAGTCTTTGCTGTCCATCAACAAATTGCTTTTGATTGGGCTTTTGAGAATGTTGCAACGGATCCAATAAAGTAGTCATTTTGCTTGCTATCAAAAACATCTGTCCAGAATTCATCCCAATTGTCGCGGTCCCAGGAATATGGGCGTTGAAATCTTGGAATTTCAAAATAATTGCTTTGTAGAATGAATTCAATATTATGATCTTGGCATTGGATTTTCATTTTTGTCTCGCTCCATAGTTCTCAATGGCAATTAATGGAGGTTTGTTATTTTCCCCAGCTATCCTTCAACCCCACCGCCAAGTTAAACACCGGCTTGCCCACTTTGTGGTCCACCCGGTCCGCCACAAAGTACCCATGCCGCTCAAACTGAAACTTGTCGTCCGGCTTCGCATTGGCCAATGACGGCTCGACGATGGCGGTCACCACCTTCAGGCTGTTCGGGTTCAGGCTCTCGATGAAGTCCTTGCCGCCAGCATCAGGCTGGGCGTCAAGGAACAGGCGGTCGTACATGCGCACTTCGGCCGGTACGCCGTCGGCCACGCCGACCCAGGTGATGGCGGCTTTCACCTTCACGCTGTCGGCGCCGGGCGTGCCGCTCTTGGTGTCGGGCACCACGGTGGCCAGCACTTCGGTGATCTTTCCGGTGGCGTCTTTGTGGCAGCCGGTGCACTCGATGACGTAGCCGCCCTTGAGGCGCACCTTGTTGCCGGGGAACAGGCGCTTGTAGCCCTTGGGCGGCACTTCTTCAAAGTCTTCGCGCTCGATCCACACTTCCTTGCCGATGGTGAAGTGGCGCACGGGGCTCTCTGTGCCTTCGGGCGGGTGGGGCAGGGCGGGCAGGCTGCAGGGCTCCAGGTGGCCGGCGCCCATGGTCTCATCCCAGTTGGTCAGCACGAGCTTGACGGGGTTGAGCACGGCCATGCCGCGATGGGCCTTGAGCTCGAGGTCTTCGCGCAGGCAGCCTTCGAGCGTGCTGTAGTCGATCCAGCTGTCGCTCTTGGTGACGCCGATGCGCTCGGCAAACATCTGCAGCGCAGCGGCGGTGTAGCCGCGGCGGCGCAGGCCGACGATGGTGGGCATGCGCGGGTCGTCCCAGCCGCTGACCTTGTGGTCGTACACCAGCTGGGCGAGCTTGCGCTTGCTGGTGATCACATACGTCAGGTTCAGGCGCGAGAACTCGTACTGGCGCGGGGGCGGGCTGGCCAGCAGGCCGCCTTCGGTGAGGCGCTCGAGCAGCCAGTCGTAGAACGGGCGCTGGTCTTCAAATTCGAGCGTGCAGAAGCTGTGGGTGATCTGCTCGAGCGCATCCTCGATCGGGTGCGCATAGGTGTACATCGGGTAGATGCACCAGGTGTCGCCCGTGTGGTGGTGCGTGGCGCGGCGGATGCGGTAGATGGCCGGATCGCGCATGTTGATGTTGGGGCTGGCCATGTCGATCTTGGCGCGCAGCACCATCGATCCATCCTCGTGCTCGCCAGCCTTCATTTCGCGGAACTTGGCCAGGTTCTCGGCCGGGGTGCGGCTGCGGTACGGGCTGTTGACGCCGGGCTTGCTGAAGTCGCCGCGGTTGGTGCGGATCTGCTCGATGGTCTGTTCGTCCACATAGGCGTGGCCGGCTTCGATCAGGTACTCGGCCGCGCGGTACATGAAGTCGAAGTAGTCGCTGGCCTGGTAGGGCTTGTCGTTGCCGCTCTGGCTCCAGTCAAAGCCCAGCCATTGCACCGCGTCAATGATGCTGTTGACGTATTCGGTGTCTTCTTTTTCGGGGTTGGTGTCGTCAAAGCGCAGGTGGCACACGCCGCCGTAGTCGCGCGCCAGCCCGAAGTTGATGCAGATGCTCTTGGCGTGGCCGATGTGCAGGTAGCCGTTGGGCTCGGGCGGAAAGCGCGTGCGGATCTTGGCCGGGTCGGGCGTGCCGGCGGCGTGGTGCGCGGCGTCGCCAGGGCTGCCAGCCCAGCGGCGCTGTGCGTAAGTGCCCTTGTCCAGGTCGGCTTCGATGATCTGGCGCAGGAAGTTGCTGGGCTTGGCGGCGTCGGCGGTCGCTGCAGCGGCGGCCGGGGTGTTGGCGGGGGTGGGGTGGCTCATGGGCGCATTTTAGGCGGCACACTCTGGCGGCGTTACGCACTGCAACACGGCTTTGCCCAGCGCCTGAACTTCCCGAAACAAGAACTTTACAGTTCTATGCCATCCTTTCTGCCATCTGGTGCGTTATGTACCTACAGGGCCGTGCAGATTGGTTGCCAGGCCCTTCAACCAGGAGATTTCCATGACAAGAATCCGTTCCCTGTATGGCATGGCTGCCGCTGCCGGTGTGGCATTGGCCGCGTTGCTGGGCCCAGGCATTGCCCAGGCGCGCGATGTGAACTGGTCGGTGGGGCTGAGTTCGCCCGGTGTTTCGGTGGGGGTGACCAATGGCTACCCCGTGTATGCGGCGCCCGCGCCGGTCTATTACGCGCCGCCGCGTCCGGTGTATTACGCACCGCCGCCGCCGGTGTACTACGCGCCGCCGCGCCCGGTCTATTACGCGCCTGCGGTGGTGGTGGGGCCTCCCGCCTATGGCTATTACCGTGAGGGCTGGCGCGGCCATGGGCATGGCCACCGCCACGGCCATCGCCACTGAAGCGGTTGTCCATTCCCCTGCCGTGTTGGACGCGGCGTGCACGAAGCGGCCTTTGCGGGCCGCTTTGCATTGTGCGCGCCGCATAATCGGGCGCTCCGGCCCGCCGAAGATGAGTTCGCGGTGGCCGCAACGCCTGGAGCGATCCCTTGAAAACTGTCTTTGTCCTGAACGGCCCCAATCTGAACCTGCTGGGCTCGCGTGAGCCGGCTGTGTACGGTGCGCAAACCCTGGCCGATGTTGAGCAAATTTGTATCGAAGCGTGTGGACACCACGGCTTTGCGCTGCAGTTTCGCCAGAGCAACCACGAAGGCGTGCTGGTGGACTGGATCCACGAGGCCGGCCGCCTGCATGCCGCTGGCGAGCTGGCGGGCGTGGTGCTCAATGCCGGCGCCTACACCCACACCAGCGTGGCGCTGCTCGATGCCACCAAGGGCACGGGCGTCACGCTGATCGAGCTGCACATCAGCAACGTGCATGCGCGCGAGGCGTTCAGACACCACTCTTACATTGCCGCCGCTGCGCGCGCCGTGGTGTGCGGGTTTGGCGTGCAGGGCTACGCGCTGGCCATCGATGGCCTGGCACGGCTGTGAGCGCAGCCATGTCTTCTGTCACGGAATCCGCAGGCCTGCCGGCCGAAGTGCGGCAGTTGGCCGCCCTGGCCGAGCGGCGCACCACGCCCTGCGGCGCGGGCAATATGGTCTGGCATGTCTGGGGCGCGGCGCGGCCCGGCGTGGCCCCGCTGGTGCTGCTGCATGGCGGCAGTGGCAGCTGGACGCACTGGGTGCGCAACATCGATGCCCTGGTCGCCGCGGGCCGCCAGCTGTGGGTGCCCGATTTGCCGGGCTTTGGCGCGTCGGCCTTGCCGCCGACGGGCAGCGACGCGGATGCGCTCGTCGAACCGCTGCACGCGGGCCTGCAGGCCCTCATGGGTGGGCGGCCGGTGGATCTGGTGGGCTTTTCGTTTGGCGGCCTGACGGCCGGCCTGCTGCTGGCTGCGCACCCGGCCCTGGCGCAGCGCCTGGTGCTGGTGGGGGCACCCGCCATGGGCGTAGTGCCGCAGCGCCAGTTCGAACTCAAGGCCTGGCGCCATCTGGCCGACCCGCAGCAGCAGCTGGTGGTGCACCGCCACAACCTGGCTGCGCTGATGCTGCACGATCCGCAGCAGATCGAGGGCCTGGCGCTGGACCTGCACGTGGCCAACATGCAGCACGACCGCATGCCGCGCCGGCGCCTCTCGGGCACCGACATCCTGGCGCGCTCGCTGCCGCGTGTGGCGTGCCCGGTGCATGCCATCTATGGCCGGCACGATGCGCTGTACCGCCACTACATCGAACAGCTTGAAGGCGCCTATGCGGCGTCGGCGCCCGACTTTCGCGGCATGGCGCTGGTCGACGGTGCCGGCCACTGGGTGCAGTTCGAGCGCGCGCAGGCCTTCCACACTGCGCTGCTGGCCGCGCTGGCCTGAGCGCATGGCAGCGGGGTGTGGTGACTTCATGACGGCACCCTTGTTGCAGGTGGATGAGCGCGAGGTGGAGATCACCGCCATGCGCGCGCAAGGCGCCGGCGGGCAGAACGTCAACAAGGTGTCCAGCGCGGTGCACCTGCGCTTTGACATCGGCGCCTCGTCGCTGCCGCTGGACGTGAAGGCGCGGCTGCTGGCGCTGCGCGACAGCCGCATCACGCAGGACGGCGTGCTCGTCATCAAGGCGCAGCAGTACCGCAGCCAGGAGCAAAACCGCGCCGACGCGCTGGAACGCCTGAACGTACTGGTCAACAGCGTGGCCCGGCCGCCGCTGGCGCGCCGGGCCACCAAGCCCACGTACGGCTCCAGGCAGCGCCGGCTGGAAGGCAAGTCGCAGCGCAGCGAGACCAAGGCGCTGCGCGGCAAGGTGCGCGATTGACGCGGACCCGGGCATTGGTTCGCAAATCGGAACAAACTGTCCGTCGGCCTGGGCTTGGTATAGCGGCCGCTAGCTCCTACATTTGATCTATTGAGGATGCCCACCATGTCTGCCACTGCACAACACCCTGTTCACACCCCCGTTCCCGCCCTCTACGTCTCGCACGGCGCGCCGCTGTTTGCCATCGAAGCGGGCGAAACCGGCCCCGCGCTGACCCGCTGGGGCGAAGGTCTGCGCGCGCGCTTCCCCGGCCTGCGCGGCGTGGTCATCATGTCGCCGCACTGGATGGCGCGCACGCCGCAGGTCATGACCGGCGCGCAGCCCGCTACCTGGCACGACTTCGGCGGCTTTCCGCCCGCGCTCTACCAGTTGCAGTACCCGGCACCGGGCTCGCCCGCGCTGGCCGCCGAGGTGCTGCGCCTGCTGCAGGCGGCGGGCGTGCCCGCCGAAGGCGACGCCAAGCGCCCGTTCGACCATGGGGCCTGGGTGCCTTTGATGCACCTGTTCCCGCAGGCCGACGTGCCGGTGGTGCAGGTGGCGCTGCCGGCGGACGCGGGCCCGGCCGAGGTCTATGCCATGGGCGTGGCCCTGCGCAGCCTGCGCGCGCAGGGCGTGCTGGTGCTGGGCTCGGGCAGCATGACGCACAACCTCAGTGAATTCTTTGGCGGCGCGCATGCGCCCGCGCCCTATGTGCTGGAGTTCAGCCGCTGGATCGAAGCGGCCGTGGCGCGCGGCGACCTCCAGGCCTTGTTGAACTACCGCACGCAGGCGCCGCACGCCGTGCGCGCCCACCCGACGGAAGACCATTTCCTGCCGTTCTTTTTCGCGCTGGGGGCTGCCGGCGACGACTGGCAGGCCGACTACCTGAGCCGCGAAGTGATGTACGGCATCCTGGCCATGGATGCCTTTGCGCTGCAGCCTGCGGCCTGATGCGCGGGTGGCCGGACTTTTATCAACCCAAACTGCCTCTGGTGCTTATCCATGATTGATTTGCCGCTCCCTTTTTTGAGGCGTCCCGCTGCCCCTGGCACGCCCCAGCCCTGGCTGTTGGTGCTGATGCACGGCGTGGGCAGCAACGAGCAGGACCTGTTTGGCCTGGCGGGGCACATCCCCGGGCGCTTTCATGTGCTGAGCCTGCGCGCGCCCTACCGCATGGCGCCGGGCGCGTTTGCCTGGTTTGACTTCTCCGTCGCTCCCGACGGCGCGCGCAGCATCAACGAAGCGCAGGAAGCCGCCAGCCGCGCACTGCTGGCACAGGTGCTGGATTCGGCGCAAAAGCAGCTGGGCATTCCGCCCGAGCGCGTCGTGGTCGGCGGCTTCAGCCAGGGCGGCATCATGGCGCTGTCGCTGCTGCTGACGCGGCCAGAGCTGCTGCAGGCCGCGCTGGTGTGGCACAGCCGTTTGCTGCCCCAGGCGGTTGCTCTCGGCGCGCCGGCCGACGCGCTGCGCGGCAAGCAGCTGTGGCTGAGCCATGGCACGCAAGACAACGTGATTCCGCTGGCAAATGCCCATGCGGTGCGGCAGCACATGGAGCTACTGCCCGTGGCGATGACCTACCGCGAGTTCCCTGGCGCGCACGAGATCCGCCCGGCCGAGCTGGCGGCCACGGTGGCCTGGCTGGAGGCGCTGCCGTCCACGCCAACGGCGTCCTGAGCGTTTTTTTACGGGACCGGCAGGGGCAGGGCGGTCTTGTAGCGCACCTGCTTGAGCGCAAAGCTCGAGCGGATCTTTTCAATGCCCGGGATCGAGGTGAGCTGCTCCAGGATGAAGCGCTCCAGCGCCGAGATGTCCGCCACGGCCACGCGAATCAGGTAGTCCGAGTCGCCGGTCATCAGGTAGCACTCCATCACCTCGTCGTGCTCGGCGATGCGGCGTTCAAAATCGGCCAGCGCTTCCTTGCTTTGTGTCTTGAGGCTGATGCTGATGAACACATTGAGCCCCAGCCCCAGGGCCGCCGCGTTGGCCAGCGCCACATAGCGGCTGATCACGCCCGCCGCCTCCAGTGCCTTGACGCGGGCAAGGCACGGCGAGGGCGACAGGTGCACGCGCCGCGCCAACTCCACGTTG
Source organism: Acidovorax sp. SRB_14 (assembly GCF_012932145.1). GTDB lineage: Bacteria > Pseudomonadota > Gammaproteobacteria > Burkholderiales > Burkholderiaceae_C > Simplicispira. Next base: position 40,999 of record NZ_MWOK01000019.1, on the reverse strand, counting down.
GAGAGCGAGCCGTCGGCCTGCAGCTCGGCAAGGATGCGAAAATCCACGTTGTCTAGTTTCATGTGCCGCATTGTGGATCTTTTGTGGCATTAAATGCCGCAAATTCGGAATTTCCAGGCCGCAGAAAAGCATCTCATTTCAGCAGGGCGTGATTACAGTGGGCGCATGAATGCCCTGACGTCTCTTTCCATTGCCGCGCCGGACCTGGACGCTGCCGACACCGACCCCGAAGAAACTGCCGAGTGGCGCGACGCCTTTCTGGCACTGCTGGCAACCGAAGGCCCAGAGCGCGCGCGCCACATGCTGCAAGAGCTGGTGCTGCTGGCGCGCACCCAGCGCATTGGCTGGCAGCCCGACCTGAACACGCCTTATGTGAACAGCGTGGCGGTGCACGAGCAGCCGGTGTTCCCGGGCGACCTGGCGATCGAGGAGCGGGTCGCGTCCATCGTGCGCTGGAACGCGCTGGCCATGGTGGTGCGCGCCAACCAGGCCTACGGCGAACTCGGCGGCCACATCGCCAGCTATGCCAGCGCGGCCGACCTCTTCGAGTCCGGCTTCAACCACTTCTTCCGCGCCCGCGAGGGCCTGGGCGCGGGCCAGCACCGCGGCGACCTGGTGTTCTTCCAGCCGCACAGCGCGCCGGGCGTGTATGCGCGCGCCTACCTGGAGGGGCGCCTGTCCGAAGCGGACCTGATGCATTACCGGCAGGAAATCACCGCGCCCGCGGCCGGTGCGCAGGGCCTGTCGAGCTACCCGCACCCGTGGCTCATGCCCGACTTCTGGCAGTTCCCCACGGGCTCGATGGGCATCGGTCCGATCAGCTCGATCTACCACGCGCGCTTCATGCACTACCTCACGCACCGCGGGCTGCTCGACTGCGCGGGACGCAATGACACAGCAGGACGCACCGCGATGCGGCGCGTGTGGGGCGTGTTTGGCGACGGCGAAATGGACGAGCCCGAGAGCATGAGCGCGCTGACGCTGGCCGCGCGCGAGAAGCTCGACAACCTGGTCTGGGTGGTCAACTGCAACCTGCAGCGCCTTGACGGCCCGGTGCGCGGCAACGGCCGCATCATCGACGAGCTCGAGCGCCTGTTCTCGGGCGCCGGCTGGAACGTGATCAAGCTGGTCTGGGGCAGCGACTGGGACGGCCTGTTCGCGCGCGACCTCACGGGCGCGCTGGCGCGGGCCCTGGCCGGCACCGTGGACGGGCAGATGCAAACCTTTGCCGCCAAGGACGGGCGCTTCAACCGCGACAACTTCTTTGGCCAGAACCCCGAACTGGCGCACCTGGTGCAGGGCATGACCGACGAGCAGATCGACCGCCTGAAGCGCGGCGGGCACGACCTCGTGAAGATCCACGCCGCCTACGCCGCCGCCGCGCGCCACACCGGCCAGCCCACGGTGATCCTGGCCCACACCAAGAAGGGCTACGGCATGGGCACGGCGGGACAGGGCAAGATGACCACGCACAGCCAGAAGAAGCTCGACGAGACCGACCTGATCGAGTTCCGCAACCGCTTCAAACTGCCGCTCTCCGATGCGCAGGCCACGGGCCTGGCGTTCTACAAGCCGGCCGAGGACAGCCCCGAGATGCAGTACCTGCACCGGCAGCGCCAGCAGCTCGGCGGCTATTTGCCGCAACGCGAGTCCATCTGCGACACGCTGCCCGTGCCGGCGCTGGAAAGCTACGCGCGCTTTGCGCTGCAGCCGCAGGCCAAGGAAATGAGCACCACGATGGCCTTTGTGCGCATGCTCGGCGCCCTGCTCAAAGACGCGCAGCTGGGCCCGCGCATCGTGCCCATCGTGGCCGACGAAGCGCGCACCTTCGGCATGGCCAACCTGTTCAAGCAGGTCGGCATCTACAGCAGCGTCGGCCAGCGCTACGCGCCCGAAGACATCGGCTCGGTGCTGAGCTACCGCGAGGCACTCGACGGGCAGATCCTCGAGGAAGGCATCAGCGAAGCCGGTGCGCTGGCCAGCTGGACGGCCGCCGCCACCAGCTACAGCGTGCACGGCCTGGCCATGCTGCCGTTCTACATCTACTACTCGATGTTCGGCTTCCAGCGCGTCGGCGACGCCATCTGGGCCGCCGCTGACCAGCGCGCACGCGGCTTTCTGCTCGGCGCCACCTCGGGCCGCACCACGCTCGCCGGCGAGGGCCTGCAGCATCAGGACGGCAGCAGCCACCTGGTGGCGGCCACCATCCCCAACTGCAAGGCCTACGACCCGGCCTTTGCGGGCGAGCTCGCGGTGATCCTCAACGCCGGCATGCGCGCCATGGTGCAGGAGCAGCGCGACGTTTTCTACTACATCACGCTGATGAACGAGAACTACGCCCAGCCCGACCTGCCCGCTGGAGCGCAAGAGGGCGTGCTGCGCGGCTGCTATGTCTTCCATAGCTATCTGCGCAAGGCAGATGCGGGCCAGGGGCCGATTTCATCCAAATACGTGACCCTGCTGGGCTCCGGCGCCATCCTGACCGAGGTGCTGCAGGCCGCCCAATTACTGGCCGCCGAGGGCGTCTCGGCCACCGTGCTCAGCGTGACCAGCTGGAGCGAGCTGGCCCGCGACGGCCAAGCCTGCGAACAGCGCGCGCTGGTGGGCGACGCGGCGCCCGGCACGCCGTGGATCGCCCAGCAGCTTGCGGGCACCCAAGGCCCGGTGATTGCCGCCACCGACTACGTGCGCGCCGTGCCCGACAGCGTGCGCGCCTGGGTGCCCGAGGGCCGGCGCTACCTCACACTGGGCACGGACGGCTTCGGCCGCAGCGACACACGGGCCGCGCTGCGCGGATTTTTCGGGGTGGATGCCGCAAGCATTGCGCGGGCCGCCATGTATACACTTCGTAACTGAGCGGGTGCAGGGACAGCAGGCCATGGCCGCACGCTGCTTTGGGGCGCAATAAACAAAGAAAAACAGAGACAACGCATGATTCAACTCACGGACATACACAAAAGCTACACCGTTCACCAAACACGCATCCCGGCCCTGCAAGGCATTGACCTGTCCATCATTCGAGGGGAGATTTTCGGGGTCATCGGGCATTCGGGCGCAGGCAAATCGACGCTGATCCGCCTCATTAACCTGCTGGAGCGGCCCACGCAGGGCGGCATCACCGTCGGCGGTGAAAACATCCTGGAATTCGACGATCGGGCGCTGCGGAACTTCCGCAGAAAGGTCGGCATGATCTTTCAGCATTTCAATTTGCTGAGCTCCAAGACGGTGGCCGCCAACGTGGCGTTTCCGATCCGGATTGCGGGGGAGACGGACGAGAAAAAAATCGATGCGCGCGTGGACGAGTTGCTGGCACTGGTGGGGCTGAGCCTCCACAAGCACAAATACCCCAAGCAACTCTCGGGCGGCGAGAAGCAGCGCGTGGGCATTGCGCGCGCCCTGGCCAACGGCCCGCATATCCTGCTGTGCGACGAAGCCACCAGCGCTCTGGACCCGCAGACGACGCGCTCGATTCTGCAGCTGCTGCGCGAAATCAACGAGAAACTGCACCTCACGATTGTCCTGATCACCCATGAGATGGATGTGATCCGGACCATCTGCGACCGCGTCGCCGTGATCGATGGCGGCAAGATCGTCGAAAGCGGTCCGGTCGCCCAGGTGTTTCTGCACCCGCAGCATCCGACCACGCGCAACTTCGTCATGGAGGCCGATCACATGGGCGCCGATGAGCCGCTGGGCGGCCCCGCAGGGATCGAGCCCGCCACCGTGCGGCGCCTGACGTTCATGAACGCAGCGATGACCCAGCCGGTCTTCACCCGGGTCGCGCGCGAATGCGCGGTCGACTTCCTGATCCTGAACGGGCGCTTCGGCCAGATCAAGTCGACGCCTTGCGGGCAGTTGACGGTTTCTGTGCAGGGCACGGCGGACAACACCCGCACTGCGTTGCACCGCCTGGCCGAGGCGGGCGTGGTGGTTGAGGAGAATTTCTGATGAACGATCTTTTGCAACACTTCATGCTCGTCGGCATCGACTGGCGCGACATTGGCTGGGCCTCGGTCGACACGCTGTTGATGCTCGGCGGCGCACTGTCGCTGACGCTGCTCCTGGGCCTGCCGCTGGGCGTCGTGCTGTTCTTGACGGCGCCCAAGCAGGTGCTCGAGGCGCACAAGACCTACGCCGTCGTATCGTTCGGCGTCAACATCCTGCGCTCGCTGCCCTTCGTCATTCTGTTGATTGCGATGATTCCGGTGACGGTTTTTCTCACCGGCACCTCACTCGGCGTCGCGGGGGCGATTCCGCCCCTGGTGGTGGGCGGAACCCCGTTCTTTGCGCGCCTCGTGGAAACCTCGCTGCGCGAGGTGGACCGCGGCATCATCGAAGCATCCCAGGCGATGGGCGCGAGCGTGCGGCAAATCGTGCTGGGCGCTTTGCTGCCCGAGGCCTTGCCGGGCATCATCGCCGCCGCGACCGTGACCGCCATTGCCTTGGTGTCGTACACCGCGCTGTCCGGCGTGGTTGGCGGGGGTGGGTTGGGCGACCTGGCGATCCGCTATGGCTACCAGCGGTTTCAGCTGAACGTGATGTTCGCCACCATCATTTTGTTGTTGATTCTGGTGCAGATCCTGCAGTCCGTGGGTCAGCGCCTGGTGATCCATTTCAGTCGGTAGCCGTGCTTTTCAAACCATTATTTCAACAGGAGACAACATGAAGAAACTGTGCATTGCCCTCGCTTTGGGTGCTTCCTTGCTGGCCCACGCCGCCGACAAGATCGTGGTCGGCGCGAGCCCCACGCCCCATGCGGAAATCCTCGAGCACCTGAAGCCGATGCTGGCGCAGCAGGGTGTGGACCTGGACATCAAGGTCTATACCGACTACGTGCAGCCCAACGTGCAGCTGGCCGAGAAAAGAATCGACGCGAACTTTTTCCAGCACAAGCCATACATGGATGAGTTCAACCGCAGCCGCGGCGCCTCGATCCAGGCGGTGGCCGATGTGCTGATCGCCCCGTTTGGCGCCTACTCCAAGAAGATCACGAAGGTCAGTGAGCTCAAGGACGGTGCCACCGTGGCCATTCCGAACGATGCGGTGAACGGTGGCCGCGCCCTGCAGCTGCTGGACCAAGCCAACCTCATCAAGCTCAAGGACCCCAAGAACAACATGTCGACCGAAAAGGACATCGTTCAAAACACCAAGAACATCAAGATCAAGCAACTCGAGGCGCCCATGCTGCCGCGCGTGCTCGGCGAGGTGGACCTGTCGGTCATCAACACGACTTTCGCGCTGGAAGCCAAGCTCAACCCCATGAAGGACGCGCTGATCCTCGAAGGCGGCCAGTCGAACTATGTGAACCTGCTGGCCGCGCGTGCCGACAACAAGGACAGCCCGGCCATGAAGAAGCTGGCCGATGCGCTGCGCTCGCCCCAGTCCAAGCAATTCATTCTGGAGCGCTTCAAGGGCAGCCTGGTGCCCGCGTTCTGAGCCCCGCTTCGTGATGTCGGCAAAGCAAACACTATGAAAACCCACAAGAAATACCGCATGGAAACCCTGGCCGTCCATGCCGGGCACGGCGTGGATGCGGCCACCGGAGCGGTGACCGAGCCCATCCAGCTGTCCACCACGTTCGAGCGCGATGCCGATGGGGGCTATTCGCGCGGTTACCTGTATTCGCGCAACCACAACCCGAACCGCAATGGTTTGGAGGCCGCGCTGTCGGCGCTGGAGGGCGGGGCCGGCGCTGCGGCGTTCGGTTCGGGCCTGGCGGCCGTGACCGCGGTCTTCCAGGGGCTGTCCCCGGGCGACCACGTCGTCGCTCCGGCCGACATCTACCACGGCACGGCGAATGTGCTGAAGCAGATTTTCGCCAAGTGGGGTGTCTCTGCGTCGTTTGTCGACATGACCCGGCTCGATACCGTCCAGGCCGCCATGGCGCCGAACACGCGCATGGTGTGGATTGAAACGCCCTCCAATCCGCTGCTGCAGTGCGTCGACATCGCCGCCCTGGTCGACATCGCCCACCGGCACGGCGCGCGCGCTGTTGCGGACAACACCTTTGCCAGCCCCATGCTGCAGCAGCCGCTGGCGCTGGGCTGCGACATGGTGATGCATGCGACCACGAAGTACCTGGGCGGGCGCAGCGACGTGCTGGGCGGCATGGTGGTGAGCCGCCAGGACGATGAACATTTCGCCCAGTTGCGCACGGCTCAGCTTTTTGGCGGCGGGGTGCCTTCGCCGTTCGATTGCTGGCTGGTGATGCGCAGCCTGCCGACGCTGCCGGCCCGCATGCAGGCCCACTGCGCGAACGCGCAGAAGGTCGCCGAGTTCCTGCAGGCGCACGCGAAGGTCAGCGTGGTGCATTACCCGGGCCTGGAGGACAACCCTTTCCATGCGCTGGCCAGGAAGCAGATGTCCGGTTTTGGCGGCATGCTGTCCTTCGAGGTCCATGGCGGCAAAGAGTCGGCCATGGCGCTGGCCGCGAATGTCGAGATATTCACACGCGCCACCAGCCTGGGGGGGGTGGAGAGCCTGATCGAGCACCGTGCATCGATCGAAGGCCCGGAAAGCAAGACGCCGCAAGGTCTGCTGCGGGTCTCCGTGGGCCTGGAGCACCCAGACGATTTGATCGACGACCTGGCCGGCGCGCTCGATCGCTGCGGATGAACCGTGCCTGGTGGCCCGTCGCGCTGATCGTCCTGGCGCAGTGGCTGGGCACCTCGCTGTGGTTCAGCCCGAACAGCGCCGCCGACGATTTGATGGCGGCCTGGCACATCGGTGCGGCCGAGTTCGCGTGGCTCATTGCGGCCACCCAGGCGGGCTTCATCGCCGGCACTTTGGGGCTGGCGTATGCAGGCTGGGCGGACCGCTATTCCACGAGCCGCTTGTTCGCCCTGTCGTGTGTCGCCGGTGCGGCCGCCAACGGCATGTTTGCGGCCGGCGAGGCCAGTTTCGAGGCCGGGCTCGTGCTGCGGCTGGCGGTCGGCATGTGCCTTGCCGGCATCTACCCACTGGGCATGAAGATGATTGTCGGGTGGGTGGGGGCGAAGTCGGGGGCAGCGCTGGGCGTGCTGGTCGGCATGCTGACCTTGGGGACGGCGTTGCCGCACGGCGTTCGGGCCTATGGCGCGTCCTGGCCGTGGCAAACGGTGGTGGGCGCGTCGTCCATGCTGGCATTGGCGGGGGCTGCGCTGGTGTACTGGCTGGGCGATGGGCCGCACCTGCTGCGTGGGCAAGTGCGCCCAGGCGCTTCGGTGCGCAGAGCGCTGGCGGTGTTCCGCATCCCCGACTTTCGCGCGGCTGCGCTGGGCTATTTCGGGCACATGTGGGAGCTGTATGCCTTCTGGGCCGTGCTGCCCTGGCTGGCTGTGCAGTGGGTGCAGGACGCGCACCGCTTCGGTGGCGGGGCAACGCTCTCGGTCGCACTGATCAGCTTCATGGGCATTGCCGCCGGGTTCTTTGGCTGTGTCATCGGCGGCCGCCTGAGCCTGCGTGTGGGCAGCGCCGTGGTGGCGGGCACCGCGCTGGCATCCTCGGGCCTGCTGTGCCTGCTGTATCCCGTGCTGCCGGCGGACTGGCTCGGGCCGCGCCTTGCGGTACTGCTGGCGTGGGGCTTCTTCGTGGTGGCGGATTCGCCCCAGTTTTCGGCCATTTCGGCGCGCAGTTGCCCGCCCCAATCGGTGGGCAGTGCGCTCGCAATTCAAAACGGCATCGGCTTTCTGATCACTATCGTGAGCATCATGGTGTTGCTGCACTTCATTGACGCTCTGGGCAGCGCGGCCGTATGGATCTTGCTGCCTGGCCCGGCGTTCGGCCTGATAGGCATGTGGCCTTTATTCAGACAAAAAGGGAAGACAAACGCATGATGACAAGCTCCATTGCCGACTTGGCGCTCGGCTTGCAAGACTATATGGTGGCCCAGCGCCGGCACCTGCACCAAAGCCCCGAACTGTCGTTCGAAGAGCGCATGACCTCGGATCATGTGCGGGCCGAACTCGAACGCCTGGGCATTGCCTACGAAGTCGCAGGCGACTACGGCCTGGTGGCCACCGTCGATGGCCAGCATGCCGAGCGCATGGTGGCGCTGCGCGCGGACATGGACGCGCTGCCGATCCAGGAGCAGAACCCACACCTTGACTACTGTTCGCGCCACGCGGGGGTCATGCACGCCTGCGGACACGACGGGCATGTGGCGATGCTGCTGGGGGCCGCGCAGATGCTGGTGCAGATGCGCGAGCGCATCCCCGGAACGGTGAAGCTGTGTTTTCAGCAGGCCGAAGAGCGTGGCGGTGGCACCGCCGACATCCTGAAGCTGCTGGCGCCGCACCCGGTGCGAGGCGCGTTCGCCATCCACCTGTGGTCGGAAATCGAGACCGGAAAGTTTTCCGTGCAAGCGGGCCCGCGCATGGCAGCGGGAGATAATTTCGACATCCTGATCGAGGGCCTGGGCTGCCATGGCGCGACGCCGCAGCGCGGCATCGACCCCATCGTCGTCGCCGCAGAGATCGTGACCAGCGCATCGCACCTGATCGCGCGCGAGATCGATCCGACGCACGCCGCAGCCTTGACCTTTGGCAAGCTGCACAGCGGCCACGCGGGCAACGTGATTCCCCAGAGCGCTGCGCTGGCCGGCACCCTGCGCACCACCGACAAGGCCGACCAGGCGCACCTGCAGGCGGCCTTGCGGCGCGTGGTGGAGCACACCGCGCAGGCGCACCGCGCGCGCGCCACGCTCGACATCCGGCGCGGCGGCACCATGCTGGTCAACGACGCGCGCGAAAGCGCGCGCGCGCACGCGGTCGTTCAGGCCTTGTACGGCGCGCAGGCGCTGATCGACTTCCCGCCGCTGATGGTGTCCGAGAATTTCGGCGACTTCCTCGAGGTCTACCCGGGCCTGATGGCCTTCATCGGCGTGCGCAATGCGGCCTGCGGCGCGACGTTTGCGCACCACCACCCCCAGTTCAATATCGACGAGGCGGTCCTGCACCAGGGGGCCGCGCTGCACGTGGGCTATGCACTGAGCTGCCTCGCCGCCGCGTGATGCACAGGCCCGGGCGCGGGCCGGCCCCGGTTGCGTAATGCACACACGCCTGGCGCTGCAGGCGCTCTCGAAAACAGAGCTTTCTGCGCATATCTGGCATGGTTTTTAGCCGATTTTCTTACCAGATCGGCGCCTGCGGCGGTGCCCACCGAAACGGTGCGGAATGTTCCAACTGCGCCCGCAGGCCGTACCCGCCTAAAGCTCCCAGCGCGGCCGCGCGGCCTGGCTGACAAACGCGGCCACCGCCATCAACCGCTCGTCGTCGCCATAGGCGCCAATCACCTGCGTTCCCATCGGCAGGCCTTGCGGGCCGCGTGCAATCGGCAGCGAGATGCAGGGCAGGTGCAGCAGGCTCCACAGTGCGCCAAAGCGTGGCGAGCCCGAGTCCTTCAGCCCCTTGTCGGCTTCGCCCTCGGCCGGCGGGTAGAGCAGGCCATCGACATCGGCGAACAGCGCCTGCACCGCCTGGCGCGCGAGCGCTGCGCGCTGGCGCATGTCCAGGTACTCCTGCGGCGTGATGCCTTCGCCACCCGCCAGGCGCTGCTGCAGGCGCGTGCTGAAGTGGGCGCTGTGGTGCGCGCGTTCGTGCGCCAGCGACTGGCGCGCTTCGAAGGCGAACAAACGCGCTTGCATCTCGACGAGCGCTTCAATGTCTTCGGGCAGCTGGATGCGCACCACATGGGCACCATCCCGCCGCGCCTGCGCCGCGAGCTGCTCGATCGCCTCCACCATTTCGGGGCGCGCGTGCTCCCATTGCTTCGACATGCACACCGCCAGGCGCGGGCGCAGGGCGGCGCTCTGGGTCAAGCGCACGCCATGCAGGCCGAAGCTGAACAGCGCGGCGTCTTCGACCGTGCGGGTGAGCACGCTGATGGTGTCCTGCCCGGGGCTCAGGGGCTTGAGGCCGGCGGCGTTGAAAAATCCGAAGGTGGGCTTGTAGCCCACCACACCGCAGTACGACGCCGGGCGCACGGTCGAGGCGGTGGTCTGCGTGCCGAAGGCCACGGGCACCATGAAGTCGGCGACCGCCGCCGCCGAGCCGCTGGAGGATCCGCCGGGCGTGTGTTCCAGCCGGTGCGGGTTGCGGGTGGTGCTCGGGGTTTGCGTGGCGAATTCGCTGGTGGCGACTTTGCCCAGGACGAAGGCGCCGCGCTCGCGCGCACTGGCGACACAGGCCGCGTCCGCGACGGGGCGGTGGCCCACATAGATCGGCGAGCCGTAGGCAGTGGTGTGCTGAGCGGTGTCGATCACGTCCTTGACGGCGAACGGCAGGCCGCGCAGCGGCGCCGCAGCGGCGCGGTCGGCCGCGCGGGCGTGCTGCAGCGCCAGTGCAGGGTCGATGGTGGTGAAGGCGAGCACATCCGGGTTGCGCTCTTCAATGCGATCCAGGCAGGCACGCGTGAGCGCTTCGCTGGTGAGGGTGCCGTTGTCGATGGCGCTCAGCGCCTGCAGCGCGGTGAGTTGGTTGGCTGGTTTCATGCTGGAAATTGGACGGACGGAGTTACTGCGGGGTGATGCCGGCGGCGCGGATGGCCTTGGCCCAGCGGTCATGTTCTTTCTTGACGAATGCGCCGAACGCCTCGGGGCTGTCGCCGATCGGCTCTGCGCCTTGCGCCAGCAACAGCTCGCGCACTTTGGGTTCCTGCAGGATGCGGACCACTTCCTGGTTCAGGCGCGTGAGGATGGGCTTGGGCACACCGGCCGGTGCAAACAGGCCGAACCAGCCTTCTACGTCGTAGCCCGGCACGCCGGCCTGCGCGATGGTTGGCACGTCGGGCAGCAGCGGCGAGCGCTTCGTGGAGGTCACGCCCAGCGCCGTGAGTTTGCCGCTGCGAATGTGCGGCAGGCACAGCGGCAGGTTGCAGAACATGGCGCTCACGCGCCCGCCCATCACATCGGTGACGGGCGCACTGCCGCCCTTGTACGGGACATGCAGAAAGTCCGGAATCTGGGCCATGCTCTTGAAGAGCTCGCCCGACAGGTGCATGCTGCCGCCCGCGCCACTGGAGGCGAAGCTGTATTGGTCGGACTTGGCGGCCTCGATGAAGTCCTTGATGCTGCGCGCGGACACCTGCGGGCCGACCACGAGCACGTTGGGCATCGCCGCCACGTTGGTGATGGGCGCGAAGTCGCGCATCGCATCGAAGCGCAGGTTCTTGTGCAGGCTGGGGTTGATCGCGTTGGTGCTGGCCGCGCCCATCATCAGGGTGTAGCCGTCCGGTGCGGCGGCTGCCGCGTATGCCGCGCCGATGTTGCCGTCTGCGCCGGCCTTGTTGTCGATGACCACGGGCTGCCCGAGGGCTTCGGCCAGCCGCTGCGCCACGATGCGCGCGAGCAGGTCGGTGACGCTGCCTGCGGCAAACGGCACCACGATCTGCACCGGCTTGGAGGGGTAGGCGGCTTGCGCCTGGGCCATGCCAGTGTGCGCCACAGTGCCCAGCAGGGCAGCGGCAAGAAGGGCTCGGCGGGACGTGAGAAAACGGGTCATCGGAAGGCTCCAAAGAGAGGGTGAAAGCGCCACATCGGGTGGAGGGCTGCAGAATAGAAGCGGCGTACTGATATGTCTAATATAAAATTCGACCGCATTTGGGTTGATAAATGTCTTAATGCTGCTCTCTCGCGCTTTGCTTGCCTTTGTGGCCGTGGCCGAAGAGCTGCACTTTGGTCGCGCCGCGCAGCGGCTGCACATCAGCCAGCCGCCCTTGAGCCAGCAGATCCGCCAGTTCGAGGAAGAGCTCGGGGCGGCGCTGCTGGTGCGCACGACGCGCTCGGTGCAGCTCACGCCCGCCGGTCGCTTGTTGCTGGAGCGCGCGCGCCAGCTGATCGCCGAAGCCGAGGCGGCGCAGCATGCCGTGCAGCGCACGGCGCGCGGCGAGGCGGGGCACCTCACCTTGGGGTTCACGCACAGCACGGTGTACCGCGTGCTGCCGGACGCGCTGCAGGCCTACCGCACGCACTACCCCGCGGTGGCGCTGGATTTGCGGCAGATGACCTCGGATGTGCTGATCGATGGCGTGCGCAGCGGCCGCATCGATGCCGCTCTGGTGCGCCTGTCTCCCACAATGGAGGGGCCGGACCTGGCGTCCCGCGTCGTGGCCCGCGACCCCTTGGTGCTGGCCCTGCCGGTCGGCCACGCCTTGGCAGACATGGAGCGCGTTCCGGTCGAGGCGCTGCACGGCCTGCCCTGGGTCGGCTACCAGGCGGACGGTGCGCGCTATTTTCATGAACTGGTGGAAAGCGTTTTCGCCTTGGCGCGGGTGCGCCCGGAGGTGCAGCACCTGAGCATCTTGCCGACCCTGCTGGCGCTCGTGGAAGCCGGCATGGGCGCGGCCCTGGTGCCAGCGTCGGCGGTGCAGGGCCACGCGGGGCGGCTCGTGTACCGTTGGCTGGACGGCGCGACCCCGCCGGCGCATGCGGTGCTGTCCTGTGTGTGGCGGGCCGACAACCTGAACCCGGCCACGGCGCGTTTTATCGCGCTCCTGCCGTCGCCGGACGCGGACACAGACACCGGTGAGCGGCCTTTCCCACAGGGCGGCGGCGCCTAGCCGGTGCGGACTGCCGCGCGCCCCGCGGCCTTCAAGCCGCTGCCGCGGGCCGCTGGAAGAACGCATCCAGCAGGGGCAGGAGTGCAGGAAATTCTGACGCGAAGCGCGCACGGTTGACGAAATAGGCTTCGCAGGCCACGGCAAAAAACTCTGCCGGCGCCGTGGCGCCATAGGCGTCCAGCCACGGCGCCGCACCGCCGAAGCGCTGCGCAATCAGCACCTGCTCGCGGAAAGCCGCATAGGCGGGATCCCAGGCCGCCCACCACAGCGCGTGGGCCGCGCGCGCACCCGAGGTGCCCATGAAGCCGGCGGGCAGCGGCGGGCAGCCGTCGGCCGCGCCGCTGCGCATGTCGAGTTTGTGGGCGAATTCATGGAGCACGACGTTGGTGCCGTGCTCGGCGCTGCGGCCCGCCGCGTGGACGTCGTGCCAGCTCAGCATCACGGGGCCGCGCTCCATGGCCTCGCCCACCAGGTGCTCGTCGTAGTGGTGCACCACGCCGGCCTCGTCGGTGACATGGCGGCGCGCGACCACGGCGCCCGGGTGGACCACGATGCCGACGAAATCGTCGTACCAGCCCAGCGTCTGCGCCGGATCGCCCCAGTGCAGCAGCGGCAGGCAGGCCTGGGCGGCGATGGCCACGGCCATGGCGTCGGTCACTGTGAGGCCGTGGCCGCCATGGAATTGCTTGCGCTGCAGGAACAGCGCGCTGAGTGCGCGCAGCTTGGCTTGGTCGTGCAGGGGAAGGTTGGCGAGAAAGGGGTAGTGCTGCACGGTGCGCAGCCACAGCGTGGCGGGAATGTCCGGCACGGGCGCAATGCGCCCGCGCAGCTGCCGCCAAAGGCGCCGGTACCAACCGCCCATGGCGGCCTTCAGTCCGGCACCACGCGGTGCAGGCCTGCGGCATCCAGGCGCAGCACCTCGGCGCGCGGGGGCTGGGCTGCGCCATCCCAGTCGCTCAGCACCAAGCGCCGCAGGCCCGGTGCGAGCGCGTGCTCTGCGAGGCGGTGCGTGTGGCCGTGGACCAGAGTGTCGGCCCGGGCGGCGCGCAGCCAGGCGGCGGCGGCGGGGCCGTCCACGTCGGCATAGGGCTGGCCCGAGTGTTTGCGTGCTTCGCTCTCGTTGCGCATGGCGCGCGCCTGCGCGCGCCGCGTGGCCAGGGGCTGGGCCAGAAAGTCGCGCTGCCACGCCGCGCTGCGCGCCAGCCGGCGAAAGCGCTGGTAGTCCACGTCGTCCAGGCACAGCGCGTCGCCATGGCTCAGCAGCGTGCGCCGGCCCGCAAACTCCAGCACGGTGGGGTCTGTCAGGCCGGTGGTGCCGCAGTGCGCGAGAAAGGCCGGACCCGCCAGAAAGTCGCGGTTGCCGTGCATGTAGAACACCGCCATGCGTTGGGCGGCGGCGCGCAGCAGGGCGCAGCACTGCGCTTCAAAACGGCTGTCGGCGTCGCGGGTGTCGCCGATGGCGTCGTCGCCGACCCAGACCTCGAACAGGTCGCCCAGAATGAACAGGGCATCGGCCGGCGTGGTCTGCAGGTAGCGCTGCCAGGCGGCCACGGTGGCCGGCTCGCTGGCTTGCAGGTGCAGGTCGGAGATGACATCGACCGTGCGCCAGTGCGCAGGAGCGGCAAGCTCCTGGATCGGGGGCACGGCCGGGGTCATGCTGCCCAGTGCGGTGCGGTTACAGCGCGACGGCTTTTTCGATGACGACGTCTTCCTTGGGCACGTCGTCGTGGAAGCCCTTGCGGCCGGTCTTCACGGCCTTGATCTTGTCGACCACCTCGGTGCCGGCAACCACCTTGCCGAACACGGCGTAGCCCCAGCCTTGGGCCGAGGGGGCGGTGTGGTTCAGGAAGCCGTTGTCGGCCACGTTGATGAAGAACTGCGCGGTAGCCGAGTGCGGGTCGCCGGTGCGGGCCATGGCCACGGTGTAGTTGGCGTTCTTGAGGCCGTTGTTGGCCTCGTTCTCGATGGGCGCGTCCGTGCCCTTCTGGTTCATGCCGGGCTCGAAGCCGCCGCCCTGCACCATGAAGCCGGGAATCACGCGGTGGAACACCGTGTTGTTGTAGTGGCCCTTGTTCACGTACGACAGGAAGTTGGCGGTCGACTTGGGCGCCTTGTCGGCGTCGAGTTCGAGGGTGATGACACCGTAGCCGGTGATGTGCAGTTCGACTTGGGGGTTGCTCATGGCAGGTTCCTTTGAGAGAGGGGAGGGGTTACTTCAGCACCGTGGCGGAAATGATGGTGACAGGGGTGGTGGGCACGTTCTGGTGGCCGCCGCGGCTGCCGGTGGCCACGGCCTTGATCTTGTCGACCACGTCGCTGCCCTGGACCACCTTGCCGAACACGGCATAGCCGTATCCGTCCGGCTGGGGCGCGTTGAGCATGGCGTTGTCCTTGACGTTGATGAAGAACTGCGCGGTGGCCGAGTTCGGGTTGCCGGTGCGCGCCATGGCGATGGTATAGGTGTCGTTCTTCAGGCCATTGGCGGCCTCGAGAGGAATCGGCGCGCGCGTGGGCTTTTGCGCCATGTCGGCCGTGAAGCCGCCGCCCTGCACCATGAAGCCGTCGATCACGCGGTGGAAGATGGTGCCGTCGTAGTGCTTGTCCCGCACGTACTGCAGGAAGTTCTCCGCGGTCTTGGGCGCCTTGGCAGGGTCGAGCTGCACCACGATGTCGCCCATCGAGGTGGCGAGCTTGACCTGGGGCGCAGCCTGCGCCTGGACCGATGGCGCTATTGAAAACATAGCTGTCAGCGCAATGACTGAAAGCGCTAGAGTCGATTTTCGTCTGGAAATCATTCGATCACTCCTTCGTAGATTGTTTTCCACAGGCGGTCGTGCAGCATCCAATACTGGCGCGCGCGAGAACTGCTTGGGCGGCGCCCGTGGCCAACGCCACACTGGTAGGGCCGAACACCCAAAGAGGAAACGTCAAGGTGTGCACTTCAACCACCGGCGAGTGCGCGGGTGCGCTCTGCCTCTGCCATGCCGGTGTGGCCGCCCTCAGGCGCCCGTGGATTCACGCACGCGGAGCCAGCGCTCGCCCGACTTGACCCGTTCTGGCGTCATGCGGCTGGATACTTGGAGCGGGTCGGCACTGTAACGCGCCTTGCCGACGGTGCGTGCGCTGCTGTCGGTGGCCGCGGCGCCGGGGTCGGCGTTCGCGGCTGCGGGCTTGAGCGCTGCGGGTTCGGCCTTGGGGGCGGTTTTGGCCGGGGCAGGGCGCGCGCCCGGTGTGCCGGGCGTGAACAGCTGGCGGATCAGCACCAGCTTTGGTGGCACGGACGTGTTGCTGGCATCGAGCTGCAGCGCCTTGCTGTAGGCCTGGCTGGCCAGGCGCGCATAGACGTCGCCCAGGTTTTCCTGCGCCGTGGCGTAGCTGGGGTTGGTGCGGATGGCCATTTCCAGCGCTGCGCGCGCCTTGTCGTACAGCCCCTGGCCGGCGTACAGCACGCCCAGGTTGTTGTAGGGTTCGGGCAGCTCGGGGTAGTCCTCGGTCAGCTTGACGAAGGTGGCCGTGGCGTCGGCGCTCTTGCCGCTATCAGACTGGATCACGCCCTTGAGAAAGCGCATCTGCGGGTCGCGCGGCTTGGCCGCCAGGTACTGATCGGCACGTGCCAGCGCCTGGGCATGCTTGCCTTGGCGCATCAACTGGTTGACATCGCTGTAGTCGTCGGCATGGGCGAGCGGACTTGCCAGCAAGGCGCCGAGGGCGAGCAGCCGGGCGCCGTGGTGCAAAATGCGCGCGAGCGCCGACGGTGCGAGGTTCATAGGTGTCTTTGCTAAAGCGGGGCGCAGAGCCCGGCGGTGGGCGATATACTGCCGCAGATTGTAGCTGAGGGCCCGCGCGGCGCGCCCCCGCTTCCTGCCCCGCGCCCCGCTGCGCAACGCTCCCTGATTTGCCCCGAATGCGCTGCCTGCAGCGCTGTTTGCCTTTCCCTTCCAGTGACCCCATGACCCTGCGCATCTACAACACGCTCACGCGTGCGTTGGAGGACTTTGCACCGCTCGACCCCGGCCATGTGCGCATGTATGTCTGCGGCATGACGGTGTACGACCTGTGCCACCTGGGACATGCGCGCTCCATGGTCGCGTTCGATGTGGTGCAGCGCTGGCTGCGCGCCAGCGGCCTGCGCGTCACGTATGTGCGCAACATCACCGATATCGACGACAAGATCATCCAGCGCGCCGTGCAGAACGGCGAAACCGTGCGCGGCCTGACCGACCGCATGATCGGCGCCCTGCACCAGGACGCCGATGCCCTCGGCATCGAGCGCCCCACGCACGAGCCGCGCGCCACCGACTATGTGCCGCAGATGCTGTCCCTGATCGGCCGGCTCGAAAGCAAAGGGCTGGCCTACCAGGCCGGCGAGGGCGACGTGAACTTTGCGGTGCGCAAGTTCGCCGGCTACGGCAAGCTCTCGGGCAAGTCGCTCGATGAACTCCACGCCGGCGAGCGCGTGGCCGTGCAGGACGGCAAGCACGACCCGCTCGACTTCGTGCTCTGGAAAAGCGCCAAGCCCAGCGAGCCCGAGGAGGTGAAGTGGAGCAGCGCCTGGGGCCCGGGGCGCCCCGGCTGGCACATCGAGTGCTCGGCCATGGGCTGCGCACTGCTGGGCGAGAGCTTCGACATCCACGGCGGCGGCGCCGACCTGCAGTTTCCGCACCACGAGAACGAGATCGCCCAGAGCGAAGGCGCCACCGGCAAGCCGCTTGCGCAGACCTGGATGCACAACGGCTTCATCAATGTGGACAACGAGAAGATGTCCAAGTCGCTGGGCAACTTCTTCACCATCCGTGACGTGCTCAAGGAATACGACGCCGAGACCGTGCGCTTCTTCGTCGTGCGCAGCCACTACCGCAGCCCGCTGAACTACAGCGACGTGCACCTCGACGACGCGCGCGCCGCGCTCAAGCGCCTGTACACCGCGCTCTCGCTGGTGGCGCCCGCCGCGGTGGAAATCGACTGGGCCGAGCCCCATGCGGCCCGCTTCAAGGCCGCCATGGACGAAGACTTCGGCACGCCCGAGGCCGTGGCGGTGCTGTTCGATCTGGCCGGCGAGGTCAACCGCAGCCGGTCGGCGCAGGCCGCCGGTCTGCTCCAAAGCCTGGGCGGCTGCCTGGGCCTGCTGCAAGGCGACCCGCAGGCTTTCCTGCAGTCGGGCGCGACGCTGGACGAGGCGGCCATCCAGGCGCAGATCGCGGCGCGCGCTGCGGCCAAGGCCACGAAAAATTTTGCCGAGGCCGACCGCATCCGCAACGAGCTGCTGGCCGCCGGCATCGTCCTCAAGGACGCCGCCGCGGGCACGACCTGGGAAGTGGCCCCGTGAGCCTTTTAATCATGAAAATGGCCGATAAGGCATATGGGACTTGCCGTGCCAGCTTCTAAAAACATAGCAATAGAGGCCGCCGACCTGGCCGCGCCCGGGTATTGGGCGGAAGCCCGCAAGCACCTCATGAAGAAGGACCGGGTGATGAAGCGCCTGATCCCCCAGCTGGGCGAGGCCACGCTGCAGTCGCGCGGCGACGCCTTCACCACGCTGGCGCGCTCCATCGTGGGGCAGCAGATTTCGGTCAAGGCTGCGCAGACCGTGTGGGACCGCTTTGCCGCGCTGCCGCCGGCCATGGCGCCGGCGCACGTGCTCCGGCTCAAGGTCGACGACATGCGCGGCGTGGGGCTGTCGGCGCGCAAGGTGGACTACCTGGTGGATTTGGCGCTGCACTTTGACGCCGGCAAGCTGCATGTCGATGGCTGGCAGGGCATGGACGACGAGGCCATCATTGCCGAGCTGGTCGCGATCCGCGGCGTGGGCCGCTGGACCGCCGAAATGTTCCTGATCTTTCACCTCATGCGGCCCAATGTGCTGCCGCTCGATGACGTGGGGCTGATCAATGGCATCAGCCTCAATTATTTTTCGGGTGACCCGGTCAGCCGCAGTGACGCGCGCGAGGTGGCCGAGGCCTGGAAGCCTTGGTGCAGCGTGGCGACTTGGTATATTTGGCGATCGCTGGCGCCGCTGCCGGTCGCATATTGAACGCTTGTCGCCACTGCCCTTGTGCATGGCGATCAAGGAGAAACAACTTGGCAAAAAAAACATTTCTGGATTTCGAACACCCTATTGCGGAACTCGAAGCCAAGATCGAAGAGCTGCGATACGTGCAGTCCGAAAGCGCGGTCGATATCTCTGACGAAATCGACCAGTTGAGCAAAAAGAGCCAGCAGCTCACCAAAGACATCTATGCCGAGCTGACCCCCTGGCAGATCACGAAGATCGCGCGCCACCCCGAGCGGCCCTACACGCTCGACTACGTGCGCGACCTGTTCACCGACTTTGTCGAGCTGCACGGAGACCGCCACTTTTCCGACGACAAATCCATCGTTGGCGGCTTGGCGCGCTTCAGCGGCCATGCCTGCATGGTGCTGGGCCACCAGAAGGGACGCGACACCAAGGAGCGCGCGCTGCGCAACTTCGGCATGACGCGCCCCGAGGGCTACCGCAAGGCGCTGCGCCTCATGAAGACGGCCGAGAAGTTCCACCTGCCGGTGTTCACCTTCGTCGACACGCCCGGTGCCTTTCCGGGCATCGACGCCGAGGAGCGCGGCCAGTCGGAAGCCATCGGCCGCAACATCTACGAGATGGCGCAGCTCGAAGTGCCGATCATCACCACGATCATCGGCGAAGGCGGTTCGGGCGGCGCCCTGGCCATCAGCGTGGGCGACCAGCTGCTGATGCTGCAGTATTCGATCTACTCGGTGATCAGCCCTGAAGGGTGCGCCTCCATCCTCTGGAAGACCAGCGAGCGGGCCCAGGACGCGGCCGAGGCCCTGGGCATCACGGCCCACCGCCTCAAGGCGCTGGGCCTGGTCGACAAGATCGTCAGCGAACCTGTGGGCGGCGCCCACCGCGATCCCAAGCAGATGTCCGCCTTCCTCAAGCGCGCCCTGGGCGATGCCTTCCGCCAGGTGGCCGACCTCAAGGTCAAGGAACTGCTGGACCGCCGCTACGAGCGCCTGCAAGGCTACGGCCGCTTCACCGACACCAAGGCCGACAGCCGCTGAAGGCCGGCCAGGCCGGCGGGGCTGAGCCATGACCCAGTCCTTCGACGCCGCGCTGCGCGCCTTTGCGCCGACGCTGCCCCTGGCCGTGGGCCTGAGCGGCGGCGCCGATTCCACCGCCCTGCTGCTGGCCTGTGCCGCGCGCTGGCCGGGCCAAGTGCAGGCGATCCATGTGCACCACGGCCTGCAGGCCGCGGCCGACCGCTTCGAGCAGCACTGCGCTGCGCTGTGCACGCGGCTGCAGGTGCCGTTGGTGGTGCAGCGCGTCGATGCGCGCCACGCGCCCGGGCAAAGCCCTGAAGATGCTGCGCGCATCGCCCGTTACAAGGCTTTTGAGGCTGCAGCCCAAGCCAGTCAAGCGCATTCAGCTATCAAGTCGATAGCGCTGGCGCAGCATGCCGACGACCAGGCCGAGACCCTGCTGCTGGCGCTCTCGCGCGGCGCCGGCGTGGCCGGGCTGGCCGCCATGCCGGCGCAGTGGCAGCGCGGCGGCATGGCCTGGCACCGGCCGCTGCTGAAGGTGGCAGCCGCCGACGTGCGCGCCTGGCTGCAGGCGCGCGGCGAGACCTGGGTCGAAGACCCGAGCAACAGCGACGAGCGCTACACGCGCAACCGCATCCGCGCGCGCCTGCTGCCCGCGCTCGGTGCCGTCTTTCCCGCGTTCCGCGACACCTTCGCGCGCAGTGCGGCGCACGCGGCCCAGGCCAGCGAACTGCTGTACGAACTCGCCCAGCAGGACCTGGCCGCCGTCGGCGTGCCGCCGCAGATCGCCGCGCTGCAGGCGCTCAGTGGCGCGCGCCAGGCCAACGTGCTGCGCCACTGGCTGCGCAGCACGCACCAGACCACGCCGGCCACAGCGCAACTGGCGGCACTGCAGCGCCAGATCCTCGCCTGCACTACGCGTGGCCACCGCATTCACCTCAAGGTGGGGGGCGGCTTCGTCGAGCGCAGGGGGACGGGGCTGCATTGGTACAATCCCGAGGGTTTTGGCCCCCCCCCTGCATGAGAAACGGCTGCGTTCCAAAACACCGTCCAACCTGCGCCGTTTCGTCACGACACAACACCAATGGCATTGATCGTTCAAAAATACGGCGGCACGTCGATGGGTTCGCCCGAGCGCATCCGCAACGTGGCCAAGCGCGTGGCCAAATGGGCGCGCGCTGGCCACCAGATCGTGGTGGTGCCCAGCGCCATGAGCGGCGAGACCAACCGCCTGCTGGGCCTGGCGGGCGAACTCGCGCCCGAGCGCGCCACCGCCGAATACCACCGCGAACTCGACATGCTGGCCGCCACGGGCGAGCAGGCCTCCTCGGCGCTGCTGGCGATTGCGCTGCAGGCCGAAGGCATGTCCGCCGTCAGCTACACCGGCTGGCAGGTGCCCGTGCGCACCGACAGCAGCCACACCAAAGCCCGCATCGAGTCGATTGACGACCAGCGTGTGCGCGCCGACCTCGACGCCGGCAGGGTAGTGATCGTCACGGGCTTCCAGGGAATCGACGACAACGGCAACATCACCACGCTCGGCCGAGGTGGATCGGACACCTCCGCCGTGGCCATTGCCGCTGCCATGAAGGCCAAGGAGTGCCTGATCTACACCGATGTCGATGGCGTCTACACCACCGACCCGCGTGTCGTGCCCGCGGCACGCCGCCTGGGCACGGTGAGCTTCGAGGAAATGCTCGAAATGGCCAGCCTGGGCAGCAAGGTGCTGCAGATCCGCTCGGTCGAATTCGCCGGCAAGTACAAGGTGCCCATGCGCGTGCTCTCCAGCTTCACGCCCTGGGACATCGACCTGGCAGAAGAAGCCCAATCGGGCACGCTCATCACTTTTGAGGAAGACGAAAAAATGGAAAAAGCCGTTGTATCCGGCATCGCATTCAACCGCGGCGAGGCCAAGATCACTGTGCTCGGCGTGCCCGACACGCCCGGCATTGCCTACCGCATCCTCGGCCCCGTGGCGGACGCCAACATCGAAGTCGATGTGATCATCCAGAACATCAGCAAGGACGGCAAGGCCGACTTCAGCTTCACGGTGAACCACAGCGACTTCCATCGCGCGATCGAACTGCTGCGCACCAAGGTGGTGCCTGAGCTGGGCGCGCAGGAAGTCGTGGGCGACCCGAACATCTGCAAGGTGAGCATCGTGGGCATCGGCATGCGCAGCCACGTGGGCGTGGCCAGCACCATGTTCCGCGTGCTGAGCGAAGAAGGCATCAACATCCAGATGATCTCCACGTCAGAGATCAAGACCTCGGTGGTCATCGATGAAAAGTACCTCGAACTGGCGGTGCGCGCGCTGCACACGGCCTTCGGTCTGGACCAGGTCACCGCTTAAACCGGCCCAAATCTGAGGCATAATAGCCGGATTGGAAACGTGACCGAGTGGCCGAAGGTGCTCCCCTGCTAAGGGAGTATGGGGTGTAGAGCCTCATCGAGGGTTCGAATCCCTCCGTTTCCGCCAGGATAAAGAGCCCTAAGCGATTGAGTCGTTTGGGGCTTTTTCATTTTAGGCCTCTAGCACTCCGTGCTAATTCTGGTGTTTATCCTGAATTGCGGCTTTCTCAGGCGTTGAGTTCCCAAAGAGCGCTTCACGGGCGGCCAAATCGAATCTCTTGTCCACGTTTGGGACGCGCAGCTCCCGCATCTTCACCTGCACAGAAGGCCCCTGCGGGCCTGGCCACCCAGAACGGGTTGGGATCAGCGAGCAGCGCCAGGGGCACGTTGGTACTGCCGAAGAGCAGGGCGGTCTGTGTGGCCAATCCCCTACACGCGGATTCGCAAGGCCGACTCCACGTCAGCGCTGCGCCGGGCAATGACCTGGTTCGCAATCTCCGCCAACATGGCTGCGCGGCCTTTGCCTGTGATGGCATGAACGCATGCATGGCTGCGGTCGCCATCTGGAAGCTGCACCTCGACCATGCCGGCCGCTTTCAAGATGCGCAGGGTGTCGATCTTGGCCTCGTCGGTCACGTCAACGGGGAACGTCCCGTCCGAGGCCAGCTGCTGCAGGTACTCGATTGACATGCATGCCTCCTGTTTGGCCACAATTGATTTTGGCGTGGCCCCGGGGGCCATGCAATAAAAGCCCCGATCAAAGCGGGGGCACGGCGGCAGCCACCCCTGCGCCGGGCCAGAGCGATGCGTGCCTGGCTGGACAGCAGCCCTCAGCGGCCCGATCTTTGAAGAGCCGCAGCGTTTAGCAACCGCCCACTGGCGGTGATGGTGTATGTTGTTCCACCTCTGAGACCGGCGCAGCAGATTACGCCAGAGCTTCTTGTGGCGGCCGCACGTCGGGCTGCGGAGTGCGATGGCGCTGCAGAGACCGCGTGCGGAGCACAGCTGGAGGTGGCGCCTGCGTTGGCTCTGCCGACAAGTCGCTCAGGTTGTTTTGCTGCCTGCAGACACTCCTTCCGTTGGCTGGCTTGGTCGAAGGAGTTGCCTGCTTCGAGCGGCCGGCAAAGCGACGATGGTGATGGTGGTTTGCATGCCGCCTCCGTTGTTGTGACGGCATGTTATGTGGCAAGGCTTACAACGGCCTTCCGATGTCGCCCGCTCGCGGATTCACCACACCGGGCTTCCGGCGTCATGGGTTCGATTCACATCGTCTCGCCCAACAACATCCCAATGATCCGATCACTAGGGGTCGTTTTGTTCTGACATCCGTGGAGTGTTGGCGTAGCCTGGCGGGGGTGGGCCGACGCCGCGCGTCAGTCTGCGTCGTCCACCGATGCGCTCCAGCGGCTGCCCCAGTCGCGGGCGCGGTCGATGTCGCGGCGGTCGCGTTTGGTCGGGCGGCCTTCCTGCAATGCCGCGGCGGGCTCGGGGGACAGGCGGCGCTGCTCGGCGGCCTTTTCGCGTGCGCTGATGCTCTCGGCGGTTTCTTCGTAGAGCTGCTGCGCCACGGGCGCGGGGCCGCGCGTGCGGGCCAGGCCGCGCACGACCACGGTGCGCGGCACCTTGCCATGGCGCAGGGCCACGGTGTCGCCTGCGCGCACCTCGCGCGAGGCCTTGGCGGTCTGGCCGTTGACACTGATGCGCCCCCTGGCGATTTCTTCCGTCGCCAGGCTGCGGGTCTTGAAAAAGCGCGCGCACCACAGCCACTTGTCAATGCGCAGGGTGTCGGGGCTGTCCATGGCACCTATTGTGCCGCGCCGCCTGGCGCGGCGTGCGCTGCCGGTTCGGGCGCAGCCTGCGGCAACACGACCACGGCGTCGAGCCCGACGGTGCGCCGCGCATGCTGGCGGTTGGTGAGGGCGATGCTGCCGCCCAGCGCCTGCACGATCTCCTGGCAGATGGCCAGTCCCAGGCCCGAGCCGGTGCGCACGTCGCCGGCCGAAAACGGCTGGTAGAGGCGCGCGGCCAGTTCGCTGTCGATGCCGAGGCCCTGGTCGGCCACGGTGAGCACCACATGGCGGCCGTCGCTGCGCAGCTCCACGCCCAGCACGCTGGCCTGCGGCGCGTGGCGCACGGCGTTGTGCAGCAGGTTGCGCGCCAGCTCGCGCAGCATCCACTCGTGCGCACGCACGGGGGCTGCGTCGGTGTGGATGCCGAAGTCGAGGTCTTTGTGTGCGATCAGCGGCGACAGCTCCAGCGCCACGGCGCGCAGCACCTCTTCAAAGCGCGCGACAGGCGGCGGTGCCTGCTGGCGCAATTGCTCGACCTTGGCCAGTGCCAGCATCTGGTTGGCCAACTGGGTGGCGCGGTCCACCGTGCCCTCGATCTCCTGCAGGGCCTGCAGCGGCGGCGCATCGCCGCGCAGCGCCGACTGGACCTGTGTCTTGAGCACCGCCAGGGGCGTGCGCAGCTGGTGCGCGGTGTCGCGCACGAAGCGCTTCTGGTGCTGCAGGAGGTGCTGCAGGCGGCGCATGACCTGGTTGGTGGCATCGACCAGCGATTGCAGTTCGCGCGGCGCCGAGGCCGTGGCGATGGGGCTCAGGTCACCTTCCGGGCGCGCCTGCAGGGCGGCGCTGAGCTGGCGCACCGGGCGCGTGGCGCGCTGCACCACGGCCACCACGGTGAGGGCGACCACGGCCACCAGCAGCGCCTGGCGCACCAGGGTGTTCCACAGGATCTGCAGGGCCAGGGTTTCGCGCACCTCCAGCGTTTCCGCCACCTGGACCACGGCCATGCCGCGCCCCGAGGCGGTGGCCACGGGCTGCAGCAGCACGGCCACGCGCACCTTGCGGCCCTGGAAGTGGTCGTCGTAGAAGTCCACCAACGCCGCATACGGAGGCCGCTGGGGAATGCGGCCGTGCCACACGGGCAGGTCGGCGTAGCCCGAGACCAGCGCGCCTTGCAATGTGGAGACGCGGTAGAACATGTGGCTCTGGTTGTCGGCCTCGAAGGCTTCGAGCGCCGAATACGGCACGGTGGCGTACAGCGTGGCGGCTTCGTCGTAGCCGCTCACGTCCAGCTGCTCGCTGATGCTCTTAGCCGAGGCCAGCAGAGTGCGGTCGTAGGCGGTGTGCAGCGAGGCCAGCGTCTGCCGGTACAGGCTGAAGGTGTTGAACGCAATGAACAGCAGCACCGGCAGCAGGATGCCCAACAGCAGCTGCCCGCGCAGCGACAGGGCGCGCACCCGGTGCTGGCGCGGCGTGGCAGCAGAGGCGCTCATGCGGTGTCGGTCTTGAGCAGGTAGCCCAGGCCGCGCAGCGTCATCAGCGTCAGGCCCGTGCCGGCAAGCTTTTTGCGCAGGCGGTACACCACCACTTCGATGGCTTCGTATTGCACGTCGAGCTGGCCCGGGAAGACCAGCCCATACAGCCGCTCCTTGGCCACGGCGTGGCCGGGCTGCGCCAGCAGCGCATGCATGAGGGCCAGCTCGCGCGGCGTCAGTTCCATGATGGCGCCGTTCAGGTAGATCGCGCCACTCTCTTTTTCATAGCGTATAGCGCCCATCTGTATTGCGCTGGAGCCCGATTTGGCTTGAACCGGGTCGTGGCTGCGGCGCTGCAGCGCGCGCAGCCGCGCCTCGAGCTCGTCGAGGTCGAAAGGCTTGGGCAGGTAGTCGTCGGCGCCGGCGTTGAGGCCCAGCACCCGGTCGCCGACGGTGCCGCGCGCGGTCAGGATCAGCACCGGCGTGCGCAGGCCGCGCGCGCGGGCCTGCTCCAGCACCTGCAGGCCGTCCAGGCCGGGCAGCGTCAGGTCGAGCACGACGGCGTCGGGGGCCAGGTCGCTCCAGCGGGCGAGCGCGCTGCGGCCGTCGCCCACGGCGGTCACTTCCATGCCGCGGCGTGCCAGGGCGCGCTGCAGCGTGGCCTGCATGGTGGGGTCGTCTTCAACGAGGAGCAATTGCATGGTGGGCGGCACCTTAGCACCGCCGCGCCGGGGCCATCGCATGGGTGTTTTCCCTGAGCGTGCGGACAGCCGATTGACAGGATGCGCCCCCATCATCGGAAAGTTCGCCAACCCCTACAAGGAGACAGCCATGCGTCGCGATACCTTTCTCAAATCCCTTGCCGCCCTCGCCGCCGCGGGCGCGCTGCCGGTTTCGGCGCAAACCGCCAGCGCCATCAAGATGATGCTGCCGGCCAACCCCGGCGGCGGCTGGGATTCCACCGGTCGCGCGCTCGGCAAAGCCCTGCTCGATTCGGGTGCGGCCTCGTCGGTCACCTACGACAACAAGGGCGGCGCGGCCGGCGCGATCGGCCTGGCGCAGTTCGTCAACGGCAGCAAGGGCGACCCGAACGCGCTGATGGTGATGGGCGCGGTGATGCTGGGCGGCATCATTACGGGCAAGCCGCCGGTCAACCTCTCGCAGGTCACGCCGATCGCGCGCCTGACGAGCGAATACAACGTGTTCGTGCTGCCCGCAGATTCCCCTTACAAGAGCATGGCCGAGGTGATCGCCCAGCTCAAGAAGGACCCCGGCAGCGTGAAGTGGGGGGGCGGCTCGCGCGGCTCGACCGAACACATTGCCGCCGCCATGCTGGCGCGCGAGGTCGGGGTGGACCCGGCCAAGATCAACTACGTGGCGTTCCGCGGAGGCGGCGAGGCGATTGCCGCCATCCTGGGCAACAACGTGACCATTGGCGGCAGTGGCTACAGCGAGTTCGCCGAATACATTGCCAGCGGCAAGATGAAGCCGATCGGCGTGACATCGAACCAGCGCCTCAAGGGCATCAACGTGCCGACCCTGAAAGAGCAGGGCGTCAACGTGGAAATCGGCAACTGGCGCGGCGTCTACGGCGCGCCCGGCATCTCGGCAGAGCAGCGCAAGTCGCTGATTGACCGCGTCGCAAAAGCCGTCAAGAGCCCATCCTGGGCCGAGGCGCTGCAGAAGAACGGCTGGACCCCGGCCTGGATGGCCGGCGACGAATTCGGCAACTTTGTCGACAACGAGTTCGCCAGCCTGCGCGCCACCATGGTCAAGGCCGGCATGGTCTGAGGGCTCAAGCCACGGCGCGCAGCGTGTTGCGCGCCGTGGCGGCGCCGTCCGGTGGCTGCACCGGCATCGCGTTCTTCTGGGGCTCCCCTTTTTCTTTTTTTTCGCGCGCGCCGCCGGTGCCATGGCGGCGCCGCGGTGTGGTCGCTCTCCGGGCCCCGACGCCCGGGCTTTGCACAGGATTCAGCATGTCTGATCACCTCATTTCTCCGTCCCTTTCCGCTGCGCCGTCGGTCGTGCCGGCCACGCGCACGCAGGCCGTGGTGGGCGCCGCGGTGCTGCTGACCGCCGCCGCTCTGGCCCTGGGCGCGCTCGACATTCCGTCGAACGCCGGCTATGGCGGCGTGGGGCCCAATTTCCTGCCGTGGCTGGTGGCGGGCGTGCTGGCAGTGTGCGGCGCGCTGCTGCTGTGGGAGGCGCTGTCCGGGGGCTTTCGCGCCATGGACGAGCCCAGCGGCGCGGCGCGCGCCAACGTGCCAGCGCTCGTCTGGGTGTCCGCGGGCCTGCTGCTCAACGCCGCCCTGATCACCACGCTGGGCTTCATCGTCAGCTGCACGCTGTGCTACCTGCTGGCGGTGCAGGGCCTGCGCCGCGCGGCGGGGCAGGGCGGAGGCAGCGCCCGCACCTGGGGGGTCGATGTGGTGACCGGTGTGCTGATCTCGGCGCCGGTCTTTTGGGTTTTCACGCAGTTCCTGGCCATCAACCTGCCAGGGCTCACACAGACAGGGTGGCTGTGATGGAAATATTTGACGCACTGATGGCGGGCTTTGCCACCGCCGCCACGCCGGCCAACCTGCTCTGGGCGCTGTTCGGCTGCGCGCTGGGCACGGCCGTGGGCGTGCTGCCGGGCATCGGACCGGCCGTGGCCGTGGCCATGCTGCTGCCGATCACGGCCAAGGTCGAGATCACGGCCTCGATGATCTTTTTTGCCGGCATCTATTACGGCGCGATGTACGGCGGCTCGACCACCTCGATCCTGCTCAACACCCCGGGCGAGACCGCCAGCATGGTCACGGCCATGGAGGGCAACAAGATGGCCAAGAGCGGACGCGCGGGTGCCGCGCTAGCCACCTCGGCCATCGGCTCGTTCGTGGCCGGCACCATCGCGACGGTGATCGTGACCCTGTTTGCGCCTTTCGTCGCCGACTTCGCCGTGCGCCTCGGGCCACCCGAGTACTTCATGCTGATGGTGCTGGCCTTCACCACCGTGAGCGCAGTGCTGGGCAAGAGCACGGTGCGCGGCATGACGGCGCTGTTCATCGGCCTGGCTGCCGGCTGCATCGGCATGGACCAGATCTCGGGCGCCGCACGCTACACCGGCGGCAAGTCCGAGCTGCTCGACGGCATCGACATCGTGCTGGTGGCAGTGGGGCTGTTTGCCGTGGCCGAGGTGCTGTACGCCGCGATGTACGAGGGCCGGGTGGTCGAGTCGCGCAACCGCATGGGCCGCGTGCACATGACGCGGCGCGACTGGAAGCGCTCCGTCCCGGCCTGGCTGCGCGGCACGGCGATCGGCGCGCCTTTCGGCTGCATCCCGGCCGGCGGCACCGAGATTCCGACCTTCCTGAGCTACGCCGTCGAAAAGAAGCTCGCCAAGGGCGAGGACCAGGCCGAGTTCGGCGCACAGGGCGCCATTGAAGGCGTCGCCGGCCCCGAGGCCGCCAACAACGCCACCGTCACCGCGGCCCTGATTCCGCTGCTCACGCTGGGCATTCCGACCTCGAACACCACGGCCGTGCTGCTGGGCGCATTCCAGAACTACGGCATCAACCCCGGGCCGCAGCTGTTCACCACATCGGCCACGCTGGTGTGGGCGCTGATCGCTTCGCTCTACATCGGCAACCTGATGCTGCTGGTGCTCAACCTGCCCCTGGTCGGCCTGTGGGTCAAGCTGCTCAAGATCCCCAAGCCGCAGCTGTATGCGGGCATCCTGATCTTCGCCACGGTGGGCGCCTATGGCATGCGCCAAAGCACGTTCGACCTGTTCCTGCTCTACGGCATCGGCCTGCTGGGCGTGCTGATGCGGCGCTTTGACTTTCCCACCGCCCCGGTGGTGGTCGGCATGATCCTGGGGCCGCTGGCCGAAGCACAGATGCGCAACGCCGTCTCGATTGGCGAAGGCAGCTGGTCGATCTTCGTCACGCGTCCGATGTCGCTCACGGTGCTGGTGCTGGTGCTGGCCGTGCTGGTGCTGCCGCGTGCCATGCGCTGGATGCAAAAGCGCCGCCCCGGGCCCGTGGCCGCCTGAGCCGAATTTCAAGCCAAATGGGCTGCCAGCGCTTATCGCATAAGCGCTGGCAGCTCTTTTTTTGGTAGCGTAAGGCAGCGCTGGCGCATGGCCTGCGCTACCATGCCCGCCATGCCAAACACCGCCGCCTTTGACAGCCCGCTGCCCCTGGACGCGCAGGGCATTCTGGAGCTGGCCGCGCGCTCCATGTTCCAGCTGTTCTCCAGCGTCAGCCAGGGCATGTTCCTGGTCGACAAGAGCGGCCGCATCG
This sequence comes from Acidovorax sp. SRB_14, assembly GCF_012932145.1. Classification (GTDB taxonomy): domain Bacteria; phylum Pseudomonadota; class Gammaproteobacteria; order Burkholderiales; family Burkholderiaceae_C; genus Simplicispira. Next base: position 11,530 of record NZ_MWOK01000019.1, on the reverse strand, counting down.
TCTGGGTCAACGAGGGCTACCAGCGCTTCCTGCCCGACCTGGGCTTCTCCTCGCTCGACCAGTTCGTCGGCCGCATGGTCGAGGAGGTCATCCCCAACACGCAGATGCGCCGCGTGCTCGACACCGGCCAGCCGGTGCTGATCGACCTGCTGACCAACCGGGCCGGCACCTTCGTGGTCAGCCGCATTCCGCTGCGCGACGACGCCGAACGCGTCATCGGCGCCATCGGCATCGTGCTGTTCGACCACCCCGAGACCACGCTGCAGCCGCTGATCAGCAAGTTCGCGCTGCTGCAGCGCGACCTCGACGACGCGCGCCGCGAGCTGGCCGTGCAGCGCAAGCGCCAGCTGGGCAGCGCCGGCGCGGGCGAGCGCCGGGCCAAGTACACCTTTGCGAGCTTCGTTGGCTCCAGCCCTGCCGCGGCCGAGGTCAAGCGCCAGGCGCGGCGCGCGGCGCAGTCGGCCAGTCCGGTGCTGCTGCTGGGCGAGACCGGCACGGGCAAGGAGCTGCTCGCGCACGCCATCCACGCCGCCTCCAGCCGCGCCAGCGGCCCGTTTGTCAGCGTGAACATCGCCGCCGTGCCCGACACGCTGCTCGAGGCCGAGTTCTTTGGCGTGGCGCCCGGCGCCTACACCGGCGCCGACCGCAAGGCGCGCGACGGCAAGTTCAAGCTGGCCGACGGCGGGACGCTGTTCCTCGACGAGATCGGCGACATGCCGCAAAACCTGCAGGCCAAGCTGCTGCGCGCGCTGCAGGAGGGCGAGATCGAGCCCTTGGGCTCGAACCAGCTCGTGCCCTTCAACGTGCGCGTGGTCGCCGCGACCTCGCGCGAACTCGCGGCGCTGGTGCGCGAGGGGCGCTTTCGCGAAGACCTGTTCTACCGCCTGCATGTGCTGCCGCTGCGCGTGCCGCCGCTGCGCGAGCGGCGCAGCGACATCCCGGCGCTGGTCGAGGTGCTGGGCGAAGACCTGGCGCTGCGCAGCGGCACCGCCCCGCCCGAGCTGCTGCCCGACGCCATGGCGCTGCTGGCCGCGCAGCCCTGGCGCGGCAACATCCGCGAACTGCGCAACGTGCTGGAGCAGGCCGCCATGCGCAGCGACTCGCACACCATCGACGCCACGCAGCTCACGCGCATCCTGCGCGAGGCCGGCGTGGAGCCCGCTGCGCCTGAGCCCGAGACGCTGTCCGGCGCGCCCGGCGACGACCGATTGCTGCGGCCGCTGGCCGAGCAGGTGGCGGAGATCGAGCGCCGCGCCATCGCCGCCGCGCTGGCCGCGCACGGCGGCAACAAGCAGGCCACGGCGCGCCGGCTCGGCATATCGCGCGCGACGCTGTATGCACGCATGGAAAACCCTGTGTAAGAACTGCACGGCTGTCTGAAAAGTAGCCATTTGGGGTGTCTGAAATTCAGGCAAATTCCACGCCGTGGAAATGAATTCCCCATCCCATCAAGCACTTGCGCCGCTGGCACGAACTGTGCGATGTTCAGGCATCACAACAGGAGGCATTTCCCATGCAACGTCGCACTCTGGTCGCACTGGCCGCTTTGGCCGCCACGCTTTCGGCACCGGCCCTGGCCCAGTCCAACGAAATCCGCATTGCCCACATCTACAGCAAGACCGGACCGCTCGAGGCCTATGGCAAGCAGACCCAGACCGGCCTGATGATGGGCCTGGACTACGCCACGGGCGGCTCCATGGCGGTCAATGGCAAGAAGATCGTTGTGATCGAGAAGGACGACCAAGGCAAGCCCGACCTGGGCAAGAGCCTGCTGGCGGCCGCCTATTCGGACGACAAGGCCGACATCGCCGTGGGGCCCACCTCGTCCGGCGTGGCGCTGGCGATGCTGCCCGTGGCCGAGGAGTACAAGAAGATCCTGCTGGTCGAGCCCGCCGTGGCCGACGCGATCACCGGTGATAAGTGGAACAAGTACATCTTCCGCACCGGCCGCAACAGCAGCCAGGACGCGATCTCCAACGCCGTCGCCATCGACAAGCCGGGCGTGACCATCGCCACGCTGGCGCAGGACTATGCCTTTGGCCGCGATGGCGTGAAGGCCTTCAAGGACGCCATCAAGAACGCCAAGCTGGTGCACGAGGAATACCTACCCACCAACACCACCGACTTCACCGCCGGGGCGCAGCGCCTGATCGACAAGCTCAAGGACCAGCCGGGCCGCAAGATCATCTGGATTGTCTGGGCCGGCGCCGGCAACCCGTTCAAGATCGCCGACATGGACTTGAAGCGCTATGGCATCGAGATTGCCACCGGCGGCAACATCCTGCCCGCCATGGCCAGCTTCAAGAACTTCCCAGGCATGGAAGGCGCCACCTACTACTACTTCGGCATTCCCAAGAACCCGGTGAACGAGGCCCTGGTGGCCGCGCACTACAAGCAGTTCAAGGCACCGCCGGACTTCTTCACGGCCGGCGGCTTCAGCTCGGCCATGGCGCTGGTCACCGCGCTCAAGGCCACGGGCGGCGACACCAACACCAACAAGCTCATCAAGACGATGGAAGGCATGAGCTTCGACACGCCCAAGGGCAAGATGACCTTCCGCAAGGAAGACCACCAGGCCCTGCAAAGCATGTACCACTTCAAGATCAAGGTGGACCCGGCCTTTGCCTGGGGCGTGCCCGAGCTGGTGCGCGAGATCAAGCCCGAAGAGATGCAGATCCCGGTCCGCAATACGCGTTGATGCGGCGCGGGGGCAGGGCGCAAGCGCGGCCTGCCCATGGCGGATTGCTTCTGTTTTTATAGCTTTTAGCGCTTGTCCATCAAGCGTTTGGGGCGGTTTTACCTGAATTTCGATGCTGGCTACAAAAGACCTGACCATTCGCTTCGGCGGCCATGTGGCGGTGAATGCCGTGAGCTGCGCGTTCGCGCCGGGCACGCTCACCGCCATCGTCGGCCCCAACGGCGCGGGCAAGACCACGTACTTCAACCTGATCTCGGGGCAGCTCAAGGCCAGCGCCGGTTCGGTGCGGCTGGGCGGGCGCGAGCTCACCGGCCTGGCCCCGTCGGCACGCACGCGCGCCGGGCTCGGGCGCGCCTTCCAGCTGACCAACCTGTTTCCGGGCCTCAGCGTGCTGGAGAACGTGCGCCTGGCCGTGCAGGCCACGCGCGAAGGGCCGCACCGCCGCGGCCTGAACCTGTGGAGCATCTGGAGCGACCACCGCGTGCTGACCGAGCGCGCCGAGGCCATCCTGGAGGCCGTCGCGCTGCAGGAGCGCCGCGGCACTGCCGTCGCCAGCCTGCCGCACGGCGACCAGCGCAAGCTCGAAGTGGCGCTGCTGATGGCGCTCGAACCGCAGGTCTACATGTTCGACGAGCCCACGGCCGGCATGGGCCACGACGAGGCCCCCGTGATCCTGAACCTGATCCGCGAACTCAAGAAGGACCCCACCAAGACGATCCTGCTGGTCGAGCACAAGATGGACGTGGTGCGCGAGCTGGCCGACCGCATCATCGTGCTGACCAACGGCACGCTGGTGGCCGACGGCGCGCCCGCCGAAGTGATCGCCTCGCCCGTGGTGCAAGAGGCCTACCTGGGTGTCACGAAGGAGGCAGCATGAGCGACAACCTGCTGGAGCTCAAGGGCGTGCACACGCACATCGGCGCCTACCACATCCTGCACGGCGTCGACCTGGCCGTGCCCCGGGGCGAACTGACCCTGCTGCTGGGCCGCAACGGCGCGGGCAAGACGACCACGCTGCGCACCATCATGGGCCTGTGGCACGCCTCCAAGGGCTCGATCCACTTCGCGGGCGAGGACATCACGGCGCTGCACACGCCGCAGATCGCGGGCAGGAACATCGCCTATGTGCCCGAGAACATGGGCATCTTTGCCGACCTCACGGTCAAGGAGAACATGCTGCTGGCCGCTCGTGCGGCCCGCACCGCCGCGCAGATGGACCCGGCGCGGCTGGAGTGGATCTTTGGCCTGTTCCCGGCCGTGGAGAAGTTCTGGAACCATCCGGCCGGCAAGCTCTCGGGCGGGCAGAAGCAGATGGTGGCGGTGGCGCGCGCCATCGTCGAGCCGCGCGACCTGCTGATCGTCGACGAACCCAGCAAGGGCCTGGCACCTGCCATCGTCAACAACATGATCGAGGCGTTCGACCAGCTCAAGAAGAGCGGCGTGACCATCCTGCTGGTCGAGCAGAACATCCATTTCGCCAAGCGCCTGGGCGACTCGGTGGCCGTGATGGACAACGGCACCGTCGTGCATGCAGGCTCCATGGCGCAGCTGGCCGAAGACGAGGCGCTGCAGCGTTCGCTGTTGGGGTTGGCACTGTGACGGAATTCTTCAATCGGCCTCAAACGCTTGTGTGGCAAGCGCGGACAGCTATCAAAAACATATTTTCCGCAGCGCGGAAAGGGGGCCACGGCATGCGTGCGCGCGATCTCGACTGGAAACCGCTGGTGCTGGTGCCGGCGCTGGCCCTGCTGGTGCTGCCCTTCATCGGCTCGCCCTCGACCTGGCTCACGCTCACCGTGGCGGGCCTGGCCATGGGCATGATCATCTTCATCATCGCCTCGGGCCTGACCCTGGTGTTCGGCCTGATGGACGTGCTGAACTTTGGCCACGGCGTGTTCATCGCGCTCGGCGCCTTCGTCGCCACCAGCGTGCTGGGCGCCATGGGCGACTGGACGGGCAGCGCCGAGCTGTGGCGCAATCTGGTCGCCGTGCTGCCGGCCATGCTGGTGGCCATGGCGGTGGCGGGCGCCGTGGGCCTGGCGTTCGAGCGCTTCATCGTGCGGCCGGTGTATGGCCAGCACTTGAAGCAGATCCTCATCACCATGGGCGGCATGATCATCGGCGAGGAGCTGATCAAGGTGGTCTGGGGGCCGGCGCAGATTCCGCTGCCGCTGCCCGAAGGCATGCGCGGCGCGCTGCTGGTGGGCGACGCCGCGATCGAGAAATACCGCCTCGTGGCCGTGGCCGTCGGCCTGCTCGTGTTCGGCGTGCTGGCCTGGACGCTCGCGCGCACCAAGGTGGGGCTGTTGATCCGCGCCGGCGTGCAGGACCGCGAGATGGTCGAGTCGCTCGGCTACCGCATCCGCCGCCTGTTCGTCGGCGTGTTCGTCGTGGGCTCGGCGCTGGCGGGCCTGGGCGGCGTGATGTGGGGGCTGTACCAGCAGAACGTCATCCCGCAGATGGGCGCGCAGGTCAATGTGCTGATCTTCATCGTCATCATCATCGGTGGCCTGGGCAGCACGGGCGGGGCGCTGATCGGCGCGCTGCTGGTGGGGCTGATGGCCAACTACACGGGCTTTCTGGTGCCCAAGGCGGCGCTGTTCTCGAACATCGCGTTGATGGTCGCCATCCTGCTGTGGCGCCCGCAGGGCGTGTACCCCGTGGCGAACCGTTGAGGAAGCACAGACCATGTTGAACCGTCTTCTGTCCAACGACTTTCCGCGCAGCAGGGTGCTGGCGGTGGTCCTCGCGGCCATCCTGATCGGGCTGGCGTTCGCACCGTTCCTGTTTCCCGGCGTCAAGGCGCTGTCGGTGGCGGCCAAGGTGCTGGTGTTCGTGGTGCTGGTCGCCAGCTTCGACCTGCTGCTGGGCTACACCGGCATCGTGAGCTTTGCGCACACCATGTTCTTCGGCATCGGTGCCTACGGCGTGGCCGTGGCCACCACGCGCCTGGGCCCGACGTGGATGGCGCTGGCCGTGGGCATCGGCGGCGCGCTGCTGCTGTCGCTGCTGCTGTCGCTGGCCGTGGGGCTGTTCTCGCTGCGCGTGCGCGCCATCTTCTTCGCCATGATCACGCTGGCCGTGGCGGCTGCGTTCCAGACGCTGGCCTCGCAGCTGTCGGACATCACGGGCGGCGAGGACGGCCTGACCTTCAAGGTGCCCGCGGTCCTGTCGCCCAGCTTCGAGTTCGCCGACGAGCCGTTCCTCGGCGTATCGCTCGATGGGCGCCTGCTGTGCTACTACCTGCTGTTCGTGGTGGCCGTGGCGCTGGTGCTGGCGCTGCTGCGCATCGTCAACTCGCCGTTCGGCCGCGTGCTGCAGGCCATCCGCGAAAACGAGTTCCGCGCCGAGGCCATCGGCTACCGCGTGGTGGTCTACCGCACCACGTCGAGCGTGCTGTCGGCGCTGTTTGCCACGCTGGCCGGCGGCATGCTGGCGATCTGGCTGCGCTACAACGGGCCCGACACGTCGCTTTCCTTCGAAATCATGATGGACTGCCTGCTCATCGTGGTGATCGGTGGCATGGGCACGATCTACGGCTCGGTCATCGGCGCCGTGCTGTTTCTGGTGGCGCAAAGCTACCTGCAGGATCTGCTGCGCCTGGGTAGCGAAGGGGCTTCGGGCCTGCCCTGGCTGTCCGCGCTGCTCTCGCCTGACCGCTGGCTGCTGTGGCTGGGCGTGCTGTTTGTGTTGTCGGTCTATTACTTTCCCACCGGCGTCGTCGGACGCCTCAGATCCCTGCGTGCGGCACGCTGAGCACGCTTTTTGTGTCAGTGAAAAAAGGAGACATCATGAAAGTGAATCTGCAGGACAAGCGGGCCCTGAAAGTGGCCACGACCGCGCTGGCGGGGGCCGTGCTGGCCGCATGCGGTGGTGGATCATCCCTTCCCACCAACGAGCTTCCCAAAGGCGTGTCGCAGGTGAGCGCCACGGTGTACCCCGCGACCACGGTGGGCAAGGGCGACACTGCCGCCACGCAGGACCTGCTGACCGGGGGCATCGGCAAGACGGGCCTGGGCGGCGCTACGCCTGCCTATGTCGATCCCGCCAACCCCACGGCGGCCGAACTGCGCCGCAACGCGCTGTATTCCAATTACCGCGGCATCCTGGATTACTCGGCCAATGGCGGCTATGGCACGCTGTACGGCCCCAACGTCACCACGGCCGGTGTTGTCACGGCCAGCGAGGGTTTGATTCCCGGCCGTGAACACGTGGCGGTGCTCGACGATGGCTCGGGCCGCAAGCGCACCGTGATCGCGGTGCAGGTGCCCGACAGCTTCAACCAGGCCAGTCCCTGCGTGGTGCTGGGCGCGTCCTCGGGCTCGCGTGGCGTCTACGGCGCCATCGGCACGGCCGGCGAGTGGGGCCTCAAGCACGGCTGCGCCGTCGCGCTGACCGATGCCGGCAAGGGCGTGGGCATCTACAACATGATGGACGACACCGTCAACAAGATCGACGGCACGCGCGCCACGCGCAGCGCAGCCGGGGCGCTCAACTTCTTTGCCGCCAACATCAGCGATGCTGCCCGCGCGGCCTACAACGCCGTGTTCCCGAACCGGCTGGCGCTCAAGCAGGTGCACTCGCAGCTGAACCCGGAAAAGGACTGGGGCAACGACACGCTGGCCGCAGGCCGCTATGCACTGTTTGTGCTCAACGACCGCTATGGCACGGCCGCCAATCCGGTGCCGTTCACGGCGGACAACACCCTTGTGATCGCCGGCTCTGCGTCCAATGGCGGCGCCGCTTCGCTGCGCGCTGCCGAACAGGACGGCGCAGGCCTGATCGACGGCGTGGTCGCATCCGAACCGGTGGCCGAAATGCCCACGGCCAGCGGCTATGGCATCCAGGTCGGCGGCGCCGCGGTCACCGGCTACGGCAAGACGCTGGCCGACTACACCACCTACGGCAACCTCTACCAGCCCTGCGCTGCGCTGGCGGCAGGCGCGGCCATGGCCGAAGTGTCCATCTTCAACTACATCGCGCTGACCGGACTGACGGCGCGGGCCACGGCACGCTGCGACAGCCTGGCGGCCAAGGGGCTGGTCACTGGCGCCGACACGGCCGCCCGGTCGCTGGACGCGCTCAACAAGCTGCGCGCCTATGGCTGGACGCCCGAGCACGACCAGATGCACAACGCCCACTACGCCCTGGGCAACGGCCCCATCCTCTCGGCCATGTACCCGGTCAGCTATGGCCGCTTCCCGGTCGAGGCCAATGTCTGCAACACCAGCTTTGCGGCGGTCAGTGCCACCGGCGACCCGGTGGCCGTGGCGCCCGCGGCTCTTGCGCAGAGCTTCGCCACGGCCAACGGCACCGCCAACGGCACACCGGCCACGGTGGTCTACAACGACTCGGTGGGCGGTGCCAAAGCGTGGCAGTTTGCCGTGTCGCCGTCGACAGGCGTCGCCGACTTCGGCCTCGACAACGCCTTGTGCCAGCGCGCACTGGTCACCGGCACCGATCCGGCCACCGGCGCGGCGCTCACGGCATCCACGGTGCCCACCAAGGCACAGAGCGACGCCGTGCGTGCCGGCATCGCCGAGGTGGTGCTCAACGGCAACCTGCGCGGCAAGCCCACCCTCATCGTGAGCGGGCGCAGCGATGCCCTGGTGCCGGTGAACAACAACGCCCGCGCCTATGCCGCCTACAACAAGGTGGTGGAGGGCGCCGCGAGCAAGCTGCGCTACATCGAGGTGACGAACGGCCAGCACTTCGACACCTTCCTGCCGCTCAGCGGGTTCGACACGCGCTTCGTGCCGCTGCACCCGTACTTCAACCAGGCCATGGACGCGATGTACGCGCACCTCAAGAGCGGTGCCGCGCTGCCCGCGAGCCAGGTGGTGCGCACCACACCGCGTGGCGGCGTGCCCGGTGCGGCCCCGGCCATCACCGCCAGCAATGTGCCGCCGTTTGTGGCGGCACCCACCGTCGGCAACCAGATTGGCTTTGCGGGCACGTCGCTGAGCGTTCCCAACTGAGCCCGGGCTGGCTGCGCAGGAACCCCACCATGCAAACATTCTGGAAGTCGTGCGCGGCCGGCCTGCTGGCCGCGCTCGCCCTCTGCGCTGGAGGGGGACTGGCGCAGCCTGCCCGTGCCGGTGAGATCGTCATTGGCCAGGTGGCGCCCCTGTCGGGGGTGCTCGCCACCACCGGCCAACAAATGGTGCTGGGCGGAAAAATCTACTTTGACTGGATCAACGCCCAGGGCGGCGTGCACGGCGCCAAGATCCGCCAGTCCGTGGTGGACGACGGATACAAGGTGCCCGACACGGTGCGCCTCACGCGCGAACTGCTGGAGCGTCCCGAGGTGGTGGCGCTCTATGGTTTCGCCGGCACGGCCAACATCACGCAGCTGCTCGCCGATGGCGTGCTGGAGCAGGGCGGGGCGGCCCTGGTGGCGCCCTACACCGGGGGCGAGCCGCTGCGCAACCCGTTCAACCCCTGGATCTTCCATGTGCGCGCGGGCTATGCCGACGAGGCCGAGCACATGGTGCAGCAGCTCACCACCCTGGGCATGGACCGCGTGGCCGTGATGTACCAGGACGACGGGTTTGGCAAGGCCGGCCTGGCGGGCGTGGAGGCGGCGCTGGCCAAGCGCAAGCTCCGGCTCGTGGCCTCGGCCGGCTACGAGCGCAACACCGACCAGGTCGACGGTGCGGTCCGCGCCATCCAGGCCGCCGATGCGCAGGCCGTGATCATGATCGCCATCAACAAGCCGGCGGCGGCGTTCATCCAGCGCTACCGCGCGCAGGGCGGAGGCGCGCAGCTCTACAGCATTTCGGTGGTGGACCCGGCCGAGTTGGTCAAGCTGGCAGGGCTGCAGAACGCCCACGGCCTGGGCATCAGCCAGGTGGTGCCATTCCCCTACCAGCCGATGCTGCCGGTGGTGCGCGAGTACCAGCAGTTGCTGAAACAGTACGCGCCCGGGGCCGAGGTCAACTACACCAGCTTCGAGCAGTTTCTCGGTGCGAAGGTGCTGGTCGAGGCCCTGCGCCGCGCCGGGCCCGCACCCACGCGCGCCAAGGTGCTCAAGGCGCTCGAATCCCTGCAGCGCCTGGACCTGGGCGGGATCACCGTGGGCTACTCACCCACCAACCGCATTGGGTCGCGCTACGTCGAAGTGACCGTGATTGGTCGCTCGGGCCGGCTCATGAAATGAGGCGGCGGCGCCGTCTCCCTGTTTCACAAGGTGCTTCACCATGTCTCCCAATTCCCGCTACGCCACCTGCGCCGGCTACGAAATCCACTACACGGAGTGGGGTGCGCAGGACGCCCCCGTGGTGATTGCATGGCACGGCCTGGCGCGCACCGGGCGCGACATGGACGAACTGGCGGCGCACCTGGCGCCGCGCTGGCGCGTGGTCTGCCCGGACACGCTCGGGCGCGGCCTGAGCCAGTGGAGCCGGAGGCCGCAGGACGAATACTGCCTGTCGTTCTACGCCCGCATCGCCGCCGACCTGTTTGACCAGCTGGGCATCGCGCAGGCGCACTGGGTGGGCACCTCGATGGGCGGCGCCATTGGCACGGTGTGCGCGGCGGGGCTGTTCGAGCCGCAGCTCAAGGGGCGCATCCGCAGCCTGCTGCTCAACGACAACGCGCCGCAGCTGGCCGACGCGGCGCTCGCGCGCATCAAGGCCTATGCGGGCCAGCCGCCCGCCTTCGACACCGTGCGCGAGCTGGAGGCATTCTTCCGGCAGGTCTACCAACCCTATGGCTGGCTCAGCGACGCACAGTGGCGGCGCCTGACCGAAACCTCCACGCGCCGCCTGGGCGACGGCCGCGTCACGCCGCACTACGACCCGGCCATGGTGCAGCAGTTCACGCACCACGACAACGACTACCGCATCTGGGAGCATTACGACGCGCTCGACATCCCCGTGCTGTGCCTGCGCGGCGCCGAGTCCGACCTGGTGCTGCCGCAGACCACAGCAGCCATGCAGCTGCGCGGCCCTGGTGCGCGGGGACAGCTGCAGGTGCTTGAAGTGCAGGACTGCGGCCACGCGCCGGCGCTCAATGTGACCGGGCAGCTGCAGACCGTGGAGGCCTTCTTGCTGGCAGCAGAGCGCTCGTGATGCTATTCAAAATATAGCTGTCAGCGCTTTTTCAGCAAGCGTTTGAACGGGTTTTGTGTTGGATTAGACCAGCGAAACCGCGCAGGCGTGGCGTGCACGCGCTGCGCGGGCCTGGGGAGGCGCTTACTTGCCGACGGCCAGGTTGGCCTGCACGTTCACGCTCTGCTGGACCAGCGACGAGATGCCGCTGTTCTGGCTCGCGACCATGATGCCGGCGGCCGACTGGCCGACGCTGGTCATGGTGTTGGCCATGCTGAACGTGCCCGCGCTCACGGTGTTGGTGCCGCCAGCGCCGCCGCTGCCGCCCGCGCCCGTGCCACCGGCGCCGCCATTGGCGGTGTTGGTGCCGCCACTGCCGGCGCCACCCGTGCCGCCCGCGCCGCTGCCACCCGCGCCGCCGTTGCCGCTGGTGTTGGCGCCGTTGCTGGCGCCGCCGTTGGTGGCGCTGCCATTGGTGCTGCTGCCGCCGGCGCCGCCCGTGCCCATGCCGGCGGTGCGGGTGCTGCCGCCGCCATTGCTGTTGGAGGTGCCGCCTGAGCCGGTGGCGGTGGCGGCTCCGCCGCTGCCCGAGGTGCCGCCGTTGCCGCCCGTGCCGCCGTCGGTGTTGCTGCCGCCATTGGCGGAGCCACTGCCACCACCGCTGCCGCTGCCGCTGCCGTTGGCAGCGGACGCACCACCGCTGTCTCCGCCATTGGCGCGCCCGCCATTGCCATTGCCGCCGCTGCCTGCGGTGGCGCTGCCATTGGTGGCGCTGCCGTTG
>NZ_MWOK01000054.1 GCF_012932145.1 Acidovorax sp. SRB_14 | reverse complement strand
GGGGGTATAGCTCAGCTGGGAGAGCGCTTGCATGGCATGCAAGAGGTCATCGGTTCGATCCCGTTTACCTCCACCAGGTTTTTGTTGTTGTCGGTTGTTCCAAGGTTTTGACCCCATCGTCTAGAGGCCTAGGACACTACCCTTTCACGGTAGGTACCGGGGTTCGAATCCCCGTGGGGTCGCCAAGTTGTAGCGCTTGGCTTGCGTCTTGAATGCAAGCGAAAAGCTGCCTGCCAGGAGTGGTAGTTCAGTTGGTTAGAATACCGGCCTGTCACGCCGGGGGTCGCGGGTTCGAGTCCCGTCCACTCCGCCAG
>NZ_MWOK01000057.1 GCF_012932145.1 Acidovorax sp. SRB_14 | reverse complement strand
GCTGGCCGCTGCGCTCCTCGGCGCAGCCACACGGGCTGGGGAACCGAAACATCCATACGGGCCATCGCTGCGCTCGGCCCCCATTTGTATACGGGCCATCGCTGCGCTCGGCCCCCATTTGTGCGCGCTTTGCGCTGCGCCCCGCGAGGCCAAGCGCAGCGATGGCCTGTGTGGTTGTTGGGCTGCCGGTCTCCCGCCCCTCTGTATGCGCCGAGGAGCGCAGGGCTGGGCGGATCAGGGCCGCATGCTGTTTGAGCGCGAAGCGCGAGTTCATGCGGAC
>NZ_MWOK01000058.1 GCF_012932145.1 Acidovorax sp. SRB_14 | reverse complement strand
GCTCAAACAGTCGCGAGCCCTGATCCGCTGGCCGCTGCGCTCCTCGGCGCAGCCACACGGGCTTGGAACCTAACATCCATACGGGCCATCGCTTCGCTCGGCCTGACGGAGCGGAGCGCAAAGCGCGCGCAGGTTGGGCCAAGCGCAGCGATGGCCCGGGCGGCTGTCCGGCCGCTGGGCTGCCGGGCTCCCCTCCCTCTGGCTGCGCCGAGGCGCGCAGGGCTGGGCGGATCAGGGCCGCATGCTGTTTGAGCGCGAAGCGCGAGTTCATGCGGAC
>NZ_MWOK01000062.1 GCF_012932145.1 Acidovorax sp. SRB_14 | reverse complement strand
GCTGGCCGCTGCGCTCCTCGGCGCAGCCACACGGGCTGGGGAACCGAAACATCCATACGGGCCGTCGCTGCGCTCGGCTTCACATGCGCGCGCTTGCGCTGCATCCCAGGCCGAGCGCAGCGATGGCCTGTGTGGTTGTTGGGCAGCCGGTCTCACGCCCCTCTGTATGCGCCGAGGAGCGCAGGGCTGGGCGGACCAGGGCCGCATGCTGTTTGAGCGC
>NZ_MWOK01000015.1 GCF_012932145.1 Acidovorax sp. SRB_14 | reverse complement strand
CTCGAACTCTCGACCTCAACCTTGGCAAGGTTGCGCTCTACCAACTGAGCTATTCCCGCATTTCACCACAGCCTCACATTGTACAACGTTTGCTGCAATGAAGGTATTGTAGCGCAATTTTAAGGGTGCGCCACAAAAATCTTCAGTGCTGGACGGCCACCGTGGCCACGGGCTTATCGGCCGCTGCGGGCACGGGTACCGCAGCCGCTTCTTCGTCGGTCAATGGGACGGGCTTGCGCTCCAGGGCCAGCTCCAGCACCTGGTCGATCCACTTCACCGGCACGATGACCAACCCGCTCTTCACGTTGGCCGGAATTTCTTGAAGATCCTTGATGTTTTCCTGCGGGATCAACACCGTCTTGATACCACCGCGCAGCGCCGCCAGCAGCTTCTCCTTGAGCCCGCCAATGGCCGTGATTTCACCCCGCAGCGTGATCTCTCCGGTCATGGCCACATCGCCGCGCACCGGAATACCGGTGAGCGCAGACACCAGCGCCGTGGCCATCGCGGCCCCTGCGCTGGGACCATCCTTGGGCGTGGCGCCGTCGGGCACGTGCACATGGACGTCCTTCTTCTCAAACGCCTCGTCCTTGATACCCAACATCCGTGCCCGGCTGCGCACCACCGTGCGCGCGGCCTCAACGGACTCCTTCATGACATCGCCCAGCGACCCGGTGCGCGTGATGACGCCCTTGCCCGGCATGGTCACGGCCTCGATGGTCAGCAGGTCGCCGCCGACCTCGGTCCACGCCAGTCCCACCACCTGTCCGACCTGGTTTTGCTGCTCGGCCAGACCGTAGGTGTATTTGCGCACCCCGAGAAAATCGGGCAGGTTGTCCGCAGTCACGACGACCTGCGGCGCCAGCTTGCCCAGCAGCAGTGCCTTGACGACCTTGCGGCAGATCTTGGAGAGATCGCGTTCCAGCGCACGCACGCCGGCTTCTCGCGTGTAGTAGCGCACGATGTCCCGCACCGCGGGCTCGGTGACCTGCAGTTCGCCTTCTTTCACGCCGTTGTTCTTGAGCTGCTTGGGCAGCAGGTACTTCATGGCGATGTTGGTTTTCTCGTCCTCGGTGTAGCCCGAAAGGCGAATCACCTCCATGCGGTCGAGCAATGCCGGCGGAATGTTCATGGAGTTCGACGTCGCCACAAACATCACATCGCTGAGGTCAAAGTCCACTTCCACATAGTGGTCGCCAAACGTGTGGTTTTGCTCGGGGTCCAACACCTCCAGCAAGGCGCTCGAGGGATCCCCCCGAAAATCCATGCCGAGCTTGTCGATCTCGTCGAGCAGGAACAGCGGATTGCGCGTCCCCACCTTGGCGAGGCTTTGCAGCACCTTGCCAGGCATGGCGCCGATGTAGGTGCGGCGGTGTCCGCGGATCTCGGCCTCATCGCGCATGCCGCCCAACGCCACGCGCACGTATTTGCGTCCGGTGGCCTTGGCAATGGACTGCCCCAGCGAGGTCTTGCCCACGCCGGGCGGGCCCACCAGGCACAGGATGGGTGCCTTGACCTTGTCCACACGCTGCTGCACGGCAAGGTATTCGAGGATGCGGTCCTTGACCTTGTCGAGACCGTAGTGGTCCTCGTTGAGCACCACTTCGGCATTGCCCAGATCGTGCTTGATCTTGGTCTTCTTGCTCCACGGCAGCGACACGAGCACATCGATGTAATTGCGCACCACCGTCGCTTCGGCCGACATCGGCGACATCAGCTTGAGCTTCTTGAGTTCGGCATCGGCCTTCTTGCGCGCCTCGGCCGGCATCTTGGCCAGCTTGATCTTCTTTTCGACCTCTTCAATGTCCGCGCCCTCTTCGCCTTCGCCCAGCTCCTTCTGGATGGCCTTGACCTGCTCGTTGAGGTAGAAGTCGCGCTGGTTCTTCTCCATCTGGCGCTTGACGCGGCCCCGGATCTTCTTGTCGACATTCAGGATGTCGACTTCGCGGTCCAGCTGTTCGAACAGGTTCTCCAGGCGGTCCTTCACATCGGAGAGGTCCAGCACGGCCTGCTTGTTCTCCAGCTTGAGGGGCAGGTGCGCGGCGATGGTGTCGGCCAGGCGGCCAGGATCGTCGATGCTGGAGATGGACGTCAGGATCTCCGGCGGGATCTTCTTGTTGAGCTTGACGTACTGGTCGAACTGCTGCATCACAGCGCGGCGCAGCGCTTCGATTTCGCTCGGTTTGTGCGACTCCTCCGTCGCCTCGACCGGCGTCACCGTGGCGGTGAAATGTGTCTGCGCATCCTCAATGGCGTCGACGCGTGCGCGCTGCTGCCCCTCGACCAGCACCTTCACGGTGCCGTCGGGCAGCTTGAGCATTTGCAGGATGGTGGAGACGCAGCCGACATCGAACATGTCCTCGACCGAGGGCTCATCCTTGGCAGCGGCCTTCTGGGCCACGAGCATGATGCGGCGATCGGACTCCATCGCCAGCTCCAGCGCCTTGATACTCTTGGGCCGACCCACAAACAGCGGGATGACCATATGGGGGAATACAACCACATCGCGCAGCGGCAGCAGCGGCAGCTCAATGGGCGTGGCGGGCAAGGGGGTGTGTCCGGACATGGAAATCCTCGTAAAACTGAATGGAATATGGTCCGTCAGCGGAAATTTTCAACCCGCCGGCACATCCGCGCCGACGCCAGGGTTGCTGAGCGCACGGCCAGCGCCGCGCCCTTGACAAGGCCTCAGGCCTTTTTTGCCGCCTCGCGGTACACCAACAGTGGCGGCTTGTTGTCGTCGATGGTGGACTCGTCCACCACGACCTTTTCCACATTCGTGGCATTGGGCAGATCGAACATGGTGCCGATCAGCGACTGCTCCAGGATGGAGCGCAGCCCGCGCGCACCGGTCTTGCGGACCAGCGCCTTGCGTGCAATGGCTTTGAGCGCGGCAGGCCGGATCTCGAGCTCGGCGCCTTCCATGGCCAGCAATTTGCTGTACTGCTTGACCAGCGCATTCTTCGGCTCGGTCAGGATCTGCACCAAAGCGTCCTCGCTGAGCTCGGCCAGCGCCGTGACCACGGGCATGCGCCCGACCAGTTCCGGGATCAGACCGAACTTGATCAGGTCTTCGGGCTCGATCTCGGTGAAGACGTCGGAGAGCGAGCGTTGCTTCTTGCTCTTGACCGTCGCCCCGAAGCCGATGCCCGACGCCTCCGTGCGGTTTTCGATGACCTTCTCAAGCCCGGCGAAAGCGCCGCCACAGATGAACAGGATATTGGTCGTGTCGATCTGCAGGAAATCCTGGTTCGGGTGCTTGCGCCCGCCCTGCGGGGGCACACTGGCCATGGTGCCTTCGATGAGCTTGAGCAGGGCCTGTTGCACGCCCTCGCCCGACACATCGCGCGTGATGCTGGGGTTGTCCGACTTGCGCGAGATCTTGTCGATTTCGTCGATGTAGACAATGCCGCGCTGCGCACGCTCGACGTCGTAGTTGCAGCTCTGCAGCAACTTTTGCACGATGTTTTCGACATCTTCGCCCACATAGCCGGCTTCGGTCAGCGTGGTGGCGTCGGCCATGACGAACGGCACGTCGAGCATGCGTGCCAGCGTCTGCGCCAGCAGCGTCTTGCCGGAGCCGGTGGGGCCGATCAGCAGGATATTGCTCTTGGACAGCTCAACATCGTCCTTGTGCGCCTTGTCCTTGTGGCGCAGGCGCTTGTAGTGGTTGTACACCGCCACGGCCAGGGTGCGCTTGGCCTGCTCCTGGCCAATGACATAGCCGTCGAGGTTGGCCTTGATCTCGGCGGGCGTGGGCAGATCGCCGCGTCCATCGCGACCCGCCTCGCCCGCAGGCACCTCGTCGCGGATGATCTCGTTGCACAGGTCAATGCACTCGTCGCAGATAAAAACCGACGGGCCGGCGATCAGCTTCTTTACCTCGTGCTGGCTCTTGCCGCAGAAAGAGCAGTAAAGGGTTTTTTCGCTGGGAGAGCCTTTTTTATCGGCCATGGAAACAATGCCTTGTATAGCTAGGGGAAGTGGTCTGGATGATAACCAATGGGAAACGGCGCTTTCCCGCACGGGAAAACGCCGTACCCGGGCGCGGCTGCGCTCAGGAACGCTTGGCGATCACCTGGTCGATGAGCCCATAGTCCTTTGCCTCATCGGCCGTGAGGAAGTAGTCGCGCTCGGTGTCGCGCTGGATTTTTTCCAGCGGCTGGCCGGTGCGTTCGGCCAGGATGCGGTTCATCTGGTCCTTGGTGCGCAGGATATCGCGCGCATGGATTTCGATGTCGGTGGCTTGGCCGCGTGCGCCGCCCAGCACCTGGTGGATCATGACCTTGGAATTGGGCAGCGAAAAACGCTTGCCCTTGGCTCCGGCGGCCAGCAGGAAGGCGCCCATGCTCGCGGCAAAGCCGCAGCACAGCGTGGACACGTCGGGCTTGATGAACTGCATGGTGTCATAGATCGCCATGCCAGCCGTGACGCTACCGCCGGGCGAATTGATATAGAAGGAAATGTCCTTTTCGGGGTTTTCGCTTTCCAGGAACAGCAGCTGTGCCACCACCAGGTTGGCGGTCTGGTCATTGACCTCGCCCACCAGAAAGATCACGCGCTCCTTGAGCAGGCGCGAATAAATGTCGTACGACCGCTCGCCGCGGCCCGACTGCTCGATGACCATTGGGACCATGCCCAAACCTTGTGTTTCCAGTGCGCTCATGTTTTCTCCAGTCAGGCGGGTACTGTACCCAGAAACGAATTGGGGCTTGTGCGCCAAAGCACAAGCCCCCGGATGCTGTAGCGGGTCAAGTGCCCTGAAGGCGCTTGACCGTCCAGGCTGGGCGATCAGCCCTGGCCCATCAACTCGTCAAACGACACGGCCTTGTCGGTCACCTTGGCCTTGCCCAGCACGAAGTCGGCCACGTTGTTTTCAATGACCACGGCCTCGACTTCGGCCAGACGCTGGCGGTCACCGAAGTACCAGCGCACCACGTCTTCGGGCTTCTCATAGCTGGCGGCCAGCTCGTCGATGTGGGCCTTGAGCTGCTCGGGCTTGGCGTGCAGTTCGTTGGCGCGGACCAGCTCGGCCACCACAAGGCCCAGGCGCACGCGGCGCTCGGCCTGGGGACGGAAGATGTCGGCAGGGATTTCGGCCTTGTCGGCGTCCTTGACACCGCGCTGCTTGAGGTCGGCGCGGGCCGCTTCCGTCAGGCGTTCGATCTCGGCCTGCACGCTGGCGTTGGGCAGGTCCAGCTCGGCCTTGGTCAGCAGCGCGTCCATCACGGCCTGCTTGTTGCGGGCCAGCAGACGGAATTTGACTTCGCGGTCCAGGTTCTTCTTGATGTCGGTGCGCAGGCCGTCGACGGTGCCGTCGGCAATGCCGAGCGACTTGGCCAGGGCGTCGTTGACTTCGGGCAGGTGGGCCGCTTCGATTTTGTTGACCGTGACGAGGAAGTCGGCCGTCTTGCCGGCCACGTCCTTGCCGTGGTAGTCCTCGGGGAATGCCAGCGGGAAGGTCTTGCTTTCGCCGACCTTCATGCCGCGCACGGCGTCCTCGAACTCCTTGAGCATCTGGCCTTCGCCGATCAGGAACTGGAAGCCTTCGGCCTTGCCGCCTTCGAAGGGCTCGCCGTCGAGCTTGCCTTCAAAGTCGACGGTCACGCGGTCGCCGTCCTGCGCTGCGGCGTCGATGGCGCGCTGGGCAAAGCTGCGGCGCTGCTTGCGCAGGATGTCGATGGTCTTGTCGATGGCGCCGTCGGTCACTTCCGAGCTCAGCTTCTCGACTTCGGCATCGGCCAGGTCGGCAATCTTGACTTCGGGGAACACTTCGAACACGGCGTCAAAGGTGACTTCGCCTTCGGGCGCGCCGTCTTTCTCGGTGATGCGTGGCTGGCCGGCCACGCGCAGATTGGCTTCGTTGGCTGCGGCGGCAAACGCCTCGCCCACCTTGTCGTTGAGCACCTCGTACTGCACCGAATAGCCATAGCGCTCGGACACCACCTTCATGGGCACCTTGCCGGGACGGAAACCGTCCATCTTCACGGTGCGCGCCAAACGCTTGAGGCGCGAATCCACCTCGGTCTGGATAGTGGCGAGGGGCAGGCTCAGCGTGATCTTGCGCTCGAGCTTTTCAAGGGTTTCAACGGTAACGGCCATGGCTATTCCTAGTGTTTAGTCACACGTGCCGGCCAGCTGTGCAGCGGCGCCGTGTTGGGCAAAGTTTCACATGGGGTGGTGCGCGGAGCCGGACTCGAACCGGCACACCATTGCTGGCGTCAGGACCTAAACCTGGTGCGTCTACCAATTTCGCCACCCGCGCGGTCTACAAACAAACAGGCGACAGCCAAAGTCTGCCGCCCGGATGAAACTGATTAACTCGCGATTTTACCCTGTTGCGACGGCCCTCAAACGTCGGGCTGGGGGCGGCGCACGCGGAACCAGGCCGCGTACATGGCCGGCAGGGCCAGCAGCGTGAGCACGGTGGCCACCACCAGCCCGCCCATGATGGCCACGGCCATCGGCCCCCAGAAGACGCTGCGCGACAGCGGGATCATGGCCAGCACCGCGGCAGCCGCGGTGAGCACGATGGGGCGCAGGCGGCGCACCGCCGACTCGACGATCGCGTCCCAGGCCGGCGCGCCGCGCGCCCGGTCCTTCTCGATCTGGTCGATCAGGATCACCGAATTGCGCTGGATCATGCCCATGAGCGCAATCACGCCCAGGAGCGCCACGAAGCCGAACGGCCGCCCCAGCAGCAGCAGCGCGCCCGCCACCCCGGCAATGCCCAGCGGCCCGGTGATGAACACCAGCATGGCACGGCTGAAGCTGTGCAGCTGCAGCATGAGCAGCGTGAACGTGATGAACAGCATGATTGGGACGCCGGCCGCAATCGACGCCGAGCCCTTGGAACTCTCTTCCACCGCGCCCGCCACCTCGATGCGGTAGGCACTGTGGCCCGCGCCGTGCCAGGCAGCCTCGATCTGGCGCAGCTGTGGCAGCAGCGCCTCGGTCACCGTGGCACCTTGCAGGCCCTCGACCACGTCGCCCTGCACGGTGATGGCGTAGTCGCGGTTCTCGCGCCACATCACGCCCGGCTCCCAGGCCAGCACCGGCTTGGCGATCTGCGTGAGCGGAATGGACCGGCCCGAGACCGTGGGCAGGTAGGCGTTGGCGATGTCGGTGATCAGGCGGCGCTCGTCCTCGGGCTGGCGCAGCACGATGTCGATCAGCTTGTCACCCTCGCGGTACTGACCAACCTGCGCCCCCGACTGCATCACCTTCGAGGCCTGGGCGATCGACTGGCTGCTCACGCCCAAAGCGCGCGCCTTGGCCTGGTCGACGTCCAGGCGCAGGACCTTGACCGCCTCGTTCCAGTTGTCGTTCACGCCGCGCATCTGCGGCCAGGCATACAGCGCCTCCTTGACCTCGTCGGCGCGCGCGCGCAGCGCCAGCGGGTCGGGCCCGACCACGCGGAACTGCACTGGGTAGGGCACGGGCGGCCCATTGGGCAGCAGCTTGACACGGCCGCGCACCTCGGGAAATTCGCTGGCCAACAGCGCCGGCAGCTTGACGCGCAGCGTCTCGCGCACCTTCAGGTCCTGCGACAGCACGATGAACTGCGAGACGTTGGTCTGCGGAAACACCTGGTCCAGCGGCAGATAGAAGCGCGGCACGCCCGAACCCACCCAGGTGCTCACGCTGGCCACGCCCGGCTCGGCGCGCAGGCGCGCCTCCACGCGGCGCGTGACCTCTTCGTTGCCGGCGAACGAGGTGCCTTCGGGGAACCACACGTCCACCATGATCTCGGGCCGGCTCGAATCGGGGAAGAACTGCTGCTGCACCCGGCCCATGCCGACGATGCCGAGCGCAAAGATCAGCACCGTGGCGCCAATGGTCAGCCAGCGGTGTTCGACGCACCAGTGAACCGTGCGCCGGAACGCGGTGTAGAACGGGCTGTCGAACACCTCGTGCGGATCGGCCGTGACGCCCTCGGCCGCGCCCGGCCCCGCGGGCAGCGGCTGCACATGGGCCGGCGTCTTGAGCAGCAGCGTGCCCAGATAGGGCACGAAGTACACCGACACGATCCACGACAGCACCAGCGCGATCACCGTCACGGCAAAAATCGCAAAGGTGTATTCGCCCGTCACCGACTTGGCCAGGCCGATCGGCAGAAAGCCTGCCGCCGTGATCAGCGTGCCCGTGAGCATCGGAATGGCGGTGATCTCGTACGCGAAGGTGGCCGCGCGGACCTTGTCGTAGCCCTCCTCCATCTTGCGCACCATCATCTCGACGGCAATGATCGCGTCGTCCACCAGCAGGCCCAGCGCAATGATCAGCGAGCCCAGCGAGATCTTGTGCAGGCCGATGTTCCAGTACCACATGGCCAGGAAGGTGACGGCCAGCACCAGCGGAATGGTGATGCCCACGACCAAGCCCGGGCGCGGGTCGATGTACCAGCGCTTCCACCACGGGTGCTGGCCCGCGCGCTTGTGCAGGCCCAGGGCGACGAAGCTCACCGCCAGCACGATGACCACGGCCTCGATCAGCACCATGACGAACTCATTGACCGAGCGGGCCACCGACTGGGGCTGGTCCTGCACGTTCACCAGGCGCACGCCGGCGGGCAGCTGCTTGCCGATGGCTTCGGTCGTGCGGTGCAGCGCCTTGCCCAGCGCGATGATGTCACCGCCCTTGGCCATGGACACGCCCAGCGCGATCACCTCCTGGCCCTGGTGGCGCACCTTGACGGCAGGCGGATCGACATAGCCGCGCTGCACATCGGCGATGTCGCCCAGGCGCAGTTGGCGCCCCGAGGCGCCGCGGATCGGCATGGCGCGCAGGTCTTCGATGGCGTTGAACTGGCCGGCCACACGCACCTGCACCTGGTCGTGCGGCGTCTGCACCGTGCCCGCGTTCTCGACCGCGTTCTGCTGGCCCAATGCGCTGAGCACCTGGTTCATGTCCAGGCCCAGCTGCGACAGGCGCTTCTGCGAGATCTCGATGAAGAGCTTTTCGTCCTGGACGCCAAACAGGTCGACCTTGGCCACGTCGGGCACGCGCAGCAGCCGCTGGCGCACGTCGTCGGCAAAGTCCCTGACCTCGGCGTTGCTGAAGCCCTCGGCTTCCAGCGCATAGATCACGCCATAGACGTCGCCAAAATCGTCGTTGAAAAACGGCCCCTGCACGCCCTGCGGCAGGGTCAAGCGCATGTCGCCCACCTTCTTGCGCACCGTGTACCAGATGTTGGGCACCTCGCTGGCCCGGGACGAGTCCTTGATCTGGAAGATGATCTGCGACTCGCCCGGCTTGGAGTAGCTGCGGATCTTGTCGGCGTAGGGCACCTCCTGCAGCGTGCGCTCGATCTTGTCGGTGACCTGCTCGGCCACCTGCTGCGCGGTGGCGCCGGGCCAGTAGGTGCGCACCACCATGGCGCGGAAGGTGAAGGGCGGGTCTTCGTCCTGGCCGAGCTGGAAATAGGCGCCCACGCCCATCAGCAGCAGAACGATCATCAGGTAGCGCGTGAGCGCCGGATGGTCGAGCGCCCACCGCGAAATGTTGAAACCGGCCTGGGGTTGCACTGGCGTCATGGTCGGCTCACGGCTGGGATGCGGCGGGGGCAGCGCCGGGAGCGCCCGCAGGCGCTACGCTATCAGGAGCTGAAGACGCTTTACCGGAGGGCGTTTCAGCCCATTTTGGCTGATAAACCGTGACCTTCTGCCCCGGCGCGAGCACATGCACGCCCGTGGCCACCACCTGCATGCCCGGCGCCAGGCCCGCGGCCACCACGGCCGCGTTGCCGTCGGCGCTGGCGATCTGCACGTCCTGCGAGCGCACCGTGCTGGTCGCGGGGTCGTACACCCACACCGCCGTGCCCTGGCCCTGCTGGCGCAGCGCCGTCGTGGGCAGCGTGATCGCCTGCGTGCCAGAGTGGCTGAGCGCCTGCGGCGCGACATAGACCGTGGCGCCCAGGGGCGCCGCCGCAGCCGCGTCGATGGCCACCTTGACCGCATAGGTGCGCGTGACCGGATCGGCGCTGGCCGCCACCTCGCGCACGCGGCCGGCCGTGACCTTGCCGCCCGACCAGGCGCGCACGCCCACCGCCTGGCCGGGCTGGATCTGCGCGACCTTGTCTTCGGGCACAGCGAACACCACGTCGCGCGCGCCGTCCTGGGCGATGCGCACCACCGGCGTGCCGGCCGCCACCACCTGGCCGGGCTCGGCCTCAATCCCCGTCACCACGCCCGAGACATCGGCCACCAGACGCGTGTAGCCGGCCTGGTTGCCCTGGGAGGACGACTGTGCGCGCGCCTGCGCCAGCGTAGCCTGCGCGGCCTTGAGCGTCGCCTCGCGGCGCTGCAGCTCGGCGCCGCTGATGAAGTTCTGGTCTTTCAGCGCGGCATAGCGCTCAAAGTCGGCCGCCGCCAGGTCGCGCTGGGTTTGCGCGGCGCTCACCTGGGCCTGGGCCGCCTGTGCGGCGAGCTGGTAATCCTGCGGATCGAGCTGCGCCAGCACCTGTCCGGCGCGCACGCGCTGGCCCAGCTCGGCCTGCCGCTGCACGATCTTGCCGGCGACGCGAAAGCCCAGGCTCGACTCGACGCGCGCGCGCACCTCGCCCGCATATTCGATCTGCGACTGCAGCGCCCCGACGCCCACGGTGAGCAGCTTGACCGAGCGCACCGGCTCGGGCGACGGCTCGGGCCGCGAGCAGCCGGCCAGTGCCAGGACGGCGGCAGCGCAAACCCAAAACAGCCCCTGGCGGGGCGACGGAAGTGCGTTCAAGGTGCGCATGGCAAATCCAGTGAAAATTACTGACTGACTGGTTAGTAATCTAGGTGATCTCACCCTGGATTGTCAAGCGACAATCGGCGCCGTGACCCCCCAGCCCATCACCCACTACGAAAACTTCCCCGTCGCCTCGCTGCTGTGCCCACCCCAGCTGCGCGCGCCGATTGCCGCCCTCTACGCCTTTGCGCGCACGGCCGACGACATTGCCGACGAGGGCGAGGCGCCCGCGGCCCAGCGCCTGGCCGACCTGGCCGCCTACCGCGCCGACCTGCAGGCGATCGCGGCCGGTGGCGCGCCCTCGGCGCGCTGGGCCGCCGTGTTCACGCCCCTGTCCGCCGTGCTGCGCAGCCACCGCCTGCCGGCGCCGCTGCTCCGCGACCTGCTCAGCGCGTTCGTGCAGGACGTGGAAAAAACCCGCGACGGCGCCGGCTATGCCGACCGCGCCGAACTGCTCGACTATTGCCGCCGCTCGGCCAACCCGGTCGGGCGCCTGCTGCTGCACCTGTACGGCGTGCACGACGCCGAGGCCCTCGAACAGAGCGACGCCATCTGCACCGCGCTGCAGCTCATCAACTTCTGGCAGGACCTGGGCGAGGACATCCCGCGCGGGCGCTTCTACCTGCCAGAGGCCGACTGCGCTGCCCACGGCGTGCGGCGCGCCGACCTGCAAACCCTGCGCAGCACGCCACAGACTACTGAATTGATAGCTGCCAGCACAGTCTGGGCAAGGGCTACCATGCTAAAAGGCTCGAAACTGGTGCACCAGCTGCCCGGCCGCGCCGGCTGGGAGCTGCGCCTGGTGGTCCAGGGCGGCCTGCGCATCCTCGACAAGGTCGATGCGCTGCGCGGCGCCAGCCTGCACACGCGCCCGCGCATCCGCGCCTGGGACGCTCCGCTGATGCTGGCGCGCGCATTCGCCATGTAGCGTCTGCTGCCGCGCCGGCGCGGCGGCTCAGGGGCGCGTTCCGGTGATGTAGTGCTCCATCTGTTCGATGATGAATTTCTGCTCCGAAATGATGTCCTTGACCAGGTCGCCGATCGAGATCATGCCGAGCAGCACGCCGTCTTCCACCACGGGCAGGTGGCGCAGGCGGTTCTCGGTCATCAGCGCCATGCACTCCTCGCTGGTTTGCTGGGGGCCGACGTACATCACCTGCGAGGTCATCACGTCGCGCACCAGCGTCGCGGCCGAGGTGCGGCCCATCAGCGCGATCTTGCGCGCGTAGTCGCGCTCGGTCAGGATGCCGACGATGGTGTCCCCCTCCATCACCAGCAGGGCCCCGATGCGTTTGTCGGCCATGCGCTGGAGCGCATCGAACACCGAGGCAGACGGCGCGATGGAGTGCACGACAGGGTCGGCTTTGGACTTGAGGATTTTGCTCACGGCTGTCATGGGTCGGACCTCCCGGATAAATGTGCACATGCGTGGGACAGTGTCAGTCCACCGGACGCACAGCGCAAGCCATGCGCGGACCGCCACTGTGCACGCGGCCACGGGGCACGGCCGAGCTATGGCAGCGAAACCCCCGGATCCGGCCATGGGATTTTCGCCTCCTTACAATCGGGGAAAACCCTGCATACACCCGCCACCCCGGGCCCGTCTGCCACCGGCGCACCACCCGTGCGCCGCACGCCCGCCGCGCGCACCCCGTGCGGCCTCCGCGCGCAGGGCCACCGAACTTTCCACCCTGCGCCGCCGCCCCGCCCCGCTGCCCCCACCCTGCCGAGCCGCAGGGCGCGCACGGCCGTCGCCCTTCAAGGAACCCCCACCATGATGCAGGCCATCGCCCGCCTGAGCCAGTTTGTCGGCAAGACCTTTGCCCTCTGGACACTGCTGTTCGCAGCCCTCGCCTTCTTCTCCCCCGACACCTTCCGATGGATCGGCCCCTACATCGTGCCGCTGCTGGGCCTGATCATGTTCGGCATGGGCCTGACGCTGTCCAAGGACGACTTCAAGGAGGTCGCCAAGCGCCCTCTGGACGTCGCCATCGGGGTGCTGGGCCAGTTCATCATCATGCCGGGCCTGGCGTGGGGCCTTTCCAAGGCGCTGGACCTGCCGCCCGAAGTGGCGGTGGGCGTGATCCTGGTGGGCTGCTGCCCCGGCGGCACGGCGTCGAACGTGATGACCTACCTGGCGCGCGGCGACGTGGCGCTGTCGGTGGCCATCACCTCGGTGACCACGCTGCTGGCGCCGGTGGTGACGCCCGCGCTGATCTACCTGCTGGCCAGCCAGTGGCTGGAGGTCAGCGCCGCCGCGATGTTCTGGTCCATCGTGCAGGTCGTGGTGCTGCCGATCGCCCTGGGCGTGCTGGCGCAGACGCTGCTGCGCGAGAAGGTCAAGGCCGCCGTGTCCGTGCTGCCCCTGGTGTCGGTGGCCGCCATCGTCGCCATCGTCGCCGCCGTGGTCGCGGGCAACCAGGCCAGGATCGCCACCAGCGGCCTGCTGATCTTTGCCGTGGTCGTGCTGCACAACGGCCTGGGCCTGCTGCTGGGCTACTGGCTGGGCAAGCTCACGGGCATGGACGTGTCCAAGCGCAAGGCGCTGTCGATCGAGGTGGGCATGCAGAACTCGGGCCTCGGCGTGGCCCTGGCCACCGCCCACTTCTCGCCGCTGGCCGCCGTGCCCAGCGCCATCTTCAGCGTCTGGCACAACATTTCGGGGCCGCTGGCGGCCACGCTGTTCCAGCGCCTCCAGAACGCCCCCGCGGCCCCCGCGCCGGCCGAGACGCGCTGAGCGCGGGCCGGGCGGCGGCGCCAGCCGCCCCGCCACCCCGCGGCCGGCGTCTTGCCCGCCGGCCGCTGGCCCTGCTGCAGTGCACGACAATGCCATCCCATCTGCAGCACCACACCTCACTCCCATGGGCATTCGCCACTACCTCAAAGACATCGGCCGCGGCAAGGACGGCGCGCGCGCCCTCAGCCGCGACCAGGCCACCGACCTGATGGGCCAGGTGCTCGACGGCACCGCCAGCGACCTGGAAGTGGGCGCGTTCTGCGTCGCGATGCGCATCAAGGGCGAAACGCCCGAAGAAATGGCGGGCTTTCTCGATGCCGTGCACGAGCGCCTGGAGATGCTGCCCGCCAGCAGCCGCCCGCTGGTGGTGCTGCCCAGCTACAACGGCGCGCGCAAGCTGCCCGTGCTCACGCCGCTGCTGGCGCTGCTGCTGGCGCGCGAAGGCCTGCCCGTGCTCGTGCATGGCACGGCGACCGAGGACCGCAGCGCCCACAGCGCGGACGTGCTGGCCGCGCTCGGCCTGCCCGCCCTGCAGGCCCTCGGCGAGATCGAGCCCGGCCAGGTGGCGTTTGCGCCGACCGCGCTGCTGCTGCCGGGCCTGCAGCGCCTGCTCGAAGTGCGCCGCACGCTGGGCCTGCGCAACAGCGCGCACAGCCTCGTCAAGCTCATGGACCCGCTGGCCCCCGTGGCCGGCGACAGCCTGATCGTGGGCAGCTACACGCACCGCGAATACGCGCAGTCGATGGCCGCCACGATTGCCCTGACCGGCAGCGACGCGCTGCTGCTGCGCGGCACCGAGGGCGAGCCCGTGGCCGACCCGCGCCGCACGCCGCAGATGGACGGCTTTCTGGCCGGACAGCCGCAGCCGTGCCTGCAAGAGGCCCAGGGTGGCCCGCTGACCGCGCTGCCCACGCTGCCCACGGCCATCGACGCGGCGAGCACGGCCGGCTACATCCGCGCCGTGCTCGCCGGCAGCCTGCCGGTGCCCGCGCCGATCGCCCTGCAGGTCGTGCACATCGTGCGCCTGACCGCGCAGATCTGAATGCCGCCCGGCACGGTGCGGCCCGCGCGCGCTGCGCACTCCTGATTCAATAGCTGCTTGCGCAATACCCGCAAGCGCTGGAGCCACTTTTGACCCATTTTTACGATGCCATTGTGATCGGCGCCGGTGCCGCCGGCCTGTTCTGCGCAGCCCAGGCCGGGCAGCGCGGCCTGAAGGTGCTGCTGATCGACCATGCCGACAAAGTCGCCGAGAAGATCCGCATCTCGGGCGGCGGGCGCTGCAACTTCACCAACCGCGACCTGGACCCGGCCGCGCCGCACAAATACTTCGTCGGCCAGAACCCGCAGTTCTGCCGCTCGGCGCTGTCGCGCTACACGCCGCAGGACTTCATTGCACTGCTGCAAAAGCACGGCATCGCCTTCCACGAAAAGCATAAGGGCCAACTGTTTGCCGACCGCTCGGCCGAAGACATCATTGCCATGCTGCTGGCCGAATGCGCCGCCGGCGGCGTCGAGCACTGGCAGCCTTGCAGCGTCAAGAAAGCAGAGTTTTTGGCCGCAAACGCTGACGGAAAAAACGCTGGCAGCTATCAAATCCATACAGACCGCGGGCCGGTGCAGGCGCGCAGCGTGGTCGTGGCCACGGGTGGGCTGTCGATTCCCAAGATCGGCGCCACCGATTTTGGCTACCGGCTGGCGCAGCAGTTCGGCGTGCCGCTCATCGAGCGCCGCCCCGGCCTGGTGCCGCTGACCTTCGACGGCGCCGACTGGGCCCCCTATGCACAGCTGGCCGGGCTGGCGCTGCCCGTGGCCATCAGCACCGGGGCCAAGAAGGCGCGCATGGCCTTCGACGAGGACCTGCTGTTCACGCACCGCGGCCTGTCGGGCCCGGCGGTGCTGCAGATTTCGAGCTACTGGCAGGAGGGCACGCCGCTGGCCATCGACCTCGCGCCCGGCACCGACCTGGGCGCCGCGCTGCTGCAGGCCAAGGCGCGCTCGCGCAAGCGCATCGCCAACGAACTCGCGGCGCTGGTGCCCAGCCGCCTGGCCGACGCCTGGGCCAGCCAGGACGCCGACTGGCAGCGCCCGGTCAACGAAGCCTCGGACAAGGCGCTGGCACGGCTGGCCGAGCGCCTGGCACGCTGGGAGCTCACACCCATGGGCACCGAGGGCTACAAAAAGGCCGAGGTCACGCTGGGCGGCGTGGACACGCGCGCGCTGTCGCAGCAGACCATGGAATGCAAGGCCCAGCCGGGGCTGTACTTCATCGGCGAGGTGGTCGACGTGACGGGCTGGCTCGGCGGCTACAACTTCCAATGGGCCT
Organism: Acidovorax sp. SRB_14; assembly: GCF_012932145.1. GTDB lineage: Bacteria > Pseudomonadota > Gammaproteobacteria > Burkholderiales > Burkholderiaceae_C > Simplicispira. The sequence continues at coordinate 79,517 of NZ_MWOK01000015.1, read as the reverse complement.
GGGCCAGCGCCGCGGCCTGCGCGCAGGCCCTGCCGGGCACGCACGCTTGACTTTTCTTGATTTGCACGGTGGCGCCGCTATAATGGCGGGCTTTCCTGGCATGCCCCGTCGGCCAAATACTAGTTACAGACGGGGAAACCGCCGCGCACGGTCTTGAGGCCCGATCTCCCCAAGACCCTCTGCGGGCAACATTTTTGGAAACCATTAGCTAATGACCACCATCCGCGTAAAAGAAAACGAGCCCTTTGACGTCGCCCTGCGCCGCTTCAAGCGCACCATCGAAAAACTCGGCCTGCTGACCGACCTGCGCGCCCGCGAGTTCTACGAAAAGCCCACGGCCGAGCGCAAGCGCAAGAAGGCTGCCGCCGTCAAACGCCACTACAAGCGCGTGCGCAGCATGCAGCTGCCCAAGAAGCTGTACTGATCGCCGGACTCCAAGCCCGCTTGGACTCCCAACCCGCGCTAGGGACGCCAAGCGCGGGTTTTTTGTTTTCAGGGTTTGCAAAAAGCCTCTCTGGCGCTGTTGCAGCGCCTTGCCGTAGCTGAACTACTGTCTGCGGCGCTGCGCCTGGCCAGAAAGGCTTTGTGCAAACCCTCTGCCTCTCCCTTATCCGATAAAGGAAGCCGCCATGAGCCTCAAAGACCAGATCACCGAAGACATGAAGACCGCCATGCGCGCCAAGGACAGCGAGCGCCTGCTGACCATCCGCATGCTGCTGGCCGCCTGCAAGCAAAAGGAAGTCGACGAGCGCGTGGTGCTGGACGACGTGGCCGTGGTCGCCATCGTCGACAAGCTCATCAAGCAGCGCAAGGATTCGATCGCGGCCTTTGAAGGCGCGGGCCGCCAGGACCTGGCCGACAAGGAAAAGGCCGAGATGGCCGTGCTGCAGGCCTACCTGCCCGCCCGCATGTCGGCCGACGAGACCAGCGCTGCCGTCCAGGCGATCGTGGTCGAGCTCGGCGCCAAGGGACCGGGCGACATGGGCAAGGTGATGGGCGTGGTCAAGACGCGCCTGGCCGGCAAGGCCGACATGGGCCAGGTATCCGCTGCCGTGAAGGCGGCGCTGGCCGGCTGACCTTTGCCATCTTATCGATAGCTACCGGCGCTTTGCAGACAAGCGCTGGCGGCTGTTTTCACCCCCAGGCACTCGGCTTCGGGCCGATACCCGCCGTCCTTCCCTCGCCTGCCCCAGCGGCATCCGCCTGCAGCGCACCGCGCCCCGTCCAGTGCGTGCGGAAGTGCTCCTGCAAAAACTCCACGCACACGCGCACCTTGGCCGATCGGTCCAGCCGCGTGGGGTACACCGCCCACACATTGGCCTCCTGCTGCCAGTCGGGCAGCACCTGCACCAGGCGCCCTGCGCACAGGTGCGCGTCCACGTCCCACAGCGAGCGCAGCGCAATGCCGCGCCCGTCCAGCGCCCACTGCACAACCATTTCGCCGTTGTTGGCCGACAGCGGACCGCGCACCTTGACCGTCTCGTCCACCGCGCCGCTGCGCAGCCGCCACACGCCAAACGGATGGTCGCGCTCCTTGATCACCAGGCAGTCGTGGCTGGGCAGCTCCGCCAGGGTGCGCGGCGTGCCGCGGCGCGCCAGGTAGGCGGGCGCCGCGCACAGCACGCGGCGGTTGCCGGCCAGGCGCCGTGCAATCAGGTGCGGCGCAATCTCGTCGCCCACGCGCACGTCCAGGTCGAACCCCTCGCCCGCCACGTCCACCAGCCGGTCGAAGACTTCGAGGCGCACCTGCAGCCCCGGGTGCAGCTCCACCAGCCGCGACAGCGCCGGCGCCACGATCTGCCGCCCAAAGCCAAAGCTGCTGCTCACCCGCAGCTGCCCGCGCGGCTCGCGCCGCGTGATGGCCACGTCCTGCAGCAGCTGGTCCATGTCGTCGAGGATGCGCTGCGCCCAGTGGAACACGCGCTCGCCCTCCTCGGTGACCGCCACGCGCCGCGTGGTGCGGTGCAGCAGCTTCACCGCCAGCTCCTCTTCGAGCAGGCGGATGCGCTTGCTCACATAGGCGGGCGAGACGCCCAGCTCGGCCGCGGCATCGCCAAAACTCGATTTGCGCACCACCACGGTGAACACGCGCAGATCGTCGGTGGCCGGATTTTTATGCACGATGTGTGAAGAATAAGAGCACAGTTGCCGCATTGTATTTTTGGGCGCGTGGCTGAACAATGCAGGCCAGCATCCGTCGTCACAAGCCACCCGCAGCGCGCCGTCCGCGTCCACGCTCTGGCGGCTCCATCCATCCCACCCTTCTTCCCAGGCACCAAGGAACACGAATGAGCACCCCCACGTACAAGATCGCCGTCATCCCCGGCGACGGCATCGGCAAGGAAGTCATGCCCGAAGGCCTGCGCGCCGTGCAGGCCGCGGCCCAGCGCTTTGGCATCCAGCTGGAAACCACCACCATCGACTGGGCCAGCTGCGACTACCACGCCGCCCACGGAAAGATGATGCCCGACGACTGGAAGGCGCAGCTCTCGGGCATGGACGCGATCTTCTTCGGCGCCGTGGGCTGGCCCGCCAGCGTGCCCGACCACGTCTCGCTGTGGGGGTCGCTGCTCAAGTTCCGCCGCGAGTTCGACCAGTACATCAACCTGCGCCCCGTGCGCCTGTTCGAAGGCGTGCCCTGCCCGCTGGCCGGCCGCAAGCCCGGCGACATCGACTACTACGTGGTGCGCGAGAACACCGAGGGCGAATACACGTCGCTCGGCGGCATCATGTACGAAGGCACCGACCGCGAAATCGTCATCCAGGAATCGGTCTACTCGCGCCACGGCGCCAACCGGCTGCTGAAATTCGCCTTCGACCTGGCGCAGAGCCGCCCCAAGAAGCACGTGACCCTGGCCACCAAGAGCAACGGCATCGCCATCAGCATGCCCTGGTGGGACCGGCGCGCCGACGATGTGGCCAAGGCCTACCCCGAAGTCACGCTCGACAAGCAGCACATCGACATCCTCACGGCCCGCTTCGTGCTGCAGCCCGGCCGCTTCGACGTGGTGGCCGCGACCAACCTGTTCGGCGACATCCTCTCCGACCTGGGCCCTGCCACCACCGGCACCATCGGCCTCGCCCCCTCGGCCAACCTGAACCCCGAGCGCAGCTTCCCGAGCCTGTTCGAGCCCGTGCACGGCTCGGCGCCCGACATCTATGGCCAGAACATCGCCAACCCAATCGCGATGATCTGGTCGGGCGCGCTGATGCTGGACTTCCTGACGCAGGGCCAGGGCGCCGGCCGCGCGGCGCACGACGCCATCCTGGCGGCCATCGAAGAGGTGATCAAGAGCGGGCCGCGCACGCCGGACCTCGGCGGGACGGCGAATACCACGCAGGTGGGGGAAGCGATTGCGGCGTTGGTTGCCAAGTGCTGAGGGGCCGCCCGGCTTTCAGCTTCGCTCTTACTTTGCTAGCTGATGGCGCTTGGTACACGGGCGCCAGCAGCTATTTTCATTGGAACTTGCTTCAATCGAGAACGCCAAGGACGGCTCGCGACCCACAGCGGAAGCTCGCTTCCGTGAAAGCTGGCGGTGCGGGGGCACACATGGGCATCGTGCCGCGTACCCAGCAGGCCCGTCGATTCACCGGGTCGCGGAGCGATTCGACCTCCCGTGCGGCGTGCCCGGTGACTTTTATCGCGATGCTCCAGCCGGGCAAGAGCACCCTGATCGAGCCTGCGCGGAACGAGGCTCGCACTTCCATCCAATCCAAGTCAGTTCGTCGCGAAGCAGTACATGAGCCCCGCGCTGCCGCTCATTTTGAGCTGGTCGACGCTGCAGCCGAGCGTGCCGTGCGACGAGTTCCACGAAGCGTTGGCGACCGGGTCGGGGTTGGTGCCCTTGTGGTCGTGGTGGCCCACGATGGCGGAGCCACCCTCGCTCTTGGTCCAATTGCCGCAGGTGGTGTCCTTGCCCGGTTCGGGCACGGCCAGGGTGCCGTCAGGGCGCGAGCCGGTGAGGATGTCGTGGCGGTTGACCGCATCACCGAAGCCGGAGACGACGTCACCCTTTTCGGTCAGCGAGGTGTCCTTGCCGACCTTGGCGTTGGCGCTGTGCAGGTCGGCCACGCTGGTTGCGACGACCACGCCCTTGGCGTTCGTCCAAGGGCCGGTGCCGATCCGGTCGCGCGCATGGACCACCGGCTGCCCATTCATGGCGGCGGTGCTCAGGTAGGCACGCCAGGTTTTATGGCCCGCCCCGGCGCTCGCAGCCAGCGACTGGCAGTAGCGGTCGGCGCCGGCCAAGCCGCCGAGGTCGCCGCCCTTGCCGGGGTTAACGCTGGTGATGAAGAAGCTCATGGGGTTGCCGCCCGATGGCCCCATGGCGCCGCAACCAGCGACCAGGGCAAGCGTTGCAACGGCGGCGCTGGCGCAAAGAACGACGCGACGGGACATGGAGACTCCTCAGAGCACTGTGGGACAGAGCAGGCTACTGCAACGCCGCGCCAGCGGCAAGCCAAGCCAGCACCCATGCAGAGGGCCGTCACCCAACATCATTGCGATGGAAGGACGGCCGGTCCTGGCCGCAACAGGACATCACGAAGCCATGAAGTGCCATTGGCCGCGCCGCTTCCGGCCACTGCCACAACCCCACTGCCCTGACCTGCGCGCACGGACAGTTCGGCAGCGCAGCCCGCGCCATCCGTGCCCACAGCGCGGCGCATTGAAGCCAAATCGGCCTCAAGCGCTTGTGCAGCAAGCGTTGCAAGCTATGAAAACAAGAGCGCCTAGCGGGCCGCTCAGCTGCCCGCCACCTTCATGCGGTTGACGAGGATCGAGCCCACCGTCTTGGCGCCGTAGTTGTAGGCGTCGGCGCCCACGGCCTCGATGCCCTTGAGCATGGTCTTGAGGTTACCGGCGATCGTGATCTCGTGCACGGGATAGGCGATCTCGCCGTTCTCCACCCAGAATCCGCTGGCGCCGCGCGAATAGTCGCCGGTCACGTAGTTCACGCCCTGGCCCATGAGTTCGACCACGAACAATCCGGTGCCGAGCTTTTTGAGCATGGCATCGAGGTCGTCGCCGGCCTTGGTGCGGCGCGAGCTCAGCACCAGGTTGTGCGAGCCGCCCGCGTTGCCCGTGGTCTGCATGCCGAGCTTGCGCGCCGAGTAGCTGGACAGGAAATAGCCTTCCACGCGGCCGGCGTCGACCACCTTGCGCGCCTGCACGCGCACGCCTTCCTCGTCGAACGGCGAGCTGCCCTTGCCGCGCAGGATGAACGGGTCTTCGAGGATGTCGATGTGCTTGGGGAAGACCTGCTTGCCCAGCGAGTCGAGCAGGAACGTGCTCTTGCGGTAGAGCGCGCCACCGCTGACGGCCTGCACGAAGCCGCCGAGCAGGCCGGCGGCCAGCGGCGACTCGAACAGCACCGGGCATTCGGTGGTGGCGATCTTGCGGCTGCCCAGGCGGCTGAGCGCGCGCTGCGCGGCGTAGCGGCCCACGTCCTGCGGCGCCGACAACTCGCGGGCGTCGCGCATCGAGCTGTACCAGGAGTCGCGCTGCATCTCGCCGCGCTTGCCCGGCAGGCTGGCGATCGGCGCCACCGACAGGCTGTGGCGCGAGGTGGCGTAGCCGCCGCGGAAGCCGCGCGTGTGCGCGCTGAAGAAATGGCTTTGCTGGGCCGAGACGCCCGCGCCCTCGCTGTTGGTGATGCGCTTGTGGGCGCCAAAGGCGGCGGCCTCGCATTCGAGCGCGATGCGCGCGGCCTCTTCGCTGGTCAGTGCCCAGGGGTGGAACAGGTCGAGGTCGCGGTGGCTCTCGGGTGGGGCGATGTCGGCCGCGTCGGGCAGGCCGGCCACCGGGTCCTCGGCGGTGAAGCGGGCGATGTCGTACGCGGCCTGCACGGTGCGCTCGATGGCGGCGGACGAAAAATCGGACGTGCTGGCATTGCCGCGCCGGCGGCCGACGTAGACCGTCACGCCGAGCGATTTGTCGCGGTTGCGCTCCACGGTTTCCAGCTCGCCCTTGCGCACGCCGACCGAGAGCCCGCAGCCCTCGGAGGCCTCGGCACCGGCGTCGGTGGCGCCCAGCTTCTTGGCGTGCGCCAGGGCCTGGTCGACGAGTTGTTCGAAAAAGGGGCGGGAGTAGCTGAAGCCGGCTTCGGCCGGGGAGTGCGTATGGTTCATGGCGACGGCTATGATACTTGCCGCAGTGGCCCCCGCCCGGCGCGCCGCAGTCGCCGCACCCGCACAGGGGCTACCCCATTCCCCGGATCCCACCATGTCACGCAAACCCAAAAAAGGCTACTTTGTGCGCGGCCAGTTCGTTGCCGAAGGCAGCGAAATGGACATCGAGCTCAAGGCCGAACTCAAAGGCACCTACGACGCGAGCCGCACCGATCTCAAGCGCGAGAGCGACGCGCTGCAGGACCTGGGCAAGGACCTGCTCGGCCTGCGCGCCGACCTGTTCAACGGCATCGGCCTGCCCGACAAACTGGTCGATGCCCTGGCCGAGGCCAAGCGCATCACCAACTTCGAGGGCAAGCGCCGCCAGATGCAGTTCGTCGGCAAGCTCATGCGCAAGCTCGATGCCGCCCAGGTGCAGGCCGCGCGCGACGCCCTCGAAGTGCAGCACAGCGGCTCGGCCCAAGAGAAACTGCAGTTGCACCTGGCCGAGCAGTGGCGCGACCGCCTGCTGGCCGAGGACAGCGCCCAGGCCGAGTGGATTGCCCACCACCCGGGCACCGATATCCAGCAGCTGCGCGCGCTGGTCCGCCAGGCGCGCAAGGATGCGCCGGTCGAAAACAACGCCACCGAATCCCAGGGCCTGGCGCCGCGCAAGGGCCGCGCCTACCGCGAGCTGTTCCTGCTGGTGCGCGCGCAGCTGGGCGGCGGCGGGGCCGACGGCGGCGAAGCCGCTGAGGACGACGCAGATGCATGACGCCGTCAAGATCGGCCTTGTCTCCGTCAGCGACCGCGCCAGCAGCGGCGTCTATGAAGACAAGGGCCTGCCCGCGCTACAGGACTGGCTGGCGCGCGCCCTGAAGAACCCGGTCACGTTTGAAACGCGACTGATTCCCGACGAGCCGGCCACCATCAGCGCTGCGCTGATCGACCTCGTGGACGCCGGCTGCAGCCTGGTGCTGACCACCGGCGGCACCGGCCCGGCGCTGCGCGACGTGACACCCGAGGCCACGATGGCCGTGGCGCACAAGGAAATGCCGGGCTTTGGCGAGCAGATGCGCCAGATCGGCCTGGCCTTCGTGCCCACCGCCATCCTCTCGCGCCAGGTGGCGGTCGTGCGCGGCCAGAGCCTGATCATCAACCTGCCCGGCCAGCCCAAGGCGATTGCCGAAACGCTCGAAGGCCTCAAGGACGACGGCGGCGCGCAGCGCGTGCCCGGCATCTTTGCGGCCGTGCCCTACTGCATCGACCTGATCGGCGGGCCTTACCTTGAAACGCACGACGCGGTCTGCAAGGCGTTTCGGCCCAAATCGGCGCTGCGCCCGCCCCGCACGGCGGGCTGAGCGCGCGGGCGCGCACGGGGGCGCCCGCGGGGAACCGGGCGATTGCTGCGCTCCCGCAATGACAGCGGCAGGCTTTTGGAGTAGACAGGCACGAGGGGCGCGCGCCGCGCGCCCCGTTCCACTGCACAGGAGTTCCCATGGGCACCATGATGAAAGCGGCCGTTTTCGTGGCCCCCGGCCGCATCGAGCTGGCCGACAAGCCGATTCCCGGCGTCGGTCCCAACGACGCGCTGGTGCGCATCACCACCACGACGATCTGCGGCACCGACATCCACATCCTCAAGGGTGAGTACCCGGTGGCCCCGGGCCTGACCATCGGCCACGAGCCGGTCGGCGTGATCGAAAAACTCGGCAGCGCCGTGATGGGCTACACCGAGGGCCAGCGCGTGATTGCCGGCGCCATCTGCCCGAACTTCAATTCCTATGCCGCGCAGGACGGCGTGCCGTCGCAGGACGGCAGCTACCTCGTCGCCAGTGGCCGCTGCGGCTGCCACGGCTACAAGGCCACCGCCGGCTGGCGCTTTGGCAACCTGATCGATGGCACCCAGGCCGAATACGTGCTGGTGCCCGACGCGCAGGCGAATCTTGCGCCCATCCCCGACGGCCTGACCGATGAGCAGGTGCTGATGTGCCCCGACATCATGTCCACCGGCTTCAAGGGCGCCGAAAACGCCAACATCCGCATCGGCGACACCGTGGTGGTGTTTGCCCAGGGCCCGATCGGCCTGTGCGCCACGGCGGGCGCGCGCCTTCTGGGGGCCACGACCATCATCGGTGTCGATGGCAACGACCACCGCCTGGACATTGCCAAGAAGCTGGGGGCCGACGTGACCCTCAACTTCCACCATTGCGACGTGGTCGAGGAGGTCATGAAGCTCACCGGCGGCCGGGGCGCGGATGCATCGATCGAGGCGCTGGGTACGCAGGATACGTTTGCATCGGCGCTGCGCGTGCTCAAGCCGGGCGGCACGCTGTCGAGCCTGGGCGTGTATGCATCGGACCTGACGATCCCGCTGTCGGCGTTCGCGGCCGGCCTGGGCGACCATCGGATCAACACCGCGCTGTGCCCCGGCGGCAAGGAGCGTATGCGCCGCCTGATGAACGTCGTGGCATCGAGCCGCCTGGACCTGGGCGTGCTGGTCACGCACCACTACAAGCTCGACGACATCGTGGCGGCTTACGACCTGTTCTCGCACCAGCGCGACGGGGTGCTGAAGGTGGCGATCAAGCCCCACTGAGGCGTTCCAGCACGGTTTCAAGCCAAATAGGCCTGCAGCCCTGGTACGACAAGCGTTTGCAGCTATCGAAATGATAGAAATCGAGGCCCGGGGCGGCCTTCGCGCTCCGTGTGCTTGGGCCACCGGACAAGCGGGACCGGCATGTGGCGGACCCGCAAGTGGGGCCGGCGCCGCAGGCAGCCCGCTCGCATGCAAGCCCAAGGGAGATGATGGCAAAAGAGGTCAGTTGTCATATAAGATCAAAATGCCTTGCCCGTTGACCGATCTGCCCCGCTCCATGCCCCTGCACACCCTAAACGCCCCCGCCCCACCGGCCCCCACCGCCATTGCGCCGGCAATGCAGCGCCGCCCGCGTTCGCTGGCGCACGAGTTGGTGGGCACGCTGGGCGACCGCATCCGTGACGGCAGCTACCCTCCCGCAGACAAGCTGCCCACCGAAGCGGCGATCATGGCCGAGTTCGGCGTCAGCCGGACCGTGGTGCGCGAAGCGATTTCCAAACTGCAGGCCTCGGGCCTGGTAGAGACGCGCCACGGCGTGGGCACCTTCGTGCTGGGCCTGGGCGATGCGGCCGCTTTTCGGATTGCGCCGGACCAGCTGTCGACCCTGCACGAAGTCATTGCCGTGCTGGAACTGCGCATTGGCGTCGAGACCGAAGCCGCCGCCCTCGCCGCCGTGCGGCGCACGGACGCCGACCTGGCCCGCATGCGCAGCGCGCTGGGCGCCTTTATGGGCGCCTTGGAGGCGGGGCGCGATGCCGTGGGCGCCGATTTCCAGTTCCACCTGGAGATTGCCCGCGCCACGCAGAACCAGCACTTTGCCGACCTGATGGCCACGCTCGGCGCCACCATCATTCCGCGCGCGCGCCTGGGAGGCCCCCAGGGCGCCAGCAGCGAACAGGCCGCCTACCTGCAGCGCGTGCATGCGGAGCACGACAGCATTTTCGACGCCATTGCACGCCAGGATCCGGACGGCGCACGCGCGGCGATGCGCACCCACCTGGCCAACAGCCGCGAACGGCGCCGTCGCTCCGGAGATGCCATCCCGCGTTGATCCCGGGTATACCCTGACCTCTCTGTTGCACATCGGGTTGTACGATGACTGACCACAAAAATCCATCAACCGCAACGGAGACGAGCAATGAAGAAGCGCCTATTCACCCTGGTCGCGGCCCTGGCCTTGGCCGCACCCGCGTTTGCCTGGCCCGACAAACCCATCACCATGGTCGTGCCCTTCCCGCCCGGCGGCTCGACCGACACGCTGGCGCGCGCCCTGGCCACGCCCATGCAGGCCACGCTGGGCCAGACCATCGTGGTCGAAAACCGCCCCGGCGCCACGGGCACGATTGGCGCCGGCCAGGTCAAGCGCAGCGCTGCCGACGGCTACACGCTCCTGGTGGCGTCGCTCGGTCCCTATGTGATCGCACCGCACCTGGTCAAGAGCGTGCCCTACGACGCCGGCAAGGACTTTGACCTGCTCACGGTGGCCGTGCAGGCGCCGAACCTGCTCGTCGTCCCCGCCAACTCGCCGCACAAAACGCTGGCCAATGTGATCGCCTATGAAAAATCCAACCCCGGCAAGATGACGTTTGCCTCGTCGGGCAACGGCTCCTCGGACCACCTCACGGTGGAGCTGTTCTGGCAGCAGACCGGCACCAGCGGCGTGCACGTGCCCTACAAAGGCGGCGCACCGGCCATCTCCGACCTGCTCGGCGGCCAGGTGGACGCGTCGTTCCAGAACATCAACGCCGTGATCCAACAGGTGCGCGCCGGCAAGCTGCGCGCGCTCGCCATCACGTCCGACAAGCGCTCGCCGCTGCTGCCCGATGTGCCCACCATGGCCGAGGCCGGTGCGCCCGGGGTGAACGTGTACTCGTGGCAGGCCGTGGCCGCGCCCAAGGGCCTGCCCGCCGACGTGAAGAAAAAGCTGCATGGCGCGCTCATGGCCGCCTTGAAAGACCCGGGCATCCAGCAGCGCTTCGTGGACGTGGGCTTCGAAATCGTGGGCAACACGCCCGAACAGTTCGCCGCGTTCCAGCAGCAGGAATCGGCGCGCTGGAAGAAGGTCGTAGAGACCGGCAACATCACCGCAGACTGAGGATTTTCATGGCTTTCTCGACCCCCGTTGTCACCGCGCTGCAGGCCATTCCCGTGGCCGGTCACGACAGCTTGCTGCTCAACCTCTCGGGCGGGCATGCACCTTTTTTCACGCGCAACCTGCTCATCCTCACCGACAGCGCGGGTCGCAGCGGGGTCGGCGAGGTACCGGGCGGCGAAGCCATCCGCCGCACCCTGGAAGACGCGCGCGAGCTGCTGCTGGGCCAGCCCATCGGCGACGTGCGGCGCCTGCTCGGCGAAGTGCAGGCGCGCTTTGCCGACCGCGACCAGGGCGGGCGCGGCCTGCAGACCTTTGACCTGCGCACCACCGTGCACGCTGTCACCGCCATCGAAAGCGCGCTGCTCGACCTGCAGGGCCAGCACCTGGGTGTACCGGTGGCGGCGCTGCTCGGCGAAGGCCAGCAGCGCGAGGCGGTGGAAATGCTCGGCTACCTGTTCTTCATCGGCGATGCGCAGCAGACCCCGCTGAATTACCGCCAGGAAGACGGCGCCGACAACGACTGGTTTCGCCTGCGCAACCAGGCCGCGCTCACGCCCGAAGCCGTGGTGCGCCTGGCCGAGGCCGCGCACGCACGCTACGGCTTCAACGACTTCAAGCTCAAGGGCGGCGTGCTCGCGGGCGGCCAGGAAGTCGAGGCCATCGTCGCGCTGCACGAGCGCTTTCCGCAGGCGCGCATCACGCTCGACCCCAATGGCGGCTGGCTGCTCAAAGACGCCATCCGCCTGCTGCGCGACCTGCGCGGCGTGCTCGCCTACGCCGAAGACCCCTGCGGCGCCGAAGACGGCTTCTCGGGCCGCGAAGTCATGGCCGAGTTCCGCCGCGCCACCGGCTTGCCCACGGCCACCAACATGGTGGCCACCGATTGGCGCCAGATGGTGCACGCGCTGTCGCTGCAGTCGGTCGACATCCCGCTGGCCGACCCGCATTTCTGGACCATGGCCGGCTCGGTGCGCGTCGCGCAGACCTGCCGCGACTGGGGCCTGACCTGGGGCTCGCACTCGAACAACCATTTCGACGTCTCGCTCGCCATGTTCACCCATGTGGCGGCGGCCGCGCCCGGCAAGGTCACTGCCATCGACACGCACTGGATCTGGCAGGACGGCCAGCGCCTCACGCAAGAGCCGCTGCAGATCCGCGGCGGCCTGGTCGAGGTGCCCAAAAAACCCGGTCTGGGCGTCGAGCTCGACATGGCCGAAGTGGCAAAAGCCCACGCGCTGTACCTGCAGCATGGCCTGGGCGCGCGCGACGACGCCATTGCCATGCAGTCGCTCATGCCGGGCTGGACCTTTGATCCGAAACGTCCGGCATTGGTCCGCTGATCCCAGGCAGGCGTTTCCCGCCACTATTAGACGGAGACAAACCATGCGCATTTCCCGCCGTACGCTCCAGCTGGCCGCTCTGGCCAGCACGCTCGCCTGCCTGCTGCCGTCCCACGCCGAGGAGGCATGGCCGGCCGCCAAACCGATCAAGCTGGTCGTGCCCTTTGCCGCCGGCGGCACCTCCGACGTGCTCGCCCGCACGCTGGCGGCGCAACTGCAGCTTGCGCTCAAGCAGTCCATCGTCGTGGAGAACAAGGCGGGCGCGGGCGGCGTGCTGGGCGCCGACAGCGTCGCCAAGTCGCCCGCCGATGGCTACACGCTGCTGCTGGGCACCATTGCGTCCCACGCGATCAACCCGGCGCTGCAGCCCAAGATTCCGTACAACGCTGCCAAGGATTTCGCCCCCGTGATGCTGCTGGGCAGCATCAGCAATGTGCTGCTGGTCAATGCCAGCCAGCCCTTCAAGAATGTCCAGGACGTAATCACCGCCGCCAAGGCCAAACCCGGCGCACTGACCTTCGGCTCGGCGGGCCAGGGCACCTCGCAGCACCTCTCGGGCGAGACCTTCCGGCTGCTGGCCGGCGCAGACATCACCCATGTGCCCTACCGCGGCAGCGCCCCGGCGGTGCAGGACCTGCTGGGTGGCCAGATTCCGATGACCTTCGAAACCTCGCTGGTCGCCCTGCCGCACATCAAGAGCGGCAAGCTGCGCGCGCTCGCCGTCACGTCGGCCAAGCGCACCCAGGTGCTGCCGGATGTGCCGACGATGCAGGAAAGCGGCGTCGCCGGCTTCGATGTGAGCAGTTGGCAGGCGCTGTATGCACCGGCCGGCACGCCGCCGGCCATCGTGAACCGGCTCAATGCCGAACTGGCCAAGATCATTGCCCAGCCCGACACCCGGGCCAAGATGGACGGTCTCGGGCTGGAGTACACGGTCAATACGCCCGAGCAGTTCGCCAGCTTCCAGCGCACCGAACAGGCCAAATGGGTGCAGGTGATCAAGGACGGCAACATCAAGCCAGAATGAGATCGGCCATGCCGCACAGCGCCACCCGAGCCCCCCTGTACATCGCCATGCACGAACGCGACAACGTCGCGATCGTGGCCAATGACGGTGGCTTGCCCGCCGGCACCGTCTTCGCCTCGGGCCTGACGCTGCGCGAGCATGTGCCGCAGGGGCACAAGGTGGCTCTGGCAGACCTTCCGGCCGGCAGCGCGGTGCGCCGCTACGACGTGGCGATCGGCTACGCGCTGCAGGACATTCTGGCCGGCAGCTGGGTGCACGAGCGCCTGCTGCAAATGCCTGCCGCGCGCGGGCTCGACCACCTGCCCATCGCCACCGCCCAGCCTGCGCCGCAGCCCCCGCTGAACGGCTACACCTTCGAGGGCTACCGCAACCCGGACGGCTCGGTGGGCACGCGCAACATCCTGGCCATTACCCAGACGGTGCAGTGCGTCGCCGGCGTCACCAACTTCGCGGTACAGCGCATCAAGGCCGAGTTGCTCCCAAAGTACCCGCATGTCGATGACGTGGCGGCGCTCGAACACACGTACGGCTGCGGGGTGGCCATCGATGCGCCCGATGCGATCATTCCGATCCGAACGCTGCGCAACATCAGCCTCAACCCCAATTTCGGCGGCGAGGTGATGGTGGTGAGCCTGGGCTGCGAAAAGCTGCAGCCCGAGCGGCTGCTGCCGCCGGGCAGCATTGCGCTGATCGACGAACGCAGCGCGGCCGCCACCGACTCGGCGGCCGGGCTCGACGTGGTGTGCCTGCAGGACGCCGCGCACATGGGCTTCATGTCGATGGTCGATGCGATCGTGCGCCAGGCCGAGGCGCACCTGCAGCGCCTCAATACACGCCGGCGCGAGACGGTGCCCGCGAGCGAACTCGTGGTGGGCGTGCAGTGCGGCGGCAGCGATGCGTTCTCGGGCGTCACCGCCAACCCGGCCGTGGGCTTTTGCACCGACCTGCTGGTGCGCGCCGGCGCCAGCGTAATGTTCTCGGAGGTGACCGAGGTTCGCGACGGCATCGACCAGCTCACCGCGCGCGCAGCCACGCCCGAGGTGGCAGAAGCCATGGTGCGCGAGATGGCCTGGTACGACGCCTACCTGCACAAGGGCCAGGTCGACCGCAGCGCCAACACCACGCCCGGCAACAAGAAGGGCGGCCTCTCGAACATCGTCGAAAAGGCCATGGGCTCGATCGTGAAGTCCGGCTCGGCCCCCATCACCGGCGTGCTCGCGCCGGGCGAAAAACTCGCGCGCAAGGGCCTGACCTATGCAGCCACGCCAGCCAGCGACTTCATCTGCGGCACGCTGCAGCTGGCCGCGGGCATGAACCTGCATGTGTTCACCACCGGGCGCGGCACGCCCTATGGCCTGGCCGCGGTGCCGGTCATCAAGGTGGCCACGCGCAGCGATCTGGCGCGCCGCTGGCACGACCTGATGGATGTGGACGCAGGCACGATCGCCACCGGACAACAAACCATCGAGCAGGTGGGCTGGGAGCTGTTCCACCGGATGCTCGACGTGGCCAGCGGCAAGAAGACCTGGGCCGAACACTGGAAGCTGCACAACGCCCTGGTGCTGTTCAACCCGGCGCCAGTGACCTGAGCCACACACGCACCACATTCCCCTCCGCACACTGATACACAAGGACTATTTCATGAGAGAAAACCATCTGCGCACCCTGTGGAAGAACGACCAGGCCGCCGTCAACGGCTGGCTCGCCATTGGCAACAGTTTTTCGGCAGAGACCATGGCCCACCAGGGCTGGGACACGCTGACCATCGACCTGCAGCACGGTGTGCTCGACTACCAGGCCATGGTGACAATGCTTCAGGCGATCTCGACCACCGCCACCGTGCCCGTGGTGCGCGTGCCGTGGCTTGAGCCCGGCATCATCATGAAGACGCTGGACGCGGGTGCCTACGGCGTGATCTGCCCCATGGTCAACACGCGCGAAGACGCGCAAAAACTCGTGGCCTACACCAGCTACGCGCCGCGCGGCACGCGCAGCTTTGGCCCCGTGCGCGCCAACCTGTACGGCGGCGCCGACTACCCCACGCACGCCGACGACACCATCGTGCGCTTTGCCATGATCGAGACGGCGCAGGCGCTCGACAACCTCGACGCCATCCTGTCGGTCGAAGGGCTGGACGCGATCTACATCGGCCCGTCCGACCTGTCGCTGGCGCTGGGCTGCAAGCCCACGTTCGACGACGTGGATGCGCCCGTGGCCCAGGCCATCGACCACATCCTCGAGCGCGCCCAAGCGCATGGCATCGTCGCCGGCATCCACAACGGCGCACCCGACGCGGCGCGCGCGCGCATTGCCAAGGGCTTTCGCTTTGTCACCGTCAGCTCGGACGCGCGCCTGATCGCCGCCGGCGCGCAGCAGGTGCTGGCCCAGATGCGCCGCGCCTGACCTCTCACTTCCACAGGAATTGTCATGAACATCGGATTCATCGGCCTGGGCATCATGGGCGCGCCCATGTGCGGCCAGCTCATCGACGCCGGCCACCGGCTCTTCGTCCACACGCGCCGCCAGGTGCCTGCGGCCCTGGCAGAGCGCGGCGCCACCGCATGCGCCAACGCGCGCGAGGTGGCGCAGCACGCCGACATCGTCATCACCATGCTGCCCGACACGCCCGACGTGCAAAAGGTGCTGTTTGGCGAGCACGGCGTGGCCCAGGGCCTCACCGCGGGCAAAGTAGTGGTGGACATGAGCTCGATCTCGCCGATCGAGACCAAGGCCTTCGCGCAGCAGATCAACGCCCTGGGCTGCGATTACCTCGACGCCCCGGTCTCGGGCGGCGAAGTGGGCGCCAAGGCGGGCACGCTGACCATCATGGTGGGCGGGCCCGAGGCCGCGTTCGCGCGCGTGCTGCCGCTGTTTGAACGCATGGGCAAGAACATCACCCACGTCGGCGCCAACGGCGACGGCCAGACCTGCAAGGTGGCCAACCAGATCATCGTCGCGCTGAACATCGCCGCGGTCTCCGAAGCGCTGGTGTTTGCCAGCAAGGCCGGCGCCGACCCGGCCAAGGTGCGCCAGGCGCTGATGGGCGGTTTCGCGTCCAGCCGCATCCTAGAGGTGCACGGCGAGCGCATGATCAAACGCACGTTCGACCCGGGCTTTCGCATCGGCCTGCACCAGAAGGACCTGGGCCTGGCGCTGCAGGGCGCGCGCGCCCTGGGTGTGGCGCTGCCCGGCACGGCCAACGCCGCCCAGCTCATGCAAATCTGCGCGGCCCACGGCCTGCAGGACCAAGACCACTCGGCCCTCGTGCAGGCGATCGAGATCATGGCCGACCATGCTCTGGCAGCGCAGTGAAGCACCGCATCCTGCAGGCCGGCCGGCTGTTGCCGGCCCTTGAACAGCGCCTGGCGGCCGACTACGCGCTGCACCGCCTCGCCGACGAGGCCGACCCGGACGCCTTTCTGGCGCGCCACGGTGCCGACTTCGCCGGCCTGGTCACCTCCGCTGGCGGCACTGGCGCGCCGACCGCACTGATCGGCGCACTGCCATCGCTGCGCGTGATCTCCAGCTTCGGCGTCGGCCTCGACCGCATCGACCTCACGGCGGCGCATGCGCGCGGCATCGCCGTCGGCTACACGCCCGACGTGCTCAACGACTGCGTTGCCGACACCGCCTTCGCGCTGCTGCTCGACGTGGCGCGCCGCACCGCCGAGGCGGACCGCTTCGTGCGCGCCGGCCGCTGGGCCAGCGGCCAGGTCTTCGGCCTGGGGCGCAAGGTCAGCGGCGCGCGGCTGGGCATCGTCGGCCTGGGACGCATCGGCCAGACCATCGCGCGCCGCGCCGGCGGCTTCGACATGGACGTGCGCTACCACAGCCGCCGCGCGGTGGCCGGCGCGCCCTGGGCGCACGAGCCGGCGCTGCTGGAGTTGGCGCGCTGGGCCGACTTCCTGGTCGTCATCACCGCCGGCGGCACCGAGACGCGGCACCTGATCGAGGCGCAGGTCCTGCAGGCACTCGGCCCGCAGGGCTTCCTGGTCAACGTCTCGCGCGGCAGCGTGGTCGACGAGGCGGCCCTGGTGCAGGCGCTGCAATCGGGCGCCATCGCCGGTGCCGGACTGGACGTCTATCAGGACGAACCGCGCGTGCCCGAGGCCCTGCTGTCGCTGGACAACGTGGTGCTGCTGCCGCACGTGGCCAGCGCCACGCACGAGACGCGCCGCGCCATGGCCGAACTGGTGCTGGCCAACCTGCAATCCTTCTTCGCCACCGGCCGGGTGGCCGTGGTGGCGCCGACGGCCTGAGCGTGACCCTTTCCCAATACAGCAACCCGCCGGCGCCACGTGCGCCGGCCGACTCACCGGAGACAAGCACATGAACCACAAACTCGTCCGCCTGCTGGCACTGAGCGCCTGCGCGCTGGCCACACCCGGCGCCTTCGCGCAGGCCCCCGCGGCCTGGCCGACCAAACCGATCAAGATCGTCGTGCCGTTTCCAGCCGGTGGCACTTCCGACGTGCTGGCCCGCATCCTCGGCCAGAAGATGTCCGAGAACTGGGGCCAGCCCGTGGTGGTGGAAAACCGCCCAGGCGCCAGCGGCAACCTGGGCGCCGACCTGGTGGCCAAGTCACCCGCCGATGGCTACACCCTGGTGCTGATGGACGTGGGCAACCTGGCCATCGCACCGGCGCTGTACAAGCTGCCGTTCAACGTGCAGAACGATTTCGCGCCGGCCGCCATGGTGGCCTACTCGCCCCACCTGCTGGTGGCCAGCGCCAATGTGCCGGCCAACACCACGGCCGAACTGATCGCCTGGGCCAAGGCGCAGAAAGGCAAGGTCAACTATGCGGCGGCCGCGGGCATGGGCAGCGCCACCCACCTGGCCGGCGTGGTGTTCGCACAGCGCGCCGGCATCGAATGGGGCTACGTGCCCTACAAGGGCGGCTCCCAGGCCATGACCGACCTGATCGGTGGCCAGGTCGACGTGACGTTCAACGGCATGGTGGCCACCTACCCGCATGTGCGGTCCGGCAAGATCAAGCTGATCGCGCTGTCCAGCGCCAAGCGCAATGCGCAGGTCCCCGACGCACCGACGGTGGCCGAGACGCTGCCGGGCTTCCTCACCGGCAGCTGGCAGGGCCTGCTGGCGCCGGCCGGCACGCCCAAGCCGGTGGTCGACAAGCTCAACGCGGAGGTCACCCGCATCACGGCGCTGCCCGACGTGCGCGAGCGCCTGACCACGCTGGGCGCCGAGCCGTCGGCCATGAGCCCTGCCGATTTCACCGCCTGGCTCAAGGCCGAGGTGCCTGCGATGGCCACGGTCGTCAAGGACAACAAGATCACCGTGGAGTGAGCGCGGACGGGGACCTGTACCCCGCCGGGGATTTCCATCGGGTCTGGGAGCCCGTCGGACCCAGGCCGGGCGCACGCGCCACCTGACCCGCATTTCCTGTCGCGCGCTTGTCCGTTCCCGCAAGGGCGTAAGCCGTGCAGCGAAGTGCGTCCATCAGATCAAAATGGCCTCAAACGCATACCCACTCAGCGCAAGTTGCTCACTTTTCGAGAGTGCGCGCTGCCCGCGCGTCAAAACCCGCGCAGATCGGCCCACTCGTGCAAGGGCGCGCGCGAGGCCTGCAGCGTGTTGATGGGCGCGGCCGTGTCCTCGTAGCCGAGCGCCACGCCAAAGGCCACGCGGTAGGGTTCGGGCAGCTGCAGGTGCGCGGCCAGGCTGCGCTCGTAGCGGCGCCAGAAGCCCTGCGCGCAGGTGGCCAGGCCCTGGTCGACGGCCGCCAGCATCAGCGACTGCAGATAGATGCCCAGGTCCACCCACTGCGCCTGGCCCATGCGCTGGTCGACGCAGACGAACAGGCCGACCGGCGCGCCGAAGAACTCGGCATTCTTGGCCAGCTGCTCCAGGCGCCCCGCCTTGTCTTCCCGTGCCATGCCGATGCTGCGGTACAGATCTTCGCCATTGGCAAAACGGCGCGTGCGGTAAGGCTCCCACAGGCTGGGCGGGTACGAGGTCTGGTTGGCGTCCTGCTCGGGCGCGGCCCGGGCCACGGCGGCCAGCACGTCGGCCAGCGGCTCGCCCGTGAGCGCCAGCACGCGCCAGGGCTGCAGGTTGCCGCCCGAGGCCGCGCGCGCAGCGGCTTGCATCAGGGTGCGCACCGCGTCGGCGCTGGGCGCCTGGGGCAAGAAGGCGCGCACGGAGCGGCGCTGGTGCAGGGCCTGGAACACGTCCATCGGGGGGGTCTCCTGAAAAATGAAGGGCGGCCTTGCCGGCCGCCCAGGGTCTGCGCCCGCCGGGACGCTATTTGCCGATCAGCGCGGTGAGCTTGTCGGCCTCGAAATTTTCCTGGCGCGCAGCGTCACCGGGCACGCAATCGTGGACTTGCGGCGTGGCGGCGAGCTTCTCGATCGCCTGCCACAGCAGCGCGATCTGGTGCTCCTGCGCGCCGGCGTTGTCGATCAGGCCGCGCAGGGCCTGCGAGAGCGGGTCGTCGTTCTGCGTGACGCCATAGGCCGAGAAGCCCATCTTCGAGGCCGCCTCCTCGCGCCGCGCGTCGGAGTCGGCGGCGATGATGCGCGCCGGGTTGCCGACGGCCGTGGCGCCGGCCGGCACGGGTTTGGTGACGACGGCGTTGCTGCCCACCTTGGCGCCGTCGCCCACGGTGAAGCCGCCGAGCACTTGCGCGCCCGCGCCCACGATGACGTTGCGCCCCAGCGTGGGGTGGCGTTTGGCGCCCTTGTACAGCGAGGTGCCACCCAGCGTGACGCCGTGGTAGATGGTGCAGCCCGGGCCGATTTCGGCGGTCTCACCGATCACCACGCCCATGCCGTGGTCGATGAAGACGCAGCTGGCGATTTTGGCGCCGGGGTGGATCTCGATGCCGGTGAACCAGCGCGAGAGGTGCGAGATGAAGCGCCCGAGCCACTTGAAGCCGTGCGTCCAGCACCAGTGCGCACGCCGGTGCAGCACCAGCGCGTGCAGGCCGGGGTAGCAGGTCAGCACCTCCCAGCGGGTGCGCGCAGCTGGGTCGCGCTCGAGAATGCACTGGATATCGGAGCGCAGGCGGGTGAACATGGAGCGGTGTGGGTGCAACAAATGGAAAAAAGCAGTTTAGTGCTTTGCCCGCGCCGCCTCGATCATGGCTTTGGCAACACCGCGCAGGATGTGGATTTCCTCGGGCAGCAGCTGCGCGCGGTTGAACAGCTGGTTGAGCCTCGGCATCAGCTTCTTGGGCGCGGCCGGGTCGAGGAAGCCGATGTCCACGAGCGCCTGCTCCCAGTGCGCCAGCATGCCCGCCACCTGCGCGGCGTCGGCGCGCACCAGCGCCGGCGTGGGTGGCGTGGGCGCGGGCGCCGCAAAGCCGCCCAGCGCCAGGCGCCACTCGTAGGCAATCACCTGAATGGCGGCGCCCAAGTTGAGCGAGCCAAAGCCGGGGTTGGTCGGGATCTGCAGCGCGACGTGGCAGCGGTAGACGTCCTCGTTGGCCATGCCGAAGCGCTCGCAGCCGAACAGGAAGGCCATGCCGGCTTCGGTGCTGGCGCTGGAGTTCACGGTGTTTTCTGGCTCCAGCGCTTGCTGCGCTTGCGCTGCAAGCTCTCTTTTCAATAGCGACTCGAAGTACGGACGCGGCGCCGACGTGGGCGGGCCGAAGTCGCGCGGCGTCATCGCCGTGGCGCACAGGTGGCTCATGTCATTGAGCGCCTCGTCGAGCGTGTCGACGATGCGCGCATTGCGCAGCACGTCGAGGGCGCCGCTGGCGCGCTGGATGGTTTCCTCGCGCCGCAGCACGTTGGGCCAGCGCGGTGCGACCAGCACCAGGTCGTCAAAGCCCATGGTTTTCATGGCGCGCGCGGCCGCGCCGACATTGCCGGCGTGGCTGGTCTGGATGAGGATGAAACGGGTGCGCATGGCGAAGGTCGAGAGAGAAAGGAAAGGAATCAACGGCGTGCCGCCGCAGGCAGCCCGCCATTGTCGCCGCCGCGCCGCACCGGCTGCCGGTGTAAAACTCTGTTCGGGGCCCGTCCGCTGTGCGCTGCCAGCGCATGCCAAGCGTTATTCACTTGAACCCCGGCCGCGGCCGCGCCGCCCGGCCTGGGGCCCCACCCTGTCACCTTCGCAAGAAAGGCCCCCCATGCACACTCCCCTCCCCGCCACCAGAACCCTGGGCAGCTGGCTGCTCTGCCTGTTCGCCCTGGTGCTGTCGTCCAGCGCCTGGGCCCAGCGCGGCGACGCTGGCCTCTACCGCATCGAGCAGGCGCTGTATGGCACCGCCCAGCACAACATCGACGCGACGCAGAGGCTGCAGCAGCTCGCGCGCCGGGACCAGCGTTTCCTGCTCAGCAACGACCTGTTCCAGGCCGACCCGGCCCCCGGCCAGCGCAAGATGCTGCGCATCTATGCGCGCGGGCAGGACGGCCAGCTGCGCACCTTCGACTACCCCGAGGGCAGCTGGGTGGACGGCGCGCAGTTCATCGGCTGGCGCGGCGGCGAATGGGGTGCTGGCCGCGGCCCCGCCGGCAGGCCGGACGGCGGCCAGGGCGGCTGGCACGGCGGCGGCGGCCAGGTCCAGCAGGCCACCTACGGCACGGAAGAGTCCCGCGTCGATGTGAGCGAACCCGTGCGGCAATGGGTGCAGCGCGACCAGCGCTTCCAGGTCCACCCGTCGCTGTTCCGTGGCGACCCCGCGCCCGGCCAGCTCAAGACGCTGCGCATCCATGCCACAGGGCCCGGCGGCCAGGTGCATGTCTATGAATACCCCGACGGCAGCTGGGTGGATGGCGCGCAGTTCAGCGCCGGGCGCGACCGGCCGGGGAACGCCGGCGGGTACGGGCGGCTGAACATCCACCGCGCGCTCTACGGCGACGGCTACCGCCAGGTCGACATCACCGAGCGGCTGCGCAGCTTCCAGCGCGAGGGGCGGCTGGAGGTTGCCGTCGGCAACGACCTGGCCGGTGTGGACCCGGCACCCCATGTGCGCAAGAGCCTGCGCGTCGAATTCAGCCTGGGCAACGGCCCGGTGCAGCAGGTCGTGGTACCCGAGTCGCAGCTGCTGCGGCTTCCGTGAACGCGGGGCCGCGCGGCTGCGCGGCCCGGTCGAAGCAGTCCGCGCCGCAGCGCGGCGCGCCACCCGGCGCACCCGCAGCGGGTAGAATCGTCCCCCTTTGTCGCCGCATCGCCGGTTCCAGGCCCCCGCACGGGGCCCCTGCCCCTTCACCACAATCTATGTCGTCCAACCTCCACCCCATGCTCAACGTGGCCATCAAGGCCGCCCGCGCCGCCGGCGCGCTCATCAACCGCGCGGCCCTGGACGTGGAGGCAGTGCGCATCTCGCAGAAGCAGATCAACGACTTCGTCACCGAGGTCGACCACGCCAGCGAGCAGGCCATCATCGAGACGCTGCTCACAGCCTACCCCGGCCACGGCATCCTGGCCGAAGAATCGGGCAGCCAGCACGGCGCCAAGGATTCCCAGTTCGTCTGGATCATCGACCCGCTGGACGGCACCACCAACTTCATCCACGGCTTTCCGGTCTACTGCGTCAGCATCGCGCTGGCCGTGCAGGGCAAGATCGAGCAGGCCGTCGTGTACGACCCCTCGCGCAACGACCTGTTCACGGCCACCAAGGGCCGCGGCGCCTACATGAACGAGCGCCGCATCCGCGTGAGCAAGCGCACGCAGCTCAAGGACAGCCTGCTGTCCACCGGCTTTCCGTTCCGCACCGGCGACAACTTCAAGAACTACCTGCGCATGATGGCCGACGTCATGCCCCGCACGGCCGGCCTGCGCCGCCCCGGCGCTGCGGCGCTGGACCTGGCCTACGTGGCCGCCGGCTTCACCGAAGGCTTCTTTGAATCGGGTCTGTCGATCTGGGACGTGGCCGCCGGCTCGCTGCTGGTGACCGAAGCCGGCGGCCTGGTGGGCAACTTCACGGGCGAGGCCGATTTCCTCGAGCAGCAGGAATGCCTGGCGGGCAGCCCGCGCATCTATGGCCAGCTGGTGCCGATCCTGGGCAAATACAGCAAGTTTGCCGGCGCCGGCGAAAAGGCCGCGCTGCGCCAGGCCGATGCCGCCGAAGCCGAGGCAGAGGCCCCGACGCCGGCAGCACCCGACGCGCCCGCCCAGCCCGCCCCCAGCGCCGAAGACGCCCCGCTCTGACCGGCCTGCGCCCTGCCGGCTGCCGCTGCAGCCGGGCGCTGCACCCTGCGCCGGCCCCTCTCCGGCACCCGCACCTGCCCGGGAGAGCGCCTCGCGCAGGGCCCTCGCCCTGCGGCCGGTGCCCACCCAGGCCCCTGCGGCGCCGGCACCCCTGCTGCTAAAGTGACCGCCTCTTTTGCTGCCGCCCCTGCATGTCCGCTCCGTTTGAACACCACACGCCCATGATGGCCCAGTACCTTGCGCTCAAGGCCGGGTATCCCGAGACGCTCCTGTTCTACCGCATGGGCGATTTTTACGAGCTGTTCTTCGCCGATGCCGAGAAGGCCTCGCGCCTGCTCGACATCACGCTGACCCAGCGCGGGCAGTCGGCCGGCCAGCCGGTGGTGATGGCGGGGGTGCCCTTCCATGCGCTCGAAAACTACCTGGCGCGGCTCATCAAGCTCGGCGAATCGGTGGCGATCTGCGAGCAGATCGGCGAAGTGGGCGCCAGCAAGGGGCCGGTCGAGCGCAAGGTGGTGCGCGTGGTCACGCCCGGCACGCTGACCGATGCCGAACTGCTGTCCGACAAATCCGAGTCGCTGCTGCTCGCCGTGCACCAGGGCGCGCGCGCGCGCTGCGGCCTGGCGTGGCTGAGCGTGACGCAGGGCCGTGTGCACCTGGCCGAGTGCGCCAGCGACGAACTGGGCCCGTGGCTGGCGCGCATCGCGCCCAGCGAGCTGGTCTACAGCGCCGGCGTGACCGAGCGCTTCGAGCAGCAACTGCAGGCGCTGCGCCAGGGCGGCGCCTTCGCCTGCCCGCTGTCGCCGCGGCCCGACTGGCAGTTCGACGCCGGCCTGGGCGAGCGCACACTGCGCGAACACCTGGGCGCCGCCAGCCTGCAGGCCTGGGGCGCGCAGGACCTGGCCGAGGCGCACGCCGCCGCCGCCGCGCTGCTGCACTACGCCGAACACACGCAGGGCCGCCAGCTCACCCATGTGCACAGCGTGCAGGTGCAGCGCGCGGGCGAACTGATCGACCTGCCCGCGAGCACGCGGCGCAACCTCGAACTCGTCAGGACGCTGCGCGGCGAAGACGCGCCGACGCTGCTGTCGCTGCTCGACACCTGCATGACGGGCATGGGCAGCCGCCTGCTCAAGGCCTGGATGCTGGAGCCCCGGCGCGACCGCAGCGAAGCGCGCCAGCGCCTGGCCGCCACCACGGCGCTGCGCGGCGCCGGCAGCGGCGGGCCCTGGCAGGCGCTGCGCGCCGCGCTCAAGGGCGTGGCCGACGTGGAACGCATCACGGCGCGCACCGCGCTGCGCCAAGTGCGCCCGCGCGAACTCGTGGCGCTGGCCAAGACGCTACAAAAAGCGCAGCTGCTAGCGCAAGCTGGTCCTGCGTCTGAGCCGTTTTTGATCCAAATTTTTGCGGCACTGCAGCCGCCACCGGGCTGTGCCGAGCTGCTGCAGCGCGCCATCGCCGAAGAGCCCGCGGCCCTGGTGCGCGACGGCGGCGTGATCGCCGGCGGCTTCGACGCCGAGCTCGACGAACTGCGCGCCATCCAGACCGACTGCGACGCCTTCCTGCTGGCCCTGGAAACGCGCGAGCGCGCGCGCACCGGCATCGCCAACCTGCGCGTGCAGTTCAACAAGGTGCACGGCTTCTACATCGAGGTCACGCAGGGCCAGGCGAGCAAGGTGCCGGACGACTACCGCCGCCGCCAGACCCTCAAGAACGCCGAGCGCTTCACCACGCCCGAGCTCAAGGCCTTCGAGGACAAGGCCCTGTCGGCGCAGGAGCGGGCGCTCTCGCGCGAGAAGTGGCTGTACGAGCAGGTGCTCAACCAGCTGCAGGCGCATGTGCCGCAGCTCACCCGCCTGGCCCACGCGCTGGCCACGCTCGATGTGCTGTGCACCCTGGCCGAGCGCTCACTTACCTTGAACTGGTGCGCGCCTCAGTTCACGCCCGAACCCTGCATCGACATCGAGGCCGGGCGCCACCCGGTGGTCGAGGCGCGCCTGATGGAGACCGGCGGCGGCGCCTTCATTGCCAACACCACGCGCCTGAGCCTGAACACGCGCATGCAGGTCATCACCGGCCCCAACATGGGCGGCAAGTCGACCTACATGCGCCAGGTGGCGCTGATCGTGCTGCTGGCCAGCGTGGGCAGCCACGTGCCCGCCGCCAGTTGCCGCCTGGGGCCCATCGACGCCATCCACACGCGCATCGGCGCGGCCGACGACCTGGCCAATGCACAGTCCACCTTCATGCTGGAGATGCTCGAGGCCGCGCAGATCCTGCACGCCGCCACGCCGCACAGCCTGGTGCTGATGGACGAGATCGGCCGCGGCACCAGCACCTTCGACGGCCTGGCCCTGGCCAGCGGCATCGCCACGCAGCTGCACGATAAGACGCGTGCCTTCACGCTGTTTGCCACGCACTACTTCGAGCTGACCGAGCTGCCCGTCAAGGCACGCCACGCCGTCAACATGCACGTGGCCGCGGCCGAATCGGGCGCCGACATCGTGTTCCTGCACGAGCTGCAAAGCGGCCCGGCCAGCCGCAGCTACGGCATCCAGGTCGCCAAGCTCGCTGGCATGCCGGCGCCGGTGCTGCACCATGCGCGCCACGCGCTGGCCGCGCTCGAAGCGCGTGCCGGCGAGGGCGAGCTGCAGGTCGACCTGTTCGCCGCCCCGCCCGAGCCCGCGCAGGCCCACGGCCCCGGCCCGCTGGAGGCCGCGCTCGCCGCCCTCGAGCCCGACACCCTGAGCCCGCGCGAGGCGCTCGAGGCGCTCTACCAGCTCAAAAGGCTGGGCGCGAAGTAAGGCCCGCCGCGCCACGCCGGGCACCGGCCCGCAGGCTGCGCTGCCGGCCAGGCGGTTTGGCATCAAATCTGCCTCTGACGCTTTCGGGACAAGCGCTGGCAGCTATTCTTTTGATACTAGGCAGGGGCGCCACGGCGGCCCGCCGCGGTGGCTGGGAACGGGTTCAGGTTCCCGGGGCGCGGCACTACACTGCCTGCCTCACCCTTTTCCTGCACCCCCATGACGTATTGCGTCGCCATCAAACTCAACGCCGGGCTGGTTTTCCTGTCCGACTCCCGCACCAACGCCGGGCTCGACCAGATCAGCTCGTTTCGCAAGATGATGGTCTACGAAAAGACCGGTGAGCGCTTCATGGTGTTGCTGTCGGCGGGCAACCTGTCGATCTCGCAATCGGTGCGCGAAATCTTGCAGACCACGCAGCTGACCGAGCGCGACGAAGCCGAGCCGCTCACCATCTGGAACGCCCGGAGCCTGTTCGACGCCGCGCGCGTGCTGGGCGCGGCCGTGCGCCATGTGCACGAGCGCGACGGTGCGGCGCTCAAGCGCGCGGGCGTGGACTTCAATGTCTCGCTGGTGCTGGGCGGGCAGGTCCGCGGCGAGGGCATGCGCCTGTTCCAGGTGTATTCGGCGGGCAACTTCATCGAGGCCACGCCCGAGACACCCTACTTCCAGGTGGGCGAATCGAAATACGGCAAACCCGTGCTCGACCGCGTGCTCACGCCCGACACGCCGCTCGACGAGGCGGCCAAGTGCGCGCTGGTGTCGATGGACAGCACGCTCAAGTCCAACCTCTCGGTGGGCCTGCCGCTGGACCTGGTGCTGTACGAAGCCGACCGCTTTGCCTCTGACAAGATCGTCTGCATCGACGAGAGCAACCCCTATTTCCGCATGCTGCACGACAGCTGGGGTGACAAGCTGCGCCAGGTGTTCGACAGCATCGAAGACCCCGAGTGGAGCGGCAGCACCAGCACCGTGCCCATCATGGTGCCCACCGCGCGCTGCAGGCCGCTGCAAAAAATCACCACCCCGCGCGACAAGCTCGTCTGAGCGCTGCGCTTCCCCTCCCATTCGGCCCCCTGTCCATGACCCAGATCGTCTTTTCGCACGGCAACAGCTTTCCGGCCGGCACCTACCGGCTGCTGTTCGATCACCTGCGCCAGCGCGGCTTTGGCGTTAGCGCCGTGGACCGCTTTGGCCACGACCCGCAGTACCCCGTGACCAGCAACTGGCCGCACCTGGTGCAGCAGCTGGCCGACTTTGCCGCCGCGCAGGTGCAGGCATTGCACGAACCGGTGTACCTCGTGGGCCACTCGCTCGGCGGCATCCTGAGCGTGATGGCGGCTGCCCGCCACCCGCAGCTGGTGCGCGGCGTGCTGATGCTCGACTCGCCGCTGATCGGCGGCTGGCGCGCCACCACCGTGGGCATGGCCAAGCGCGCGCAGGTGGTGGGCGCCGTCTCGCCCGGCCGCGTGAGCCGCCAGCGCCGCATGAGCTGGGCCAGCAACGAGGAGGCGCTCGAGCACTTTCGCAAGAAAAAGGCCTTTGCGCACTGGCACCCGCAGATGCTGCAGGACTATGTGGAGCACGGCCTGCACGACGAAGGCGGCCGCCGCGTGCTGGGCTTTGACCGCGCCGTGGAAACCGCCATCTACAACACCTTGCCGCACAACCTGGGCAGCCTGCTGCGCCAGAGCCCGCTGCGCTGCCCTGCGGCCTTCATTGGCGGGATCGCGTCGGTCGAGATGCGCCAGGTCGGCATGGCACTGACTCAGCGGGTGACGGCGGGTCGCATCACGATGCTCGACGGCGGCCACCTGTTTCCGATGGAGCAGCCCCTGGCCACGGCGGCGGCCATCGAGGCGTCGCTGCTGAACCTGGCCGCGCTGCCCCGCGCCTGAGCCCAGGCGCAGCGCTCAGCGCTCAGCGGCAGCAGCGGTAGGCCACTCCGGCAGAAACGTTGTAGGACGTGGCGCGCACGGTGAGCGGGCTGCGGCGCGCATCGCCGCGCAGCTGCGAAACGCCCACGCCGCCAAAGGCCACCCAGTGGCGGTTGAGCGCCACCATCAGGTCCATGCCCGCATCCACCCCGTACAGGCCGCCGCCCGGGTCAAAGAAAGGCAGAGGACTGGTCGTGCCGGCGGCCGAGGCCGGCACGCCAAAACGGCCGCGCATGTAGGTGCCGTCGGCAAATGCCGCACCCACGCCCATGCCCAGTTGGGTTTGCGCCGTGATCGGCAAGACATAGCGCAGGCCGACATTGCCCTGCGCGCCACCGCTGCGGCCCAGCAGGTCTTGCGACAGGCCCGCGCCCAGGGACCAGCGCTCGCTCAGGGCGTAGCCCATGCCCAGGCGGCCGCGCAGGGTGGTGCGCACGTCGGGCAGTCCGGTCAGCCGGGTGGCGTCCGAGCTGCTGCGCCCGCCGTCGATGCGCAGCGACGCAGTGAGGCTGAAGCGCTCGCGCTGCGCCAGGGCCACGCTGGCGCCGGCCTCGCGCGATTCGATGCCGTAGCCCATGAGGGAGCCGCCACGCGATGAGCTCAGGCGAAAGCGTCCGTATTCGAGCGCCAGCACCGGGCGCAACGCGGTCTTGCGCTCGTCGCTGCCGGTGTACGCGGGACCCAGGCCCACCGCCGCACCGAGCACATAGTTGAGGCGGTTCGTTGCGCCCTCCGGCACCACCGGGTCCGGGCCGGGGTCGGGCACGGCCCGCAGCTCGGGGGGCAGGTCAGCAGCCGGCGCGATGGCCAGCACGGGCCCCGGCCCCTGCCCGGGCGCCGCCTCGGCCCCGCCCTGCGCCTGCGCCTGCGCGGACAGCCATCCCCCCAATCCGGCCGCCAGGCAGGCGGCCACGCCGGCAGCGCGGCGGGCGGAGGGGATGGAGGCGTTCATGGCCGCATTATGAGTCCGCCCAGCGCACCCAGCCCATCCACGCCGTGACGAGCACCACGACGCCAAAAACGATGCGGTAGTAGGCAAAGGCGACAAAGCTGTGCGTGCTGATGTAGCGCAGCAGCCAGCGCACGCACAGCCAGGCACTCAGGAACGAGAACAGCAGGCCGATGGCGAAGATCGGCAGATCGCTGGCAGACAGCAGGGCGCGCTCTTTGTAGAGGCTGTAAACGCCGGCGCCGATCAGCGTCGGGATGGCCAGGAAGAACGAATAGTCGGTCGCCGCCTTGCGCGAGAG
Source organism: Acidovorax sp. SRB_14 (assembly GCF_012932145.1). Classification (GTDB taxonomy): domain Bacteria; phylum Pseudomonadota; class Gammaproteobacteria; order Burkholderiales; family Burkholderiaceae_C; genus Simplicispira. The sequence continues at coordinate 50,238 of NZ_MWOK01000015.1, read as the reverse complement.
CCCCAGCACCATGCCGCCGATGATGGTGGCGCCGCTGCGGCTGGTGCCCGGCACCATGGCCAGGCACTGCACCAAGCCCACCTTCAGCGCATCGAGCGGCGTCATGTCGTCCACTTCCGGCACGCGCGTGGCGGTCGCCGGGCGCCGCTCGGCCCACAGGATGATGAAGCCGCCGACGATGAAGGTGCTGGCGACCACCACCGGGGTGAACAGATGCTCCTTGATGGCCTTGCCGAACAGCAGCCCCAGCACCACGGCGGGCAGGAATCCGATCAGCACATTGAGCGCAAAGCGCTGCGCCTTCCGCTCGGTGGGCAGCGCCACCAGCGTGGCCCGGAGCTTTTGCCAATAGACCAGGATCACCGCGAAGATGGCGCCGGTCTGGATGGCGATGTCGAACACCTTGGCCTTGGCATCGTCGAACCCGAGCAGCGAGCCCGCCAGGATCAGGTGCCCGGTCGAGGAAATGGGCAGAAATTCGGTCAGACCCTCGACCACTCCCATGATGGCGGCCTTGCCCCACAACACAACGTCCACTGGTACTCCTTGAAATAAGTGGTGAGATTATCCGCGTGCGCGCGGCTCACGCAGGCGCACCGCCCCACGGCGCCTGCCAGCCGCCGCCCAGCGCCTGCACCAGGCTGGCCGCGGCCAACTGCCGGCTGACCTGCAACTGGAGCAAGGCGCGGCGCGCCGACAGCGCCGACACCTGGGCCGTCACCACCTCGGTGTAGCTGACCTGGCCTTCGCGGTAGCGGTTGAGCAGTTGCTGCTCGGTGCGCTCGGCGGCAAACACCGCTTCCTGGCGCAGCGGCTCCTGCTCCTGCAGTGTGCGCAGCGCGCTGAGCTGGTCTTCGACGCTCTGGAAGGCGGTCAGCACTGTCTGGCGGTACAGCGCCACCTTGGCGTCACGGCCCGCCTCGGCGCCCTGCACGCGCGCGGCAATGGCGCCGGCATCGAACAGCGTCTGCGCGACCGAAACGCCCAGCGACCACACGGCGCCCGACGCCCCGAACAGCCCGCTGACGCTGGAGCCAGTGCGCCCGAGCGAGGCGCTCAGGCTCACGCTGGGAAAGTAGGCCGAGCGCTGCACGCCCACCTGCGCATTGGCCGCCGCCACCGCACGCTCTGCCGCAGCAATGTCGGGCCGGCGCTGCAGCAGCGTCGACGGAATGCCGGGCGGCACCGCGGGCACCGTGGTCTCCCACGGCGCCGGGGGCAGCGAAAAATCGGCCGGGGCCACGCCGGTCAGCACGGCCACCGCGTGCTCGAAACGGGCACGGTTCTGCCGCGCCGTCGCCAGGTCGGCGAGCGCGTTGGCACGCTGCGTCTGCGCCTGCAGCACATCGGTGCGAGCGACCACGCCGGCGGCGTAGCGGTTCTGCGTGATCTGCAGGCTGCGCTCGTAGCCCTCCACCGTGGCCAGCAGCAGGGCGATTTCGGCATCGGCCTCGCGCAACTGGAAGTAGGCCGCCACCAGCGCGCCGACCGCCGACAGGCGCGCGGATGCGAGGTCGGCCTCGCTCACCTGCGCGCCGGCCGCGGCGCTGTCCACCGCGCTCCCCAGCCGCCCCCACAGGTCGGGCGCCCAGTCCGCCCCCAACGCCGCCTGCACGGCCGTGCCGCTGCGGCTGCTGCCGCCGCCGCCCGCGCGCGATGCGCCGGCCGACGCCCCCAGCGACGGAAACAGCGCCGCGCGCTGCTCGCGCACCAGGGCCTGCGCCTGGGCATACGCGGCCACGGCGGCGGCGATGTTCTGGTTGGACAGCTGCACCTGCTTGGCCAGGCGGTTGAGTTCGGCGTCCTGGAACAGCGTCCACCAGGGCCCGCGGTCGAGCGCATCGGCGGGGGCGGCGGGCTGCCACAGGGCCCCGGCCTCCTTGAACGCGACGGGGGTGGCGATGCCGGGGCGCTGGTACACCGGTGCCACGGAGCAGGCGGTAAGCGCCAGCGCCAGCGCCAGGCTGGACAGGCGCGCCGTGCGGGTGGCGTAGGCCCTGGGCGGGAGAAGGCTTGCGTGAACAATCATGGGGGCTTTGCGTCAGGGGACCGCAGGGCTGCTCGAAGCGGTGCGGCTCAGTTGTTGTTCGTTGGGGGCGGGACGGCGCAGCTTGTCGAGCAGCACATAGACCACCGGCGTGGTCAGCAATGTCAGCAGCTGGCTGGCCACGAGGCCGCCGATGATGGCCACGCCCAGCGGCTGGCGCAGCTCGGACCCCTGGCCAAAGCCGATGGCCAGCGGCAAGGCGCCCAGCGCCGCCGCCAGGGTGGTCATGAGGATGGGCCGAAAGCGCAGCATGCAGGCCTCGCGCACGGCGGCCAGCGCCGTGAGGCCTTGGGCGCGCTCGGCCTCCAGCGCGAAGTCGATGATCAGGATCGCGTTTTTCTTCACGATGCCGATCAGCAGGAACACCCCGATCAGCGCAATGATGGTGAATTCCATCTTGAACAGCAGCAGTGCCAGCACCGCCCCGACGCCGGCCGAGGGCAGCGTGGTGAGCACCGTGAGCGGGTGGATCAGGCTCTCGTAGAGCACGCCAAGCACGATGTAGATCACCACCAGCGCCGCCAGGATCAGGAACAGCTGCTGCCCCTGCGACTGCTGAAAGCTCAGCGCCGTGCCCTGGAAGCTGCCGCGCACATTGGTGGGCATGGCAATGTCGGCCTCGGCCTGCGCAATGATCTGGCGCGCCTGGCCGAGCGAGGTGTTGGCCTCCAGATTGAAGGAGATGGTGGTGGCCAGCTCGCCGTCCTGGTGGTTGACCGAGGTCGGTGAGGCCCGCTCCACCACCCGCGCGATGGCGCTGAGCGGCACCATGGTGGACGGCGTATTGCTCAGCACCTGCCCGGTGGACGCCCCGCGCTGGCCCGGGTTGGCGGCCATGCCCACCGTGCCTGCGGGGTTGGCGGCGACAAAGATGTCGCCGAGCGCGGGCGGACCCTTGGTGTATTCGGGCGCCCATTCCATGATCACGGAATACTGGTTCAGTTCGCTGTAGATCGTGGCCACCGAGCGCTGGCCAAAGGCGTTGTAGAGCGCACTGTTCACTGCTGCGGCGCTGACGCCCAGGCGCGAAGCGCTGGCGCGGTCCACCTCGACATAGGTCTCGACGCCGTTGTCGGCCTGGTCGGTGTCCACATCGGTGAGCAGCGTTTCCTGGCGCAAGCGGTCGGCCAGGCGCGTGGCCCACAGCCGCATGTCGGCCAGGTTGTCGCTTTGCAGGGTGTACTGGTAGCTGGAGTTGCTTGAGCGCCCGCCCATGCGCAGGTCCTGCACCGGGTTCAGGAACACGCGCAGACCGGTGATCTGGTTGAGCTGTGGGCGCAGCCGGTCGATGACGGCCGGCGTGCCGTCGCTGCGCTGCCCCACGGGCTTCAAGTTGACGAACATGAAGCCGCCGCCGGCGCGGCTGCCGCCGGAAAAGCCCACCACCGTGTCCACGGCCGGGTCCTTGCGGATGATGTCGACCGCCTGGCGCAGCTTGCGCGCCAGGGCATCGGACGAGATGCTCTGGTCGGCCCGCAGGCCCGCATTGAGCTGGCCGTTGTCCTGCTGCGGGAAGTAGCCCTTGGGGATCTTGGCGAACAGGTAGACGTTGAGCCCAATCACGGCCAGCAGGACCAGCAGCACCAGCGCCTTGCTGGCCAGCGCCCAGTCGAGCGCGTGGCCGTAGCCGCGCAGCATGGCGTTGTAGCCGCGCTCGGCCCAGCGCGACAGCGCCGACGGCGGCTTGTCCTGTCCGGGCGCGCGCAGCAGCCACGCGCACATCATGGGCGTGGTGGTGAGCGACACCACGAGCGAGATCATGACCGCTGCCGACAAGGTGATGGCGAACTCGCGGAACAGCCGTCCCACCTGCCCTTCCATGAACAACAGCGGAATGAACACGGCCACCAGCGACAGGCTGATCGACAGCACCGTGAAACCGACCTCGCGCGCGCCCTGCAGCGCCGCCGCCATGCGGTCCATGCCGGCCTCGATGTGGCGCGTGGTGTTCTCGAGCACCACGATGGCGTCGTCGACCACGAAGCCGGTGGCCACGGTGAGCGCCATCAGGCTCAGGTTGTTGAGGCTGAACCCGAGCAGGTACATGATGGCGAAGGTGCCCAGCAGCGACACCACGGTGGCCACCGCCGGGATCACCGTGGCGCGCGCCTTGCGCAAGAACAGCCCGACCACCAGCACCACGAGCGCGATGGAGGCCATCAGCGTGAACTCGATTTCGCGCAGCGACGCGCGGATGGAGTTGGTGCTGTCCGACGCCACGGCGATGTGGATGTCCTGGGGCAGCTGCGCCTGCAGTTCGGGCAGCAGGGCACGCACGCCGTCCACGGTCTCGATGATGTTGGCGCCGGGCTGGCGCGTGACCAGCACGATGATGGCCGGCTCGCCGTTGAACAGGCCCAGGGTGCGCGTGTTCTCGACCCCATCGATCACCCGCGCCACATCGCCCAGGCGCACGGCCGCGTCGTTGCGCCAGGCCACCACCAGCGCGGCGTACTGCGCTGCCTTGCGGGCGGGGTCGGGGGTGTAGATCTGCAGGCGCCGGCCATCGCCTTCGATGGCGCCCTTGGGGCGGTTGGCGTTCGAGGCCTGGATGGCGGCGCGCACGTCTTCGGTGCTGATGCCGTAGCGGTTCAGCGCAAAGGGCAGCAGCTCAACGCGCACGGCGGGCAGCGAGCCGCCGCCGATCTCGACCTCGCCCACGCCCTCGACCTGCGAGAGGCGCTGGCTCACGATGTTGGAGACCGCGTCGTAGATGGCGCCCGGCGAGCGCGTGGGCGAAGTCAGCGCCAGGATGACCACGGGTGCATCGGCCGGGTTGCGCTTGCGGTACGTGGGGTTGCTGCGCAGCGTGGCCGGCAGGTCAACGCGCGCGGCGTTGATGGCGGCCTGCACTTCGCGCGCGGCGCTGTCGATGTTGCGGCTCAAATCGAACTGCAGGCTCACGCGCGCCGAGCCGTTGGAGCTGCTCGACGTCATCTCATTGACGCCGGCAATGATGCCCAGGCGGCGTTCGAGCGGCGTCGCCACGCTGGTGGCCATGGTTTCGGGGCTGGCGCCCGGCAGCGACGCCGACACCGAGATCGCCGGGTAGTCCACCTGCGGCAGCGGCGAGACCGGCAACAGGAAGAACGCGGCAATGCCCGCCAGCGCCAGGCCGATGGTCAGCAGCACCGTGGCTACGGGCCGCTCGACGAACGGGCGCGACAGGTTCATGGCGCTGCCCCGTGCTGCACGGGCGCTTGCGCCGTGCCGTGGCCCATCCAACGCCGGCCCAGGCGGTCAAACGCCAGGTAGATGACGGGCGTGGTGAACAGCGTGAGCAGCTGGCTCAGGACCAGGCCGCCAAAAATGGCCAGGCCCAGCGGGCGCCGCAGCTCGGCGCCGTCGCCCCAACCCAGCATCAGCGGCAGCGCAGCAAACAGGGCGGCCAGCGTGGTCATCAGGATCGGACGAAAGCGCAGCAGCGCCGCCTGGTGGATGGCCTCCTGCGGGCCCATGCCCTGGTGGCGCTCGGCGTCGATGGCGAAGTCGATCATCATGATGGCGTTCTTCTTGACGATCCCGATCAGCAGGATGATGCCGATGATGCCGATCACTCCGAGGTCGTTGCCCGAGACCATCAGCGCCAGCAGCGCGCCCACGCCGGCCGAGGGCAGCGTGGACAGGATGGTCAGCGGGTGGATGTAGCTCTCGTACAGCACCCCGAGCACGATGTAGACGCACACCATGGCCGCCAGGATCAGCCAGAGCTGGCTGGAGAGCGATTTTTCATAGGCGCCGGCCGCACCCAGAAACTCGATCGACAGCGCGGCGGGCATGCCCATGTCGCGCGCCGCCACCTTGATCGCGTCCACCGCGTGGCCCAGCGACACGCCTGCGGCCTTGTCGAAGCCCAGCGTGGCCGCCGGGTACTGCGCCACCCGCGTGATCTGCAGCGGGGCCAGCTGCTCGCGGATGGTGGCCACGGCATTCAGCGGGGTGGCGCCGCCGCCGCTGCGCAGTTGCAGCGTGCCCAGCGCGGCGGGGGAGTCGAGATGCTCCTGCTGCGCTTCAAGGATCACCCGGTACTGGTTGGTTTCCGTGAAGATCGTCGAGACGATGCGCTGGCCGAACGCGCTGTAGAGCGTGTCGTCCACCGCGCTGGCGGTGACCGACAGGCGCGAGGCCGTGTTGCGGTCGATGTCCACATAGGCCGACAGGCCTTGCGCGTCCGCATCGGTGGTGGCGTTGCGCACCTCGGGCACGCTGTGCAGGCGCTCGACGAGCTTGCGCGTCCATTCGTTGACCTGCGCCGCGTCCACGCCGCCGATCGAGAGGCGGTATTCCGTGGGCCCCGTTTCGGTGTCGATGGTCAGGTCCTGCGTGGGCTGCAGGTACAGCGTGACACCGGCCACGGCCTGCACGCGTTCGCGCAGACGCTGCATGGTGGCCTCCTGCGCGCCGCGCACAGGCTTCAGGTTGATGAGCATGCGTCCCGAGTTGAGCATGGTGTTGTTGGCCGCATCGACGCCGATGAAGGAGCTGAGCGACTGCACCTCGGGGTCTTGCAGGATAGCGCGCGCAGCCGCCTGCTGCAGGGCCTCCATGCGCTCGTACGACACGTCCTGCGAAGCCACGATGCGCGCCTGCAGCTGGCCCGTGTCCTGCGTGGGAAACAGCCCCTTGGGAATCACCACGTAGAGCAGCACGGTGAGCGCCAGCGTGAACAGCGCCACCACCAGCGTCGCGCCCTGGTGGCGCAGCACCCACTGCAGCCAGCGGTCGTAGCGGACCACCACGCGGTCGAAACCGCGCTGGATGGCGCCGCCCACGCCGCGTGCGGCCGCGCCGTGCGGCTCGCTGCGCAGCCAGCGCGCCGACATCATGGGCACCAGCGTGAGGGAGACCACGGCCGAGATCAGGATGGTGATGGCCAGCGTGACCGCAAACTCGCGGAACAGCCGCCCCACCACATCGCTCATGAACAGCAGCGGAATCAGCACCGCGATCAGCGACACGGTGAGCGAGATGATGGTGAAGCCGATCTGCGTGGCGCCCTTGAGCGCGGCCTGGAACGGCGGCTCGCCCTCCTCCAGGTAGCGCGCGATGTTCTCGATCATCACGATCGCGTCATCGACCACGAAGCCGGTGGCAATCGTCAGCGCCATCAGGCTCAGGTTGTTGAGCGAGTAGCCCAGCAGGTACATCAGTCCGCAGGTGCCGATCAGCGAGATCGGCACCGCCAGGCTGGCGATCACCGTGGCGCGCAGGCTGTGCAGGAAGAAGAAGATCACCAGCACCACCATGGCCACCGCCAGCAGCAGTTCGACTTCGACGTGGTGGACCGAGGCGCGGATGCCCGTGGTGCGGTCGGACAGCACCTGCAGCTTGACCGACTGCGGCAGCGCGGCCTCCAGATCGGGCAGCTGCCGCTTGATGTTGTCGACGGTGGCGATCACGTTCGCGCCCGGCTGGCGCTGCACGTTCAGGATGATGGCCGGCGTCTCGTCGGCCCAGGCGCCCAGGCGGTTGTTTTCGGCGCTCTCGACCACGCGGGCCACGTTGACCATGCGCACCGGTGCGCCGTCCTTCCAGGAAATGATCAGGTTCTTGTAGTCATCGACGGTGAGCAACTGGTCGTTGGCGTTGATGGTGTAGGCGCGCTGCGGCCCGTCGAAGCTGCCCTTGGCGCTGTTGGCATTGGCGCTGGCGATGGCGGTGCGCAGCGTATCGAGGCCGATGCCGTACGAGGCCAGCGCCTTGGTGTCGGCCTGGATGCGCACGGCCGGGCGCTGCCCGCCCGCCAGCGTGACCAGTCCCACGCCCGGCACCTGGCTGATCTTCTGCGCCAGCCGGGTGTTGACGAGGTTCTGCACCTCGGTCAGCGGCAGCGCACCGGAGCTGATGGCCAGCGTGAGCACTGGCGCGTCGGCCGGGTTGACCTTGGCATACACCGGCGGCGCGGGCAGGTCGGTGGGCAGCAGCGACGCGCCGGCGTTGATGGCCGCCTGCACCTCCTGCTCGGCCACGTCCAGCGCCAGCCCCAGGCCGAACTGCAGCGTGACGATGGAGACCCCCGCCGCGCTGGTGGAGGCCATGCGCTCGAGCCCCGGCATCTGTCCGAACTGGCGCTCCAGCGGCGCGCTCACGGTGCGGCTCATGACCTCGGGGCTGGCGCCGGGGTACAGGGTCTGCACCTGGATCGTGGGATAGTCGACCTCGGGCAGCGCCGACAGCGGCAGCAGGCGAAAGCCCACCAGGCCGGCCAGCACGATCGCTACCATCAGCAGCGCGGTGGCAACGGGTCTTTCGATGAACGGGCGGGACGGGCTCATGGCAAGCGGCCCGGCTCAGGGGTTCTGCGCCGGGCGCTGGCGGCGCTGGCCGCTGGCGGCGGCACCCGTGCCTGTTCCGGCCCCTGCGGCGCGCGCCCCGGCACCCTGCCCGCCCTGCCCGGGCAGCTGCACGGTGGCGCCGTCCTTGAGGCGGTCCCCGCCCTCTGTCACCACGCGCTCGCCCGCCTTGAGGCCGTCGGTGATGGCCATCTGGCCGCCGGCGGTCTGCCCGCGCTTTACCGGCCGCAGCGCCACCGTGCGGTCTTCGTTGATCACATAGACGAAGTCGCCATTGGCGCCGGTGCGCACCGCAGTCACCGGCACCACCACGGCCGACAGCGTGCGCAGCAGCAGCTGCACGTTCACGAACTGGTTCGGAAACAGCGCGCCGTCGGCGTTCTCGAAGCGCGCCTTCGCCTTGACGGTGCCGGTGGCCGTGTCCACGAGGTTGTCGAGCGTGGCAAAGCGCCCGCTGGCCAGCGCGCGCGTGCGCGCCCGGTCCCAGGCGGTGGCTGCCAGGGAGGCGGCGCCGGCGCTGGCCTGGATGTCCTGCACACGGTCCTGGGGCACGGAAAACTGCACATCGATCGGCGTGGTCTGGGTGATGGTCGCAATGCCGGTAGCGGTGCCCGAAGCCACGTAGTTGCCCGCGTCCACGCTGCGCAGTCCGATGCGCCCGGCCACCGGGGCGGTGATGCGCGTGTAGTCGAGGTTCAGGCGCGCGCTGCGCTCTTGCGCCAGGTCGGTCGTCACCGTGCCTTCGAGCTGCTTGACCAGCGCGGCCTGGGTGTCCACGTCCTGGCGCGCGATCGAGTCCTGCGACAGCAGGGTGCGGTAGCGCGCCAGCGTCAAGCGCGCGTTCTCCAGCTGGGCTTCGTCGCGCTGGCGCGTGCCCTGGGCCTGCAGCAGCGCCTGCTCGAAGGGGCGCGGGTCGATCAGCGCGACCAGCTGGCCCTTCTTGACCCACTGGCCTTCGGTGAACAGCACCTCGGTGAGCACTCCCGACACCTGGGGCCGCAGCGTCGCCGTGGTCACGGGCGTCACGGTGCCCAGCGCGTCGATCAGCACCGGAATGTCGGCCACCTTGGCCACGGCCGCGCCCACGGTCACCGTGGGCGCACGGCCACCGCCCGGCCCGCGGGGTGCGCCCCCCGCGTCGCCGTTGGCGCGCTGCACCAGGAACCAGGCCGCGCCCCCCAACACCGCCAGGGCCAGCAGCGCCAGCAGCGCCCCCAGCCAGCGGGCGCGCCGACCCGGCGGGCGGTGGCCGGGTGCGGGCGCGGGGGAAATGGAGGGCGCTTCGGGGTCGTGCGGATTCATGGCGGTCCTGTTCGTGTTCTGGGGGTGCAGTGCGTGCCGGCCCGGCATGCAACGCACCATCGTAGAACGACAAACCCGGCTTTGTTGCGACGCCATTGCGAAGATACGTAAACCTGGGGGCATCGGCGGGCCCGCCGCGCAGCGCCGCCACTGGCGCCGTGCCCGGGCGGTCCACGGCGCCGCGGCGGCATTTCGTCGCACGGCGCTGGCGCGCTGCGGCGCCCCTGGGCACAGTGCACAGCGTCACCTCGCCGAAAGACCGCCATGCCCATGACACCTGCCATCGCCATCCACCTCTGTGCCGCGCTGGCGGCCACGGCCCTCGGGCCCGTGGCGCTGTGGGCACGCCACGGCCGCACGCCGCGCCCACGCCTGCACCGTGCCTTTGGCTATGCCTGGGTCACGCTGATGCTGGCCACCGCACTGTCGGCCCTGTTCATCCGCGACCCCGCGCTGCCGAACATCGCCGGCTACACGCCCCTCCACCTGCTTGTGCCGCTGACACTGCTGGGCCTGGCGCTGGCCTTCCGGCACCTCGCACGGCGCAACATCGCGGGCCACCGCCAGGCCATGCAATGGACCTATGTGGGGGCCTGCCTCGTGGCCGGCGGCTTCACGCTGCTGCCCTCGCGCACCCTGGGCCGCCTGCTGTGGCCGCTGCTGCTGCCGGCCTGACGCCTTTTCCACCGCCCTTCCGCCACCTTGCGAGGACACGCCATGCACACCCCTTCTTCCCCCGATGCCATCGAGACCCTGGCACGCAAGCGCGCCGGCGCCCAGTTGGGCTGGATCGTCCATGCCTCCATCTACGTGGCGGTCAACCTGTTCCTGGCAGCGCTGTCGGCCCACCAGGGGCGCGCCTGGGCGCTGTTTCCCGCGCTCGGCTGGGGCCTGGGCCTGCTCGTCCACGGTGCGGCGGTCTGGCTGGCGCAGCCGGGCGGCACGCTGTACGCACGGCTGCTGGCGCGCGAGCGCACCCGCCTGCACAGCGCACGCCCCACCGACCGGCGCTGAGCCGCCCCACAATGGCGGGCACTTCCACCCGACGCGATTTCCGCATGCCGCATTTCGACCTTTCCGCACTGGCGCGCCACGGCCTGGTCACGACGGTGCTCTGCTGCCTCATCGCACTGGTGCTGGCGCTGGGGGGCCAGGGCGCCTGGGACGTGCAGTTGGCGTACGCCCTGTCGATCGGGCTGACCAGCTGGCTGGTCATCGACCTGGGCCGGCTGTGGCTGAGCCGGCACGCGGCCATTCCGTGGCCCGCGGGCTGGCGCGGCGGCGCCCTGGTGCTGGCCGGCATCGCCACCGGCATGGCCGTGGGCACGGCGCTGGGCAATGCCTACAGCGGCCGGCCCCTGGGCGGGCTGGACCTGTGGCAGCGCCACGGCGGCGCGGGCGCGCTGCTCATCACGGTGGCCGCCAGTGTCGGCATGTCGGTCTTTTTCTACCAGCGCGGCAAGTCGCAGCACCTGCAGGCGCAAATCGTCCAGGTGCAGCGCGACGCCGCCGAAGCCCGCCTCAAGCTGCTCGAAGCACAGCTGGAGCCGCACATGGTGTTCAACACCCTGGCCAATCTGCGCGCGCTGATCGCCACCGACCCCGTGCGTGCCCAGGACATGCTGGACCACCTGATCGACTACCTGCGCGCCACGCTCTCGGCTTCGCGCGTGCCGCTGCACCCGCTGGCCGAAGAATTCGAGCGCCTGCGCGACTACCTGGAGCTGATGGCCGTGCGCATGGGCGCGCGCCTGGCCTATGCGCTGGAGCTGCCCGACGATCTGCGCGCCGTGCCGGTGCCGCCGCTCCTGCTGCAGCCACTGGTCGAAAACGCGATCCGCCACGGGCTCGAACCCCAGGTGCAGGGCGGGCGCATCACCGTGCGCGCCAGCGTGATCTCTGGCGCGCCGCCCCGGCTGCGGCTGCAGGTGCAGGACAGCGGCGCGGGCCTTGGCCCACTCCCCGCACTCCCAGAGGCCCCGGGCCGCCACTTTGGCCTGGCCCAGGTGCGCGAACGCCTGGCCACGCTGCACGGCGCCGATGCCACTCTTGAATTGATAGCTGAAAGCGCAGGCGGGATCAACGCTACCATCACTTTTCCCTTGAAAACCTGAGCACATGAATACGCCCGCGCCGCGCGCCCTGATCGCCGAAGACGAACCGCTGCTGGCCGCGGCGCTGCAGCACGCACTGGCCCGGGCCTGGCCGGCGCTGCAGATCGCCGCCACCGTGGGCGACGGCCTGAGCGCCGTGCACACGGCGCTGGCGCTGCGCCCCGACGTGCTGTTCTTCGACATCCGCATGCCGGGCCTGAGCGGGCTGGACGCCGCAGCCGAACTGGCCGATGCCTGGCCCCAGGAACAGCCGTTTCCGGCGCTGGTCTTTGTCACCGCCTACGACCAGTACGCCGTGCAGGCGTTCGAAGCCCAGGCCGTCGACTACCTGCTCAAGCCCGTACAGGCGGCACGGCTGCAAAAAACAGTGCAAAAACTGCAGCAAACGCTTGCCCACAAAGCGCCTAAAGCTATGGATTTTGAAGCAACACTGGCCCAGCTGCGCCAGCTGCTTGCCGCCCCCGGCCTGGCGGGCATCGCCGCACCGCCCGCACCGCCGCTCACCGTGATCGCCGCCGGCCACGGCACGCAGATCCACATGGTGCCGGTCGATGACGTGCTGTACTTCGAGGCCGCCGACAAATACGTGCGCGTGCTCACCGCCGCGCACGAGTACCTGGTCCGCACGCCGCTCAAGGAGTTGGCCGCGCAGCTGCCGCCGCAGCAGTTCTGGCAGGTGCACCGCGGCACGCTGGTGCGCGCCAGCGCCATCGCCACCGTGGCGCGCGACGCCGCCGGCCGCCTGCAGCTAGCGCTGAAGGGGCGGCCGGAGCGGCTGACCGTGAGCCGCCTCTACGCCCACCTCTTCAAGGCGATGTAGGTCCCCCTGTCCGGGTCATTCGGCGGGCTCGGGCAGCGCAACCACCTCGGTCCACGGCACGCCGGGCAAGGTGCCGTAGTGCGCGACGACGATGGCGCGGCCCGGCTGCGCCGCGCTCGCTGCGAGCGCCTGGCACAGGTAGCGCACAGAAGGCTGGTCCAGCCCCGCCACCGGCTCATCGATCAGCGTGAGCGCCGCGCCCGAGGCCAGGGCCGCGGCCATCAGCACCTTGCGCTGGCTGCCGGCGGACAGCTGGTGCAGAGCCTTGTCCAGGTGCGGCTGCAGGCCCCAGCCCTGCACATGCGCGGCCAGCGCCGCGGCGTCCCAGGCGGCATGCTGCGCCGCCAGCTCGGCCCACCAGGCGCGCGCGCTCAGCGCATGCAGGGCGTCGGAGCGCGGGTCTTGCCAGAACACCTGGTGCCGGTAGGCCTGCGCCTGCGGGGCCACACGCACACCCCGCAGCACCCAGTGGCCCTGCTGGGCCGCCACCGCGCCGGCCAGCAGCCGCAGCAGCGTGGTCTTGCCGCTGCTGTCGCCGCCCTGCAGCAGCGTGGCGCCGCTGCGCACGCTCAGGCACCAGTCCGTGAAAAGTGCGCGCTGCGGATAGCCAAAGCACATGCCATCGACCTGCAGCACGGGGCTTGCCTTGTCCATGAAATCTCCTTCGTGTTGGAACGGCGGGGCACGCCCATTCCCGCCGGCGCGGGTTTGCAGGACAATGCCTGCCCGCCCCATCCCATCCCATCCCTCTCAGGCATGCCATGACCCTGCGCTACCTCGATTTTGACTACAGCGAAGACGGCGAAGGCACAGGCACCTGGGATGCCATGGCCTCGGTGCTGCCCGCGCAGCTGAACGACCTGCTGGCCGAGGTGGCCCAGGTGCTGGACTGGGCGCACCGCGATTTTGCCGGGCAGCGCGGCCCCATCGAGGAAGGCGCGGACTGGGACTACGACCTGCAGTGCGTGCAGGAGGTGGTGACGCCGCAGGAACTCAGCTACGACGAGGCCACGCGCCAGATCACGGCGCACTGCGGCGCTCCCGGCGCGCCACGCTACACGCTCACGCTCTCGCTGTGCGGCAGGAAGGTGTTTGGCGAGACCTTGCGCCAGCGGTTCGGCCTGGACTAGCCGCGGTCCACCGCTCACGCCGCGGGCAGCGGCGCCACGGCCGCGGCGCTGGGCGACGGCAGGGGTGCCCGCGCCACCACCACATGCAGGCTGTCGCCCCCGGTGTCGGCCAGCGACAGCCACGCGCCTTCGGCCAGGGGGAAGGCACCGCGCGCGCGCGCGCGCTCAAGTTCGGCCGTCGCGCTGGCGGCGCACACAATGAATTCGTGCACGCGCCCGTCGCGCCGCAGGGTCACGGCGACGCTGGGCCAATGCGAAGGCAGGCGGGGCACGAAGCCCACCTGGCCGGGACGCACGCGCAGGCCGCAGATCGACTCGACCGCCGCACGGTGCATCCACGCGGCCGAGCCCGTGTACCAGCTCCAGCCGCCGCGCCCCACATAGGGGGCATGGGTGTAGACATCGGCCGCCATCACATACGGCTCGATGCCATAGACCGGCCCCTGGCCCGGATCGGCCGAACGGTGTGCCGGGCTCAGCTGCGTGAAGGTGCGGTAGGCCCCGTCGGCATCGCCGAGCTGCGCCTGGGCCATCAGCTTCCAGACGCCGGCGTGCGAGTACTGGCCCCCGTTTTCGCGCACCCCGGGGGGATAGGCCTGGATGTAGCCGGCGTACGGTGTGGCGTGCTGCAGCGGCGGGTCGAGCAGGCGGTTGAGGCCATGCGCCTCGTCCACCAGCCAGCGCGCCGCCGACGCCATCGCGGTCTGCTGCTGCTCCGGCGTGGCGGCCCCCGACAGGACGCCCCAGGCCTGGGCGATAAGGTCGATGCGGCACTCGTGCGCGCGGTGCGTGCCCAGTGGCGTGCCATCGTCAAAAAACGCGCGTTGGAACCACTCGCCATCCCAGGCCCTGCCTTGCAACGCGGCCTGCCAGCCGCGCGCGGCGGCCTGCCAGCGCCGCGCGCGCTCGGGCTCGTTGCGCGCCAGCGCCACGGGCGCGAAGCCGCGCACGAGATCGCACAGGAACCAGCCCAGCCACACCGACTCTCCGCGCCCCTGATCGCCCACGCGGCTCATGCCGTCGTTCCAGTCGCCGCTGCCCATGAGCGGCAGGCCGTGGGCGCCGACCGCCAGGCTGCGGTCCAGCGTGCGCGCGCAGTGTTCGTACAGGCTGGCCGAGAGCGCGCTCACCTCGGGCACGAAGTAGGCGTCCTGCGCAGCAGCGGGCACCGGCGCGCCCTCGAGGAAAGGCACGGTCTCGTCGAGCACCGCAGCGTCGCCGGTCATGGCGACGTAGCGCAGCGCCGCATGCGGCAGCCACAGCAGGTCGTCGCTGCAGCGCGTGCGCACGCCAGCCCCCGTCGGCGCATGCCACCAGTGCTGTACATCGCCCTCGGCGAACTGCCGCGACGCCGCCAGCAGCAACTGCGCGCGCAGCATGCGCGGCGCCGCCACTGCCAGCGCCATCGTGTCCTGCAGCTGGTCGCGAAAGCCGAAGGCCCCGCCGGCCTGGTAGAAGCCCGCGCGCGCCCACAGGCGGCAGGCCACGGTCTGGTAGAGCAGCCAGCGGTTGGTCAGCGCGTCGAACAGCGCGTCGGGGGTGTGCACCGTCACGGCCCCCAGCAGTTCACTCCAGTGCGCGCTCACGGCGGCCTCGCGCTCGTCCGCCGTGTGCGCCAGGGCCTCGCGCGCCAGTGCCAGGGCGGCCTCGCGCGTGTCGCCATGGCCGAGCACGAACACGCACTCGCCCTGCGCGCCCCGGGGCAGCTGCAACGTGGTGGACGCGGCTGCGCACGGGTCCAGCCCGGTGCCCGCGCGCGCGCCGAAGTGGTCGGGCACGACGCGCTGGCCGCGGCTGTCGAACAGTTCGCGCCGGTCACACGTCCAGTCCACCAGCCGTGCATCGGCCGAACCCACGCGCTGCAGCGCAAAAAACGCAGTGCAGCCGCCAAACCCTGCGTGGCCGTCGCTTTGCGTGGCCAGCAGGACATCGGCGGCGGCGTCGCCCGCACGCGTGGCCGGCAGCGCTGCGCGTGCCGTGTGCACCGACTGCCGGTCCAGCCGCTGCGCGCCCATCACCCACTCGAGCATGCCGATGGCGCGAAGCTGCACAGGGCGCGCACCGCGGTTGCGCACCGCGATGCGCACCTGCTTGAGCGGGCGGTGGGCGTCCACGCACCAGCTGGCGAGCACCTCCACGTCGCCGCGCTGGTGGCGCAGCGTGGTGATGCCCTGGCCGTGCTCGACCGCATAGACGGTGTCGGCGCTGCCCGCGCCGGCGCCGACGTTCCAGACCTCGCGGCTGCGCAGGTCCTGCAGCCAGAAGCACTCGCCCCCGGGGTCGGTCACGGGGTCGTTGCTCCAGACGGTGAGCTGGTGCAGCCGGCTGTTGCCGGCCCAGCTGTAGCCTGCGCCCGCCTCGGACACCTGGGCGCCAAAACCCGGGTTGGCGAGCACATTGATCCACGGGCGCGCGGGGCGGCGCACGGGCGACACGTCAAAGCAGTAGTTGCCGCTCGCGCGGTCAAACCGCCCGGTCGGCGCGCCGCCGGACAGGGTGCCCAGGGCGACCGCGGGAAGAGCCACAGACTGCTCCATGCGCGCGTCCAGCGCCGCGTCGTGCCATTCGACCAGCTCGCGCACGTGGTGGGCGAGCGAGCGCCCGTCCGCATTCAGGCGCAGCCGCGCCAGCGCCGTGAACGTGGCCTGGTCGTCCGGGGTGACGTCGCTCGCATGCAGCACATGCAGGCCGCAAGCGCGCTCGGGCGCGGTGGAGCCGATCGCGTAGCGCTCGCGCAGCGCCTGCAGCTCCCGTTGCAAGGGCATCAGGTAGGACCAGGGTTCGGCATTGACGAGGATGAGGTCGCACGCCAGTCCACCCCATGACCACAGCCGCAGCGCCTGCACCAGGGAGCGCACCAGGCGCAGGCCATGCGTGGCGCTGATGTCGACCACGATGCACGGGCGGTCGCCCGAGATGCCATGGCGCCACAGCGTGCGCCGGTCGCAGCGCGGCGCCGCGCTGCCCGCGCCATACATCGGTGGCCGCGCGTGCAGCAGGGCGAGTGCGCTCGACAGGGTCTGGATGGCGCCACGGTCGTCGGCCGAAAGGGCCATTTCCCGCAGTCGCACGCTGGCAAACATGGCCGACATCAGTGCCGAGCGCTCGATGGCGGCCGGCTGGCGGTAGCGGTCCACCAGTGTCTCCAGCGCTTCGCGGCTGGCCGCGGCTGCCGTGGCCCAGGTGAGGCGCGCGCTGGAGTGGGCCGCCACTGTGATCTGCACCGACAGCGCGGCGATGGGGTCCAGGCCGGTGACGGCCGTGCCCGTCCCGCGCGCCGCTCCCTGCGCCAGAGGGTGGCCGGCGTCGCGGTTGCGGCCGAGCCAGCGGGCGCGATCGGTCTGCACCTGCACATGCGCCAGCGGATGGTCGCAATGGGCCATGAAATGCACCGCGTGCATGGGCTCCTGATGCTCGACATGGGGCTTGCGCGCCAGGTACAAAGCCAGGTCTTCGGCATCCCAGTCGGCCTGCACGAACAGGTTGGCAAACGCCGGGTGGGCTTCGTCGGCACGGGCCCCGAGCAGGGAGACCTCGAACATCGACAGCACCTCCAGCGTGATGGCCTGCGCGGTAGGGTTCCAGAGCTCGACGCGGCGCAGTTCGATGTCGTCCTCGGGGCTCACCCACACCGTGCAGCAGCTGCGCAGATCGGGCCACTGGGCATGCAGGCGCAGTTGATCGCTGTGGAACGAGGCGTGGTAGTGGGCGTGCGGATCGGGCGCCGGGTGCTGGCTCAGCGACACGGGCGCGCCCGGGGCGTCGGTCCCGTGCCGGCGCAGATAGAGGAAGCTGCCGTGGGCGTCGCGCAGCGCGTCGTCACGCCAGCGCGAGACGTCGGCCGCATTCCAGCGGCTCCAGCCCGCGCCATTGGCGCGCAGCGACACGCTGTAACGGCCGTTGGACAGCAACAGCGTCGGCTGCAGCGCCCCGTCACCGGGCACCACGTCGCGCGTGGCGCTGGGGCCGGATTCGCTGCGCAGGAGCGCACGCGGCAGGGGCTCGGGGTCCTGCAAGCGCGAGACTTCGCGCGGCACGCGCTCTTGCAGCAGTGCCCCGACGGCGCACAGCCGCGCCTCGCCCATGGCCCAGCGCCGGGGCGCAGCGTCCAGGAGCACATTGGCCAAGGCCACGAGGACCATGCCCTGGTGGTGGGCCATGTAGGTCTGCACGCGGGTGACGGCACTGCCGTCGAGTTGGCGCTCGGCCGTGAAGTCCAGCGCATCCATGAAACCCATTTCACTGCGTGCGTGCAGGCGTTCGAGCCGGCGCAGATTGGCCACCGCGGCGCCGGGCTCGTACATCGCGGCGAGTGCGCTCGCATACGGCGCCACCACCCGTTCGTCGGCCGGCGTGCGCCGCAGCGCCAGGCGCGGCACGCCCTGCGGCGCGTACTGGTAGGCCAAGGTGTGGTCGCTGGCGGCATAGGCCGACTCGGAAATGCCCCAGGGCATGCCGTGCACCTGTGCGAACGCACGCTGCTCGCGCACCGCCGAGCGCGCCGCGGTCTCCAGTACGCTGCCCGCGGGTTCGTCGATCACCAGGGCGGGCATGAGGTACTCGAACATCGAGCCCGACCACGAACGCAAACCCGCCCCCCAGCCCACGGCATAGAACGGCCGCCCCAGCGCACTCCAGTGGCTGGCCGGCACATCGCCTTTGGCAATGGCCCACAGGCTCGCCAAGCGCGACTCCGACGCCAGCAGGTCATAGAAACTCTCGTCGAGCTGCTCATCGGCCACGCGGTAGCCGATGTGGAACAGGCGCCGGCGCGGGTCGTAGAGAAAACCGAACTGCGCTGCCATGGCCAGGCCATGGCAGCGCGAGGCCAGCTGCTGCAGGCGCTGCCGGTGAATGCCCTCGCAGGCGGGCGCTGCAGCGCTGGCCATCTCGGTGCAGGCCCCGGCCAGCGCCAGCAGATGGCCGCAGAAGTTGCCGCTGTCCACGGTGGACACATAGCGCGGGTCCAGGGGCTCGAGCGTGTGCGTGCCATACCAGTTGAGGAAATGCCCGCGGTGGCGCGCCAGCAGCGCCAGCGTGGCCAGCGTGCGCTCGCAGCGCTCGAGCAGTTCCTCGGTGCCGATCCAGCCAAAGCGGCGCGCGCAGGCTACCGACAGCAGGTACATGCCGATGTTGGTCGGCGAAGTGCGCTGCGCCACCATGACGCGCGGCACCGTTTGCACGTTGTCGGGCGGCAGGTGGTGGGTCTGCGGCCCGACGTGGCGCACAAAGAATGTCCAGGTGTCGCGTGCCACACCCAGCAGGTACTCGCGGTCCGCCGTGCTGGGCGCCGGCGTGCGCCCTGCCTGCCAGGGCCGGCTGGCGCCCCAGATCCACAGCGGCGCCGCCGCCCACACAGCGCACAGGCCCAGCGCCAGCCACAGATGGGGCGCCGCCAGCGCCCACAGCAACGCGCCCAGTGCCGCAGCGGCCAGCGTGACCGGCGCATGGCGCAGGGCCAGCTGCGCCAGCTCCCCCTGGGCCGTGGCCTGCGCGCTGGCGGCCGTGGTCCATTGCAGCAGACCGCGCCGGCTGACCGCCATGCGCCACCATGCCGTGCCGATGGCGTGCGCCTGCTGCATGCCCTGCTGCAGCAG
Source organism: Acidovorax sp. SRB_14 (assembly GCF_012932145.1). Taxonomy (GTDB): domain Bacteria; phylum Pseudomonadota; class Gammaproteobacteria; order Burkholderiales; family Burkholderiaceae_C; genus Simplicispira. The sequence goes on along the minus strand of NZ_MWOK01000015.1, from coordinate 30,935 downwards.
CACGGCCAGGCCCCACACCGTGCTTCCGAGCGCCCGGGCCACGTCGGCCAGGGCCTGGCGATAGAAATGCCCCAGGGCCAGGTCGTCGCGCCCCGGCGCCAGTCCAGCGATGGCCCCCAGCATGGGCCCAGCGCCATAGGCTGCGGCCACCAGGGCCAGTGCGCGCCACGGGGAAACCGCCCCAGTGGCCAAGCACGCCAGCACCAGTGTCCCGGACATCGGCGCCATCAGCGAGCGGCGCAGGTTGTCCACCATTTTCCAGCGGTGGATGGCGAGCAGGTCAAAGCGGCGCCGCTGCGCCAGCACCGGCCACAGCTGCCAGTCCCCGCGCGTCCAGCGGTGCACGCGCGACGCGGCCACATCGGCGTGCAGCGGCGCGTCTTCCATCAGCGTGATGTCGCTCACGCCAGCGCAGCGCGCCAGCGAACCCTCCAGCAGGTCGTGGCTGAGAATCTGCTCGGGCGGCAGGCGCGCCGACAGCACGGCCTGCATGGCGCCAACGTGCAGCAAGCCCTTGCCGGAGAAGCTGCCTTCGGCGAACAGGTCCTGGTAGACCTCGGACGTGGCCGCGCTGTACGGGTCCACGCCACACTGCCCGGCAAACAGCCAATGGAATGGCGTGGCGGTATGGGCGTTGGGCAGCGGCGTGGTGAGGCGCGGCTGCAGGATGCCGTATCCGGACGCCACGCGGCGGCGCGCCACATCGACGCGCGGGCGGTTGAGCGGGTGCGCCGCCACGCCGACGAGCGCGCGCAATGTCCCGGGCGGCAGGCCGGTGTCGCTGTCGAGCGTGACCACGTAGGGCGTGCCGGCCACCGGGCGGGAACGGGCCCCGAGGTCCACAAAGGGCGAGTGCCCCTGCGTGGCCAGCAGGCCGATGAGCTGCTCGAGCTTGCCGCGCTTGCGCTCCCAGCCGATCCAGCGCTGTTCGGTCTCGGACCACTGGCGCTCCCGGTGCAGCAGCAAGAAACGCCGCTGCGCGACCTGGCCTTCGGCATCGGTGTCGGCGTAACGCTGCTCCAGCGCGTCGACGGCGTCGATGGCCAACTGCAGCAGCGCGCCGTCCGACGGCAGGGCCGCAGCATCGGCATCGGCGTAGTCGCTCAACAGCGCAAACTGGGCATGGGGCTCGCAGTTGGCCAGGTAATGCAGTTCCAGCTGGCGCGCCAGCGCCGCGATGCCGCTGGCATGGGTCAGCATCGCGGGAACGACCACCAAGACCCGGTGCTGTGGCGGCACGCCCTGGGCCAGCGCCAGGCGCGGCAAGTGGCGCGGCGGCAGCGACTCGCTGATCAGCCGGTGGAGCACCGCAATCACGGTCTCGCTGGCGGGAAACAGGGCCAGCAATGCCAGCAGCGCCAGCCAGCCAGCGCCGGCCGCTGGCCGTGCCGAATGCCCGACGCACCACACCGCAAGCCCCACGCTGCCGGCTGCCGCAACGCCTAGATACGCCGGCACGATCGCGCGCCGCATCCGGGTCAGCCACTGGGCCTGCAACGCAGAGTCCAGGCCCAGCGCGCGCCGCAGTGCGGGCAGGCCCGGTCCCCGCAGCCAGTAGCCCGGCGCCTCGGTGGGTGCATCGCTGGGCTCGCCCCGAGGCATCGCGTCCGGAAGCGCGTGAGGCTTCATCAGGGCCAGCAGCGTTTGGGCCACCTCCAGCTCACTGTGCCCGCTGCGCCTTGCCAAGCGTTCAATGGCGTGCAGGCTCGTATCCTGGGTGTCGTCGCGCTCGGCGCAAAAGGTCGGTGAGCGCTGCAGTTGCCGCAAAAGCACGCTGGTGCGCGCAACCACGCTGCGCCAGTCGGTATTGCTCAGCAGGCGCAGCGAAGTGATGGCGTTGCGCACGCTCAGGTTGTCGGCGGCCTGCTCCGCATGCAGCTGGACCTGGGCATTGGCAGGCTCGGGCAATGCCTGGGCCAGCGCGTCGCGCACCTGCGCTGCCACTTCGGCCGAAACACCGTTCTTGCGCGGGTCCTGCCCACCCGCATCGAGGGCCAGGCGCTGCATGGCCTGCAGCACGAAAAGGCGGTCCACGCCGCGCTCGCGGAGGCTGTCGATCACCGGCTGCAGGCTGGCCGCAGCCTGGCTGCCATCGCTGCCCTGCAGCGTATCGCACCAGGCGTTGGCGCATGCGCGGGCGGCCTTGGCAGCGGCGACGCGCTCGGCGAGGCGGCGCAGGTTCTCGACCAGCACCACGCGCAAGGACGTCGGCAAGGCCCACAGCTCCCCCAGCGTCAGTTCGCGCGTTTCCTGGTAAGCCTTCAGGAAATGCACCAGCAGGTCCTCGTCAAAGGCGCTGTCGGTGTGCGCCGCGAACGCCCAGGCAACGCCATAGATCCGCGGCAGGCCTGCCAGGTGCGCCTCGACCAGCACCGGCAGGTCCCGAAAGTAGCGCTGTGGCAGGCCTTCGTGGATTTCCTTCGTCTGCGCCATGACCACGTAGAAGTTGTCCAGCAGCCATTCGCCCGCCGGATTCACGTGGTGGCCGGTGGCAGCCTGCTGGGCGATGAAGTCGTGCGCTTCGTGCAGGACACGCATGTTTTCGCGCATCCGGGGAAAGAACGGGGCCGCGCGGGCCCTCACACGGGCCTGGTGGGCCAAGGCCAGGCTGTGGCCATGCTGCGCGAAACGGGCTGCGCCAAAGATTTCGGCGCGTATGGGCGCCTCCACCGCCCCCCGGGCCGGATCCAACAAGGCCAGAGCCTGTGTTCCGGCAGAGGGAAGTTGCCGGGACAGGGGTGGCGGTTTCACTGACTGGAACGGATCAGAACAGGCACCACGCACTGGCCAGCGCCAGCACGGTGACCACGGTCAGCGTGGTCACGAAGCGCTGCGCCAAAAAGTGGTGGACGGATTCAGCTGCGCATGCGACGCGGTGCGAGAAACCGCTGCACTGCGCGCACTGGCGCAAATGCTCGGCCAACTGGGTGCGGCCCAAGCCCGAAAATGGGGGAAGGGATTTGGCTGACATGGTAGCTCCTCGGGGGAACAGGACAACGAAACAGCAACACCACCTGTGCCCATGAGTAGAGATGCTAGAAGGCCGCGGGCGGTGCGTCTGTCGGACAAGGCGCCAACCCGTAGAGAGACGGATCGACAGCCCCCACCCCCCAAAACGGTGCGTACAACGGTGCCGACGGCTGCTGTGCACGGGTGCGCCGGCCAAACACCCCGATGCAGGGCGAAGCTGTGCGCAGTCTGAAGCGCGGATCCCGATGCGCCGACGGGGTCTTCAGTGCGGCACATCCCCCGGTGTACCGACGGGTGCGCCGACGCCCCACCCCGACGCAGCGGATGCGGCGTGCGCCCCCTCGCGTTCGCTCTTGGCCTGTGCCACCGCCATGTCGCGCGGCAGGGCCACGCCGTTCTTCACGGCCAGCACCTCGGCCATGACGCTGACCGCGATCTCGGGCGGCGTCTTGCTGCCGATGTAGATGCCGATGGGGCCGCGCAGGCGCGCCAGGCTCTGCTCGGTCTGGCCGAAATGCGCGATCAGGCGCTCGCGCCGCGCGGCGTTGTTGCGCCGCGAGCCAATGCCGCCCACGTAGAACGCCTCGCTGCCCAGCGCTTCGAGCAGCGCCAGGTCGTCGAGCTTGGGGTCGTGCGTGAGCGCCACCACGCAGCTGCGCTGGTCGGGTTGGAAAGCGGTAACCACATCGTCTGGCATGTCGCTGAGCACCTGCGCGCCCGGCACGCTCCAGGCACCGCGGTATTCCGCGCGCGGATCGCACACGGTCACGGCAAAGCCGCAAAACAGCGCCATCGTGGCCAGGTACTCCGACATCTGGCCCGCGCCGATGATCAGCATGCGGTACCCGGGCCCAAAGGTGTTGGCGACCTGCGCCGCATCCATTTCGAGCGCAGCTGGCGCCTCGGCACGCGCCAGGATGGCGGCGCCGTCGGCCAGGCGAACGCTGCGCCGCACCATCTGGCCGGCGTCGAGCGCGCTCACCAGCTCGGCCAGACTGGCAGGGTCGGGGTCAAATTCGAGCAGCAGCTCCAGCGTGCCGCCACAGGGCAGGCCAAAGCGGTGCGCTTCGTCGGCGGTGACGCCGTACTTGGCAAACGCCGGCGGGCCGCTGGGCAGGACGTGCCCAGCGCCGCCCTCTGCCTGCCCGGAGCCTGCATAGGCGCGGGTGTAGCGGTCGACCAGGTCGTCTTCAATGCAGCCGCCCGACACCGAGCCCACCACGGCACCGGTCTCGCACAGCGCCATGATCGAGCCCTCGGGCCGCGGCGAAGAGCCCCAGGTGCGCACCACCGTGGCCAGCAGCGCACGCTGGCCGGCAGCGCGCCAGCCCTGCAGCGTGCGCAGCACCATGGCATCGAGGTTTTCCATGCCCAAGCCTCCTTTGAACCGGTTCAGGCCATCCACACAAGGGCGGCCAGCACCAGGACGATCAGCACGGCCAGCCAAGCCCAGGCCGGAATGCCAGTAGCAGTCCTGGTAGCGTGCGTTTGCGGCAGCGGTGCGCCGGACGGCTGGGCCTCGGCACCGCCCTGCGGTGTGGGCACGGCGCGCGGGTGGCGGCGCTGCATTTCAGCGCCAAAGCGCTGAAAGAAATCTTCCGCCAGACCCTTGGCCGCGCCGTCGATCAGGCGCTGGCCCAACTGCGCGATCTTGCCGCCCACGGTGGCGTGCACGCTGTAGTGCAGTTCGCAGCACTCCTGGCCCAGGGCATCGGGGGGCACCGGCGCCAGCCGCACCTGGGCCTGGCCCTTGCCGAAACCCGCCACACCACCCTGGCCATCGAAGGACAGGCAGTAGCTCTGCGGCGGCACGATGTCGCTGAGCGTGATCTTGCCGGCGAACTTGGCCGAGACCGGGCCGATCTTGAGCGCCATGCCCATGGCGTACTGGCCCTCGCCGCTGGTATCGAGCCTGTCGCAGCCGGGAATGCAGGCCTTGAGCACTCCGGGGTCGTTGAGCGCATCCCAGGCCTGCTGCTGGCTCACGGGAAGGGTGCGGCTGGCTTGCATTTCCATGGGGCTTCCTTTTTGGGGGGTTCTACCGTGCCCGCGCCGGCGCATGCAGCACCTGCGCCAGGCTGGCCGCCAGCTGCTGCAGGTTTTGCAGGTTGTGCACCGCGAGCATGGCGTCGGCCGCGCGGTGCAGCTCGGCAGCGCCGCGTGCACGGGGTTCATAGCCGCCAAAGCGCAGCAATGGGTTGAGCCACACCAGGCGCGCGCAGTGGCGCCGCAGCCAGGCCAGCTCCTGCGCCAGCGCCTGCGGCTCGCCCGTGTCCAGCCCGTCGCTGACCAGCAGCACCAGCGTGCGCCGGCCGACCAGGCGCCGCGCATGGCGCTGGCGCAGCTGCGCGAGCGCGGCCGCCAGCCGCGTGCCGCCGGCAAAGTCGGGGATGGACCGGCTGGCCAGCGCGAGCATGGTGTCAGGGTCGGCATGGTCAAACGCCGGCGTGAGGTCGGTCAGCAGGGTGCCAAAGGCAAACACGTCGCGCCGCCCGGCGCCCGAGCCCGGCGCAGTGGCGGCGTGCAAGAAGGCCAGCAACAGGCGGGTGTAGCGCTCCATCGAACCCGACACGTCGAGCAGCACCAGAAGCGGCAGCGGCTGGCTCTGGCGCGCCAGGCGCGGCAGCTGCACGAGTTCACCGCCGGTGCGCGCAGCACGTTGCATCGCCAGTGGCCAGTCGGCGCGGGCGCCGCGGGGGCCGCGCTGGGTGCGGCGCGCGGCGTAGCGCGGCAGCGGCAGGGGCACGCGCTGCGCCAGGCGCTGCACCAGCAGGTATTCGCTGGCCGAGAGCTGGTTGAAGTCGGCTGCCTTGAGGCGTTCGCGTTCGCTGGCCGTCATGGCGGCGTCGAAATCGACCTTGTCGTCTTCGCGCGCTGCTGCAGCACGCGCTGCGCGCACCGGTGCCAGCGCTTCGGCCACGCGCGGGCGGCGCTTGGCGGGCTCGGCCCGGCTCTCGGCACTGGGCAGCATCTGCGCAAGCAGCTTTTGCGCCACATTGGGGTTGCGAAAGTAGCTGTCGAACAGCTCGCGGAACACCAGCCGGTCCTGCTCGCGCCCCACCAGCACGGCCTCGAGTGCGGCACCGAAATCGGCACGCGCCAGTCCCACCAGCATCGCGGCTTCCTGCGCCAGCGCGATTCGCGTGGCGTCCGCGGGCACGCCGGCGCGGCGCAGCGCGCGCGCAAACCCGGCGAGGTTGTCGGCGAACTTGCCGCGCCGTGCGTCGCCCAGTGGGCTGACCCCGCCCGGCACGTTCAACGGCAAGTGCGCGGCGGCCGGCATGTCAGTCGGGGGCGAGGAGCTGCGCCGCCATGTCCGGCGTCAGGGCCGCCACGTCTTCGCGCTGCTTGAACAGGATGCCCGCGGTGTCCTGCACCACTTCGGGATCGACCACCAGGGTGTCGAGCGCCACCAGCGCCTTGGCCCACTCCACCGCTTCGGCAATGCCGGGCGCGCGCTGGAAGGCGTTGGCAAAAGGCTGGCTGCGCAGGCGGGCGACGAAGTCGGCCACCTGTTCCGACAGGCGCGCGCTGGCGCCCGGCACCTGGGCGCGCACGATGGCGAGTTCGCGCTCGCGGTCCGGGTAGTCGAGCCAGTGGTACAGACAGCGGCGCTTGACGGCATCGTGCAGATCGCGCGTGCGGTTGCTGGTGAGCAGCGTGACCGGCGGTGCCTGGGCGCGCACCGTGCCGAGTTCGGGAATGCTGACCTGGTATTCGCCAAGGTATTCGAGCAAAAACGCCTCGAAGGGCTCGTCGGCACGGTCGATTTCGTCCACCAGCAGCAGGGCGCCGGGCGCCGGCGTGCGCAGGGCCTGGAGCAGCGGGCGGCTGAGCAGATAGCGCTCTTGGTAGATTTCGCGCTCGATGCGTTCGGCATCCAGTGCGCCCTGCCCTTCCGCGGCGCGCATGTGCAACAGCTGCGCGGCGTAGTTCCATTCGTACAAGGCTTCGCGCTGCTCCAGGCCGTCGTAGCACTGCAGGCGGATCAGGGGGCGGCCCAGGGCGCGCGCCAGCGCCTGTGCCAGCGCGGTCTTGCCCACGCCGGGCTCGCCTTCGAGCAGCAGCGGGCGCTGCAGCGCCAGCGCCAGCCAGGCGGCGGTCGCCAGGCGGCGGTCGGCAAAGTAGCCCTGGGCCTGCAGCGCCTGCGCAAGCGCATCGATGGTTGCGGGTGCCAGGGGCCGTGGGTCTGCATTCATTTGCTACATTTTCTATAGCCAACAGCGCTTACTGGGAAAGCGCTTGCGCCTGTTTTGAATCAAAATGTGCACTGCCGGCAGCGTCAACCCAGCATGTGCGCCACGGCGCGCTGCGCCAGCGCGCTGATGAGCTGCGCGCGGTACGCCGGGCTGGCGTGGATGTCGTTGCCCAGCTCGGCGTGGTCGACACGCACGGCAGCGGCCGATTCGGGCGTGAAGCTCTGGTTCAGCGCGGCTTCGAGTGCCGCCTGGCGAAACACGCTGCTGGCGGCGCCGGTGACCGCGACGCGCACCCCGGCCTGCGTCTGCGCCACGAACACGCCCACCAGCGCAAAGCGCGACGCGCCCTGGCGGAACTTGATGTAGGCGGCCCGCTGCGGAATCGGGAAGCGCACGGCCGTGATCAGCTCGCCCTCTTCCAGCGCCGTGGTGTACATGCCCACGAAGAAGTCGTCGGCGGCGATGTCCCGGCGCTGGGTGACCACCGTGGCGCCCAACGCCAGCACCGCGCTGGGGTAGCAGGCGGCCGGGTCGTTGTTGGCCAGCGAGCCGCCCAGCGTGCCGCGCGCGCGCACCTGCCGATCGCCGATGTGCTCGGCCTGGTCGGCCAGCGCGGGAATGGCGGCCCGCACCTCGGCGCTGTCGGCCACCGCCTGGTGGCATGCCATGGCGCCGATGACGAGCTGGTCGCCGTCGCGGTGGATGCGGTCCAGGCCCGGGATACGGCCCAGGTCGACCAATTGGCCGGGGTTGGCCAGGCGCAGGCGCAGCGCGGGCAGCAGGCTTTGCCCGCCGGCAATGGGGCGCGCGCCGGCTGCGGCTTGCGCAGCCGCAGCGTCCAGCGTGGCCGGGGCGTCGTAGGTGAAGGCGTACATGCTGGAATCTCCTTAGACCTGTGCGTTCTGGATGGCCTGCCACACACGGTGCGGCGTCGCGGGCATGTCGAAATCCTTCACGCCCAGGGGCGCCAGCGCGTCGAGCACGGCGTTGATGACCGCAGGCGGCGAGCCAATCGCCCCGGCTTCGCCGCAGCCCTTGGTGCCCAGCGGGTTGTGCGTGCACGGCGTGCAGACATGGCCCAGCGTGAACTGCGGGACGTCGCCCGCGCGCGGCAGCGCATAGTCCATGAAACTGCCCGTGAGCAGCTGCCCGGTTTCGCGGTCGTAGACGCAGTTCTCCATCAGCGCCTGGCCAATGCCCTGCGCCAGCCCGCCGTGCACCTGACCTTCGACGATCATGGGGTTGATGATGGTGCCGAAGTCGTCCACGGCGGTGAAGCGGTCCACGCGCACCACGCCGGTTTGCGGGTCCACCTCGACCTCGCAGATGTAGGTGCCTGCCGGGAAGGTGAAGTTGGTCGGGTCGTAGAACGCCGTTTCGTTCAGGCCGGGCTCGAGCTTGTCGAGCGGGTAGTTGTGCGGCACGTAGGCGGTGAGCGCGATCTGCGCGAACGGGATCTTCTTGTCCGTTCCCTTCACGGTGAATTCGCCGCCCGCAAAGTCGATGTCGGCATCGCTGGCTTCCATCAGGTGCGCGGCGATCTTTTTCGCCTTGGCCTCGATCTTGTCGAGCGCTTTCATGATGGCCGCGCCGCCGACGCTGATCGAGCGCGAGCCATAGGTGCCCATGCCGAAGGGCACGCGCCCGGTGTCGCCGTGGACGATGTCGACGTTTTCCACGGGAATCCCCAGGCGCGCGGCCACCACCTGTGCAAAAGTCGTCTCGTGCCCCTGGCCGTGGCTGTGCGAACCCGTGAACACCGTGACGCTGCCGGTTGGGTGCACGCGCACTTCGCCGCATTCAAACAGGCCGGCGCGCGCGCCCAGCGCCCCGGCGATGTTCGAGGGCGCAATGCCGCAGGCTTCGATGTACGACGAGTAGCCGATGCCGCGCCGCAGGCCCCTGGCTTCGCTGGCCGCGCGGCGCGCCTCGAACCCCGCGACATCGGCGAGTTCCTGCGACTGCGCCATGCAGGCTTGGTAGTCGCCAACGTCGTACTGCAGCGCCACCGGCGTCTGGTAGGGAAAGCTGGTGATGAAGTTGCGCTTGCGGATCTCGTCCTGCGTGAGTCCCAACTCCCAGGCGCAGCGCGACACCAGGCGCTCGAGCAGATAGGTGGCTTCGGGCCGGCCCGCCCCCCGGTACGCATCGACCGGCGTGGTGTTGGTGAACCAGGTATCCACCTCCACGTACACCTGCGGCGTGCTGTATTGGCCCGCCAGCAGCGTGGCGTAGAGGATGGTGGGCACGGCGCTGGCAAAGGTGCTGAGGTAGGCGCCCAGGTTGGCATCGGTGTGCACCCGCAGAGCCAGGAACTTGCCCTGCGCATCCATGGCCATTTCGGCATGGCTCACATGGTCGCGCCCGTGCGCATCGGTCAGGAAGGCCTCGCTGCGCTCGGCCACCCATTTGATGTTGCGGTTGAGTTTTTTCGACGCCCAGGTCAGGCACACGTCTTCGGCGTACAGAAAGATCTTGGAGCCAAAGCCGCCGCCCACATCGGGCGCTATCACGCGCACCTTGTGTTCGGGCAGCCCCAGCACGAAGGCCGTCATGAGCAGGCGTTCGACGTGCGGGTTCTGGTTGCTGACGTACAGCGTGTATTCGCCGTTCGCCCTGCTGTACGAGCCAATGGCGGCGCGCGGTTCGATGGCGTTGGGGATCAGCCGGTTGTTGACCAGGTCGAGCTGCGTGACGTGCGCAGCGTTGGCAAACACCGCCTCGACGGCGACCTTGTCGCCCAGGGCCCATTTGAAGCAGTGGTTGTCTTCGGCGATGTCGTGCACGACCGCCCCCGCCACGGCGCCCGCGGCCGCATCGGCCACGTTGACGACCGCCGGCAGCACCTCGTAATCGACTTCGACGCGCTCGGCGGCATCGCGCGCCTGTTGCAGCGTCTCGGCCACCACCATGGCGACCTGGTCGCCCACGTGGCGCACCTTGCCCTGCGCCAAGATGGGGTGCGGAGGCTCCTTCATGGGCTCGCCATTGGTGCTGGTGATCAGCCAGCCGCACGGCAGACCGTTGATGTGGTCGGCCGCCACGTCGGCACCGGTGAACACGCCCAGCACACCGGGCAGTGCCTTGGCGGCCTCGGTGTGGACGCTGTTGACCCTGGCATGCGCGTGCGGCGAGCGCACGAACACGGCAAAGCTCTGCGCCGCCAGCACCACGTCGTCGGTGTACTGGCCGGCGCCCGTGAGAAAGCGGTAGTCCTCCTTGCGGCGGACCGGTTCGCCGATGTGCGGCAGCTTGGAAAAGTCGGATGCACCCATGGTTGTGTCTCCCTGTACGGCCTGCAACTCAATTGGCGGCCATGGCCTGCTGGCCCCGCTGCACGGCCTTGACGATGTTCTGGTAACCGGTGCAGCGGCACATGTTGCCGTCGAGCAATTCGCGGATCTGCGCCTCGCTGGCGTGGGGGTGGTGCTGCACCAGGTCCAGCGCGCTCATCACCATGCCGGGCGTGCAAAAACCGCACTGCAGGCCGTGGCACTCCTTGAAGGCTGCCTGCATGGGGTGCATGGTGCCGTCGGGTGCGGCCACGCCCTCGATGGTCTGCACGTCAGCGCCCTGTGCCTGCGCAGCCAGCATGGCGCACGATTTGACGGCACGGCCGTCGACGATCACGGTGCAGGCACCGCACTGGCTGGTGTCGCAACCCACGTGCGTGCCGGTGAGCTGCAGGTGCTCGCGCAGCGCATGCACCAGCAGGGTGTGGGGGGGAACGTCAATACTGGCTGCGCGGCCGTTGACCGTGAACTGGACTTGCATCTCGCTGTCTCCTCTGGAGGTGATGGCTGGATTGGCAAGGCGCATCTTCTGCCCCACCCGGGCCGCCATCCCTAGGGACAACCCTAGATTTCTGCCGCGGCCCGCAAGGTATTCTCAAAATGAAACATGCTGCGGCGCACCTGCGCGAATGCCCTGCAGCCTGCGCTCGGTCGCCGCCGCCCGCGGCCCCGGCGTCCACCCCGGGGGTACCGATGTTCGCGCCCGACTTACACACGCCCGCCGACCGCAGCGCCCTGATCGCCCAGGCCCGGCGCGCCCTGCTGCAGGCCGGCGCACCGGCCGAGGCCTGCGGCGTGGCGCCCTGGATCGTCCGATCCTGGCAGCGCTGCCTGGCCCGCGGGCGCCAGCCCGGCGAGGCGGTGGTGTTCGATGCCGTGAACGCCAGCACCCTGCGCCGCAGCACCGACGCTCACAGGACGTTGCTGCGCGCAGCGCGCCCCGTGCAGGCGCAGCTTGCGCGCGCCGTGGCGGGCATGCGCTGTTTCACGCTGCTGACCGATGCGCATGGCGTGGTGGTCGATGTGCAGGGCCCCCTCGACCGCGCCGATGCCCGCGCACGGGCCATTGGCCGCGTGGGGCTGGACCTGTCGGAAGCTGCCGTCGGCACCACCGCCATTGGCGCGGCGCTGGCCGAGCTGCAGCCCGTGTGGCTGCACCGCGGCGAGCATTTTTTCGATGGCAACAGCAGCTACAGCTGCGCGGGCGCACCGCTGCAGGGTCCGCGCGGCGAATGCGTGGGCATGCTCGACCTGACCGGCGTCGACGTGCCCGAGCGCCCCGAGCTGCGCCATCTGGTGGCGCGGTCGGCCCGCGCCATCGAAGACGCGCTGCTGCTGCAGCTGCCGCACGCCCTGCTGCTGCGCCTGAACTGGCCCGGTGCGCCACTGGGCGGCGAAGCCGACGGTCTGCTCACGCTCGACGCCGAGGGTTTTGTGGTGGGCAGCAACAGCCTGGCACGGCAACTGCTGCCGCTGGCGGCCGCGGGCCAGCGCCTGCACTGCGCCGATTGGCTGGCGCTGCCCTGGCCGCTGGTGTTCGACGCAGCGCACTGCCACCTGGCTGCGCCGCTGGACCTGCCGCTGTGGTCGGGCCTGCGCCTGCAGGGCCTGGCGCAGCCGCATGCCGATGCCGCCCGGGTATACGGCACCGCTAGAGCCACGCACGCGCGCTTGCGCGACGCAGAAACCGCGCTGATCCGCAAAGCGGTGCAGGACGCGCGCGGCAACGTGGCCGACGCCGCGCGCGCTCTGGGCATCAGTCGCGCCACGGTCTACCGCAAACTGCAGCCCGCACGCAGTGCGCCACGCAGCCGCTGACGCCACACGGCGCAGCGCCCTGAGCGCTTTGAAGGGGGCGGCCTGCACCGTACAGGCACCGCACCGCAGACCTTGGAGCATGTCGGGGATAACACCAATCACGCCCGTCACGCACCCGTCAGTCTCGGCCGGTATTGCTCCGTAGAATCGCGCGTTCGTAACAATTTGCTGATTCGCCCGCCATGGAGCGGTGGCGGATCTTTTTTTGTGCACGCAGGCTTTTTCGGAGACCCCATGCAAGCCCTCATCAGACTCTCCAGAGGCATCGACTGGCTCAACGGCCAGGTCGGTAAATACGTTATCTGGCTCATCCTCGCGTCCACCGTCATCAGCGGCGTCAATGCCGTGGTGCGCAAGGCGTTCAACTACAGCTCCAATGCCTTCCTCGAAGTGCAGTGGTACCTGTTTGCGGCAGCATTCCTGCTCGCGGCCGGCTACACGTTGCTGCAGGGTGAGCACGTCAAGGTGGACGTGGTATCGAGCCGCCTGTCCAAACGCACGCAAATCTGGATCGACGTCGTTGGCTTTGCCTTCTTCCTCACGCCCATGTGCCTGGCGGTGCTGTGGTATGGCATTCCGTTCTTCCTCAAAGGCTACCTGTCGGGCGAAATGTCCAACAACGCCGGTGGCCTGGTCCGCTGGCCCGTCTACGCCATGATGCCGCTGGGTTTTGGCCTGCTGATGCTGCAGGGCCTGTCCGAGCTGATCAAGCGCCTGGCCTTCCTGCAGGGCCTCATGGACGACCCCACCGCCAAGAAAGCGGAAAAGACCGCCGAGGAGGAGCTTGCCGAGTCGATCCGCCGCCTGGCCGAGGCCGCCAAAGGCAACGGTACCACCGCCCACAAGGCCGACTGAGCGGAGCACATTCCATGGAATTCTTCACCCAAAACCTCGCGCCGATCATGTTCGGCGGGCTCATCGTCTTCCTGCTGCTTGGCTTCCCGGTCGCGTTCAGCCTGGGCGCCTGCGGTCTTTTCTTCGGCTTCATCGGCATTGAAATGGGTGTGCTGCCCGAGGCCTTGATGCAGGCACTGCCGCTGCGCATCTTCGGCATCATGCAGAACGACACCCTGCTGGCCATCCCGTTCTTCACGCTGATGGGCCTGATCCTGGAGCGCAGCGGCATGGCCGAGGACCTGCTCGACACCATCGGCCAGCTGTTCGGCCCGGTGCGCGGCGGCCTGGCGCTCGCGGTGATCTTCGTCGGCGCGCTGCTGGCGGCCACCACCGGCGTGGTGGCCGCCTCGGTGATCTCGATGGGCCTGATCTCGCTGCCCATCATGCTGCGCTATGGCTACGACCGGCGCATTGCCACCGGCGTGATTGCCGCCTCGGGCACGCTGGCGCAGATCATTCCACCCTCGCTGGTGCTCATCATCCTGGCCGACCAGTTGGGCCGCAGCGTGGGCGACATGTACAAGGGCGCCTTCATTCCCGGCTTCATGCTGACGGGCATGTATGCGTTGTACGTATTCGCACTGGCCATCTTCAAACCGAGCTGGGTCCCGGCTTTGCCGCCCGAGGCGCGCACCATCCGCGAAGACGACGGCAAGAGCGGCCTGCCCTCGCTGCTGGTGCTCACCGTGGTGTCGGTGGGGGCCTCGTTGTTCTTTGCCCACCACATCGTCGACGTGCACAGCTGGTGGACCGGCGAAGCCGTGACCAGCGTCCCCAAGGACGAAACCATCGTCGTGTCGATGTGCGTGGGCGTGGCGCTGGCCTTTGTGCTGTCCATGGTCAACAAGGTCACGCGCATGGGCCTGCTCTCGCGCATGGCTGAGCGCGTGACCTTCGTGCTGATCCCGCCACTGCTGCTGATCTTCCTGGTGCTGGGCACCATCTTCCTGGGCGTGGCGACGCCCACCGAAGGCGGGGCCATGGGCGCACTGGGGGCCTTCACCATGGCCATGGTGCGCGGGCGCCTGAGCTTCTCGCTGCTCAAGCAGGCGCTCAACACCACCACCAAGCTGTCGTGCTTCGTGGTGTTCATCCTGATCGGCTCGACCATCTTCAGCCTGGTGTTCCAGGGCGTGGACGGCCCGCGCTGGGTCGAGCACCTGCTCAGCGGCCTGCCCGGCGGCGAGGTCGGCTTTCTGATCGTGGTCAACATCATGATCTTCTTCCTGGCCTTCTTCCTCGACTTCTTCGAGCTGTCGTTCATCGTGGTGCCTCTGCTGGCGCCCGTGGCGGACAAGCTCGGCATCGACCTGGTCTGGTTTGGCGTGCTGCTGGCCGTGAACATGCAGACCTCGTTCATGCACCCGCCGTTCGGCTTTGCGCTGTTCTACCTGCGCAGCGTCGCGCCCGCCGTGGCCTACACCGACAAGCTCACGAAGAAGCTGATCCAGCCGATCACGACCATGCAGATCTACTGGGGCGCCGTGCCCTTCGTGCTGATCCAGATCGTCATGGTGGGCCTGATCATTGCCTTCCCCGGCATCGTCTCCAGCGGCCTGGACAAGCCCGAGGTGTACGACATGGAGAAGATCCAGCAGCAGATGGAATCGGACATGCTCCACTCCGACCCGCAGGACCACCCGCAGGACGACCCCTTCGCCACGCCGCCCGGCCCGCAGGAGCCATCAGGGACGGAGCCGCCTGCGGACGACCCGCTCAAGGCGGCGCAAGACGCGGTGCAGCGCGACAGCAAGTGAGCCCAGCGTCCAGGCGCTGAAGCCCCCAAATCCAGGCCCCATGCAATGGGGCCTTTTTTATGGTCTTTTGAGGCTCAAACCCTTGCTGGACCAGCGCATCAAGCTATCTTTTTGACAGCAATGCTGAAACATCTGCACCCAGGCAGGGCCTGAACCCAACAAAAAAAGCCCCGCAGAGCGGGGCCGAAAGGGTGGCAGTGAGCCACCCGGGGGGAACCAGGGTCCTACAGCTTCTGGCGCTGCATGAAGTTGTCGAAGCTGGCCTCCGCAAAGCGGAACCACAGCACCTGGTCGCGCTGGAAGTTGCGGTAGTCGCCATAGATCTTCTTCCAGTCGGGGTTCTTTTCGCTCAGCTCGGCGTACAGCTCCATGGTGGCCTTGAACGAGGCATCCATCACCGACTGCGGGAACGCCAGCACCTTGGTCTTGGCGCCCACGAGCTGCTTGAGCGCGCCCGGGTTGCGCGCGTCATAGCGGCCCTGCGTCACCACATGGGCTTCGTGGGCGGCCGCCTGCACGATGGCCTTGTATTCGCTCGAGAGGCCATTGAAGGCCTTGTCGTTGATGTAGAACTCCAGGTTCAAGCTGCCTTCCCACCAGCCGGGGTAGTAGTAATACGGTGCCACCTTGTTGATGCCCAGCTTCTGGTCGTCGTAGGGTCCGATCCACTCGGCCGCGTCGATCGTGCCCTTCTCCAGCGCCTGGTAGATTTCTCCGCCGGGAATGTTCTGTGGCACGCCGCCCATGCGCTCGATGACCTTGCCGGCAAAGCCCCCCACGCGGAACTTCAGGCCCTTGATGTCGGCCGGCGACTTGACCTCCTTGCGGAACCACCCGCCCATCTGCGCGCCGGTGTTGCCACCGACGAAGTTGACGATGTTGTACTTGGCATAAAACTCACGCATCAGCTTGCCGCCGTTGCCGTCGACGATCCACGCCGTGAGCTGGCGCGAGTTCATGCCGAACGGAATCGCACCGCCAATGGCAAAGGCCTCGTTCTTGCCGAAGAAGTAGTACGGCGCGGTGTGTGCGATCTCTACGGTGCCGTTCTGCACGCCATCGACCACGCCAAACGCCGGCATCAGCTCACCGGCGGCATGCACCGAGACCTCGAACTTGCCGCCCGACATCTCCTTGACCGCTTTGGAGAACACATCGGCCGAACCGAAAATGGTGTCCAACGATTTGGGAAAGCTCGACGCCAGCCGCCAGCGGACCACCGGCTGCGCATGGACCACCGGTGCCACACCGGCGGCCAGCACGCCGGCGATGCCGGCATTCTTGATAAGGGAGCGACGATCCATGGCAATTCTCCTGAAGAAAGGTAATGAAGGGCTGGCCCGGTACGGCAAGCCAAAAAAATGGCGACCCTGTCCGCCGTGCAAGGGGACTGGGTCGCCGGTCATGGGTGCGGACATGCGGTGAAATGCATGGACCCGTACGCCGTTCGGTGCGGAAGGCTTACAGCTTCACAGAAGACATGTAGTTGTCGAAGCGCAGTTCAGAATAGCGCGCCCACAGCAATTGGTCGCGCTGGAAGGCACGCATGCTCTGGTGGATCTTCTTGAACTCGGCCGACTTGGCCTCGTGCTCGGCAAACACTTCCATTGACGCTTTGAAGCCGGCGTCCATGAGTTCCTTGGAGAAGGCCTTGAGCTGGGTCTTCGCGCCCACCAGCTTCTTCAAGGCGATCGGGTTGACCGCATCGTACTTGGCCGTCATGTCGCGGGCGGCCACGGCCGCAGCGGCGTCGACGATGGCCTGGAACTCGGGCGTCAGCGCGGCATAGGCCTTGTTGTTGATGAAGAATGCCAGCTCGGCGCCGCCTTCCCACCAACCGGGGTAGTAGTAGAACGGCGCCACCTTGTTGAAGCCGAGTTTTTCGTCGTCGTAGGGGCCGACGAACTCCACGGCGTCGAGCGTGCCCTTTTCGAGTGCCTGGTAGACATCGCCCGCGGGCATGTTCTGCGCCACCACGCCGAGCTTTTGCATGGCTTCGCCGAACAGGCCGCCGCCCATGCGCATCTTCAGGCCCTTCAGGTCGGCGGTGGTCTTGATTTCCTTGCGGTACCAGCCGCCCATCTGCGTGCCGGTGTTGCCGGCGCTCAGGCTCTTGATGTTGTAGTTGGCATAGAACGCGTCCATGAGCTTGCGCCCACCGCCGTGCTCCATCCACGAATCCATCTGGCGCGCGTTCAGGCCGAAGGGCACGGCGCAGCCGAATGCAAAGATCGAGTCCTTGCCGGTGAAGTAATAGGGCGCCGTGAGCGCCATTTCTACCGTGCCGTTTTGCAGCGCATCGACCACGCCAAACGCCGGCATCAGTTCGCCCGCGGCGTGCAGCGACACCTCAAACTTGCCCCCCGAGAGGGCCTTGACGGTCTTGGCGAACATTTCGCCGCTGCCATAGATCGTGTCCAGCGACTTGGGGAAGCTGGCGGCGATGCGCCAGCGCACTGCCGCCTGGGCATGCACCGCCGGTGCGACACCTGCGGCCAGCACACCCGCGACGCCAGCGTGCTTAAGGATTGAACGACGATCCATGAAAAATACTCCGGAAAGGAAAGGCCAAAAAGAAAACGCCACGCATGACGGTGGCGTGACGAAACAATGTATCAGCGGTGGAACATTGTAAAAACTTGCATCGCCGCCAGGCCTGCGGGTTTTCCCGCGACACGGGCCTGCTGGCCAACGCGTTCAGCGTTTTGCAAGCCTCAAGGGAGATCGCCAGACAAAGCCTGCCCCTCCCCCGGGCAGGCTTCGCGGCACCGATCAACAGCCGCGTTCGCTCTGCAGAAAACGGGCGCGCACGGAGCGCTCTATGCCGGCAGCGTCGAGGCCCTGCAGCGCCAGCAACTGGGCCGGATCGCCATGCTCGATGAACACGTCGGGCAGGCCCAGTTGCAGCACCGGGCGCAGCACCTGCGCGGCGCTCAGGGCCTCCAGCACCGCGCTGCCGGCACCGCCCAGGATGGCGCCCTCTTCCAGCGTGACCAAGGCGTCGTGCTCGCCCGCCACCTCCAGCAGCAGGTCCACGTCGAGCGGCTTGGCCCAGCGCATGTTGACCACCGTGGCGTCGAGCGCCTGGGCCGCCTGCAGCGCCGGGTACAGCAGCGTGCCGAAGGCCAGGATGGCGATCCGCGGCGTGCCTTGCGGGCCGGTGCCCTGGCGCGTGCGGCGCACTTCGCCCTTGCCGAAGGGCAGCCCCTCGAGGCTGGTCAGCGGTTCCACGCCCACGCCCGCGCCGCGCGGGTAGCGCACCGCCACGGGCTGGTTCTGCGCAAACGCGGTGCTGAGCAGCTGGCGGCATTCGCGCTCGTCGGCCGGGCAGGCCATGGCCATGTTGGGAATGCAGCGCACGAACGCGATGTCGTAGGCGCCGGCATGCGTCGCGCCGTCGGCGCCCACGAGGCCCGCGCGGTCGAGCGCGAACACCACGGGCAGGTTCTGCAGCGCCACGTCGTGGATCAACTGGTCGTAGCCGCGCTGCAAGAAGGTGGAGTAGATCGCCACCACGGGCTTCACGCCCTCGCAGGCCATGCCGGCGGCGAAGGTCACGGCATGCTGCTCGGCAATGCCCACGTCGTAGTAGCGTTCGGGAAAGCGGCGCTCGAACTCGACCATGCCCGAGCCCTCGCGCATGGCCGGCGTGATGCCCACCAGGCGGCTGTCCTGCGCGGCCATATCGCACAGCCACTGGCCGAACACCTGGGTGAAGGTCTGCTTGGGCGGGGCTTTGCTCTTGACCAGGCCGACGGCCGGATCGAACTTGCCCGGACCGTGGTAGGCCACGGGATCGGCCTCGGCGAGCTTATAGCCCTGGCCTTTCTTGGTGACCACGTGCAGGAACTGCGGCCCCTTGAGGCCCTTGATGTTCTCCAGCGTGGGAATGAGCGAGTCCAGGTCATGGCCGTCGATGGGGCCGATGTAGTTGAAGCCGAACTTTTCGAACAGCGTCGCCGGCACCACCATGCCCTTGGCCTGCTGTTCCAGCCGCTTGGCCAGTTCGAGCAGCGGCGGCACCGGGCCGAGCACCGTCTTGCCGACGTTCTTGGCCGCGGCATAGAACTGCCCGCTCATGAGCTGGGCCAGGTAGCGGTTGAGCGCGCCCACCGGCGGGCTGATGCTCATGTCGTTGTCGTTGAGGACCACGAGCAGGTTGCAGTCGGCGACGCCCGCGTTGTTGAGCGCCTCGAAGGCCATGCCCGCCGTCATGGCGCCATCGCCGATGATGGCCACGGCGTGGCGGTTTTCGCCCTTGCGCTTGGCGGCCAGGGCCATGCCCAGCGCCGCCGAGATGCTGGTGCTCGAATGCGCCGTGCCAAAGGTGTCGTATTCGCTCTCGGCGCGCTGCGGAAAGCCCGACAGGCCACCGAGCTGGCGCAGCGAGGCCATGCGCTCGCGCCGCCCGGTCAGGATCTTGTGCGGGTAGGTCTGGTGGCCCACGTCCCACACCAGCCGGTCGCGCGGCGTGTCGAACACATGGTGCAGGGCCACGGTCAGCTCCACGGTGCCCAGGTTGGAGCTGAGGTGCCCGCCCGTCTGCGCGACGCTTTCGATCACAAACGCGCGCAGCTCGGCGGCCAGCACCTTCAGATTGGCACGCGACATGTGGCGCAGGTCCGCCGGGTCATTGACGGTCTGCAGCAGGGGAAAGGACGTAGTGGGCATTGCTATCGATTAAATAGCTGCAAACGCTTTCCAGGCAAGCGCCAGCAGTCAATTGGATGAAAACCACCGGCCTCAATGGGACCGGTTCACCACCATGTCGGCCAGGGCCGCCAGCGCGCCGCGCTCGGGCAGGCCGGTGGCGTCGAGCGCCGCGTGGGCGTCGTGCAGCAGCTCCTGGGCATGGGCGCGCGCGCCCTCCAGCCCGAGCAGGGAGACGTAGGTGGGCTTCTCGTGGGCGGCGTCCTTGCCGGCGGTCTTGCCCAGCGTGGCCGAGTCCGCGGTCACGTCCAGGATGTCGTCCACCACCTGGAACGCCAGGCCGAGCGCTGCGCCATAGGCCTGCAGGCCCGCCAGTGCGGCGGCGTCGGCGCGCCCGCAGGCCGCGCCCATCATCACGCTGCCCTGCAGCAGGGCGCCGGTCTTGAGGCGGTGCATCTGGCGCAGCTGGTCTTCATCGAGTGCCAAGCCGACGCTCGCCAGGTCGATCGCCTGCCCGCCGGCCATTCCGGCCGAGCCCGCGGCACGCCCCAGCAGGCGGCACAGCGCGGCCTGCACCGCGGCGGGCACGGCCTGGCCCTCGGGCGTGAGCAACTCGAAGGCCAGCGCCTGCAGCGCGTCGCCCGCAAGCAGCGCGCGCGCCTCGCCGAACTGCACGTGCACCGTGGGCTTGCCGCGGCGCAGCACGTCGTTGTCCATGCACGGCATGTCGTCGTGCACCAGCGAATAGGCATGGATCAGCTCGACCGCGCAGGCCGCGCGCAGCGCGGCATCATCGAGCGGCACTTGGCGCACGCCGCCATCGGCGGCGGCCACGGCGTCGCGCGCGGCCAGCACCAGCAGCGGGCGCAGGCGCTTGCCACCGTCGAGCACGGCGTAGCGCATGGCCTCGCCCAAGCCGGCGGGGGCATCTGTGCCAACCCAGCGCGAGAGCGCCTGCTCCACCTGCTGCAAACGGGCCTGGCTCCAGCCCGGCAGGTCAAACACGGGGGCGCTGCGCGCGCTGCGCAGGCCGTTCATTCTTGGGTCCATGGCTGCAGCACGCCGTCGTCCAGCACCTTGATCTGGTCTTGCACGGCTTCGAGGCGGTCGCGGCAGAAGGCCAGCAGCACGGCCCCGCGCTGGTAGCCGGCCAGCAGTTGGTCCAGCGGCATCTGGCCAGATTCGATGCGGCCCACCAGCTGCTCCAGTTCTTCCAGCGCAGCCTCGTAGCTGGCCGGGTCGTCGGTCTTGGGTTTGGACATGGGAGGACGGGTCAGGCGAAGGTAAAGCGGCCAATTTTAGGCCGATACCGCGCACCTCCCCAGTGCGCGGCCTGGGGGCGGCGCGCGCCGGCGCCAATACACGGATGGGCTTCACGGGAATGGCGCGTCCAATAACCCCACCTCCTATAATCCCATTCCTCTTGTAGCCGGCGCCAAGCCGGTTTATTTTTTTCCTCCAGCGCCCAGTGCGCGTTCTCCCTGTGGGGAGTCTTTAGGTCAGGTCACCCATGTCTGATTTAAGTCTTCGACTGCAGCAGGCCGCAAGCCAACTACCAGTTTCAAGCTACTTCGACGAGGCGCTGTTCCAGCGCGAGCAGGAACTGCTCTTCCAGCGCGGGCCCCGCTATGTGGGGCATTCCTTGAGCGTGCCCGAAGTGGGCGACTACCACGCCCTGCCTCAGGAGGGCGAGGGCCGCGCGCTCGTGCGCAACCCCCACGGCGGGGTCGAACTGATCTCCAACGTCTGCCGCCACCGACAGGCCATCATGCTGAAGGGACGCGGCTCGCTGCAGGCGCAGCAAAAGGGCAGCGCGGGCGGCAACATCGTCTGCCCCGTGCACCGCTGGACCTACAGCCCCGGCGGCGAGTTGCTGGGCGCGCCGCATTTCACGCACGACCCCTGCCTGAACCTGCGCAACTACCCGCTGCGCGAGTGGAACGGCCTCCTGTTCGAAGACAACGGCCGCGACATCGCCGCCGACCTGGCCCGCATGGGGCCGCGCGCCGACCTGGGCTTCGAGGGCTTTGCGCTCGACCGCATTGAGCTGCACGAGTGCCACTACAACTGGAAGACCTTCATCGAGGTCTATCTGGAGGACTACCACGTCGGGCCCTTCCACCCCGGCCTGGGCAATTTCGTCACCTGCGACGACCTGCAGTGGGAGTTCCAGAAGCAGTTCTCGGTGCAGACCGTGGGCGTGGCCTCGACCTTCGGCCAGCCGGGCTCGGATGTCTACAAGAAATGGCACGAGGTGCTGCTGAAGTACCGCGAAGGCAAGCTGCCCGAGCGCGGCGCGATCTGGCTGACCTACTACCCGCACATCATGGTCGAGTGGTACCCGCATGTGCTCACCGTCTCCACGCTGCACCCGGTCAGCCCCGGCAAGACGCTGAACATGGTGGAGTTCTATTACCCCGAAGAAATCGCCGCCTTCGAGCGCGAATTTGTCGAGGCGCAGCAGGCCGCCTACATGGAGACCTGCCTCGAAGACGACGAGATCGCCGAGCGCATGGACGCCGGCCGCAAGGCCCTGTTCGAGCGCGGCGACAACGAGGTCGGCCCCTACCAAAGCCCCATGGAAGACGGCATGCAGCACTTTCACGAGTGGTACCGCGACGCCATGGGCGCCGCCGTGCCGCAGCGTTAAACGCCACACGCCCCGCCAGCACTCCTATTACAATAGCTGCGAGCGCTTGTCTGACAAGCGTTTGCAGCTATTTTCACTTCCAAATCTCCCCACATGCAAGCCCTCTGGATGGTTCTGGCCGCGTTCCTGTTTGCCAGCATGGGCGTGTGCGTCAAGATCGCGTCGGCGCATTTCAGCTCGGCCGAGCTGGTCTTCTACCGCGGCATCATCGGCATGGTGGTCCTGTGGCTGCTGGCGCGCTCGCAGGGGGTCCGCCTGGCCACGCGCTACCCCGGCATGCACGCCTGGCGCAGCCTGATCGGCGTCACCTCGCTGGGCGCCTGGTTCTATGCCATTGCCCACCTGCCGCTGGCCACGGCCATGACGCTCAACTACATGAGCAGCGTCTGGATCGCCGCCTTCCTGGTCGGCGGCACGCTGCTGGCCTGGCGCCCCACCGACGCTGCGGCGCGCCCCGCGCTGCAGGGGCCGCTGGTGCTCACGGTGCTGGCAGGTTTTGTCGGCGTGGTGATGATGCTGCGCCCCAGCATCGGCCAGAGCCAGGAGCAGGTGTTCGCGGGGGTCGTCGGGCTGCTGTCGGGCATGTCGGCCGCCTTTGCCTATATGCAGGTCGTGGCGCTGTCGCGCCTGGGCGAGCCCGAGACGCGCACGGTGTTTTACTTCGCCGTCGGCTCCACGCTGGCCGGCGGCGCGGCCCTGCTGCTGACCGGCACCTCGCCCTGGCCGGGCCTTGCCGCCGGCCTGTGGCTGCTGCCGATCGGCGTGCTGGCCGCGGGCGGGCAGCTGTGCATGACGCGCGCCTATGCCCATGCGCGCACACAGCGCGGCACGCTGGTGGTGGCCAACCTGCAGTACTCGGGCATCGTCTTCGCGGCGTTCTATGGCGTGTTGCTGTTTGGCGACCAGATCCCGCCCATCGGCTGGCTCGGCATGGCCCTCATCATGGGCAGCGGCATCGTGGCCACCGTGCTGCGCGCACGCGCCGCCCCGGGCGCCCCCGCCGAGGAACACTAGAGCCTGTTGACAGCTTGGGTTTTGCGCAATCTGGACACAATGGGGGCCATCGCCTTTCACTGCGCAGAACCCCCATGACCTACACCACCCTGATCTCCGCCCCCGAACTGCAGGCCCTGCTCGCCAGCGGCACGCCACTGATGGTGTTCGACTGCAGCTTCGACATGGCCCAGCCCGGCGAGGGCGAGCAGCAGTACCTGGCCGCCCACATCCCCGGCGCCGTGTACGCGCACCTCGACCACGCCCTCAGCGCCCTGCACGGCACGCCGGGCGCCGACGGCAGCATCACCGTCACGCAGACCGACACGCCGGCCTCGGGCGGGCGCCACCCGCTGCCCAGCCGCGAGAAGTTCGCGATCTGGCTGTCCAGCGTGGGCTTTGCCAACGGCATGCAGGCCGTGGTGTACGACCGCAATGGCTCGGCCTTTTGCGGCCGGCTGTGGTGGATGCTCAAGTGGGTGGGCCACGACGCCGTCGCCGTGCTCGACGGCGGCCTGCCGGCCTGGCAGGCGGCCGGCGGCGCCGTGGCGCAGGGCAGCGAGCCTGCCCATTTCCAGACGAACTTCCGCCTCGGCGAGCCGCTGCGCCGCCTGGCCAGCGCCGAGCAGGTGCTGGCGCACCTGCAGGAGCCCGGGCAGACCGTGATCGATGCGCGTGCCGCACCGCGCTTCCGCGGCGAGATCGAGCCGCTCGACCCCGTCGCGGGCCACATCCCGGGCGCGCTGAACCGGCCGTTCGCCGACAACTTCGGCCCCGACGGGCGCTTCAAGAGCGCGCCCGTGCTGCGCGCGGAGTTCGAGGCCCTGCTGGCCGGGCGGGCGCCCGAGGGCGTGGTGCACCACTGCGGCAGCGGCGTTACGGCCAACCCCAATGTGCTGGCCATGGAGCTGGCCGGGCTCGGAAAAACCACGCTGTTTGCCGGCAGCTGGAGCGAATGGTGCAGCGACCCGGCTCGCCCGGTCGAGCGCGGCTGAAGGGGCGCAGCGGCGCCGCCGCAGCAGGCCCTGCCTTCGAGCGCAGGCGTGGCAGCCTGCACCGCGTGTAGGGCAAATTCCTACAAGGGCGGCCACCCGACCAGACACGCGGCATAGCCACGCCCCGACTTAATTTTTGATTGGGGCGAATTCACAATCCATTTCAACGGATCGCGCAACGCAACAGGCAGCGCGGCCCGAACCGAAAAAGGATTGCACCATGACGAACGAACAACTGCTGGCCGAGATCCGCGAAGCCAACCTGACCTACCTGATGCTGGCCCAGACCCTGATCCGCCAGGACAAGGCCGAGGCAGTGTTCCGTCTGGGACTGAACGAAGACGCTGCCGATATTCTCGTCTCGCTGTCGGCCGCGCAAGTGATGAAACTGGCCAGCAGAAACACCCTTCTTTGCAGCTTCCGGGTGGACGACAACCTGGTGTGGAGCCTGCTGACCAACCACAACACGCCCAAGAAGGTCGGCAACGAGGCCACCAACACGCTGCACGCCAACATCCTGATGGCCAGCCGCGTCTCGGAAGTGCTCTGAGCACACCGCCCCATCCACCGCCCTTTCAGAAAAGCCGACATGACCGCCAGCGCCGCCCCCGAAGCCAAGACCTCCGCCCCAACTGCCGCCAAAAGCGCGGTCAAGGCCCCCGCCAAGAGCGTGCTCCAAGAATCCCGGCAGATCGAGCGCGCCGCCAAGCTGATCGAGATGGGGGCGCGCATGCAGGTGCTCGAATCGGAGACTTCGCTGTCGTACGAGCGCCTGATCCGGCTCTACAAGGAAGTCGCAGGCAAGTCGCCGTCCAAGGGGCAACTGCCGTTTTCGACCGACTGGTTCCTGACCTGGCAAGAGAACATCCACAGCTCGCTGTTCCTCAACATCTACGAGTACCTCTCCAAGGGCGTGGACCTCGATGCCGTGGACCTGCTGACCAAGGCCTACCGCCTCTACACCGAGCAGATCGAGATCGCCCAGGTCGAGCCCCTGCTGTCGTTCACGCGGGCCTGGCGCCTGGTCAAGTTCGTCGATGCCGGCATGCTCACGCGCACCCAATGCGCGCAGTGCCACGGCCAGTTTGTCACCGAGCTGTACGAAAACCGCCACTACACCTGCGGCCTGTGCAACCCGCCGGCGCGTGCCGGCAAAAGCAAGAGCGCGGGCTCGCTGATGCTGCACTGAGCGCATGGCGGCAGCCCCCCGCCGCTGTTTTTGAAGCCTTTTTGCCCTCTTGCGCCCATCAGGCAAGCGCATAAAGCTATAAAATCAATAGCATCTCCTGGCGACTGTCCCGGCGGGCGCCAGCGGCCTGGACACGGAGAGCGGCCGCTGTGCAATGCGGCGCAGGCCTACGCAGCCGCGCCACGCCGCGGCCCCACAATGCCGCGATGACCCATGCACTGACTTCCCCCGTCCCGCCGGCCGCAGGTGCGGATGCGCTGGACCCCGGTGCCTCTGCGGCCCCCGCCAGCGCGCCGCCGTCCGAGCCCGAGGCGCTGGACAGCGATGCGCCGCTGGTGCCCCCGATCGAGCCCGAGCCCGAACCGCCACCCGGGTACCAGTTCAACGCGCCCGTGGACGTGCGCAGCCTCTCGCTGGCGCTGCTGGCGCTGTTTGCCGGCATTGCCGTGCTGCACTGGGCCGCCGCGGTGTTCATCCCGGTGGCCGTGAGCGTGCTGCTGACCAGCGCGCTCTCGCCGCTGGTCACGGTGCTGCAGCGCTGGCACATCCCGCGCTGGCTAGGCGCGGCATTCTTGCTGCTGGGCATCGTCGGCGGGCTCGGCGCCACCGCCTGGCAGCTGAGCGACGGCGCCTCGCAGGTGGTCGAGTCGCTGCCCGTGGCCGCCAAGAAGGTGCGCGACAAACTGCGCGAGCAATCGGGAAACAAGACCCCGAGCACGCTCGAGACGGTGCAAAAGGCGGCCACCCAGATCGAGCAGGCTGCCGCCGAAAATGCCGCCCCGCCGGCGACCAAGCGCGGCGTGCAGCGTGTGCAGATCGAGAGCGCCCCGCTCAACATCCGGGCCTACCTCTGGAGCGGCACCATGGGCCTGCTCTCGGCCGTGGGCCAGTTCACCGTGGTGGTGTTCCTCACATTTTTCGCGCTCGCCTCGGGCGATGTGTTCCGGCGCAAGCTCGTGCGCATTGCCGGCCCGAGCCTGGAGCGCAAGAAGGTGACGGTGCACGTGCTCAACGAGATCTCCGGCCAGATCCAGCGCTACCTGCTGGTGCAGGTGCTCACCAGCGTGATCGTCGGTGTGGCCACGGGCTTGGCCTATGCGGCGCTGGGCCTGCAAAACCCCGCGGTGTGGGGCGTGTTCGCGGGGGTGCTGAACCTGGTGCCCTACATCGGCTCCATCATCGTCACCGGAGCCTCGGCGCTGGTGGCGTTTCTGCAGTTCGGCACCTTCGACATGGCGCTAGCGGTAGGTAGCGCCTCGCTGGTCATCCACACGCTGGTGGGCAACCTGCTCACGCCCTGGCTCACCAGCCGCACCAGCAGCATGAGCCCGGTGGCCGTGTTCGTCAGCGTGCTGGCCTGGGGATGGCTCTGGGGGCTGTGGGGGCTGTTGCTGGGCATTCCCATCATGATGGGCGTCAAGGCCATCTGCGACCGCGTGGAAGACCTGAACGCCGTGGGCGAGCTGCTGGGCAACTGACACCGCGCGCGGTGCGGACCGTGCGGCGTGCACTGCACCTGCGCCGGACCGCACGCACTGGATACAAGCCAAATTGGCCTCCAGCGCTTATTCAGCAAGCGTGTGAAGCTATCATTACGATAGCTGATGCCCGACCGGAAAGCCGCCCCACCGGCGTCGCCCGGGCCGCTCAACCGGTGTTGCGCAAACCTGCCGCAATGCCATTGATCGAAATGTGGATGCCGGTCTGCACGCGCTCGTCGCTCTGCCCCGCGCGCCAGCGCCGGATCAGCTCGACTTGCAGGTGGTGCAGTGGGTCGATGTACGGAAAGCGGTGGCGGATCGAACGCGCCAGTGCGGTGTTGTGCGCCAGGCGCTGCCTGTCGCCCGTGATGCGCGTCAGCGCGTCGGCCGTGCGGTGCCATTCCTGCTCGATGGCGGTGAACACCTTCTTGCGCAGGCGCGCATCCGACACCAGCTCGCTGTAGCGCGAGGCCAGCGCGAGGTCGCTCTTGGCCAGCACCATGTCCATGTTCGATAGCAGCGTGCTGAAGAACGGCCACTGGCGGTGCATCTTGCGCAGCAGCGCCAGCTGCGCCTTCGGGTCCTGGCCGGGCGCGTTGACGAACGCCTCGACCGCCGCGCCAAAGCCGTACCAGCCCGGCAGCGTGAGCCGGCACTGGCCCCAGCTGAAGCCCCAGGGAATGGCGCGCAGGTCTTCGATCTTCTGCGATGGCTTGCGCGAGGCCGGGCGCGAGCCGATGTTGAGCTCGGCGATCTCGCGGATCGGCGTGGCGCTGAAGAAGTAGTCGGTGAAGCCCGGGGTGTCGTAGACCAGCGCGCGGTAGGCCGCCATGCTGGCCTGCGACAAGTGCGCGGCCGCGTCGAGGAAGGCCGGCGTGGCCGGCTTGGTCGGCTGCAGCAGCGTGGCTTCGAGCGTGGCGGCGACCAGCGTCTCGAGGTTGCGCCGGCCGATCTCGGGGTTGGCGTACTTCGAGGCGATCACCTCGCCCTGCTCGGTCAGGCGGATCTGGCCGCGCACCGTGCCCGGCGGCTGCGCCAGGATGGCCTGGTAGCTCGGTCCGCCGCCGCGCCCGACGGTGCCGCCGCGCCCGTGGAACATGCGCAGGCGGATCGGCGTGGCGCCGGTGGACAGCGCATCGAACAGCGCCACCAGCGCGATCTCGGCGCGGTACAGCTCCCAGTTGCTGGTGAAGATGCCACCGTCCTTGTTGCTGTCCGAATAGCCCAGCATGATGTCCTGCTCGCCGCCGCCGCGGCGCACCAGCGCGACCACGCCGGGCAGCGCATAGAACTCGCGCATGATGGGCGCGGCGTTGCGCAGGTCCTCGATAGTCTCGAACAGCGGCACCACGATCAGGTCGGCCTGGGCCTGCGCATCGAGCGTGCCGCGCACCAGGCCCACTTCCTTTTGCAGCAGCAGCACTTCGAGCAGGTCGCTGACGGCCTCGGTGTGGCTGATGATGTAGTGGCGGATGGCGTCCGCGCCGTAGCGCTGGCGCATCTGCCGCGCGGTCTCGAAGATCGCCAGCTCGGCCTGGGTGTGCGCCGTGTACTGCGCGCCGATGACGCGCAGCGGCCGCGCGTCCTGCAGCAGGCGCATCAGCACATCGCGCCGGGCCTCTTCGGGCAGCGCGGCGTAGTCGGGTGCAATGCGCGCCACGGCCAGCAGCTCGGCCACCACGCGCTCGTGCTGGTCGGAGCTCTGGCGCAGATCGACCGTGGCCAGGTGGAAGCCGAACACCTCGACGGCGCGGATCAGCGGGTGCAAGCGCGGCGCCGCCAGCGCCGCGCCGTGGTGTGCCTGCAGCGAGGCCGCGATGGTGTGCAGCTGCGCGAGGAATTCGGCGGCATCGCCATAGGCGTTTTGCGGCGCCACGGCGTGGCGCGCGGCCTCGCCGCCACTGAGCTGCTGCAGCGTCGCGGCCAGGCGCGCATAGACACCGGTGAGCGCGCGGCGGTAGGGCTCGTCCTGGCGGTGCTCGCTGGTGTCGGGCGAGCTCGCGGCGAGCTGCTGCATCTCGGGCGTCACGCCCACCAGGTGGGCCGACATCGACAGCTCGCTGCCCAGCAGGTGCACTTCGGTGAGGTAGTGGCGCAGCGCCACCTCGCTCTGGCGCCGCAGGGCCTGCACCAGGGTGTCGGCTCCGACGTTGGGGTTGCCGTCGCGGTCGCCGCCGATCCACTGGCCCATGCGCAGGAAGCTGTGCACGTGCGGCACGCCCAGTTCGCGCTCGAGGTCGGCATAGATCCTGGGAATCTCGCGCAGGAAGGTGGCTTCGTAATAGCTGAGCGCATTCTCGATCTCGTCGGCCACCGTGAGCTTGGTGTAGCGCAGCAGCCGCGTCTGCCACAGCTGGGCGACGTGGGCGCGCAGCTGGGCCTCGTTGGCCGCCAGCGCGCGCGGCGTGAGCGCGTCCTTGGCCGCGTTGTAGAGCTGGGCGCGCTCGGCGATGTCGTCGCGCGCGGCGAGCAGCTGCGCGATGCTGCGCTCGGCGTCGAGGATGCTCTTGCGCTGCACTTCGGTCGGGTGCGCGGTGAGCACCGGCGCGACGTAGCTGCCCGCCAGGGTCTGGGCCACGGTGCCCGGCGCGATGCCGGCCCAGCGCAGGCGCGAGAGCGCCACCTCGATGCTGCCCTCCTGCGTGTCGCCGGCGCGCTCGCGGATGGTGCGGCGGCGGATGTGGTGGCGGTCCTCGGCCAGGTTGGCCAGGTGGCTGAAGTAGGTGAAGGCGCGGATCACGCTCACCGTCTGGTCGGCCGACAGGCCCTTGAGCAGCTTCTTGAGCGCCTTGTCGGCATCCTGGTCGGCGTCGCGGCGAAACGCCACCGAGAGCTGGCGCACCTGCTCGATCAGGTCGAACGCGGCCACGCCCTCCTGCTCGCGGATCACGTCGCCCAGGATGCGCCCGAGCAGGCGGATGTCCTCGATCAGGGGCTGGTCCTTGTCTGTTTTTTTCACGCTCACGCAAGTGTCTCCTGGGGCGCCACGGCAAGGGTGGCAGGGGGTGGCTGCTGCAGCGCAGCATGCTAGCATTCCCGCATCCTCTTCTCTGCGTGACGCTGCCCGTGAATTCCCAACTTCCCCCCGTCGTGATCGCCACGCGCGAAAGCCGCCTGGCCCTGTGGCAGGCCGAACATGTGCAAGCGCGGCTGCGCGCACGCGGCCACGCCGTGTCGCTGCTGGGCATGACCACGCTGGGCGACCAGATCCTGGACCGGTCCCTGAGCAAGGTCGGCGGCAAGGGGCTGTTCGTCAAGGAGCTCGAAACCGCGCTCGAAGACGGCCGCGCCCACATCGCCGTGCACTCGCTCAAGGACGTGCCGATGGAGCTGCCGCCCGGCTTTGCGCTGGCCTGCGTGATGGAGCGCGAAGACCCGCGCGATGCGTTTGTCTCGCCGCGCTATGCCGCGCTCGCCGAGCTGCCCGAGGGCGCCGTGGTCGGCACCTCGAGCCTGCGCCGCCAGGTGCTGCTGCAAGCGCTGCGCCCCGACCTGAAGATCGCGCCGCTGCGCGGCAACCTCGACACGCGCCTGCGCAAGCTCGACGAGGGCCAGTACGACGCCATCGTGCTGGCCGCCGCGGGCCTCAAGCGCCTGGGCCTGCACGAGCGCATCCGCGCCGTCTTCGAGCCCGCCGAGATGCTGCCCGCCGCGGGCCAGGGCGCCCTGGGCATCGAGGTGCGCAGCGACCGCCACGACCTGGTCGAGGCGCTCGCGCCGCTGGCCCACCTGCCGACCTGGATCACGGTGACGGCCGAGCGCGCCGTCAGCCGCTGCATGGGCGGCAGCTGCTCGATGCCGCTGGCCGCCCATGCGCGCCTGGAAGGCACGACGCTGCACCTCGACGCCGCCTGGGGCGACCCCGACGGCCGCAGGCCGCTGGTGCGCGCCCACGCCCGCGGCACGGCGATTGCGCTGGAGCAGGCCAACACCCTGGGCGAAGCCGTGGCGGCGCAGCTGCGCGCCGGCGGCGCAGGTTGACCCAGGCCGTGGCCGCGCCGCGCACCCTCGTCACCCGCCCCGAGCGCGAGGCGCTGCAGTGG
>NZ_MWOK01000016.1 GCF_012932145.1 Acidovorax sp. SRB_14 | reverse complement strand
GGCGCAGCGCCTGTCGCAGGTGGTGCAGCAGTTCCGCCTGGGCGAAGACCGGGGCGGGGCGCAGGCCGCTCTGGCACTGGCCCCCGTCCAGGACGTGGCACGGGTCGGGCGCGCCACGCCGCAGCTGACCGGTTGAAATCAGAGCGGCTTCCGCCCTTTCTTAACCGTCGCGCCCGGCAATGAGCACGGCGTTCGTGCCGCCGAAGGCGAACGAGTTGGACAGGGCGTAGCGCAGGTCTGCTGCGGGGCGTGCTGCCCCCTGCACGAGGTCCAGCGCAAAGTCCGGATCGGCGGCCCGCAGATGCGCTGTGGGCGGCAGGCGCCGTTGCTCCAGTGCGCGCAGCACGGCCACCAATTCCACCGCACCCCCGCACCCAGCAAATGCCCGTGGATGGCCTTGGTGGAGCTTACGGCGGTGCTGTTGCCAAACACGCTGGCAATGGACTGCGCTTCTGCCGCATTGGCTGTCGCAATTGGTCGCGTAGCCGGCCATGAACAGTGGGGACTGCGCACCGCGCGCGCATGGGCTTCGGACTTCAGCACCAAGGCCGCCGCGTCTTCGTCCAGCGCAAAACCCGCGCGATCGGCCGAGAATGGCCGGCAGATGCCCGAGGCGTCCTCGCTGCTGCGCCGTGGCGACAGCACGCGCATGCCCACGTCGATCCAGCCTGCGCGGATGGCACGCAACGCTTCGCCCCCGACGGCGGCCGAAGAGGCACAGGCGCAGTCATAGATGAGCGCGGCCCCTTGAGCGCCAAGGTGCAGGGCCAGCTCGGCTGCGGTGGCGTTGGGCATGGTAGTGGGCCGCATGCAGCGTTGCGCCTGGAAGGTGGTCTCGAAGCTGGCTGCGCTGCAGTCGGTGCAGGGGCGCGACGTCTGGACCTGCATGTCGGGGTCGAACGAATTAGCCCGCAATGCGCGGTGCACAGACCGCACACCCGGCGGCGCGCAGAGCATGCTGCACCGACAGCAGCTCGTCCGACGTACTGCACAGGCCATGCAGCAACAGCACGGCCGTGTCGTGTGCCCGTGGTCCGGGCTGCTCGGCGGTCATGCCGTGGCTGCGGGGGTGGTCGTGCATGGTGCAGCCGCCTTGCGCGGCGAGAACCAGGCCACATACAGCGCCGGCAGCACGATCAGCGTCAGCAGCGTGGCCGTGACCAGACCGCCGATCACCACAATGGCCAGCGGCCGCTGCGTCTCCGATCCGATCTCGTGCGACAAGGCCATCGGCAGCAGGCCGAGCGCAGCCAGCATGGCCGTCATCAGCACCGTGCGCAGGCGCTGCATGGAGCCTTGGCGCACCGCCTCGACGACACCCATGCCGCCGGCCTGCAGCTGCTGGTACACCGACAGCATCACCACGCCGTTGAGCACGGCCTGACCGGACAGCGCGATGAAGCCGATGGCCGCCGATACCGACAGCGGAATGCCGAAGATCCACAGTGCGACGAAGCCACCGAGCAGGGCCAGAGGCACGTTGATCAGCACCAGCGAGGCGGTCTTGAAGGATTTGAACGCATCGAACAGCAGTACGAAGATCAGCAGCAGCGAGATTGGCACCACCACCGACAGGCGCTTCATGGCACGTTCCTGGTTTTCAAATTCGCCCGACCAGTTGAGCTGGTAGGTGGACGGAATCGTCACGTTCTTGGCGACACGGTCCTTCATGTCAGCGACCACCGAGCCCATGTCGCGGCCGGCGATAAAGATGCCGATGGCCGTGGTGCGGCGCCCGGCTTCGCGGGCGATGTTCATGGCGCCCGTACCTTCGTGGATGCGCGAGACGGCGCCGAGCGTCACATAGCCGCCATCCGGCGTGGCAATGGGTGTGCGCGGCAGGTTGGCAATGATGCGCTCGTCCTTGGGCAGGCGCACGGCGACGGCGAACTTGCGCTCGCCCTCCCAGAGACTGGTGGCGGCCTTGCCCGCGAGGGCGGCTTCGATCACATCCTGGATGTCGCTCACATTGAGGCCGTAGCGTGCGGCGCGATCTCGGTCGATGTCGATCAGCAACTGCGGCACCTGGCCATCGCGGTCGATCTCGGCGCGCGCCACGCCCTGCACCTGCTTGATCTCTCGGGCAATGTCGTCGGTGATGCGCTTCATTTCCGCGAGGTCGTCGCCTGCGAGCTTGATCACGATCTGGCCCTTGATCTGCGAGATCGATTCGAGCACGTTGTCGCGGATCGGCTGCGAGAACGCCGGGTCGATGCCGGGGAGGGCCGACAGCGCGCGGCCCATCTCCTCGGTGATCTTCTCGCGCGTCATGCCCTTGCGCCATTGGTCCTCGGGCTTCACGTCAACGAAGATCTCGGCCATGGAGATGGTCTTGGGGTCGGTGCCGTCCTCGGGCTGGCCGGCCTTGGACACCGTGGTGTTGACCTCGGGCACCGACAGCAGCGCCTGGCGCGCCATGCGCAGGATGCGCGTCGCCTCTTCGCTCGACACGTTGGGCGAGAGTGCGAAGTTGACCCAGGTCGTGCCCTCGTTGAGTTCGGGCAGGAATTCCGAGCCCAGGCGCGAGGCCACGACGCCCGACAGGCCGAACGCCACCAGCGCAATCACCATCACCTTGCGGCGGTTGACCAGGGCCCACTCGAGCACGGGCGCATACAGGTTCTTGGCGCCACGCACCACGCGGTTGTCGCCGTGCGGCAGCTTGCGTTTGAGCATCCAGTAGGCCAGCAGCGGCACCAGCGTGAGCGAGAAGACCAGCGCGCCGATCAAGGCCGCAGTCACCGACAGCGCCATTGGCTGGAAGATGCGGCCTTCATGGCGTTGCAGCGCAAAGATCGGGATGTGCGCCGCGATGATGATGAGCATCGAAAACAGCGTCGGGCGTCCGACCTCGTTGGCCGCGTCGATGATGGTTTCGCGCCGGTCGCGCTCGTCCATGTCCTCGCCGCGCTCGGCCAGGCGGTGCATGATGTTCTCGACCACGATCACCGCGCCGTCGACGATGATGCCGAAGTCCATCGCGCCCAGGCTCAGCAGGTTGGCCGGCACGCCCATGATCTTCAGGCCCATGAAGGTGCCCAGCAGCGCCAATGGAATCACCACCACCACGACCAGGCTGGCGCGCAGGTTCGACAGGAAGATGTAGAGCACCAGCGAGACCAGCAGCGCGCCTTCGACCAGGTTGCGGAACACCGTGCTCAGCGTCTTGTCCATGAGCCAGGTGCGGTCGTAGAACGGCACGATCTGCACGCCCGGCGGCAGGCCACGCGCATTGAGTTCGGCGATCTTGTCCTTCACGCCTTTGAGCACCACGCTCGGGTTCTCGCCTTTGCGCATGATGACGATGCCGGTGACGATGTCGTCGTCCAGGTCCTGGCCGACCACGCCCAGGCGCGGCACCGCGCCGATTTTGACCTGCGCGATGTCGCGGATCAGGATCGGGGTGCCGCCGCGTGCGGCCACCACAATGCGGCCAATGTCGTCGGGCGACTGCAGCAGGCCGATGCCGCGGATGGTGTACTGCTGCGCGCCCTGGGCCACGTAGCTGCCGCCCGCGTTGGCGTTGCCGCGCCCCAGCGCGTCCAGCAGGTTCTGGAAGGTGAGCTTGTAGGCGCGCAGCTTGTCGAGGTCGGGCTGCACCTCGTACTGCTTGATGGCGCCGCCCATGGCGACCACGTCGGCCACGCCGGGCACCTGGCGCAGTGCGCGCTCGACGGTCCAGTCCTCGATGGTGCGCAGGTCGGTGGTCGAGAGGCCGTCGCCCTTCAAGCGGTAGCGCATGATTTCGCCCACTGGCGTGGCATTGGGCGCAATCTCGGCCTGCACGCCAGGCGGCAGGTCGATGCTCGACAGCCGCTCGGCCACCTGCTGGCGCGCGATGTTGACGTTGGCCGCATCGTCGTACGTGATCACGCTGAACGACAGGCCGAACTGCGTGTGCGAGAACACGCGGATCGAATTGGGCAGGCCGGCCAGAGCGACTTCGATCGGCAGCGTGACCTGCTTTTCGACCTCTTCGGGCGCACGACCGGGGTAGAGCGCGATCACCGTGACCTGGGTGTCGGTGACGTCGGGAAAGGCCTCGACGGACAGGTTCTTGAAGGCAAAGACACCGGCCGCTGCAAACAGCAGCGTGCCGAGCACGATGAACAGGGGCTGGTGCAGCGCGTAATGGATCAGGCGCTTCATTGCACGCCTTTCTTCATGGCGGCATCTTCCTGGGCCATCTGGAACTGGCGTGCCAGCAGCAGCACGTTTTGCGTGACCACCTTGTCGCCGGCGGCCAGGCCCTTGCCGACCACCACCTCGCGTGGGCCTTCATGGGCCAGCGTGACGGCGCGGGGCTCGAACACGCCGGGCGCGCTCTCGACGAACACGGTGTGCACGGTGCCGCGCAGCGTGACGGCCTGCGCGGGGATGACGGCGCCGCCGGTGCGGCTTTGCTTGATGCGGGCCGTGGCCAGCATTTCGGCCTTCAGACGCCGGTCGGTATTGGCCACCAGGCCGCGGACCTTGATGGTGCGCGTGGCCGGGTCGATGGAATCGGACGCTGCCGTCACACGGCCCGCGAAGGTTTCCCCGGGGTAGGCCGACACTTCCAGCACAAATCTGTCGCCGGCACGCAGCGAAGCCAGGTCGCTCTCGCGTGCGTCGATCTGCACCCACAGCGTGGATGGGTCGGTCACCACAAACAGCGCCGGCGTGCCGGGGCCCGACTGGTCGGGCCGCACTTCCTGGCCGGGGTTCACGTTGCGTTCCACCACCACGCCGCCCATGCCGGCGGACAGGGCCAGCTGCTGGTTGACGGCCGCGCTGCTGCCGTACAGGCTGGTGCGCGCGGCGGCGCGCGCCACCTCGGCCTGGGCGCGTGCTGCGTCGGCCTCGGCCTGTTCCAGGTCCTTGCGGGCCACGATGCCGGCCTCGAACAGCTCGCGCTGGCGCCGCAGTCCTTGCTGCGCCAGGTTCTGCTCGGCGTGGGCTTTGGCCGTGTCGGCCTGGGCCTGGCCAAAGTCGGGCGAGGCCAGTGTGGCCAGGGGGCTGCCTGCCTTCACGGTCTGGCCCAGGTCGGCGCGGATGGCCGTCACGCGGCCCGCAAAGGCCGGGTAGATGCGCTGGGTGCGCTCCTCATTCCAGACCAGCCGCGCAGGCAGGTCCACGGCAATGTCCTGGCTGGGCTGCGCGGTGGTCATTTCGAGCAGCGCCAGCTGCGGATGGCCGGGCGGAAAGCGCAGCTGCGTGCCCTGTACCGTGGGCGCCGCGGCTGCGGCGGGGGCCGCAGGCGCGGCGGCTTCGCTGCACCCTGCGAGCAGTGCGCTGCCGCCCAGGGCCAAGGCCAGGGCGAGCGTGGGCAGGCCGCGAGCGGCGAAAGGGGGGGCGTTGCGCGCGCACAGGCGCGGGAAAGGGGTGTGCACCATGGGGGACTCTTCGGTGAAAGGGGGAAAGATCAGGGGGTGGCCAGCAGCGCTTGGGGCCGGGTGCGCAATTGCCAGGCACCCAGGGCCTTGGCGTGCTCCAGGCGGGCCGCCAGCGCTTCGAGCGCGGTGGCGCGCAGCGTGCGGCGTGCGTCGAGCAGGTCGGTCAGCGGCGTGGCGCCCTTGGCGTAGGCGAGTTCGGCGCTTTGCGCCACCTGGCGCGCGCGTGGCAGGATGCCGTTGTCGAAGCTCGCGGCGCGCTGGGCGGCACCGGCGGCGGCCTGTTGCAGGTGCTGCAGGTCGAGCACGGCCAAGCGCCGTGTTTTGTCGAGCGCGTCCTGCGCCTGGGCGTATTCGGCCTGGGCACGGGCGATTTCGCCTTCGTAGTGGTAGCCCCATTGCAGTGGCACCGACACACGCAGCTCCACCAAGCGGTTGGAGGTGCCGGGAAAGTGGTCGTACGAGGCGCCCACGGTCCAGTCGGACTTGCGCTGGGCGCTGGCGTGGTCGCGTGCGGCCTGGGCGGCCTGGACGCGGGCCAGCGCGGCGCGCACATCGGCGCGGGCTTCTGCTGCCGCGTTCAGGTCGAAGGCGCTGTCCGCGGTGGCGGGCAGCGCCGGCCAGTCGGTTCCGGCCGCTTCCACGGCCGCGGCGCTGGCGGTGATCTGTGCCAGCGCGAGGGCTGCCTGCTGCCGCTCCAGCGCCGCGGTTTGCGTCTCGGCGCGGGCGCGCTCGGCTTCGATGCTGGTGCGCGCCGCATCCTGCGCGGACAAATCGCCCGCTTGCACGCGCCGCGCGGCCAGGCGCGCCAGCGCGCCAGCGCTGCGTTCGATCTCGGTGGTCTCGCGCAACCGCTCCTGCGCGGCCAGCAGGTCGTAGTAGGCCGACAGGGCGGCCTGCAACTGCTGGGTTTGTGTGTCTTCCACGTCGGCCTGGGCGGCATCGGCATGGCGCTGCGCGGCCTGGGTGCGCAGGGCGCGCTTGCCGCCGCGCTCCCAGGTCCAGTCGATGCCTATGGACTTGTCGATGCGCTTGCGCGCCACCAGGTTGCCACCGCCTATGCCGTTTTGCAGGTCGATGGACGCGGCCTTGGCGCTGAGCACGGGGGCGGGAGCGTGGTCGGCGCTGAGCACGTCGGCGCGCGCTGCGGCCAGCGCGTGGCGCGCCTGGGCCACGTCGCTGTTGTCGCGCGCGGCTGCCAGCGCCTGTGCCAGCGTGAGTTGCGGGGAGGGGGGCTGTGCGCTGTTTTGGGCCCAGCCGGGCAGGGCGCAGGCCACGGCGGAGAGAAGGATCAACTGTCGTATGCTCATCCAGCGTTTATCGTTGCGCCCGCCTGACCGCTGCCTGACCTGGGCGATCCGTAAAAATGCGTACACCTGCCCCCTTGCTGCCCCTGCCCGAATGCGAATCCTGGTCATAGAAGACGATGCCGTGCTGCGCGGCGTGATGCTGCGCAGCCTGACGGATGCCGGCCACCGCGTGGATGCCGCCGCCAGCGTGGTCGAGGCGCACCATTTCTGGTGCGTGCAGCCCTTCGATGCGGTGCTGCTGGACCTGAACCTGCCCTACGATGCCGCGCCCGACAGCCCCATGGGCAGCGGGCTGGCGGCGCTGCGCGCGGCGCGCGCACGTGGCGACCGCACGCCCGTGCTGGTGCTGACCGCGCGCGACCGCACCGAGGACCGCATTGCCGGCCTGGACGCGGGTGCCGACGACTACCTGGGCAAGCCGTTCGAGCTGGCCGAGGTGGAGGCGCGCTTGCGCGCGCTCGCGCGCCGCACCCAGGGCACGGACGACCGCACCGTGGCCGGAGCGCTGGTGCTCGACCGGCGCGCCCGGCGTTTCACGTTGCACGGTGCGCCGCTGGAGCTGCCGGCACGCGAGTTCGAGGTGCTGTGGGAACTGATGACCCCGCCGGGCCGCGTGGTCAGCAAGCGCAGCCTGTCGGAAAAGCTCTCGGGCTTCGATGACACGCTGGGCAACAACGCACTCGAAGCCTTCATATCACGCCTGCGCAAGAAGCTGACCGACAGCTGCGCCGGCATCCGCACGCTGCGTGGCCTGGGCTACATGCTGGAGGCGCAGCCTCCGGCCGGGCCGTGAATCCGGTGGCCGCGGCCGGCGCGCCGGTGCCGCTTCCGTCCCTGCGTTCGCGCCTGCTGCGCCATGTGCTGGGGCCGCTGGCGTTGACGTGGCTGGCGGGCACGGTGGTGTCGGTGCTGGTGGCCGGGGGCTTCACCCAGCGCGCGTTCGATCGCTCGCTGCTCGACGATGCCTACGCCGTGGCCGCCAACGTGCGCAGTGTGGACGGCGCGCTGGAGTTCGCGCTGACCCCGCGCGAAGTCAAGGCAGTGCTGTTCGACCAAGTGGAGACGGTGTATTTCGCGGTACTGCGCCCCAATGGCTCGGTGCTGACCGGCAACCCCGGTTTGCCCGTGCCGCCGCCACGCGACGACGATGCGTACCGCTTTTCCGACATCCGTTTCGAGGGCCAGGCGCTGCGCGCAGTGCGCCTGCAGCTGGAGGTGCCCGCGGCCTTCGAAGTATTGATGGCGCAGACCACGCGCGGGCGCAGCGCCCTGCTGCGCAGCGTGCTGCTGTACTCGGTGGTGTCGCAGGCGCTGCTGCTGCTGGGGCTGGCGGCGTGGCTGCGCCAAGCGATCCAGGAAGAGCTGCGGCCCCTGACCGCGCTGCAGCAGGCGCTGGACCGGCGCGACGCGCGCGACCTGGCGCCCGTGCCGGTGCAGGCGTCCACGCGCGACCTACAGCGCCTGGGCACGGCCGTGAACGCCCTGCTGGCGCGTGTGGCCCAGGGCGTGCGCGCGCAGCGCGAGTTTGCCGGCAATGTGGCGCACGAGCTGCGCACGCCGCTGGCCGGCATCCGCGCGCTGACCAACTACGGCTTGGCGCAGAAAGAGCCGGCCGTCTGGCGCGAGCAACTGGGCGCCATCGTGCACAGCGAGGCGCGCGCCAGCCACCTGATCGACCAATTGCTGGCGCTGGCCTTGGCCGACGAGGTGCGCGGCGATCTGCCGCGCCAGACGGTGCGGCTCGACGAGCTGGTGCGCCAGACCGTGCTGCAGTTTCTGCGCCGCGCCGACGCGGCCGGCGTGGACTTGGGCGCGCGCGGGCTGGACCGGACGGTCGCCGTGCAGGGACAGGCGCTGCTGATCGAGGGCGTGCTCAACAACCTGATCGACAACGCGCTGCGCTACGGCGTGCCAACGGCGCCGCAGACGCCGCCAAGCGTGACGGTGGAGCTGTCGCGCCTGGCAGGCCAGGTGGTTCTGTCGGTGCTCGACAACGGGCCGGGCCTGACGGCCGAGCAGCGCCAGCACCTGCTGCAGCGCTGGGCCCAGGGCCGCGAGGGCGAGCGCCTGGGCCAGGGCGCGGGCCTGGGCCTGGCCATCGTGGCGCGCTATGCCGAGCTGCTGGAGGCGCGCCTGGAGCTCGATGCCGGACCCCAGGGCGTGGGCTTGTGCGTGCGCCTGGTGTTCATGCCACTGTGAGCGCTGAATTCCTGATTTGATAGCGCCACGCGCTTGCTGCACCAGCGTTAGGGGCGGTTTTGACCGTTTTTTTGAGGCTGCGATGACCTTCCCCGCCGTGGGGGCGGGCGGCGCAGGGCGCGGTGTGGGCCGCGGCTGGCTTCTCAGAACAGCGTGGGGTAGTCGGTATAGCCTTCGGCGCCGCCGCCATAGAAGGTGGCGCGGTCGGGCGGGTTCATCGGCGCGCCGCGCTGCAGGCGCTCGACCAGGTCGGGGTTGGCGATGAACGGCCGGCCAAAGGCGACGATGTCGACGCCGCTCTCGACCGCGGCCTCCGCCAGGGCCTTGTCGTAGGCGTTGTTCACCATCCAGGCGCCCGTGCCGCCGGCCTTGCGGTAGACATCGCGCAGGGCGGCGTAGTCGAACGGGCGCTCGGCCAGCTCGCGCGGCCCGCCGGTAGCGCCTTCGATCAGGTGCACGTAGGCCAGGCCCAGCGGTGCCAGCTGCGCGAGCACATA
The DNA here is from genome assembly GCF_012932145.1 of Acidovorax sp. SRB_14. Taxonomy (GTDB): domain Bacteria; phylum Pseudomonadota; class Gammaproteobacteria; order Burkholderiales; family Burkholderiaceae_C; genus Simplicispira. Next base: position 81,704 of record NZ_MWOK01000016.1, on the reverse strand, counting down.
GTCGAACAGCTGCTGCGGATCGGCGTCGGTGATGTCGTTGGCCGGGGTCACGGGCGAGAGGCGGATCGCGGTGCGCTCGCCGCCGATTTCGTCGACGATGGCGCGCACCACTTCGAGCAGCAGGCGCGCGCGGTTCTTGATGCTGCCACCGTAGTCGTCGGTGCGCTGGTTGGCACCGGTTTTCAGGAACTGGTCGAGCAGGTAGCCGTTGGCGCCGTGGGTCTCGACGCCGTCGAAGCCGCAGGCGATCGCGTTGCGCGCGGCGTGGCGGTAGTCCTGCACGATGCCGGGCAGCTCATCGAGGTCGAGCGCGCGCGGCATCGAGGTTTCCACGAAGGTGGGCACGCCGTCCTTGATCAGCACGGTCTTGGTGTGGGCGCGGACGGCCGAGGGTGCCACGGGCGCTGCGTTGCCGGGCTGCAGCGTGGTGTGCGAGACGCGGCCCACATGCCACAGCTGCACGACGATCTTGCCATCGGCCTGGTGCACGGCCTCGGTGACGCGCTTCCAGCCGTCGAGCTGCTCGGTGCTGTAGAGGCCCGGCACGTCGGCATAGCCCTGGCCCTGCGGGCTGATCGCGGTGGCCTCGGTGATCAGCAGGCCGGCGCTGGCGCGCTGCGCGTAGTACTGCGCCATGAGCGGCGTGGGAATCGCGCCGGGCGCGCGGTTGCGCGTGAGCGGGGCCATGGCGATGCGGTTTTTCAGGTGCAAGGCACCCGCGGTCACGGGTTGGTAAAGGCGAGAGGACATGGACGGGCCTGTGCGTGAGGGGGGTGAAAGAAAGCCAAGGACAATGCACAAGCCTACCGCGCGGTGTGGATGCATGCAGCGGACGCTGGCTTTACCATGGTTCAGGAGAATCGCCATGTCCCACGTTGCCCCCCCTGCGCCCCCGGCACCCGCCCCGGCGCCCGCAACAGCCCCACCCGTGGCAGTGCCATCCGATCCGGAACAATGGCCCGGCCTGCAGAAAAGCACGCTGGACTTTCCGGTGGTCGGCATGGGGGCCTCGGCCGGCGGGCTGGCGGCGCTGCAGCGGTTCTTCGACCACATGCCGTCGCAGTCGGGCATGGCGTTCGTGGTGGTGCTGCACCTCTCACCCCAGCACCCCAGCAGCGCCGATGCCATTCTGCAGCGCCACACCCGCATGGCGGTGGTCCAGGTGACCGGCCCGGTGCCGGTCCAGCCCGACCACATCTACATCATCCCGCCCAACCAAGACCTGTTGATGAACGACGGCCGGCTCGAGCTGTGCGCGCCCGTGCGGGTGCACGGACCGCATGTCGCCATCGACCTGTTCTTCCGCACCCTGGCGCACGTGCAGGGGTCGCGCGCGCTGGGCGTCGTGCTCTCGGGCACGGGCGCCGACGGTGCCGTGGGCCTCAAGCGCATCAAGGAAAAGGGCGGCGTGGCGCTGGTGCAGGCGCCCGACGACGCCGAGTTCGCCGAGATGCCCAGCGCCGCCATCGCCACGGGGGCGGTGGACTTCGTGCTGCCGGTGGCGGACATGCCCCAGCGCCTGCTGGACCTGTGGAACAACGCCCGGCGCATCTGGCTGCCGGAGACGGTCGAGAGCGGCGAGAAGCTGCCGTCCCCACCCAGCGCCGCCGATGCGCAGCGTGCCGAGAAGGCGCTGCAGGACGTGATGGCGCTGCTGCGCCTGCGCACCGGGCACGACTTTCGCCACTACAAGCGCGCCACGATGCTGCGCCGCATCGAGCGGCGCATGCAGGTGTGCGAGGTGCCCGACCTGAACGCCTACTGCGAACACCTGCGCACCCACGCCGAGGAGACCGGCCTGCTGCTGCAGGACATGCTGATCAGCGTGACCAACTTCTTCCGCGACCGCGAGGCCTTCGAGGCGCTCGAACGCGAAGCGATTGCGCCGCTGCTGGCCGAGCGCGCCGCCAATGAGCCGTTGCGCGCCTGGGTGGCGGGGTGTGCCACCGGCGAAGAGGCGTATTCGCTCTCGATCCTGCTGCACGAGGCGGCGCAGCGGCGCGGTGGAGGCGGCATGGCACCGGCGCAGGTGTTTGCCACCGACATCGACGAGCGCGCGCTGGCGCTGGCGCGCACCGGGCTGTATGGGCCCTGCATCGCCACCGACGTGGCACCGGAACGCCTGGCGCAGTACTTCACGTGCGAGCCGTCTGGCTACCGGGTGGGCAAGGCGGTGCGCGAGCCGGTGCTGTTTGCCGCGCACAACGTGCTGCGCGATCCGGCGTTCTCGCGCCTCGATCTGATCTGCTGCCGCAACCTGCTGATCTACGTGAGCAGCGCGGCGCAACTCAGCATCCTCGAGATGTTCCGCTTTGCGCTGCGCCCCGGTGGCTACCTGTTCCTGGGCATGTCCGAGTCGGCCGACGCCGCGGGCGAGCTGTTCACCGTGGTGGACAAGAAAAACCGCATCTACCAGGCCAACCCGCGCGCGCCCGGGCATGGGGTGCGCCATCTGCCGCTGTCGGCGCTCTCGGGTCCCGACCGGCGCCACCTGCTGCCGCAGGGACCGGTGTTGCGCGAGAGCAGCCGCGCGGCGGTGGCCGAGTTGCACGCGCGCGCCATCTGTGCCTGCGCGCCGCCGAGCCTGCTGGCCGACCACCGGCTGCATATCCTGCACCTGTCGGACGGCGCCGCGCGCTACCTGCAGCAAGGCGGCGGCCCGCCCACCGCCGAGCTGCTGGCCAGCGTGCACCCGGACTTGCGCATCGAACTGCGCACCGCGCTGTTCCAGGTCGCGCAAATCGGCCAGGCGGTGCGCACTCGCAGCATCCACTTCGAGCACGGGGGGGTGGCCCGCCATATCCGGCTGGCGGTCACGCCGGTGCCCGCGCCCGCGCCAGACACCTCCGCCGAGCCGCACAGCGCCGAGCCGCTGATGCTGGTGGTGTTCGAGGACGCCGAGCAGGCTGCCACGGCGGAGCACGGCGCGGCCGGCGACAGCACCGACCGCCAGCTCATTGGCCAGCTCGAGGCCGAGGTCGACCAGCTGAAGAGCCACCTGCGCAACACCGTCGAGCACGCCGGCATCTCGACCGAGGAACTCAAGGCGTCGAACGAGGAACTGCAGGCCATCAACGAGGAGCTGCGCTCGGCCACCGAAGAGCTCGAGACGAGCAAGGAAGAGCTGCAGTCGATGAATGAGGAGCTGATCACCGTCAACTACGAGTTCAAGACGCGCGTCGAGGAGGCCAGCAAGACCAACGACGACCTGCAGAACTTCCTCGCCTCGACCGACATCGCCACGCTGTTCATTGACGAGGCGATGCGCATCAAGCGCTTCACGCCGCAGGTCGCGAGGCTGTTCAACGTGATTGACAGCGACGTCGGCCGGGCGCTGCAGGACATCACGCACCGGCTCGACTACGACGATCTGGCGCAGGACCTGCAGAGCGTGCTGCAGGACCTGCGCACCGTCGAGCGTCCGGTGCGCAGCCTGGACGCGCGCCACTACCTGGCGCGCCTGCGCCCCTACCGCACGGTGGACAACAAGATCGCCGGCGCGGTGCTGGCGTTCGTCGATGTGACCGAACTGCGGCAGGCCGAGCAGCGCGTGCGCGCCAGCGAGGAGCGCCTGCGCCTGGCGGCGCTCACCACGCGCGACTACATCATCGTGACGCTCGACGACGACGGCCTGATCACCTCGTGGAACGAGGGCGCGCGGCGCGTGTTCGGCTACCAGGACCAGGAGGTGCTGGGCCAGCACATCCGCCTGATCTTTACGCCCGAGGACTGCGCCAGCGGCGTGCCCGAGGACGAGATGCGGCGCGCGCGCGAAACCGGCCGTGCCGAGGACGAGCGCTGGCACCTGCGCAAGGACGGCTCGATCTTCTACTGCAGCGGCGTGATGACGCAGCTGCGCGACAGCAGCGTGTCGGGCTTTGTCAAGATTGCCCGCGACATGACCGGCAGCAAAACCCAGGAAGCCGAGCGCGAGGCGATGCTGGAGCGTGAGAAGCTGGCCAGCAGCGAGGCGCGCGCGGCCAACGAACTCAAGGACCAGTTCCTGGCCGTGATGTCGCACGAGCTCAAGCACCCGCTCAACCTGATCCAGGTCAGCACCGAGCTGCTGGCGCGCCTGCCCGAGCTGCAGGGCGTGGCCATGGCGCAGCGCGCCAGCGACAACATCCGCAGCGCCGTGCGCAGCCAGGCCAAGCTGATCGACGACCTGTTGGACCTCTCGCGCGTGCGCACCGGCAAGCTTCAGCTGAACCTCGAAGCGGTGGCCGTCGAGGCCGTGGCCGCGATCGTGGAAATCGCCGGTGTAGACGCCCAGCGCAAGGGCGTGGCGCTGCACTGGGTGTGCGAGGCGCCCGAGCTGCAGCTGTGGTGCGACCGTGTGCGCACCGAGCAGATCGTCTGGAACCTGCTCCACAACGCGCTCAAGTTCACGCCCACCGGCGGCAGCGTGACCGTGGCGCTGGCGCAGCGCGGCGCCTTTGCGCAGCTGACGGTGGCCGACACCGGCGTCGGCATTGCGCCCGAATTCCTGTCCCAGGTGTTTGGCCTGTTCTCGCAGGGGGGCGCCGCCTCGGCACGCCGCGGTGGCCTGGGCATCGGGCTGGCGCTGGTGCAGGAACTCAGCAGCGCGCAGGGCGGCGAGGTGAGCGTCGTGTCGGACGGCCTCGGCAAAGGCACCACGTTCACGGTGCTGTTGCCGCTCGTCGGCGGCGGCGAGCCCAGGGCCGAGGCCGCGGCGGCGGCGTCGGCCCTGCAGGGGCTGCGCGTGCTGTTGGTGGACGACATGGAGGATGCGCTGCTGCTGTTTGCCGTGGTGCTCGAAAACGAGGGGGCCGACGTGGACACCGCCAGCAGCGGCGCCGCGGCGCTGGACCTGGCGGCGCTGAACACCTACGACCTGCTGATTTCGGACATTGGCATGCCGGGCATGGACGGCTACGCGCTGCTGGCGGCGCTGCGCCAGATGCCGGGCCATGGGCAGGTGCGCGCCATCGCCATGACCGGCTATGGCCGCAATGCCGATGCCGAGCGCGCGCGGCGCGAAGGCTTCGACGCCCACGTCACCAAGCCGGTCGACTTTGATGCGCTCAGAAAGACCGTGGCCGGGCTGCAGCTGCGCGCGGCCGGCACACCCGCGCCCGCACCCGCGCCCGCGCCCGCACCCGCGCCGGAGCCGGAGCCTGCACCAGGCGGCAGCGCAAGCGCCGTCTAAGCGCGGCGCCGCTTACGTGGGCTGCCGCTCGGCCTGCAGCGCCGCCTGCACCGCCGGGCGGGCGCCCACGCGCTGCAGGAAGGCCTGCAGATTCGCCATTCCCGCCGTGTCCACCTGCACATGCGGGGCCCAGCTGGCGACGGTGAACAGGTAGCCGTCGGCCACGGTGAACTGCTCGCCCATCAGATAGGAGCGGTGGGCCAGCTGGCCGTCGAGCCACTGCAGGCGCTGCTGCAGCCGCTCGATGGCCACCGGCTTGTAGTCGGCCGGCGTGGCGGGGTTGAACAGCGGACCGAAGCCTTTGTGGATCTCGCTGGAAATGAAGTTCAGCCACTCTTGCAGGTGGTAGCGCGCGAGCGTGCCGTTGGCCGGGGCGAGCTGTTTGTCGGGCACCTGGTCGGCGATGTACTGCACGATGGCCGGGCCTTCGCGCAGGCGCTCGCCGCTGTCGAGTTCGAGCACCGGCACATAGCCCAGCGGGTTGATGCTGTAGTAGTCGGTGCCGTCCTGCAACTGGTGGGTCTTGGTGCTGGCCAGCACCGCGGTGTGGGGCAGGCCGGCTTCGTACAGGGCGATGTGCGGCGACAACGAACAGGCGCCGGGAGAGTAGTACAGCTTCATGGTCGGTTTCCTTGGGTGGAGAAAGGGAACCGCCATGCTATGCGCTGCGGCGCCGGCGCGCACGGCGGGGCCATCACGGCTGCGTCAGGTCTTCGAGCCGCGCGAGCCAGGCCAGGGCCTCGGCGCGGCTGCTGCCGCACATCGCGGGCTCGGCCTGCAGACTGGCGCAGACGGCGGGGCGCTCGGGCCGCCCAAAGACCAGACAGCGCTCGTCAGGGCCCAGCTGCACGCAGCGCACGCCGGCGGGCTTGCCGTGCGGCATGCCGGGGATGGCGCTCGAGATCGACGGTGCCGTGCAGCAGGCGCCGCAGGCCGGCCTGCAGTGCAGGCGTGCTATCCGAACCATAGCTGCCAGCGCTTGCTGGAACTGCGCTTGCAGCACATTTCATTGAAATGTTGCAGGTTCATGCGGCGGCCCCGCCGTGCATGCGCTCAGCGGCCCACAGCACCTGTTCGACCACGCCGCGCACGCCGTCGCGGTGCTCGGCCTGCAGCAGCGCGCCGCGCTCGTCGAACGCGCTGGCGGCGCCGCTGAGCGCATACGCACGCGGTGCGAGCCAGCATTCGAGGTTGATCAGCAGCGGCGCCAGGTGGCTTTGCGCACGCAGGCCGCCCAGGCGCCCGTTGGACGCGCTGAGCATGCCCACCACCTTGCCGCGAAAGGGCTTGGTGCCGTCGCCCCAGTCGGGGTCGCCGGCCACGGGGCTCGAGGCCCAGTCGATGGTGTTCTTGAGCAGGGCGGTGTAGCTGCCGTTGTATTCGGGCGAGCAGACGATCCAGGCCGGGTGCTCCCACAGCAGGCGCTTGAGGCGCAGCACATCGGGCGGCGTGCCGCGCGCCTCGAGGTCGGCGTTGTACATCGGGATGTCGAGCTCGGCCAGCTCCAGCAGCGTGACCTCGGCGCCCGCCGTGCGGGCCAGATCGGCGGCCTCGCGGGCCAGGCGGCGGTTGAACGATTGGTGGCGGGTGCTGCCCGCGAAGACGAGAATTTTCATGGCCGCGATTGGAGCACAGGCCCCGGACTGGCGTGCCGCCGCTGGTCAATGCGCCTGCGGCGCGGCGCCTGTTTCACGTGGAACACCACGGCTGCGCAAAACCCCACGCGCGCATGGCCCGGACGCCTCGCGCCGCAAAGTGGGAAAATTACGGGTTAGCCCGCATGCCGCCCCGCGCATGGCGGGCTGTGTTTGACCATTGGGCCCTGTGCCCCGGAGCGCTTCCCATGCTGTACCCCCAGGAATTTGATGTCATCGTCGTCGGTGGCGGCCATGCCGGCACCGAGGCGGCGCTGGCCGCCGCGCGCATGGGCTGCCAGACGCTGCTGCTCACGCACAACATCGAGACGCTGGGGCAGATGAGCTGCAACCCGTCGATCGGCGGCATTGGCAAGGGCCACCTGGTTAAAGAGGTGGACGCGCTGGGTGGCGCCATGGCGCTGGCCACCGACGAGGGCGGCATCCAGTTCCGCATTCTCAACAGCTCCAAGGGCCCCGCCGTGCGTGCCACGCGCGCCCAGGCCGACCGCATCCTGTACAAGGCAGCCATCCGCCGCACGCTCGAGAACCAGCCCAACCTGCTGATCTTCCAGCAAGCCGTGGACGACCTGATGGTCGAGGGCGACCGCGTCGTCGGCGCCGTGACGCAGGTCGGCATCCGCTTTCGCAGCCGCACCGTCGTGCTGACGGCGGGCACCTTCCTCGACGGCAAGATCCACGTCGGGCTGAACAACTACGCCGCCGGCCGCGCCGGCGACCAGCCGGCCGTGAGCCTGTCGGCACGCCTGAAGGAGCTGCAGCTGCCGCAGGGGCGCCTCAAAACCGGCACGCCGCCGCGCATCGACGGGCGCAGCATCGACTTTTCGAGATGCACCGCGCAGCCGGGCGACGGCATGCCGGGCGGCGTCAACGAAGGCCATGTGCCGGTGTTCAGCTTCATGGCGCACGCCCACGGCGGGGCCGCGATGCACCCGCGCCAGGTGCCATGCTGGGTCACGCATACCAACGCGCGCACGCACGACATCATCCGCAGCGGCTTTGACCGCAGCCCCATGTTCACCGGCAAGATCGAGGGCGTGGGACCGCGCTACTGCCCGAGCGTCGAAGACAAGATCAACCGCTTTGCCGACAAGGACAGCCACCAGATCTTCCTCGAGCCCGAGGGCCTGACGACGCACGAGTTCTATCCCAACGGCATCAGCACCAGCCTGCCGTTCGACATCCAGCTGGCGCTGGTGCGCAGCATGGAGGGGCTGGAGAACGCGCACATCCTGCGCCCCGGCTACGCCATCGAGTACGACTACTTCGATCCGCGCTCGCTCAAGAGCAACTTCGAGACGCGGCAGATCGAGGGTCTGTTCTTCGCCGGCCAGATCAACGGCACGACAGGTTACGAAGAGGCCGCCGCGCAGGGCCTGTTTGCTGGCGCCAACGCCGCGCTGCAGTGCAAGGGCCTGGCGCCGTGGCTTCCGGGGCGTGACGAGGCCTACCTGGGCGTGCTGGTGGACGACCTGATCACCAAGGGTGTGACCGAGCCGTACCGCATGTTCACGAGCCGCGCCGAGTTCCGCCTGCAGCTGCGCGAGGACAACGCCGACATGCGCCTGACCGAGGTCGGGCGGCAGATGGGCCTGGTCGACGATGCGCGCTGGGATGCGTTCAGCCGCAAGCGCGACGCTGTTTCACGTGAAACAGAGCGCCTCAAGTCCACCTGGGTCAATCCGCGCAACCTGCCGGTCGAAGAATCGGTGCGCGTGCTCGGCAAGGGCATCGAGCACGAGTACAACCTGTTCGAGCTGCTGCGCCGCCCCGATGTGGCGTATGGCGCGCTGGTCGGCATGGACGGCGGCAAGTACGCAAGCGACGCGGTGTCCCGTGAGGCGCTGGGCGAGCTGGCCGCGCCGGTGGTCGAGCAGGTCGAGATTGCCGCCAAGTATGCGGGCTACATCGACCGCCAGAAGGACGAGGTGGAGCGCGCCGCGCACTACGAAAAGCTGCGCCTGCCGCCCGAGCTGGACTACATGCAGGTCACGGCGCTGAGCATCGAGGCGCGCCAGGCGCTGGCGCGCTTCAAGCCCGAGACGCTGGGCCTGGCGTCGCGCATCACCGGCATCACGCCGGCCGCCATTTCGCTGTTGCTGGTGCATCTGAAGCGCGGCGGTTTCAAAGGCTTCGCTGCACCCGAACAAGCCGCGCAAGCGGGCGAGACCGCATGAGCGCGGCGTTGGAAGCGGCGTTGCGCCGCGGCGGCGAGGCGCTGGACCTCGACCTGGACGAGGCGCAGATCGCCCAGTTGCTCGAATTCATGGCGCTGCTGCAGAAGTGGAACAAGGTCTACAACCTGACGGCGGTGCGCGATCCGGCCGAGATGCTGACGCACCACCTGCTCGACAGCCTGGCGGCCGTGGCGCCGCTGCGCCGACATCTTGGCCGGCACCTGGTGCAGGCCGGGCAGGGTGCTGCGGGGGCGCCGCCGCGCCTGCTCGACGTGGGGTCCGGCGGCGGCCTGCCCGGCGTGGTGTTCGCGGTCTGCTGCCCGCAGCTCGATGTGAGCTGCGTCGACACGGTGGCGAAGAAGGCCGCATTCATCCAGCAGGTGGCAGTCACGCTCAAGCTGCAGAACCTGCACGGCGTGCACGCGCGCGTCGAATCGCTGGCCGGGCCCTTCGACGTGGTGAGCTGCCGCGCGTTTGCGTCGCTGGCCGACTTCACCGCTTGGTCGCGCCCGGCGCTGGGCGAGGGCGCCGTCTGGCTGGCGATGAAGGGCAAGCACCCGGCCGATGAGATCGCGGCGCTGCCCGCGAAGGTGCAGGTGTTTCACGTGGAACCACTCACCGTGCCGGGGCTCGATGCCGAGCGCTGCATCGTCTGGATGCGGCCCGCGCCGTGACGGCAAAGACCGTCGCGTAAACTCGCAGCTCGCAGCCCCGGAGAAGCCATGCGTGGTATCGCAGATCACGGCGCATTCGGCGCCGCCATTGTGTTGTGCGCGCCAGTCTCGCCCTCGCCCGTGCGCTCGAAAAAACGGCGGACCCGTTGCTGACCGGCTGCAGTCTCCCACCCCATAACTTTCGGGATCCCATGGCTAAAATTTTCTGTGTTGCCAACCAAAAGGGCGGCGTCGGCAAAACCACCACCGCGGTGAACCTGGCCGCCGGCCTGGCCAGCATCGGCCAGCGCGTGCTGATGGTCGACCTCGATCCGCAGGGCAACGCGACCATGGGCTCGGGCGTCGACAAGCGCCAGCTGGCCCTGTCGGTGTACGACGTGCTGATCGAATCGGCGTCGGTGCGCGAGGCCGCCGTGTTGGCCGAAAAATGCGGCTACCACGTGCTCGGCGCCAACCGCGAGCTCGCCGGTGCCGAGATCGAGCTGGTGGCGCTGGAGCGCCGCGAGATGCGGCTCAAGGCCGCACTGGCCGAGGTCGATGGCGACTACGACTTCGTGCTGATCGACTGCCCGCCCTCACTGTCGATGCTCACGCTCAACGGCCTGTGCGCCGCGCACGGTGTCGTCGTGCCCATGCAGTGCGAATATTTCGCGCTCGAAGGCGTGACCGACCTGGTGCACACCATCAAGCAGGTGCATGCCAACCTCAACCCCGACCTGCAGATCATTGGCCTGCTGCGCGTCATGTTCGACTCGCGCATCACGCTGCAGCAGCAGGTCAGCGAGCAGCTCAAGGGCCACTTCGGCGACAAGGTGTTCGACACCGTGATTCCGCGCAACGTGCGCCTGGCCGAGGCCCCCAGCTACGGCCTGCCCGGCGTGGTATTCGACCCCTCGGCCAAAGGCAGCCAGGCTTTTGTGGCGTTCGCCCAGGAGATGGTGGCACGCGTGCCCGCGATGGCGCAGAAAGCCGCCGGGCGCGCCCGCGCGTCCAATGAGAAAAAGGCTTCAAATGCTTGATGTGCAAGCGTTTGAAGCTATCAAAACAATAGTGCATTGGCTGTGAATCCTTCCCATGTCCTGTCCCTTCCCGGCTGGCAAAGCTCGGGCCCGGACCATTGGCAAAGCCGCTGGGAACGCCTGCACGGCTACCAGCGCGTCGAGCAGCACGAGTGGATGCGCCCGCTGCGCGGCGACTGGACGGCGCGGCTCGAAGAGGTCGTGCTGGACGCCGGTGCTCCGGTCGTGCTGGTGGCCCACAGCCTGGGCTGCATCCTGACCGCCTGGTGGGCCACGCATTCGAAGCACGCGCACCGCGTCAAGGGGGCGCTGCTGGTGGCGCCGGGCGATGTGGAGCGCGCCGACCTGCGCCCTCACCTGCCAGGCTGGGCGCCAGTGGCGCTGCAGCCGCTGCCCTTTCCTGCCGTGCTGGTCGGTAGCCACAACGACCCCTATTGCAGCCTGGGGCGCGCGCAGGCCCTGGCCGGCGCCTGGGGCGCGCGCTTCGTCGACTGCGGCGAGCGCGGCCATATCAATGCGGAATCGGGCCTGGGCGACTGGCCCGAAGGCCGTGCGCTGCTTGCAACCCTGATGAAAGACTGAACACCCTATGGCGACCAAGAAACCCAAGGGCCTGGGCCGCGGCCTGGAAGCATTGCTGGGCCCCAAGGCCGCAGACAGCGCGGCCACGCCGCCGGCCGAGGACGACGGCCTGCCGCACGCGCTGGCCCTGTCCGAGCTGGTGCCCGGCCAGTACCAGCCGCGCACGCGCATGGACGAGGGCGCGCTCTACGAGCTGGCCGAGAGCATCAAGGCCCAGGGCATCATGCAGCCCATCCTGGTGCGGCGCCTGGCCGAGGGCGAGCACGCCGGCCGCTATGAAATCATTGCCGGCGAGCGGCGCTTCCGGGCCGCGCGCATCGCCGGACTGGCCAGCGTGCCGGTGCTGGTGCGCGACGTGCCCAACGAGTCCGCCGCCGCCATGGCGTTGATCGAGAACATCCAGCGCGAAGACCTGAACCCGCTCGAAGAGGCGCAGGGCCTCTCGCGCCTGGTCAAGGAGTTCGGCCTCACGCACGAGCTGGCGGCGCAGGCCGTCGGCCGCTCGCGCAGCGCGGCGAGCAACCTGCTGCGCCTGCTGAACCTGGCCGATCCGGTGCAGACCATGCTCATGGCCGGCGACATCGACATGGGCCACGCGCGCGCGCTGCTCACGCTGGACCGCGCCACGCAGATCACCGCGGGCAACCAGATCGCCGCCAAGAAGCTGTCGGTGCGCGAGGCCGAGGCGCTGGTCAAGAGGATCGGCGCCGACTTCAGCCTGGTGCCGCAAAAGCCGCAGAAGGAAAAGTCGCGCGACATGAAGCGCGTCGAGGAAGAGCTGTCGGACCTGCTCATGGCCGAGGTCGAGGTGCGGGTCAAGAAGCGCGTCAAGCGCGGCGGTCGCATGGAAGACATGGGCGAGCTGGCGATCCAGTTTGGCTCGCTCGACGCGCTCAATGGCCTGATCGACCGGCTGCGCGGCTGATTCCATTTCTAGATCCAACGGGAACTTTGTCGGATTACCTTGCCGTGCTACCGCACTGTCTGGGCAGTCCTTCGCGTTCACGCTGGATTGAGAAATGAAATAAATACATCGCCGCCATGGTGCTGCGCCTGCCCTGGCCGTTGCCCGCGCTGCTGGTGTGGGCCGCCGCCTGGCTGGTGTTTGCCGGCCTGCAGCGCGCGCTGCCTGCGCCCTGGGCGCTGCTGCTGGCCTGTGCGCTGGGCACGGCGGCCAGTCGGCTGGGGCGCGGCTGGTGGCGCCGGGGGCTGATCGCCGCGGGCTTTCCGCTGTCGCTGCTGGCCAGCGGCGCAGCCTGCGTGCCGGCGTGGGCCTGGCTGGTGCCGCTGGCGCTGCTGCTGCTGGTGTACCCGCTCAATGCCTGGCGCGACGCGCCGCTGTTCCCGACCCCGCGCAAGGCCCTGGATGCGCTCGCCGCGCTCGCGCCCCTGGCGCCGCAGGACCGCGTGCTCGACGCCGGCTGCGGCCTGGGCGACGGGCTGGTGGCGTTGCGCCGTGCTTATCCGCAGGCCCGCATCGAAGGCGTGGAGTGGAGCGCTGCCCTGCGCCTGCTGTGCGCGCTGCGCTGCCCCTGGGCGCGCGTGCGCCGCGGCGACATGTGGCGCGCCGACTGGAGCGGCTACCAGCTCGTCTACCTGTTCCAGCGTCCCGAAAGCATGGCGCGCGCCGTGGATAAGGCGCGCGCCGAGCTGGACCCCGGGGCGTACTTGGTGAGCCTGGAATTTCCCTTGCCCGGTGTCCCGGCCCAGGCGCGGCTGCAGGTGGCTGGCCGCCGCGGTGCGTGGGTGTACCGCATGCCCGAGGCCGCCACGCGCGCCTGAAGCCGGCCGCGTCCTGTGGCGGCAGGGTGGCATGCGGCAAGAGTATTGACCAAGCGCATTACTCTGTCTTCACGTTTTGATACATTTGCGGCTGTATTTTTACAATACCAGCCAAGAAACCGGATGCGGGAGGGTGGGTCGGACCGCAGGTGCCAGGGGCGCAGGCCCGCGTCCGCTTTTTCCTTGTCCTGTGGCGCCTGCGCGGCGCCACCGGGTCTTCTGGTGCCCTTCGAAGACCTCCAAGGAATGTTGATGAACCACCGGTTTTTTTCCCGTGCCCGTTTCTGGGGCCTGCTGGCGCTGAGCGTCGCGCTGACGGGCTGTGCCAGCCTGCAAAGCCACGACAAGCTGGCCTCGGACGTGCACAGCGCTGGACAGGCCCAGGGCATTCCTGCGGCGCTGGCGCGGCTGGAGTCGTCTGCCACCACCGAAAGCGACAAAACCGCGCTGCTCTACAACCTCGAGCGCGGCGAACTGCTGCGGCTGGACCGCCGCTACGAGGACAGCAACCACGCTTTCATGCTGGCCGACAACAAGGTCAAGGAATGGGAAGAGGCCGCCACCGGCAACCCGCAGAAGCTCATGGGCACCGTGGGCGCCTCGTTGATCAGCGAGCGCCTGAAGGTGTACGAAGGCCAGGACTACGAGAAGGTCTGGCTCACGACGCGCATGGCCCTCAACCGCGTGGCGCTGGGCGACTTTGACAACGCCCGCGTGGACATCAAGCGCACGCACGAGCGCGAAGCCGTCATTGCCGAGTTCCGGGCCAAGGAAACGCTGGCCGCCGAAGAGGAAGCCAAGTCCAAGGGCGCCGCGTCGGGCAGCAAGCAGATCAATGGCTACCCGGTCGAGACCCTCAACGACCCCGAGGTGCTGGCCCTGAAGAACGGCTACCAGAATGCGCTCAGCCACTACCTGGCCGGCTTCATGTACGAGGCCATGAACGAGCCCGGCCTGGCCGCGCCCGGCTACCGCAAGGCGATCGAGCTCAAGCCCGAGACCGGCGTGCTCGAAGAGGGCCTGCGCGGCCTCGACGACCGCAGCAGCTTCACCTGGAAGCGCCGCCAGCGCATGACAGACGTGCTGTTCGTGGTCGAGGCCGGCGACGCCCCGGCGCGCAAGCCCAAGGCCTTCACGCTGCCCGTGCCCACCGGCCGCGGCCTGGTGACGGCGAGCATTTCCTACCCGGTGATCGAGCCGTCGAGCGATCCGCTGCTGAGCCAGCTGTCGGTGGCGGGCTACGACCTGAAACTCGAAAAAGTGGTCGACCTCAATGCCATGGCGCGCCGCGCGCTCAAGGACGAGATGCCCGGCATGGTGCTGCGCGGCTTCACGCGCGCCGTGGCCAAGGGCGTGCTGCAGGACCAGCTGCAAAAGAACGCGGGCCTGCTGGGCGGTTTGATTGGCGCCGTGGCGTCCGCCGCCACAGAGCAGGCCGACGACCGCATGTGGCGCATGCTGCCCGGCCGCGTCTATGTGGCGCGCGGCTACCTGCCGCCGGGCGAGCACCGCATCACCATCAATGGCCGTGCGCTGGAGCAGCCGGTCAAGGTCGATGGCCAGTACGCCCTGGTGCCGCTGCGCTTCTACCACAGCAGCGTGCTGACCGGCGAGGTCGCCACGCTGGGCCAGCTCGCGGCCGTGGCCGCCGAGCCGCCCCCGCCGGCCGCGCCAGCCGCCGTGGCTCCCACCGCCAAGCCCCAGCCTGCGGCCGCGCGCCCGGCGCGCGCGCAGGCCAAGCCGGCCGTCCAGGCCCGTGCCCATTGACACCCGTTGAGTCCCCGAAGGAGTTTTTCGCATGACCCCCCGCCACCCCCTTGCCGCCGCCTGCCTGGCCCTTCTGGCCGTGGCCGGCAGCGCGCAGGCGCAACAGCACGACCCCGCCACGCCACCGGCGGTGGCCTCCAAGATCGCCCTGCGCGGCGAAGCCGAGGGCCTGGCCGTGCGCGAGATGCGCGTTGTGCGCAAGAACGACGTGCTCATCGTGCAGGCCGACCTGGCCAACACGGGGCGCAGCGACCGCACCGTGTTCTACCGCTTCAAATGGCTCGATGCCGTGGGCAACCAGGTCGGCGACGGCGAATCGTGGAAGCAGCTCGGCGTGCAGGGCCTGGGCCAGCACACCGTCAAGAGCGTGGCGCCGACGGGCGCCGCGGTCGACTTCCGTCTTGAAATGAACGTGGAGGCGCGCTGAAGCCGCGCTAAAGGAAAAACCGATGCACACCGTACCGCGCAAAGCGCTGCTCCTGGCCCTGGCGGCCAGCACCCTGGCCCTGGCGGGCTGCCAGAGCCTTTCGTCCCCCGTCGTGCGTTTTGACCGCCAGGTCAACTACGGCGATGCCAAGGCGGTCGAGCTGGTGACCAACGAATTCGGCTCCACCGACCTGCAGATGATTGCCGAGAAGATGACCGGCGGCCTGCTCGAGACCGGCATCTTCCAGGGCCGCCCCACGGTGACGATCTCCACCGTCAAGAACAAGACCAGCGAGTACATCGACACCACCAACGTCATGAACTCGATCCAGACGGCGCTGGTCAAGTCGGGCAAGGTGCGTTTCACGCGCTCGATCGGCGAGATGCAGCAGGGCGTGGACGAGCTGCAGCGCCAGAACCAGAGCGGCCTGTACAAGCAGAACACCACCGCCAAGGTGGGCCAGATGACGGCGGCCAAGTACCAGCTCGAAGGCGAGCTGACCAGCATCGTCAAGCAGAACAACACGACCAAGGACGTGTTCTACAAGTTCACGCTCAAGATGTTCGACGTGCAGGAAGGCACGATCGAATGGGCGGACGAAAAAGAAATTCGCAAGACCAGCAAGCGCTGAAGGGGCCACGATGCAACGCAGAACCACCCTGGCCGCCGCGCTGGCGGCCGCCGCGCTCGCCTGGAGCGGCGCGGCCCCCGCGCAGAACCCGCCCCGCATCGCCGTGACCGACCTGGCCTATGCCCAGCAGGTGTCCGAGTACTTCGAGGCCGGCACCTACCAGCGAAGCAGCCAGATGAGCGCCCGCGGCTCCGCCAGCCATGGGCTGTACGGCGGCTCGGGCAGCCATTCGATGCAGGCCTCCGCGCAGGCCAGTGGCACCTATGTCGCGGGCCGCTACAGCTACATCGAGCAGCGCGAGCTCGGTGCCTACACCAACGACATCAAGGGCGCGCTGCTGCGCGGCACCACGTTCCGCCTCGTGCAGGGCAAGGGCTTCGATGCCGGCGCCCCACAGCCGAGCAAGGCCGAGCAGGTGCTCCACCAGGTGCAGGGCGGCAAGATGGTCCCACCCGTGCGCCAGCCCCAGGTGAACGACATCATCGCGCGCATCAAGAAGGGCGAGTTCAACGGCGCCGACTACGTGCTGTTCGGCGTGGTCTCGAGCATCGCATTCTCCGACGCGCTCTCGCCACTGCAGGGCACCGCCAGCGCCACGCACCAGTACGGCCTCGACCTGCTGGCCGACTTCTCGCTGATCCACACCCGGACCTACGAGATCAAGGCGGCGTTTTCCGCGCAGGGCACCGGCAACGACACCAAGATCCTGTCCGGCCGCGGCGACATCGCTCCGCCCAACCGGGCCAAGGTCATGCGCGAGACCTCGCAAAGCCTGGCCCAGAGCGTGTTCCAGCAGCTCGGCGAGCAGCTCGGCGCCACCGACCCGGGCCTGGCGCGCGGCGTGCGCCCGGCCCTGGCCCTGCCGCTGCAGGGCGGCCAGCCGCTGGCCGCGCCGCAGCCGCAAGAACAGGTCCTCATCCTCAAGTGAGGGCGCGCCGCGCGGCCTCCGGTCGCTGCGCATGAGCCCCGTCCCCCGCACCCTTGCGGCCCGCTTTGCGCGGGCTGTCGGGCGCTGTGCAGGCCGGGGCGCGCTGGTGCTGGCCAGCGCCTGGCTGGCCGGCTGCGCCGCACCCGCCGGCCCGCCGCCGCTGCCTGGCGAGCGCGCAGGCTTTGCCGTGCGCCTCCTGCCGGCCGACCGGGGCCAGCACCTGCAGGTGCTGGAGCGCGCCGAGCGCGCTGCGCCCGCGCGCTACCGGGTGATCGTGGTGCCGGGCTCGGGCTGTGCTGGCATGGGGCCGGTGGCCGCGCGCTACTTTGCCGGCCTGCTGCATGCGCAGCTGCTGGTGCTGCACAAGCCGTGGATGGATGCCGACGCTGCCACCGCGCCGGGCGACTGTTCGGCCGACTTCGTGCGGGCCGATGCACTGGGCGCCTGGCGCGACCATGCGCGTGCCGCGCTGCGCGCCGACGCGGCCGCGCGCGCGGGAACCCCGCCGCTGCCGCAGCTGCTGGTCGGGATTTCGGAAGGGGCCGAACTGCTGCCCGCGCTCACGCCCGAGGTGCCGCATCTGGCGGGGCTGGTCTTGCTGGGCGCCAGCGGGCTGGACCCGCGAGACGCGGGCGCGCTGCAGGCCCAGCGCCACGGCGCGCTCGCGCGCTGGCAGGCACTGGGGCTGGCACAGGCGGGCGCGTGGCCCGATGGCAGGGTGCTGGAAGGCCGCAGCCTGCGCTATTGGCGCGACCTCTGGCACTGGCCGCTGGCCGGGCCGCTCAGCACCGGACCCTGGCCGCTGCTGCAGGTCTGGGGCGCCGACGATGCGCTGGTGCCGGCCGAAGCCTATGCGCGCTTTGCCGACCGGGCGCGCACCCGTGCCGCGCCGTACTGCGCTCGCAGCCTGGCGGGGGCCGACCACGGTCTGCAGGGCCCGGACCAGGACGGCGTGCAGCAGGTCTGGGCGTGGCTCGAGCAATGGGCCCGTGCACCCCTGGCGGGGTGGTGCGCCGCCGTGCCGCCGTAGTCCCGCGCGGCAGGGGGCGCCGCTTTACGTTACTTGGGGGTGTCCGCCACCGTCGGAGCTTCGCCCATCTTGCGCCGCACGACGACGGCCGATGCGATGCCGCCCAACAGCATGATGGCAATGCCGGTGATGCTCATCAGTCCATAGTCGGTGGTGAAGAGGTCGGTCAGCAGCTTCATGGGGGGTCCCTCCGTTCTTTTTAAAACCATAGTCAGGGTGTGGATTTTGGAGCGTGCCTCAAGCCGGGCGTTGACGCAAGTCAACGGGGCGGTCCCCGCGCACGGGCGCCCGCCGCACGGCATGGCGCGTCCTGCGGTCTGTGGGGCGCACGAGGCTGGGGCGGGAATATGAAATTGATAGCTGTCAGCGCTTTCTGGTAAAGGGCTGGAGGCCAATTTGGCTGGGGTGCACTCCCCGGGCTGCTGCGCGGAGGGGGCCTGGGCAGGGCTGCGCGGCAGCCTGGAGCGCGGCGGTGCCGACCGCGGGTTTTTCCCGGGGCGGGCGGCATGGGCCCGGGCCGGGGCCCAGGTCCTTTCTGGCGTGTTTTTCGAGAAACCGCTGCGCCGAATCGCAGACCTGAAACGACCGCCGCCGCCTGTCGGGCAGGGGCCTGCCCTGCCCATCTGCCTGAACGCGCCGGCGGGGCGCGCGCCTCAGGGCTGACGGCTGGCCTTGGCGACGTAGAGCGCCAGCGCGGCGATCTGCGCGTCGGTCAGGCTGGCCTTGAACGAGGGCATGCTGCCCAGGCCGTCGCGCAGCGCTTTCGTCACGCGCGCGGCGTCGGGCCGCAGTTCGTCGAGCACCGGGCCCACGGCGCCTTCGGCCCCCGCGTCCTTGAGCGTGTGGCAGACGGCGCAGGCGGGCGTGGAGGTGGTGAAGAGCTTCTTTCCCAGGGCCATCTGGGCGGCTTCGTCGGCGGCGCTCGTGGCCGTGCCGCAGAGGCCGGCGGCCAGCAGCAGCGCGGGCGCGGCCAGGGCGCGCAGGAAGCGGGCGGGGGTGTTGAAGAGCAGTGGCATGGTGTGGTTCCGATCCATAGGGGGGCAGCGCCGAGGGCGCAAAAGAAAACCCCCAGGCCCTGCGGCCTGGGGGCGGGGCGGGGCAGCGTCAGGCGGCGGTGACCTTGACCGCGTGGTCGGCCCAGCTGCTGTTGTTGTAGCCGCTCTGGTTCTCACCGCGCGTCTCGGGCTGGACGTTGCCGGCCGTGTCGGCGGCGCGGCTGGCCAGCGTGTGCGTGCCGGCCGGCAGCTTGGCCTGCAGCACGAACTGGCGCCAGGCGTACTTGCCCAGGTCGGGGCCGACAAAGCGCGCCGCCTGCCAGGTCTTGCCGCCATCGATCGACACCTCCACGCCCTTGACCGCGTGCAGGCCGCCGAAGGCCACACCGTGGATCTGCACGGGGGCGCCGGCCGCGATCTGGCCATCGTCGGGCAGCGGTCCGTTGATCCACGACTTGATGGACATCTCCTGCACCGAAGGCTGGCTCGGGTCGCCCTTGCCGCCCGGGGGCGTCATGCGGTAGCCGTGCGACATGATCTTGGCGTCGCTCTCCTGCGCCGTGAAGGCCAGCTGCCGGATGTACTTGATGTTGTTCACGCCGGTGTAGCCCGGCACGATCAGGCGCAGCGGGCCGCCATGGGCCAGCGGGATCGGGGCGCCGTTCATCTCCCAGGCCAGCAGCGCGTCCTGCATGGCGGCCGCGGGCACCGAGCGCTCGACGACGATGCTCTTGGGGTCGATGCCCTCGGGCAGCTTCTCGCCGCCCGTGCCGGTCATGAAGCGCATGCCATCGGCCACGCCGCCCAGGGCCTCGGCCACGGCGCGCACCGGCACGCCGCTCCAGACCACGCAGCCGGCCGCGCCCACGGTCCAGGGCGTGCCGCTGGGCTTGCTCGGGAAGAAGCCGCGGCCATTGCCCGAGCACTGCAGCACCATCGCGACGGTCTCCAGGCCCAGGGCCTTGAGTTCGCCCACGGTGAGCTTGCGCGGGCTCTTGACGCCGCTGACGCTGATCTCCCAGGCATCGCGGTTGGCCACGATGGCCGCGTCGGGCGCGGGCAGGTTGTTGCGGATGTAGAGCTGGTCGGTGGGCGTGATCACGCTGGTGCCGAACGCGCCGCGCCGGGTCTCCAGCGTGGTGCTGCTGTGCACGATGACGCTGCCGGCGTCCTTCCAGCCCAGGTAGGCCGGCAGGGGCTTGGCGGCGGCGGCTTGCGCCGCGGCGCCATTCGCCCAGGTGGCCAGGCCGGCGGCGGCGAGGGCGCTGGCCGTGCCGGTGAGCAGGCGGCGGCGGGGCAGGGAAGTGGGTTCAGAGTGCATGAAGTCTCCTGGGTTCTTCGGGGGGTGAGAAAGGGAAAACGGGGAGCGCCAAGCTAGGGCGGCGGCGCGGCCAAGGCGCCTTGCGCCACGGCCAGGGCCTTTTTCTTCTGCGCGACGAGCACCAGCGGCTTGCCGCCCTGCGAGGTCACGACCTGCCAGTACACATTGCCCCACCAGCCGCTGCCGTCCGGCAGCGACACCGCGTCGTCAAAGGCGAACACCGTCACCATGCCGCCTTTTTCAAAGAAGGTGGTGAGGTGGTAGGTCAGGTGCCCGTCGATGTCGCAGGGCCGCAGCAGCTGCGGGTAGCCGGGCAGGGCCTGCCGGTCGCCCAGCCCGAGGTGCTGCAGCAGCGGCGCGGCCTCCATGAAGGCGCCGCGCAGCGTGCGTTCGTAGTACTCGTGCTCGATGGCGCCGCGCACCAGCGCCGGCGGGCGCATGGCCAGCACCGCCGTGGCGCCGGTGGCCGTGAGCAGCAGCGCGGCCAAAGTGCGCTGCAGGCCCCGGCGCGCCAGCAGCGGCGTGTGGCGGAACAGATGTTGGGGCGGCTGGCCCGGGTCAAAGGCCAGCGCAAGTTCGGCGCGCGCGCGCAGGTCGAAGGCGGTGTCGGGAGGGCGTTGGTCGGGCATGTCAGACCTTGCGCAGCCGCGGGGCTGCGGGGGAGGGGGCGGCGGCCGCGCCCGTGGGGTGCAGCGCCGCACGCAGCGCCTCGCGGGCGCGCGAGAGGCGCGAGAGCACCGTGCCCGGCGCCACTTCCAGCGCCTGCGCCATCTGCGCCGTGGGCATGTCGTCGAAATAAAACAGCACCAGCACCTCGCGGTGGATGGGCGCGATGCGCGCCAGGGCCTTGACCACGTCGAGCTGGTCGTCGAGCGCGCCATCGGCCACCACGTCGCTGGCGTGCGGCAGGTCATCGTCGAGCGCCAGGTGGGGTGGCGCCATGTGGCGCAGGGCGTGGCGGCGCATGATCTGGAACAGCCAGGCGCGCGCCAGCGCCGGGTCGCGCAGCTGCTTGCGGTGCTTCCAGGCGCTGGTGAAACAGTCCTGCACCACGTCTTCAGCGACCGCGCGCGAGCCCATCAGCGCCCAGGCGCTGCGCAGCAAAAAGCGGTAGTGCTCGCGCACCCATTGGTTGTAGCGGGACTCCGCCGTTTGGATCATGTGCATAAGAGCGCAGGATGCCGGGCTTTATTCCTTCGGCCCTTGGAAGGCGTCTAGGTATTTACCCTTGTTTTTGTGGTGTGCCGGTGTTTATCCAGCGCTTCTGTGATGCCACGCAACCTGCGCAGGCGTGCTCTGCGGCAGGTGTTTTGGACGGGTGGTGTGCCTGCAGGCCCGGCACGTAGACCTGCCGCAGCGGCCGCGTGCAGGCCGCCCAGTGCGGGCGAGCCAGGGTTTTCCCATCTCCCTAAGATGGCGCCCATGACTACGCCCTCTCACCCTCCCGCGCCGGCCGCCGTGCCTCTGCGTCAGGACGCCCGCACCATCGGCCTCATCGGCCTGGCGCACGGCTCCTCGCATTTCTTCCACATGCTGCTGCCCCCGCTGTTTCCGTGGCTGATCGCCGAATTCGGTTTCAACTACTCGCAGCTCGGGCTGCTGGTGTCAGTATTTTTCGTCATCTCGGGCGTGGGCCAGGCGATGTCGGGCTTTCTGGTCGACCGCGTGGGCGCGCGCCCGGTTCTGTTCTTTGCGCTGTCGAGCTTTTCCGCCGCGGGCCTGGTGGCGGGCACGGCGCAGGGCTACACCGGCCTGGTGCTGGCGGCGGCGCTGGCCGGTCTGGGCAACGCGCCCTTCCATCCGGTGGACTTCACCATCCTGAACAAGCGCGTGTCGCCGCAGCGCCTGGGGCACGGCTTCTCGGTGCACGGCATCTCGGGCAACCTGGGCTGGGCGATGGCGCCGGTGTTCATGGCCGGCATCACCACGGCCACCGGCTCGTGGCGCACCGCCTGCCTGTGCGGTGCTGCGCTGGCGCTGGGGATGCTGGCCGTCATGGTGGCCAACCGCGACGCGCTCGACGACCGCCAGGGCGCCTGGGCGCACCAGGCCAAGGGCGGCGGCAGCGCCGTGGCGGATGAGCACCCGATGGCCTTTCTCAAGCTGCCCTCGGTGTGGCTGTGCTTTTCGTTCTTTTTCTGGAGCACCTGCGCCCTGAGCGCGATCCAGAGCTTCGCCAGCCCCGCGCTACAGACCATGCACGGACTGCCCCTGAGCGTGACGGCCATGGTGGTCACCGGCTACATGCTGTGCGGTGCGGCGGGCATGGTGGTGGGCGGCTTCCTGGTGGGCCGCGTGGTGCGCCTGGAAAAGGTGATCTCAGTGTGCCTGCTGGCCTCGGCGGCCTTGCTGGTGCTGGTCGGAACCGGCTGGCTGTCCGGCATGGCGGCGGTGGCGGTGGCTTCGGTGGCAGGCCTGGGCACCGGCCTGGCGGGGCCGTCGCGCGACATGCTCATCAAGCGCGCCAGCCCGCCCGGTGCGACGGGCCGCGTGTACGGCACGGTGTATTCTGGCCTGGACCTGGGCTTTTGCCTCGCCGCCCCCGTGTTTGGCGCCATGCTCGACCGGGGCATGACCTCGGGCATCTTCTACGGCTCTGCGCTCACGCTGGCCCTGAGCGTGGTGTCCGCGGCCCTGGTGGGCGTGGGCGTGGCCGCGCGGTCGCCGAGGCCCGCTGCGGTGGCGGCGTGAGCCGGCCGCAGGTCAGGGTCTGGGCGGGAACAGCGCCCGGATCTCGCGGTACTGCGCATCGGACACCGGAACGAAGCCGGTCATTCCCAGGTCCTTGAACATGCCTTGCAACGCGCTCACGTCGCCCAGAAAGACCTGCCGGATTTTGGCGGCCAGCGCCGGGCACAGTTGAGTGCGGTGCACGAAGGGGTCGTAGGGAATGGGGTTTGACTTCCACAGGGTGTGAAGGTCTTCCATGCGCAGCCTGCCACGGCGGACGGCTTCGTCCACCGAGGTGCTCGAAACAAAGGCGGCATCCACCAGGCCTTTTTGCACGGTGTCGATGGCGCGGTCGTGCGAGCCGGCGAAGGTGACGCGCTGGAAATAGCTGTCCAGGGGTGTTCCGGTCAACTGCTGGATGGCCTTGCGCGGCAACAACGCGCCCGAGGTGCTGGCCGGGTCGGTCAGGCTGAGCGTGGTCCCGCGCAGCCCCTCCAGGCTTGTCAGGCCCGCTGCGCGGCGCGTGATCAGCAGCGAGTAGTAGGACTTGGTGGAGTCGGTCGCCGGCCCCGCGCGCAGGCGAAACGAGGCGATGGGGGCGATATGGGCGCCGCGGTGCATCGCGATGGCATAAGAGGCCGGGCCGAGTTCGGCCAGGTCGATGCCGCCGGCCAGCAGGCCTTCGATGACCGCGCCGTACGAGGTGGCCGGAACCGTCTCGATGCGCCGGTCCAGGGCGATTTCCAGCTGTCGGATCAGGGGACGGTACTGGGCCAGCTGGGTCGTCGGGTCTTTCAGGGGAACCAGCGCCAGCCGCAGGGGGCGCGGATCTTCACAGGTGGCCGCCGGGGCGTGCAGCGCGACCACCGTGAGCGCCAAGCCGGCGCACAGGCTGCGAAAGGGGTTTTTCATGCCGGGGACATCGCGGGTTGCAGGAGGAATTCCCGGGCCGCATCGGCGGGAACGGGGCGGCTGAAAAAGTATCCCTGGACCTCGTCGCAACCGGCGGTCTTGAGGTGGATCAGCTGGTCGAGCCGCTCGACGCCTTCGGCCACCACGCGCATCTTGAGGTTGTGCGCCAGGGTGATGATGGAGGTGACGATGACCGCGTCGTCCGGGCTGTTGCGGATGTCGTTGATGAACGAGCGGTCGATCTTGATGCAGTGGATGGGAAGGGTGCGCACGTAGCCCAGGCTGGAAAATCCGCTGCCGAAGTCGTCCAGGGCGATGTGCACGCCCAGCTTCTCGAGCGCATCGAGCACCTTGACAGCGACGTCCATCGATTCGACGAGGCAGGTCTCGGTGATCTCCACTTCCAGCGATCCGGCCGCCACGCCGTGGGTGGCGAGCATGCCCGCAACGCGCAGGGGCAGCTCCTCGTCCAGCAGCTGCAT
This sequence comes from Acidovorax sp. SRB_14, assembly GCF_012932145.1. Classification (GTDB taxonomy): domain Bacteria; phylum Pseudomonadota; class Gammaproteobacteria; order Burkholderiales; family Burkholderiaceae_C; genus Simplicispira. The sequence goes on along the minus strand of NZ_MWOK01000016.1, from coordinate 57,482 downwards.
GGCGGACACATTGAAGGCGATGGGCACCACCTTGAGCCCTTCGGCCTGCCAGCTTGCCAGTTGCTGGCAGCAGGCCTGCGCGACCCAGTTGCCCAGCTCAACGATGGCGCCCGTGCTCTCGGCCAGGGGGATGAAATCGTTCGGATAGATCAGGCCGAACTCCGGGTGCTGCCAGCGCACCAGCGCCTCGAACCCGACCAACTGGTAGTCGCAGAGGCGGACCTTGGGCTGGAAATGCAGCACCAGTTCATGCTCGGCAATGGCTTTGGGCAGGCGCTGTTCGAGGAAGCGCGCATCGGCCGGTTTGCGCACCGCGTCGTAGAAGGTGTACCTGCCGCGACCGGAGCGCTTGGACTGGTACATGGCGGCGTCGGCATGCCGGCTCAGGGCGCCGATGTCCTGGCCATCCCGGGGGAAGACGGCCACGCCGATGCTGGGGCTGGTCTGGATGGCGTGGCCGTCCAGGCCCTCGTAGGGCAGGCTGAGCTGTTCCACCAGCTTGCCGGCGACGGCGGCGATGTCGTCCATGCGCTCCAGGCCGGTCACCAGCACGGCGAACTCGTCCCCGCCCAGGCGCGCCACGAGGTCAGACTCCCGCAGGCCCGCGCGCAGCCGGGCCGAGACGGCCTGCAGCAGCAGGTCGCCGACATGGTGGCCCAGGGTGTCGTTGACGCTCTTGAAGCGGTCGAGATCCAGATACATCAGCGCATAGTGCCTGCGGTTGCGCTTGGCCTGCAGCAGGTGGCTGGCCAGCAGCTCGTTGAACATGCGCCGATTGGGCAGCCCGGTCAGATGGTCGTGGGCGGCCAGCATGACCGCGCGGCGCTTCTCCTCTTCCAGTTGGTCGATCAGCAGTTGGTTCTTCTCATTGGACCGGGCCAGGGCCTCCACCAGACCGCCCTGGCGCTGGATGCCGCGCGCCACCCAGAAGGTGACCGCGGCGAAGAAGGCCGTCAGCACGGCCAGACCGGCAAACAAGCGGGACCGGATGGCCGAGTGCGCGGTCAGAATCTCCTGCATGTCGCGGCTGACGACGACGGTGAACGGCCGGCTCTCGGGTTGCCGAAAACTGGAAAGGTACGTCCGCCCATCCTGGAACAGATCGCCCTGCAGCGCACCCGCATGGACGCCGGGCGGGAGTGACACACCCGCACGGCGGGCGCCGTTCTGCAGCACCAGACCCTCGGGGCGCGCCTCCGCCACGACCATGGCGTCGGCCGTCAGCACCTGGATCACGCCGGAGCGGCCCATGTCGATGTGCCGGTACAACTGCAGAAAGTAGCCGAGGTCGAGTACCACCAGCAGCACGCCGCGCGGGGTGTTGTGGTTGCCGTTCACCGGGATGAGGAGCGGGATCTGCCACGCGTGTTCACTCGATGGCGACAGGGGCGCGAGGCGCAGATGGTTGGTGCCTTCCTGCGCGGACGTGCTCAGCAACGCCCAGACGGCAGTGGTGAATTCGGGGCTGTCCTGCGCGGGGGACGAGGTGTAGACCCGCCGCGACGTTTGGTCGTACAGCGCGATGCGCAGAAAGATGCGGTCTGCGGCCGCCATCGACGACAGGTGGCCGAGGGTTTCCGCGGGGTTGCCATTGAACCAGCCCTCGGCGGCGATCGCCATCACCCGTCCGCGGTCCAGGATCTGGCCCAGGTTCTCGGAAATGATGTGGCTCAGGTTCTGCTGCTGTACGCTGGCGTTGGCACGGGTCAGCACTTTCTCTGCGTCCAGCCTCTGCCATGTGAAGGTCCAGACCAGGACCAGCAGAGCCAGTGACAGACCGGCGCTGCCAGTGACGAGAATGCGCCCGGAATGGCGGCTCAGGAACGCGAGCCATGCTCGGGGGAGAGGGGGTTGCACAACGGCCGCGCACCAAGGATGCAAAGTGGTGGAGTTTGCTACCGAAATATGTCAACCAGTTGACAGGCGTTTCCTGCGCTGCAGGGGAGCAGGGCCGCGCCGGGCGCGCGCTGGTTCGATCCCGCTGGGGTGATGCACTAGAGGGCCAGCCAGCGCCGGCTGGCAAAGCTCAGCGCATCCACCAGCGCCACCAGCAGCAGCATGGCGACCAGCACGCTGCTGGTCTCGCCCATCTGGAACAGCCCCAGGTGGAACGCCAGCATCTGCCCCAGCCCGCCGGCCCCCACCACGCCGAGCACGGCGGCGGCGCGGATGTTGTTCTCCCAGCGGTACAGCGTGTAGCTCAGCAGCTGCGGCAGCACCTGGGGCAGCGTGGCATACAGGAACACGCGGCTGCTGCCCACGCCGCGCACGCGCAGGGCGAAGCCGGGGCCGGGCGGGGCGTTCTCGATCGCTTCGGCGAACAGGCGGCCGAGCACGCCCGAGGTGTGCAGCGCCAATGCCAGCGTGCCGGCAAACGGCCCCAGCCCGGCCGCGATCAGCAGCAGGGTGGCCCACACCAGTTCGGGAATGCTGCGCAAGGCGTTGAGCACCAGCCGCGCCGGGCCACGCCAGCGCGCCGGGTCGCCCTCGAACGCCTTGCTGGCGGGCAGCGCCAGCGCCAGGCCGAGCAGCACCGCGAGCACCGTGCCCAGCGCCGACATGGCCAGCGTCTCCAGCGTCGCCCACAGCAGCTTGTGCAGGAACACCGGGCTGGTGTCGGGCCGCAGCAGCTCCGCCAGAAACCGCGCCATCTTGGCGAGCGCCTGTGCGGATGCGAACTGCGCCCACTGCAGGTCCAGCGACCAGAAGCTCAGGCCCACCAGCGCCAGTGCGCCGGCGGCCATGCACCAGCAGGCCAGGCAGCGCTGGGTGGGTGGCCGGGGTGGCGGCGGGTGGCGCGTCGTCATGCCAGCCTGTGCCGCAACCAGGCACTGGTGCGGTCCGCCAGCCAGACCAGCGCCATGAACACCAGCAGCATGGTGGCCACCTCGGCCCCCTCGAACATCTTCATCGAGGCGTCCATCTGCTGGCCCAGGCCGCCCGCGCCGACGAAGCCCAGCACCGCCGACGAGCGGATCGCGCACTCCCAGCGGTAGACGGTGTAGCTGGTGAGTTCGGCGGCGTTCTGCGGCAGCAGCGCATAGAAAAAGGCCTGCAGCCGGCCGGACCCATTGCGCAGCAGGGTGGCGGCGGCATGGGGCTCGGCGCTGTCCAGAATCTCGGCATAGACCTTGCCCAGCATCCCGGCATAGGTCAGCGCAATGGCCAGCACGCCAGCCGTCGGGCCCAGCCCCACCACGCGCACGAACACCAGCGCCCAGACCAGTTCGGGCACGCTGCGCAGCACCACCAGCAGCCAGCGCACCAGCAGCCGCACCAGCGCCGGCACGGCGGCCATCGGGCCGCTCAGCGCCGAGACCGACAGCGCCCGCACCGACAGCAGCGCCAGCGGCACGGCCAGGGCCAGCGCCAGCGCCAGGCCTGCCGTGGCGATGGCCACGGTGCGCCAGGTCTCGCGCGCCACCAGGGCGAGAAACTCCGCGTCCGAGCGGGGCGGCACGAAGTCCGCCAGAAATCGCAGCGAGGGTTTCAGTGCGTCCGGGGCCAGCAGCTGCCAGGGTTTGAATTCGGTGAGCACCAGCATCGGCCACAGCACCACCAGCGCCACCACGGCACCGGCCAGGCGGGCGCGCCAGGCCGGGTCGCGCCGCGCGGACGGCAGGCTTTCGCCGGGGGGCACGCCCAGGAACGACACCATGGCCCGTTGCGCTAGCGGCACTGCATGGGCACGGGCGCGGCGGCCATGGGCCCGTCCGGTGCGGGCGGCGTGGTGTCCGCCAGCTCGTCCAGGTGCTGCGCGTACAGCTGGTGCAGGTGGTCTGGCGTGACCTGCGCCGCAGGCAGGTCGAAGGCCAGCGTGCCGCCGCGCAGCCCGATGACGCGCGGGAAATGGTGCAGCGCCATGTCCACGTGGTGCAGCGTGGCCACCAGCGTGGCACCGCGCTCGCGGGCCGCCTGCGTGAGCGAGGCCAGGGCCTGCTGCGCGCGTGCCGGGTCCAGCGCGGACAGGGGTTCGTCGACCAGGAACAGGCTGGCCTGCGTGGCCAGCGCCCGGGCCAGGCCGACGCGCTGGCGCTCACCGCCCGAGAGCCGGTCCACGCGGTCGAACAGTTTGTCCGCCACGTCGAAATGGGCCAGCGCGTGCTCGGCCAGCGCGGTGCCCGTCGGGTGCACCAGGCTGCGCACACTGGCCCATAGGCTCTCGTGCGGCAGGCGCCCCGCCAGCACCGCGGTGACCACGCGCTGCCGGGGCGGCAGCGGCGGCACCTGCGGGGCCAGAAATAGCCGGCCGCGCAAGCGCTGCAGCGCGCGGCGCGACAGCGCCCAGGGGTCGCTGCCATCGAAGTGCACGCTGCCCTCGGCCGGCCGCTGCGCGCAGGCCAGCAGGTGCAGCAGCGTGGTCTTGCCCGCGCCCGACGGCCCGATGACGGCCATCTGTTCGCCCTGGGCCACCGCCAGGTCCAGGCCCTGCAGCGCGGCCGGTGCGCCGGCGCGCGCCGCGGGGTGGCGCACGGTGGCGTTGTGCAGCCGCAGGTTCATGGCCAAATCAGGCTGCAGCCCTTGCGGGGGCAGCGCAGCCAGCTATTAAAAATAGAGCGCACGCGCAGGCGGCCCTTACTTGATCAGGCCCGCGCTGCGCGCTGCCGTCTCGATGCCCTTGTAGTTGCTGGCCTGGGTGGGAATGAAGCGCGTGGCGCGCTGCAGGTCCAGAATTTCCTTGCCTTCAGGGGTGTTGCGGTTCAGGTCGAGGAACGCCTTGGTGAGTTGTTCGCGCTGGGCCATCGGCATGTCGCTGTGCACGGTCCAGTTGTAGTCGAAGTAGGCCGGGGTGGTGAAGATGACCTTGACCTTGCCGGTGTCCACCTTCTTGTCGGCCACGAACTTCTCCCACACCGAAATGTTGAGCGCCCCCGCGTCCACCTTGCCCGAGGCCACGGCGGCGATGGTGGCGTCGTGCGCGCCGGAATAGGCCACGCGCCGGAAGTCCTTGTCGGGGTCGATCTGCGCCTGCAGCAGGTAGCTGCGCGGCATCAGGTGGCCCGAGGTGCTGGACTGCGAGCCAAAGCTCACAGTCTTGCCCTTGAGGTCGGCGAGCGAACGGATGGCCGGGTCGCCGCTGATGAAGACGGAGCGGAATTTCTCGTCTTCCTCGCGCTGCACCAGTGGCACGGCCTTGCCGCCCGAGCGGATGCTGGCCTGCACGAAGGTGAAGCCGCCGTACCAGGCCATGTCCACCTGTTTGTGGGCCAGCGCCTCCACGGCGGCGGCATAGTCCGAGACCGGCGTGAACTCCACCTTCATGCCCAGCCGCTGCTCCAGGTACTTCACCAGCGGCGCGGCCTTGCGCGCCAGCTCGGTGGGCGATTCGTCGGGGATCGCGGTGATCTTGAAGACCGTCTGGGCTTGCGCGAGGCTGCCCAGGGCCAGAACGGCGCTGGCCAGCAGCGCCTTCAGCGTGCGGATCGAAGGGAAAGAACGGGTCATGGGGGTTTCCAGAAAGTGGGGCGATGGCGGAGACGGAAGGTCCGTGCGCGCGCAGGTGCCGAACGGGCGATTGTCGCGGCCCGGCGCGCGGCCGGCCGCCACTGCCGCGGATGCCCCGACAGGGGTCAGGCACAAATCGGCTTCAGACCGGCGTCACGGCTTCTCGGCTTCGCGCTTGAGCGCCTCGTTCATGGCCACGAAACCTTGCTGGGTGGCGCCGTCCAGCGAGCGCCGAAACAGCGGCACGAGCACGCCCGAGAAAAGTTCGCCGTGGTGGAACACGGTCCCGCCCGCAGGGCCGGCTTCGAGCTTGAAGTAGTGCTCGCCGTCGAACAGGCCGGCGACGAGAAGCTTGCCCTTCCAGCGCAGTTCCCGGCCCTCGTGCACGGCCAGCACCGTTGGCTGGAAACGCATGCCCCGGCTGCCCGGCGGTTGGATGGCGACTTGGAGCGTCTGGCCCACCGCAAGCGGGCCTTCGATGGACCGGACAAACGGGTTCCACCGCGCGTGCGCGGGCAGGTCGACGAGCAGCGACCAGACCCGCTCAATCGGGGCGGAAATCTGGATCTGCGTGTGCAGGTGGTGCATGTTGGGCGCCTAACGGACAAGCTCAGGGACAAGGGACACCGCCCGCAGGCGGCTCGGCGGTGATTATTGCGGAGGCAGCGTACATACATGCCTGCGCAAGCGCTGGCAGGCCACCAAAAAACAAAGCCCTGGCGGGCACGCCCGCCAGGGCTTGGTGATGTGCGCGCCCTGCCGCCGCAGGGCGCCGGGCTCACAGGGCCGAGATGTTCTTGTCCTTGGCGATCTTGCTCCAGCGGTCGTAGTCGGACAGCAGGCGCTTGCGCATGGTCTCGCCGGTCTGGTAGTTGGCCACGGCGCCGGCGCCGATCATCTTCTGCTGCAGTTCGGGGTCGGCCATGATCACTTTCAGTTCCTTGTTCAGGCGGTCGACCACGGCGCGCGGCGTGCCCAGCGGCGCGATCAGGCCGCCCCAGGTGTCGGCGTCAAAGCCGGCAAAGCCCTGTTCGGCGACCGACTTGACGCCCGGCAGCAGCAGTTTGGCCTGGTTGGAGCTGACCGCGATGGCGCGCAGCTTGCCCGCCTGGATGTGCGGCAGCGCCGCGACCACGTCGGCAAACATCACCGGAATCTGGCCGCCGATCAGGTCGGTCACGGCCGGGGCGCTGCCGCGGTAGGGGATGTGCTGCATGTCGAAGCCGCCCAGGTCCTTGAGCTGCTCCATCGACAGGTGGCCGAAGCTGCCGGTGCCCGAGCTGGTGTAGTTCAGCGGCGTCTTCGATGCCTTGGCGTGGGCGATCAGCTGCGGCAGGGTGGTCACGTTCGGCAGCACGCGCGGGTTGATCACGACGGCCATCGGCAGGTCGTAGACCGTGGCCACGGGCAGGAAGTCCTTGCGCACGTCGTAGGCGTTGTTGTTGAACAGCAGCGGCGCCAGTAGCGCCGGCATGCCGAACATGGACAGCGTGTAGCCATCGGCCGGGGACTTGATGAAGGCCGCCGTGCCGATCGAGCCCGAGGCGCCCGGGCGGTTTTCCACGATCACCGACTGGCCCAGGCGCTCGCCGAGCTTCTGCGCCACGATGCGCGCGGCCGTGTCGGTGGGGCCGCCGGGCGGGAAAGCAACGACGATCTTCACCAGCTTGTCGGGCCAGGCAGAGGCCACGGCGGTGCCCGTGAAGGCGGTCAGGGCGCCGGCGGCTGCAGCGGCCAGCAGGTGGCGGCGGTGGAGGGAAGCGTGGGGCTTGGACATGTTTGTCTCCGGGTCAAAAAGGGGTTCAGATGATGTTTTGTGCGCGCAGTGCGGCAATGGCGTCGGGGGCGAGGCCCAGTTGCTCGCTCAGCACGGCGTCGGTGTGTTCGCCCAGGTGGGGCGGCGGCATGCGCACGGCCAGGCGTTCGCCGTCCATCGCGTAGGGCGGAGCGAGCACGGCCTGTGCGCCGGCTTCGCTGTCTTCAAAGCGGTGCAGCAGTCCGGCGGACTCGGTGCGCTCGGACTGCAGCGCATCGAGCAGCCCCAGCACCTCGCCGCAGGGGATCTGCGCGGCCGTCAGCTGCGCGAGCAGCTGGGCGCGCGGCAGCCCGCGCAGCGCCTCGTGGATCAGTGGCATGAGGATGTGGCGGTGGGCCGAGCGCGCGGTGTTGGTGGCAAAGCGCTCGTCGCTGGCCCATTCGGGTCGCCCGATGACCTTTGTGCAAAAGCGCTGGAACTGGCCGTTGTTGCCCACGGTGATCACCAGCGGGCCGTCGGCCGCCTCGAACACGCCGTAGGGCACGATGGAGGGGTGGGCGTTGCCGAACTTCGGCGGGTCGCCCGCACGGAGCAGCGCTTCCATGCCGTAGTAGCTGGTGATCATCAGCCCGCAGTCGTACAGCGCCATCTGCACATGGCGGCCTAGGCCGGTGCGGTGGCGCTCGTACAGCGCCGCCAGGATGGCCTGGGCGGCATACATGCCGGTGAACATGTCCACGGCGGCCACGCCAAACTTGAGCGGGCCCTGGCCTTCTTCGCCGTTCATCGCCATCAGGCCCGATTCGCCCTGCACCACCAGGTCGTAGCCGGGGCGCGTGGCCTCCGGCCCCGAGCGCGCATAGCCCGAGATCGAGCAGTAGACCAAGCGCGGGTTCAAAGCGCTCAGCTGCTCGTAGCCCAGGCCCAGCTTTTCGGCGCCGCCGACCTTGAAGTTCTGCACCACCACGTCGCTCTGCGCGGCCAGCTGCAGCGCGATTTCCTGCCCCTCGGGCGACTGCAGGTCCAGGCTGATCGAGCGCTTGTTGCGGTTGGCGCTGTTGAAGTACGAGGTGTTGCGGCTGCCCACGCGCACGCCCCAGTCGCGCGTGTCATCGCCGCGGCTCGGGTGCTCGACCTTGATCACATCGGCGCCGAGGTCGGCCAGCGACATGGCGCACATGGGACCGGCCAGCACGCGCGACAGGTCGAGAACACGCAGACCAGCCAGCGGCTGGATGGGAGAAGTAACGCTCATGCAAAAGGGCCTCGTCCAACAAAGCAACACGAGGCCCACAGACCCCTGGAAACGGCGGATTGCGCAGGGGCAGTTCACCAGCGCGCATTTTTCATGTGTTTAATAAATTTTGCAATCGTGATAAAAGTTGGACATTGTGTATCTGGAAATTTGACAATGAATTTGACCGCGCTGTCCCTGCTCGTGGACATCATCGAAGCCGGCAACCTCAGCAAGGCCGCGCTGCGCCTGGGCATGAGCCGGGCCAACGTGAGCCACCGGCTCAACCAGTTCGAGCGCGAACTGGGCCAGCAGCTGCTGCGGCGCACCACGCGCCAGATCGAGCCCACCGAGCTGGGCTGGAAGCTCTATGAACACGGCCGCACGATCCGCCGCGAGCTGCTGGCCGCCACCGAGTCGGTGGGCAGCCTGGGCCAAAGCCTGCAGGGCACGGTGCGCCTGTCCGTGCCCAGCGGCTATGGCCAGCTGGCGATGTCATCGTGGCTCACCGAGTTCATGCAGCTGCACCCGGGCGTCACGCTGGAGGTGGTCTTCGACAACGACATCGATGACCTGCTCGCCGGCGCGGTCGATTTCGCGATGCGCGTGATGGCCGAGCCGCCGGCCCACCTGGTCGCGCGCAATATGGGGCCGGTGCACTACGTGGCCTGCGCGGCGCCGGCGCTGGTGCAGGCGCATGGCCTGCCGCGCAGCCTGGCGGACCTGCACCAGGTGCCGCTCATCACCTCGAACCTCACGGGCCAGAAGCTGCGCCTCGCCGGCTACCACGGGGGCAGCGGCGCCGAACTGCGCATCCAGCCGCGGCTGGTGTCGGCCAATTTCTACTTTCTGCGCGACGCGATCCTGCAGGGCCTGGGCGTGGGCGTCGTGCCCGACTACATGGTGCGCGAGCCGCTGCAGCGCGGCGACCTGGTGCGCCTGCCGTTCGAGCCGGGCAGCTTGGCCTTCCTGTCGACGAGCAAGTACCTGCTGTACATGCCCACGCGCTACCAGACCAAGGCCATCGCCACGCTGATCGATTTTCTGCTGCACAAGGCCGCGCAGCAGGACGCGGCATGAAGCTCTCCTGCGGCTGCGCCGGGCCGGCGCTCAGAGCGCGAAGATCTTGCCGGGGTTCAGGATGTTCTGCGGGTCCAGTGCCTGCTTGATGGCGCGCATCATGGCCACGGCGCCGGCACCGGCCTCATCGACCAGGAAGCCCATCTTGTGGATGCCCACGCCGTGCTCGCCCGTGCAGGTGCCACCCAGGGCCAGCGCGCGCGCCACCAGCTTGTCGTTCAGGGCCTCGGCCGCCACGCGTTCTGCGGGGATGTTCGGGTCGAGCAGATAGCCGAAGTGGAAGTTGCCGTCGCCCACATGGCCGACGAGGAAGTAGGGAATGCCGCTGGCGTCGGCCTCGGCCACCGAGTCGAGCAGGCAGTCGGCCAGGCGGCTGATGGGCACGCAGGTGTCGGTGCTGATCGCGCGGCAGCCGGGGCGGCTTTGCACAGCGGCGAAGTAGGCGTTGTGCCGCGCGGCCCACAGGCGCGTGCGCTCCTCGGGCGTGCTGGCCCATTCGAAGGCGTTGCCGCCGAATTCGCTGGCGATCTCCTGCACGGTTTCGGCCTGCTCCTGCACGCTGGCCGGCGAGCCGTGAAATTCCATCAGCAGCATCGGTTCCTCGCGCAGGTTCAGTTTGCTGTGCTGGTTGACCATGCGCACCGAGTTGGCGTCGATCAGTTCGACGCGCGCGATCGGCACGCCGAGCTGGATGGTCTGGATGGTCGTGCGCACCGCGGCCTCGATGCTGGGGAACGAGCACACTGCGGCCGACACCGCCTCGGGCAGCGGGTATAGCCGCACCGTCACTTCGGTGATCACGCCGAGCGTGCCCTCGCTGCCGACGATCAGGCGCGTGAGGTCGTAGCCGGCGGCGCTTTTCTTGGCGCGCGTGCCGGTGCGGATCACCTCGCCGCTGGCGGTGACGACTTCCAGCGCCAGCACGTTCTCGCGCATGGTGCCGTAGCGCACGGCGTTGGTGCCGCTGGCGCGCGTCGCGGCCATGCCGCCGAGGCTGGCGTCGGCGCCGGGGTCGATCGGAAAGAACAGGCCCGTGTCCTTGATGGCCTCGTTCAAGGCCTTGCGCGTGATGCCGGGCTGCACCGTGACGGTGAGGTCGTCGGCGTCGATGGACAGCACCTGGTCCATGCGCGAGACATCGAGGCTGATGCCGCCCTGCACGGCCAGCAGGTGGCCTTCGAGCGAGGAGCCGGCGCCGTACGGAATGACGGGCACCGCGTACTCGCCGGCCAGGCGCACGGCGTCCTGCACGTCCTGCGTGCTTTGCGCAAACACCACGGCCTCGGGCGGCGGCGCCACCAGCGAGCCTTCGTCGCGCCCGTGCTGTTCGCGCACCGCCAGCGCGGTCGAGCACTGGGCGCCAAAGCGCGCGGCGAGGGCATCGAGCAGCGCCTGCGGCACGGCGCGCGGTAGGGTGGGGGACAGCAACTGGGTGGGGGTGGGGGCGTTCATGGGGGTTCTCCGGCAGGGGGCAAAAGAATACCACCGGCCCCCAAAGCAAAAAGGCCCTGGCGGCGATGCCCGCCAGAGCCCAGGGACAACCCGCTGCTCACGCGAGCAGCGGTGCGCGCGGCCTGCCGGTCAGGGCTGCGCGCCTTTCTCGAATTCTGCGCGCGAGAGGAAACCGTCCTTGTCGGCGTCGAGCTGCTGAAAGCGGTTGCCGATCGCGGGCAGGGCGGCCGCTTCCGTGGCGCTGAGCTTGCCGTCGTGGTTGGTGTCGGCACGGACAAACGCGGTCTCGGTCGCGGAGTGGGCGCTGCCGCTGCCGCTGCGGGGGGAGTGCGTGGCGGTCTGCACGGTGGCGGCGGGGCCCGACGCGTTGGGGGAGCTGGCGCCCGGCGCCGTCTGCGCCCTCACGGCGGCGGCGCCGCCCAGGGCCAGGGCCGCGAACAGCAGCACGCTGCGGGCGTCAAAAGGGGCGGTGCGTTGTTTCGTCAAATGCATGGACCAGATGCTCCATCAAAGTTGAACAGGCGCCCATTGCACCGCAGCGTGCGGGCCCGGGCCAGCACTTTTGCCGGCTGTTTCCCCGGCCAACATTTGCGCGCCCGGTGTAACCCACAATCCCGTATTCCATTTTTCAAGGAGCACCCATGGGCAAGCGACTCACCCAGATCGCCACGCGCACCGGCGACGACGGCACCACGGGCCTGGGCGACAACACGCGCGTCTCCAAGCACAGCCCGCGGCCCCACGCCATGGGCGATGTGGACGAGCTCAACTCGCACATCGGCCTGCTGCTGTGCGAGCCGCTGCCTGCCGACGTGCGCGCGCTGCTGGTCGAGGTGCAGCACCAGCTGTTCAACCTGGGCGGCGAGCTGTCGATTCCGGGCTTCGAGCTGCTCAAGGAAGAGGCCGTGCTGCAGCTCGACCAGGCGCTGGCGATGCACAACGCACAGCTGCCGCGCCTGCAGGAATTCATCCTGCCGGCCGGCACGCGCGCGGCCGCGCAGGCCCACGTGTGCCGCACCGTGGCGCGCCGCGCCGAGCGCGCCGTGGTGGCGCTGGGCGCGCAGGAGGCCATGCGCGAAGCGCCGCGCCACTACCTCAACCGGCTGTCGGACCTGCTGTTCGTGCTCGCGCGCGTGCTCAACCGCATGGACGGCGGCGACGACGTGTACTGGAAGAGTGAGCGCTTGGCGCGCAGCGCGGCAGACGACGCCGAGTGAGTGGCGCGGGCGCATCAGTGCTCCGAAAATAATAGCTTCCAACGCTTGCCAGTCAAGCGCTGGAGGTCAAAATCACCTGAAATTCAGCGCGGCGCCAGGATCGCCATGGTGATGCGCGAGACACAGGTCAGCTCTCCCGCGTCGTTGGCCATGTCGATCTGCCAGACCTGCGTGGTGCGGCCGATGTGCACGGCGCGCGCCGTGCCCGTGACCCAACCGCTGGTGGCGGCGCGCAGGTGGTTGGCGTTGATGTCCAGGCCCACGCCGCGGTGGCCCTCGGGGCTGGCGTAGAACGCGCCGATGGAGCCGAGCGTCTCGGCCAGCACCACGCTCACGCCGCCGTGCAACAGGCCAAAGGGCTGGCGCGTGCGTTCATCGACGGGCACGCGGCCGCGCAGGAAGTCGTCGCCGATCTCGGTGAATTCAATGCCCAGGTGGCTGACGGCGGTGTTCGCGCTGGTCTCCGTGCACAGCGCAAGGGTGATGGGTTTTTTCCAGATGGCGGACATGGGTGGGCGTTCCTCAAGTGCGGTGACGGGCGGCCGGGGCCGGCCCGAAGCAGACCGCCATTATCGGAAGTGCGCGCGCGCTGTACGTCGCCGCCGTGACGGCCGCGCACGCACGGCCAGGCCAGGCGCCGCATTCAGGCGCGCATGCTGCCGGTTTCCACATAGCGCTGGTGCCAGCCGAGCGCTTCGCTCAGCAGGTGCGGCGTGTGCTGGCCGGTGGCGCCCCGGCGCGCGCGCTCGACGTAGTCGCGCAGCTGCGGGCGGTAGTCGGGGTGGGCGCAGCGCTCGATGATGCGCTGCGCGCGCTGCGTCGGCGAGAGGCCGCGCAGGTCGGCCAGGCCCTGCTCGGTCACGAGGATCTGCACGTCGTGCTCGGTGTGGTCGACGTGCGAGGCCATGGGCACGATGCACGAGATGGCTCCGTCCTTGGCGAGTGAGGGCGTCATGAAGATCGACAGGTAGGCGTTGCGCGCGAAGTCGCCCGAGCCGCCGATGCCGTTCATGATGGACGAGCCCATCACATGCGTGGAGTTGACGTTGCCGTAGATGTCGGCCTCGATCATCGCGTTCATCGCGATCAGGCCCATGCGCCGGATCAGCTCGGGGTGGTTGCTGATCTCCTGCGGGCGCAGCACGATGCGCTCGCGGTAGAAATCGAGATGGCGCACGAAGTCGTCCATCGCGGCGGGGCTCAGCGACAGTGCGGTGGCCGAGGCCGAGGCCAGCTTGCCGCTGCGCAGCATGTCGAGCATGCCGTCCTGCAGCACCTCGGTGAACGCGGTGAGGTGCTGGAACGGCCCTTCGTTCAAGCCCGCCAGCACGGCGTTGGCGATGTTGCCCACGCCCGACTGCAGCGGCAGCAGCTCGCGCGGCAGGCGGCCGAGCTTCACCTCGCCCTGCAGGAATTCGATGATGTGGCCGGCGATGCGCTGCGAGTTCTCGTCGGGCGCGGCGAAGACCGAGTTGCGGTCGGGCTGGTCGGTCACCACCACGGCGATGACCTTGTCGGGGTCGCAGTGCAGGTAGGGCTCGCCGATGCGGTCCTGGGGGCGCAGCAGCGGGATCGGCACGCGGTGCGGCGGCAGGTCGGTGCCGTAGTAGATGTCGTGCATGCCCTCCAGGCCCGCCGGGGTGCCCTGGTTGACCTCGAGGATGACCTTGTCGGCCTGGTCGAGCCAGGTCTTGTTGTTGCCGACCGACGACGACGGGATCAGGCGCCCGTCGGGCAGCACGCCGGCCACCTCGACGACCGCCACGTCGAGCTTGCCGAGGAAGCCGAACCAGACGAACTGCGCGACGTGCGAGAGGTGCATGTCGATGTACTGCATCTCGCCGGCATTGATCTGGCGCCGGCAGGTCGGGTCGGACTGGTAGGGCAGGCGCATCCCGATGCCGTGCGCGCGCGCCAGGGCGCCGTCGAGCTCGGGCGCGGTCGAGGCGCCGGTCCACACGCCGATCTTGAACGGGTGGCCCTGCGCGTGCAGGCCTTCGATGCGCTGCGCCAGCGCGCCGGGCACGGCCTTGGGGTAGCCGGCGCCGGTGAAGCCGCTCATGCCGACATTGGCGCCGGCGGGGATCAGCGCTGCGGCCTCGTGGGCCGACATGACGCGTTCAAGAAGGGCCGGGTGACGGACCCGATCGGCCAGGGACATGGACAAAACTCCGCAACGGTGGTGGGCGCCAGCGCGCGGGGCGCGCGCCAGGCAAACCCCCAGTTTATCTGGCGCGCCCGAGCGTTTAAGGGTTAACCCGATGTTTTGCCTGCGCCATCAGCCTTTGCGGTTGAGCAGCGCGTACAGCACGATGGCGCCGAACGTGGCGGTGCCGATGCCGCCGAGCGCGAACTGGCCGAACTTGAGCGTGAAGTCGCCCGTGCCCAGGATCAGCGTGATGCCGGCGACGATCAGGTTCTTGTTGAGCGAGAAGTCCACCTTGTTGTCGACCCAGATCTTGGCGCCCGCGACCGCGATCAGACCGAACACGACGATGGAGACGCCGCCCATCACGGGCAGCGGAATCGCCTGGATCACGGCGCCGAACTTGGGCGAAAAACCCAGCAGCACTGCGATCAGCGCTGCCACCAGGAACACCGCGGTCGAATAGATCTTGGTGGCCGCCATCACGCCGATGTTCTCGGCGTAGGTGGTCACTCCGGTGCCGCCGGCGCTGCCGCTGACCATGGTGGCAATGCCGTCGCCGATGAACGCGCGGCCCATGTACTGGTCGAGGTCCCGACCCGTCATGGCCGTGACGGCCTTGATGTGGCCCAGGTTCTCCGCCACCAGCACGATCACCACCGGCACGATCAGCAGCATGGCGTTGGTGTCGAACACCGGCGCCGAGAAATTGGGCAGGCCCACCCAGGGCGCGTTCCACACGCCCGAGAGGTCCAGCGGCTTGCCCAGCCCCAGGCCGTTGGTCAGCACCGCATAGGCGATGGTCGCGACCACCAGGCCGACGAGGATCAGCAGCCGCTGCACCATGCCGCGCGTGAGCACGGCCACCAGGCCGACGCTGACGAAGGTCAGCACCTGCATCCAGCTGTCGAAGTTGCTCGCCGCCATGTTCTTGATGGGAATGGCGGCCAGGTTGAGGCCGATCACCGCGACCACCGCGCCGGTCACCACGGGCGGCATGAAGCGCTCGATCCAGCGCGTGCCGACCGCCTGCACGATGAAGCCGACCAGCGTGTACACCGCGCCGCAGGCAATGATGCCCCCCAGCGCCAGGCCGATGTTCGCGTTCGGCCCCTTGCCGGCGTACGCGGTGGCGGCAATCACCACGCCGATGAAGGCGAAGCTCGAGCCCAGGTAGCTGGGCACCTTGCCGCCGGTGATGGCAAAGAAGATCAGCGTGCCGATGCCGCTCATCAGGATGGCGAGGTTGGGGTCGAACCCCATCAGGATGGGCGCGAGCACCGTCGCGCCGAACATCGCGATGACGTGCTGCACGCCCATCGCTGCGGTCTGCGGCCAGGGCAGCCGCTCGTCTGGCCCGATCACGCCGCCCTGCTGCAGCGCGCCGGCACTCTTCTCCCTCCAGGTCATGAAGCCCATGGAACTTTCTCCGTTGTGGTTGGTGGCGCGGATGGTAAGGGGAGTTCGCCCCGGGTTCCCGGCCCGCGCGAAGAAATGCGGCGCGCCGCGCGCGCTCGAAGGCGCCCCCTTCCTACGCGGCGCGCGGCGCGGCGCCCGTAGAGTGGGTGTTCATTCACTGAAACAGCGAGGACGCAACCATGCGCGTGGACATTTACCGCCGAGCCGAAGCCGACGACAAGTTTTCCCACCTGGCGGTGCCCGAAGGCAAGCCGATTCCCTCGGAAGCCATCAATGTGGACTGGGAGAGCGAGCAGCGCGGCCTGGAACTCGACGAGAACGCTCCGCACTGGAGCGACTACGGCATCGCGCAGCCCGGCCAGCAGATCGAGAACAAAGGCTATGCGATCACCGGGCTGCACGAACAGACCGGTTGAAGCCTTGCGCCGCGCCCTGCGGGCGCCCGGCCGCTGTCGTTTGAGGGACTGCCGGGGCTGGGCAGCGCGGGCGCGCCACTGGTAGGCTGCGCCGCTATGGAGACACGCCACCCCACCCCCCCGTTCATCCCCCAGATCCGCCTGTACCAGGACTGGCTGCGCACCGCGCGCGGCCTGGAGTTTGCCGACTACGGCGCGCTGTGGCGCTGGTCCACCACCGAGCTGGGCGCATTCTGGCAAAGCATCTGGGACTATTACGCGCTGCAGTCGCCGACGCCGCACAGCGCTGCGCTGGCGCGCAACGTGATGCCGGGCGCGCAGTGGTTTCCCGGTGCGCAGCTCAATTACGCGCGCCAGGTGCTGCGCCATGTCGACGCGGCCCACGCCGCCGGCCAGCCCGCCGTCATCAGCCGCAACGAAAAGGGCGTGCACCGCGAACTCTCCTGGCCCGAACTGCGCCGCCAGGTCGCGTCGCTCGCGCTGCACCTGCAGGCCCAGGGCGTGCAGCCCGGCGACCGCGTGGCCGCCTACCTACCCAACGTGCCCGAGGCCATGGTGGCGCTGCTGGCCACGGTGAGCATTGGCGCCGTCTGGAGCATCTGCGCGCCCGACATGGGCACGCACGCCGTGCTCGACCGCTTTCGCCAGATCGCGCCCAAGGTGCTGATCGCGGTGGACGGCGTGACCTACGGCGGGCGCGACCACGACCGCCTGGGCGTGCTGGCCGAGCTGCGCGCGCAGCTGCCGAGCGTCGAGCACACGCTGCTGCTGGGCCAGCTCGATGCTTCTGTTTCGATAGCTGGCTGCGCAGAATGGGCCAGCGCTACAGCCCGAAATGATGCCCAAACCGCGGCCTTCGAACCGCTCTGGCTGTCGTTCGACCACCCGCTCTGGGTCGTCTATTCGAGCGGCACCACGGGGTTACCGAAGCCCATCGTGCACGGCCACGGTGGCATGGTGCTCGTCGCGCTGCAGCTCAAGGGCCTGCACAACGACGTCGGCTGCAGCTACGCGCCCAACAGTTTGGGCGAGCGCTACCACTGGTACAGCTCGACCGGCTGGGTGATGTGGAACGCCCAGCTCAGCGGCCTGCTCGGCGGCACCACCTGCGTGATCTTTGACGGCAACCCCGGCGGCAGCAAGGACCAGCCCGACTGGGGCCTGCTGTGGCGCTTTGCTGCCGAGACCGGCGTGACCTGCTTCGGCGCTGGCGCGGCTTTCTATGCCCACTGCATGAAGGCCGGGTTGAACCTGTCCGACTGCGGCGACCTCTCGCGCATCCGCGCACTCGGGACCACGGGATCGCCGCTGTCGCCCGAGGTGCAGCAGTGGGGCACGGCGCAGTTCGAGGCGCTGGGCACGCCGGACATCTGGTGGAACAACATCTCGGGCGGCACCGACTTCTGCGGCGCCTTCCTCGGCGGCCACCGCGAGCTGCCCCAGGTGCCGGGCGAGATGCAGTGCCGCATGCTCGGCGCCGCCGTCGAGGCCTGGAACGACCAAGGCCAGCCCGTGATCGGCGAGGTCGGCGAACTGGTCTGCACGCAGCCGATCCCGTCGATGCCCTTGTACCTGTGGGGCGACACGGACGGTTCGCGCTATCTGTCGAGCTACTTCGACATGTACCCGAGCGGCCATGGCCGCCGGCCCGGCGGCGGCGACGGCCCGCCCGAGATGGGCGCGGTCTGGCGCCACGGCGACTGGCTCAAGATCGGCGCCCACGGCGGCTGCACGATCTACGGCCGCTCGGATGCCACCATCAACCGCCACGGCCTGCGCATGGGCACGAGCGAGATCTACAGTGCGGTCGAGGCCCTGCCCGAGGTGCTCGACAGCCTGGTGGTCGACCTCGAATACCTGGGCCGCGAGAGCTACATGCCGCTGTTCGTGGTGCTGCGCCCGGGCGCCGCGCTCGACGCCGCGCTGCGCGCGCGCATCGAGGGCGCGATCCGCACGGCGCTCAGCCCGCGCTTCGTGCCCGACGCCATCTTCGCCGTCGCCGAGGTGCCGCGCACGCTCAGCGGCAAGAAGCAGGAGCTGCCGATCAAGAAGCTGCTGTTGGGCCAGCCGATCGACAAGGTGGTCAACAAGGATGCCATGGCGAACCCCGGCTGCCTGGCCTGGTACGTGGCCTTTGCCGCCGAGCGCGCGGCGGCAGTCCCCGCAGCTGCCACCGCGCCCGCCCCGGGATGCTATTGAAAAAAGAGCTGCCAGCGCACACTCCGTCAGCGCTGGAGGCCATTTTTGCTTAAAAGACACGAACCCGACCGGTGCACGGCGCCGGCCCGGCAATGCCCGGCCCAGGCCTACACCGGGCGCCGGGGGCCCTCCCCATAATCGGTGGCATGCGGCGCCTGCCCGGTCCCGGGGCTGTGGCAGGCGACAGGCCCGCAGCCCGCGGCGCCGTGGCGCCCCCTTTCAGCAGGAGTTCCACCATGACGACCCCGTCCACCGCGTCCAAGCGCTTTGCCATGATCCGCGAGTTCCAACTGGCCGACTGGGTGACGCTGGGCAACGCCGTGTGCGGCACGGGCGCGCTGTTTTCCATGCTCTCGTACCTGCAGGAAGGGCGCGTTGCGCACGTCTACTACGCCTGCGCGCTGGTGCTTGCGGCGCTGGTGTTCGACGTGCTCGACGGCCGCGTGGCGCGCTGGCGCCAGCAGAGCTCGACGCTCGGGCGCGAACTCGACTCGCTGGCCGACGTCATCTCGTTTGGCGTTGCGCCCGCCGTGATCGCCTACGGCTGCGGCATGCAGGGGCTGTACGACCGCATCGTGCTGGCGTATTTCGTCGCCTGCGGCGTCTCGCGCCTGGCGCGCTTCAACGTCACGGCCGAGGCGCTGTCGGACAGCGCCGGCAAGGTCAAATACTTCGAGGGCACGCCCATTCCGACCTCCATCGTGCTCGTGGCGCTGCTGGCGCTGGCCGCCTGGCAGGGCGCGGTGGGCGATCGGCTGTGGGGCGGGGCGCTGCGCGTGGGTGGCTTCACGCTGCATCCGCTGGTGCTGCTGTTTGCGCTGTCGGGCTCGCTGATGATCAGCCGCATCCGCATCCCCAAGTTCTGATTCCCGCGCTTTCTCCAGCCTGCACCCTGCCGGCTTCGCTGGGCCTTCGCGTGCCGCCGGAGCTGGAAATGGCCAGAACACACGGTCTGGCCCACGCTCGGGCGCCTGGGGCGAAGGCTGCCTCGGGGGAGGCCTTCGGCACCTCACCGCCCGTGCCTGAACACCGACGCGGCTTCGTCGAGGCGCTGGGCCTGCTCGCCCAGCACCTGGCTCAGCTGGGCGTTGTGCTCGACCTGCACCGCATTGAGCTGGGTCATTTGCTCCAGTTGGCCGAGCGCCTGGTTGATCTGCGCCACGCCGTGCGCCTGCTCCCGGCCGGCCAGGCGGATGTCTTCCATCATGGTGGCCACGCGCTCGACGACCTGCACGGCTTCGGTCAGCGTGTGGCCGGCCGCTGCCACGGTGCGATGGCCCGCCTCGACCTGCGCGGTTGACGCATCGATGAGCTGCTTGATCTCCTTGGCAGCGCCCGCGCTCTTGATCGACAGCGCGCGCACTTCCGCGGCCACGACGGCAAAGCCCTTGCCCTGCGCTCCTGCGCGTGCGGCCTCGACCGCGGCGTTGAGTGCGAGGATGTTGGTCTGGAACGCAATGGAGTCGATCAGGCCGGTGATGTTGGCCACCTTCTGGCTCGATGCCGAAACGCCGCGCATGTTTTCCTGCGCCTGCGCCACCATGGCGGCGCTTTGCGCTGCCACCTGTACCGCTTGCGCCGCCATCTGCGCCGCCTGTGCGGCGGTCTCGCTGTTGCTGCCGATGGTCGCAGCCAGCTGTTCGTTGGCGGCGGCGGTTTCTTCGAGGCTGGCCGCGGCCTCACGGGTGTGGTGGGCCAGTGCATCGTTGCCGTGCTGCAGGTCGTCCGCGGCGGTGCGCAGGCGCACCACCTTGCCCTGGATGTCGCTGACCAGCGAGATGAGGTTCAGCGATGCCTGCTCGATGCCGCGCATCACCGCGCCGATCTCGTCGCAGCGGTGCAGGAACAAGGGTGCGGCGCGCTGGCCGCTGGCCACGGCTTGCGCTTGCGCCACGAGCTGTTGCAGCGGCCCATGCACCGCCGTGCGCAGCCACCAGCCGCTGAGCAGCACGGCCAGCGTCCAGCCCACCATGGGGGGCCATGGCAATGCCGCAGGCCCCCCCACCGACGCCATGCCCGCCAAGCCCGCCAGCCACAAGGCCCCCAGCCCCAGGCGCATGCGCATGGCCAGCGACACGAAGCGCCAGCGCGCGCACCAGCCCATCAGGCTGATGCGCACCACCTGGCCGCGCCGCAGGCCGAGCTTTCGGCCTCCCGCGCGGATCTCGCGGTAGGCCTCCTCGTGCGCGGCTACGCTGTCGCGGTCGGGCTGGGTGCGCACCGAGAGGTAGCCTGTCACGTCACCCTGGTGGCGGATGGGCGCGGCATTGGCGCGCACCCAGTAGTGGTCGCCATCCTTGCGGCGGTTCTTGACCAAGGCCGTCCAGGTGCGACCGCTTTGGATGGTGGCCCACATGTCGTCGAACGCCGCAGGCGGCATGTCGGGGTGCCGCACCAGGTTGTGGGCTTTGCCATACAGCTCGTCGCGCTCAAAGCCGCTGCAGGCGATAAAGGCATCGTTGGCATAGGTGATGCGTCCCTGCAGATCGGTGGCAGACAGCAAGGTCTCGTGCTCGCCGACCGGGTACTCGCGCTGCGTGACGGGGCCGTTGTGTTTCATGGGAGAGAGGGCAGGTCAACGTTCAGGGCATCCAAAGAAGCCGCCGCGCCCCGGCACGGTGCCGGGGGCGTGGAATTTATTGTGGGAAGTGACCATGTCAGGCGATAGCGCGCCTGCACCCGGCAGCCCTGTAACGGCAGCTGATGTGATCGATGTCACCGCAGACCGCCTGCGCTGTGCGGAAAAAGCGACGCCAACCTGGCCCGCGATGCGCCCCGCGTGCCGGCGCGCCCCGTGGCCTAGTGCAGCGGGGGAGAACCCGGTGCTGTGCTGTGCCGCAGCAGTCTGGGCAGGTGGAGGTCGCAGTAATAGCGGCCGCTGCGGCTGACGTCGCCGTCTTTTTCGAGCCGGGCAAAGGCGCGCGTGATCGATTCGCGGGTGGTGCCCAGCAGCGCGGCCAGGGTGGTCTGGTTCGGCAGGCGCACCCGCAGGCTGCGCTGCAGGTCGCTCAGGTGCAGCAGTGCCCCGGCCAATTGCCGCGCCACGCCGTCACCGTGGCTCAATTGGCACCAATTGAAATGGCTCTCGAACGCCTGCGCCATCGCCTCGGACATGCGGCCGAGGAACACGGGGTTTTCGAGCAGTCCGCTGCGCCGCAGCGATGCGGTGGACAGCTCGCAAAAACGGCCTTCCAGAATGCCGACGTGCGTGACCGGATTTGGCCGGCCCAGCAGCCCAAAGCTGCCGATCACCGTGCCGCGCCCGAGCATGCCGATGGGCTGGCGCTCGCCGTAGCGGGATTCGCGGCACAGCATGGCGGCGCCCGACTTGACGATGCGGATCGCGGTGGAGGTCGAGCCTTGCGCCTGCAGCACATCGCCCGCGCGGAAGGGGTGTTCCTGGATCTGCAGTTCGGCCGCGGGATGGCCTGGGATGCGGGTCGCCGGACAAGACGGCTGCGCAGAGCAGTGCTCGCAGTTTCGGGGCGCCACAGCAGCGGCCCCAGCCGCGTCCGAGGAACGGGCGCTCATGGCTGGTGCAGACCGGCGGGGCAAGGCGTCAGCATGTGGGCGGTGGGCGTGTCCATGGTTCCAGCAAAAGCGCAAGCAGAGTCGTGCACGGGATGCGGCGAGAAACGATCTGCATGCCGGCAAAAGCGCCTATTGTCGCCAGTTGCCTTGCCAGCCCCCGCTGGAGGGGCACAGAGGGGTCCACCCGGCGTGTGGGCGGCTGTACCCCCGCATCGGGCCTGCTGCGGCCGGCGGCGGGGAAATGGTTGCTATCAATCCAGGAGCTTCTTGGGCTTGCCCATCAACGGCTGGAGGCGTTTTCTCTCCATTCCGGCGCCATCATGCGGCGGCCGGCCGGCGGTTGACCAGAACAATGCCTGACGCCACCAGTGCCAAGGCCACCAGCAGCCCCGGCGTGGCGGGTTCGCCGAGCCAGCCTGCGCCGAACAGCAGCGCACACACGGGCGTGAGAAACACGAACACCGAGATCCGGGTGGCCGGGTAGTGCGCCAGCATCCACATCCACGCCAGGTAGCTGACAAAGGCGCCGACCAGCGCCTGCAGCAGCAGCGATGCCCACGCAAAGGCGCTGAGGTCGAGGCTCCAGCGCTCGCCCAGCGCCAGCGACAGCAGCGGCAACGCGGCCGCGCTCACCGCCACCTGGTAGAGCAACTGCTTCTCGGGGGCCGTGCGCCCCAGCGGCGTGGCGCGGATCACCGCCGTGGTCAACGCCCACAGCAGCCCGCCCAGCAGGCCCAGCGCGTCGCCCAGCCAGGCCAGGGCCGGGCGCTGGCCGCCCAGCAGTCCGTCGCCCAGCGCCAGGCCCACGCCGGCAAAGGCGGCAGCCAGGCCCAGCCACTGGCCGCCGTGCAGCCGCTCGCCCGGCACGAAGCGCGGCAGCAGCAGCGCGACCCAGAAAGGCGCGCAGTACAGGAACACCGTGAGCCGCGAGGCCGTCGTGTAGTGCAGCCCGACGTAGATGCAGGCGAATTCGGCGGCGAACAGCGCCCCGGCGAGCAGCCCGGCGGCCGCCGAGCCGGCCGGGTCGCCGCGGTGGCCCAGGCGCACGCCGCGCCACAGGCACCACGCGGCCACGGCCGCGGTCGCGATGGCAAAGCGCACAAAGGCCTGGAACACCGGCGCCACCTCGGCCACCGTGACCTTGACCAGCACCTGCTGGAAGCCCCAGAACAGGCAGCAGCCCAACAGCAGGGCGATGGCGAGGGCGTCGAGGTGGCTTTTGCGCGGGGAAGGCATGGGGCATTATCCAAGCGCCTCGGGCCGCTGCCGCGCCGCTCACGGACACGCCCGGACACGGGACCTGGGCGGGCGCACGGTACACTTTGCGGCTTTCGAATACCACAAATCCATGGCCGTTGACACGGTGCGCGCCGCGCACACCAGCTTTGACCTCAAGAGCGCCTCGCTGCCGGTGGTGGCCGTGGTGCTCAAGTCCGCCGACGCTGCGCTGCTGGCCACCGACCTGGCCCAGCGCATGGCCGACGCCCCCGATTTTTTCGACAACGACCCCGTGCTGATCGACCTGGCGCCGGTGCGCGAGGCGGACGAGGCCATAGACTTCCCGGCCATCGTGGCGCTGCTGCGCCGCTTCCACACCGTGCCGGTGGCAGTGCGAGGGGGCAGCCCCGCGCAGATGGCGGCAGCGCTGGCCGCCGGCCTCACGGCCGCGCCCGAGGCGCCGCCCGCGCGGGCCGAGCCCACCGAACCGCCCGAGGTGGTCCACGAAGTGCACGAGGTCGAGGTGGTGCGCGAGGTGCCCGTGCCGGGCCCCGGCACCGTGGTGGTCGACAAGCCGCTGCGCTCGGGCCAGCAGGTCTATGCGCGCGGCGCCGACCTGGTGGTGCTGGCCGTGGTCAGCTTTGGCGCCGAGGTGATCGCCGACGGCAACATCCACGTTTACGCACCGCTGCGCGGCCGCGCCATCGCCGGCGCGCGCGGCAACACCGGCGCGCGCATCTTCACCACCTGCATGGAGCCGCAGCTGGTCTCCATTGCCGGCATCTACCGCACCACCGAGGTCGCCATTCCTGCCGACATCGTGGGCAAACCGGCCCAGGTGCGCCTGGAGGGCGAGAAGCTGCTCATCGAGCCGCTGTGAGCCCCCCGCATTCCGATTTTCTGAACCAACCCAAAGGGATTTGCAACACATGGCCAAAATCGTCGTCGTGACCTCCGGCAAGGGTGGCGTGGGCAAAACCACCACCAGCGCCGCATTTGCCTCGGGCCTCGCCTTGCGCGGCCATAAGACCGCCGTGATCGACTTTGACGTCGGCCTGCGCAACCTCGACCTCATCATGGGCTGCGAGCGGCGCGTGGTGTACGACATCATCAACGTCATCCAGGGCGACGCCAACCTGCACCAGGCGCTGATCAAGGACAAGAACAGCGACAACCTGTTCGTGCTCGCGGCCTCGCAGACGCGCGACAAGGACGCGCTGACCCAGGACGGCGTGGGCCAGGTGCTCAAGGACCTGGCGGCCATGGACTTCGACTTCATCGTCTGCGACTCGCCCGCCGGCATCGAGAGCGGCGCGCTGCTGGCGATGCACTTCGCCGACGAGGCCCTGGTGGTGACCAACCCCGAGGTGTCGTCGGTGCGCGACTCCGACCGCATCCTGGGCATGCTGGGCTCCAAGACCCAGCGCGCCATCGACGGTGGCGAGCCGATCCAGGAGCACCTGCTGATCACGCGCTACAACCCGGGCCGCGTCGAAGACGGCCACATGCTCTCGCTCGACGACATCCAGGACATCCTGCGCATCAAGCTCATCGGCGTGATCCCCGAGTCCGAGGCCGTGCTGCAGGCGTCCAACCAGGGCCTGCCCGCGATCCACCTCAATGGCACCGACGTGGCCGAGGCCTACAAGGACGTGATCGACCGCTTCCTCGGCGAGGACAAGCCGCTGCGCTTCACCGACGCGCAAAAGCCCGGTTTCTTCAAGCGCATTTTCGGTGGGAGGTAAGCCGCCATGTCCCTGCTGTCCCTGCTCCTCGGAGAAAAGAAAAAGACCGCCAGCGTCGCCCGCGAGCGCCTGCAGATCATCCTGGCGCACGAGCGCAGCGGCCGCAACGCTGCCGCGCCCGACTACCTACCCGCGCTGCAGCGCGAGCTGCTGGCCGTGATTTCCAAGTACGTGTCGATCAACGCCGATGACATCAAGGTGCACCTGGAGCGCCAGGACAACCTCGAAGTGCTCGAAGTCAAGATCGAGCTGCCCGAGACCGCGCGCGGATAGCTTGGGGCCAAAATGGCCTCAAACGCTTTCTGGCAAAGCGCTTGCAGCTATTGAAGCAATAGCAATCTAGAGCGGGTGCTCGGTGTAGAAGCGCCCGCCGTGGTACAGCAGCGGCGGCACGCCGGCCTGGTGCGTGCAGCGCTCGACCTCGCCGACGAAGATCACGTGGTCGCCCTCTTCGTGGCGGCTGCGGTTGAAGCACTCGAACGTGGCCAGCGCGCCTTCGAGCAGCGGCGCGCCGTTTTCGCCCGGCGTGTGCGCCACGCCGGCCCAGCGGTCCACGCCGCGCATGGCAAAGCGCTCGGCCAACGGCTTCTGGTGCGCCGCCAGCACGTTGATCGCATAGTGCGCACCCGCGGCAAACACCGGCAGCGACGCGGCCTTGCGCGCCAGGCTCCACAGCACCAGGGGCGGCGTGAGCGACACCGAATTGAAGGAATTGGCCGTGAGCCCCGTCAGCTGGCCCTCGGCGCTGCGCGCCGTGACGATGGTCACGCCGGTGGCGAACATGCCCAGGGCCGCGCGAAATTCGCTGGAGGAAAAACTGGGCGGGCGGAGCAGGGCAGAACGGGGCACGGGAGAGGGGGCGGAAGTGGGGCAGTCGCAGGCGGGGCCGGCTATTATGGTCCGGGCACCGAAACGCTGCAGCGCACCGCGCCCCCCACCACATGTCCATGCTTCCCACCTTCACCTCCCTGGGCTCGGGCGCCGCGGTGCTCATGCTGCACGACGCCGACGGCGGGCACCTGAGCTTTGCGCCCCAGGTGGAGACGCTGGCGAGCGCCGGCTACCGCGCCGTCGCCTGGGACATGCCGGGCTACGGCCACAGTGCCCCGATCGAGCCCTACGGTTTCCAAGGCCTCGCGCAGCGCTGCCTGGCGCTGATGGATCTGTTGCAGCCCACCACCGCGCTGACCCTGGTGGGCCACGGCCTGGGGGCGATGCTGGCGCTGGAGGTGGCGCTGCGCCACCCGGCGCGCGTGCGCCGGATGGTACTGTGCGCCGGCGGCCCGCCGCTGGACGCGGCGGCCGTGCGCGACTGGGTGGCGCCGCGCCTGCAGGCGCTCGACGCGGGCCACGGCATGGAGCAGATCGCGCAGACGCTGGTGCCGCAGGGCATCGGCCCGGGCGCGCTGCCCGAGGGCGTGCGGCTGGCCAGCCACGCCATGGCGCAGGTGCACCGCGCCACCTACCGGCGCGCGCTACAGGCGCTGGTCGCGTTCGACCGCCGCGCGGCGGCGCTCTCGCGCCTGCACCTGCCGGTGCTGCTGCTGGGCGGCGCCCATGACCGCTGCACGCCCCCCGAGGCCCTGCAGGCGCTGGCCCATGTGCTGCCCGATGCGCGCCATGCCAGCCTGCCCCAGGTCGGCCACTGGCCGCAGCTCGAAGATCCCGACGGCTTTGACGCCGCGCTGCTCGACTTCCTGGCCCGCCGGCGCACGCTGCACTGAGGCAGGGCGGCGGCGCGCCGCGTGCCGATGCCCGCAAGAGACCGCAGACCGCCTGTGGCGCCTACGCCGGCATGCGCGTGCGCTGCGGCGGCACCGGCGCCCGGTCCATGCCCAGGAAGCCGAACTGCATGGCAGGGCGCTCGCCGCTGATCAGCTCCGCCAGCGCCTTGCCCGAGCCCGCGCCGTGCGTCCAGCCCAGCGTGCCGTGGCCGGCGTTGACCCAGAGCCGGTCCACGCGCGTGCGGCCAATGTAGGGGATGTTGGTCGGCGTTGCCGGGCGCAGGCCGGCCCAGTACTGCGGATCGCCGCCCTGCTCGGGCGTGCGCGTGTCGCAGACGCCGGGCAGGATTTCCTCGATGCGGCGCGAGAGCATGTGGCAGCGCGCGCGCGCCACCGGCGTGTCGAGCGAAAGGTCGTAGCCGCCCAGCTCAATGGTCCCGGCCACGCGCAGCACGTTGCCCAACCGGCTCATGGCGATCTTGCGGCCGTCGTCGATGGTCGAGACCAGCGGCGCGCCCTCGGGGCGCAGCAGCGGGAAGGTGGCGCTGTAGCCCTTGCCGGGGTAGATCGGCAAGTCCACGCCGACGCGGCGCAGCAGCGGCGCGCTGTAGGAGCCGCAGGCCACGACCACGGCGTCGGCCTTCAGGGCCTGGTATTTGGACTGTTTTTGGCCTCCAGCGCTTTCCTGGCGTGCGCTGATAGCTACGGATTCAATAGCATTGCCGATTTTGTTCAGGCGCAGCACGTCGTGGCCGTAGAGGAACCGCACGCCGCGCTCGGCACAGCGCCGGGCCAGCGCCTGCGTGAACACGCGCGCGTCGCCGCTTTCGTCGGTGCTGGTGTAGGTGCCGCCCGTGATGTGCGCGCCGTAGGCGCGGAAAGCGGGCTCGATCGCGAGCAGCTCCTCGCGGCTGACCAGGCGGCGCTGCACGCCGTACTTGCGCATCAGCTCGACGGCGCTCCCGGCCTCGTCGAAGGACTTCTGGTCGGTGTAGAAATGCGCGATGCCGCGCTCTAGCCGGTGGTATTCGATGCCGGTGGTGCGCACCACGTCCTTGAGCGCGGCGTGGCTGTAGGCGCCCAGCGCGACGATCTGCTGCACGTTGCGCTCGAAGGCCGCGTCGTTGCACTGCGCGAGGAACTGCAGGCCCCAGCGCCACTGCTGCCAGTCGAGCTGCGGGCGAAACAGCAGCGGCGCCTCCTGGTCGAACATCCACTTGAGCGCCTTGAGCGGCGCCTCGCGGTTGGCCCAGGGCTCGCAGTAGCTCACCGAGATCTGCCCGGCGTTGGCGAAGCTGGTCTCGAGCGCGGCGTCCGGCTGGCGGTCGACGACGGTGACCTCGTGCCCGCGCTCGAGCAGGTGCCAGGCCGTGCTGATGCCGATGATGCCGGCGCCCAGAACAATGGTTTTCATGGGGCGCAGTGTGCGACACATTGCCGGGCGCCAACAGCAAAATTAAACTTGTTCTAAAAGCATCAGTTGCTCTAATAGAGTAGCCGAGCCCGCTCTCCCTGTTCCTTCCCTGACCTGGCCTGCCATGAGTTCCTACGATCCCACCGCCCTCGAATGCCTCGCCGCCATCGTTGAAGAGGGCGGCTTCGAGCGCGCCGCGCAGCGCCTGAACGTGACCCAGTCGGCCGTGTCGCAGCGCCTGCGCGCGCTGGAGACGCAGGTCGGCTCGGTGCTGATCGTGCGCAGCCGCCCGCTCAAGCCCACCTCGGCGGGCCAGCTGCTGCTCAAGCACACCAAGCAGCTGCGCCTGCTGCGCGCCGACCTCGAACGCGATCTGCAGGACCTGGCCCCCAGCGCGCCGGGCGGCGGCCGCGAGGACGAGCGCATCGCCATCGCCATCAACGCCGACAGCATTGCCACCTGGGCGCTGGACGCGCTGCAGGCCCTGGTGCACCAGCGGCTGCCGCTGGAGATCGTGGCCGACGACCAGGACTTCACCCAGGAGTGGCTGCGCTCGGGGCAGGTGCTCGGCTGCGTCACCACGCTCGGGCAGGCCCTGCGCGGCTGCAAGGTCGTGCCGCTGGGGGCCATGCGCTACGTCGCCGTGGCCTCGCGCGATTTCGCCCAGCAGCACCTGCCCGACGGCCTGAATGCGCACAACTTCCGCAAGGTCTCCTTCCTGTCGTTCAACCGCAAGGACGACATGCAGGCCGAGTTCGTTGCGCGCGCCTTCGGCCTCAAGCGCGTGGCGCTCAGCCACCTGTTCGTGCCCAGTTCGGAAGGCCAGGTGCGCGCGGTGGCCGCGGGCTGGGGCGCGGGCGTGGTGCCGGAGCTGCTGGTGCGCCAGCGGCTGGCCAGCGGCGAGTTCGTTGACCTGGCGCCGGGCCACGCGCTGCCCATCGCGCTGTACTGGCACTGCTGGAATCTGGAGTCGCAGGTGCTCGATGCGCTGACCCAGGCGCTGCGGGCGGGCGCCGGGCGGGCGCTGGCCTGACGGGTTGGCCGCAAGACCGGCGTGGATGCACGGCTACTGCGGGGTTGCCGATTAACCATGGCGATCTGTTTTTTGCCTGCGCTGAATAAGATAGCGCCATGACCACCGCACCGCCCCGGCGTTCCTTCAAGGAGCACATGCACCTCGCACGCGAGGAAGCCATCCTGCAGGCGACCTGCCAGCTGCTCGGCGAGAAGGCGTTCGATGCCATGACCATGGACGACGTGGCCCAGGCCGTGGGCATTGCCAAGGCCAGCCTGTACAAGCATTTCGGCAGCAAGGAGGACCTGTGCTGCGCCGCCATGGTGCAGGTACTGGGCCGGGTGCGCGCCTACCTCGCCTCGCTCGATGGCGCCCTGGCGCCGACCGACAAGCTGCGCGCCGTGGTGCGCTGGTCGCTTGAGCGCCTGCTGGCGCAGGAGATGCCGCTGCTGCCCAGCCGCAACTCGGCGCTGCGTGCGGTGCTGATGGCCGACCCGAACTACCTCGCCGGCCTGGTCGCCGTGAGCGACCAGCTCGGGCAGTGGATCACCGAGGCCCAGGACCAGGGCGCGGTCGACACCACGCTGCCGCCGCTGGCCGTGCTCTACACCCTGTACGCGCGCGCCTGCGACCCGGTGGTGGGTTTTCTCAAGGACAGCGGCCAATACCAGGATGCCGAGATCGTCGACCTCGTGCTGCGCTCCTGTTTCGACGGCCTGCGCGCGCGCTGACGCGGCACACGGCGGCCCGCCATGAAAAACGCCCGCGCAGGCGGGCATCGGTGCGGTGCGGCGATCCACCCGCCGGCACGCAGGCCGAGGGCGGACGCCGCAGCGGGTGTCCCAGCTTCAGCGCACGATCAGCACCGGCACGCCGCTGTGTGCCAGCACCTGGGTGGTGACCGAGCCCATCACCAGCGTGGCCAGCGCGCCGTGGCCGTGCGAGCCCATGACCAGCAGGTCGAACTTGCCGTTGTCGGCCACCTTGGCGATGGTCTCGCCCACGGGGCCGACCTTGACGATGCGCTGCGGCTCCACCCCCTTGCGGCTCAGGAACTTGGACACCGGGCTGATGACCTTGTCGGCCTCATCGGCGTAGTACTTGTCCACCACGGCCTTGCCCAGCGCGGCGCGCGCGCGCGCCGGCAGCGCGGGCTGCACGGTGAGCACGCTGTAGCTGTGCGAGCCGCCCAGCAGTTCGTCGTGCGCGGCCAGGTAGGCGAGCATTTTCTTGGTGTACGCGCTGCCGTCGACAGCAAGCAGGATGTTCATGCAGTTCTCCCAATCCGATAAGTCAGTTTTACAAAAGGCGGTGGGGCTGCAGGGACCCGCTACCGCCGCGGTCGCTGGGCATCATAAGGTGACGCAGCACTGCGCCAGGAAGCGCTCCTGCTCGTTTTTGCGCGCATAGCCCAGCGGATTGGCGACCACGCGGCACTGCCAGGGGGTGCCGTCGCGGCGGCGGCCCGCCACGCTGTAGTCGCTGGGGGCGTGCAGGTGGCCATGCAGCCATAGCTGCGCGTGTTCCATCAGACCGTCGAGCGCGTTGCAAAAGCCCGCGGTGCCGGGCACCAGGCCATAGCGCGGGTCGGCGCTGCGCAGGCTGGGCGCAAAGTGGGTGATGGCCACGGTGGGCCCGTCGAAAGAAGATGCCAATGCGGCGCGCAGCCACTGCTGGCAGAGGAGCCCCTGCGCGCGCACGGCGTCTGCCAGGAAGGGCTGGCCCGCGCGCGTGCCGCCGGTCTTGCGGAGGTAGAAGTTGGCGGCGCGGAACGCCTTCTCGCGCATGCGCAGGCGCCGCGCCAGGTCGGTGCAGCCCTCGTGTTCGGCGAGCGCATCGAAGTCGCTCCACAGCGTGGTGCCGACAAAGCGCACGCCGCCCAGCACGGCGGTCTCGCGCTCCAGCCAGACCAGGCCGAGGCGTTCGCAGGTGGCGCGCAAGCGCGCATGGGCGGCGTCGAAGTCCTGGGCGTCGTATTCGTGGTTGCCCGGCACGAACAGCACCGGCGTGGGCCAGCCCGCGTACTGCGGCAGCGGCGAAAAGCGCGCCAGACCGAAATCGCCATCCTGCAGCAGCGAGCTGGTCTGGTACGAGCCGATGTCGCCGGCCAGCACCAGCAGGTCGGCGCCGGGCGCGGGTTCGGGCACGAAGCCGGGGTGTACCTCAAGGTGCAGGTCGGACAGCAGCTGGATCTTCATGGGCGCCATTGTCGGCGCCGGCCGAGCGCTCCACCACGGCACGCAGCCATTCGTGCGCGGCGCCGTGGCGCCGGCGCAGGTGCCACAGCGCGTCCACATGCACCGTGGGCAGGGACAGCGGCAGCGGCCGCCAGACCAGTTCGCCTTCCAGCCCGGTGACGCCAAAGAAATGCAGCGGCAGCACGGTGAGCAGATCCGAGCGGGCGACCACGCGCCCGGCGGTGAAGAACTGGTTCACGGTGAGCACGATGCGCCGCTCGCGCCCTAGCGCGGCCAGCGCCTCGTCGGTGAAGCCATACGGCCGGCCCGAAAAGCTCACCAGCAGGTGGCGCGCGGCGCAATAGGCATCGAGCGTCAGCGGCGCATGGGCCAGCGGGTGGTCCTTGCGCATCAGGCACACGTACTCGCCGTCGTACACGCGCTGGTGCGCATAGGCCACCGGTTCGCCCGCCTGCCGCTGCGCCGTGAGGTCGGTCAGCACGGCAGGAAAGTAGCCGATCGCCAGATCGGCCACTTCGTCGTCGAGCAGGCGGCGCGGGTCGCGCGTGGCCAGGGGCAGCACGCGCACCGACACGCCGGGCGCCTCGGCGGCGAGGATGCCCACCATGCGCGGCATCAGCGCCGCCGCGGTGGCGTCGGCCATCGCCAGCACAAAGGTGTTGTGTGCGAGCCGGGGGACGAACTCTGCGGGCACCAGCGCCGCTTCCAGCTGCGCCAAGGCCTCCTGCACCACCGGCCACAGCGCCAGGGCGCGCGGCGTGGGCTCCATGCCCGTGGCGCCGCGGCGCACGAGCTCGTCGTCCAGCGCCTCGCGCAGGCGGCGCAGTGCATTGCTCACGGCCGGCTGCGTGAGCGCCAGCTTGTGCGCCGCCTGCGTCAGGTTGCGCTCGGCCATGACAGCGTCAAAGACGCGCAGCAGGTTCAGGTCGAGCCGGCGAAACGCAGCAGTGGACATGCGATAACGGTATTCATGGTGTGAATGGCCATCATCACCAACCTAAAGTGGACAGATGCCTGGGTAAACCCTAGGATTGACCCATCGCACCCACACAGTGCTGTTGTTTGAAGGACTCCACCATGACTTCCCTGGCCCACAACGCCGTTTTCACCTCGTATTCCGCTCCGGCCAAGACCCCGGCTCCTGCTGCCGAGCGTGTGGTGCACAGCACCGTGTTCTCGGCCTATGGCGCGGCGGAATCTGGCGCGATCTCCCCCGCGGTGGGCCGCTTGCGCGCACGTTGGAATGCCTGGCGCGCTGCCCGCAAGCTGGCCCGCGAAGAGCGTGAACTGTGGGCGCTGGCCCAGACCGACCCGCGCATCATGACCGACCTGATCTGCGCCCTGAACCGCCAAGACTGAACGCCCGGCCCAGCGCCGCGCCACTGTCCCACCGCGCCGCGTGCGCGGTTTTTTTGTGCCCGCAGCGACCGCAGACGTTCAGAGGATCTGAGTCTTTGCCGCGGAGACCCGCGCAGAGCGGGGATTTCTGGCCCAAAAAACAGCCACCCGGCGGGTGGCTGTTGCGCGGTGGGCGGCGCGGCGCTGCTGCGCCTTGCACCGCGCTGGCGCCTCAGGCGCCGAGGCGTGCCTCGATGGCGGCGCGCGTCGCCAGCAGTTCCCGGGGCAGGCGCTCGGCCAGCTGGTCAAAGTGTGCGTCGTGCAACTTGAGTTCGTCCTGCCAGGCCGCCGTGTCGATCGCGGTGACGGTCTCGAACTGTGCGGGGCTGAAGTCCAGGCCGGTCCAGTTGATCTCCGCGTACTGCGGCGCCACGCCGAACATGGTCTGCTGGCCTGCGGCCTGGCCTTCGATGCGGTCGATCATCCACTTGAGCACGCGCATGTTCTCGCCGTAGCCGGGCCAGACGAACTTGCCGTCCTCGCCCTTGCGGAACCAGTTGGTGGTGTAGATGCGCGGCAGCGTGGCGCCGCTGGCCTGCACCTTGGTGCCCAGGTCCAGCCAGTGCTGGAAGTAGTCGCTCATGTGGTAGCCCATGAAGGGCAGCATGGCGAACGGGTCGCGGCGCACCACGCCCTGCTGGCCGGCGGCGGCGGCGGTGGTCTCGCTGCCCATGGTGGCGGCCATGTAGACGCCTTCGGTCCAGTTGCGGGCCTCGGTCACCAGTGGCACCGTGGTCGAGCGGCGGCCGCCGAAGATGAAGGCGTCGATCTTCACGCCCTTGGGGTCGTCCCAGGCCTCGTCCAGCGCCGGGTTGTTGGTAGCGGCCACGGTGAAGCGCGCATTGGGGTGGGCGGCCTTGGCGCCGGTTTCCTTGGCGATCTGGGGTGTCCAGTCCTGGCCTTGCCAGTCGATCAGGTGGTCGGGCAGGCTGCCCGTGTCCTTTTCCATGCCTTCCCACCACACGTCGCCGTCGTCGGTCAGCGCGACGTTCGTGAAGATCACGTTCTTGTCGAGGCTGGCCATGCAGTTGGGGTTGGTGTGGTAGTTCGTGCCCGGGGCCACGCCGAAGTAGCCGGCCTCGGGGTTGATGGCGCGCAGCGAGCCGTCGGCCTGAGGCTTGATCCACGCGATGTCGTCGCCGATCGTCGTGACCTTCCAGCCGTCAAAGCCGGTGGGCGGCACGAGCATCGAAAAGTTGGTCTTGCCGCACGCCGAAGGGAAGGCCGCCGCGACGTGGTACTTTTTGCCCTCGGGGTTGGTCACGCCCAGGATCAGCATGTGCTCGGCCAGCCAGCCCTGGTCGCGCCCCATGGTCGAGGCGATGCGCAGCGCAAAGCACTTCTTGCCCAGCAGCGCGTTGCCGCCGTAGCCCGAGCCGTAGCTCCAGATTTCGCGCGTTTCGGGGTAGTGCACGATGTACTTGGTCTTGTTGCAGGGCCACTTCACGTCCGTCTGGCCTGCGGCCAGCGGCGCGCCCACGGTGTGCACGCAGGGCACGAAATCGCCGTCGGTGCCCAGCACGTCGAACACCGCGCGGCCCATGCGCGTCATGATCTTCATGTTCACGGCCACATAGGCGCTGTCGGACAGTTCGATGCCGATGTGGGCAATCGGGCTGCCCAGCGGGCCCATGGAGAACGGCACCACGTACATGGTGCGGCCCTGCATGCAGCCGTCAAACAGCGGCGCCAGCGTGGCGCGCATTTCGGCCGGCGCCATCCAGTTGTTGGTCGGGCCGGCGTCTTCCTTCTTCTCTGAGCAGATGAAAGTGCGGTCTTCGACGCGGGCCACGTCGCTGGGATCGGACTTGGCCAGGAAGCTGCTGGGGCGCTTGGCGGGGTTGAGCTTTTGCAGCGTGCCGGCATCCACCAGCTGCTGGCACAGGCGGTCGTACTCGGCCTCGCTGCCGTCGCACCAGTAGATGGCGTCGGGCTTGCACAGCGCCACCATGTCGGCCACCCAGGCGAGCAGGCGCGGGTGTTTGACATAGTCGGGAGCATTGAGGGCCAGGCCCTGCATGTGGGGGGAGTTCATCGGGAGCTTCCTTAAGTTGAAAAACGGTTTTTTCAAAGGAAGCGGACCGGCGGGCGCGTTACAGGCCTGCGTTGGCGCGAGCGCCAAGCGCTGCCTTTGAAAAAACAGCTTGGGCTCAGCCGGCAGGTGTGATGGCCCGGTGCTGCACCAGCGGCTGGGGTGACGATTTTATGAAGCCGTCCGGTTTTTGTCTGTCAGACAGGCGGCATATTCATGCAAACAAAGCATAACGTTATGTGGTTTCCGGCCCGCTTGTGGACGAGAAAGCCATAAAACCGGCCGAGTGCCGGAAAGATGCGCATGGCCCGCCCCGGTCAACCCACCCATCGCTCCGTTCGCACAGGTCGATTGCGGCGGCCCGACAGGCCCGCACGCATGCCGGAACCAACGTGGCGCCGTGTCGGTCCAAAAGTACTGCCTGTCGAATCTCTTGGTCGTTTGTTCCGGCATTCAGGGGGTGTTCGCATGATGCTGTCTTCGCTGTTTCCCCACCGTGGTGGCACCTTGATCGCGGCATTGCCGACATGCCGCCGGTGGTTGATGCAACTCGTGCGCATGGTCACTGGCGCCGCGATGGCGTCGCTGGCCATCGCGGCTTTTGCGGGTGGTCCCAAGGCCTATGTCGGCAATTTCAAGGACAGCACGGTCAGCGTGATCGACACGGCGACGGGCGCAGTCGTCGCGACGGTGCCCGTCGCCGCGGGCCCGCACGGCATGGGCATTACGCCCGACGGCCGCCGGGTCTATGTCGGTGGCGAAAGCAGCACCGGCATCAGCGTGATCGACACGGCGAATGACCGCGTCGTCCAGACCATCGAAGTGGGCCACACGCCGCACGGCCTGGCCATGGCGCCGGATGGCAAGACCCTGCTCGCCGGGGTTTACGGCGACAACCGCGTCGCTTTCATCGACGTGGCGACGAACGCCGTCGTGGCGACGGTCCCGGTGGCGAATCCGCACACCATCGCGATTCGGCCGGACGGCAAGCTCGCCTATGTCGCCTCGCAGGCGCCCGGAAAATTCGCGCTGGTGGTGATCGACCTGGCGTCGCACGCCGTCTTGCGTTCGCTGGCGCTGGACAAGGCGCCGCGCGATCCCGAGTTCGGGTACGACGGCAAGGCCTTGTATGTCACCGTGGCCGGGCTCAACGCGATCGAGGTGCTGGACCCGGAGACGGACAAGACCGTCGCCGAAGTGCCGACCGGCGTGTCGCCGCACGTGGCCAAACTCTACCGTGGCGCGGCGTTCGCCACCGCGGTCGTCCAAGGTCCGGGCGAATTGCAGTTGTTCGATCCCGTGACGAACAAGAGTGTGCGTTCGATTGCGGTGGGCAAGCAGCCGCATTGGCAGGCTTCCGTGGACGGCAAAACCGTGTATGTCACCAACGAAGGCTCGAACGACGTGAGCGCCGTGGACCTCGCCACCGGCCAGACGAAGGCAATCGCGGTCGGCACTGCACCGCGCAAAATCGTCGTGCAACCGTCCGCCACCGGGACCGCCGCCGCGCAGGCCGTGATTTCAGCCGCCAACCTTGCGTCGGCACCCGCGGCGATCGCGGTGGCGCGGGGCCCCTCCGTGGCCTAGGTGAACACCGGCGGCGCGCCCCATGGCGTTCCCTTCCAGGATGGTGCGCGCCCGGTGCCGACTTGGTGCTGCCTGTGGCAAGCGTCAGCCGCACCTTCGAGCAAAACGGGGCGCTAGGACTGCGTATGCTCGGTGCATCCGTCGATGGCCGGTCGGTAGTGCGGTAAGCCAGATCGCCGGGGCGCCAAGCGTGCACTCTGGTGCGGAGTCGAAAAAAAAGCCCCGCAAAGCGGGGCTCGGGCGAAGCGCAGGACCCTTCAGGCCATGGTCACGGCGATCATGGCCAGCAGGAAGATCATGATGCCACCGACCAGCGGGATCACCACGGGGATCAGGGGCACAACCGCCTCAACGGCGTCGTGTGTCGGGGCATCGTGCGCTTGCGGGGCGTGGGGCTGGGACATTGTGCTCATCTCCAAAATTGCAGTGTTGGCGCGATTTTAGCCGTTGGAGGGGCAGCGCGCCGGGCCACAGCACGACCGCTGCCGTGCTGGCCCCGTGGGCAGGTCCATCGGCCTCGGCTGGCGCCAGCGATGGATCGGTATTCACCGCCGAAAGGATGGGCAATATGGCAACTGCTTTTCACTGGTCCTGGCTGCCAGGCCTGCTTCTGCTGATCGCCCTGGCGTTCGCCTCGATCCGGGTTTTTCGCGAGTACGAGCGCGGCGTCGTCTTCACCCTGGGGCGTTTCTGGAAGGTCCGGGGGCCGGGGCTCGTCCTCCTCGTTCCCGTGGTCCAGCAGGTGGTGCGGGTGGATCTGCGCACCGTGGTGCTGGAGGTGCCGCCCCAGGACGTGATCTCGCGCGACAACGTCTCGGTGAAGGTCAACGCCGTGGTTTATCTGCGCGTGGTCGATGCCGAGAAGGCGGTGATCCAGGTGGTCAACTACCTGGAGGCGACCAGCCAGCTGGCGCAGACCATGCTGCGCTCGGTGCTCGGCAAGCACCAGCTCGACGAGATGCTGGCCGAGCGCGAGTCGCTGAATCTGGACATCCAGCAGGCGCTCGATGCGCAAACCGACACCTGGGGCATCAAGGTGTCCAATGTCGAGATCAAGCAGGTCGATCTGACCGAATCGATGATCCGGGCGATCGCGCGCCAGGCCGAGGCCGAGCGCGAGCGGCGTGCCAAGGTCATCCATGCCGAGGGCGAACTGCAGGCGTCCGAAAAACTGTTCCAAGCCGCCAAAGTCCTGGCGCAGGAGCCGCAGGCCATCATGCTGCGTTACCTGGAGACGCTGACCGTGATCGGCGCGGACAAGAACACGACCGTCGTGTTTCCGTTGCCGATGGACCTGGTCGCTCCGCTGCTCAAGAAAATGGCGCCCTAGCGCGATCGGCGGGTATTGCCCGCAGGTCCTCGGAACTTCACACCAGAGCCGCCTCCATGCCGGCGCTGCGCAGTTGCTCCAGCACCTCGGCCACATGGGCGTGGCCGCGCATCTGCAGCACCAGCTCGATCTCCACGTTCTGCGCCGACAGCAGCGTGAAGGCGCGCTGGTGGTGCACCTCCTCGATGTTGGCGCCGGCGTCGGCCACGGTGGCCGTGATGCGCGCGAGCGCCCCGGGGGTGTCGCGCGCGCTGACCTTGATGCGCGCGAGGCGCCCCGAGCGCACCATGCCGCGCTCGATGATCGCGGCCAGCAGCAGCGGGTCGATGTTGCCGCCGCACAGCACCAGACCGACCTTCCTGCCGGCAAAGCGCTCGGGGTAGCGCAGCAGCGCGGCCAGCCCGGCCGCGCCGGCGCCCTCGACCAGGGTCTTTTCGATCTCGAGCAGCATCAGCACGGCCTGCTCGATGTCGCCCTCGTCGACCAGCACCAGGTCGTCCACCAGGCGCTTGACCACCTCCTGCGTGATCACGCCGGGCGTGCCCACGGCAATGCCCTCGGCAATGGTCGACGTGCCCTGCGGGTGGTGCGTGCCCTTCACCGCGTTCACCATGGCCGGAAAGCGCGTGGTCTGCACGCCCACGATCTCGATGCCGGGCTGCAGCGCCTTGGCCGCCGTGGCCACGCCGGCGATCAGGCCGCCGCCGCCCACGGCGATGACCAGCGTGTCCAGGTCGGGCACCGCGGCCAGCATTTCCAGCGCCAGCGTGCCCTGGCCGGCGGCCACGGCTTCGTCATCGTAGGGGTGGACGAAGATCAGGCCCTGCGCCTGGGCCAGCGCATAGGCGTGCGCGCGCGCCTCGTCGAGCGTGTCACCGTGCAGCACCACCTCGGCGCCGAAGCCGCGCGTGCGCTCCACCTTCACGCCGGGCGTGAAGCGCGGCATGACGATCACGGCGCGCAGGCCCAGGCGCTGCGCGTGGTAGGCCACGCCCTGGGCATGGTTGCCGGCGCTCATCGCGACCACGCCGTGCGCGCGCTCGTCGGGCGTGAGCAGCGTGAGCTTGTTGCAGGCGCCGCGCTCCTTGAACGAGGCGGTGAACTGCAGGTTCTCGAACTTCAGGAAAATCTGCGCGCCGACGATTTGCGACAGTGTCTGCGATTCGACGCAGGGCGTGTTCAGCACGTGGCCCTGCACGCGCACGGCGGCGTCGCGGATGTCTTGGAGGGATAGCATGCGCGCCATTGTGGGGCCGCAGGTCCCTCTTTGGAAAGAGGGCGGCGCACCGGTTCCGCTTCTCTTTTGATAGCTTCCAGCGCTTGTCCCATAAGCGCCAGAGGCGATTTTCATCCATATCGGCGGCGTGGCTCCGCAGCGCCTAGGCCGGAAAGGCGCGCTCCAGCAGGGCGTCCACGGCGAGCGCGCGCGCATCGAACGCGCCCACCACGCGGCCCCAGTGTGGGTCGGCCAGGCGCGTGGCGATGAAGCCGTCGGCCACGCAGGCCGGCGCGTGGCGGCGCAGCAGGCAGGCCTGGGCCACCAGGGCCAGGCGCTGGGTGAGGGTGCGCGCGGCGGCCTCGGGCACCGGCGCGCCCTGGCCCAGCCACTGGGCCAGCGTGTCCAGCTCGGCCACCAGGCGCGGCTCGCCGGCCGCGTCCTGCGCCAGCTCGGCCAGCAGCGCGGCGGCGGCCTCGGGCTCGCGCGCGAGCGCCCGCAGCACATCGAGGCACATCACGTTGCCCGAGCCTTCCCAGATCGAGTTGACGGGCGCCTCGCGGAACAGCCGCGCCATCACGCCGTCCTCGACGTAGCCGTTGCCGCCAAACACCTCCATCGCCTCGCCCGTGAGCTCCACGGCGCGCTTGCAGACCCAGAACTTGGCCGCCGGCGTCACCACGCGCTTCCAGGCGCGCTGCGCCGGGTCGTCGGCGTGCTCGAAAGCGTGCGCCAGCCGCATCGCCAGCACCAGCGCGGCCTCGCTCTCCAGCGCCAGGTCGGCCAGCACGGAGCGCATCAGCGGCTGCTCGGCCAGGCGCTTGCCAAAGGCCTGGCGCTGGCGCGCATAGGCGATGGCCTGCACGGTTGCCTGGCGCAGCATCGCGGCGCTGCCGATCACGCAGTTGAGCCGCGTCATGGTCGCCATCTCGATGATGGTTGGAATGCCGCGCCCCTCTTCGCCCATCAGCAGGCCCCAGGCGCCGTCGAACTCGACCTCGCTGCTTGAATTGCTGCGGTTGCCCACCTTGTCCTTGAGGCGCTGCACGTGCACCGCGTTCTTGCTGCCGTCGGGGCGCCAGCGCGGCACGTAAAAGCACGCCGGGCCGCCGTGCGGCGTTTGCGCCACCACCAGGTGTGCATCGCACATCGGCGCCGAGAAGAACCACTTGTGGCCGCGCAGCAGGTATTCGCCGCCGCGCCCGCCGGCGCCCGGACCCGAACGCAAGGGTGTGGCCTGCGTGGTGTTGGCGCGCACGTCCGAGCCGCCCTGCTTTTCGGTCATGCCCATGCCCAGCCAGACCGAGGCCTTGTCGGCCACCGGAACGTCGCGCGCGTCGTAGGCGTCGCTGTAGAGCTTGCCCTGCAGCTGCGCCCACAGCGCCGGCTCTTTTTGCAGCACCGGAATGCTCGCCGTCGTCATGGTCGCGGGGCACAGCGTGCCCTGCTCGACCTGGCCGTGCAGGTAAAAGCCCGCCGCCCAGGCGCTCCAGCGGCCCGGCTGCGCATTGCTAAACGGCAGCGAGATCAGTCCCTGCGCGCGGTACAGCGCCATCAGCGTGTGCCAGCTCGGGTGGAATTCCACCTGGTCCACACGGCGCCCGCGGCTGTCGAAGGGGCGCATCTCGGGCCCATGGCGGTTGGCGTCGCGCGCGAGCTGGTAGGTTTCGGCGCGGCCCAGCTGCGCGCCATAGGCGCCGAGCTGCGGCAGCGCCCACTGCGCGCCCGCGCGCGCCATCGCCTCGCGCAGGGCGGCATCGGTCGCCAGCAGGTCGTAGCCGCTGAGCTCGTCGAACTGGTTGAAAACCTCGTGCGTGGGGCCGGCCATGGGGGTCTCCGTTCTCGGGCTGGATGGGTGTCTCTGCCGCAGTCTAGGCAATACGGCCGCGCCGGGTGTTGGGATGGCGCAAGCCGCCGCGCCGGGGGGCCCCGGCCAGCGCCCGCGCCGGCTCTTTTGCAGGCGCTTCACGGCGTGCCTGGCAGGGTGCGTGAAGTTTAAGAAAATGGGCTGTAACGCTTATGGGATAAGCGCTTCTAGCTCACTATTTTGGAAGCATTTTGCGCTGCGCCCTGGTGGGCAAGCCGCCTTGGGCCGCACCGGGCCGGTGCGCCTGCGCAAGCCCCGCCCTCAGTTGTTTGGCGCCGGCCGCGGGTCTTCGCGGTGCGGGCGCTGCGGCCCGCCCCCAGGCCGGCCCCGGTCGTCGGGCACCTGCGTGCCGCGCGGCTCTTGCGGGGGCCGCTGGCGCTGGGCTTCACTCTGGGCCTGGCGCATTTGCTGCTCCGCACGCTGCATCTGCATCTGCATCTGCTGCTGCTGTTGCTGCATGTGCTGGGCCTGGGCCTGGCGCATTTGCTGTTCTTGCTGTGCGCGTTGCGCCTGCATCTGCGCAGCGCGGGCCGACTGTTCGTTCTGCGCCTGCTCGCGCCGGGCGGCCTGCGCGCGCTGCTGTTCCTGCTGCAGCTGTGCGGCCCGGGTGGCCTGCACACGCTGGGCGTTCTGTTCCCGGGCTGCCTGGTCGCTCTGCGCCTGTTCGCGCCGGGCGTTTTGCGCGCGCTGCTGCTCTTGCTGCACCTGTGCGGCCTGGGCGGCCTGCGCACGCTGGGCATTCTGTTCACGCGCCGCCTGCTCGTTCTGGGCTTGCGCGCGCCGGGCGGCCTGTGCGCGCTGTTGTTCCTGTTGCATCTGTGCGGCCCGCGTGTCCGGCGCGTTCGGTTCACGCAGTGCCGGGTTGGGCTGCGCCCGCTCGCGTTGTCTGGGTTCCTGCTGCACCAAGGGCGGGCGTGGCACGGCCGGGGGCTGCGCAGGGGCGGCGCCCGGTGACAAGAAGCCGCGCGCCGGTGCGGCCGCGCTGTGCGGCGGTTCGGGCTGCCGCGGCGGGCTTGGCAGGGCTTCGCGCAGCGGTGCGCCACCGCCGCGGCCGTGCTGGAAGGCCGAGGGGGAGACCACGCGCCGGTCAACCACGGCGGCCGGTGGCGCGGGGTGCGGCTGCGCCAGTCGCGAGGCGCCGAACACGCTGCGCGGGTCGCGTGTGGGGGCAGGCGGCGCCACGGTGCGGGTGCGCTGCAGGTCGGCCGCGGCCACCGGGCGCGCGTTGCCGCGCACATGCTGGCCCTGCGCGAACGCGGCGACGGTGACCGCCGTCACGGCGGCCGGCAGGTGCTGGTAGCGGTAGCCACTGGCGGCGTTCGCGGAGTTTGGGGCGTGGGGGCGCATCCCGCTGCGGTTCACGTTGCGCACGTAGGCCGGGCTGGCCCGGTAGCTCGGGCGCCAGGCTTCGCCGGGGGCCAGCGGAAACCAGGCCACCCCGGGCTGCACGGCGCCGCCCACCGCGATGCCGAAGTTCCCGGCGCCCGCATTGCCGCCGACAAAGCCCACCAGCGCGGGCGCATAGACCGGGCGCACGGCAGCGGCGCCCGGCACCCAGCACCAGCGCGCACCGCGCTGGGCCCAGCGGCCATAGTGGAACGGGGCAAAGCCCCAGGGCTCGTCGTCG
Source organism: Acidovorax sp. SRB_14 (assembly GCF_012932145.1). GTDB lineage: Bacteria > Pseudomonadota > Gammaproteobacteria > Burkholderiales > Burkholderiaceae_C > Simplicispira. The sequence continues at coordinate 15,216 of NZ_MWOK01000016.1, read as the reverse complement.
ATCCAGGTCCAGCCCCAGGGCGCGATCGAGGCCCAGTGGCCGACGCGGTAAGGCGCCCAGCCCGCCACCGCCACGCGCGGCACCCAGACGGTGCCATAGGCCGGGTCATCCTCCCAGTCGCCGTACGGGTCGAGCTGCTGGTAGCCGATGACCTCGCGCGAGACATAGCGCGCCGCCACCGACCGGTCTTCGTCCAGGTCGCGCGCCGCCGCCCAGCGGTCCAACGGGCCCAGCGCCGGCGCGGTCTGCCCGGCGATCTGGTCCAGGTCCGCGCCCGCGAACGTGATCTGCTGGCGCGCGCCCAGCTCCACCGATGCGCCGTCGCTGCCATAGACCACGGCGCTGCCCGCCTGCACCGTCACGCGCGTGGTGCCGGCGGCCGGGTCCACGTCGAGCCGGTAGTTGCCGGGCTGCGACGCCATGAACGCCAGGTTCGGCGTGTCGACCTCGAAGCGCTGGTCCGGTGGCAGGCTGCGCAGGCGCGCGATCAGGCTGCCCTGGGTCAGCGCGAGCTGCACGGTCTGGTCGTCGAGCGCGGACAAGGCCAGGCTGGTCTGCGCGTCCATGCGCAGCGCGGTCGAACCGATGTGCAGCTCGGAGCGCGCACCGGCGTCGCTCCAGAGCCGGTCCCCCTGCGTCAGCGGCCGGTTCAGCACCGCGCCGGCCCACTGTTCGTAGCCGGCCGGCGCAAAGCTCACGGGCCCGTCGAAATAGTTGAGCTGCGCCACGCGCCCGGGCGGGTCACCGGCGGCCTGTGCGAAGGCGGCGGTGCCGCACACGGCGGCCACCAGCACGAACAGCACCAGCGCCAGGCGCCGCCCGCGGGCTGAAATAAAGGCGTTGGCATGCACGTTGTGGCCCCCCGCAGCCTGTTGACACCAGGGGCGGCCGCAGTGATTCACCCCACTGTGTAGAACGCGCCAGCGCCGATAAAGACGACCGGCGGGGCGCCGGCCCGGCGAAAAATCCGTCACCGGATGCAACGCAACGTCTGTCGGATTAATTGCCACCGGCTGCGCGGGCCAAGCCAGCGGGCGTCCACCGAAGCCTGCGGAAGCCGCGCCCCGCAAGGGTTTGCGTGGCCGGCCCGCCTGCTGGCGCGCAATTTGCTTGACGGCATGCATGCGCCCTGCGGTCCGTGCGGGGCACGACACGCAGCTTCAAGGAGAGCCGCCATGACTTCCACCTTCTTCAGGGGCCTGGCCCTGGCCGCAGCGCTTGTCGGCGCTCCGGTGGTGCAGGCGAGCCCGGTGACCTTCAGCGCCGTCCTCAACGGAGCAAGCGAGTCCCCAGCGACGGCCTCCCCGGGCACCGGTTTTGCGACCGTCGATTTTGACCTGGCCGCCCACACGATGCGGGTCCGCGTCGATTTTTCGGGGCTGGTCGCGGGCACGACGGCGTCCCACATCCACTGCTGCACTGCGGTGCCCAACGCGGGCAACGCCCTGGTGGCCACCACCACGCCCACCTTTACCGGATTTCCCAGCGGGGTGACCGCCGGCACCTACGACCACACCTTCGACATGGGCCTGGCCTCGTCGTACAACGCGGCGTTCATCTCCGCCAACGGCGGCAGCACGGCCAGCGCCGAAGCGACGCTGTACGCCGGCATGGTGGCGGGAGAGGCCTACCTCAATATCCACTCCAGCACCTTCCCTTCGGGCGAGATCCGCGGCTTCCTCCAGGTGCCTGAACCGGGCAGCCTGGCGCTGCTGGCGCTCGGTTTGGCGGGGCTGGCGCTCGGTCTGCGCAAGCGGCAGAAGATGGCGCTTTCCGGATCCGTCACTGCGCGCACACGCGCAGCACATCCGCCCCATAGGCTTCGAGCTTCTTCGCCCCCATTCCGCTGATGCCCTGCAGGTCGTCGAGCGTGCGCGGCGGCTGCTGCGCAATCGCCGCGAGCGTCGCGTCGTGGAAGATCACATAGGCCGGCAGGCCGTGCTCGCGCGCCACCTCGGCGCGCCAGGCCTTGAGGTTGATGAAGCGCACCTGCGCGTCCTGGTCCAGGTTGGCGGCGGCCGGGGACAGCGTGCCGGCGGGGCTGCGGCGCTTGCGCTCGCGCGGCGCGGCCGCGGTGGATTCGCGCAGCTGTACCGGCACCTCGCCGCGCAGCACGGCGCGCGAGCCGTCGGCCAGGCACAGGGTGTCGAAGCTGTGGCCGCTCTCGAGCATCACCTTGTGCAGGCCGACGGCGCCGGTGGCCAGCAGCTGGCGCAGCACGCTGCGCAGCTGCGCCTCGCTGAATTCGGCACCCAGGCCGAAGGTCGAGAGCCTGTCGTGGCCGAACTGTTCGACTTTTTCGGTCTTCTTGCCGCGCAGGATGTCCATGATGTGCCCGGTGCCAAAGCCGATGCCGCTGGCCGCGTGGACGCGGTAGATCGTGGACAGCAGCTTGCGCGCGGCGTCCGTCGCGTCCCACACGGCGGGCGGGCTGATGCAGTTGTCGCAGTTGCCGCACGGCGTGGACGGCTCGCCGAAGTAGGCCAGCAGGCGCACGCGCCGGCAGTCGGTGGCCTCGGCCAGACCCAGCAGCGCGTCGAGCTTGCCGCGCAGCGCTGCCTTGAACTCTTCGCCCGCCGGGCTCTCGTCGATCATACGGCGCTGGTTGACCACGTCGTTGAGGCCATAGGCCATCCAGGCGTCGGCGGCCAGGCCGTCGCGGCCGGCGCGGCCGGTTTCCTGGTAGTAGCCCTCGATGTTCTTCGGCATGTCCACATGGCCGACAAAGCGCACGTCGGGCTTGTCGATGCCCATGCCGAAGGCGATGGTCGCGACCATCACGATGCCTTCCTCGCGCAGGAAGCGGTCCTGGTTCTGCTGGCGCACGTCTTGCGGCAGACCGGCGTGGTAGGGCAGGGCGTTGACGCCCGCGCCCACCAGCGTGGCGGCCAGCTCTTCGACGCGCTTCCTGGACTGGCAATAGACCACGCCGGCATCGCCCGCGTGCTCGCGCTCGATGAAGCGCAGCAGCTGCGCGGTGGCGTCCTTCTTTTCGACGATCGTGTAGCGGATGTTGGGCCGGTCGAAGCTGCTGATGAACAGGCGCGCGCTTTCGAGCTGCAGGCGCTCGACGATGTCGGCGCGCGTGAGCTCGTCGGCCGTGGCCGTGAGTGCGATGCGCGGCACGCCGGCATAGCGCTCGTGCAGCACCGACAGTGCGCGGTACTCGGGCCGGAAGTCGTGGCCCCACTGGCTCACGCAGTGCGCCTCGTCGATGGCGAACAGGCTCAGGCCGCCGTGCTGGTACAGCCCGTCGAGCAGCCCCAGGAAGCGCGGCGTGTTCAGCCGCTCGGGCGCCACGTACAAGAGCGTGATGCCGCCCGTCTGCAGGCGCCGCTCCACGTCCATCGCCTCGTCGAACGACAGCGTCGAGTTCAGGAACGCCGCGCTCACGCCGGCCTCGTGCAGCGCGCCGACCTGGTCGTGCATCAGCGCGATCAGCGGCGAGACGACGATGGCCACGCCGTGCCCCTGCTGCTGGCGCACGATGGCCGGCACCTGGTAGCACAGGCTCTTGCCGCCGCCCGTGGGCATCAGCACGAGTGCGTCGCCGCCGGCGATCACATGCTGGGTGATGGCCTCTTGCGGGCCGCGGAATTGTTCGTAACCGAAGGCGTCCTGCAGGACGGAGTGCGCGGGGGACAAATGGATGCTCTTTGTTTGATAGCTTTCAGCGCAGTATGGGTAAGCGTTGAAGGCCAATTTGACCAATATTTCAGGCGGCGCCCGCGTGCGGTGAGGCCCGGCGCCCGAAGGCGCTTATTGTGCGCCGCCTGCGCCGGAGCGGGGTTTCTACAATGGCATTGCTGCCATGACACTGCCCCTGTTCGACACCCCCGACCCCGGCCCGCAGACGCTCTCGCCGGGCGCCATGCTGCTGCGCGGCTGGGCGCGCGCGCAGGCCGCGCAGTGGGTGGCGCAGGTGGTGGCGGTCACGGCGCAGGCGCCGTTTCGCACCATGGTGCGGCCCGGCGGCGCACCGCTGTCGGTGGCCATGACCAACTGCGGCGCCTTCGGGTGGGTGTCGGACGCACGCCGCTACCACTACACCGCCACCGACCCCGTCTCGGGCCAGCCCTGGCCCGCGCTGCCCGCGTGGCTGCGCGCACAGGCGCAGGCGGCCGCCGCCGCGGCCGGCCACCCCGGCTTTGTGCCCGATGCCTGCCTCATCAACCGCTATGTGCCCGGCGCCAAGCTCTCGCTGCACCGCGACGAGGACGAGGCCGACCTGTCGGCGCCCATCGTCTCGGTGTCGCTGGGATTGAGCGCCACCTTCCTGTGGGGCGGCCTGCGCCGCAGCGACCCGGTGCAGCGCGTGCCGCTGCAGCATGGCGATGTGGTGGTGTGGGGCGGCCCCGCGCGCATGGCCTACCACGGCGTTAACCCGCTCAAGGACGGCCACCACGACCTGCTGGGCAGCGCGCGCTGGAACCTGACGTTCCGCATGGCGCGTGCGCGCTATCCGGCGGCGGACCGGCCGTAGGCCCGTTGCGGCGACGGCGCGCAATGCCCGCGCGCGGCGCCGGGCGGGGCGCTCTTTCTACAATCGCCCCATGCAAGCCCTTCACTACACCCGCGCCGCACAGCTTCCCGCCATCCTGGCCCAACGCATCGCCATCCTCGACGGCGCCATGGGCACCATGATCCAGCGCTTCAAGCTGGGCGAGGCGCAGTACCGGGGCGAGGGCTACAGCGGACCCGGCAGCGCGGGCGAGCGCTTCAAGGACTTTCCGCGCGACGTCAAGGGCAACAACGAGCTGCTCAGCATCACGCGGCCCGACGTGATCCGCGACATCCACGAGGGCTATCTCGCCGCCGGCGCCGACCTGATCGAGACCAACACCTTTGGCGCCACCACGGTGGCGCAGGAGGACTACAAGATGGCCGACCTGGCGCGCGAGATGAACCTGGCCTCGGCCCGGCTGGCGCGCGCCGCCTGCGACAAATATTCCACGCCCGACAAGCCGCGCTTTGTCGCCGGCGCGCTGGGCCCGACGCCCAAGACCGCCAGCATCAGCCCCGACGTGAATGACCCCGGCGCGCGCAACATCACCTTCGAGCAGCTGCGCGCGGCCTACTTCGAGCAGACCGAGGCGCTGATCGAGGGCGGCGCCGACGTGATCCTGGTCGAGACGATTTTCGACACGCTCAACGCCAAGGCCGCGCTGTTCGCGGTCGAGGAAGTGTTCGAGAAGACCGGCGAGCGCCTGCCGCTGATCATCAGCGGCACCGTCACCGACGCCTCGGGCCGCATCCTCTCGGGCCAGACCGTCACGGCGTTCTGGCACAGCGTGCGCCACGCGCGGCCGCTGGCCGTGGGCCTGAACTGCGCTTTAGGCGCGGCGCTGATGCGCCCCTACATCCAGGAACTGGCCAAGGCCGCGCCCGACACTTTCATCAGCTGCTACCCGAACGCCGGCCTGCCCAACCCGATGAGCGACACCGGCTTCGACGAGACGCCCGAGGTCACGAGCCGCCTGGTTCACGAGTTCGCCGCCGAGGGGCTGGTCAACATCGTCGGCGGCTGCTGCGGCACCACGCCCGACCACATCGGCGCGATCGCGCGGGCCGTGGGCCCGGTCGCCACGCGGCCGCTGCAGCGCGCGGGTTTCTACGCCGCAGAGGCCTGATACTGCAGCGCCCGGGCGGGCGCTGTGACTATCAAAAAAAGAGCTGCTAACGCTTGCTGGGTAAGCGTTGGCAGCTCTTTTGGCTTGGAAATCTGCGCGGCCGGGCGGCCGTGCCCGCTTCAGGGGTACAGGCCGCGCATTTCGCGTGCGTGCAGCATGCGCGTGCAGGCGACGATGAAGGTCGCGGTGCGCAGGCTCACCTGGTGCTCTTGCGCCACCTGCCAGATGCCGGCAAAGGCCTCTTTCATGATGCGCACCAGGCGGGCGTTGATCTCGTCTTCGCTCCAGAAGAAGCTCGAGAAGTCCTGCACCCACTCGAAGTAGCTCACCGTCACGCCGCCGGCGTTGGCGATCACGTCGGGCAGCACCAGCACGCCCTTGTCGTGCAGGATGTCGTCGGCCTCGGGCGTGGTGGGGCCGTTGGCGCCCTCGATGACCATGCGCGCCTGGATCTGGCCGGCGTTGTCGGCGGTGATCTGGCTCTCGAGCGCGGCGGGGATCAGGATGTCGCAGGGCACGGCCCAGAAGGCGCTGTTGTCCAGGGCTTCGGCGCCGGCAAAGCCGGCCACGCCGCCGCTGTCAGCGACGTGGGCGGTGAGCGCCGCCACGTCCAGCCCCGCGTCGCGGTAGACGGTGCCGGTGTGGTCCTGCACGGCCACCAGGCGCGTGCCGGCCTCGCCAAACAGCTTGGCCGCCGTGCCGCCGACGTTGCCAAAGCCCTGCACGGCCAGGCGCGCGCCCTCGACCTTGAGGCCCGTGTGGTGCGCCGCTTCCATGCCGACGGTGAATACGCCGCGGCCCGTCGCCTCGCGCCGGCCGAGCGAGCCGCCCAGGTCAATGGGCTTGCCGGTGACGACACCGGTGGCCGTCACGCCGGTGTTCATCGAATAGGTGTCCATCATCCACGCCATGATCTGCTCGTTGGTGTTGACGTCGGGCGCCGGGATGTCCTTGCTCGGGCCGATGATCAGGCCGATCTCGCTGGTGTAGCGGCGCGTCAGGCGCTCGAGCTCGCTGCGCGAGAGCTTTTTCGGGTCGACACGGATGCCGCCCTTGGCGCCGCCGTAGGGCACGTTGACGGCGGCGTTCTTCACCGACATCCAGGCCGACAGCGCCATCACCTCCGACAGCGTCACGTCCTGGTGGAAGCGCACGCCGCCCTTGCCCGGGCCGCGCGAGAGGTTGTGCTGCACGCGGTAGCCCTCGAAGTGGGCGATGGTGCCGTTGTCGAGTTCGATCGGCACGTCGACGATCAGGATGCGCTTGGGGCGCTTGAGGGTCTCGACCCAGCGCGCGAGGTGGCCCAGGTAGGGCGTGACGCGGTCGACCTGCTTGAGGTAGTTGCCCCAGGGGCCGAGGTGGTCGGCCTGCAGGTACGAGGGCAGGGCGTGCGTGGGCACGCCGGGGGTGCTGGGGGTGGGTGACATGGCGGCAATCCTGACCGGAGGATGTGAAGGTCGCCTAGCTTAGAAGCACTGCCCTGCCGGTGTCCAACGCCGCGGTGTTTCGTGGTCATGCATTTCCCGCATAACCTGCCTCCGGCGCTGCCACGCTTCAGGCGGCCGGGGCCGGCGCGCCGCGTTCGGTGGCCAGCAGCAGGGCGCCGCCCAGCACCAGCGCGCCGCCCGCCAGCTGCGCTGCGCCCAGGTGCTCCTGCAGGAAGACCCAGGCCAGCAGCACCGTGACCACGGGCTCGAGCATCGAGATCAGCGCGGTGCGCGACGCCCCCAGGCGCTCCAGCCCGGCGACGAACAGGCCAATGGCCAGCACCGTGGACACCAGCACGATGGCGGCCACGGCGCCCCAGCCCGGCAGCGTCTGCGCCAGCTGCGGCGGCAGGCCCCCCAGCGCGCGCACGCTGGCCACGCAGGCCAGCACGGCGGCCGCGCTGGTGAGGATCACCGCGGTCGACGCCAGCGGCGCCACGCCGCGCGTCGCCCGGCTGCCGCCGATGATGTAGCAGGCGTAGATGCAGGCCGCCCCCAGCGCCAGCGCCACGCCGCGCGGGTCGAGCGCCGGGCCGCCGCCCTGGCCCGGGCTCCAGCCCAGCGTCAGCACCGTGCCGGCGCTGCACACCGCCAACGCCACCAGGCGCCGCCGCGTGAGCGATTCGAGGCCCAGCAGCCACGACAGCAGCACCACGAACAGCGGGTACAGGTACAAGAGCAGCGCCACCATGCCGGCCGGAAGGAACAGGAGCGCGCCAAAAAAGCAGAACGACTGCGCCACATAGGCCGCGCCCATCAGCACCAGGGCGGGCAGGCGCGCGCGCGCCGGCAGGCCGGTGTGCCGCCAGCGCAGCAGCAGCCACAGCGCCAGCGCCGCCAGCGCAAAGCGCGGCAGCAGCACGCCCAGCATGTCCGCGCCTTCGTCGTAGGCAGCGCGCACGAAGATCGCCAGGGCGCCGAAGCCGGCGGCCGACAGCGCCACCAGGGCGGCGGCGCTGCCAGGGGTTCGCACGGAGGCGTTCATGGCGTCGCCCCCGGGGACCGCGCGCTGCAGGGTCTGCAAAAAGGGAAAGCCATGCCTTGCTCCGGAAAAGGGGCGAAGCGGCAAGCTTAGGCGAGGCCGGCGGCGCTGTGAAGGCGTGATGGCCGTTCCGAGGTTTTCAGGGCGCAGTGCCAGAGGCCCTGGGCCCACAAGAGCGACCACCGGCTCAAGGAAGTCCTGTTGACGGAGACCACCCTGGTGCGCCCGCTGGGGGTGAGCTACCGGCGCGACGGTTATCTTTCGCCGGCCTCGCGCCGGATCGTTCTTTGCTGCAGGCGCACGGCGAGAGCCTGATTGCCGAGGCGGTGGCGCGCGCCTGGTAGGCGCGGCAGGCCGGGCCTGGCAGCCTTCCCTTCACTCGACCGTGAAGTGCTCCAGCGCCGGGTCGCCCGGCGGGTAGCGCAGGTCGAGGTTGCGCAGCACCTCGCGCAGCACCGTGGCGATCATCAGGTTGCGGTGGGTCTTGGAGTTGGCCGGCACGATGGTCCAGGGCGCCCAGCGCGTGTGCGTGGCCGCCAGCAGCGTTTCATAGGCCGACTGGTACGCGGCCCACTGCTGGCGCACGGCGATGTCGCCCAGGTCGAATTTCCAGTGTTTGGTGGGGTCGTCCAGGCGCTCCTGCAGGCGGTCGCGCTGCTCGTCGGCGCTGATATGCAGCATGAATTTCACGACCACGGTGCCGGTGTCGCTGAGCAGGCGCTCGAAGGCATTGATGTGCCCAAAGCGCTCGCGCTGCTGCGCGCGCGTGAGGGTGCCGTTGACCACGGGCACCAGCACATCCTCGTAGTGGCTGCGGTTGAACACCGTGACCTCGCCCGCGCCGGGCACCTGCTGGTGGATGCGCCACAGGAAGTCGTGCGCGCGCTCGACTTCAGTGGGCGCCTTCCAGCCCACCACGTGCACGCCCAGCGCGCTCATGCGGCCGAACACGCTTCGGATGGTGCCGTCCTTGCCGGCGGTGTCGGTGCCCTGCAGCACCACCAGCAGCTTGTAGCGCCGGTCGGCGTAGAGGCGGTTCTGCAGCTCGTCGAGTTCGAGCGCCAGCGCCTCCACCGCGGCCTTGTCCTGGGCCTTGTTGCCCCGCGAGAACGGCTTGGCCGCGGGGTCGAAGTCGGCCAGCGACACGGCGGCGGCCTTGCTGCCTTTGCCGCCGGCGGCGGGCTGCCACGCGGACCAGGGGTGCGCCACATCGGCGTGCTGGCTGTCGAAAGGGGAGGCCATGCGGTTCTCCAGAAAAAGGGGGAAGCGCCCAGCTTAGGCGAGACCGGCATGCGCCCCGTGCCACCGCCCCGCGCACGAGGGCTTCAATGCTACTGAATCAATGGCTGTGCGCGCTGGCAGGGTAAGGGCTATAGCCTTTTTTTGCCCGATTTTTGTGCCGCGGTGCCCGGCGCCCCGGCGGCGGCGCTTTCGCCCATCAGCGCCACAAAGCGCCGCGCGCCCAGGCCCAGCGGGCGCTCCTTGGACCAGACCAGGTCCACCCACAGCTCCACCCCGTTGCTCAGGTTCTCGAACGGCATCTCGACCAGCGTGCCGGCCTCGATGCGCGGCTGCACCAGGGCACGCGGCTGCCAGCCCCAGCCCAGGCCGGCCTCGATCAGGCCGAGCGCGGCGATGTGGTTGTCGGTGCGCCAGCTGTGGCGCGCAAACACGAAGCGCGGGTCGCTGTGCGCCAGGTCGCGGCCGGCCACGACGATCTGGCGCGTGGTCGTCAGGTGCTCTTCGCGCAGGCGCGCGCTGGCGGCGGTCTCGCCGCGCGCCACCGCGGCAGCGCGCGCGGCCGCCAGCACCGGGTGCTGCGGCGCCATCACGGCGACCAGGGCCTCGGTGCCGACTTCCTGGAAGCCCTCGCGCCCGTCCATGCTGGGGCGCTCGAACACCAGCGCCAGCTGCGCGCGCCCGGTGTGCAGCAGGTCGAGCGCGTCGGCCTGCGGCGCGGCGAGCACCTCGACCTGCAGGAGCGGGTGGTCCTGCGCCAGCGCGGCCAGCGGCGCGCTCCAGGGTGCGGCCAGCAGCTCGGGGGCGATCGCCAGCGTCAGGCGCTCTTCCAGCCCCTGCGTCAGCGACAGCGCCTGCGCATTGAGCTGCTGCAGCTGCGCCGCCAGCAGCCGCGCCTGCGGCTCCAGGGCGCGCGCCGCGGCCGTCGGGCGCGGCTCGCGGCCGGCGCGCTCGAACAGCAGCACGTCCAGTTCGGCCTCCAGGTGCCCCACGGCCATGCTCACGGCCGAGGGCACGCGGCCCAGGGCGCGCGCGGCCGCCGAGAACGAGCCGCGGTCGAGCACGGCGAGAAAGACCTGGACGCTGTCGGAAGAAAATGCCATGCGCCAATTATCAGAAAAATTGAAACAAGCTAACTTTTAGTGTCAGGCAATCACACATAAAGTCGAGGCCATGTCTTCTGCCATCCCCCACCAGCGCGGCCTGCAGGGCCCCAAGCGCCGCATCGTCTACGTCACGCTCTACGAACTGATCGCCATCGCCGTGGCCACCGCCGGGCTGGCCCAGCTCACCGGCGCCGGTGCGGGCCACGCGGGCGTGGTGGCGGCTGCGTCCTCGGTCATTGCCGTGGTCTGGAACATCGTCTTCAACAGCGCCTTCGAGCGCTGGGAGGCGCGCCAGGCCGTGCGCGGGCGCAGCATCGCGCGCCGCGTCGCGCACGCGATCGGGTTCGAGGGCGGCTTGGTGTTCATGCTGGTGCCCTTGTTCGCCTGGTGGTTTGGCGTGGGCCTGTGGCAGGCCTTCGTGATGGACATCGGGCTGATGCTCTTCTTCCTCTGCTACACCTTTGCCTTCAACCTGGCGTTCGACCGGGTGTTTGGCCTGCCGGCCTCGGCGGCCTGAGCCGCGCCCGGCGCCGCAGCCCTGCGGCCGCACGGGAGCGGGCCATCCCTTAAAATGGTTGCTTTCCTCCGAGGAGCGTTGCAGCGGCAGCCCGGGCCCCGAGCCGGCAGCCGTCAGGCTCGGGTGCCGCAGCAGGCCCACCCAACGACGCTCACCTGTTTATTGCCGTTTTTTACAGGTGAGCTGTATGTCTGAAGTGTTTCCTCCTCCCCTCAAGCTGTCGGGCCTGGAGCCCGTCTCCATTGGCGCCGATTCGCTGTTCGTCAACGTGGGCGAGCGCACCAACGTCACCGGCTCGAAGGCCTTTGCGCGCCTGATCCTGAACGGCCAGTTCGAGGACGCCCTGGCCGTGGCGCGCCAGCAGGTCGAGAACGGCGCGCAGATCATCGACATCAACATGGACGAGGCCATGCTCGACAGCAAGGCCGCCATGGTGCGCTTCCTGAACCTGATCGCGTCCGAGCCCGACATCGCGCGCCTGCCGATCATGGTCGACAGCTCCAAGTGGGAGGTGATCGAGGCCGGCCTGCGCTGCATCCAGGGCAAGCCCATCGTCAACTCGATCAGCATGAAGGAGGGCGTGGACGCCTTCAAGCACCACGCGCGCCTGGTGCGCCGCTACGGCGCCGCCGCCGTGGTCATGGCCTTCGACGAAAAAGGCCAGGCCGACACCTTCGCGCGCAAGATCGAGATCTGCGAGCGCGCCTTCCGCATCCTGGTCGACGAGGTCGGCTTTCCGCCCGAGGACATCATCTTCGACCCGAACATCTTCGCGGTCGCCACCGGCATCGAGGAGCATGCCAACTACGCGGTCGAGTTCATCGAGGCCACGCGCTGGATCAAGGCCAACCTGCCGGGCGCCAAGGTGTCGGGCGGGGTTTCGAACGTGTCGTTCAGCTTCCGCGGCAACGACCCGGTGCGCGAGGCCATCCACACCGTGTTCCTGTACCACGCGATCCAGGCCGGCATGGACATGGGCATCGTCAACGCCGGCATGGTGGGCGTCTACGACGACCTCGAGCCCGAGCTGCGCGAGCGCGTCGAGGACGTGATCCTCAACCGCCGCCCCGATGCGGCCGAGCGGCTGCTCGAAGTGGCCGAGACCGCCAAGAGCGGCGCCAAGGACGAGGGCAAGAAGCTCGAATGGCGCGGCACGCCCGAGGCGCCGAAGACCGTCGAAGAGCGCCTGTCGCACGCGCTGGTGCACGGCTTCACCGACTTCATCGTCGAAGACACCGAAGAGGCCTACCAGCAGATCCTGGCGCAGGGGGGGCGCCCGCTGCACGTGATCGAGGGACCGCTGATGGCCGGCATGTCCATCGTTGGCGACCTGTTCGGCGCAGGCAAGATGTTCCTGCCGCAGGTCGTGAAGTCGGCGCGCGTGATGAAGCTCGCCGTCGCGCACCTGATCCCCTATATCGAGGAAGAAAAGCGCCAGGACGAGCTGGCCGGGCGCGACGTGCGCACGAAAGGCAAGATCGTCATCGCCACCGTCAAGGGCGACGTGCACGACATCGGCAAGAACATCGTTACCGTGGTCTTGCAGTGCAACAACTTCGAGGTCATCAACATGGGCGTGATGGTGCCCTGCCATGAAATCCTCGCGCGCGCCAAGGCCGAGGGCGCCGACATCGTAGGCCTGTCGGGCCTGATCACCCCCAGCCTCGAAGAGATGCAGTACGTGGCCGCCGAAATGCACAAGGACGACCATTTCCGCGTCAAGAAGATTCCGCTCCTGATCGGCGGCGCCACCTGCAGCCGCGTGCACACGGCCGTGAAGATCGCGCCGCACTACGGCGGCCCCGTGGTCTACGTGCCCGACGCCTCGCGCAGCGTGGGCGTGGCGCAGAGCCTGCTCGGCGACAACGTCGAGGCCTTCGTGCAAGAGGTCAACGCCGACTACGACAAGGTGCGTACCCAGCACGCCAACAAGAAGCAGACGCCGCTGTGGCCGCTGGCCAAGATCCGCGCCAACAAGACGCCGATCGACTGGAGCGGCTACCAGCCGCCGCGCCCGCGCGCGCTCGGCCGGCGTGTGTTCAAGAATTTCGACCTGAACGAACTCGTGTCCTTCATCGACTGGGGCCCGTTCTTTCAGACCTGGGACCTGGCCGGGCCGTACCCCGCGATCCTGACCGACAAGGTGGTGGGCCAGGAGGCCACGCGCGTGTTCGCCGACGGCCAGGCCATGCTGAAGAAAATCATCGACGGGCGCTGGCTCCAGGCCAGCGGCGTGCTGGGGCTGTACCCGGCCAACAGCGTGGGCGATGACATCGAGTTCTACACCGACGAGACGCGCTGCCAGGTCGCGATGACCTGGTACGGCCTGCGCCAGCAGACCGAGAAGCACACCGTGGACGGCGTGACGCGCCCGAGCCGCTGCCTGGCCGACTTCGTCGCGCCCAAGGACAGCGGCATCGCCGACTACGCCGGCATGTTCGCCGTCACGGCCGGCCTGGGGATCGAGAAGAAAGAGCAGGCCTTCATAGCCGCGCTCGACGACTACTCGGCCATCCTGTTCAAGAGCCTGGCCGACCGCCTGGCCGAGGCCTTTGCCGAGTGCCTGCACCAGCGCGTGCGCACCGACCTGTGGGGCTACGCCGGCGGCGAGCAGCTCAACAACGCCGACCTGATCGCCGAGAAGTACGCCGGCATCCGCCCCGCGCCCGGCTACCCCGCCTGCCCCGACCACAGCGCCAAGCACGACCTGTTCGCGCTCCTGCGCTGCGACGAGATCGGCATGTCGCTCACCGAGAGCCTGGCGATGTCGCCGGCCGCCAGCGTCAGCGGCTTTTACATCGGGCACCCTGAGAGCGTGTACTTCAGCGTCGGCAAGATCGGCGACGACCAGGTGCGCGACATGGCCGAGCGCCGCGGCATGCCGGAGGCCGAACTGCGCCGCCTGCTCGGGCCGAACTTGTAATTTCAGGTAAAAATAGCCTCTGGCGCTTATGGGGAAAGCGCTGAAAGCTATCACTTTGATAGTGATGAAAAGACGGCCCGGTCCGACACCGCAGCCCGCGCCCGGCGGCTACAGTGGTCCGCATGCCCGTGCTGCCCGATGACCCTGCGCGCTTTGTGAGTTCGGCGCCGCCGCGCCCCTGGTGGCCGGTGCGCGCTGTCGAGCTGTGGCTGGGCGCCGACGGCCTGCGCATGAGCGCGGCGATGTCGTTCTACGGCATGCTGAGCCTGGCGCCGCTGCTGGTGGTGGTAGTGGCCGCACTCGGCTGGTGGGTGGACCGCTCGCTGGTCGAGAACAACCTTCTCGCGCAGATCCGCGCGCTCAGCGGCGACCGCACCGCCGAGGTGGTGCAGCAGGCGCTGGCCAGCGCCAAGGCGCCGTCGCAGGGGCTGGCGGCCTCGGCCGTGGCCCTGCTGCTGCTGCTGTGGGGCGCCACCGGTGTGTTCGCCGAGCTGCAGGCGGCTTTTGCGCGGCTGTGGCAGGAAGAGAACCCCGCGCCATCGTCGCGGCCCGCGTGGTGGATCACGGCAACGATGCGCGTGCGCGGCCTGGCCTATGTGCTGGCGATGGGGTTCCTGCTGCTGGTGTCGCTGCTGGTGTCGGCCGCGCTGGCCGTGGCCTCGGCCTGGCTGGGCAAGCACCTGCCGTTCCATGTGCTGCTGGTGGCGCTCAGCGAGGGGGTGTCGTTTGTGTTCGCCGCCGCGCTGTTCTTCGGGCTCATGCGCATCAGCGTCGATCCCAAGCCGCGCCTGCGCTACCTGGCGCTGGGCGCGGTGATCGGCGCGGGCCTGTTCACCGTGGGGCGCCATGCCCTGTCGGCCTACCTCGCCAGTGCGGCCGTGGTGTCGGCCTACGGTGCGGCGGGCTCGCTGGTGGCGCTGCTGGTGTGGATCTATTTTTCGTCGGCCGTGCTGCTGCTGTCGGCCGGCTGCGCGCGCGCGCTGCAGGAGCGCAGCGAGGCAGTGGCGACCGCGGCCTGAACGGCGCGCGGCGGCAGCGCCGTGCGATAACCTGGGTTTACAAACAGACGTATCCCGGCAGCGGGTGCTGTGTACCGTGTCGCGGACCGCGCTCGCCGAGCGCCCCGGTGGCCCTGCCACCCCACCTGCACAGGAAATCCGCATGAACGCACCGCCTTCCACGCCACCCGCCCTCTCTGCCGCCACGCCGGCGGCGCTGCCCGCCGCCTCCGGCCCGCCGCTGCGCTGGCTCTGGGCGGCCATCGGCGTGCTGGGCGTGAGCGTGCTGGCGCTTGGCGCCACGCTCGTGGCGCAGCAGCGCGCGCCGGCCGCC
>NZ_MWOK01000031.1 GCF_012932145.1 Acidovorax sp. SRB_14 | reverse complement strand
GCGGTGCCGGCGCGCGCGCGCTGCCCTGGCCGCGGGCCGCGTCGCGTGCGCTGGCCTGGCTCCAGACTTCCGAGAGGTCGCGCGCATCGAGCTGGGCCAGTGCGGCCAGCTCGCCCAGCAGCTGGCGCTTGAGCACGCCATCGGGCAGCGGCTCCCACAGCTGCCGCGCGTTGCTGGCCATGTGGGCGCGTCCCTCGGGCGTCCCCAGGTCGCACTGTTCGCTGGCGGCATCGACCAGGAAGCGGCTCAGCGGCAGCGCGTCGCCGATGTGGCGCGCAAACGCCTCGCTGCCGTGGGCGCGCACGAAGCTGTCGGGGTCGTGCTCGGCCGGCAGGAACAGGAACTTGATGCTGCGCGTGTCGCTGGCGTAGGGCAGGGCGCCTTCGAGCGCCTTGCGCGCGGCACGCCGGCCGGCGCTGTCGCCGTCGAAGCTGAAGACCACGGTGTCGGTGAAGCGGAACAGCTTTTGCACATGCTCGGGCGTGCAGGCCGTGCCCAGCGTGGCCACCGCGTTCGGAAAGCCCAACTGCGCGAGCGCCACCACGTCCATGTAGCCCTCGGTGACCAGCGCGCAGCCCTGTTCGCGGATCGCGGTGCGCGCCTCGAACAGGCCGTAGAGCTCGCGGCCCTTGTGGAACACCGGCGTTTCGGGCGAATTGAGGTATTTGGGCTTGTCGTCGCCGAGCACGCGCCCGCCAAAGCCGATGCACTCGCCCTTGACGTTGCGGATCGGGAACATCAGCCGGTCGCGGAAGCGGTCGTAGCGGCGCACATCGTCGGCGTTCTCGTCGTTGACGATGACCAGGCCGCTCTCGGCCAGCAGTGGGTCGTCGTAGTGCGCGAACACGCTCGCCAGGCCATGCCAGCCCTCGGGCGCATAGCCCAGGCCGTAGCGCTTGGCGATCGCGCCCGAGACGCCCCGGCCCTTGAGGTAGGCGATGGCGCGCTGCGAGCCGCGCAGCTGCTGGCGGAAGGCGTCGCCGGCCTTTTCGAGCACGTCGGTCAGCGTGGCCTGCTTTTGCCGCTGGGCCGCGGCGCGCTCGCGCTCCTGCGGCGAGAGGTCGTCCTCGGGCACCTGCAGACCGGTTTGCTGGGCCAGGTCCTTGACGGCCTCGGGGAAGGTCATGCCGGCGTGGTCCATCAGGAAGCCGATGGCGTTGCCGTTCTTGCCGCAGCCAAAGCAGTGGTAGAACTGCTTGCTGGGGCTCACGCTGAAGGAAGGGGACTTTTCGCCGTGGAAGGGGCACAGGCCCATGTAGTTGGCGCCGCCCTTCTTGAGCTGGACGTAGCGGCCGACGATCTCGACCACGTCGACGCGTGCGATCAGCTCCTGGATGAATGATTGGGGAATGGACACGGCCGCATTTTCGCCCATCGCGGTTTTTCAGCGGCACGTCAGTTGGCCCTGCTCTAATGCGGCAGGCTTATTTTCAGCTTCGCAAGGACGCAAAACCATGAGCAGCATCTACGACCAGCACCTGCCCCGCACCCGTGCCAACCACGCGCCGCTGTCGCCGCTGGACTTCATCGAGCGCACCGCAGAGGTCTACCCCGAGCGCCTGGCCATCGTGCACGGCAGCCTGCGCCAGACCTGGGGCCAGACCTATGCGCGCGCGCGCCAACTGGCCAGCGCGCTGCAGCGCAGCGGCATTGGCAAGAACGACACCGTCGCCGTGATGCTGCCCAACACCCCGCCCATGGTCGAGGCGCACTTTGGCGTGCCGATGGCCGGCGCCGTGCTCAATGCGCTCAACACCCGGCTCGACCCCGAGGCCATCGCCTTCATGCTCGACCATGGCGAGGCCAAGGCCGTCATCGTCGACCCCGAGTTCGCGGGCACCATGGCGCGCGCGCTGGCGCTGCGCAGCGGCACGGCGCCGATCCGGGTCATCGAGGTGAGCGACGCCCTCTACGGCCCGGCCGCGCAGGCGCTCGGCGGCACCGGCTACGAAGACTTCCTGGCCGGCGGTGACGCGCAGTTCGACTGGCAGATGCCCGGCGACGAGTGGGACGCGATCGCGCTCAACTACACCTCAGGCACCACCGGCAACCCCAAGGGCGTCGTTTACCACCACCGCGGCGCGGCGCTCAACGCGATCAGCAACGTGCTGGAGTGGGACATGCCCAAGCACGCCGTCTACCTGTGGACGCTGCCCATGTTCCACTGCAACGGCTGGTGTTTCCCGTGGACGGTGGCGGCGCGCGCCGGCGTCAACGTCTGCCTGCGCCGCGTCGAGGCGCAGGCTATTTTTCAGGCGATCCGCGACCACGGCGTCACGCACTACTGCGGCGCGCCCATCGTGCACGGCCTGCTGGTCAACGCGCCGGCCGCGATGAAGGCGGGCCTGCCGGCCGGCATCAAGGCCATGGTGGCCGGCGCCGCGCCGCCCGCGTCGATGATCGAGGGCATGGAAACGATGGGCTTCGACCTGACCCATGTCTATGGCCTGACCGAGGTCTACGGCCCCGCCACCGTCTGCGCCAAGCACGGGGCCTGGGATGCGCTCGACATCGGCGAGCGCGCGCGCCTCAACGCGCGCCAGGGTGTGCGCTACCACCTGCAGCGCGCCGCCAGCGTGCGCGACCCCGAGACGCTGGCCCCCGTGCCGCACGACGGCGAGACCATGGGCGAGATCATGTTCCGCGGCAACATCGCCATGAAGGGCTACCTGAAGAACCCCCAGGCGACCGACGAGGCCTTCCGCGGCGGCTGGTTCCACAGCGGCGACCTGGCCGTGCAGTACCCCGACGGCTACATCAAGATCAAGGACCGCAGCAAGGACATCATCATCTCGGGCGGCGAGAACATTTCGTCCATCGAGGTCGAGGACGTGCTCTACCGCCACCCCGACGTGCTGGCCGCCGCCGTCGTCGCCAAGCCCGACCCGAAGTGGGGCGAGACACCCTGCGCCTTCGTCGAGCTCAAGGCCGGCGCCAGCACCACGGCCCAGGAGATCGTCGCGCACTGCAAGGCGCACCTGGCCGGCTTCAAGGTGCCGCGCGCCGTGGTCTTCGGCCCCATCGCCAAGACCGCCACGGGCAAGATCCAGAAGTTCGAGCTGCGCAAGCAGGCCGGCTCGGCGGCGGCCATCGACGTCTGAACTATTGAATTGATAGCTGCCAGCACTTGCTGTGCAAACGCTGCAGGCTGTTTTCATTCAAAACGGTGGCGGCGCATCGGGCCGCGGGTGGAACCCGGCCGCCCGGCCCGGGTCTGACCCCCTTTTTGCATTCCAGAGGCGACTCCATTGCACATTGACTTCCTGGCGCAAGCCGATCCCTGGGTCCAGGCCGTGGCCGGGCTGGCACTGCTGTTTTTGTTGGCCATGGCCGCGCGTGGCCTGGCGCTGTTGCTGTTCCTGCCCCTGCTGCGGCGCGTGCGTACGCGTGCACGGTCGTGGCCCACCGATGTGCTCTTGCACGACGACGTGCTGCGCCGCATGGCGCGCGTGCTGCCGTCGCTGGTGGTGCAGCTGGGGGTGGAGCGTGTGCCGCACCTGGACGCCACCTTTGCCACCGTGGTCGGCAACGTGGCCATGGCCTTCATGGCGCTGCAGGTGGTGCGCGCCCTGATGGCCATGCTCGACGCCATGCTGCAACTGCAGCAGCAGGGCGGGCGCCATGAGGGCGAGCAGGCGGCGGCGTACAAGGCGCGCTCGATCAAGAGCTATGTCCAGCTGGGCAAGCTCGTGCTGATGCTGGCGGGGGCTGTGGTCACGGTGGCGTCGCTGATGGACCGCTCGCCGCTGATCGTGCTCTCGGGCCTGGGCGCGATGTCGGCGGTGCTGATGCTGGTGTTCAAGGACACCATCCTGTCGTTCACCGCCGGCGTGCTGCTGACGTCCAACGACATGCTGCGCCTGGGCGACTGGATCGAGATGCCGCAGGTCGGCGCCGACGGCGATGTGGTCGACATGGCGCTGCACACCATCAAGGTGCAGAACTGGGACAAGACCATCACCACCATCCCGACCTGGCGGCTGATGAGCGAGAGCTACAAGAACTGGCGCGGCATGAGCGAGTCGGGCGGGCGGCGCATCAAGCGCACGCTGCGGCTCGATGCGAGCTCGGTGCGCTTTCTCGACGGCGCCGAGATGGCGCGTTTTGCCCAATTCGAGCTGCTCAAGCCCTACATGGCCGCCAAGAGCGTGGCGGTGGAGGCGGCCAACACCCAGGCGCGCGCGGCGCTGGGCGAGCAGGCCGAGCTGCTGGCCAACCAGCGGCGCCTGACCAACATCGGCACGCTGCGCGCCTACGTCGAGGCCTACCTGCGCGCCCACCCGGGCATCCACCAGGGCATGACGCTGATGGTGCGCACGCTCGAACCCACGCCCGAGGGCGTGCCGCTGGAGCTGTACTGCTTCACTGCCAACACGGCCTGGGTGGCCTACGAAGGCACGCAGGGCGACATCTTCGACCACCTGCTGGCGATCCTGCCCGAGTTCGGCCTGCGCCTGTACCAAAGCCCGAGCGGCAACGACCTGCGCCTGGGCCTGGCGCAGCAGGGCGCCGCGGCCTAGGTTGGCGCTAGATCAGGTCCAGGCCACGCAGCATCACCGCCAGGATCAGCGGCGGCGAGACCCAGCGCAGCACCCAGACGATGGCACGCGCCAGCGCGCCGTTGTGCAGCGTGCCCTGGTTGGACAGGGCGCGGCGGAAATTGTCCGCGCCCCATGCCCAGCCGGCGAACAGCGCGATGAAGATGCCGCCCAGCGGCAGCAGGAGGTTGGAGGAGACAAAGTCGGCCCAGTTGAACAGCGTGCGCCCGCCGGGCTGGAAGCCGGCCAGCGTGCTCTGGCTGAGCGCGCAGCCCGCGCCCACCACCATCAGCAGCACAAGCGTCAGCACGGTGGCGCGCGGGCGCGACAGGCCCCAGCGCTCGTGCAGCGTGACCACCGGCACCTCCATCAGCGACAGCATGGCGCCGGTGGCCGCAACCGCCGTGAGCACGAAGAAGGCCGCCATCAGCACCTGGCCAAACGGCATCTGCGCAAACACCGCGGGAATGGTGATGAAGACCAGCGACGGCCCGGCCGAAGGCGCGAAACCGAAGGTGAACACCGCTGGAAAGATCGCGATGCCCGCCAGCATCGACACGCACAGGTCGGCCGCCATGACGCGCGTGGCCGTTGCCGGGATGTTCTGGTCGGCACCGAAGTAGCTGCCATAGGTCATCATCGTGCCCATGCCGATCGACAGCTTGAAGAAGGCCAGGCCCATGGCCGTGAGCACCACGGGCGCGGTGATCTTGCCCCAGTCGGGCAGGAACAGGAAGGCCAGCCCCTGTGCCGCCCCGTCGAGCGTCAGGCTGAACGCGCACAGCAGCAGCAACAGCACGAACAGCAGCGGCATGAGCTTTTTGGTGATCGCCTCGATGCCCTTGGTCACGCCCAGCAGCAGGATGCCGCCAATGAACGCCAGCACGCCCCACTGCCACAGCAGCGACTGCACCGGGTCGGTGATCAGCGCCTGGAACGCCGCTTCAGTCACGGCCGGGTCGCTGCTGAGCAGGCTGCCGCGCAGCGCCTTGGCGACGTAGGCAAACACCCACGCCACGACCTCGGAATAGAACGACGAAATCAAAAAAGCCGCCACCATGCCGGCCACGCCAATCAGCCACCAAGGCTGGCGCCGGGGCGACAGCGCCACCAGGGCCGTGATCGGGTTGGCGCGCGCCTGGCGCCCGATGGCGATCTCGGCCATCATCACCGGCAGGCCGATCAGCAAGGTGGCCAGCAGGTACACCAGCAGGAAGCCCGCGCCGCCATTGGCGCCCGTGAGCGACGGAAACTTCCAGATGTTGCCCAGGCCCACGGCCGAGCCCAGGGTGGCGGCGAGCACGCCAAAACCCGAGCTGAAGCCGGCGCGCTGCGTGGCGGGGAAGGGCGGTGCGGTGGGGTCGGTCATGGTGAAGGGCGTTGCGTGCAAGGCCCGGGTGGCCTGCGGAACGTGGATGGTACGCGCAAAGATGGCCCGCCAGCGCGCAGCCGAGCTCATATATCCATAGCTGAGTCCGCTGACGTACATTGCGTTTGCGGCCGATTTCCCCTGTTTTGTGCCGCAGCAGAGGACCTAGAGAAGCCACTCGATCGGCAGCAGCGCCAGCGCGCGCAGGCCCCAGCGGCTCAGCCAGCTGCTGCCCGGCTCGACGGTGTAGACGATCGGCGGCGCGCCCGGGTCCGGCGGGGTGGCGAACCACTGCAACCTCCCATCGGCCGAGAGCTGCACGCGGTACGACTCCAGCGGGATCCACACGTCGAAGGCCTGCTCGATCTGGCGCGCCAGGGCGGGGCTGTCGATGACCAGGCCCAGCTCGGTGTTGAGCCGGGCCGAGCGCGGGTCGAAATTGAACGAACCCACAAAGGCGCGCGCGCTGTCGACCGCAAAGGTCTTGGCGTGCAGGCTCTAGCCCGAGCTGCCCAGCGGGTTGCGGCGCGCGCCTGTGGGGGGCGGCGGTGCCAGGCGCTGCATTTCATAGAGCTCCACGCCGTGCCGCAGCAGCGCCTGGCGGTACTGCGCGTAGCCGGCATGCACCAGCGGCACGTCGGTCGCCTCGTAGGCATTGGTCATCACGCGCACCCGGATGCCGTTTTCGCGCAGGCGTGCGAGCGCTCGCACGCCGGCCGCGGTGGGCACGAAGTAGGGCGAGACCAGCGCCACCGAGCGCTGCGGCGTGCCCAGCACATCGTGCAGCTGGGTGACCAGCAGCCCGTCGCGCTGCGCCTGGGCCAGGCCCTTGGCGGGGTCGTCGCTGACCAGCGTGGTCTGCGCCCACTGCAGCTGCAGCTGCCCGTGCAGCAGCGCCTGGATGAAAGGCGTGTCGCGCACGGCCGCGGTGTAGGCGCGCGCCGATTCGGACTCTGCGATGCGCGCGGCCTCGGCGCCCAGCGCCTGCAGCTCGGCCGCCCCCACCGCGGGCAGGAGGGACTGCGCCGGGTAGGCCGAGGCGCTGGCCCAGTAGCGGTCGAAATCTTGCGCCACCTCGGGCACGACCGGGCCCACGGCGAGCACGTCGAGGTCGCTGAACAGCACGCCGTCGGTGGCGCCGAAGTATTCGTCGCCGACGTTGCGGCCGCCGACGATGGTGGCCTGGCTGTCTGCCGTGAACGACTTGTTGTGCATGCGCCGGTTGGTGCGCTCAAAGTCGGTCAGGTAGCCCAGCGCCTTGGGCCAGCGCAGCACAAACGGGTTGAACAGCCGCACCTCGATGCGCGGATGCAGCGCGAGCGCCGCCAGCAGGCCGTCGAGCCCCGCGGTGCCGCCGTCGTCGAGCAGCAGGCGCACACGCACGCCCCGGTCGGCGGCGGCCACCAGTGCCTGCAGCAGCAGCGTGCCGGTCTGGTCGCCGCGCCAGATGTAGTACTGCACGTCCAGGCTGCGCTCGGCGCTGCGCGCCAGCAGCATGCGCGCGGCAAAGGCTTCGAGCG
This sequence comes from Acidovorax sp. SRB_14, assembly GCF_012932145.1. GTDB lineage: Bacteria > Pseudomonadota > Gammaproteobacteria > Burkholderiales > Burkholderiaceae_C > Simplicispira. Next base: position 27,514 of record NZ_MWOK01000031.1, on the reverse strand, counting down.
GGTCGGCCAGGGGCAGGATGCCGCTGCGGTCCGGGTGCAGCAGCAGCTGCGGCGCGATGGCCTGGCCCAGGCGGGTCTGTGCGGCCTGTTCCACGCCGAGGGCCGTGGAAGCGGGACGGCCCTGCAGCGGCGGCAGGGTGCAGCCGGCCAGCAGCAGGGCGCACCAAAGGGTGTAGAGGGGGCGGATGGCGTGTCTCCGGCAAAACCGTCGGTGGCCATGGTACTGCAGCCGTGCAGGGTGCTCTCGTATCAGGAGCTGCCTGCGCTTGCCACGCCATGGTTATGGCATGGAAATGGCCTGAAACGCAGATAGGTACTGCGCATGCAGCTATGGTTTTTGATGGCTAGATGCGCTGCGGCCCGGGCCGGCCATCCTCGACCACAAAGCGCGCCAGGGTGGCGATGCCGCTGTCGGCGCGCAGCGGGTCGTCGACCGTGCGCAGCTCGGTGGTCCAGCGCGTGGGCGTGATGTCGGCCAGGCCGTAGCCGCGCAGGTCGCAGCGCGCCAGCAGCACATGGGGGTTGTGGCGCGCGATGGCATCGACCTTGTCCTGCGTGGTGCCGGCGCGCGAGCTGATCGAGGTGCCGCAGAACTCGCTGGCCAGCACCGGCGCGTCGGGCCGCTCGGCGTCGGCGAGGACATTGCAGACGTAGTTCTGGTGGATGTCGCCGCCCAGCAGCACGGTGTTGCGCGGCGCGTGGCCGGCGATGGACTGCAGCAGGCGCGTGCGCGCGGCGGGGTAGCCGTCCCAGGTGTCGGTGGAGCGCACGCCCGAGGGGTAGCGGCGCGGCGCAAACAGCGTCTGCTGCGCCAGCACGCTCCAGCGCTGCTGCGTGCCGGCATCGCCGGCCAGACCCTGGTCCAGCCAGCGCTCCTGCGCGGCGCCAAGCAGGCTGCGTGCGGGGTCGGCGCGCTCGGCGCAGTCCCCGGGGCGCACGGCCCCGCCGCCGCTGGTGCCGGGGCGGCGGCAGGCCTGCCAACTGCGCCCCTGGCGGCCGTCGAGCAGGTGCAGCCGGGCCAGCCGCCCCCAGGGCTGCTGGCGGTAGACCTGCAGCGCACCAAAGCCCTGCGCCAGGCTGGCCGCGCGCAGCGGCATGTGCTCATAGAACGCCTGCCAGGCAGCGTCGCGCAGCGCGAGGAAAGTGGCGCTTTCGTCCTGGCCCTGGCCGCCGGCGTAGTCGTTCTGCACCTCGTGGTCGTCCCAGGTCACGGCCCAGGGGCAGGCGGCATGCGCGGCCTGCAGCTGCGGGTCGCTCTTGTGCAGCGCGTAGCGGTCGCGGTAGTCCGCCAGCGTGCGCGCATGGCGCAGGCCATGCACGCGCGCCAGGCCGCGGGTGTCCTTGGGCGTGGCGTATTCGTAGATGTAGTCGCCCAGGAACAGCACCAGGTCGGGCGCGTCGCTGGCCAGGTGCCGCCAGGCGGCATAGTGGCCGTGCTCCCAGCGCTGGCACGAGGCCCAGGCCAGGCGCAGGTGGGCGTCCATCTGGTCGTGCGCCGGCGCGGTGCGCGTGCGCCCCGTGGGGCTCACGGCGTCGCCATGCACAAAGCGGTAGTGGTACCAGCGCCCGGGCGCTAGGCCACGCAGCTCGACGTGCACGCTGTGCGCGAGTGCGGGCAGCGCCGTGGCCTGGCCGCGCTGCACGATGCGGCGAAAGCCGGCGTCGTCGGCCAGCTCCCAGCGCACGGTGAGCGGGCCGCTGGCCGCGCCGGGATCGGCCGGCAGCAGGCGCGTCCACAGCACCACGCCGTCGGGCGCCGGGTCGCCGCTGGCCACGCCCAGGGCAAACGGGTCGTGGCGCAGCGTCTCGTCGGCCCAGGCCCAGCGCGGCAGCATGCTGGCGACCGCGGCGGCGCCGGCCTGTTGCAGCAGCTGGCGGCGTGCAAGTTGGGTGGACATGGTGTGTGACGGCAAAAGCTGGCAGGGAAAGTGTTGCGCCGCTCAGCCTGCCATGACGCGGTTCTTGCCCGAGCGCTTGGCCAGGTACATGCCCTGGTCGGCGCGGCGGATCGCGTCGGCGCTGGTTTCGTCCTCGCCGATCTGGGCCACGCCGGCGCTGAAGGTGATGAGCAGTTTCTCGTTGTTGTGGAGGAAGAAGCGCGTCGTCAGCGCACGCTGCAGGCGCTGCACCGCGTCCACGCCCTGCGCCAGCGCGGTGTCGGGCAGCACGAGCACGAATTCTTCGCCGCCCCAGCGCGCCAGCAGGTCGTGCGGGCGCATGACGGCGCGCACCACCTCGGCCAGGTGCACCAGCGCCGCGTCGCCGCCGGCGTGGCCGGCCTGGTCGTTGACTTGCTTGAAATCGTCCACGTCGAGCAGCACCACGCACAGCGGCGCGCCGGTGCGGCGGGTGCGGGCCATTTCGCGCTCGACCACCTCGTCGAGCCCCTTGCGGTTGAGGGCGCCGGTGAGCGGGTCGTGCCGCGCCTGGGCGCTGACCTGGTCGAGCTGGCGCTGCAGGCGCTCGAGCTCGGCGTGCTTTTGCTGGGTGCGCTCGCGAAGGTCGATCAGTTCGTCGCGGGCCAGGCGGCTGTCGAGCGCCATGGCGCGCGTGGCGCCCATGAGCTCCTGGAGCAGCGGGGCGATGTCCTCGAAGCGGCTGGCCTGGGCGATCTGCTCGGCGCAGCGCTCCATGCTCTCGTGGTAGCTGCTGCTGGCCTGCACCATGGCGGACAGGCGCGCAATGAAGCCCGACAGCAGCGCCTTCATCTGGTCCTGCGCTTCGATCAGGCGGCCCTTGGCCTCGGTCTGCTTGAAGACCACGTCCTTGAGGCGCCGCTGCACGTCGTCGAGCCGGCGCAGCGTGAGGGGCTGGCCGATGGCGGCTGTCAGCGCCTGGGCCTGGCCGTGCAGCCAGCGCTCGTCCAGGCTGAGCGCGGCGATGTTGTCAAACACCATGTGCAGCAGCTCCAGCAGCATGGCACGGATGGCGGCCTGGTCTTCGGTGGCAAACGACAGGCGGTAGCTGAAGTTGGCCAGCATCAGCTGCAGCGTGCTCGCGGGCGGCCCGGGCTGGCGCAGGAACTGCACCAGCTGCTCGCCCAGCAGGTGCACGCGCGCGTCTTCGCTGTCGAGCGCGGGCAGCGTGTTCTCCACCACGCGGGCCAGCTGCTCGGCAAGGTCCTCGGGCAGGACGTACACGGGGGCGGGTGCATCGGCGGGCTCTGCCGCTGCGACGGCGGGGTTCAGCCCCAGGTTGGCGTACCCGACCAGCACGCTTTGCAGCGCCGGCCAATCGTGCTGGGCCACGGCGGCCTCGAACAGGTCGAGCAGGCGCCTTTGGCCCGGCGTCTGGGCCGGGATGACGCGCAGGATGTGCCGCAGCGCCCCTTCCGGAAAGGGCTGTGCGGTGCGGCTGCCGGCGATTTCCTCGTACAGCGCCTGGTAGTTGAGGGGGGTGGGCGCCAGCCTGCGCGCGGCGAGCTGTTTGAAGGTGTCACGCGCAATGTCCGAGGGAAGTCGTTCCGCCATGGGCAGCTACTGGGCAGTCAGGGAGTGGAAGAGCGCCGAGTCTGACAGAGGCGCGTGGGCTTGAACAGCGGCGGGCGCAAAGAAACGGCGCCACGAAAACGGCCCACCGACGGCATGCGCCGGTGGGCCGCTGTGGCCGGGGGTAGGCCTCGGTCAATTCACCATGACGAGCTTGCCTCGGACGGCGCGCGAGCCCATGTGCGCGTAGGCAGCGGGCAGTTCGGCCATCGGCATGGTGCGGTCGATCACGGGCTTGATCTTGCCCTGGGCGTACCACTGGGCGAGGGCGTCCATCATGGCGGCATTGGCCTGGGGCTCGCGCCTGGCGAATTCGCCCCAGAACACGCCCACGACGGAGGCGCCCTTGAGCAGCGGCAGGTTCAGCGGCAGCGCCGGAATCGGGCCCGAGGCAAAGCCCACCACGAGGTAGCGCCCGCGCCAGGCGATCGAGCGGAAGGCCGGCTCGGTGAAGTCGCCGCCCACGGGGTCGTAGACCACGTCCGGGCCCTTGCCGCCGGTCAGGCGCTTGAGCGCTTCGCGCAGGTCTTCGCGGCTGTAGTTGATGGTGGCATCGGCGCCAATGGAGGTGCACAGCGCGCACTTTTCATCGCTGGAGGCCGCCGCGATCACGGTCGCGCCCAGGGCCTTGGCGATCTGGATGGCCGCCGTGCCCACGCCGCCGGCAGCGCCCAGCACCAGGACGGTCTCGCCCGCCCTGAGCTGCGCGCGGTCGACCAGCGCGTGGTGCGAGGTGGCGTAGATCATGATGAAAGCGGCCGCGTCCACATGCGAGAACCCGGGCGGCAGCGGCATGCACAGCGCCGCCGGTGCCAGCGCATGGGTGCCAAAGCCGCCCGTGCCCGACAGGCAGGCCACGCTTTGCCCGACGCGCAGGTGCGTCACGCCTTCGCCCACGGCCTGCACCACGCCCGCGTACTCCGAGCCGGGAACGAAGGGCAGCGGGGGCTTGATCTGGTACTTGTTCTGCACGATCAGCAGGTCGGGAAAATTCAGGCTGGCGGCCTTGATCTCGACGAGCACCTGCCCGGCGCCGGGCGTGGGGGTGGGCAGTTCGGTCCAGGCCAGGGCCTCGACGCCTGTGGGTTGGGTGCAAAGCCATGCGTGCATGAGGGCGGTCTCCGGTCGTTGGGATGGGGCTTCATGATAGGTGGGCGCACCCGCCCGCCGTGTCCCTGCAGCGACGGCGCTGGCGCATGTAGGTGCACGCCTACAATCGCTGGCAACTCGCCCCCGCACCATGAAGATTTTGATTTCGAACGACGACGGTTTCCAGGCGCCCGGCATCGTGGCGCTCCATGCGGCGCTGGCGTCTGTGGCCGATGTGGAAGTGGTCGCGCCCGAGCACAACAACAGCGCCAAGTCCAACGCCCTGACCCTGCATTCGCCGTTGTACGTGCACACGGCGCCGAACGGTTTTCGCTACGTCAATGGCACGCCGGCCGACTGCGTGCACATCGCGTTGACCGGCCTGCTGGGCTACCGGCCCGACCTGGTGATTTCGGGCATCAACAACGGCGCCAACATGGGCGACGACACCATCTACTCCGGCACGGTGGGCGCGGCCATGGAGGGCTATCTGTTCGGCATCCCGGCCATTGCGTTCTCGCAGGTGGACAAGGGCTGGGGCGAAATCGACGCTGCGGCACAGAAGGCGCGCGAAATCGTCGAGCAGATGCAGTCCAGACGCATCGTGGGCGAAGCGCCCTGGCTGCTCAACATCAATATTCCGAACATGCCGCTGGCCGCGCTCAAACCGCTGAAGCTGTGCCGCCTGGGGCGGCGCCATGCGGCCGAGCGCGTGATCGTGCAGGAAAGCCCGCGCGGCGACACCATGTACTGGATCGGCGCGGCCGGCCCCGCCAAGGACGATGCCGAAGGCACGGATTTCCATGCCACAGCGCAGGGCCATGTGGCGGTCACGCCGCTCAAGGTCGACCTGACCGACCACCAGAACCTGGGCTACTGGGCGCAGACGGCCGCACGCATGGTGGCGAGCGAGCCCGCTCCTTCTGCCCAGACCAAGGCGCCATGATGCAGCGCCGCCCTGGTTTTCCAGCACGTATGCCGCTGCCGTCGCAGGGGGCAGGCGCGCCAGCCAAAACCCCTGCCGCTGCCCCGCGTGCGGCACCCGCCGCGGCGCCGCCGATGGCCTTGGGAGTGGGCCTCGATTCGGCCGCAGTGCGCGCGCGCATGGTACGGCGCCTGGCCGCTGCGGGTATCGAGGCCGCCACGGTGCTGCAGGCCATGGCCAGTGTCGAACGGCATCGCTTTGTCGACAGTGCCTTGGCCAACCAAGCCTATGAAGACATGAGCCTGCCCATCGGGCTGGGCCAGACCATCTCCAAGCCGGGCATCGTCGCGCGCATGGCCGAGCTGCTGCAGGACGCCGAAGGCGCGCGCGGCGGGACGCTGGGCCGGGTGCTGGAGATTGGCACGGGGTGTGGCTACCAAGCGGCCGTGCTGAGCCTGCTGGCGCGCGAGGTCTACAGCATCGAGCGCCTGCGCGGCCTGCACGAAAAGGCACGGTCCAATCTGCGGCCTCTGCGGCTGGCCAACGTGCACCTTCTGTTTGGCGACGGGATGCTCGGCTATGCCAAGGGCGCACCGTATGCCGGCATCGTGGCGGCTGCTGGCGGCGCTTCCATCCCGACTCAGTGGTGTGAACAGCTGGCAGTGGGCGGGCGCTTGGTCGCGCCCATTGCGCGGCCAGACGGGCAGCAAATGTTGCTCGTGGTCGACAAAACAGCGCACGGGCTGAAACAAACTGTGTTGGAGCCGGTTCATTTTGTCCCCCTAAAATCGGGGATAGCCTGAAGGGAATTATTTATGAGCGTTTCGCGTGGTGTTGCGGTTTGGGGGTCTGTGGTGCTTGCAGGCCTGGTGCTTGCCGGATGCGGCACCCGGTTGACCGGAGCTCCTGTGGAGGACCGAGGCACATCGGCCGGCCGTGCGGCCGGCACGGGCGTGGTGGTGGCTGCCCCCGAAAAGGTTTTGCCCGGGGCGGAAAACGCCGGAAAGCCCGGTTATTACACCGTCAAGCCTGGGGATACCCTGATTCGCATAGGCCTGGAAACAGGGCAAAGCTGGAAAGACGTCGCCCGCTGGAACAGTCTTGAGAACGCGAACCTGATCGAGGTCGGCCAGGTACTGCGGGTCGTGCCTCCGTCCACGGTGGCAGCTGCCGCTGCTGTGCCGGACGCCAGCGGCGTGGTCACCCGCCCCGTGACGGCTTCTGCCGTGTCGCCGCAGACGCAGGCCGGCGCTGCCAAGCCCTCGGCGGCAGCTGTTGCTGCCCCGGCGCCAGCAACGAGCCCTGCACCGCCTGCGGCTGCGACCGCCGCCGCTGACGACGACCTGGGTTTCATCTGGCCTGCATCGGGGCCACTGCTGGCAGGCTTCGACGAGGCGCGCAACAAGGGCTTCGACATCGCCGGAAAAGCAGGCGACCCGGTGCTGGCGGCAGCCGATGGGCGCGTGGTCTATGCCGGCGCAGGCCTGCGCGGCTACGGCAATCTGATCATCCTCAAGCACAACAACACCTTCCTGACGGCCTACGCCCACAACCAGACGCTGCTCGTGAAGGAAGACCAGTCCGTGCGCCGGGGGCAAAAAATTGCCGAGATGGGCAGCACGGATGCCGATCGCGTGAAGTTGCACTTTGAGGTTCGGCGCCAAGGCAAGCCGGTCGATCCGTCGCGCTACCTGCCGTCGCGCTGAGTGAACGTCTCCGCGCACTCCGTGCCGGCTCCAGTGCAGGGCCCGGACACCGATGCCCTGGCCCTCTCCGACGAGTTTGCCGAAGGCGAACTGGGCGTGCCGGCCGAACCCGAGCTGCGCACCATTGCCCTGGGAGCGGCCCAGCACGGGCAGCGCCTGGACCGCGCACTGGCCGATACCGTGCCCGAGTTCTCGCGCAGCTACTTGCAGCAATTGCTCGCTTTGGGCGCGGTGCGCCTCAATGGCATGCCGGTGTCCAAGCCGGCGCAGCGCGTCAAGGCAGGCGATGCCGTGTGCGTGGAAATGCGCCCCACGGTACAGAGCCAGGCCTTTCGGCCCGAGCCCATGGACATCGAGGTGGTCTACGAAGACGCGCATCTTTGGGTGATCCACAAGCCGGCGGGGCTGGTGGTGCACCCGGCCCCGGGCCATTGGAGCGGAACGCTGCTCAATGGTCTGCTGGCGCGCGATGCCAGGGCGCTGCAGGTCCCGCGCGCGGGCATCGTCCACCGCCTCGACAAGGACACCAGCGGCCTCATGGTGGTCGCACGCAACCGCTCGACCATGGATGCGCTGGTGCGCATGATTGCCGCACGCGAGGTCAGCCGCCAATACCTGGCGTTGGCGCACCGCCCGTGGCGGGGTGCGGCGCGCGTCTCGGTCAACGCGCCCATAGGGCGTGACCCCCGCAACCGTTTGCGCATGGCGGTGGTGGACCTGGCGTTGCATGCCGGCAAGGTGGCGAGGACCGATGTCGAGCTGCTCGTAGGCGGCGATTCAGGGTGCCTGGTGCGCTGCACGCTGCACACGGGACGTACGCACCAGATCCGCGTGCACATGGCATCGATAGGGCATCCGCTGGTGGCCGACGCACTGTATGGGGGCTCGCCCGCCGCAGGCATGCAGCGCCAGGCCTTGCACGCATTTCGCCTGGCGTTTGCGCACCCTGTATCGGGGATGGAAATGGAGTTCAAGGTGCCTTTGCCGGAAGACATGCAAGGCGCGCTCGCACAGTGGGGTCTAAGCTACAATGGAATCTGACGGCCAGCTGTGCCCGTCCGCCGGCGGATTCTCGCTAGGCCGCTGTGCTCCATGTTTGCACAGCCATCCCATTGATTGATCCTTTCTGTTGGGGCAACGCTCTGTGCTGCGACAGCGGGACTCTTTCCGGAAACGCTGAACCATGAATACGGTGGATGCCAAACGGGTCCTTGAAGCGGCCTTGATCTGTACCCCACAGCCCGTGGCGGTGCGCGATCTGCGCCTGTTGTTCGACGATGCGCTGGGCTCCGATACGCTCAAGGGCTTGCTGATGGAGTTGCAGCAGGATTGGGCGCAGCGCGGTGTGGAGCTGGTTCAGGTGGCCACGGGGTGGCGCTTCCAGAGCCGGCCCGAGATGCGGCTGTACCTGGATCGTCTGCATCCGGAAAAGCCGCCGCGCTATTCCCGCGCGACGCTGGAGACACTGGCCATCATTGCCTACCGGCAGCCTGTGACACGCGGCGACATCGAGGACATCCGGGGCGTGGCGGTCAACAGCCTGATCGTCAAGCAGCTCGAAGAGCGGGGTTGGGTGGAAGTGATCGGGCACCGCGAGACGGTGGGACGGCCAGCATTGCTGGCGACCACGCGGCAGTTTTTGGACGACCTGGGGTTGCAGTCGCTGGACCAGTTGCCCGTCCTGGAAGAGCACGGAGTGCAGGCCAGCTTGCTGCAGGGGCTGCAGCTGCCGGAACACGAAGAGGCAGGCCAGCCCGCGAAAAAGTCAGACTGCACCGATGCGCCGCCCGATGTGGTCGCGGAGCATGCAGATAAGGCGGCCGCCGAAAGGTCCGCGGAATTATGTGACTTCGCCCCGAGCGACGAGGGGCAGGGGTTCTCTATAGACAATGTGGATGCTCTGGGCAGCATCCGAGAAAGTGATTCATGACCAACGCCATTTCATCCGAAGAGGCTGCCGTGCCGGCAGAGGGTGGTAGCGACCCCGTTTCTGCGCCAGAGCCAAAGTCCAAGCCCGGACACCACCCTACCAAGCCCCAGGCAGACACATCTGTGCACAGCGACGGGCCAATGCAGTCTGCTGCTGGCGAGCGCCACGGCAAGCCGTCTGATGCACGCATTCCCCAGGGCCAGCGTCGTCAGACTGTCGCGACAGCAGACCGTGGTGTCAAGGCGGGGTACCAGTTCGCCGATGTCGTATCGGGTCAGTTCGATGCAGATGAAGAGTCCCAGGAGATCGTTCCCGCCAAGCGGGTGTTGCTGCCCCAGGTAGAAACGCCCAAGCTGCACAAGGTTCTCGCACAGGCGGGCCTTGGCTCACGCCTGGAGATGGAGCAGCTCATCCTGGAGGGGCGCATCTCTGTGAACAGCGAACCGGCCCACATTGGACAGCGGGTGCAGTACGGCGACCAAGTCAAAGTCAATGGCAAGCCCATTCGCTACCGCATCGATCCGCCGCCGCCCCGGGTGATCGCCTACCACAAGCCCGTGGGCGAGGTGGTCACGCACGACGATCCGCAGAACCGCCCCACGGTGTTTCGCAAGCTGCCGCGTCTGGTCCAGGGCAAGTGGCAGTCTGTGGGGCGACTGGACCTCAATACGGAAGGGTTGTTGCTGTTCACGAGTTCTGGAGAGTTGGCCAACAAGCTCATGCATCCCCGCTTCGGCTTGGAGCGGGAATATGCCGTGCGGGTATTGGGCGCCTTGAGCAACGAAGAAAAAACGCGCCTGCTCGATGGCGTGCAGCTCGATGATGGCGTGGCGTCTTTTGGCTCTATCGAAGATGGGGGAGGAGAAGGATCCAACTGCTGGTATCGCGTAACGATCTCCGAGGGGCGCAACCGAGAGGTGCGGCGCATGATGGAGGCGGTGGGCCATGCCGTCAGCCGGCTGATCCGCATCCGCTACGGTGCCATGATGCTTCCCCGCGGGCTCAAGCGCGGGGCGTGGATGGAGCTCGATGAGCGTGACATCCAGGCGCTGCAGAAGGCCGCCGGTGCCGAGCGCCCTGCTAAATCGGCACCCGGTGATGGAGCGGCAGAGCGGGGCGATGCGCGCGCAGTGCGCAACGGTCGACCCGGCAGGCCTGCACAAAACAACCGCCCTGGCGGCGCTCCGCGCATCTTTGGCAAAGGCGCGGGGGCGCGCACAGACAAGTCAGGGACCGGCTCTGCGCGCCAGCCCATGGGGGCGCAGCCCGATCCGATGAAGACCTCGGTGGGGTATATCGGCGTGGACAGCCTTTCGCGGCAACGCCAGGAGCAGCGTCGCGACGGTAAGGGTGGGCCCGGTGGACGTGGCGGGTCCGGTGGCCGGCGCAGCGGTCGTTGACCTGTGACTAGGGTGAAATGTGCGGGTTAGAATTAAAAGCTTTGTCCTTGCGGCAGAACGACCCCATAAATTTATTTTCCAGGAATTCAAATGGCTATCGAACGCACTCTCTCCATCATCAAGCCCGACGCTGTCGCGAAGAACGTCATCGGTCAGATCTACGCTCGCTTTGAGGCGGCTGGCCTGAAGGTGGTGGCTGCCCGCATGGCCCATCTGTCGCGCCTTGAAGCTGAGCAGTTCTACGCTGTGCACAAAGAGCGTCCTTTCTTCAAGGATCTGGTGGAATTCATGATCTCGGGTCCCGTCATGATCCAGGCACTGGAAGGCGAAAATGCCATTCTGAAGAACCGCGAGCTGATGGGTGCGACCGATCCCAAGAAGGCCGAAGCTGGCACCATCCGTGCAGACTTCGCTGACAGCATTGATGCCAATGCCGTGCACGGTTCTGACGCTCCCGAAACCGCCCAGGTGGAAATCTCGTTCTTTTTCCCGGGCATGAACATTTACGCACGCTGATATGGAGCTCCCCATGCCCGGCTTCCGCGCAGCAGCGGACTTGCCGTGTGCCGGGGGGCACCACCGGTGGAGCGGACTCATCCGTAGGACGCCATGACCACCAATCTTTTAGAATTTGACCTCGATGGCCTGGCTGCCTTTTGTGAGCAGCTGGGTGAAAAGCGTTTTCGCGCAACCCAGCTGTTTCGCTGGATCCATCAGCGCGGCGCGCATGATTTCACGCAGATGAGCGATTTGGCCAAATCGTTGCGTGAAAAACTCGTGGGTTGCGCCCAGGTGCAGGCCCTTCCTGTTCTCAGCGAACACCGCTCTGCCGACGGCACGATCAAGTGGCTGTTTGACGTGGGAGCGGGCAATGCGGTGGAAGCCGTGTTTATCCCCGAGGATGACCGCGGTACGCTGTGTGTGTCCTCCCAAGCTGGGTGTGCGGTAGGGTGCAGGTTTTGCTCCACCGGCCACCAGGGCTTCAGCCGCAACTTGACCACGGGCGAGATTTTGGCGCAGCTGTGGTTTGCGGAGCACTCGATGCGCGCCCGTTTGGGAGCGACCGACCGAGTGATCTCCAATGTGGTCATGATGGGCATGGGTGAGCCGCTGCAGAACTATGGCGCTCTGGTGCCTGCGCTGCGCGTGATGCTCGACGACCATGGCTATGGCCTCTCGCGCAGGCGGGTGACAGTGTCCACTTCCGGCGTCGTCCCCTTCATGGACCGCCTTGCACTTGATTGCCCGGTGGCATTGGCTGTGTCCTTGCATGCGCCCAACGATGCCTTGCGCGACAACCTGGTGCCTTTGAATCGCAAGTATCCGCTGCACGAACTGCTCGATGCCTGCAATCGCTACCTGGAGCATGCGCCGCGCGATTTCATTACCTTTGAGTACTGCATGCTAGATGGTGTCAACGACCAGCCAGAACATGCGGTGCAGTTGATTGAACTGGTACGCAAGCACGCGCGCACAGGAGTGTGGTGCAAGTTCAACCTGATCCCCTTCAATCCTTTTCCGGCGTCAGGCTTGCATCGCTCGCCGCCGCAGCACGTAACGGCATTCGCAAAGATGCTGAGCGATGCGGGGATCGTGACGACAGTACGCAAAACGCGGGGTGACGACATCGATGCTGCCTGCGGACAGTTAGCAGGCGAGGTACAGGACCGCACTCGCGCGACTGAGCGCATGGCCAAGCGCCGCACCATCATGTTGGCACCGGCCAATAAAACGGTGGATTCACACAGGGAGGTCTGAGATGGCGGCAAGCATGGCGCGGTGGCGGCCTTGGGTAGCGGGACTTTGTATGGGTGGCGCACTGATCGTGGGCGTCGCAGGCGTTTCCGGATGTTCAGCGCAGCCCGGCGCTTCCGCCTCAGGGCAGGAATTCTTGACGCCTTCGGATGAGCCAGAAGCGCGCCGTCGCGCGCGCATTCGGTTGGAGCTGGCTGCCAATTATTTCGAATCCGGCCAGACCACGGTCGCTCTGGATGAGATAAAGCAGGCAATTGCGACCGATCCGGGCTATGCAGATGCATACAACCTGCGCGGCCTGATTTACATGCGCCTGAACGAGTATGCACAGGCTGAAGGCAGTTTTCGGCGTGCGTTGGGCGTGCGGTCCAACGATCCCTCCGTTCTGCACAACTATGCATGGCTTCTGTGCCTACAGCAAAAATATGCCGAAGCGGACCAGCAGTTTGCGCGCGTGCTGTCCCAACCTGCCTACCCTGCCAAAGGCAAGACCTTGATGGCACAAGGCCTGTGCCAAGCCAGGGCTGGGCAGGCCGCGCAGGCTGAACAGACCCTGGTCCGCGCCTATGAGCTCGATGCCGGCAACCCCATCGTTGGCTACAACCTTGCCCATATGTTGTTGCAGCGCGGCGAGGCCGCCAAGGCGCAGTTCTATATTCGGCGCTTGAACAATAGCGAGATGGCCAATTCAGAGTCCCTGTGGCTGGGCATCAAGGTGGAGCGCGCATTGGGCGACAGGGTCGCCTCCGAGCAGCTTGCCAGCCAATTGCACAAGCGTTTCCCCGACTCTCGTGAACAGTCACTGCATGAGCGAGGCATCTTCAATGAGTGAGACACAGGAGTGTTCTGTGGTGCAAGGCTTGGAGCAGGAGTCCGGTGATCCGGGTTTGATATCACCGTCTCCTGGCGCATTGCTGCGGCAAGCCCGCGAGGCCGCTGGCGTCCACATTGCGGTGCTGGCAGGCGCCTTGAAGGTTCCGGTCGGCAAATTGGAGGCGCTGGAGGCCGATGACTGCACTGTTTTGCCCGATACCGTGTTCAGGCGTGCGCTGGCGTCGACTGTGTGCCGCGCGCTGAAGCTAGATCCTGCTGAGGTTCTTGCGCTGATGCCCAAGGGTGATGCTTCCCGACTGGCTGTCGGTGCTGTCGGGCTCAACGCATCTTTCAAGGATGGTTCGGAAAAATCAGGGCGCAGCTTTGTGACTGCCCAAGCTACCCGCCCGCTGGGCTGGGCGGTTGCGATGCTTTTGCTTGGAGCCATAGCGCTGGTGTTTTTCCCGCGGGGGGTCGAAATGTCCGGCAGCGAGGTGATCAGTCCATTGCCTGCTCCGCAGGTCGCCGAAACCGGTGCATCGCCGTCTTTGACGCCAGCGCCCCTTTCTGCAGTGGACGTTACGCCGCCCGCTGCGATGGTTCCGGAAGCAGGTAGGGCGTCGGAGTTGTCCGCTGGTGTGGACGCAACTGTACCGAAGCCTGCGCCTGCCCCAGCCGTGACCGGTCTTGCTGCAAGTTCTGCGCCTGGAGACGTGGGCCAGACAGTCCCTGTTGACACGCTCGCATTTCGGGCACGCGGCCAATCGTGGGTGCAGGTGCGCGACGCAAAAGGGGCGGTCATTTTTCAGCGCACACTTGCGTCGGGGGAAAGCGCCTCCGCGTCGTCGTCTGTGCTGCCTTTGTCTGTCGTGGTGGGCAGGGCAGACGCGACAGAGGTCTTTGTGCGGGGCGCTCCACTGGACGTCGCTGCATTGGCCAGAGAAAACGTGGCCCGATTTGAGGTGACAGAGTGAACAACATGAATGGCGCTGCAAGCGCTCCCATTCAGATGGCATCTCCCTTGCCTCGGCGCACGCGCCAGGCGCGGGTTGTATGGGGCGCACGCACGGTGACGGTGGGCGGAGACGCTCCGGTGCGCGTGCAGTCCATGACCAATACCGACACGGTCGATGCCGTTGGTACGGCGATCCAGGTCAAGGAATTGGCGCTGGCGGGCTCCGAAATGGTGCGGATCACGGTCAACACCCCGGAGGCCGCTGCAGCTGTGCCCTATGTGCGCGAGCAGCTGGACCGCATGGGTGTGGACGTGCCTCTTGTGGGAGACTTTCATTACAACGGCCATCGGCTGCTCACCGACTATCCCGCTTGTGCAGAGGCTTTGTCCAAATACCGCATCAATCCCGGCAATGTGGGAAAGGGTGATAAGCGCGACAAGCAGTTCGGGCAAATGATCGATGCCGCCATGCGCTGGGAAAAGCCGGTGCGCATTGGCGTGAACTGGGGCAGCCTCGACCAGGAGTTGTTGGCGCAGCTCATGGATATCAACAGCCGGCGCGCGCAGCCCTGGGATGCCCGACAGGTCATGTACGAAGCCTTGATTACCTCCGCGGTGGAGTCAGCCCGGCGCGCAGAAAGCATGGGACTGGATGGTGGTCAGATCATTTTGTCATGCAAGGTCAGCGGCGTGCAGGACCTCATCTCGGTTTACCGGGAGCTGGCACGTCGCTGTGATTACGCTTTGCATTTGGGTTTGACCGAGGCAGGCATGGGCACCAAAGGAACGGTGGCTTCGGCCGCTGCAATGTCTGTGTTGCTGCAAGAAGGCATCGGCGACACGATCCGTGTGTCGCTCACGCCCCAGCCCGGCGAGTCCCGAACCCAAGAGGTCGTGATCGCCTCCGAAATATTGCAGGCGCTTGGCTTGCGCGTGTTCGTGCCCAGCGTGACCGCCTGTCCTGGCTGCGGTCGTACATCCAGCACAACGTTCCAGGAACTGGCCAAGCAAATTGATGACTTCTTGCGTGCCCAGATGCCCGTTTGGAAACTTCGCTATCCTGGCGTGGAGAACCTCAAAGTGGCCGTGATGGGTTGCATTGTCAATGGCCCTGGCGAAAGCAAACATGCGGACATCGGTATCAGTCTTCCTGGAACGGGAGAGGCGCCGGCGGCCCCGGTGTTCATTGATGGTGAAAAGGCCGTGACGCTGCGCGGCGACAATATCGCCAGTGAGTTCCACGAACTCGTCGAACGGTATATTGAAAATCGTTTTGGGTCCGCAGGGGCAGCGTATTTGCGCTGATCCCGGGTCTTGTATGACAGAGGCGTTGCAGATGCGCAGTGCCTGATCCACCAACAAAAGAAGAAGCCAACACTGTGAGCACTGCAACTGCAAATTTTGCGCTGAAAGCCGAAAAGCTGGTCGCCGTTAAAGGAATGAACGACATCCTGCCGCCCGAGTCGGCACGCTGGGAGTGGCTGGAGGGTAAGGTGCGCGATTTGATGGAGCGCTACGCATACCGCAACCTTCGTACGCCCATTGTGGAACCCACCGCTTTGTTTGTCCGGGGCTTGGGAGAGGTGACGGACATTGTCGAGAAAGAAATGTATTCCTTCGAAGATCGCCTCAACGGTGAGCAGCTCACGCTGAGGCCCGAGTCGACGGCTGGAGTGGTGCGCGCCGTGATCGAGCATTCGATGCTTTATGAAGGGGGCAAGCGGCTTTATTACATGGGGCCTATGTTTCGGCATGAGCGGCCACAGCGTGGCCGTTACCGGCAATTCCACCAGATTGGTGCAGAAGCCTTGGGGTTTTCCGGGGCCGAGGTCGATGCAGAGCTGATTCTTCTGGCCGCGGCCTTGTGGCGCGAGTTGGGTCTTAAAAATGTGCGCTTGGAGCTCAACAGCCTGGGGCAGCCCGACGAACGCAGAGCCCACCGGACTGCGTTGATCGTCTACCTTGAGTCCCACATTGACATCCTGGATGAAGAAGCGCGCAGGCGCCTGCACAGCAACCCGTTGCGCATTCTTGATACCAAGAATCCCGCCATGCAGGCGGTGGTGGAGTCAGCACCGCGCCTGATTGATTTCTTGGGCCAGGAGTCGCTTGAGCACTTCGGTCGGGTCAAGGCCATATTGGACGCCAATGGTGTCGCCTGGAGTTTCAATCCGCGCCTGGTGCGGGGCATGGATTATTACAACCTCACGGTATTCGAATTTGTCACCGACCAGTTGGGCTCCCAGGGCACCATTTGTGGCGGTGGGCGCTATGACTACCTGATTGAACAAATCGGTGGCAAGCCGGCGCCAGCCGTGGGCTGGGCGTTGGGCGTGGAGCGGGTTTTGGAGTTGCTTAAAGAGCAAGGGGCAGCGCTACCGCCGCTTGCTCCAGATGCCTATGCCGTTTTGCCGGACGCGGCGGGCTTGCCGTTCGCCATGCATGTGTTGCAGCAACTTCGGGCCAGTGGAGTGCGCGTGCAGATGCACAGCCCGGCCAACTCGGCCGATGGCATGGGGAGCATGAAGTCACAGTTCAAGAAGGCCGATGCGAGCGGTGCGCATTTCGCATTGATCTTTGGCCCTGATGAGCTGGCTCGCGGTTGTGTGACGGTAAAGGCGTTGCGCGATGGCAGTGGCAGCCAGACAGAGTGCCCGCTCGACGCAGTGCCGTCCTGGGCCGGCACCCTACAATCCAGCCGTTAACCCGAACAGAAACCATGGCAAATCATCTCGATCTTGAAGAGCAGGAACAGCTTGATCAACTCAAGCATTTTTGGAGCACCTGGGGAACTCTCATCAGTTCCGTGTTGGTGGTTGTCTTTGGTGCGGTCGCAGCTTGGAACGGGTACCAGTTCTGGCAGAACCGCCAAGCCTCACAGGCCGCAGCCCTGTTCGACGCGGTAGAGGTTGCTGTGCGGGCCGGCGACCAGCCGCGGTTGGAGCAGGCTTTTGGCGATATCAGAGAGAAATATCCACGCACCATGCAAGCGGCCCAGGCTGGACTATTGGTTGCCAAGGTGGAAGCCGAGAAGGGGCAGCGCGATGCCGCAAAGGCAGCGCTGGAGTGGGTCGCAGCCAGTGCCTCCGACGATGGATACAAGGCTCTGGCTCGCTTGCGCATGGCAAGCCTGCTGGTGGAGCAAAAGGCTTACGACGAGGCGCTCCAGCAGTTGACCAATTCTTTTCCTGCTGAATTTGACGCTGTGAAGGCAGACCGAAAGGCAGATATTCTTGTCTTGCAGGGCAAGAAGCAAGAGGCTATTGCCGAATACAGTCGTGCCTACAAATCGTTTGGTGAAGCGTCCGAGTATCGCCGCCTGGTTGAGGTGAAACTCAATGCCTTGGGCATTCAGCCTCAGGCCGTGGCGTCGGTGGCTAAAGCGGAGACGGCCAAATGAGCGGTGAGGGCATGATGGCGCGACACCACCGTGGCTGGCATGCATGGCGCCGGAGTTTGCTGCTCACGATGCTGCTCACCGGTTTGACCGGATGCTCCTTGTGGGGCGGAGGCGCTTCAAGGCCTCAACCCGCAGAGCTGGGACCCAACGTGCCTGTGCTGGGTGTGCGCCAGGCATGGAGCGCGCATTTGGGCTCAGCCACCGGAGCGCCATTAGTGCCGCACGTGCAAGAGACTACAGTCACGCTGGCCGGCGCAGATGGGACGTTGGTAGCGATCGACGCGCGCACGGGGGCAGAGGTTTGGCGCACCCACATAGATGGAGCATTGGCTGCGGGTATTGGCAGCGATGGTCGGTGGACCGCTGTGGTGTCCCGGAACAACGACGTTGTGGTGCTGGACGAGGGTCGTGAGCAGTGGCGCCAGCGCGTGGCGGCGCAGACTTACACGCCGCCCCTGGTGGCCGGCGGAAGAGTTTTTGTGTTGGCTGCCGACCGCACCGTCATGGCGTTTGATGCGCAGACGGGTCAGCGTTTGTGGAGCCAAGCGCGGCCCGGTGAGCCACTGGTGTTGCGCCAGCCAGGTGTCCTGATTGCGGTCAAGGACACCTTGGTGGCGGGCTTGTCTGGTCGATTGGTCGGACTCAGCCCGGATACAGGCGCAGTGCGCTGGGAAGCGCCGTTGGCGAGTCCGCGTGGTACCAACGATGTTGAGCGTCTGGTAGAACTCGTTGCCCCAATCAGCCGCGTCGGTGAAAGTGTTTGCGCCCGGGCTTTCCAAGCCGCCGTGGGCTGTGTGGACACGGACCGTGCTGCGGTGCTCTGGACGCAAAAGTCCAATGGCTCAGAGGGCCTCGATGGGGATTCTGCTGCGTTGTACGGTGTTGAAAGCGACGGCACGGTGACTTCATGGCGCCGTGCGGATGGTAGCCGTGCATGGTCCTCGCTGCGGCTGCAGTACCGCAAGCTCACCGCGCCGCTGTTGTTGGGACGTTCTGTGGTAATCGGTGACGATACGGGGCTGGTGCATCTTCTTTCGCGGGAAGATGGTACGCCCCTGAATCGGCTGTCGACCGATGGGTCCGGCATTGCTGCAACGCCTGTCGCAGTGGCTGACACCCTGATAGTAGTGACCCGCAAGGGAAGTGTTTACGGTTTTCGCCCGGATTGATGAAAAGTAGTTTGCAATGAAGCCAGTTATCGCCTTGGTGGGGCGCCCAAACGTCGGTAAGTCGACGCTTTTTAACCGCCTGACCAAATCGAGGGATGCCATCGTGGCAGACTTCGCTGGCTTGACCCGGGATCGGCACTACGGCAATGGAAAGCAGGGGAAGCTCGAGTACATCGTGATCGATACCGGTGGATTCGAACCGGATGCCTCCAGCGGTATCTACCGCGAGATGGCCCGCCAAACGCAGCAGGCCGTTGCGGAAGCGGATGTGGTCATTTTTGTGTTGGATGCTCGCGCAGGTCTGTCGGCGCAAGACCACGACATTGCGAAGTACCTTCGGCGTCTGGGAAAGCCATGCGTTCTTGCCGCCAACAAGGCAGAGGGCATGCTCGCGGGGGCGCAGTTGTCCGAGTTTTACGAGCTTGGATTGGGCGAGGTCCATGCGGTATCGGCAGCCCATGGCCAAGGTATTCGAGATTTGGTGGAGTTGGCGCTCGAGCCGTTGCACTTGTCCGATCTGGAAGAGGCGTCCGATAGCAGCGATAAAAGTGTCATCAAGCTTGCGGTCGCTGGGCGTCCCAATGTCGGCAAGTCCACGCTCATCAATACCTGGTTAGGCGAAGAACGCCTAGTGGCGTTTGACTTGCCTGGCACGACACGAGACGCTATTTCGGTTCCTTTTGAGCGCAATGGTCAACGTTTCGAATTGATTGACACCGCAGGTTTGCGTCGCAAAGGCAAGGTTTTTGAGGCTATTGAGAAGTTTTCCGTGGTGAAAACACTGCAGGCCATTGAATCTGCCAACGTGGTTTTGCTGCTTTTAGACGCGACGCAAGGTGTTACGGACCAGGATGCGCACATCGCCGGCTATATTTTGGAGAGTGGGCGCGCCGTGGTGGTGGCCGTCAACAAATGGGACGCGGTGGACGACTACGAACGGCAAATGCTGGAGCGCTCTATCGAGACCCGTCTGCCTTTTCTGAAATTTGCCGCGCTGCATTTCATCTCTGCTCAGAAGCGCCAAGGCCTTGGGCCGCTGTGGACGGCAATTGCACAAGCGCACAAGGCGGCCATGTGCAAGATGTCCACGCCTGTGTTGACGCGTTTGCTTCTGGAGGCTGTTCAGTTCCAAAGCCCCAAACGCGCGGGCATGTTCCGGCCCAAGCTGCGCTATGCACACCAGGGTGGAATGAATCCGCCTGTGATTGTGATCCATGGGAATTCGCTTGAACATGTGACCGATGCGTACAAGCGTTTTCTTGAGGGGCGTTTTCGCAAGGAGTTCGGGCTGGTTGGCACGCCTCTGCGCATCGAAATGAAAACCTCGCACAACCCGTTTGCGGACAAGAGCGACAGTTGAACTACGCCGTCCTCGCCGACAGAGGCCGGAGAAATCTGGCACCGCTCTGTGGGGAGACTGTCACTGTGGTAAGGTGCCGTTTTACAACAATATTTTGAACACGGAGAATATCGTGAGCAACAAAGGCCAGCTTTTGCAAGATCCATTTCTCAACGCTTTGCGCCGCGAGCATGTGCCGGTCTCGATTTATCTTGTCAATGGCATCAAGCTGCAGGGGCAGATCGAGTCATTTGACCAGTATGTGGTGTTGCTGCGCAATACCGTGACCCAGATGGTGTACAAGCATGCCATTTCCACCATTGTTCCGGGTCGCGCTGTGAGTTTTTCCACAGCGGAAACTCCAGAAGTCGAAGGCGGTGGGGCCTGAACGCGTATTTGGTGATGCCCGTCGGGGCAGCAGACCTTGCGGATATGCGCCGAATTCGGCCAGGCGGGTGTGCTTTCTATGCATGATCGCTCTTTGACGCCGGTGTTGCTCGTCGGGGTGGACTTTGGCTTTCCGCATTTCGATGCGGAGTTGGAAGAGTTGGGCCTGCTCGCCGAAACTGCAGGTATGAAGCCTGTGGCGCGGTTAACCTGCAAGCGCAAGACGCCTGATGCGGCCTTGTTCGTGGGCAGTGGCAAGGCCGATGAATTGCGTACCCTGGCGCAAATGCATGGCGCTTTAGAGGTGTTGTTCGATCAGTCCTTGAGCCCTGCACAGCAACGAAACCTCGAGCGCCATTTGGAGTTGCCCGTCAATGACAGGACGCTCTTAATTCTGGAAATTTTCGCCCAACGTGCCCGCAGCCACGAGGGAAAGCTGCAGGTGGAGTTGGCGCGCCTGCAGTACCTCAGCACCCGGTTGGTGCGGCGCTGGTCGCATTTGGAGCGCCAGCGTGGCGGCATCGGTGCGCGGGGAGGTCCGGGAGAAACGCAGATCGAGCTCGACCGCCGCATGATTGGCGAAGCGATCAAGCGTACACGCGAGCGCTTGGAGAAAGTCAAGCGCCAGCGTTCCACGCAACGCCGCCAGCGAGAGCGCCAAGACACGTTCAACATTTCGTTGGTGGGTTACACCAACGCCGGCAAGTCCACGTTGTTCAATGCGCTGGTCAAGGCGCGAGCCTACGCGGCCGACCAGCTTTTTGCTACGCTCGATACGACGACGCGGCAGCTGTATCTTGGGGAGGCGGGGCGCTCGGTGTCTTTGTCGGATACCGTCGGCTTTATCCGAGACCTGCCGCACGGTCTTGTGGATGCATTCCAGGCGACGTTGCAAGAGGCCGTGGATGCAGACCTGCTGTTGCATGTGGTGGATGCCTCCAATCCCCATTTTCCAGAGCAGATGGCCCAGGTCCAGCGCGTATTGTCCGATATTGGTGCAGCCAATATTCCCCAGATTTTGGTGTTCAATAAACTGGACATGGTGGAGGCTTCCCAGCATCCAGAGGCATTGCAGGACAGCTACGACGTGGACGGGCGCCAGGTGCCACGCCTGTTTGTCAGCGCCAGCAGTGGCAGTGGATTGCCACAGTTGCGCCAGCAGCTGGCTGCGACCGTGCTGGCGGCCAAGTCGTCGGACATGGCCTTGGGTGCTGCTGCTGAATTGCCTCCGGGCAGAGTGTGATTGGGCACAATGCCGCGTCGTTTGATGTCTTCAGAGAATCCGAGATTTTGCGCATGAATCAACCATTTAGCGTTCGCCGTTGGGCCCTGCTGCCAGCCCGAATTCGAGGGGCGTTTAACCTGAACGATCCACGGTGGGGGCGGGGCAGCGATGACCGTGCAGGCGAAGACGGCCGCCCTGAACAGGAGCGGCCGGCGCAACCGCCACAGGCGGATCGTCCGCGCGACTCCAGGCCTTCTGGTAACCAGCCGCCGGATTTGGACGAGCTTTGGCGCGACCTCAACCGCAAGCTTTCGGGCCTGTTCGGAGGCGGTAACGGTGGCGGTCGAGGTCCTTCCAGTGGCGGTGGCTTTCAGCCGGACATGAAAAATGCAGGCATGGGTGTTGGCGTGATTGCGGGCATTGCCGTCCTCATTTGGCTTGGCACCGGTTTTTTCATCGTCCAGGAAGGACAGCAGGCCGTCATCACCCAGTTTGGCAAATACAAATCCACGGTAGGTGCCGGTTTTAACTGGCGTCTTCCTTATCCCATACAGCGCCATGAATTGGTATTTGTGACGCAGATCCGCTCTGCGGATGTAGGGCGTGACTCTGTGATCAAGTCCACGGGACTGCGCGAGTCCGCGATGTTGACGGAAGACGAAAATATCGTTGAGATCAAATTCGCGGTCCAGTACCGGCTCAACGATGCCCGTGCATGGTTGTTCGAGAGCAAAAACCCCGCGGATGCCGTGGTCCAGGCAGCCGAAACGGCGGTGCGCGAAGTGGTGGGAAAGATGCGCATGGACACCGCCCTTGCGGAGGAGCGCGACCAGATCGCGCCGCGTGTGCGCACGCTGATGCAGACGATTCTGGACCGCTACAAGGTCGGCGTCGAAGTGGTGGGCATCAATTTGCAGCAGGGCGGTGTGCGCCCCCCTGAGCAGGTGCAAGCAGCTTTTGACGACGTGCTCAAGGCCGGTCAGGAGCGCGAGCGCGCCAAGAACGAGGCCCAGGCCTATGCCAATGATGTCGTGCCACGTGCTGTGGGCTCTGCATCGCGCATCAAGGAAGAGGCGGAGGCGTACAAAGCCCGTATCGTGGCACAGGCGCAAGGTGATGCTCAGCGTTTCAGCTCAGTGTTGACAGAGTACCAAAAGGCCCCTCAGGTGACCCGCGACCGCATGTACTTGGAGTCCATGCAGCAGATCTACAGCAACGTGACCAAGGTCTTGGTGGACTCTCGCCAGGGCTCCAACCTTTTGTATCTGCCGCTCGACAAAATCATGCAGACCGTTGCGCAGCAGCCCGCTGCGGGCGCGGGCGACGGGGCAAGTACAGGCGCTGGGTCTGCCGGCGCTCCCGCAGCACCGCCATCCACATTTTCGAACGACGCCCGGGCGCGCGACACCAGTCGTTCCCGTGAGCGCGAGAGCCGCTAGGAGAAGCACGTGAACAGGGTTGGATTTATTGCATCTTCTATTCTCGTCGTGCTGGCACTGATGAGTTCCATGCTCTTTGTAGTGGACCAGCGCCAGTTCGGTGTTCTCTATGCGCTGGGTCAGATCAAAGAGGTGATCACGGAGCCTGGTTTGAACTTCAAGCTGCCACCACCGTTCCAGAACGTCTCGTACATTGACAAGCGTCTGCTCACACTCGACAGCACGGACACGGAGCCCATGCTCACGGCCGAAAAGCAGCGGGTGGTGATCGACTGGTATGTGCGCTGGCGCATCAGTGAGCCTTCGGAGTACATCCGAAATGTGGGCTTGGATGAGAACGCTGGCGCATTGCAGCTCAATCGCGTGGTGCGCAATGCATTTCAGGAGGAAATCAACAAGCGCACGGTCAAGGAGCTGCTGTCGGTCAAGCGCGAGGCCCTGATGGCCGACGTGAAGCGCGAGGTGCTGGAGTCGGTGCGCGGCGCCAAACCCTGGGGGGTGGATGTGGTCGACGTGCGCATCACGCGTGTCGACTATGTGGAAGCCATCACGGAGTCGGTGTACCGGCGCATGGAAGCTGAGCGCAAACGTGTGGCCAATGAGTTGCGTTCAACGGGTGCGGCAGAAGGGGAGAAAATCCGCGCTGATGCCGATCGCCAGCGCGAGATCACCATTGCCAATGCCTACCGCGACGCGCAGAAGGTCAAGGGTGAGGGCGATGCCGAAGCAGCGCGCGTGTATGCCGAGGCTTTCGGCCGGGACCCGCAGTTTGCGCAGTTCTACCGCAGCCTGGATGCCTATAAGGCCAGTTTCAACAAGAAGGCCGATGTCATGGTGCTGGATCCTGCATCGTCCGAGTTCTTCAAGGCATTCCGAGGCGCTGCGCCCCCCGCACCTGCGGCTGCGCGCAAATAAGTCTGCGTCTGTACGCTCCACTCTGTCCACGCCATGGAGTGGAGCGATTGCGTCTGGACCGCCGTGGCGCTGATCCTGGTGATGGAAGGGCTTTTGCCTTTCCTCTTTCCTGCGGGGTGGCGCCGGTTGCTCACACAACTCATGCAGTTGCGTGACGGCCAGATCCGCTTTTTTGCCCTTCTTTGCATCGTGTCTGGCGCGGCTGTCTTCATGCTGCGCTGACGCGGGTGCCGCGCCTATGCCAAGGTGCATGGCCTGTCTTGGCCAGGGCGAAAGTCCCTGCCGGTAGAATCACGTTTTTAACAGCCCTCCTTCTTTCCATGTCTGCTTGGGTCCTACCGGATCACATTGCCGATGTCCTGCCCTCCGAGGCCCGGCACATCGAAGAATTACGCCGCGGGCTGCTCGACACTGCATGCCGTTATGGGTACGAGTTGGTGATGCCGCCGCTGCTTGAGCATCTGGAATCGCTGCTCACTGGCTCGGGTGAGGCGCTCGATCTGCAAACCTTCAAGCTTGTCGATCAGATCTCTGGTCGCATGATGGGCTTGCGCGCGGACACCACGCAGCAGGTGGCGCGCATCGATGCCCATCTCCTCAATCGCCAGGGAACGGCACGCCTGTGTTACTGCGGCCCGGTTCTGCACACCTGGCCTGATCGGCCCCATGCCACGCGCGAGCCCTTGCAGTTTGGTGCCGAAATCTATGGCCACGCCGGGTTGGAAGCGGACCTCGAAGCCCTCGAATTGGCATTGGCTTGCCTGCGCGTGGCTGGGGTGTGCCACACCAGTGTGGACTTGGCGGATGTCCGCATCGTTCGCAGCCTTTTGGCAGGAGTCCCTGTGGACGCGAATGTGCTGCGCGATGTGTACGCCGCACTGGCTTCCAAGGACGCGAGCGAATTGGCCCAGTTGACCCGAAATTTTCCTGCGCCGTCGCGCGAAGGCTTGCAAGCACTCCTGCAGCTGTACGGTGATGAGTCTGTGTTGATTGAGGCTGAAAAGGCACTCAAACGCACGCCTGCTGTGCGTGAATCGCTATCAAATTTGAAGTGGCTTGCGGCGCGCCTTGAGGGCACGCGCGTGAGTTTCGACTTGGCGGACCTCCGGGGCTACGCCTACTACAGCGGCGTGCGCTTCGCTATCTATTCCGAGACTGCCGGCGATGCGCTGGTGCGGGGCGGACGCTACGACGAAGTGGGTGCTGTGTTTGGCCGCAACCGGCCGGCAGCAGGGTTCAGCCTGGACCTCAAGCAACTGGTGGGCGCCGTGCCGGCACGGGCGCTCAAGGCCGCGATTCGTGCGCCGTGGGACGAGGCCAAAGATCTGCGTGTCGCCATCGCTGCCTTGCGCAGCCAGGGCGAGACGGTGGTGTGTTCGATGCCCGGGCGTGGCAGCGAGGTGGATGAGTTTTGCTGCGATCGCGAACTTGTGCATGCCGATGGGCGCTGGATGGTGCAAGCCATTGGACGTTTTTGATAATTGAATTGGGTTTGAGATGAAAACTACCAAAGGTCGTAATGTGGTCGTGGTCGGCACTCAGTGGGGTGACGAAGGCAAGGGCAAGCTGGTGGATTGGCTGACCGAGAGTGCTCAGGGCGTCGTGCGTTTCCAGGGTGGACACAATGCCGGCCACACGCTGGTCATCAATGGCGTCAAGACCGCTTTGCACCTCATTCCCAGCGGCATCATGCGCGCG
Organism: Acidovorax sp. SRB_14; assembly: GCF_012932145.1. GTDB lineage: Bacteria > Pseudomonadota > Gammaproteobacteria > Burkholderiales > Burkholderiaceae_C > Simplicispira. Next base: position 1,881 of record NZ_MWOK01000031.1, on the reverse strand, counting down.
GGCGTGAAGTGCTACATCGGCAACGGCGTGGTGCTGTCGGCCGCCAAGTTGTTCGAAGAAATCGAAGGCCTTGAAAAGGCCGGCGTCGAAGTGCGATCACGCTTGCGCATCAGCGAGGCCTGCCCCCTGATCCTGCCGTTCCATGCTGCGCTGGACGTCGCGCGCGAAGCTGCACGTGAACAAGGCGGCAGCGAAAAAATTGGCACCACCGGCCGGGGTATCGGCCCTGCCTATGAAGACAAGATCGCCCGCCGCGCCCTGCGCGTGCAGGATATGAAACACCCGGAGCGTTTTGCGCAAAAGCTGCGTGAGTTGCTGGCACTCCACAACCATGTTTTGAGTACCTTCCTGGACTCCAAGCGGTTTGATTTTGGCCCTGGGCTGGCGCAGTACCTTCGCGATGGCCAGGTGCAATTCGAACCCGTCTATGAAGAGGCCATGCGCCACGCCGAATTGCTCAAACCCATGATGGCCGACGTGTCGCGCGAATTGAACGAGGCCCACCAGCATGGGGCGAATCTGTTGTTCGAAGGCGCGCAAGGCACCTTGTTGGATGTGGACCATGGCACCTATCCCTATGTGACCTCCAGCAACTGCGTGGCGGGCAATGCGGCCGCAGGCGCCGGAGTCGGACCGGGCATGCTGCATTACATCCTGGGCATCACCAAGGCCTACTGCACCCGAGTGGGCGGCGGCCCTTTCCCGACCGAGCTGGACTGGGATGTGCCGGGCACGCCTGGGTACCACATGAGCACTGTAGGCGCGGAGAAGGGCGTCACAACCGGGCGCAGCCGGCGTTGTGGCTGGTTCGATGCGGCATTGCTCAAGCGCAGCGCCCAGGTGAATGGCCTGACTGGGTTGTGTATCACCAAGCTGGACGTTCTGGACGGCTTGAAAGAATTGAAGCTTTGCACAGGCTATGAACTCGACGGCCAGCACATTGACCTGCTGCCCATGGGAGCAGACGACATCGCGCGCTGCAAGCCCGTGTACGAAACCATGGCGGGTTGGAGCGACTCCACGGTGGGCGTAACCCAGTATGACGAGCTCCCTGTCAATGCTCGCCTGTACCTGCAGCGCATTGAGCATGTCACTGGCGTGCCGGTGGCCATGATCTCCACCAGCCCCGACCGTGATCACACCATCATGATGCAGCACCCCTATCTGCCTGAATAAGTGCCAAATAGGCCTCAAAGCCTTTTCCATTGGGCGCAAATAGCTATTAAATTAGGAGTTAAGAATGTTGACAGAAGATGGCAGGCACCTGTACGTAAGCTATGACGAATACCACAACCTCATAGAAAAGCTGGCGCTCAAGGTGCACCAGTCCGGTTGGGCGTTCGACACAATTTTGTGCTTGGCCCGTGGCGGCTTGCGTCCGGGAGACATGTTGAGCCGCATCTTTGACAAGCCTTTGGCCATCATGTCCACCAGTTCTTACCGGGCTGAAGCGGGCACAGTGCAAGGCCATTTGGATATCGCTCGTTTCATCACGACGCCCAAAGGCGAAATTGCCGGTCGTGTGCTGTTGGTGGATGACTTGGCAGACTCAGGCCACACGCTGCATGCGGTCATAGACATGCTCCGCAACAGCTACTCTCCCATTACGGAATTGCGCAGTGCGGTCATCTGGACCAAAGGCATGTCGAACTTCACTCCGGACTACTCTGTAGAGTTCTTGCCCACAAACCCCTGGATCCACCAGCCGTTTGAGACGTATGACAACTTGAGTCCCGACAAGTTGCTTGAAAAGTGGAAGGTTTGATTTTTCAGGGCTTTGCTATGCTATAGTTGCTCTCTTCGCTGCACGGAAGCCTCCTTCAAAGAGGGTCTGTGCCAGCCAGGCCCGGGGGTTCAAGAGCCGGGGCTGTGGCAGGAAAT
>NZ_MWOK01000063.1 GCF_012932145.1 Acidovorax sp. SRB_14 | reverse complement strand
CGGGATCGAACCGATGACCTCTTGCATGCCATGCAAGCGCTCTCCCAGCTGAGCTATACCCCCACATTTTTGGCGCGCACCCTGCGGCGCGGCCAAATAAAAACCCTTGCACATCAAAGACCTGCAAGGGCTTTTGACTGGCGGAGTGGACGGGACTCGAACCCGCGACCCCCGGCGTGACAGGCCGGTATTCTAACCAA
>NZ_MWOK01000029.1 GCF_012932145.1 Acidovorax sp. SRB_14 | reverse complement strand
CGGGCCCGCCGCGGCGGCACCCTTGGCCGCGCCAGCGGTCCATGAAAATGCGGCGCCCCAGCGGGCTGCGGCGCCTGCGGCATCTGCGCCGCCAGCGGTCCATTCCGAAGCGAACGAAACCCCTGCGGGCGTGCCCCTGGCAGCCGATGAACCTGCTGCGCGGGCCGAGCTGGCCTTGCCCGTGCGGACGCCTGAGACGCTGCCGGCGGCACCCGCGTCAGCGCAGGCCGTGTCTGCACCGCCTGCCGCCCAGGTACGCACCCTGCCCGTGCGCACCCCGCCCGAGCCGGGCGCGCGCCTGCAGGCGCAGCCGGGGGCTGCGTCCGCAGGCCACCCGGCGCGCGGCTACACCGCCACCGAGGAAGGCGATGTCTGGCACCCTGTGGTGCAGCAATTGGCGGCCAGCGAGGCCATCACGGCCTTGGTGCGTGAATTGGCTTTGCAGTCGCAGCTGGTGGCGCGCGATGGCGGCCACTGGTTGCTGCGGGTGGAGCGCGAGTCGCTGAACCAGCCCACGGCGCGCGAGCGGCTGCGCGCTGCCCTGGAGGCGGCTGGCCATGCGCAGCAGATCAGCGTCGAGATCGGCCTGGTCATCGACAGCCCGGCGCGCCGCAATGCCGTGGCCGAGCAGGAGCGCCAGCGCGTGGCGCTGGAAACCGTCTTGGGCGACCCATTCGTGCAGGCTATGGTGCGCGACCACGACGCAAAAATAGTGCCCGGCAGCGTCAAACCCCTTTAACCCCCTCTCTCTATTTCCACCAGAAAGGTACTCACATGTTCAACAAGGGACAACTCGCCGGCCTCATGAAGCAGGCCCAGGCCATGCAGGACAACCTCAAGAAGGCGCAGGACGAACTGGCCAATGTCGAAGTCGAGGGCGAGTCGGGCGCTGGCCTGGTTAAGGTGCTCATGACCTGCAAGCACGATGTCAAGCGCGTCACCATCGACCCGAGCCTGCTGGCCGAGGACAAGGACATGCTCGAAGACCTGGTCGCCGCCGCCTTCAACGCGGCCGTGCGCAAGGCCGAGGAGACCTCGGCGGACAAGATGGGCAAGATCACCCAAGGCATGCCAGGCCTCCCCGGCGGCATGAAATTCCCTTTCTGATGCTGGCTACCGAGCGGGCGCCAGGCGTTGTTGCGGGACTCGTCGGGAAATCCTCACGTACAGGAAGTACGTTCCGGTTTCCCGCCACCCGCGCCTAGCCTGACACCCGCTCGCTACGCCCTTGAGGGCGGGGTCTGAATACCAAAACCACCAACGGGTGCGCGCTTCGCGGTCTGTCGCTCAAATTGCCGGTCCAACCATGTCCACCACCAACTCCCTTGACACATTGATCCAGGCGCTGCGGCGCCTGCCGGGCGTGGGGGTGAAGTCGGCGGCGCGCATGGCGTTTCACCTGTTGCAGCATGACCGCGCGGGGGCGCTGGCGCTGTCGCAGGCGCTGTCGCAGGCGGTGGGCAGCATGCGCCACTGCGCGCGCTGCCACACGTTTTGCGAAGCCGAGGTGTGCGAGGTCTGCCTCGACCCCGAGCGCGACGCGACGCGCCTGTGCGTGGTCGAGACGCCGGCAGACCAGTCGGCGCTGGAGCGCACCGCGGCCTTCCATGGGCTGTATTTCGTGCTCATGGGGCGCATCAGCCCGCTCGACGGCATCGGACCCAACGACATCGGCCTGAAGAAACTGCTCGACCGCGCCACCGACGGTGTGGTGCAAGAGGTGATCCTGGCGACCAATTTCACCGCCGAGGGCGAAACGACGGCCCACGTCGTCAGCGAGGCGCTCAAAAACCGCGGCCTGCGCGTCACGCGCCTGGCGCGCGGCGTGCCCGTCGGCAGCGAGCTGGAGTATGTCGATCTGGGCACGATTGCGCACGCCCTGGCCGACCGGCGCTAGACTCAAATACTATCGATTGGATAGCTTTAAGCGCTTATCCGGTCAGCGTTTCAGCCCCAAAACATCCATAAAACGAGTTCCTTGCATATGGCACATTTCACGGTGGCTTACTGGTGCGTTTTCATCGCGGCGCTGCTGCCCATCGTGTGCGCCAGCATCGCCAAGCGCGGGGCTTTCGGCAAGCCGCGCCAGGACGGCGGTTACGACAACCACAACCCGCGTGCCTGGCTCGCGCGCCAGAGCGATTGGCGCGCGCGCGCCAATGCGGCGCAGGCCAACACGTTCGAGGCGCTGCCGTTCTTCATCGGTGCGGTCATCGTGGCGCACCAGTTGGGGGCGGCGCAGGCCCTGCTCGACCTGCTGGCCTTCCTGTTCGTCATGCTGCGGGTCTTCTACATCCTGATGTATGTCTCCGACATGGCCACGGCGCGCAGTGCCGTGTGGGGCGCTGCCTTCCTCGTCAACAGCGCGATCTTCTTTATCGGCTACCGCTGAGGGGCTGCGGTGCCCAGCGCCCGGCCGCAGGTAGGTAGAACCCCTCAGGGATTACCCCGGGTGTGCCAACGGCCCGCCTGCAGCATCATTGTTGCAGTGCATCAAAACCAGGAAGTTCGCCCCTGTGTCCTCTGATCCGATCAGTCGCCGTGCCTTTGGCGCCCTGAGTGCCGCAACCGCTGCCGCGTGGGCCCCGGCGGTGCGGGCAGCGCTGCCTGGCGCCGATGCTACCGCCGCGCGGCTCACCGTGTCCATGGGGCCGCGCTCGGCCTTTGTGTTCCGCCACCTGCCCACCACGCTGGCGCTGCAGCTGGGCTTCTTCGCCGATGAGGGCGTGGAGCTGGCCATCGAGACCTTTGCCAGCGACGCGTTGGCCCTGCGGGCGATGCACGCTGGCGCCGTCGACGTGTGCGCCACCGACTTCGAGCAGCTGCTGCGCACGCCCGGCGATGCGCCGCTGGCGCGCGCTTTCGTGCTGCAGGGGCGTGCGCCGCAGGCGGCACTGGGCGTGTCGGCAAAGTCTCTGCCGCATTTCACGGCGCTGAGCGACCTGCGCCAGCGCAAGGTGGGCGTGGCGGCGCTGGGATCGCTCTCGCACACCACGGCCCGCCTGGCGCTCGCGCAGGCGGGGCTCGGGCCTGGCGACGTGTCTTTGGTGGCGGTGGGCGAAGGGCGCAGCGCCGCCGCCGCGCTGCGTGCGGGCCGCGTGCAGGCCCTGTGCCACGGAGACCCGCTGATGGCCTTGCTCGAGCAGCGCGGTGACCTGCGCATCGTCAGCGATGCGCGCACGCTCCGCGGGGCGCAGGCCCTGTTTGGCGGCAGTGTGCCGGGCGGCTGTCTGGTGGCACCGGCGGAGTTTTTGCAAAAACGCGCGCCCGAGGCGCAGGCGCTGGCCAACGGCGTCGTCCACGCGCTCAAATGGCTGCAGACCGCGGCACCGGCCGACCTGGTCAAGGCGGTCCCGCCGCAGGACCTGGGGGCCGACCGCAGCCTCTACCTGGCAGCGTTTGCGCGCGCCCGCGAGACCATCTCGCCCGACGGGGTGATGCCGCTCGATGGGCCCGCAACGGCGCTGCGTGCGTTGCTGCTCGCCGAGCCCAGTCGCAGCCGGCAGCGTGTGGACGTGCAGCGCTGGGTGGCGCCCGAGTTTGCCCGCAAGGCCAAGCAGAAATTCAGCGCCTGAGCCGGCCTGCGCCCGAGGGCGCGGCCGGGCACTAGGTCAACGCCGTGCCACCTTCGACGGTGTGCCGCCGCGTTTCTGCTTGGATGCCGCAGGCTGCTTGGTGTTGCGCGCGACTTTCGATGCGTTCTGGGTGGCGGGCGTCGCCTTGGCGCTGCGGCCGATTTGGGTCTGCACCGGCAGGTACAGCACGATTTGCTGCCCGAGCTTGAACGCGGCACCTGCCTTGGTGTCGTTCCAATCGGCCACGTTCGCGGCGCTCAGGCGGTAGCGCTGCGCCACGCTGGCGACGCTGTCGCGCTTGCCTGCGCGCACCGTGGTGCGGCGTGTGACGGTTTCGGGCAGCAGCGCGATCTGGCCGTTGTCGGCGACCTGCTCGGCCACGTCGTGGCGCATGGTGGTCGAGCGCGGCACCACCAGGGCCGAGCCCGCCTTGACCAGCATGCGCGGCGGAATGCCGTTGATGCTGCGCAGGTCGCCTTCGCCCATGCCCACGCGCTGCGCCACCTCGGCCACGCTCATCGTGGAGGGCAGCGTCCAGACGGTCCAGCTTGCGTACTGCCCCTGGGTGTAGGCCTGCAGGTTGCGCTCGAAAATTTTGGCGTTGTCCCAGGGCAACAGGATCTGCGGTGTGCCGGCCGCCAGGATCACGGGCCGATGCAGCGAGGGGTTGAGGGCCTTGAAGTCTTCTTCGCGCACATCAGCGAGCTTGGCGGCCAGCGCCACGTCGATGTCGCGGGGAATGTCCACGGTCTGGAAGTAGGGGTGGTTCTCGATCAGCGGCAGCTCGGTGCGAAACGCATCGGGGCTGGCCACGATGTTCTTGACGGCCTGCAGCTTGGGCACGTACATGCGGGTTTCGGCGGGCATGGTCAGGTCCGTGTAGCCGGTGCCCAGGCCCGCTTTCTGGTTGCGCGCGATGGCGCGGCCCACGCTGCCTTCGCCCCAGTTGTAGGCGGCCAAGGCCAGATGCCAGTCGCCGAACATGCCGTAGAGTTTCTGCAGGTAGTCGAGCGCGGCACGGGTGGACGCCAGCACGTCCCGGCGGTCGTCGCGGAAGGCGTTCTGCTTGAGGTCGAAATAGCTGCCCGTGGCCGGCATGAACTGCCACATGCCGGCCGCCTTGGCGGTGGAGACGGCTTGCGGGTTGAAGGCGCTTTCGATGTAGGGCAGCAGCGCCAGCTCGGTCGGCATGCCGCGGCGCTCGAGTTCCTCGACGATGTGGAACAGGTATTTGCTGGAGCGCTCGGTCATGCGCTGCATGTAGTCGGGCCGTGTCGCATACCACTGCTCGCGGTCCTGCACCAGCTCGTGCTGCAGGTCGGGCATGGCAAAGCCGCGGCGAATGCGCTCCCACAGGTCGGCCGGTGCCGACAGCGCGGCGACCTTGCCGCGCGCGGCGTGGGCCGAGGTGATCGGTTGCAGCGGGCCCTTGGCAAGATCGGCGCTGCGCCCGCGCTGCGCTGCGGTGGCGGGCGCGGGCGCGGGCTGGCCCTCAGTGTTCGTGGCATCGGCGGAAGTGCCATGGGTGGCGCAGCCGGTGAGCCAGAGCAGGCCCGCCAGGCATGCGATATGCAGAATTTTCATCGGAACTCGTTTTTCCATTCGCGCAGTGCCGCAAAAACGGCGACCGCGTCGGTGGTGTTGACAGAAGGGTCCCGGCGGCGCGCGGCAGCGGCCACGGCAGGGAGGCGGACGCGCAAGAAGGGGTTGATGTCCCGCTCGAGCGCCATGCGCGAAGGCAGCGTGGGCAGGTTGTGCGCGCGCAGCCGTTCGCATTCTCTGCTGTGGTGGAGCAGGGCGGCGTTGCCAGGTTCCACGACATGGGCAAATCGCAGGTTCGACAGGGTGTATTCGTGGGCGCAGCAAATGCGCGTGTCGCCCGGCAGCGCCGCAAGCGCATCGAGCGAGGCCAGCATCTGCGCCGGCGTGCCTTCGAACAGGCGCCCGCAGCCGCCCGAGAACAGCGTGTCGCCACAAAACAGCAGCGGGGCACCGTCCGCCAGCGTGCAGTGGTATGCAATATGGCCGGCGGTGTGGCCCGGAACGTCGATGACGGCAAACGACAGGCCCAGCGCCTCGACCTGGTCACCGCCGGCCAGCGCCACTGCCGGCGCCGGGATGCGCTCGCGTGCCGGACCGTACACCGCTGCGCCAGTGGCCTTGCGCAGCGCCTGCACTCCGCCGACATGGTCGCTGTGGTGGTGCGTGACTAGAATTGCCTGCAGCCGCAGACCGAGCCGGTCCAGCGCCTGCAGCACGGGCTCTGCTTCACCCGGGTCCACCACCAGGGCGTGGCGGCCGTCGTGCAGCATCCAGATGTAGTTGTCGGAAAAAGCGGGCAGCGGCAGTAGATTCATGAGCGATCAAATTATAGGTATGCACCATTGGTTCGATTCACCGCCCGGCCGCTACCTGCTGGAGTGGGAACAGGCGCGCTTTGACGCCGCCGTGGCCGATGTCTTTGGCTACCAGAGCCTGCAGCTGGGCATGCCGTCACTGCAGGGGCTGCGTGCCAACCGCATGCCGCACCGCTGGCTGGCACTCGGCGAGATGCCGCCGCAGCCCACCCTTGCGGGCGGGACGCCGCACCTGCTGGCCCACGCCGTGGCCCTGCCGTTTGCCGACAACAGCCTGGACCTGCTGGTGCTGCCGCACACTCTGGAGCTCAGCCACGACCCCCACACCGCGCTGCGCGAGGTCGCGCGGGTGCTGGTGCCCGAGGGGCGCGTGGTCATCAGCGGGCTCAATCCGGCCAGCCTGTGGGGCCTGCGCCAGATGCGCGCGCGCTGGGGACAGCGGCTGGGCAGTGGCACGCTCTACCTGCCCGATACGGGCCAATTCATCGGTCCCTGGCGGCTGCGCGACTGGTTGCAACTGCTGAGTTTCGAGGTCGACGAGGTCCAGTTTGGCTGCTACCGCCCGGCCGTGCGCACGCAAAAATGGCTGCAGCGTTGGGCCTGGGTGGACAGTGTGGGTGAGCGCTGCTGGCCCATACTCGGGGCCGCCTATTTCATGGTGGCCATCAAGCGCGTGCACGGCATGCGCCTGCTGGAACCCGCCTGGCGCAGCACCCGACCGCGCGCTGCGGCCACGGTGCCGGTGGCCAACCGGGCCACTGCCAGCCCTTTCATCGACAGGAATTTTGAGTGAACGAGATACAGATCTATACCGATGGCGCCTGCAAGGGCAATCCGGGCCCCGGGGGCTGGGGCGTGCTGCTGCGCTCCGGTGCGACCGAAAAAGAGTTGTTCGGCGGCGAGCTGGGCACCACCAACAACCGCATGGAGCTGATGGCGGTGATCGAAGCCCTGGCTGCGCTCAAGCGCCCGTGCGCGGTCACGCTCTACCTCGACAGCCAGTACGTGCGCAAAGGCATCACCGAATGGATCCATGGCTGGAAGGCCAAGGGCTGGCGCACCGCGGCCAAGCAGCCGGTCAAGAACGTCGAGCTGTGGCAACGCCTGGATGCGCTGGTGAGCGAAGGCGGACACCAGATCGACTGGCGCTGGGTCAGGGGCCATTCGGGAGACCCCGGCAACGAGCGCGCCGATGCCCTCGCCAACTGTGGAGTCGAGCGCGCACTGGGCCGCCGCTAAAGCAGCCGGGGCCCCATCTGCCGTCTGTGTAAACGCTGCGTAAAAGCACCTCGCTTTGCCGGAATTGCTGCGACCGAGGCCGCGTTGGGGGCGTGCCGCTGCTACATTCACAGGCTGCCCTTTATGTAACCCAATGTCACTTTCATGGCGTCCAGAGCGATTTATCTTCTTGTAGCCGCGGTCGGCATTGCCGGTGCGGGATCCTTGGCGTGGTGGTTTCAGAGAACTGCGCCGCTGCAGGCCTCTCCTCCTGCCAGCACCGCGCCGGCGAAAGGCGCCGGTGCGTCCGGCCAGCCGGTCGCCGTGGAGGCGGCCCAGGTGCGGCGCATGGCGCTCAGTGACGAAGCTCAGGCCGTGGGCAGCCTGCGCTCGCGCCGCAGCGTGGTGCTGCGCCCCGAGGTGAGCGGGCGCATCGTGCAGCTCAACTTGCGCGATGGCCAGCGCGTGCGCCAGGGCCAGTTGCTGGTGCAGCTGGACGACCAGCTGCAGCGTGCGCAGGTGCAGCAAAGCCAAGCCGAACTGTCGATTGCGCGCGCCAACCACCAGCGCAACCAGGACCTGGTGGCGCAAGGCTTCATCAGCCAGCGCTCGGTCGACGAGAGCGATGCGAACCTGCAGGTGGCGCAGGCCAAGCTGGCCCTGGCGCAGGCCACGGCGGCGCGGCTGAAGATCGTGGCGCCGTTCGATGGCATTGCCGGCATTGGCAACACCCAGGTGGGCGACTACCTCAAGGACGGCACCGACATCGTCAACATCGAAGACCTCGACAGCGTGTATGTCGACTTTCGCCTGCCCGAGCGCTTCCAGGGCAAGCTGCGCGTGGGCCAGAGCGCGCGCGTCGAGGTCGATGCGCTGCCGGGCGAGGCCTTCAGCGCCATGGTTCGGGCCATTGACCCGCAGATCGATGCCAACGGCCGTTCGGTCTCCGTGCGCGCCGCCATCGACAACCGGCAGCTGCGCCTGCGCCCCGGCATGTTTGCCCGCGTCACGGCCGTGTTTGGCGAGCGGGCCGATGCGAGCGTGGTGCCCGAAGAGGCGGTCGTGCCCAACGGCGCGGGCCACTATGTGCTCAAGGTGGTGTCGCAGGCCCAGGGCGGCATCGCGGTGGCGCAGCGCACCAGCGTCGTTCTGGGGCTGCGCCGCGACGGCTGGGTCGAGGTCGTGCAGGGCCTGCAACCCGGTGACACCGTGGTGACGGCGGGCCAGCAGCGCCTGTCCAAGGACCGTGCTCCGGTGCGCGTCGTGCCATCGCCCCAGGCGCCAGAGGCCGCACCCGAGGCGCAGGCCGCCACGCCGCGCCAGCCCGGCTGACGGCCCCGAACCCTTCTTTCGCTTCTTCCATGCAACTGGCCGAAACCTCCATCCGCCGCCCGGTGTTCGCCACCGTGCTGTCGCTGCTCATCGTGCTGATCGGCGCGGTGAGCTTCACGCGCCTGTCGGTGCGCGAGTACCCGAAGATCGACGAGCCCGTCGTCACCGTCAGCGTGACCTATGCGGGCGCGTCGGCCGAGGTGATCGAGTCGCAGGTGACCAAGCCGCTCGAAGACTCCATCGCCGGCATCGACGGCGTGGATGTGATCACCTCGATCAGCCGGGCCGAGCGCAGCCAGATCTCGGTGCGCTTTCGCCTCGAAAAGGACGCCGACAATGCCGCCGCCGAGGTGCGCGACCGCACCGCACGCGTGCGCAACCGCCTGCCCGACGCGGTGGACGAGCCTGTCATTGCCAAGGTCGAGGCCGATGCGTTTCCGGTGATGTGGCTGGCTTTCAGCAGTGACACCCTGAGCCCGCTGCAGATCAACGACCTGCTCAACCGCATCGTCAAGCCCCGCCTGCAGACGGTGACCGGCGTGGCCGATGTGCCCATCTATGGCGAGCGCCGCTACGCCATGCGCGTCTGGCTCGACCCGCAGCGCCTGGCCGGCTACCGCCTGACGACGCAGGACGTGGAGGACGCGATCCGGCGCAACAACCTTGAACTGCCGGCCGGCCGCATCGAGTCGCAGCAGCGCGAGTTCAGCGTCACCTCGCAGACCGACCTGGGCCAGCCGGGCCAGTTCGCCGACATCGTGCTGCGCACGGTCAATGGCTTTCCGGTGCGGCTGCGCGATGTGGCGCGGGTCGAAGAGGGCGCCGCCAGCGACCGCAGCAAGGTGCGGCTCAATGGGCGCGAAGCGATTTCGGTGGGCGTGATCCGCCAGGCCACGGCCAACCCGTTGGAACTGTCGGCAGGAGTGCGCGCCATGCTGCCCACGCTCAAGGCCGACCTGCCGGCCGACGTCACGATCGATGTCGCCAACGACAACTCCATCTTCATCGACCGCTCGGTCAAGAGCGTCTACACCACCATCGCCGAGGCGGTGGTGCTGGTGGCGCTGGTGATCTTCGTGTTCCTGCGCACCCTGCGCGCGTCCATCATTCCCATCATCACCATTCCCGTGAGCCTGGTGGGCAGCTTTGCGTTGATGTCGCTGGCGGGCTTTTCGATCAACACGCTCACGCTGCTGGCGCTGGTGCTGGCGATCGGCCTGGTGGTGGACGACGCCATCGTGATGCTGGAGAACATCTACCGCCACATCGAGGAGGGGCTGGACCCGTTTTCGGCCGCGATCAAGGGCGCGCGCGAGATCGGCTTTGCCATCGTCGCCATGACGCTCACGCTGGTGGCCGTGTATGCGCCGCTGGCCTTCACGCCGGGGCGCACGGGGCGCCTGTTTGTCGAGTTTGCGCTGGCGCTGGCCGGGGCGGTGGTGGTGTCGGGCTTCGTGGCGCTGACGCTCTCGCCCATGATGTGTTCGCTGTTGCTCAAGCACAACCCCCAGCCCAACTGGTTCGACCGCAGCATGGAGCGCTGGCTCACGGCGCTGTCCGGCGCCTACGGCCGCCTGCTGCGCTGGATCGTGACCGCGCGCTGGCAAACGCCCGGCAAGCCCGGCGGCGGCCTGCGCGGCAAGGTGTTCCAGGCGCGCTGGATCGTGGTCGGCGCGATGGCGCTCAGCGGCCTGGGCCTGGTGTGGGTGTACCCGACCATGAAGCAGGAGCTCTCGCCCCTCGAAGACCGCGGCACCATCCTGGCCAACATCACCGCGCCCGACGGCGCCACGCTCGATTACACCAACCGCTATGCGCTGGAACTGGAGAAGATTGGCCGCGACTACCCCGAGTTCGACCGCATCTTCGCCAACATCGGCAATCCCACGGTGTCGCAAGGCAGCGTGGTGTACCGCACGGTGGACTGGGAAAACCGCACGCGCAGCACGCTGGACATCGCGCGCGAGCTGCAGCCGCGCCTGGCCAGCCTGCCCGGCGTGAGCGCGTTCCCGATCACGCCGCCCTCGCTGGGCCAGGGCTTCCGGTCGCGGCCGCTGAACTACGTCATCCAGACCTCGGACAGCTACGAGAACCTCAGCGCCGTGGCCGAGCAGATGGTGGCCGAGATGGCGAAGAACCCGGGCATCACCTCGCCCGACGTCGACCTGCGCCTGAACAAGCCCGAACTGCGCATCGACGTGAACCGCGAGCGCGCGGCCGACCTGGGCGTGAACGTGGACGTGGTCGCTAAGGCCATCGAGACCATGCTGGGCGGGCGCACCGTGACCCGCTACAAGCGCGACGCCGAGCAGTACGACGTGATCGTGCAGACCCAGCCCAGCGGCCGCACGGCGCCCGAGGACATCGATGGCATCTATGTGCGCGGGCGCTCCGACGCGATGATTCCGCTCTCGGCCCTGGTCACGGTGCGCGAGAGCGTGAGCCCGCGCGAGCTCAACCACTTCGGCCAGCGCCGCTCGGCGACCATCACGGCCAACCTCTCGCCCGACTATTCGCTGGGCGAAGCGCTGACTTTCATGGACACCACGGCCGCCAAGCTGCTCAAGCCCGGCTACACCACCGACCTCAACGGCACCTCGCGCGAGTTCAAGAGCTCGCGGGGCGCGCTGGGCATCGTGTTCGTGCTGGCGCTGGTGTTCATCTTCCTGGTGCTGGCCGCGCAGTTCGAGAGCTTCATCGATCCGCTGGTCATCATGCTCTCGGTGCCACTGTCCATGATCGGCGCGCTGCTGGCGCTCAAATGGAGCGGCGGCTCGCTCAACGTGTACTCGCAGATCGGTCTGATCACCCTGGTCGGCCTGATCACCAAGCACGGCATCCTGATCGTCGAGTTCACGAACCAGTTGCGCGCGCAGGGCGTGGACATGGTCGATGCGCTCATCAAGGCCTCGGCGCAGCGCCTGCGGCCCATCCTGATGACCACGGGCGCCATGGTGCTGGGGGCCTTGCCGTTGGCACTGGCGTCGGGTGCCGGCGCCGAAACCCGCACGCAGATCGGCTGGGTGATCGTGGGCGGCATGTCGCTGGGCACGCTGCTGACCATCTTCGTGGTGCCGACCATGTATTCGCTGTTTGCGCGCCGCTCCGTGCCCGGCGCCAAGACGGCCACGGCCCACGACACGCCGCACGCCGTGGCCGACGCCTGAACCGGGTGTCCAGCGCCTGCAGCCCAGACTTGCTATGGAATAGTGAGCTGTTGGCGCTGGTTGGGTATGGGCTGGAGGCCTTTTTGCTCCATATCGGCGCACGCCGCCCGGTTCCGGCGGTCCACGCCCCTCAGGGGTCACGGGAATGGGGCAGTGGACGCCGGCGCAGGCATGGCGCAGCGCGGGGCCCGGTGCCTATTCCTTGTAGCGTTGCAGCACGTAGGTGCCCGGTGCGTCGCACAGCACGGTGCCTGCCGCGATGGGGGAGGTCGCCTGCCTGCGCGAGGAGTGCCGGGCCAGCCAGGCCTGCCAAGCGGGCCACCACGAGCCTTCGTGCGAGGGGGCCTTGGCCGCCCATGCGCCGGGCTCGGTCCAGCGGCCCCGCGCGGGCCGCGTGTGGATCTGGTAGCTGCGGTGCGGGTGGCCCGGCTCCGAGACGATGCCGGCGTTGTGCCCGCCGCTGGCCAGCACGAAGGTGATCTCGGCGTCGCACAGCTGGTGCAGCTTGTAGACCGAGCGCCAGGGCGAGACGTGGTCGCGCTGCGTGCCCACCAGGAACATCGGTGGCTGGAGGTCGGCCAGCGAGACCGCCTGCCCCTCGGCGCAGTAGTTGTGGGTGGCCAGCGCGTTGTGCAGGTACAGCTCGGTCAGGTACTCGTGGTGCATGCGCGCGGGCATGCGCGTGGTGTCGGCGTTCCAGGCCATCAGGTCGTTGGACTGGTCGCGCTCGCCCAGCAGGTACTCGCGCATGCGCCGCGCCCAGACCAGGTCGCGCGAGTGCAGGAACTGGAACGAGCCCGCCATCTGCTTGCCCGACAGGTAGCCCTGGCTGCGGGTGATGTGGTCGAGCAGGTCGATCTGCCCTTCGTCGATGAACAGGCCCAGCTCGCCCGGATCGGAAAAATCGGTTTGCGCCGCCAGCAGGGTCAGCGTCTTCAGCGGCGACAGCAGGTCCTGCTCGGCCACCCCGCCTGCGCGCGCCATGGCCGCTGCGGCAATGGCCAGCAGCGTGCCGCCCAGGCAGTAGCCCACGGCATGCACGGGCGTCTTGCGATCGCCCTGCGTGGCCACTGCCTGCAGCGCGTCCAGTACGCCCAGGCGCAGGTAATCGTCCATCGACAGATCGCTGTCCGCGGCGTCGGGGTTGCGCCACGACAGCATGTACACGGTATGGCCCCGGCCCACCAGGTAGCGCACCAGCGAGTTGTGCGGCGACAGGTCGAGGATGTAGTACTTCATGATCCACGACGGCACGATCAGCACCGGCTCGGGGTGCACCGTCGGTGTCTGCGGCGCGTAGCGGATCAGCTCGATGAGTGGATTGCGGTACACCACCGCGCCCGGCGTCACGGCCACGTCGCGGCCGACCTGGAAGGCAGGGATGCGCTCGGGCTCGCCCGGCAGGGGCACGCCGCTCGCGTCGGCCAGCCAGTGGCGCGCGCCCTGGCGCAGCCGTGTGCCGCCCGACTCCAGCGCATCGCGCAGCACCAGGGGGTTGGTGGCGGGCCAGTTCGCGGGGGCCAGCATGTCCAGCCACTGGCGCGCGAAGAAGCGCGTGAGGTCGGTGTGGTGCGCGGTCATGCCGGGCGCCCAGCTGGCCTCGCGCCAGAAGGCTTCGGCATTGTGAAAGCCCGCGCGCATCTGGCTGTAGGGCCAGTGCGCCCAGGCGTCGTGGCGAAAGCGCGGATCCTCGTCGGGGACGCCGTCTGCCTCGGGCGCGCGCCCATGGGCGTGCAGCGTGTCGGCCCAGAGGCGGGCGGCCAGTGCCGCCAGCTGCAGCTGCCGGCCGGGCGACACGCCCAGGTGCCAGGCCCAGTCCGCAGCGGCCAAGGCCAGCGACACCGGGGACAGCCCGCCTGTGAATTCGGCGCCGCCGGCATGGACCAGGCGGTCCAATTTTTCGGTGGGGGTTTCTGCGGCATGTGCCGCACGTCTGCCGGGTGGGGCGGGCGAGGGGTCGGACGGTTGGGCCATGGCGTGGAGAGGCAGAGGTGAAGGACAGTCCGCACTGCAGCGTGCTTCATGATAGTGCGCTCGCGTGGCGTGCGGGGCCACAAGGCAAAGTGGATTTTCGATGCCCATGCGCCGCAAGCGGACTTGCGGGTGGCGGCGGGTGCGGGCGCAGCGCTTTAATAGGGGGCATTGCAGCCGCTTCGCGGTATCCGCCGGAGCGCACCCGCAGCCAACTTGAAAAGGGCATGACCCATGAGTACCGTGTTCGATCCGTTGCGCCTGTGGACCGTGTCCGCAGATGTGCTGGCGGTCGACAGGGGAGACGCCGAGGGCGTGGTGCAGCGCCAGCGGGCCCGGCTGGCGCTGCTGCTGGAGGCCGTGCTGCGCGGCTCGCGCCTGTACCGGGCACTGTGGCCGGCGTCTGTCCGGCCCGACACGCCCTTGTGCCAGCTGCCGGTGGTCACGCGCGCCCAGCTGATGGAGCGGTTCGAAGACTGGGTGACCGATCCCCGCCTGGAGCTCGATGCCTTGCGCGCGTTCACCGCCGACCCCGCACGCCTGGCCGAGCCCTGGATGGGCCGGTACATGGTGTGGGAGAGCTCGGGCACCAGCGGACATCCGGGCATCTTTGTGCAGGATGCGCAGGCCATGGCGGTGTACGACGCGCTGGAGGCGCTGCGCCGCAGCCCGCCCCAACCGCTGGCGCGCTGGCTCGATCCGCTGGGCCTGGCCGAGCGCACGGCTTTTGTCGGCGCACTGGGCGGGCATTTCGCCAGCCATGTGTCGCTGCTGCGGATGGCCGCCCTCAACCCCTGGCTGGGCACCCGCTTGCGCAGCTTTTCCATCCAGGCGCCACTGGCCGAGCTGGTGGCGGAACTCAACGATTTCGCGCCGACCGTGCTGGCCACCTACCCGACGGCGGCTGCCCTGCTGGCCGACGAGGCGGCGCGCGGCAGCTTGCGCATCGCGCCGCGCGAAGTCTGGACCGGGGGCGAGACACTGGGCGCGGCGGTGCGCACGCACATCGAAAAAAATCTGGGTTCGGCGGTGCGCAACAGCTATGGGACATCCGAGTTCCTGGCCATGGGCTGGGAGTGCGCCCACGGGGGCATGCACCTCAACGCCGACTGGCACGTTTTGGAGCCGGTGGACGAGCACCACCGGCCGGTGCCCGCGGGCCAGCCTTCGTGCAGCGTGCTGCTGACCAATCTGGCCAATGCGGTGCAGCCCCTGGTGCGCTACGACCTGGGCGACCGCGTCACGCTGCAGGCCGGGCCCTGTGCCTGCGGCTCGCCGCTGCCGGTGTTCACGGTGCAGGGGCGCCAGGACGATCCGCTGCGCATGGCGGGCCGGGGTGGGCGCTGCGTCACGCTGCTGCCGCTGGCCCTGAGCACGGTGCTGGAGGAGGAGGCCGGCGTGTTCGATTTTCACCTGCGCCAGCTGGACCGGCACATGCTGGAACTGCACCTGCCGCTCGAAGGCGAGACGGGTCGCGCTGCCGCCGCGCGCTGCTCTGCGGCCTTGAAGGCCTTTGCCGGTGCCCAGGGGGTGGTGCAGGTCCAGGTGCGCGTGCGCCTGGGCCAGAGCGTGCCGCGCGGGCGCAGCGGCAAGGCCTGCCGCATCGTGGCCTGCAGCCGCTGAGCCGCACGGCCAGGCGCGGTATGCGGGTTTTTCCGTAGAATGCCCGCTTCCCCGCTCCGGGTTGCGGCGGTCGCTGCGCCGGCCCCGGGGCAGCAGAAAAGCCGTGTGTGCCGGTTCCGCGCGCCAGCGGCTTTTTCCCCTTCTCTTCCTTCTTTTCAGAAGCGCAGGCCGCCCGTGGGGCGCCTGTTTGCCGGATATGCAACGTCACTGGCCTGCGTTTGCCTGGGTGTGTTTCGCGATGTGTGTCGGCGTCATGGGCACGGCGCTGGCGAGCCCGCTGTACCCGCTGTACCAGGCGCGCTGGGGGCTGCAGCCCAGCCACATCACCGGCATCTACGTCGCCTACATGGTGGGCGCGCTGTCCAGCCTGCTGTTCCTGGGGCGGCTCAGCGACCGCTTCGGCTTTCTGCCGGTGCTGCGCTGGGGGCTCATTCTGGTGTATGCCGGGGTGCTGCTGTCGGCGGTGGCCTGGAGCGTGCCCTCCTTCGTGGCCAGCCGCGTGCTCATCGGCATTGCCTCGGGAATGATCACCACCTCGACCTCGCTGGGGCTCACGCAGCTGAGCCGTCCCAGCCAGGTGATGCGCGCGTCGGCCATGACGAGCTTCGCCATGGCGCTGGGCTTTGGCATGGGCCCGCTGGTGGGCGGGCTGGTGGCCCAGTGGGTGCCGCAGCCCCTGGTCACGGCCTATGTACCCAGCCTGTTGCTGGGCGCGCTGGCGATTTATGCGCTGTTCCAGGTCCGCGTGGAAGCGCAGGTGGCGGCGGCCCCGCAGCCACCGCTGGTGCTGCGCGACTGGCTGCCGCGCATCACCTTGCCCCGGCCGGCGGTGCGGCGGCCTTTCATGGTGGCCTGTCTGGGGGCGTTCGGCACCTTCGGCATCTTCGGGCTCTATGCCTCGCTGGCCCCGAGCTTCATGGAGCGCATGGTGCCCTGGCACGGGCCGGCCGTGAGCGGTTTGTCGATCGCCATGATCCTGTTCCTGTCGGCGCTCGTGCAGTGGCTGGCCCGGCCGGTGCACACCAAGACCTGCGCCGTCTGGGGGCTGGGCCTGCTGGCCGCGTGCAACCTGCTGCTGATCGCCACCTCGTTCACCCAGTGGTCGGTGCTGTTCGTGCTCAGCGTGCTGACCACCTCGGCCGGGCACGGGCTGGTGAACCTGGCCGGCATCGCCATCGTCAACAAGGTGGCCCGGCCCGAGACCCGTGCCGGCCTGCTGTCCACGTATCTGGTGGTGGGCTACATCGGCACCATTGCGCCAATCCTGGCCGTGGGCTGGCTTTCCGATGGGCTGGGCCTGGCGGCGGCCCTGGTGATTTTTTGCGTCGCCATGGCGGCCTTGACCGGGGCGCTGGCCTGGGCGGCCGCCCGCACGCCGCTGATCGAGGTGGCCTGAAGCGCGCCGGGCGGGCCCGGTCCAGTCCCGGCCTTCAGGCCGGCGCGTCGAGTTGCTGCAGCGCCCGGGCGAGCGCCTGCGCGTCCTGCGGCCGCACGAGGCGCGTCACTTCCTGGCCGCCGCGCAAAAACACCAGCGTGGGCCAGAGCTTCACGCCAAAGCTGCGGCCCAGGCGCTGGCCGGGGCCGTCCTCGACCTTGATGTGCGCGACATCGGCGCGCGGCGCCAGCGCCTGCTCGATCAGCGGCTGGGCGCACAGGCAGTGGCCGCACCAGGGCGTTCCGAACTCGAGCACGGCCGCGCCGGGCAGTGCATCGACTTCGGCGCGCGTCGGGGGCTGGGGCAGGTGCCGGGCTTGGTAGGTCATGGAGGAGCCTTTCACATGACACCGTCGAACACCATCACATCGACCACGTCGCCCGGCGCCACGTTGCCCTGGTCGTGGTGCAGCACGATCAGTCCATTGGCCTGCACCATAGAGCTGAGCACGCCCGAGCCCTGGTTGCCCACGGCGTGCACCTGCAGCGTGCCATCGGGCGCGGTGCCCACGCGGCCGCGCTGGAATTCGGTGCGGCCCGCCTTCTTGCGGATGGCCTGGGCGCTGACTGCGCGCAGCAGCGGTGGCGCGGCGTGCGTGCTGCCCATCATGCGCAGCAGGGCGGGGCGCACAAAAGCGAGAAAGGCCACCATCACCGCCACGGGGTTGCCGGGCAGGCCGAACAGGACGGCGCCGCGCCGGCCGTGTGGGCTATGGTTTTGATAGCTGTCAGCGCTTGTGGGGTAAGCGCTGGAGGCCGATTTGGCGTGAATTTCACCGCGCGGGATGCGGCCCACCGCCATCGGGCGGCCCGGGCGCATGGCGATATGCCAGAAGGCCATCTCGCCGAGCTGGTGCATCAGGGCGCGCGTGTGGTCGGCCTCGCCGACGCCGACGCCGCCGCTGGTGATGATGGCGTCGGCCTGCTGCGCGGCCGAGCGCAAGGCGCTTTTGAGTTGCGCGGGTTCGTCGCGCACCTGGCCCAGGTCGAGCACTTCCACGCCCAGCCGCGTGAGCAGGCCGAACAGGGTGTAGCGGTTGCTGTCGTAGACCGCGCCTTCGCGCGGCGCGTCGCCCAGGCCGAGGATTTCGTTGCCGGTCGAAAAATAGGCCACGCGCAGCCGGCGGCAGACCGTCACGGTTTTCAGGCCCAGGCTGGCCACCAGCCCCAGGGCAGCGGGCGTGAGCAGCGCGCCTCGGGAGAGTGCCACGCTGCCTTCCATCAGGTCTTCGCCCTTGAAGCGGCGGTTGTCGCCGGCGCGCAGCACATCGGCGGCGATCGCGATGTGCTCGCCCGCGGCGTCGGCGCGGGCCTGCGCGAACTCTTGCGGCACGACGGTGTCGAGGCCCGCGGGCATGACGGCGCCGGTCATGATCTTCACGCACTCGCCCGGGCCCACCCGGCCGCGCCAGGCCGCGCCCGCAAAGGCCTTGCCGACCACGCGCAACGCCAGCGGCGCGCCGGCCACGAGCTGGCGGCCGTCGAAGGCGTAGCCGTCCATGGCCGAGTTGTCGTGCGGCGGCACGCTCAGCGGCGAGACCACGTCGTGCGCGAGCACGCGGCCCAGGGCATCGCAAATGCCCAGTTCCTCGGTGCCTTCGACGGGCTGGACGAGGCGCTGCAGGAAGGCCGCCGCGTCGCTCGCGCGCAGCGCCTGGGGGGCGTAGCCTGGCAGCTCGGCGGCAATCTGGGCAAGGGTTTTCATGGGGCGGCGCGGATCAGGGTGGGCAGGGGCAGCAGCATGTGGACCTTGTCGTAGCCCACGCCGTCGACCACGATGGCGTTGGGGTGCCGGCCCCAGGCGCGAAAGCCCGCTTCTTCGTACAGGCGCTGGGCGCTGTCGTTGCCGGCGGTCACGGTGAGGTCGAGCTGGCGCAGTCCGGGCAGGCGCTCGGCCGCGGCAATGCAGGCCGCCAGCAGCTGGCGCGCCAGGCCCTGGCGCTGGGCGGCGGGCGCCACCATCATGCCGAGCACGGTGGCGCGGTGCCGCTCCTTGCGGCGCTGCGCGCGTTCGCAGCCGACGCAGCCGAGCAGCTGGCCCGCCGCATCGAAGGCCCCGAGAAAGAACAGGCCGCTGGCGGGCGCGCCCAGGCGCGGCGCGAATTCGCTGGCCGCCAGGGCCACCGAGGATTCGTGGTCGGACGTGAAGGCCGTGGGCGCGCGGCGCAGCATGTCGTCGCGCAGCGCCTTGTAGGCCGGGGCGTCGCTGGGCGTCAGCGGGCGGATGTGGGTGTTCATGGTGCCAACGGGGGGGCAGCGCCACGCGTGTCTTGTGCGTCAACCATGGCGTGTCGGCTTTCCGTGGTCTGCCCGGGTGCAGGGCGTGCCGCTTCAGCCACCGATGTAGCTCATCTCCACGCGCCGCACGCCCGGGCCCGCGTCGGCCGGCAGGCTGCTGCGCAGCTCGGAATAGCGGTCGCTGCGCCCCTGCCAGATGCCGGCAATGGCCGCGGCCAGCGCCGTGTCGTCGGCGCCGCCGCGCAGCAGGCCGCGCAGGTCGTAGCCTTGGGTGGCGAACAGACACAGGTAGACCTTGCCTTCGGTGGACAGGCGGGCGCGGTTGCAGTCGTGGCAGAAGGCCTGCGTGACGCTGCTGATCAGGCCGATCTCGCCGAGCGCCGGGTCGTGGCGGCCGCTGGCATCGGCCCAGCCCCAGCGCTCGGCGGTTTCGCCCGGCGCGGTGGGCTGCAGCGCCACCAGTGGCAGCTCGGCCTGCAGGCGCGCGATCAGTTCCTTCGAGGGCAGCACCTCGTCCATGCGCCAGCCATTGGTGGCGCCCACGTCCATGTATTCGATGAAGCGCAGCGCCGTGCCGGTGCCGCGAAAATGCCGCGCCATGGGCAGGATCTGCTGGTCGTTGGTGCCGCGCTTGACCACCATGTTGACCTTGATGCCGGTGAGGCCGGCGGCGTGCGCGGCCTCAATGCCGGCGAGCACATCGGCCACCGGAAAGTCGACATCGTTCATGCGCCGGAACACCGCGTCGTCGAGGCCGTCGAGGCTCACGGTGACGCGGTTGAGGCCGGCCTCCTTGAGCGCGCGCGCCTTGCGCGCCAGCAGCGAGCCGTTGGTGGTGAGCGTGAGGTCGGGTGGCGTGCCGTCGACGGTGCGCAGCTCGGCGAGCTGGGCGATCAGGTCCTCGATGTTCTTGCGCAGCAGCGGCTCGCCGCCGGTGAGGCGGATCTTGCGCACGCCGTGGGCCAGAAACTGCCGCGCCAGCCGCGTGATCTCTTCAAAGCTCAGCAGCGCCTGGTGCGGCAGGTAGGCATAGTCCTTGTCGAAGACTTCCTTGGGCATGCAGTAGCTGCAGCGGAAGTTGCAGCGGTCGGTGACGCTGATGCGCAGGTCGCGCAGCGGGCGCCCGAGCGCGTCGGAGAGCCGACCCGGAGAGACCGGGGAATGCCGGGGCCGCGGAGGCTGGAGGGCCGCCAGGCGCTGGTCCACAAGGGGGATGACACGTTCAGCCATGCTGTGATTCTGCCCCACTTGGTCCATGCAGGAATGGCCTGCCGTCGCAGGGGCTTGACCGAGGTCAAGGAGAAGGGCGGAAGCTCAGACGCAGCGCGCGCCGTCGACCTCGATGCACACGCCGCTGATGAAGGCGGCCTCGTCGCTGGCCAGGTACAGCGCGGCATTGGCCACGTCGAGCGCGGTGGAGAAGCGCCCGAGCGGAATGGTGGCGAGAAACTTGGCGCGGCGCGCCTCGTCCACCGGGCCGCCCGCGAACTCGGCGGCCAGGCCGGTGTCGGGGTTGAATACCGGGTTGATGCAGTTGACGCGGATGTTGTCGGGGCCCAGCTCGGCGGCCATCGACTTGCTGGTGGTGATGACGGCGCCCTTGGAGCCGTTGTACCAGGTCAGGCCCGGGCGCGGGCGCAGGCCGGCCGTGGAGGCGATGTGGATGAAGCTGCCGCCGCTGCCGCCCGGGTTGGCGCGCATGGCCGGCACGGCGTGGATGGCCGAGAGGTAGATGCTCTTGACGTTGATCGCATAGACCTTGTCGAACTCGTCCTCGCCCACTTCGAGCATCGGGCGGTTGCGGTGCGTCCAGCCGGCGTTGTTGACGACCACGTCGAGCCGGCCGAAGCGGTGTACGGCTTCATGGACCAGCGCCTTGACCTGGGCCGAGTCGGTCACGTCGGCCTCGAAGAAGGAGGCCGTGCCACCGGCCGCCGTGATCTCGGCCACCACGCGCTGGCCACCGGCGGCGTTGATGTCGGCGACGACGACGCGGGCGCCTTCGGCGGCCAGGCGCTTGGCGATGCCCTCGCCAATGCCGTTGCCGGCGCCGGTGACGATGGTGGATTTGTTCTGTGCGCGCATCGGTTTTGTCTCCTGGAATAGTTCAAATAGGATAGCGTCTTACGCTGGACAGGAAAGGGTTTGGGGCAGATTTCGCCGGATGGATGGCCCCGGTCACTGCGCTTCTGTGGTGGCGGGTGTGGGGGGGAGGGCAGGGGCGCCGCCCGGGGTCGCGCGGCCATAGAACTGGGGGAAATATTCCTTCACGCCCGCTCCGTTGAAGTCCCAGCCCGTGCATTGGCCCAGGTGGCGCGGCGGTTCATCGGCGTCGGCCGACGCAAAGGCCGCGGGCAGCGTTTGGAAGGCGGCGGTGGCCAGGTTGAACAGCAGCTCGCGCAGGTGGGTGCAGCTGGCCACGCCGCCCAGGTTTTTCTGGATCGCCTGGCGCCAGCCGCGCCCCATGGTGCAGCCGACCATGGTCTGCAGTGCGGCGCGGGCCTGCGGGCATTCCCGCAGCGGGTGGGTGTCCATGGACGCCTCGATGGCTTGCACGACCAGCACCCGGTTCACGGTCACGCGCAGCCACATGTGGTGGATG
Organism: Acidovorax sp. SRB_14; assembly: GCF_012932145.1. Lineage (GTDB taxonomy): Bacteria > Pseudomonadota > Gammaproteobacteria > Burkholderiales > Burkholderiaceae_C > Simplicispira. The sequence continues at coordinate 19,481 of NZ_MWOK01000029.1, read as the reverse complement.
GGCTCGCCCGCGCGGCGGATGCCGCCGCCGCGCAGAGCCGGCGCATCGTGCATCTTGCTGTCGTGCAGCTCTCCTTCGAGGTCCCAGAGACCGTCTTCGCGTTCAAAACCTTGGTAGATGACCCGGCGGGCGTGCCGGGCGGTGCGGGGGGCAGGGGGGCTCAGGGGCATGGACAGAAAGCTTTGTCAACGAACACAAGGGGAGGGTGGCATGGGCGCACCCCGGGCGCGCGGGACGCCGCGGGTGCGCGCAGGGGGCCATTCAGCCGTGGCGGATGGCCACGGTTTTCAGGGTGGTAAAGCCGTACAGCGCTTCGAAGCCTTTTTCGCGGCCGTAGCCGGACGACTTCACGCCGCCAAAGGGCAGCTCGACGCCGCCGCCGGCGCCGTAGTTGTTGATGAAGACCTGGCCGCTGTGCAGGCGTTTGGCGACCCGGAATTGGCGCGCGCCGTCGCGCGTCCATACGCCGGCCACCAGGCCAAAGCGCGTGGCGTTGGCGAGTGCGACGGCGTGGTCTTCGTCTTCAAAGGCCATCGCACACAGCACCGGGCCAAAGATCTCTTCCTGGGCCAGGCGGTGGTCCACCGGCACGTCGCGCAGCAGCGTGGGCGCCTGGTAGAAGCCCGACTCGGGCGCCTCGTCCACGATCTGGCCCTGGGCCACCATGGGAATGCCGGCCACCTGGGCGTCGCTCAGAAAGTCCCACACGCGTTGCTGCTGGCTCTGGCGGATCAGCGGGCCCACGTCCAGGTCCAGGGCGGCCGGGCCCACGCGCAGCTGCTCGAAGGCCTGGCCCAGGCGCTCCAGCAGGGGCTCGTAAATCAGCGAGTCGATCAGCACGCGCGCGCCCGCGCTGCAGGTCTGGCCGGCGTTTTGCACGATGGCGTTGACCACCACGGGCACGGCGGCATTCAGGTCAGCGTCGGCAAAGATGATCTGCGGGCTCTTGCCGCCCAGCTCGAGCGTGACCGGGCAGTGCCGCTCGGCCGCCACCTGCTGGATCAGCGTGCCCACGCCGGGGCTGCCGGTGAAGCTGATGTGGTCGATGCCCGGGTGGCGTGCCAGCGCGTCGCCCACCTCGTGGCCGTAGCCGGTGACGATGTTGATGGCACCGGCCGGAAAGCCCACCTCGGCCGCCAGCTGGGCCACGCGCAGCAGGCTCAGGCAGGCGTCCTCGGCGGGCTTGACCACGCAGACATTGCCGGCGGCCAGCGCGCCGCCGACGCTGCGGCCGAAGATCTGCATCGGGTAGTTCCAGGGCACGATGTGGCCCGTGACGCCGTGCGGCTCGCGCCAGGTCAGCACGCTATAGCCGTCCTGGTAGGGCAGGGTCTCGCCGTGCAGCTTGTCGCAGGCGCCGGCGTAGAACTCGAAGTAGCGCGCCAGTGCCAGCGCATCGGCGCGGGCCTGCTTGGTGGGCTTGCCGCAGTCGCGCTGCTCGATGGCGGCCAGTTCTTCGGCGTGCTCGGCCACCTTGTGGGACAGGCGCATCAGCAGGCGGCCGCGCTCGGCGGCGCTGGTCTTGAGCCAGACGGCGTCAAAGCACTGGCGCGCCGCGTGCACGGCCTGGTCGATGTCCTGGGCATTGCTGCGCTGCAGCTCGTCGAAGGGCTGTCCGTCGGACGGGTCCAGCACGGCCAGCGTGCGGCCGCTGGCGGAGGCCATGGAGGCGTTGGCGATGAAGTTGAGCTGCATGAACCAATTGTGCGGCAAATGGCGGAAACGGTCCTATCCTGCGGCCAAAAGTGGCGGAATCGCTTGGTGGTGCTGCGCTGAAAGCTATCGATTTCATAGTTCACACCGGCGCCCGGGGGCGCGCGGGCAGCGCCGGCGCCGCACCGCCGTGGGCCACCGGTTTTGCCGATACAGTGGCGGCTCAAGGAAAAAGTCCGCCATGTACCTGCCCGCCCAGTTCCGCTCCACCGACCCCGCCCATGCGCATGCGCTGATGCGCGCCCACCCGCTGGCCAGCCTGGTGTCCACCGACGACGGGGGCTTTCCGTGCGTCAGCCACCTGCCGCTGCACCTGCAGGAGCGCGCGGACAGCCTGGTGCTGCTGGGCCACTGCGCCAAGGCCAACCCGCACTGGCGCTACCTGCAGGCGCGGCCCCAGGCGCTGGTCACTTTCATGGGGCCGCACGCCTACCTGTCGCCCACGGTCTACCCCGACCTGGCGCGCGTGCCCACCTGGAACTACCTGGCCGTGCACTGCCGGGTGCAGGCTACGCTGGTCGAGCAGCCGGCCGCCAAGGACGCGCTGCTCAAGGCGCTGATCGGCGACCACGAGCCGCCCTATGTGGCGCAGTGGCGCGCGCTGGACGAGGACTTCGCGCACCGGATGCTGGCCGGCATTGTGGCCTTCGAGCTGCGCGTGACCGAGCTGCAGTGCGCGCTCAAGCTCAACCAGCACCGCAAAGAAGCGCACGCCGCCATGTACCAGGCGTACCGGCAGGGCGGCCCCGGCGCCCAGGCGCTGGCGGACTGGATGCAGACCCTGGGACTGGTGCCCGCGCAGGAGGCTTGAGATGCGCGCCGCCCTCGGCATCGTGTCCCTGCTGCTGGCGTTGGCCATCGTCGGCGTGCTGGCCAAGAAGCAGGTGTCGGCCACGCGCAGCACCGTGCCCGTGCTGCAGCCCGCCGCCGATGCGCCGGCCACGGCCACCGTGCGCGCGCAAAGCCAGCAGGTGCAGCAGCAATACCAGCAGGCCATCGAGGGCCTGGTGCAGCAGGCCCGGCCCCTGCCGGACGATGAAAAATAAAATTCCAGTCAAATCGGCCTCCAGCCCTTATGGGGTAAGTGCTGATAGCTATCAAAACCATTGCTCATGAGCACGCAAGCAGACGCCGATGCGCACTGGATGCGCCTGGCCCTGGCCGAGGCGCAAGCCGCCGCGCAGGCGGGCGAGGTGCCGGTGGGCGCGGTGGTGGTGCGGGAGGGCCAGGCCATCGCCACCGGCCGCAATGCGCCCGTGCAGGGACACGACCCAACGGCGCACGCCGAGATCGTCGCGCTGCGCGCCGCGGCGCAGCGGCTGGGCAACTACCGCCTCGAAGACTGCACGCTCTACGTCACGCTCGAGCCCTGCGCCATGTGCAGCGGCGCCATGCTGCACGCGCGCATGCCGCGCGTGGTCTTCGGCGCGCGCGACCCCAAGACCGGCGTGGCGGGATCGGTGCTCAATCTGTTTGCCACGCCGCAGCTCAACCACCAGACGGTGGTGCAGGGCGGGGTGCTGGCGGACGAATGTGCGGCGCTGCTGGGCGATTTTTTCCGCCAGCGCCGCCACGAAAAGCGCGCCCAGGCGCTGGCCGCGCACCCGCTGCGCGACGACGCCCTGCGCACGCCCGAGGCACGCTTTGCCGACCTGCCCGGCTACCCCTGGGCGCCGCACTATGTGAGCGACCTGCCGGCACTCGGCGGCCTGCGCCTGCACTACCTCGACGAAGGCCCGCAGGACGCGCCGCTCACCTGGCTGTGCCTGCACGGCACCCCGAGCTGGAGCTACCTGTACCGGCACATGCTGCCGGTGTTCACCGCCGCCGGGCATCGCGTCGTGGCGCCCGACCTGATCGGCTTTGGCAAGAGCGACAAGCCCAAGAGGGCCGCCTTCCATGCCTTCGCATGGCACCGTGAGGTGCTGCTGGAGCTGGTGGAGCGGCTCGATCTGCGTCGCGTGGTGCTGGTGGTGCAGGACTGGGGCGGCATCCTGGGCCTGACGCTGCCCATGGCACTGCCCCAGCGATTTGCGGGTCTGCTGGCCATGAACACGCTGCTGGCGACGGGCGACGCGCCGCTGCCCCAGGGCTTTTGGGCCTGGCGCGAGATGTGCGCGAAAAAGCCCTTGTACGGCGTCGGCCGGCTGCTTTCGCGCGGCAACCCGCATCTGAGTGCGGCCGAATGCGCAGCCTACGACGCGCCGTTCCCCGACCGGGGCTACCGCGCCGCGCTGCGCGCCTTCCCGAAGCTGGTGCCCGATGCGCCCGAGGCGCCGGGCGCCGCGCTCTCGCGCGCGGCACGGCATTTCTGGCAGCACGACTGGGCCGGCCGCAGCCTGACCGTCGTCGGCGCGCAGGACCCGGTGCTCGGTCCGGCGGCCATGCGGGTGCTGCAGCAGGCAGTGCGCGGATGCCCGCCACCCGTGGTGCTGGCGCAGGCCGGCCACTTCGTGCCCGAGCACGGCGCGGCGATCGCCCGGCAGGCTGTGGAATACTTCGCCTCCTGACTCCCGGGCGCGCTGACAGGCCCGCCCGCCCCGCACTTTTCTCGGAGCAGGCCGCAGCACGGCCTGAGCGTTTTGTCTTCTGACCACGACCCCTGCGACTGCGGCCACGACCACGGCCCCAAGCACATCTACATCTATTCCCCCTCGAGCGCGGTGCGCGACAAGGCGGCGTTCCGGCGCGGCGTCAAACGGCTGCAAAAGCTGGGCCACGAGGTCGAGATCGACGCCGACGCGCTGGCCATCCACACGCGCTTTGCCGGCGACGACGCCACGCGCCTGGCGGCCATCCACCGCGCGGCCGCCAGCGGCGCCGATGTGGCGCTGATCTCGCGCGGCGGCTACGGCCTCACGCGCATCCTGCCGGGCATCGACTATGCGGCCGTGGCACGCGCCGTCGACAAAGGCATGCTGTTCGTCGGCGTGAGCGACTTCACAGCCTTCCAGAACGCCGTGCTGGCGCAGACCGGCGCCGTGACCTGGGCCGGGCCGGCGCTGTGCCCGGACTTCGGCACCCGAGGGCTGCCCGACGACATCATGGAAGCCTGCTTTGACGACCTGCTCTCAGGCCACGGCGAAGGCACGGGCTGGCGCATGCCGCGCGAAAAAACTGCCGAGGCGGCACCGCCGCTGGAGTTCGAGATTCCCTCCGCGCGCCTGTGGGGCGGCAACCTGGCGGTGCTGGCCTCGCTGGTCGGCACGCCCTACCTGCCGCAGGTGTCGGGCGGCATACTGTTCATCGAGGACGTGAACGAGCACCCCTTCCGCGTCGAGCGCCTGCTCACGCAGCTGCTGCACGCCGGCGTGCTGGCGCAGCAAAAGGCGGTGGTCTTCGGCCAGTTCACCCAGTACCTGCTTGCGCCGCACGACAAGGGCTACAAGCTGCAGACCGTGGTCGACTGGCTGCGCGGCCAGATCACGGCGCCGGTGCTGACCAATCTGCCTTACGGCCACGTGGACACCAAGGTGCTGCTGCCCGTGGGCCGCGAGGTGGAGCTGTCGGTGCAGGGGCGCGACGCGCTGCTGTACTGGGGCCACGCGCACTGACACGGCGCCGCGCGGCGGCACGGGTTTTCAGGGCTGCGTGGCCAGGGGGGCGCTGCGCTGGGCGGCGTACAGCCCCAGGCGCACCATGGTGCGGTGGTTGAGCTCGACGGTGACGGCGGTGCGCGCCAGCGCCGACTGGATGCGCGGCGTGCCGTCGTCGGCCGTGGGGTACAGGCGGGGCTGGTCCAACTGGGCGCCGCCGCGCTCGATCAGGCTGGCCACCAGGGGCTGGTTGGCCTTTTGGCTGCGGCGCAGCACGATGGCGGTGTCGCCGTTGTCCAGCCGCACAAAGGTGCCGGGCGGGCACAGGCCCACGGTGCGCACCAGCATGTAGCCCACCTCGTCGCGCTGGTCCACTTCTTGGCCCACCAGGGCGCGCACCGAGTCGGTGGCGCTGCGGCCCGGGCGCGACTTGCGCGGGCTGATCATGGCGGCATAGCGGTCGATGGTGCCCAGGATGCGCGTGAGCCGGTCGACGTCCAGCATCTCGGCCAGGGGCGTGCGCTCGGTCAGGTTGGTGTGGTGCTGGCCGACCAGCTCCAGCCACAGGTCGTCGGTGATGTTGAGGCGCTCGAGCAGCAGCAGGCCCAGCTCGGGGTGCTGGCGGATGGCCTCTTGCTGCGCGGCGTTGGGGTGTTCGCGCTGGTTGGCCAGCTCGTCCTGCAGCGCCGTCATGCCGATGTTCATCGTCATGGCGGCGCGCACCAGGGCGTTGCGCTCGTGGCCGGGCAGGGCGAATTCGCGCGCCATGATGTGGCACAGCGTGGCACAGACCAGCGCGTGTGAGGCGCTGTAGCCCACCGTGGAGGTCGAGGCGAGCTGGAACATCAGGTAGAGCGAGGCATCGATGTCGTGCGCCACCAAGTCCTGCAGCCAGCGGTCGAACTGGCGCACCTTGGCGGCAAAACCCTGCACCTGCTCCGGCTGTGCCAGCAGCACCGACAGGCCCGATTCCAGGTCGGACCACAGGCTCAGCAGGTCTTCGTATTCCTCGTCGATGGCGGTGCGGGCCGGGGAGATCATGGGGCCTCAGTGGCGCTTTTCCAGCACCATCTGGTCGTTCACCCGGCTCATCTGGAATTCGGTCAGAAAGTTGTTGCCCAGCAGCACGTAGGGCATGGGCTGGGGCATGACGACGGCGTCCACGCCATACACCTGCACGTCGCCGACGCGCACCGAGTCGAGCTTGAGGCGCCAGCCCTGGGCGACGCCGTTGGCCGTGCCCATGCGCACGGGCTGGCCGCTGCGGTAGTTCAGTCCCATGCGGTCGGCGTCGGACTGGCCGATCGCCACGGTGGTGGCGCCGGTGTCGACCATGAACTGCATGACCTGGCCGTTGATCTGGCCCTGGTTGACAAAATGCCCGCGGCTGTCGGCCGTGAGCACGATGCGCCGGCTGCCGCCGCGCGCGCCGATGCTCACGGGCGCTTCGCCCAGGCGCACGGTGCGCCGCACGCCGCCGAGGTCGACCACGGCGTCGTCCCGGCCCACCGACACCACCTTCACACCCTGGTGGCTGTCGCCCGGAGCCATGCCGCGCGGTGGCGTGCCATCGACCACCAGCAGCGCCTTGCTGCCCAGGATGCCCGTGAGCGCCACCGCCTGCGCGATGGCGGCCGCTGGGCAGAGCAGCGCGCAGGCCAGCAGGGGCCGCAGGCGGTGTCGCATGGCGGGCTCGGCGCAGTTCAGTCGCGGAAGTTGTTGAACGACAGCGGCATGTCGGCAATGTCCTTGCGGATCAGCGCCATGGCGGCCTGCAGGTCGTCGCGCTTGGCGCCGGTGATGCGCACCTTCTCATCCTGGATGGCGGCCTGGACCTTGATCTTGCTGTCCTTGATGAGCCTCTGCAGCTTCTTGGCCAGCTCGCTCTCGATGCCGTTGCGCACCTTGATCACCTGCTTGACCTTGTCGCCACCGATCTTCTGCGGCTTGCCGATGTCGAGGAAGCGCACGTCCACATTGCGCTTGGTGAGCTTGCCGCGCAGCAGGTCTTCGACCTGCGTGAGCTGGAACTCGGCGTCGCCGTACATGGTGATCTCCTTGTCCTTGAGTTCCACGGCGGCGGAGGTGCCCTTGAAGTCAAAGCGCGTGCCGATTTCCTTGGCCGCGTTTTCGACGGCATTTTTCACTTCGACGAAGTCGGCTTCACAAACGGTATCAAAAGATGGCATGGCGTGGTCTCTCCCAAAAATCGCGCCGCACCGGGAGCCGGTGCGACAATCCGGCCGATGTTAGTCGAGAAAAATGCCTCCCTTCAGCCCTACAACACCTTTGGCATCGTCGCCCGCGCCGAGACGCTGGTGCGCGTGCGCTCCCATGCCGACATTGCCGCGCTGCGCGCCGACCCGGTGCTGGGCCAGGCGCCGGTGTTCGTACTCGGCGGCGGCAGCAACGTGGTGCTCACGGGCGACGTCAAGCCCGTGGTGCTGAAGGTGGAAATCCGGGGGCGGCGCCTGGTAGAGGAAACCGAGCACGCCTGGATCGTCGAGGCCGGCGCGGGCGAGCCCTGGCACGACACCGTCGCCTGGACGCTCGCGCAGGGCTGGCCGGGCCTGGAAAACCTGGCGCTGATCCCTGGCACCGTGGGCGCCGCGCCGGTGCAGAACATCGGCGCCTATGGCGTCGAGCTGCAGGACCGCTTCGACTCGCTCGACGCGGTCGACCTGGCCACGGGCCAGGGCTTCACGCTCGACGCCGCCCAGTGCGCGTTTGGCTACCGCGATTCGGTCTTCAAGCACGCGCCGGCGCAGGCGGGGGAAGCCGGCCGCCTGCCGCGCGGCATGGGTCTGGCCGGGCGCGCGCTCATCACGCAGGTGCGCTTTCGGCTGCCCAAGCCCTGGAAGCCCGAGCTGGGCTATGTCGAGCTCGAGCGCCGCGCCGCCGAGGCCGGCGTCGCACAGCCCACGGCGCAGCAGATTTTCGACTGGGTCTGCGCCATCCGGCGCGCCAAGCTGCCCGACCCGGCGGTGCTCGGCAACGCCGGCAGTTTCTTCAAGAACCCGACGGTGACGCCCGAGCAGTGCGCAGACATCATCGCGCGCGACCCGAAGATCGTGCACTACGCGCTGCCCGACGGCCGCATCAAGCTCGCCGCGGGCTGGCTCATCGACGCCTGCGGCTGGAAGGGCAAGACCGTGGGCCAGGCCGCGGTGTACGAAAAGCAGGCCCTGGTGCTGGTCAACCGCGGCCGCGGCGAAAGCAGCGTGACCGGCGGCGAGGTGATGACGCTGGCCAAGGCCATCCAGACCAGCGTCTACGAGCGCTTTGGCATCCGGCTCGAGCCCGAGCCGGTGGTGGTGTGAGGCGCTGCAACGCACCAGAATGCTCCTCTTTGCATAGCTGCTAACGCTTTCTTCATCAGCGTTAGAGGCCAAAATGGCCATGAAAAAACCGCCCGAAGGCGGTTTTTTCATGGAGCGCGCCGTCATTGCGCAGTGCGGTCATGCCCCCAGGGTCGGTAGTCCGCATCGGTCGCCAGCACCCACAGGGCCAGCAGCGCGACGGCGATGCCCGAGACGACGGCGTTGACCATGGCGTTGTGGTTCGTGCTGAAACCCAGCACCCACGGCGACGCCACCATCCACAGGCCCAGCACGCCTTCGGTCCACTCTTCCCAGGCGCGTGGCAGGAAATACGCGCCGAGCGCGGCGGCGATCAGGGCCACCCCGACGACCACACCGTTGGCCGTGGGCGCCATCTGGTTCTGAAAGCCCAGTACCCACGGTGACAACGCAAGCCAGGCGCCCAACAGCGCGTTGACCGGGTCTTGCCAGTGTTTCACTTGCTTCATGGTTCCACCTCCCGCCGCCGCAAACACGCTTGGCGGCTTCTGGTTGGACTGGCAGGCAGGCGTGCGGGTTCCATCTGCCGGGGGCTCGCCAGGCACCATCCCAAAATAAAAAACCGCCCGGCCAAGTGGCGGGGCGGTCGAGGCGTTGCGGCAAACGCTTCTATTTCAATAGCTGTCAGCGCTTTCTGGACAAGGGCTAGAGGCTAATTTGGCTGTGCATCCGCAGGTCGCAGGTTCAGTTTTTGTCGCCATTGCCCAGCTGCGCCAGCGCCGCATCGCCGCCCAGCGACAGCAGGCCCGCGCCCGCGTAGATGCCGAGCTTGGCGCGCGTGTCCACGATGTCGAGGTTGCGCATGGTCAGCTGGCCGATGCGGTCCAGCGGCGAGAACGGCGCATCTTCGACCTTTTCCATCGACAGGCGCTCGGGGTGGTAGGTCAGGTTGGGGCTTTCGGTGTTGAGCAGCGAATAGTCGTTGCCACGGCGCAGCTCCAGCGTCACGGTGCCGGTGACGGCGCGCGCCACCCAGCGCTGGGCGGTTTCGCGCAGCATGATGGCCTGCGGGTCGAACCAGCGGCCCTGGTAGAGCAGGCGGCCGAGCTTGAGGCCGTTCATGCGGTACTGCTCGATGGTGTCCTCGTTGTGGATGCCGGTCACCAGGCGCTCGTAGGCGATGTGCAGCAGCGCCAGGCCCGGGGCCTCGTAGATGCCGCGGCTCTTGGCTTCGATGATGCGGTTCTCGATCTGGTCGCTCATCCCGAGGCCGTGGCGGCCGCCGATGCGGTTGGCTTCTAGGATCAGCTCGACCGGGTCGTTGAACTCGACACCGTTGAGCGCCACGGGCTGGCCTTCTTCAAAGCGCACCGAGACTTCCTCGGCCTTGACGGCGACTTCTTCCTTCCAGAACGCCACGCCCATGATCGGGTTGACGATGCGGATACCGCTGCTGAGGAACTCGAGGTCCTTGGCCTCGTGCGTGGCGCCGAGCATGTTGGAGTCGGTGCTGTAGGCCTTCTCGGCACTCATCTTGTAGCCAAAGCCGTGCTGCGTCATGAAGGCCGACATTTCGGCGCGGCCGCCGAGCTCGTCGATGAACAGCTGGTCGAGCCAGGGCTTGTAGATGCGCAGCGCCGGGTTGGTGAGCAGGCCGTAGCGGTAGAAGCGCTCGATGTCGTTGCCCTTGTAGGTGCTGCCGTCGCCCCAGATGTGGACGTCGTCTTCCTTCATCGCGGCGACCAGCATGGTGCCGGTGACGGCGCGGCCCAGCGGCGTGGTGTTGAAGTAGGTCAGGCCGCCGGTGCTGATGTGGAACGCGCCGGCCTGCAGCGCCGCAATGCCTTCGTGCGCCAGCTGCGTGCGGCAGTCGATCAGGCGCGCCTTCTCGGCGCCGTACTCCACGGCCTTGCGCGGGATGGCGTCGTAGTCGGGCTCGTCGGGCTGGCCGAGGTTGGCGGTATAGGCGTAGGGCTGGGCGCCCTTGAGCTTCATCCACAGCAGGGCGGCGCTGGTGTCCAGGCCGCCCGAGAAGGCGATGCCGACCTTTTGGCCGACGGGAAGGTTTTGAAGAATGGTGGCCATGGGCGCAGATCCTGTGAGGTGGCGGAAAGGGGCGGGGCAGTCCAAGGGGCGGCGCCACCGGGCGCCGCGCGTGCAGCCGAAGCTCAGCCGAAGTGGCAGATGTAGTGGTAGGCCTCGGTCACGCGGATGTCGAACCTGGAATTGCCGGGGATGCTGAATGCGTCTCCGGGCGCGCTGGCCAGCCAGGCGTCCGTGCCGTCCAGGCGGTATTCGCAGCGGCCGGCCACGCATTCCATGGTTTCGGGGGCGCCGGTGTTGAAGGTGAGCGTGGCGGGCAGCACCACGCCGACCGATTTCTTCGTGCCATCGGGGAACGTGATGCCGTGGCTCACGCATTTGCCGTCAAAGTACACGCTGGCCTGGGTGGTGACGGAGACGCCGTCGATTTTTTCGGTGGTCATGGAAGGGCTGCTGGCAGGGAGAAACCGGCAATTTTAGGCCACCGCACGCAGGGCTGCCGCGCGCGCGGCGCAAGGCCGGCGGTGGCACAAAAAAAGAGCCCCTGCGGGCTCTTGGAGGCAGGGGCTGCTGCTGCCGTCAGCGCCAGTGGCCGCGGTGGCCGCCCCAGCCGCTGCTGAAGCCCAGGTCGATGGAAACCGCCGGGTTCACGTACACGGGCGCCGGGTAAGCCGGGCCATAGACGGCTGGGTAGGCAGGCGCACCATAGCCGTTCGTTACCACCACGCCCGGCTGGCTGATGACGCCCTGCTGCGGGCCGTAGGGGCCGGGTTGTGTGGAATAGGCCTGGCCGTACGGTGCGCCGTTGTCCAGGGGCTGAACCTGCACGGCGATGGTGCGGCCCGGATCGGTCTGCGTCTGCGTGGTGTACTGGCGCCCCGCGTACTCATAGACCACGGTGTAGCCCACGGTGCGGTTTTCGTAGAAGGTTTCGGTGCTGCAGCGCTGCACGTTCTGGTAGGCGGGCCGACCGTTGCCTTCGATCTGGTTGCCCAGCAGCGCGCCCCCGATCACGCCGAGCGCCGTCGCCGCCGCGCGGCCGCTGCCGCCGCCAATGGCATTGCCGGCTGCGCCGCCCGCAATGGCGCCCAGCACCGCGCCGCCGCCCGTGGTTTGGGGGCCGGTGTAGACCGTTTCGTTGCCGCACACCTGCTGCGGCACCGCCACCTGCTGCACGATGGGGGTAGAGGAGAGCACGCGGGCCTGCTCTTGTGCGCTCGCCAGCGCAGCGGTGCAGGCAAGGAGGGAGAAGAGTGCGAGTTTTTTCATGAAGGAACCCCTTTCGGGTCTTGCGGGCTTGAACAGCCTCTTAACGCGCCAGACCTGGCAAAAGTTTATGCGCTGGCTGCAAACGCAGGGCTTGCGCACCGTAAATCTGCGTAAAGAACGGTGCTGCGTCAGCTGGCCGCGCCGCCGTGGAGCCACTGCACCCACAGGGCCGGGTCGAAGCCCACGGTGGTGCGGGCGCCGCCGTGGTGGCGCCACTCGACCACGGGGCGCTTGATGGCGCTGGCTTGGGCCTGCAGCAGGGTGCCGGCGCTGGCCGCGTCGTGCACGCGGGCCTGGGTGGCGGGGTCGAGCTTGCGCCAGGTGGTTCCCTGGCGGTTGACGAGCTTTTCCCAGCCCAGGGCGGCCATCCAGTCGGCCAGCCGGTTGGCGGGAACGCCGTGTTTCTTGAAATCGTGGAAGCGGTGTTCGACGCCTTGGGCCGTGAACCAGGCACGGGACTTTTTCACGGTGTCGCAGTTGGCAATACCGTACAGGGTGATGTCAGGGGTACTCATGCGCGCCATCATGCGCCACCCGCCTGCTCGGCGACAATGGTGCCCTGTATGCACACCACTATCCATACCCTGGAAGGCTGGCTCGCCCACTGCGAGCGCCTGCACCCCCTGAACATCGACATGGGCCTGGAGCGGGTCAGCGAGGTGGCACGCCGCATGGCGCTGCGCTTCGACTGCCCGGTGATCACCGTGGCCGGCACCAATGGCAAGGGCTCGACCTGCGCCATGCTGGAGGCCGTGGCGCTGCAGGCGGGCTACCGCACGGGCGTCTACACCTCGCCGCACCTGGTGCACTTCGAGGAGCGCTGCCGCATCCATGGCGAATCCGTAGGTGCTTCTGATTTGATAGTGCACTTCGCAGCGGTGGAGGGCGCCAGAACGCAAAATGGCAACGATGTCTCGCTGACCTACTTCGAATTCACCACGCTGGCCATCCTGCGCCTGATGAGCCACGCGCGGCTCGATGTCGCCATCCTGGAGGTGGGGCTGGGCGGGCGGCTCGATGCCACCAACGTCATCGATGCGGACTGCGCCGTCATCACCAGCATTGACGTGGACCATGTCGAATACCTGGGCCCGGACCGCGAGAGCATCGGCCGCGAGAAGGCCGGCATCATGCGCACCGGGCGCCCCGTGGTCGTCAGCGACCCCATGCCCCCGCAGAGCGTCATCGACCGTGCACGCGAGATCAATGCAGACCTGTGGCGTTTCGGCGAGGACTTCAATTTTTCGGGCGACAAACAGCAGTGGAGTTGGGCGGGGCGGGGCCGGCGTTATGCGGGTCTTGCCTATCCGGCATTGCGCGGCGCCAACCAGCTGGTCAATGCCGCCGGCGCGCTGGCGGCGCTCGAGGCCTTGCGCGCCCGCATTCCCGTCACGGCGCAGGCCGTGCGCAACGGCCTGGCCCTGGTCGAGCTGCCGGGGCGCTTCCAGATCGTTCCGGGCCAGCCCACCTTGGTGCTGGACGTGGCGCACAACCCGCACTCGGTGGCGGCGCTCACGGCCAACCTCGACGCCATGGGCTATTTCCCGACCACGCACGCGGTGTTTGGTGCGATGGCCGACAAGGACCTGGCGCCCATGTTCGCCAAGGTGGGGCCGCTGATCGACCGCTGGTATTTCACCAGCCTGCCCACGGCGCGCGCCGAAACGGCGGCGGGGCTGCAGCAGAAGTGGAACGCCCTGCAGATCGTGGCGGGCGGGCGGCGCGACGTGTCCAGCAGCACCCATGGCAGTCCCGAGGAGGCGCTGGCGGCGGCGGTGGCGGGGGCGGACCCCGCTGATAGAATCATTGTCTTTGGCTCGTTCTACACGGTGGGCGGCGTTTTGCAACATGGCACGCCGCGCCTGCAAGCCAAGCACATGGACCACTAGGTCCACACGGGTTTTCGCACTTCCATGGCATTTTTCAAGTTTCGGTGGCCGGGCCAAAAGGGGCAAGGCAACAAGGCGGCAAAGCCTTCGCGTGCCCCACGCGCCGAGAGCATCGACGTGATGCGCCGGCGTGCACGCCATCGCTTGATCGGGGCGGCCGTGCTCGTGCTGTTGGGCGTGGTGGGTTTTCCCATGCTGTTCGACACGCAGCCCCGCCCGATTCCCGTCGACACCCCCATCGAGATTCCCGACCGCAACAAAGTGGCCCCGCTCGTGGTGCCCGCTGCCCCCGCGCCCAGTGCGCGCGCGCCCGATGTCGCCAGCCTGGCCGATGGCGAAGAGGTGGTGACGCCCGCCCGCGAGGCGCGAAAGCCTACGGCCGAGGCACCGGTGGCGCAGGCCAAGCCAGAGCTGCGGGCCGAACCCAAGCCCGAGCCCAAGCCGGTCGCAAAGCCCGAACCCAAAACCGAACCCAAAGCCCCGCCGCGCCTTGCGGCCGAGTCCAAACCGGAGCCCAAACCCGAACCCAAGTCGGCCGTGCACAGCGACGACGCCGCGCGTGCGCGCGCCTTGTTGGAAGGGCGCACGGCGCAGGCCACCGCGCACGCGGACGAGGGCCGTTTCATCGTGCAGATCGGCGCGTTTGCCGACACCGACAAGGCGCGCGAAGTGCGCCAGAAGCTCGAACGCGCCGGACTCAAAACCTATATGCAGGTGGTCGAGACCAAGGACGGCAAGCGCACCCGTGTGCGTGTGGGACCGTTCGAGGGGCGTGGCGACGCAGACAAGGCCGCCGCCCGCATCAAGACGCTGGATTTGCCCGCGTCCATCCTCACGCTGTGAATCTGCGCGCTCGCCCATGGCTTCGCTGGACTGGATTTTTGTGGCGGTGCTGCTGGCCTCGATGCTGATCGGTGCCTGGCGCGGCCTGGTGTTCGAGGTGTTGTCGCTGTTGGGCTGGGTGGTGGCATTCATCGCGGCGCAGTGGTTCGCCGCCGACATGGCGGCGCTGCTGCCCATCGGCGAGGTGCAGGGGCAGGTGCGCCATGCGGCAGGCTTCGTCGTGGTGTTCGTGATCGCGATCTTTGCCTGCGGCTTGGTCGCCTGGCTGGGCAAGAAGTTGGTCGAGGCCACAGGCCTGCGCCCCGCTGACCGCACCTTGGGAGGCATGTTTGGCGTGCTGCGCGCCGTGGTCTTGCTGCTGGCCGTGGCCGTGGTCGTCGAATTGACGCCCTTGCATGAGGGCGCCTGGTGGCAGGAGTCGCGCAGCGCGCCCCTGTTGTCGGTGGCGCTCCAGCAATTGAAGCCGGCGCTGCCCGAGGAGTTTGGCAGGCACCTGCCTTTGTGAACGGATTCGTGGGTGGGCGCCGGCCGTCGGTCGAGCTGCCTGCCATAGCTTTGCGGGCCTGGCCCCGCCAATGGATGAAAGTCAACTATGTGTGGAATCGTCGGTGTCGTCAGTGCGACCCCCGTCAATCAACTGATCTATGACGCTCTGCTGCTGCTGCAGCACCGGGGCCAGGATGCCGCCGGCATCGTGACCCAGCAGGGACGCAAGTTCTTCATGCACAAGGCCAAGGGCATGGTGCGCGACGTGTTTCGCACGCGCAACATGCGCGCGCTGCCGGGCAACGCCGGGCTGGGCCAGGTGCGCTACCCCACGGCGGGCAATGCCTACAGCGAAGAAGAGGCGCAGCCCTTCTATGTGAACGCGCCTTTTGGCATCGTGCTGGTGCACAACGGCAACCTGACCAATGCGCAGGCCCTGCGCGCCGAGCTGTTCTCGACCGACCACCGCCACACCAACACCGACAGCGACTCCGAAGTCCTGCTCAATGTGTTTGCGCACGAGCTCGAGCGCGCCACGCGCGGCGTTCCTCTGCAGCCCGACGACGTGTTTGCCGCCGTGCGTGCCGTGCACCAGCGCATCAAGGGTTCGTACGCCGTCATCGCCCTGATTGCCGGTCACGGCCTGGTGGCATTCCGCGATCCGCACGGCATCCGCCCGTTGGCCATGGGGCGTGGCCCGGACGGCACGGTCATGGTCGGCAGCGAGTCGGTGGCCCTGGAGGGCACGGGCCATGTGTTTGAACGCAACATCGCTCCGGGCGAGGCGATTTTCGTCGCGCTGGACGGGCAGGTGCATGCGCAGCAGTGCGCAGAGGCGCCCCGGTTGCAGCCCTGCATTTTCGAGTTCGTCTACCTGGCGCGACCCGACTCCGCACTCGACGGTATCTCCGTCTACCAGGCGCGGCTGAACCTCGGCGAAGCCCTGGCCAAGCGCGTGGTCTCCACCGTGCCGCCCAGCGAAATCGACGTGATCATTCCCATTCCGGAGTCGAGCCGTCCCAGCGCCACGCAACTGGCGCATTTGTTGGGCGTGCCGTACCGCGAAGGGTTCGTCAAGAACCGCTACGTGGGCCGCACCTTCATCATGCCGGGGCAGGGCGTGCGCAAGAAGTCGGTGCGCCAGAAGCTCAATGTGATCGCCAGCGAGTTCAAAGGCCGCAACGTGCTGCTGGTGGACGACTCCATCGTGCGCGGCACCACCAGCCGCGAAATCGTGCAGATGGCGCGCGACGCAGGCGCGCGCAAGGTCTATCTGGCCAGTGCCGCACCGCCAGTGCGCTACCCCAACGTGTACGGCATCGACATGCCGACCAGCACCGAACTGGTGGCGCACGGCCGCAGCGTCGAAGAAGTGCGCGAATGGATCGGCTGCGACGCCTTGATCTACCAGGATGTGGACGGCATGAAGAAGGCCATTGGCTCGCTCAATCCGCAGCTCGACGGGTTCGACGCGTCCTGCTTTGATGGCGTCTATGTGACCGGCGACATCAACGCCAGCGATATCGAGCGCCTCAACCAGACCCGGGTCGGCGCACAGGAGGGCGATGAAGACACTTCGCGCCTGGCCCTGCCGAACGCGCAGGACGCATAAGCGCATGCTGGAACCGATACAAAAAGGAACTGCGCAATGAGCCGCGAACTGCCCCCCGGCCTGCACCCCGAGACGTTGGCGGTACGCCAGTCCGTGCCCCGCAGCGCTTACGGCGAGAACTCCGAAGCGCTCTACCTGACCAGCAGCTTCGTGCAACCTGACGCGGCCACCGCAGCGCGGCGCTTTGCCGGAGAGGAAGAGGGCTATACCTATTCGCGCACCTCGAACCCGACCGTGACGGCGTTCGAGCAGCGCCTGGCGGCGCTGGAGGGCACGGAGGCGGCGATCGGCACGGCCAGCGGCATGTCGGCGATCTTGCTGATGTGCATGGGGTTGCTCAAGGCGGGAGACCATGTGGTGTGCTCGCAGTCGATGTTCGGCTCGACCATGCGGCTCATCGGCGGAGAGTTGGCACGCTTTGGCGTGCAGTCGACCTTTGTGCCGCAGACCGATACCGCCGCCTGGAAAGCGTCCCTGCGCCCCGAGACGCGGCTCCTGTTTGCCGAGACGCCGACCAACCCGCTGACCGACCTGTGCGACATCCAGGCGCTGGCCGACATCGCGCATGCGGCCGGCGTGCTGCTGGCCGTGGACAACTGCTTTGCATCGCCCGCGCTGCAGCAGCCCGCACGCCTGGGCGCCGACCTGATCATCCATTCGGGTACGAAGTTCCTCGATGGCCAAGGCCGCGTGATGGCCGGCGCGGTGTGCGGCCCGCGCGCCCTGATCGAAGACAAGCTCGCGCCGCTGTTGCGCAGCGCCGGCATGAACCTGTCGCCGTTCAACGCCTGGGTGGTGCTCAAGGGCATGGAGACGCTTTCCATCCGGGTGAAGGCGCAAAGCGACTCTGCTTTGATCCTGGCGCAATGGCTTGAAGCGCATCCGGCCGTGGCGCGCGTGTACTACCCGGGGCTGGCGTCCCACCCGCAGCACGCCCTGGCCATGCGCCAGCAGTCGGGGTCGGGCGGCGCTGTGCTGTCCTTCGATGTGCGCGCCAGCGGCGCGGCCGCAGGCCGCGACCGGGCTTTCCATGTGATCGACAGCACCCGTGTGTGCAGCATCACCGCCAACCTGGGCGACACCAAGACCACCATCACCCACCCCGCCAGCACCTCGCACGGGCGCCTGAGCGAAGAGCAGCGCCGGGCGGCCGGCATTGGCCAGGGGCTGATCCGCGTGGCCGTGGGCCTCGAACACCTCGACGATTTGAAAGCCGACCTCGCACGGGGTCTGGACACCTTGCCATGACCGAGAACACCTCTTCCACGCGCGTGCGCACGCGCTTTGCACCGTCGCCCACGGGCTTCATCCACCTGGGAAATATCCGCTCTGCGCTGTACCCCTGGGCATTTGCGCGCGCCACCGGCGGCGACTTCATCCTGCGCATCGAGGACACGGACCTCGAACGCTCCTCGCAGGCGGCGGTGGACGTGATCCTTGAGGGCATGCACTGGCTGGGCATGGACCCCGACGAGGGGCCGTTCTACCAGATGCAGCGCATGGACCGCTACAAGGAAGTGCTGGCGCAGCTGCAGGCGGCCGGGCATGTGTATCCGTGCTACATGGGCGTGGCCGAACTCGACGCCTTGCGCGAGGCACAAATGGCCGCCAAGGAGAAGCCGCGCTATGACGGCACCTGGCGGCCCGAGTCTGGCAAGACGCTGCCGCCCGTGCCTGCGGGCGTGCAGCCTGTGCTGCGCTTCAAGAATCCGCAGGGCGGCGTGGTGGCCTGGGACGACAAGGTCAAGGGGCGCATCGAAATCCGCAACGATGAACTCGACGATCTGGTGATCGCGCGCCCCGACGGCACGCCCACCTACAACTTCTGCGTGGTCGTGGACGACATCGACATGGCCATCACGCATGTGATCCGCGGCGATGACCATGTCAACAACACGCCCCGACAGATCAACATCTTCCGCGCCCTCGGCAAGGAGCCGCCGGTCTACGCCCACCTGCCCACCGTGCTCAACGAACAGGGCGAGAAGATGAGCAAACGCAACGGCGCCAAGCCGGTGACCCAGTACCGCGACGAGGGCTATCTGCCCGAAGCCATGGTGAACTACCTGGCACGCCTGGGCTGGAGCCATGGCGACGACGAGATCTTCAGCCGCGAACAGTTCCTGCAGTGGTTCAACCTGGACCACCTCGGTCGCAGCGCCGCGCAGTTCGACGAAGCCAAGCTGCGCTGGGTCAACGCCCAGCACCTCAAGGCCATGCACGACGACGCACTGGCCGCGCTGGTGGCACCGCAGCTGGAGAAGCGAGGCATCGCCGCCGCAGACCTGGCGGACGGCCGCCTGCCGCGCATCTGCGCGTTGTTCAAGGACCGCTGCGACACCACGGTGGCGCTGGCCGACTGGGCCCATGTGTTTTACAGCGAGGCGGTAGACGCCGCGACCGAAGAGCGCGAAAAGCATGTTACGGTCACGGTGGCCCCCGCACTGGACGGCCTGGTGCAGGCGCTGCAGGACTGCGCCTGGGATCGGCAGGCCATCGGCGCGGCCTTCAAGCAGGTGCTGGCGGACCACGCCTTGAAGATGCCGCAGCTGGCGATGCCGGTGCGCGTGCTGGTGGCCGGCACCGCGCATACGCCCTCGGTGGATGCGGTGCTGGAATTGATGGGCAGAGAAAAAGTTGCTGCAAGATTGCAAAAGCGCTGAAAAACCTGTCTATAATTCAAGGCTCAGGTGATCGCGACAAACAATAGGTTGATCGTGATTCGCTGGGGGGTATAGCTCAGCTGGGAGAGCGCTTGCATGGCATGCAAGAGGTCATCGGTTCGATCCCG
>NZ_MWOK01000006.1 GCF_012932145.1 Acidovorax sp. SRB_14 | reverse complement strand
CAAGCACTGGAAGAAGCCCGCCGCGCCGCGGCCGCCCGGCGCGAGGCGGAGCAGCAGCTGTTCAGCCGCGCGGTCGGCCCGGTCACGCCGCTGCGCGCGCCTAACCTGGCACCGCTGCCCGCCGCGGCGCCCGAGCCGCTGCCGCTGCAGCTGTGGCTCGACGAGGAACGCGCGCTGCTCGAATCGATCAGCGACGACTTTGACGTCAGCACCCTGCTCGACACCGACGACCAGCTCAGCTACCGGCGCCCGGGCATCGGCGTAGAGGTCACACGGCGCCTACGCTCGGGCCACTGGAGCATCCAGCGCCAGCTCGACCTGCACGGCCTGCGCGTCGACGAAGCGCGCGAGGCGCTGGGCCAGTTCATCCGCCAGGCGCACAAGACCGGCCTGCGCTGCGTGCGCGTGGTGCATGGCAAGGGCCTGGGTTCGCCCGGTCGGGCGCCGGTGCTCAAGGGCCGCGTGCAGCGCTGGCTGGTGCAGAAGAACGAGGTGCTGGCCTTTGTGCAAGCGCGCCCGGCCGAGGGCGGCGCCGGGGCGCTGGTGGTGCTGCTGCAGCCCGCGGGGCCGCGCAGCGATTGATGCGTGGGCGCAGGCCGCGCCCTCTAGCTGCGCCCGCTGCCCGCCCCCACCAGCACGGCGCCCTGCGTGTCGGGGTCCAGGGCGATGCGCTGTACATCGAGCCGCAGCCGCGCCTTGAAGCCCTTTTGCGACGCCAGCGCGATCCAGTAGTGCGTGCCATCCCACTCGGCCAGCGTGCCCTGCGCCTCGCTCCAGCGCTCGTCGGTGCGCAGGCAGCGCACGTTCCAGCCATCCGCGGTCGGCGTGGCGCGGAGAGTGAGCGTGTCGCGGAACAGGTATTCGCCCTCGACATGCTGGTCGAGCCACAGCTTGCGGTCGATGGTGTAGCCCGTGGTCGAGACGGCCAGCTCCAGGCTGAACACCACCGTGCGTCCGACCGTGACCTTGGACGTGTCGAGAAACACCGAAAACAGCACCGGCGAGCGCGGGGCGTCCAGCCCGGCATTGCCCACGCGCAGCAGCTCATCGAAGCTGCGCAGGACGGCGCTGAAGGTGTCGCAGCGGCGCTCGCTCAGCGCGTAATCGTTGGCGCCGCGTGGCGCCACCGTGGCCTCGAAGTAGTACGAGGCGCGCACCTCGCGGCCTGCGTCCTTGGCCTTTTGCACCGAGGGTGGCAGCGGCAGCGCATCGACCTCGAGCACGCCGTCGACGCGCAGGTCGCCGAACAGGAAGCGCACCAGGTTCTGGTAGCCCTCTTCCGAGTTGACCACGCCGTACGGCCCGCTGTGGCTGCGGTAGGCAAAGGCGCGCGGCGCGCCCTGCACCGCGGCGTTCTCGATGTGGACCAAGCCATCGCTCATCTCGCCGGCCAGCGCGCGCGACAGGCCCAGCGCGACCGCGTAGTCGCGCGAATTGGTGCCGACGAAACAGAAAAAGCGCTGTGGGTCGAACTTGCCGCCGAGCGAGTCGACGCGTTCGCTGCCGAAGGGCAGGTCCAGGTAATTGGCCATGACCTTGCGGTTGAAATTGTTCATGTCCCAGAAGCTCAGCACCGCCGGCACCTGCAGGCCGGCCATCTCGATGCCGTTGTGCGGCGTGGCGTAGGTGAACACCTTGGCCACCAGCGCGCGTTCTTCGGGGGTGCTGACGGCGTCGTTCTGCAGGAAGCAGCGGCACACCAGCCCGCCCATCGAATGCGCGACCAGGTGCACCTTGAACTGGGCCAGCGCCTCGGCGTCCACGCCGCAGACCTGTCCGCGCAGCTGGTGGATGAGGTCGCGCAGCCCCTCTGCGGCCGCCACGATGGACAGCGCCTTGCCGTCGCCCAGGTCGCGGTCGGCGCTGTCGTAATAGCGGTAGATGACCACGCTGCGCGCGGGCACCGGGCCGACGATCTCGGCGCCGTTTTCGTAGATGTCGCGGTAGCCGCAGTCCTTCATCAGCCGCACCAGCGGCGACTCGAACACATGCCGGCGCACCTGGGCGTCCCAGGCCTGACGCAGCTTGGTCGCACCGACGTTGAAGCCCATGTAGGGCGAGGAGACCGCATCGGCGATTTCGGCCGGCGTCATCGCGTAGCCACGCACGTAGATGATCGGAAAGTACGGCGCGGGCAGTGTGGCCATGGCGTGGACTCCGGCAGGCTCGATGGCCGGATTCAATGCCGCGGTGAGGGAAAAGTCAAACCTGCGGGTGCGGCCGGCGCAGCAGGCCAGCAGTCAGGCCACGGCGCCTTATCTAAGCGGCAAAAATGCCCGCAACGCTTTACCAGCATGCGCTTATAGCTATGGTTTTTGATTTATCTCTGCGGCAATCCCGAGCTCACTCACGGTGACGCACGCGAATGGCATCCCCACACTGCGCCCCTGCCAGGGCCCGCCTCCTTGCTTTTATCGGGGTGGCTCCTACACTGGCCCACACAGGAGGCGCTCGGATGAACACCCTGCGGGTCACCAGCCTGGCGGCCACGGCGCGATCGCGGCTCGCCACGGTCACGCTCAAGGCGCCGCTGTTGCAGGCGGCGCGGCTTTTGTCCCACACCCATATCGGCCTGGTGGTGGTCTGCCAGCCCGACGGCACGGTGGCGGGCGTCGTCAGCCAAACCGACGTCCTGCGGCAGATCGGCCACTGCGCGGGCCAAGCCTGCCAGACGCTGGCCTGCGACATCATGACCGCCGACGCCATCTGCTGCCGCCCCGACGAGTGGCTGGCCGACGTGCTGGCGCGGATGGAGCAGCGCGGCTTGGTCCACGTGCCGGTCCTGGACGCCGATCGCCGGCCCATTGGCGTCGTCAATGCGCGCGACGCGCTGCGGGCGCTGGTGCAGGCCGGTGAGTACGAAGAATCGCTGCTGCGCGAGTATGTGATGGGCATCGGCTACCACTGAAAGGCATGCCATGCGTCCCCCTGCCCTGATACCCCGAAAGCGGCCGCTGTTCCTGAACCTGGCGCAGATCGCCATGCCGGTGGGCGCGGTCACCTCGATCTGCCACCGCCTCAGCGGCATGCTGCTGGCGGCGGGCGTGCCGGCGGCGCTGTACCTGCTGGGGCGCTCGCTCGATGGCGAGGCCGGTTTTGCCCAGGTGGCAGGCGTGTTGCGCCAGCCCTGGGCCAAAGCCTGGCTGGTGGCGCTGGCCTGGGCGCTGGCGCACCACGCGCTGGCCGGCGTGCGGCACCTCCTCACCGACATCAACGCCGGCTCCACGCTGGGCGCCGCGCGCCGCAGCGCCTGGGGCGTGAACCTGGCGGCGCTGGCGGTGGCGCTGCTCGCCCTGGGGGCGGTGCGGTGAAGCGCGGGCCCACCGGCTTGCCGGCCTGGCTCGTGCAGCGCGCCAGTGCGCTGTACCTGCTGCTGTTCTTGCTGTTCGTGCTGGTCTCGCTGTGGCGCCAGCCCGTGCACCACCACGCCGACTGGGCGCAGTGGCTGGCACGCCCGGGCCTGCGCGTGGCGTTGGCCGTGTTCTTTGTAGCGCTGCTGGCGCACCTGTGGGTGGGGTTGCGCGATGTGCTGCTCGACTACGCGCGGCCGGTGCGCCTGCGCCCATGGCTGCTCGCCGCGCTCGCGGCGGGGCTGTGCGGCCTGGCGCTGTGGGCGGCGGAGATCGTGCTGCGCATGCCGGCCTGAACCGCTGCACCGCCATCCCTGGAGAGACCGCCATGCGCTTTTCCATTTCCCGCTATGACCCCGACCGGGACGACCAGCCCTGGCTGCAGCACGTCGACATCGCACTGGCCGACGGCGACCGCATGCTGCTCGACGTGCTGCTGCGCATCAAGGCCCAGGACCCGAGCCTGTCGCTGCGCAAGTCCTGCCGCGAGGGCGTGTGCGGCTCGGACGCGATGAACATCAACGGCAGGAATGGCCTGGCCTGCATCACGCGCGTGCGTGATCTGCAGGAGCCCGTGGTGCTGCGACCGCTGCCGGGCTTTCCGATCATCCGTGACCTGATCGTGGACATGACGCAGTTCTTCCAGCAGTACCACTCGATCCGCCCTTATCTGGTCAACGAGGAACCGGCGCCGGAAAAAGAGCGCCTGCAGTCGCCGCGCGAGCGCGAGCGCCTCAATGGCGCCTATGAGTGCATTCTGTGCGCGTGCTGCAGCAGCCAGTGTCCGTCGTTCTGGTGGAACCCGGACACGTTCGTCGGACCTGCCGGCCTGGTCCAGGCCTACCGCTTCATCTTCGACAGCCGCGACCGGGCCACCGAGGCGCGGCTCGACGACCTCAACGATGCCTACCGGCTGTTTCGCTGCCGCACCATCATGAATTGTTCGGAGGTCTGCCCCAAAGGGCTCGAGCCCTCGCACGCGATCGAGATGGTGCGGCTCAAGATGCTCACCAAGGACGGCGACAGCGGTGCGCTGCCCACGCATGCGCCGCGCCCCATCCGCTAACCAGCGCGCGCCGACCACCGCACCGCACAGCCGCCGCTAGAGCCGCGCAAACGGATCGAGCAGCGCCGCCAGCGACGCTGCGCCGGCCTCGCCGGTGGGACGCGCAGCACCGGGCGCGCCCGCAGGCTCGGGCTGCGCGTGCACCAGCGGCAGCGGCGCCATGCGCCGGCCATAGATGCGCTGCACGCGCTGCTCCAGCGTCGGGTGGGTGTCGAGCCGGCGCTCGAGCGCGCTGCCACCGGGCACATCGACCAGCAGCAGGTGCTGCACCGCCGGGTGCGCCAGGCCGCCGCGCCCGGCGCCGGCGCCGGCGGGGGCGCTGTGGCGCTGCGCCATGACCTTGCGCAGCACGCCGCCGAGGCCGTCGCGGCTGCGCGTCCACTGCACGGCGCGCGCGTCGGCCAGGTACTCGCGCTGGCGCGAGACGGCGGCCTTCAGGAGGCGCCCGGTGAGCCAGCCCGCAAAGCCCGCGCCCATGACGGCCGAGCCGAACCACCAGGCCAGGCCCCCGCGCTCGCGCATCTCGTCGCCAAAGTTGCTGACGAGTTCGAGGCCGAACACCATGCCGGCCAGCCGCATCTTCAGGCGCGTGTCGCCCTCGTGCAGGTGGCTCAGTTCGTGCGCCACCATGCCTTGCAGCTCCTCGCGCGTGAGGTAGTCGAGCGCGCCCTGCGTGACCGCGACGATGGCGTCGGACGCGTCCCAGCCGGCGGCAAAGGCGTTGATGGCGTCGGCGCGCGGCAGCACCATGGCGCGCGGGCGCGGCATGTGGGCAGCAATGCACAGCTCATCGACGATGTTGCACAGGCGCTGCTCGGCGTGCGAGACGGACGGCCGCGCCTCGCGCGCGCCCATGCGGGCGGCGAACCGGGCGCCACCGGCGCGCAGGTTCGACGTTTCAAGCCACCAGCCGCCCAGCACCAGCAGCAGCGACACGCCCACATTGGCCACCAGAAATCCGGCCGGCTCGGGCAGGTGCCCAGGCAGCAGCAGCGCCATCAGCCACCAGGCCAGCGCCAGCGCGGCGTGCACGGCCACCAGCAGCAGCACGACAGCCAGGGCAAAGGCGCACAGCAGGCGGCGCGTCTCCACGCGCGCGTCGTGCTGGCGGTCCCAGAACTTCATCGGCGCGCGTCAGCGAACGCCGCCGCTCAGAACTGCACCCGCGGCGCGGCGCGCTCGGCCTCGCTGCGCGTGGCCTCGAGCATGGGCGCGGGCGCAAAACCCAGCAGGCGCGCGACGATGAGCGTGGGGAACTGCGCGGCGTCGTTGTTGAATTCGAGCACCCCGTCGTTATAGGCCTGGCGCGCAAAGCCCAGCCGGTTCTCGGTGCTGGTGAGCTCTTCGGACAGCGCGCGCATGGTGGCGTCGGCCTTCAGGTCGGGGTAGCTCTCGGCCACCGCCATCAGGCGGCCCAGGCTGCCGCCCAGCGCGCCTTCGGCCATGGCCAGGTCGCCCAGGCGCGCCGCGCTGTTGGGCGCGGAGCGCGCCGCAGCGGCCGCCCCCTGCGCCAGGCCCCGCGCCTGGACCACGGCTTCGAGCGTGGCCGCCTCGTGCTGCAGGTAGCCGCGCGCCACTTCGACCAGGTTGGGCACCAGGTCGTGGCGGCGCTTGAGCTGCACGTCGATCTGGCCGAAGGCGTTGGCGATGCGGTTGCGCAACTGCACCAGGCGGTTGTAGGCCGTGATGGCCCACACCACCGCGGCGGCCACCCCCACCGCGATCATCCCTGCTGTCATCGACATGGCTGCTCCCTCTGGATGTTTTTGTGGGCGCATCTTAACGGGCAGGGCCATGCTCGGGCGGGCAATATATGGTCTTTTCGGGCTCCAGCCCTGATGGGGATTGCGCCAGCAGCTCCTACTTCGTGAGCATTGCGGACCGCCAGGTCCTCCCTGCCACGCCACCTGTTCACGCGCTGCTCGGGCTGGCGTGGGCGCGCATCACCGCCGCGGTGCGCGTCTCCACGCCCAGCTTCACATAGACATGCTCCAGGTGCTTTTGCACGGTGCGCGGGCTGATGGCCAGCAGTGCCGCAATCTCGGCATCGGTCTTGCCGCAGGCCAGCCACTGCATCACCTGGCCTTCGCGCAGGGTCAGCCCGCCGACGCTGCACGGCTCGGGGGCCCGCGCCCCCGGCCCCGGTGCGGGCGGCGCGGTGCCCGGCAGCGCGGCGCCACGCTGGCAGGCGTGGCGGTACAAAAAGGCCAGGTGCGGGCGCAGCAGAGCGAGCCGCTCACGGTCGCGCCCGTCAAACCCCTGCCCGTGCCGCTGCAATTCCACGCTGACCCGCGTCTGCGGGCTGCGGAACAAGGGCACGGCGATGGCGTATTCCCCGGCGCCGCTGCCAGGCAAGGGGCCGCGCTGCAACGCGAACGGTCCGACTCCGGCGCACATGCCCGGTGCCACCGCCCCTTCGACGCCATGCCGGGGCGCCCGCCGCTGCCCCCAAAAAGGCGCGTCGGAGCTGGCCAGCCCATCGGCACCCAGGCACCCGCCCGGCAGGCCGACCGCTTCGCAGCGGCCGGTGGCCCGGTCGCAGACCGACAGCGTCGTCCGCTCCGCGGCGATGTAGTCGTGCAGCGCCAGCACCACCGCGCGCGCAAAACCCTCGGCATCGCCCGCCTGCGCCTCGATGCGCGCGAGCAACTGCAGCGCGCTGGCGTAGTCGTGTCGGGTGAGGTGGTTCATGGTGCGCACCAGAGGCCATGGGTACGCAATGCTGCGTATTGGTGCTTTGCCCGGGCACCCGCAGCATGCGGCTGTGGGCAGTCTGTTCCGCTGCAGTATAGGAAGCGCTTGCGGCCCATGCAAGCGCAGCGCCAGGAGAAAAACATGGCCATCCACGAGGAAAAGCTCCACCACTTCATGGGCCCATTCGTGCAGGATTTCGGCGCCGTGAGGCACGGCGCAACCGTCGTCGTCGGCGACCCGCGGGACCTGCACCAGGCCCTGGCCGAGGGACCCGCCACGGCCGAAGAACTGGCCCGGCGCAGCCCGACCGACGTACGCTGCCGGCGCGAATGGCTGTCGGCCCGGGCAGCGAGTCGTTGCGTTTGTTACGACCCCGCAAGCCAGCGCTTTGGGTTCAGCGAAGAACAGGCCTGTGCGCCGGCCGAAGAATGCAGCCCGGCGTTCCTTCCCGGCGCCTTCCAGATCGCGATCGACCCGTACGAGGGCATCACCAAGATGGTGCAGGCCATGCGCACCGGCCTGGGCGCGGGCTACGGGTTCCATGTCCCGCAAAGCCTCAAGCCCGACGCCAGCGGGAGGGTCATCGGGCCTTTCGCCGACGACCGGCTCGACGACAACCTGACCCCGGTCGGCCGGGTGATTCTCTCCGCCTCGGCCTTCATCTGCACGCCCGCTTCACGCGCGCAGGAGGTGGGGCTGTGCCTGGGCGCGCAGGACGGCGAGGCCCGCATGCGGGACGTTGGTCACGCAAGGCGGCTTCCCGCATTGCCGGCGCGCCACCCAGACGCCGTTCAACCTGGTCAATGAAGCACGCCCCTGACGACAAGAAAGGAACTGCCATGTCACGCCAATACATCGATTGCCGCGAATACCCGAGCACCATGAACTGCAGTGTGGCGCTGTCGGCCGACAGCAAAGAAGAGCTGCTCGAAGCCGCCGTGC
Source organism: Acidovorax sp. SRB_14 (assembly GCF_012932145.1). GTDB lineage: Bacteria > Pseudomonadota > Gammaproteobacteria > Burkholderiales > Burkholderiaceae_C > Simplicispira. Next base: position 181,601 of record NZ_MWOK01000006.1, on the reverse strand, counting down.
AGCACGCGACCACGGTGCACGGCCACACCGATTCACCCGACCTGCGCAAACAGCTCAGTTCGATGTTCAAAGAGGGTACGCCGCCGCTGAAAGCCGAGCAGCGCAGCGCCGCGTGAGGCCCAGCCGTTTGGGCATGAAATTGGGCCTTGGCCCAATAGGGCTCTGCGCTGAAAGCTATGCTTTCTGAAGCCCCCTGCGCACTGCGCGCAGGGGCTTATTGGCCGCGGTTGCGCATCCAATCGGCCGTTTTCATGAAGCTCTCGCGCAGGCGGGTGCGCAGTGCGGTGGGCACACCGGTGTCGCCCATGGCCTGGTCCATGCACGCGACCCACTGGTCGCGCTCGCGGATGCCGATCGAAAACGGCATATGGCGCATGCGCAGGCGCGGGTGGCCGAAGCGGCTTTCGTAGTGGTCGGGGCCGCCCAGCCAACCGCAGAGGAACCAGAACAGCTTCTGGCGTGCCTCTTGCAGCGTGCTGCCGTGGGCGGCGCGCAGTTCGGTGTAGGCGGGGTCGAGTTCCATGAGGTCGTAGAAGCGCTCGACCAGAGCGTGCACACTCTCCTCCCCGCCGATCTGGGCGTAGGGGGTTTCAAGGGCCGCATCGGCGGGCTGCTTGTCTTCGGTTGGCATCGGAAATGGGGTGAAAAGGTGTTGCGGAGAAGCGGTGCCCGGCCTGCGGGGCCCGGCACAGCAGATGCGGGTCATACCACCGCCATGGATTCCGTGGGTGGGGCTGCATGGAACGCGAACTTTACGCGCTGCGCCGCTGTATCGGGCCCGTCTACACTGAACCGCAGGGAGGGATTTTCGTTCTAACGGGCATCCTGACCAAAGACCGGAAAGCTACCATGACCCACTTCCTGAAAGGCACGGCGAAACGCCTGACATTTTCGCTGCTGGCACTGTCCGCTTTGGGCGGATGCGCGGTCTATGGGACCGCCCCTGGCCCCTACACCTACTACGGCACCGACGCCAACGGCCAAGCCATCTATGCGGCCCCTTACGCGACCGCGCCCGTGTACACCGCACCGTACTACACCGCCCCGTATTACTACGGCCCAGCGTACGTAGGGCCGCCCCTCTCGCTCAACTTCGGCTTCGGCTACTGGAGTGGCGGTGGCCGCGGTGGTGGCCGGGGCGGTTTCCATGGCGGCGGCGGCCGCGGTGGTGGCGGCCGTGGTGGGGGCGGTCGCCACTGAGGCCCACCGCTCGCGCTTGCCGCGAAGCCCTACTCTGCGGCGCGGCGCAGCGTGTCCACCACCGGCGTGTTGAGCACGGCGCGCAGGCCCCACCAGCCGGCCAGCAGGGCCAGCACGGCACCGGCCAGCGCGCCCAGCAGCGGCACCCAGGGTGAGGCCGTCCAGCGGAAGTCGAACACATAGCGCGCCAGCGCCCAGCCCACGCAGACAGCCACGCAGCTGGCCAGGAAGCCCGCCAGCAGGCCGACGCCCGCGAGTTCGGCACGCTGCACCTGGCGCAGCAGGCTGGCGCGTGCGCCCAGCGCCCGCATGATGGCGTACTCGCGCGTGCGCTCCTCGCGCGTGGCGGTGACGGCGGCGAACAGCACCACCAGGCCGGCGGCCAAAGTGAAACCGAACAGGAACTCGACCGCGCGGATCACTTGGTCGAGCACGCCCTGCACCTGGGCCAGCGTGGCGCCCATGTCCACGCTGGTGATGTTGGGAAACTGATGCACCAGCGCATTGTCGAAACCTGCCGTGGTGGGCGCCCGGTAGGCGGCCAGGTAGGTCACGGCCACACCGTCCAGGTGGTCGACGGGGTACATCGCAAAGAAATTGGCACGCATCGATCCCCAGTCCACCTTGCGCAGGCTGGTGATGCGGGCCTCGTTCTGCACCCCGCCGATGTCAAAGCGCAGGCGATCGCCCAACTTCAATCCGAGGGTCTGGGCAATGCCTTCCTCGAGGCTGATCGCGTCTTTCTCCTCGGGCATCCAGCGGCCCGCCACGAGCTGGTTGTGCGGCGGCTGCTGGGCAGCGGTGGACAGGTTGAATTCGCGGTCCACCAGGCGCCGGGCCCGGTCTTCGCTGTAGCTGTCGGGGCCCACGGTCCGGCCGTTCACGGCCACCAGGCGGCCGCGGATCATGGGGTACCAGTCGTAGTCGCGCACGCCCGCGTCCTGCAGCGCCTTCTGGAAGGCCGCGGCCTGGTCGGGCTGCACGTTGATGACGAAGCGGTTCGGCGCGTCGGGCGGCGTGGCCTGGCGCCAGCTGGCGATCAGGTCGGTGCGCAGCAGCACCAGCAGCACCAGCGCCAACAGGCCCACGGCCAAGCTGCTGACCTGCACGACGGCATAGGCCGGGCGCGCCGAGACCTGCCGCGTCGCCAGCACCAGCCAGCGCGGGGCCGTGGCCTCATTGACGGCGCCGCGCAGCAGTTTCACGGCCACCCAGGCCAGGGCGGCGAACAGCGCCACCGCACCGGCGAATCCGCCCACGGCGATCAGGCCGAGTTTCAGGTCGCTGCTCACCGCCAGCAGCAGCGCGGCAAAACCGGCCACGCCCAGCCCCAGCACGGCCAGCGACGCCGGCCGCAACGCGCCCACCTCGCGCCGGATCACGCGCAGCGGCGGTACCTGCGCCAGCTGCAGCACCGGCGGCAGGCCAAAGGCCAGCAGCAGCGTCAGCCCCACGCCCAGGCCCAGCGCCACGGGCCATAGGCTGGCCGTGGGCAGGGCCGACTCGACCAGGCCGGCGAGCAGCAGCACGAACAGGTAATGCACGCCAAAGCCCAGCGCCACGCCCAGCGCGCTGGCGCACAGGCCCACCAGGGCGAATTCGACGCCGTAGCTCCAGGCGATGGTGCGCTGGCTCTGGCCGAGCACGCGCAGCATGGCCGAGGCGTCGAGGTGGCTCGCAGCAAAGCCGCGTGCGGCCAGCGCCACGGCCACGGCCGACAGCAGCGCGGCCAGCAGCGCCACGAGGTTGAGGAATTTTTGCGCACGGTCCAGCGTCTGCTGCATTTCCGGGCGGCCGCTCTCGAGCGACTCCAGGCGCACACCGTGGATCTCGGGCTTCTTGACTTCGAGCGCGGCCCAGGCGCTGAACTGCTGCACGGCGCGCGCCGGCCCGGCCACGGCGAAGCGGTAGGTCAGGCGGCTGGCGGGCTGCACCAGGCCGGTGGCGGGCAGGTCGGCCGCGTTGACCATGGCGCGTGGTGCGAAGCTCATGAAGCCGGCACCGCGGTCGGGCTCGAGAACGATGGTGCGCGCGATGCGCAGCTGCGCGTCGCCCAGCAGCAGCATGTCGTCCATGCGCAGGCCCAGCGATTCGAGCAGCGGCGCATCCACCCAGACCTCGCCGCGCGCGGGAATGTCGCGCGTCGTGTAAGCGGCCGCGCCGGGCGCGTCGGCCACCTTGAGGCTGCCGCGCAGCGGGTAGCCGCTTGGCACGCTCTTGAGCGCGACCAGCTTGGCGGCGCCGCCCTGCGCCTCGCTGGCCCGGCCCATGGTCGGAAAGCCCACGGTGGTGGCGGTCTGCAAGCCCAGCGCCCGGGCGCGCTCGACAAAGACAGGGGGCGTGGGCAGGTCGCTGGCGACGACGGCGTCACCGCCGAGCAGCTGCAGGGCATCGCGCTGCAGCCCCCCCTGCAGGCGGTCGGCAAAGAAGCCCACCGAGGTGAGCGCCGCCACCGCCAGCGTGACGGCCACCATCAGCAGGCGCAGCTCGCCCGCGCGCAGATCGCGCCACAGCGTGCGCCAGCCCAGTCGTACAAAATCCAGGTTCATCGGCGCCACCTTAGCGCAAATGCGCGCCGGCATCGGGCCGGTGGACGAGCCCCCCCCGGTGCGCCAGGGGCACCACCGCTGACGCGGGCGCGCCGGGCATCGACCGCAGTGGCGACCCGCCGACGCCCCGCCTGCGCTGGGGGTCGGCCTGCGCCTTGTCAGGCGTGCCGGGACTGGGCCACGTGCGTGGCGATGGCGTCCATCAGCGGTGGCGACAGGCAGTCGTAGGGTTCCAGCCCGGCATCGCGCAGCTGCTGGCGGATGCCGCCCATGCGCTCGGGCGGCGTGCCGGTTTCAATGACCGAAGACACAAAGGCCGCGAACTCGGGCGCGGCCCAGCCGGCGTCGCTGGACAGCTCGGTGTGGATGAAATCGAGCCCATGGAACGGATGCGCCGGGTTTTCGATGCGTCCGAACATGTGCACGCCGCAGACCTTGCAGGCATGCCGCTGGATGGTGGCCTGCGGGTCGACGACCTGCAGCTTTTCGGCATGCGCGGTCACCCGCAGCGACTTGCGTGGCACCACGCCGACGACCGAGAAGATCGCGCCGGACGGCTTCCAGCACTTGCTGCACCCGCAGGCGTGGTTGTGCGCGACCTGCGTGTCCACGCGCACCTGCACCGCGTCGTGCGTGCAGTGGCACTGCAGCGTTCCGCCGCCGAAGCCGGCGGCGGGCTGCTGGGGCTGGGCCCGGCCGATGGCCGGGTGCAAATTCGCAGAGTTCATGGTTGCCTCCTGGTGTTTACTATTGATTAAATAGCTGTCAGCGCTTGCCCAGTAAGCGCTGGAGCCCGATTTGGCTTCAAACTCCGCAGAGCACCCGGCCAAAGCCCGGTCCCGTGTCAGGCGGCCTGCAGCACCTTGCCCGGGTTGAGCAGGTTGTCGGGGTCGAGCAGGCGCTTGATGTGCGCCATGGTCGCGAGCTTGACGGGGTCGAGGGTGTCGAACATGGCGCCGATGCGCTTGGAGCCCACGCCGTGCTCGGCCGAGAACGAACCGCCCAGGGCGCGCAAGGGGCCATACAGCACGGCTTCGATCTGCGTGGACAGCGCGGGCGGCAGTGGCCCAGGGCGGTTGAGCACGATGTGCACATTGCCGTCGGCCAGGTGGCCGAACAGATAGGGCGCCAGGGACGGGTCGATGGCGGCGAGGCCGCGCTGCACCTGCTCCACGTACCCGTCCAGGCGCGCGAGCGGCACCGACACGTCGTACGACGGCGCGCCCGGATGCGCCCGGTACAGGAGGTCGGTGTCTTCGCGCAGGCGCCACAGCGCGCGCTCCTGGCGCGCCGAACTGGCGACGATGCCCGTGGCGTCGGGGTGGTGCGCGAGCACTTTCTCGAACAGCCCCTCGAAGGCTTCCTGCAGCACCGCTTCCTCGGCGCCGCCCAGCGACAGCAGCACATAAATGGGCTGGTCGAGTTCCATGCCGGGCTCACGCCACTGCAGCCCGTCGGCGGTGAGGCGGATATAGCCCTGCCACAGCGCCTCCGCGGCGCGCAGGTGGCCCACACCGATGTCCAGCGCCCAGCGGATCGCCTGCAGCGTGGCAGCCACCGAGGGCAGGCCCAGCAAGGCGGTGGCGGTGGCGTCGGGCACGGGGTCGAGCTTGAGCACCACGCGCGTCACGATGCCCAGACTGCCTTCGGCACCGATCAGCAAGTGCTTGAGGTCGTAGCCGGCCGAGTTCTTGACCACCTGCGTGAGGTCGCTGTAGACCGAGCCGTCGGCCAGCACGGCTTCGAGGCCCAGCACGCGGTGGCGCATGACGCCGTTGCGAAACGCCATGATGCCGCCGGCGTTGGTGGAGACCATGCCGGCGATCGTGGCCGAGCCGCGCGCGGGGATGTCGATGCCGGGCTCCAGCCGCTCGAGCGCCGCAGCCTCCTGCAGCGCCTCCAGCGTGGCGCCGCCCTGCACCACCGCAATGCGGCTGACCGGGTCGAGCAGCTCGATGGCCTGCATGCGCGCGAGCGACACGATCAATTCGCCCGGCTGCGAGATGGCCCCGCCGACCAGCCCGGTGCGCCCGCCCTGCGGCACGATGGGCACGCGGTGCTGGCCGCACAGCCGAACCACCGCCGCCACCTCGGCCGTGCTGGCGGGCAGCACCACCACGCCGGCGGCCAGGTTGTCAGGGTGCCAGCCCGGGTCCATAGCCTGCACCTCAGCACCGGTGCGCACCTGGGCGCTGCCGACGATGGCGCCCAAGGCCGCGAGAAATTCCGCGTGCATCAGGCGCTCACCCGGGCGGACTGGCGGATCTGCGCGAGCGCGGCCATCAGCCGGTCGTTCTCTGCCGGGCTGCCGATGGTGGCGCGGATGAAGCGTTCGTAGCCCGGCTCGCGCCAGGCCTTGACGATGATGCCGTGCTGGCGCAGCAGCGTGTCGGCCACGTCGGCGCTGCTCTGCCCGGCATCGAAAAACAGGAAGTTGGTTTGCGACGGCGCCACGCGCAGGCCCAGCGCCCGCAGCCCTGTGGCCACGCGCTCGCGCTCGCTGCGCAGCCGGCCCATGGACGCGTGCATCCAGGCCTCGTCCGCCAGCGCGGCCAGCGCAGCGGCCTGGGCCGCGGCGTTGACATTGAACGGCGTCTTGGCCGCCGTGAGTACGCGCGCGATCTCGGGGTGCGAGCACACGGCATAGCCCACGCGCAGGCCGGCCAGGCCGTAGGCCTTCGAGAAGGTGCGCAGCACCACATGGGCGACGCCGCTGGCGCGCAGCACCTCGATGCCGTTGGGCGCGCCGGGGTCGGCGAACTCGAAATACGCCTCGTCGAGCACCAGCAGCGTGCCGGGCCGCACGGCTGCGATGACGCGCTGCAGCGCCGCGTGGTCCAGCGCCGGGCCGACCGGGTTCCAGGGCGACGACAAAAACGCCACCTGGGGCCCCCGCGCCAGTGCGCACTCCAGGCCTTCCAGGTCAAAGCCGAGCTCGGGGGTCATCGCCACCTTGACGACCTCGGCACCGGCGGCCAGCGGCTCGATCTCGTGCAGGCCGAAACTGGGTACCACGGTCAGCGCCGTGGCGCCCGGGGTCAAGAGCGCACGCGCAATCGCGGCAATCATCTCTTCGGAGCCGTTGCCGACCACGACCTGCTGCGCGTCACAGGCGAGCTTGTGCGCCAGGGCGGCACGCAGGGCGGTGCAGGCCGGATCGGCATAGCGCCAGGGCTCGTATGCGGCAGACGCCAACGCCTTCATGACCGCCGGCGAGCAGCCCTCGGGGTTTTCGTTGCTGGCCAGCCGGGCAATGTCGTGCTGGCCGCTGAGCGCGCGCGCCACCTCCACGTTCATGCCGGCGTTGTAGGGCGGCAGGGCCGCGACGTGGGGATTGAAGCGCAGGCCGTGCGGTGCGTTGTCGGAAGCGGGGTGGTTCATGGGGACAGTCCGGAAAGGGTCAAAGATCAAAGGTCGAGCACCAGGTCGCCCTGGGGCCGGGCGCAGCAGAGCAGCACCTGCCCGGGGCCGGGGTCGTCGAGCGGCTCTTCGAAATAGCGCACCGTGCCGTCGACCAGCCCGGTCTTGCAGGTGCCGCAGACGCCGGCGCGGCAGCTGAACGCGGGTGCCAGGCCGTGGCTTTCGGCAAACGACAGCAGCGACTCCGTGCCATCGGCCCAGCGGGCGCTGCGGCCGCTTTGGCGAAACGTGACGGTGATGGCGCCGTCTGCCGCGGTGCCCGCGGCGGGTGCGGCGAGCGGCGCTGGCGCGGCGGCGGCCGGCACCGGCGCGGCCCTTGCCACGGCCCCGTCGGGCTCCAGCACGGTCGCCGGGCCGAAGAACTCGTAGGCGATGCGCTCCTTGGGCACGCCGAGGCTGCGCACCAGCCGGAACACCGCCTGCATGAAGGGCGGCGGCCCGCACAGGTAAAACTCGTAGTCGTCCAGCGGCAGCAGGCGTTGCAGCAGCTCGCGCGTGACCACGCCCTCGGCCTGGTGGCGCTTGGCTGCGCGGTCGGCCTCGGTGGGGAAACGGTAGACGAAATGCGCGTCGATGCCGGGCCGCGAGGCCGCCAGCGCGCGCACCTCGTCGCCGAGCGCGTGCACCTCGCCGTTGTCGCAGGCGTGGATGAAGACGGCGCGCCGGTCGCTCTGCTCGGCCAGCGCGTGCAGCATCGACACCATCGGCGTCAGCCCCACACCGCCCGAGAGCAGCACCACGGGGCGCGCACTCGTGCGGTCCAGGTGGAAGTCGCCGCGCGGGCCGTCGGCCATCAGTGTGTCGCCCACCGCCACGGTGTCGTGCAGGTGGCATGACCCCAGGCCGTCGGGAAGGCCGGGGTGGGGCGCCGCTTCGCGCTTGACCGAGATGCGGTAGCGCCCCGGGTGGCCGGGGGCGCACGAGACGCTGTAGGTGCGCAGCACATGGCCGCGCTCGTTGTCGGCCGGAAAGCGGAAGACCAGGAACTGCCCCGGCTCAAAGGCGCGCCAACCGCCGGGCTCGGCTGGCGCCAGGTGAAACGACGTGATGGTGCTGCTCTCGCGGACCTTGTCGATCACCTTCAGCGGGCGAAAGCCGCGCGCGGCGGAAGGGGGGTTCATGCCGTTTCTGCCACGGCCGGCTGGGCGGCCTGCGCGCGCTCGGCCTCGATCAGCTGCGCGAGCCGGCGGCGAAAGCGCAGCGGTCCGACATCGATCTTCAAATCGATATTGGGCGAGGTCTTTTCGGCCAGCCCCTGGTGCACGGCCTGCAGGATGACCCGGTCTTCCTCGAACGCGCCGCGCACCGAGGTGGCGAACTGGCGCGAGACTTCGGCGTCGTCGGGCGCGAAGTTGCGCATCTGGAACCAGTAGTACTTGGTGGTGTTCTCGTCGATCGGCGTCATGAAGTTGTAGCTGTCCATGATGAACACGTCCTCATGCAGCGGCTGGCCTTCGCCGCCCGTTCCGGCCGGGGTGAAGATGGCCTTGATGAGGGCGTGGCTGGGGTAGCGCACTTCGTACTGCTGCTTGCGGTCGCAGCGGCCCTTGAACTTGAGGAAGGGCGCGTAAAACGGCGCAGGGTCCACGTCGTTCATCCAGCGCCACACGGTCACGCCGCTGTCCGCCACGGTGGTCTGCAGCGGCGTGTCTTCGCAGGCCGCGCTGGCGAACGAGCTCTGGTGCACCCAGGCGACGTGCGTGGGGTCCAGCAGGTTGTCGGTCATGTAGAGGTAGTTGCACGCGATCTCCATGCCGTCGCCCTGGTTCATGCCCCAGGCCGGGTCGCCCCAGTGCTCGACCGCAAAGATCGTGTCGGAATCGGCCAAGGCCGCATCGCCCATCCAGATCCACAGCAGGCCGTAGCGCACCGCCATCGGGTACGAGCGCACGCGGGCGCCCGGAGGCGGCCGGTCGGTGGCCGGAGCCCGGGTGCAGCTGCCCGAGCAGTCGAACATCATGCCGTGGTAGCCGCACTCGATCTCGTCGCCCTTGATGCGGCCCATGGACAGCGGCAGCTTGCGGTGCGGGCAGGCGTCTTCGAGCGCCGCGACCTGCCCGTCGGTCTTGCGAAACAGCACGATTTTCTCGTTCAGGATCTTGACGGGAACGGGCTTGTCGGCAACGTCGTTTTCCCGGGCTGCGACGTACCAGGCATTGCGTAAAAACATGGCGGATTTCCTCTCGGCAAAAGCGGATTGCGGTGCCACACCATAGCCAATGCCACCGCCTGCAACAAGCGAATTGATCTGCGTTCTTCTTTAGAAAAGCTAAACTCAATGCTGTGTTCAAAAAGCCGTGCCGCCATGCGCTCTTCGCCCGCCATGCCCCCTCAGCAACTGCCGCCCTTGCGCGCCCTGCAGGCCTTCGAGGCCGTGGCGCGCACCGGCAGCGTGATGGCTGCCGCGCTGGAGATGGGCGTGTCGGCCGGCGCCGTGAGCCAGCAGGTGCGCAAACTCGAAGAACTGCTCGATTTGCGCCTGTTCGAGCGGCGCGGCAAAGGCATGGAGTTGTCGACCTGGGGACGGCTCTACCACAAGGAGCTGGGCACGGCATTCGACCGCCTGCGTGCCGCGCAGCAAAGCCTGTGGCGGCTGCGCACCGAAAGCGGCCTGACGGTGAGCTGCCTGTCCTCGGTGGCCAGCAAGTGGCTGGGCACGCTGCTGTTTGACTGGCAGGCGGCGCATGCGGGCGCCCGGCTGCGCCTGGTGGGCGCCGAGCGCGAGCCCGATCTGCAGGGCGGCGAAACCGACTTTCGCATCTCGTACGGCGAACAGTCGCGCCACCATGCGCACCACGCCGAGCTGTTCACCGACTGGGTGGTGCCGGCGTGTGCGCCGGATTTGCTGGCGTCGCACACGGTGCGCACGCCGGCCGAACTGCTCGACCTGCCGCTGATCGGCATCGACTGGGAACGCGTGCACCGGCCCCCGCCCAACTGGGCCGACTGGGCGCGCAGCGCAGGCATGGACGGCGGCGGTGCGGTCGACAGCTCGCTGACCTTTTCTCTCTCCAGCGCCGCCATCGATGCCGCGCTGGCCGGCCGGGGTTTGGTGCTGGCACCGATCGCGATGATCACCGGCGACCTCGCGGAGCGGCGCCTGGTCCTGCCGTTCGACCACCGCCTGCAGCTGCCCCAGCCCTACTTCCTGGCCTGGGACCGCGCCGCGCTGAACAAACCCTTTGGCCGCGAGTTCCAGCAGTGGGTGATGGCCGCGGGACGGCGGCAGGCCGGGCTTTCCTCCGGGGATATTCCGCTGAGCCGGCTCAAGGCCGGCCCCGGGCACCGCCTCGCCAGCGAATAGACCGTCCCGCCGGCAAGGCGGAAGGCTGCCCCCGGTGCTTCAGCGCCGGCTGCGCTCAGACGGCGTTGCTGCCAGCGTTGGCCGCCTTGCCCTCCTTGGTGGGCGAGAAATGCGCGACCAGTTCGTGCTCTTCGCCCGGATAGGCCAGCCGCACAAACGTCACCGGGCTCTCTCCCGTCCAGGTGCGGCGCTGGATGATCAGGCACGGCGAACCGGGCGCCACCCGCAGCAGAGCCGCCATGCCGGCATCGGACGCGCCGGCGCGGATGCGGTGCTCCGCCGAGGTCCAGGGCACATGGCTGACCAGCCAGGCGCCGGGCGGCTCGTCCTGGAAGGATTCACTGCCGGCCTGCGGCACGGCAGCCAGGTTGATCAGCCGGTGTTCGAGGCAGAACGGCAGCGGTCCCGCGTAGTGCAGGCTGCGCAGCTCCAGCACCGGCCCGGCCTTGTCCAGTTCCAGCGCGTCCATGTCGGCACGCAGGCTGCGCCGCTTTTTGAGGCCGATCAGCTCGTAGCGGTAAGGCTGGCCCAGCGCCAGCACTTCGGCGCGGATGTCGTGGATTTCGAGCACCGCCGAGCGCGAATGCGAGCGCATCACAAAGCTGCCCGCCTTGCGCCGCCGCTCGACCATGTTGGCGCGCGCCAGTTGCGTCAGCACCTTGTTGACGGTCATGCGCGAGCACTGGTAAATGTCCGTCAGCTCGTGCTCGGAGGGAATACGGTGCCCGGGCGGCCATTCGCCGCTCAGGATGCGCTGCTCGATGTCGCTCAGGATGCGCTGGTGCAGCGACCCTGTGGCGGCCGGCCCCGCTGCCGGCGCTTTGGCCGGCACCGCCGCCGCAGCCTTGCCTGCGGCCTTGACGGCGGCTGGGGCTGCAGCCTTGGGCGGCATCTTGGGGGACGCGCCAGAGGTCGCGTCGGGTCGGGAGGGCTTGGCGTCCAGGGTCATCAGACAAGCATAGCTGCACCGCGGTCCAGGTAGGTGTCGAGGAACTGGTCCAGGCGCGCGTGGCGCGGCTTGCCAAACACCTGCTGCGGACTGCCTTCGAGCAGCAGCCTGCCCTGATCGAGAAAGGCGATCTTGGCGCCAACCGACGCGGCAAAGCCGATCTCGTGCGAGACCACCACCATGGTCATGCCATCTTCGGCCAGCGCCCGCATCACATTGAGCACCTCCCCCGTGAGTTCGGGGTCGAGCGACGACGTGGGCTCGTCAAACAGCATGATCTGCGGCTCGAGGGCCAGCGCCCGCGCAATCGCCACACGCTGCTGCTGCCCGCCCGAGAGTTGCGACGGGTAGTGGTCGGCCCGGGCCTCGAGGCCGACCTTCCTGAGCTGCGCCATGGCGCGCTCCTCGGCCTCGGCGCGCGGCACGCCGCGCACGGTCTTGAGCGCCTCGCTGACATTGCCCAGCGCCGTCATGTGCGGCCACAGGTTGAACTGCTGAAAGCACATGCCGATGGTGGAGCGCACTGCGCGGATGCGCTCGGGGCTCAGGCGCACGCGCTGGCCATCGGCACCTGGCTCGAAACCCAGCGGCTGCCCGTTGACCAGAATGGACCCGGCCGTGGTTTCTTCGAGAAACGCCATGCAGCGCAGCAGCGTGCTCTTGCCCGAGCCCGAGGGGCCGATCAGGCACGTCACCTGACCGGCCTCGATGTCCAGGTCGATGCCGTGCAGCACCTCCACGGGACCAAAGCTTTTGCTCACCCCCCGGACTGAAATGGCATGCGCGGTCATGGCGGTCCTCCGGGGGGCCTCAGCGGCAGGTGAAGTCTTGGCGCCTGGAGTCGCCACAGGGAAGGCGGAACGGTGGGTGAGGGTATCGGTCATGGGTTGGTAAATCCAAATCGGGAAAGGCGGGCTTCGGCCATGCGGCCCAGACTGCCGCACACTTCGACCAAGGCCCAGTAAAAGCAAGCGAGCAGAAACATCGCTTCGACGAAGGCGTATTTCTCCGAACCCAGGGAACCCACCTGGAAGGTCAGCTCCGGCACGGTGATGATGGACAGCACCGCGGTTTCCTTCAGCAGCACAATCACCATGTTGACGGCCGGCGGCAACACCAGCATGGTCATCTCGGGCACCAGGATGCGCTGGACGATCTGCACGCGGCTCAGCCCCAGGCACTCGCCCGCCTCGATGTGGCCGCGCGGCACGGCTTCAAAGCCGGCACGGAAAATTTCGCTGAAATACGCCGCGCCGTACACCGCCAGGCCCAGCAGGCCCGCAGGCACGGGCTCCATCGACAGGCCGATGAAGGGGCCGCCGTAGTAGAGCAGAAAAAGCTGGATCAAAAACGGCGTGCCGCGAATCAGGTCAACGTAGGCGCGCAGCGCCGCATCCAGCGCGGGCGGCCCGTAGCGCCGCCCGATGGCCACGACAAAGCCCAGCACAATGGCCGCCAGGGCGCCGCCCAGCCAGATCAGGAAGGTCACGCCCCCGGCATGCAGCAACTCGGGGCCGAACGAAGCGATCAGGTCGACATCGAAATTCATGCCTTGACTCCCCAGCGAAACGAGCCTTCAAGCCGGCGGGCACCCAGGGCCACCGCGCTGTTGATGACCAGGTAAAGCAGCGCCGCGGCGGCAAACAGCGGCAGCGGCTGGAAGGTACTGGCCGACAGGTCCTGCGCCATGCGCGTCAACTCGATCACGCCGACCACCGACACCAGCGACGAGGCCTTCAAGATCATGATGGCCTCGTTGGTCAGGGCCGGCAGCGTCATGCGCAGCGCAATCGGCGCGCGGATGCGCCAGAACTGCTGAAAGGGCGTCATGCCCAGCATGTCGGCCGCTTCCAGCAGGCCGCGCGGCACGCTGGCAAAGCCACCGCGCAGGTTTTCCGCCTGGTAGGCCGCCGTGCACAGCGACAGCCCCACGATGGCAGCGACCATGCTCGGCACGTTCAGCCCCAGCATGGGCAGCAGGTTGTAGATCAGCAGCAGCTGCACCAGGAGCGGCGCGCCGCGAAAAAAGCTGACAAAGGTGCGCCCCGCCAGCGACAGCGCACGGTGGCTGGACTGCATCGCGGCAGACACCACCGTCCCCAGCGCCAGCCCTGCCACGATGGAGGCGCTGCTGATCACAAGGGTCCAGCCGCAGGCCTGCACCAGCAACATGAACAATTTGAAAGACATGGGTCACGCCTCTGTTTCAAAAAATGGAGGAAGGCGACAGGGGGCCGGAAGCCACCCCGCCGCCGTCTCGGGGATCAAACCGTTCAGAAGCTGGGTGCCGGCGCCTGGTCGGGCGTATCGAAGCTCTCGCCGAACCACTTCTTCTGCAGACTGGCCAGGCGGCCGTCGCGCTTCATCTTCAGCAGCGCCGCGTCGACCGCGTCGGCCAGCTTCGCCGCATCGGCGTCCTTGCGGCTGATGTAGCCGAAGTAGCTCTTGGCGCCAAACGCGGGCTGCACCACCTCGAAGGTGTCGGGGCGTTGCTGCGCCACATAGGCGATGTTGGGCAGCGAGTTGGAAACCGCGGAAATCCGGCCGGCCGCAAGGTCGGCATAGGCCTCGTTGTTGCCGGGGTAGTCGCGCGTCTGGATCTTGCCGGGCAGGGTTTCGCCAAACGTCTTCGCCTGGATCAGCTGGGCAGAGCTCTTGGCCCCGCCCACGATCTTGCCCGACAGGTCGGCCGGTTTCGTGACCGAGGCGTCGCCCTTGCGCTTGAGGAACGCCGCCGTGGCCTCGGCCACGGGCACGGAGAAGCGGTAGCGCTCCAGGCGCGCCTTGGTGATGGTGGCCGGGCCGGCCACCATGTCGAACTTGCTCGTCTCCAGCCCAGGCAGCACGCCCTCCCACGGCAACAGCACCCACTCCAGCTTGACACCCAATTCCTTGGCGACCTCGTTGAACAGGTCCACGTTCAGCCCGGCGTGGCTGCCGTCCTTGATGAAGTCAAACGGCGCAAACGCGGTTTCGGTTCCTACCTTCAGCACCCCCGTCTGCTTGACCCGCGCCAGGGAATCCTGCGCGTGGGCGCCGACGCATGCCAGCGCGATGGCCGCAGCGGCAAGGCTCTTGAGAAAGGGACGTTTTGTCATGTTGTCTCCAGGTCTTGTTGGAAAACCGGCCCGCCCTTGCTGGCTGTGCCGCGGGCATCAAGACTGCCAAAATCGAGCCCGTCTTTTATTTGCCTATACATATTAAAGCACCGGTTTTTTTGCCAAGGCATGCGCGTTTACCCGGATTCCGCGGGATGTTTCGATCTTTCCTCACGGTGCCGCCGGTCACGGAACGCAGCGCTGCGGTGGCAGCCGTGGGCGCGTGCGGCGCCGGGCGGCCGTGCAGCTTCGCAGAGATCGCCCACATGCCTCTAAGGGATTTCTCTAGCTTTTGGGAGCCCCCAAAGCACTTGCCACGCGCTTTTATTGTCTATACATTAATAAACACATCCTTTTCACCCCTTGCACCGCCTTCCTCCCACCCTTCTTTCCCAAAGGTTCCGCATGTTCTCCTCTGCTTCGTCCACCCCATCGACTGGTCCCGCCGAACTGCTGCTCACCCCGGGCCAGGTGGGCCTGGGCCTGCTGCGCCGCATCCAGGCCGGCGGTGTGCGCCTGGCGCTCGACCCGTCTGTGCGCGGTGCCATGGCCCGTTCGCAGGCCGTGGTGCAGCGCATCCTCGACAACGACGAAGTGGTCTACGGCATCAACACCGGCTTTGGAAAACTCGCCAGCACGCGCATCGCCGCCAACCACCTGGCCGACCTGCAGCGCAACCTGGTGCTCTCGCACAGCGTGGGCACCGGCGAGCCGCTCGCGGCCCCCGTGGTGCGCCTGGTGTTGGCGACCAAGGCGGTGAGCCTGGCGCGCGGCCACTCGGGCGTGCGGCCGGAGCTGGTCGATGCGCTGCTGGCGCTGTTCAACGCCGGCGTGATGCCGCGCATTCCGGCCAAGGGCTCGGTCGGAGCCTCGGGCGACCTGGCGCCGCTGGCCCACATGGCCTGCGTGCTGATCGGCGAAGGCGAGGCCACCCTGGCCGACGGCACCGTGGTCAGCGGCGCCGACGCCATGCGCCGCATCGGCCTCGAACCCTTTGTGCTCGGCCCCAAGGAAGGCCTGGCGCTGCTCAACGGCACGCAGGTCTCCACCGCGCTGGCGCTGGTCGGCCTGTTTGGCGCCGAGGACGTGTTTGCCTCGGCCCTGATGTCGGGCGCGCTGTCGCTCGAAGCCATCCAGGGCTCCATCAAGCCCTTTGACGAGCGCATCCACACCGCGCGCGGCCAGCCCGGCCAGATCGCCGTCGCGGCGGCCGTGCGCGCCCTGCTCGAAGGCAGCGCCATCGTGCCCTCGCACGCCGACTGCGGCCGGGTGCAGGACCCGTATTCCATCCGCTGCATTCCGCAGGTCATGGGCGCATGCCTGGACAACCTCACGCACGCCGCACGTGTGCTGCGCATTGAGGCCAATGCCGCGTCGGACAACCCGCTGGTGTTCACCGACACCGGGGAGGTGATCTCGGGCGGCAACTTCCACGCCGAGCCGGTGGCCTTTGCCGCCGACATCATCGCGCTGGCCATCAGCGAGATCGGCGCGATTGCCGAGCGCCGCATCGCGCTGCTGCTGGACACCGGTCTGTCGGGCCTGCCGCCCTTCCTGGTGCGCGACGGCGGCCTGAACTCGGGCTTCATGATTGCGCAGGTCACGGCCGCCGCGCTGGCCTCCGAGAACAAGTCGCTGGCCCACCCCGGCAGCGTCGACAGCCTGCCCACCTCGGCCAACCAGGAAGACCACGTCTCCATGGCCACCTACGCGGCACGCCGCCTGGGCGACATGGTCAACAACACCGCCGTCGTGGTCGGCATCGAAGCCATGTCCGCCGCGCAGGGCATCGAGCTCAAGCGCAAGCTCAAAAGCTCTCCGCTGGTCGAGGCCGAATTCAGCAAGCTGCGCGAGAAGGTCGCCTTCCTGGAGAGCGACCGCTACCTGGCCCCCGACATCGAGGCCGTGCGCCTGTGGGCACTGCAGGCCGACCTGCCCGATGTGCTGCGCAGCATCCTGCCCAGCCACGCCTGATCCGTGTTCCCGCCCTGCTTTTTCACCGGAGTCCTTGCCATGAACGCCCCCGAGACATTCACCCCCACCGACCCCCGATTTGATGCCAGCCGCGTGGTCCGCGCGCCGCGCGGCACGCAGCTGAACTGCAAGAACTGGCTCACCGAAGCGGCCTACCGCATGATCCAGAACAACCTGGACGCCGAGGTCGCCGAGGACCCGAAGAACCTCGTGGTCTACGGCGGCATTGGCCGCGCCGCGCGCAACTGGGAGTGCTACGACCAGATCCTCGCGTCGCTCAAAGAGCTGGACAGCGACGAGACCTTGCTGGTGCAGTCGGGCAAGCCCGTGGGCGTGTTCAAGACGCACGAGAACGCGCCGCGCGTGCTGATCGCCAACTCCAACCTGGTGCCCAAGTGGGCCGACTGGGAGCACTTCAATGAACTCGACCGCAAGGGCCTGTTCATGTACGGCCAGATGACGGCCGGCAGCTGGATCTACATCGGCAGCCAGGGCATCGTGCAGGGCACGTTCGAGACCTTTGTCGAGGCCGGCCGACAGCACTACCACAACAGCCTGGCTGGCAAGTGGATCCTCACGGCGGGCCTGGGCGGCATGGGCGGCGCGCAGCCGCTGGCCGCCACGCTGGCCGGCGCGGTGTCGCTGAACATCGAATGCCAGCAGTCGAGCATCGATTTCCGCCTGCGCACCCGCTATGTCGACAAGCAGGCCAGGGACATCGACGACGCCATTCGCCTGATCCGCCAGCACACGGCGGCCCAGGAAGCCGTCTCCATCGCGCTGCTGGGCAACGCCGCCGAAATCCTGCCCGAACTGGTGCGCCGCGCCCAGGCCGGCGGGCCCAACGGAATTCGACCCGACCTGGTGACCGACCAGACCTCGGCGCACGACCTGATCAACGGCTACCTGCCCGCCGGCTGGAGCGTGGCGCAGTGGAAGGCCGCGCAGCGCGACCCCGCGCAGCATGCCGCGCTGACAACCGCGGCGGCCCAGTCGTGCGCCGTGCACGTGCAGGCCATGCTGGACTTCCAGGCCATGGGCATCCCGACGGTGGACTACGGCAACAACATCCGCCAGGTCGCCTTCGACCAGGGCGTGCAGAACGCCTTCGACTTCCCGGGCTTCGTGCCCGCCTACATCCGCCCCATGTTCTGCGAAGGCAAGGGGCCGTTCCGCTGGGTGGCGCTGTCGGGCGACCCCGAAGACATCTACAAGACCGATGCGAAGATCAAGGAACTGTTCCCGAACAACCACCACACGCACCGCTGGCTCGACATGGCGCGCGAGCGCATCGCCTTCCAGGGCCTGCCCGCGCGCATCTGCTGGCTGGGCCTGGGCGAGCGCCACATCGCGGGCCTGGCGTTCAACGAGATGGTGAAGAACGGCGAGCTCAAGGCCCCGATCGTGATCGGCCGCGACCACCTCGACACCGGCTCGGTCGCCAGCCCGAACCGCGAGACCGAGGCCATGCGCGACGGCACCGACGCCGTCTCCGACTGGCCGCTGCTCAACGCGCTGCTCAACACCGCCGGCGGCGCCACCTGGGTCAGCCTGCACCACGGCGGCGGCGTGGGCATGGGCTACTCGCAGCATGCGGGCATGGTGATCGTCGCCGACGGCACCGACGCCGCCGCCGAGCGCCTGGCGCGCGTGCTGGTCAACGACTG
The DNA here is from genome assembly GCF_012932145.1 of Acidovorax sp. SRB_14. Classification (GTDB taxonomy): domain Bacteria; phylum Pseudomonadota; class Gammaproteobacteria; order Burkholderiales; family Burkholderiaceae_C; genus Simplicispira. Next base: position 163,440 of record NZ_MWOK01000006.1, on the reverse strand, counting down.
CGGCTCGGGCGTCATGCGCCATGCCGATGCCGGCTACGAACTGGCCGTGGCCACGGCGAAGAAGCAGGGACTGAAGCTGCCGATGGTGAAGTAAGCCGCACAAGGCGAGGCCGCACCCATGACCCCCTCCCCCCCGCTGCAGCGCTTTGCGCGCGACCAACTGCCTGTGATGCCGTGGAAGAACGGCGGCGGCAGCACCCGCGAGATCGCCTGCTGGCCGCCCGGCGCCGGGCTGGACGACTTCGGCTGGCGCATCAGCATCGCCAGCATCGCGGCGCCCGGGCTTTTTTCGGTGTTTGCCGGCGTGGACCGCCACATCCTGCTGCTGGACGGCGGCGGCGTGCGGCTGCAGTCGCCGGACGGCGCCATCGACCACCGGCTGGACACGCCCGGCCAGCCCTTTGCCTTCAGCGGCGACGCCGCGGTCCACTGCACGCTGCTGGGCGGCGCATCGACCGACTTCAATGTGATGGCGCGCCGCGGCCAGTGGCAGGCCGAGCTGCATGTGCTGGAGCAGGCCGGCGCCATCGCGCCCGCGCCGCACGGCCTGCTGCTGGCGCTGGGCGGTGCCTGGCGGCTGGGCCACGACCGCTCGGTGCTGCACACCGGCGAGGGCCTGCGCTGGAGCGGCGCCATGCAGCCCGTGGATGTCCAGCCCGAATCACCCGGCGCCCGGCTGCTGGCGGTGCGCCTGCACAGCCCCTGAAACCGCACAGCCACACAACCGCATGAATTTGCATCAAAACGCCCTCCAGCGCTTACCCAGCAAGCGATGACAGCTATCGATTCAATAGTCCTTCACCGCCCACCGAGAGCCTGCGCCATGCCCCCTTCCCCGACCCCTCCCCCCAGCGCCGACGGTGTCTGGACCGGCCTGCGGCTGGCGCCGGGCGCCGCGCCCCTCAAGGCGGGCGCCCAGGCCGCCATCGTCGTCGGCCAGGGCCTGATCGAGTGGGTGGGCGCGGCCGCCGACCTGCCCGCCGAGCACGCGCACCTGCCGCGCCACGATGGCGGCGGCGCGCTCGCCACGCCCGGCCTCGTCGACTGCCACACCCACCTGGTCTATGGCGGCCAGCGCGCCCACGAATTCGCCCTGCGGCTGGCCGGCGCCAGCTATGAGGAAGTCGCCCAGGCCGGCGGCGGCATCGTCTCGAGCGTGCGCGCCACGCGCGAGGCGAGCGAGGACGACCTGTTTGCCAGCGCCGCCGCGCGCCTGGAAACCCTGCTGGCCGAGGGCGTCTGCGCCATCGAGATCAAGTCGGGCTACGGCCTGGCGCTGGAGCACGAACGCAAGCAGCTGCGCGTGGCCCGCCGCCTGGGCGAGGCCTATGGCGTCGCGGTGCGCACCACCTTCCTCGGCGCCCACGCCCTGCCGCCCGAGTACGCGGGCCGCAGCAGCGACTACACCGACCTGGTGTGCCAGGAAATGATGCCGGCGCTGGCCGCCGAAGGGCTGATCGACGCGGTCGACGTGTTCTGCGAGCGCATCGCCTTCACGCTGGAGGAAACCGAGCGCGTCTTCCGGGCCGCGCAGGCCCTGGGCCTGCCGGTCAAGCTGCACGCCGAGCAGCTGTCGGACATGGGCGGCGCGCAGCTCGCCGCGCGCTACGGCGCGCTGTCGTGCGACCACATCGAGCACCTGTCGCAGGCCGGCATAGCCGCGATGCGCGCCTCAGGCACCGTGGCCGTGCTGCTGCCCGGCGCCTACTACACGCTGCGCGACACGCACCTGCCGCCCATCGCAGCGCTGCGCGCCGCCGGCGTGCCGATGGCCGTGTCGACCGACCACAACCCCGGCACCTCGCCCTGCTTGAGCCTGCTGCTGATGGCGAACATGGCCTGCACCCTGTTTCGCCTGACCGTGCCCGAGGCGCTGGCCGGCATCACCACGCATGCCGCGCGGGCGCTAGGGCTGCAGGACACGCATGGCTTGATCGCCGTGGGCGTGCCCGCCAACTTTGTGCTGTGGAATGTGCGCGAGGCGGCCGAACTGGCGTACTGGTTGGGCGGCAAGCCGGTGCGGACGGTGGTGCGGCAGGGGTTGATTCGGTGATGGCCAGATTTTGGAATTGGTCGGTTTCTCGGGGTTCCGGGGCCGGGTGCCCCCCGCCCCGGAACCTCGCAATTCCCAAAGCACATCAAAAAAGCCCATGACCCATACCCTCTTCGCACCCCAAGCCCTGCTCCCCACCGGCTGGGCTCAAGACGTCCTGCTGACCTGGAACGACCAAGGCCAGCTCACGCAAGTCCAGCCCGACACGGCAACGCCTCCCGAAGGAACCGCCACCGCAGCAGGCCCCCTCATCCCCGGCATGCCCAATCTGCATTCCCACGCCTTCCAGCGCGCCCTCGCCGGCCTGACCGAGTACCGGGGCCAAAACGCCGATGGCAGCCAAGACAGCTTCTGGAGCTGGCGCACGCTGATGTACCGCTTTGCCGCCAAGCTCGGCCCCGAACAGCTCGAAGCCATCGCCTACGGCCTGTACGTCGAAATGCTCGAAGCCGGCTACACGGCGGTCTGCGAGTTCCACTACGTGCACCACGACCCGAGCGGCCGGCCCTATGCCGATGACGCCACGCTGGCGCGGGCGCTGCTGCGCGCCGCGCGGCGCGCCGGCATCGGCATGACACTGCTGCCGGTGCTCTACCAAGCCAGCGGCTTTGGCGGCCTGCCGCCCCACGAAGGCCAGCGCCGCTTCATCCGCTCGACCGACTCCATGCTGCGGCTGCTCGAAACGCTCAAGCCGCCGTGCGACGCGCAAGGCGCACGCCTGGGCCTGGCACCGCATTCGCTGCGCGCCGTGCCGCCCGAAGCCCTGCGCGAGGCACTCGCCGGCCTGGACGCCATCGACCCCACGGCACCGATCCACATCCACATCGCGGAGCAGACCCAGGAGGTGGATGCCTGCGTCGCCTGGAGCGGCCAGCGCCCCGTGGCCTGGCTGCTCGACCATGCCGAGGTCAACACGCGCTGGTGCCTGGTGCATGCCACCCACATGGACGCCCATGAGTACGCGCGCGCCGCCGCGTCGGGCGCCGTGGCCGGCCTGTGCCCGAGCACCGAGGGCAACCTGGGCGACGGCATTTTCGACCTGCCGGCCTGGGTGGCCGGCGCCGGCCGCTGGGGCATAGGCTCGGACAGCCACACCTGCGTCAATGCCGCCGAGGAGCTGATGCTGCTCGAATACGGCCAGCGCCTGGCCACGCGCCAGCGCAACGTCTGCGCCAGCGCCGCGCAGCCGCAGGTCGCCAGCGCCATGGCGCTCGCCGCGGTCCAGGGCGGCGCCCAGGCCGCGGGCCGCGCCGTCGGCGGCCTGGCCACCGGCCAGCAGGCCGATTTCGCCGTGCTCGACGCACAGCACCCCTCGCTGCAGGGCCTGAATGCAGCCGACATGCTGTCGGCCCACGTATTTGCCAGCCACCGCAGCTCGGCCATCGACGCCGTCTGGGTGGCCGGCCAGCACCGCGTCCACGGCGGCCGCCACGCCGACAGCGCCGGCGCGATCGCCGGCCTGGTGCAGGCCCGCAGCGCCCTGCTGAGCCAATAATCGCAAGACCCACCCACAGACCGATGGACACCATGCGTTTTCACACCACCGAACCCGCCTTCCGCTTCCGCCAGGGCACGCAGCCGCTGCTGATCTCGATGCCGCACGTCGGCACCCATGTGCCACCCGCGCTGGCCGCGCACTTCATGCCCGAGGCGCAGCAGGTGCACGACACCGACTGGCACCTGGAACGCCTCTACGGCTTTGCCGACGAACTCGGCGCCTCGGTGCTGGTGGCCACGCACTCGCGCTACGTGGTCGACCTGAACCGCCCGCCCGACGGCGCCAGCCTCTACCCCGGCCAGAGCGTGACCGGCCTGTGCCCGGTGGACACCTTTGCCAATACACCCGTCTATGCCAGCGGCACCGGTCCCGACGACGCCGAAGTCGCCGCGCGCCGCGACGCACTCTGGGTGCCCTACCACCAGCAGCTGCGCGCCGAGCTGGACCGCCTCCGGGCCGAGCACGGCGTGGCCATGCTGTGGGACGCGCATTCGATCCGCTCGGTGCTGCCGCGCTTTTTCGAGGGCAAGCTGCCCGACCTGAACCTGGGCACGGCCAACGGCGCCAGCTGCGACCCGGCACTGGCCAACGAGCTGCTGGCCATTGCCCAGTCCGCGCCGGGCTACACCGGCGTGCTCAACGGCCGCTTCACGGGCGGCCACATCACGCGCCAGTACGGACAGCCGGCGCACCACATCCACGCCGTGCAGCTCGAGATGACCCAGTCCAGCTACATGCAGGAAGCCATGCCGTTCGACTACCTGCCGGAACACGCAGCGGGCGTGCAACCGCATTTGCGGCGGATGCTCGAAGCCGCCCTGGCCTTCGCCCGGCAGCAGGCAGTTCCTCAGCGCTGCGCTGAATGAACCCCGCAAGGCGCCGCGCGTTGGTGCTGTCCGCCCGGGGCTTGGGAAAGCATCACGCTGCGGCCCAATGGGCCTCACACAACGCTTGGCCCCGCCCAGCAGCCGCTCATCAGCCCTTCGGGCTTTTTCTGCGCCCTCACCTGCGCGCTGGACTCCCAGGAGTCAAGCTGGACGTTCAGGCCGGCATAGACCCCATAGCCAGCGCCTGCGCGGATTTCACCGCCCGCAGACACGCTCTCACCGGACTTGATGGAACCCTTGGCGTGGATGGATTCGCCGGCCTTGAGGCCCCAGCCCGCCTCCAGATGCATGCCGCTGCGGATGGCCCCGCGCGCCAGCATGCCCTGGCCGACGCGGATGCTGTCAGCGCCTACGATGGCGCCGCCCGCGTTCAGGCCCTTGCCGCACTCGACCAATCCGTGAACGATCAGGTCCTGCCCGACGAATGCGTTGCCCGTCAGTGAGAGCTTGCCGTGGCAGATCACATCCCAGGCGGCGCGCATATCACCACCGCAAACAAGGGCCTCCTGAACTTCAATGCCCCAGTCGGCCCGGATGCCGCCGCCGGCCTCGAGCGAGCCGCCGCTGTAGATGCTGCCTGCCACCCGAATGTCTTCGCCCACCACGATGGCGCGACCGGCGCGCAAACCGCCGCCGGCCCGGATGGAGCGCCCCGCCTGAATGACTGTATCGACATCGATGTTGCCCCGAACCTCCACGCTGCCTGCGAAGACAATCGCCTCGGCGCCCAGGGAGTCGACGCTCAGCACTTCGTTGGTGGGGCCAAACTGCGCCAGCAGCCAGCGGGCATCCTCCACGCGGCCGGCACTGACCAGCGTGTCCAGCGCTGCCTGGTAGCCGCTGCCGTCTTCCACGTTGCGCACAAACCAGCGAAAGCCATCGGCGCAGGGATTCTTGGCCCTCAGAAATCTTTTGGTGAATTCCATCGCCTTCAATCCCGTTCCATCACGAGGCGCACGGCCAGGCCATCCTGACCGGGTTCCGGTTGGCCGCGAGCGTCTCGTGCAGCAGGGCCGCGTCGGGCGTGGACGGTCGGACGAAGGGCGGGTTCGGCAGGCCCATGCCCGCCGCCGTTGTGTGGATACATGACGCATCTCCATCAGGTGCGGCCAGGTCTGACGTCAGCAGACGGCCGCCATCGCGCTGAGCGGGTGCCCGGCGATAGATGGTTTGCGCAGAAAAGAGGAAAAAGTTATCGCCGGGCGGAGGAATGTGCGACCGGCTTGTACGGCCAGATTTCGCACGCGACGACGTTCCTCACCCCAGGCAGGCGGCCCATGGCGCCTGCTCCAAGGGGAGGGAAAATAGGATGCATGGGGAAAGAACAGTGCCGGGAAATGCCCATAATTTTAGCATTTGGCACTGTCCAGCAAAAACCCAGCTTATTTCTGGGTGCTGCCTGCGCCTACCAAGCTCAGGGTAAAGCGGTCTTCACCCCGCCCGCCCCGTAGCCTGCCACCAACGCCGCTTCGCCGCCACGCCGTATCGCCACCGCGCAGTACTTGAACTCCGGGATCTTCCCGAACGGGTCGAGCGCGGCGTTCGTCATCAGATTCGCCGCCGCCTCGTAGTAGACGAAGGGAATGAAGACCGCGCCGGGCGGCGTGCCGTCGTCGCGGCGCACATGGATGGCGATCTCGCCCCGACGCGATTGCACCGTGATGACGTCGCCGGGCTGCACGCCTAGCGCCAGCAGATCGGCGCCGCACAGCGAGGCCGTCGCCATCGGCTCGATCGCATCGAGCACGGCGGCGCGCCGCGTCATGCTGCCGGTGTGCCAGTGCTCCAGCTGGCGCCCGGTGATCAGCACGAACGGAAAGTCGGCATCGGGCCGCTCGGCGGCCGGAATGATGTCGGCCGGCACCAGCCTGGCGCGGCCGTCGGCGGTGTCGAAGCGGTCGATGAACACCGTCGGTGCACCCGGGTCGTCTTCGCTCAGGCAGGGATAGGTCACGCTGGACTCGCGCTGCAGGCGCTCCCAGCGGATGCCCGAGATCACCGCATGCATGGCCTGGCGCATCTCCTCGTAGACCGCCGCGACGCCGCTGTGTTCGCCCTCATAGCGCCAGTCCAGCCCCATGCCGGCGGCCATCTGCTGGACGATCCACAGGTCGGGCCGGGCGTCGCCAGGCGGCGCTATGGCCTGCCGGCCCAGCTGCACCATGCGGTCGGTGTTGGTGACCGTGCCGGTTTTCTCGGGCCAGGCCGTGGCGGGCAGCACCACGTCGGCCAGCCAGGCGGTTTCGGTCATGAAGATGTCCTGCACCACCAGGTGCGAGAGGCTCGCGAGCGCATGGCGCGCATGGTTCAGGTCGGGGTCGCTCATGGCCGGGTTCTCGCCCATGATGTACATGCCGCGCACCTTGTGCGGGTCGCTGTCGGGCGCCAGGCACTTGTGCATGATCTCGACCACGGTGTAGCCGGGCTGGTCATCCAGCGGCATGCCCCAGAAATTCTCGAACCAGGCGTGCGCCGACTTGTCCGTCACGCGCTGGTAGTTGGGGTACATCATGGGGATCAGGCCCGCGTCGCTGGCGCCCTGCACATTGTTCTGGCCACGCAGCGGGTGCAGACCGGAACCCGGCTTGCCGATCTGGCCGGTCACCGTGCTCAGCGCGATCAGGCAGCGGGCGTTGTCGGTGCCGTGCACATGCTGGCTCACGCCCATGCCCCAGAAAATCATCGCGCCCTTGGCTTGGGCGAACGCGCGTGCCACTTCGCGCAGCGTGGCCGCCGGGATGCCGCAAATCGGGGCCATGGCCTCGGGGCTGTAGCCCTTGACGTTTTCCTTCAGTGCTTCGTAGTTGCTGGCGCGCCGGTCGATGAAATCCTGGTCTGCCAGGCCCTCCTCGATCACGGTGTAGATCAGCGCATTGAGCATGGCCACGTCGGTGTCGGGCTTGAACTGCAGCGTGCGCCAGGCGTGCCGGCCGATGTCGGTGACGCGCGGGTCGGCCAGCACGATCTTCGCGCCCTTTTGGGCCGCGTTCTTCATCCAGGTGGCGGCCACCGGGTGGTTGGCCGTCGGGTTGGAGCCGATGATGAAGATCAGGTCCGAATGGGCCACGTCGTTGACCTGGTTGCTCACGGCCGCCGAGCCCACGCCTTCGAGCAGCGCCGCCACGCTCGACGCATGGCACAGGCGCGTGCAGTGGTCGACGTTGTTGGAGCCAAAGCCGGTGCGCACCAGCTTCTGGAACAGGTAGGCCTCTTCGTTGCTGCCCTTGGCCGAGCCAAAGCCGGCCAGCGCTTTCTTGCCGTGGGTGTCGCGCAGGTTTTTCAGCGCACCGGTGGACAGCGCCAGCGCCTCCTCCCAGCTCGCTTCGCGGAACACCTCCGACCAGTCGGCGGTGTCGCGGTTGAGCGACTGCAAGGCTGCCGGGTCCTTGGGCACGCCGGCCTTGCGGACCAGGGGCACCGTCAGGCGCTGCGGGCTGTGCGCGTAGTCGAAGCCGAAGCGCCCCTTGACGCACAACCGGCTCTGGTTGGCCGGGCCGTCGCGGCCGTCGACGCTGACGATTTGGTTGTCCTTGACGTTGTAGGTCAGCAGGCAGCCGACGCCGCAGAAGGGGCAGACCGAATTGACCTTCCTGTCGACGATCTGCGAGCCGATCTGCGTCTTGGGCATCAGCGCGCCCGTGGGGCAGGCCTGCACGCATTCGCCGCAGGCGACGCAGGTGCTCTCGCCCATGGGGTCGGCCAGATCGAACACGATGGCGCTCTGCGCGCCGCGCAGCGCAAAACCGATCACGTCGTTGACCTGCTCCTCGCGGCAGGCGCGCACGCAGCGGTTGCACTGGATGCAGGCATCGAGGTGGACCGCCATGGCCGGGTGCGACAGGTCGGCCCGAGGCTGCTCGCGGCGCAGGGCCTGGAGTTCGGGCCGCACGCTGACCTCCATGCGCGCTGCCCACGCGCTGAGTTCGCCGTGCTGCAGCGACTCGTCGGCTTCGTTCCACTTGTAGCCGGCCTCGGGCAGGTCCGACAGCAGCATCTCCAGCACCATCTTCTGGCTCTTGAGGGCGCGCTCGCTCTGCGCCTGCACCTCCATGCCGGGCATGGCGCTGCGGCAGCAGCTGGGCGCGAGGGTGCGCTCGCCCGCAATCTCGACCACGCAGGCGCGGCAGTTGCCGTCGGGCCGCAGGCCGTCCTGGTAGCACAGGTGCGGAATCTCGACACCGTGGCGCCGTGCGGCCTGGAGGATGGTTTCGCCCTCGAAGGCGTGGAGGGTCTGGCGGTCGAGCGTGAAGGCGACGGTGGGCACGGCCACTTCGGCACGTCGGGCGGGAGCGTTCATTCAGGCCACCTCATGGGGAAAATACTTCTGCACGCAGCGCACCGGGTTCGGCGCCGCCTGGCCCAGGCCGCAAATCGACGCATCCGCCATCACCTGGTTCAAATCCTCCAGCGTGGCGTGGTCCCAGCTTGGTGCCGCCATCAGCGTGGCGGCCTTGGCCGTGCCGACGCGGCAGGGCGTGCACTGGCCGCAGCTCTCGTGGGCGAAGAACCGCATCATGTTGAGCGCCGCATCGCGCGCCCGGTCGTGCTGGCCGAGCACGATGACGGCGGCCGAACCGATGAAGCCGCCGTGCGGCTGCAGGGTGTCGAAGTCCAGCGGCACGTTGGCCAGGCTGGCCGGAAAGATCCCGCCCGAGGCGCCGCCCGGCAGGTAGGCGTAGAGCTGGTGGCCCTCCGCCATGCCCCCGCAGTATTCATCGACCAGTTCCTGCACCGTGATGCCCGCCGGGGCCAGCTTGACGCCGGGGTGCTTCACCCGCCCGCTGACGCTGAAACTGCGCAGCCCCTTGCGGCCGTGGCGGCCGAAGCCGCTGAACCACTGCGGGCCTTTTTCGACGATGTCGCGCACCCAATACAGGGTCTCGAAGTTGTGCTCCAGCGTCGGCCGGCCAAACAGCCCGACCTGGGCGATATAGGGCGGACGCATGCGCGGCTCGCCGCGTTTGCCTTCGATGCTTTCGATCATGGCCGACTCTTCGCCGCAGATGTAGGCGCCGGCGCCGCGCCGCAGCTCGATCCGCGGCAGATCGCACGGCGGGTCGGCCTGCAGCTGGGCAATCTCGTCCTGCAGCAGCGCGCGGCAATCGTGGTACTCGTCGCGCAGGTAGAGGTAGACCGCCTCGCAGCCCACGACCTGCGCGGCCACCAGCACGCCTTCAAGGAACCGGTGCGGGTCGCGCTCCAGGTACGCGCGGTCCTTGAACGTGCCGGGCTCGCCCTCGTCGATGTTGACCGCCATCAGGCGCGGCGCGGCTTGCTCGCGCACGATGCGCCACTTGCGCCCGGCCGGAAATCCTGCGCCGCCCAGGCCGCGCAGGCCCGAGTCTTCCATGGCCTGGAGCACGCTCTCGGTCTCCATCTCGCCCTGCACCAGCGCCGCCGCCAGCGCGTAGCCGCCGTGGGCGCGGTAGCTCGCGTAGCCCGTGTGGCCGGAGAGTGCAGGAATGCTTTTCTCCGCCCAATCGGATGCTACGAAAGGGATAGCGGCTTGCGATTGCTGGACAATCGCTGGAGCCACTTTTGATGCCTGAACCACCGATGCGGGCGTGGCGTGCGGCACCGCTGTCTGGTGCACCAGCGCCGCCGGCGCCTGCTCGCAGCGGCCGATGCACGGCGCGGCCACCACCCGCACACCCTGCCCGCCCAGCAAGGCTGGCAGCCGCGAGAGCAGATCCTGCGCGCCGGCCATGGCGCAGGCCAGCCCATCGCACACCCGCACCGTGAGGCCGGGCGCGGCATCGTCGCCGCGGACGACCTCGAAGTGGTGGTAGAAGGTCGCCACCTCGTACACCTCGGCCATGGGGATGTTCATCTCTTTGGCCAGCGCCACCAGGTGCCGGTCGTGCAGGCAACGGTAGGCGTCGTTGAGCCGGTGCAGGTGCTCGATCAGCAGGTCGCGGCGGTGCCCTTCGGGCGGGCGTGGGCCGATCAGCGCCTGCACCTCGTCCAGCGAGATGCCATCGGCCTGGCGGCCCTTGAGCTTGCTGTTGCGCCGGATGCGCTCGCGCATCTGGTCCACCGTCGCAACGGGTATGGCCGGGGGGCCGGAGGAATCGCTGGAGAGGTTCATGCGGCAATGTGGCCCGCACTGGCCGCCGCGTCAAATTGGATCGGTGTATGAGGGGATTCGGTTTGTGAATGGACCGTGGGCGCAGGCCCCGCTCACTCGCCCAGCGCCCCGCTGTGCTGCCGCACATCCGCCAGCCACGCTGGCGCGCGCGCCAGCGCCAGAGCGGCCTCCAGTGCCCGTGAAGGCTGGGCCTTGGCGAGGAGGATGAACCCCACCGGCGTCACGATTTCCGGCCCGACCAGGGGCAGCGCTTCGAGCGCACCCTCGCTGCGCACGGTGCCGACCAGGGCGCCGGGCAGCACGCTGCACAGGTCGCCGGCCAGCACGCTCAGGGTCAGCGTCAGCACCGAGCTGGTCTCCATGGCCGGCTGAACCGCGCTGCCGGCCTGGGCAAAGGCGCTGTCGACGATGCTGCGGTTGTGCATCTCAGGCGTCAGCAGGCACAGCGGCAGCTGCGCCGCGTCGGCCCAGTGCATCGGCGCGCCCAGGTGCAGCGGCGCACCGGCCGCCGGGCCTGCGCCCGTGCGGCGGCGCACCAGAAAGTAGTGTTCGGCGTACTGCGGCAGCACGGCCAGGGCGCCGCCTGGAACCAGCCGGTCGGTAAAGCCGAGCGCGAGGTCGAGCGACAGATTTTCGAGGCCTTCCTCGAGGTCCTGCGAGCTCAGGGCGCGCACCAACGGCGCAATGCCCGGGTGCGCGGCCCGCAGCTGGGCCGCAAAGCGCGCCGCCACCGGCACCGCCGTGGGCACCACGCCCAGCTGCAGCCGGCCTGTGGGGTGGCCTGCGCGGCTGGCCAGCTCCTGCTGCAGCAAGGCGTGCTCATGCAGCATGCGCCGGGCGCTCGCGAGCACGCGCTCGCCCTCGGGCGTGAGGCCGGCGTAGCTGCGGGCGCGCCGCACGATGGGCGTGCCGAACTCTTTCTCTAGCGCGCGCAAGGCGTTGGACAGCGCCGGCTGCGTGATGTGGCAGGCCTGCGCCGCGCGGGCAAAGTGGCGGTGCTCGCTCAGGGCAACCAGGTAGCGCAGCGAGGTCAGCAGGTTCATGCGGCTTGCCGCCGGGCGGCGCGCGGTGTCAGGTGTCTTTCGAGACGGCAATGGTCGGGAACTTGGACGAGAAGTCCTTGGCCTGCTGCGCGATCTTCACGGCCACGCTGCGCGCCACCTGCTTGTAGATCTGCGCGACCTCGCCGTCGGGGTCGGCCACCACGGTGGGCCTGCCGCTGTCGGCCTGCAGGCGGATCTGCATATCGAGCGGCAGCGCGCCCAGGTAGTCCATGCCATATTCAGCGGCCATTTTCTTGCCGCCATCGGCCCCGAAGATGTGCTCGACATGGCCACACTGGGTGCACACGTGCACGGCCATGTTCTCGACGATGCCGAGGATGGGCACACCCACCTTCTCGAACATCTGGATGCCTTTCTTGGCGTCGAGCAGCGCGATGTCCTGCGGCGTGGTCACGATGACCGCACCGGTCATGGGCACGCGCTGGGAGAGCGTGAGCTGGATGTCGCCGGTGCCGGGCGGCATGTCGACGATCAGGTAATCGAGCTCGCGCCAATTGGTCTGGCGCAGCAACTGCTCGAGCGCCTGCGTGGCCATGGGGCCGCGCCAGATCATGGCCTGATCCGCGTCGACCAGAAAACCGATCGACATCAGCTGCACGCCGTGGTTTTCCAGCGGGTCCATGGACTGGCCATCGGCGCTCGTCGGCCGGCCCTCGGCGCCCATCATCATCGGCAGGCTGGGGCCGTAAATATCGGCGTCGAGCACGCCGACGCTGGCGCCCTCGGCGGCCAGCGCCAGCGCCAGGTTCACGGCGGTGGTGCTCTTGCCCACACCGCCCTTGCCCGAGGCCACGCCAATGATGTTCTTGACCTTGGGCAACAGTTGCACGCCGCGCTGCACCGCGTGCGCCACCACCTTGAAGCCGATGTGGACCGAGACGTTGTCCACGCCGGCCACGCCCTTGGCAGCGGCCACCAGGCTGCGGCGCAGTTCGGGGACAAGGCTCTTGGCCGGGTAGCCCAGCTCGACGTCAAAGGCGACGTCGCCCCCATTGATCTGCAGGTTGCGCAGCGCGCGAGACGAGACAAAATCCTTGCCGGTGTGCGGGTCCTTCACAGCGCCGAGCGCCTGCAACAGGTCCTGTTCTGAAACAGCCATTTCAAAGTCTCCTAGGTTCGCCCTAGTCTATTCGCAAGCCACCGACCCCACGACTGCCGCGACAATGCTGCGCTGCGCCGGGCGCGCGACTGCCCCGGCCCCACTTTTGCAAAGGATTTGCGTGAAATTCAAGATGGCCCCCAATTCGCTGTTTGCGATCTTGCTGCGCTCGCCGTGGTGGATCAGCTTTGTCGTGGCCGGCGCCATTGCGCTGGTCGCGGCGGCGCTGCTACCGGCGCAGTACGCGCTGTTTGGCGCCATCGGCGGCCTGCCCATCCTCGCGGTGGGCTTCGTCGCGGCCTGGCGGCAGCTGCGCGCGCCCAGCGCGGCGCAGGTCAGCGAAACGCTGGACGCCGCCCTGGCCATGCCCTGGCGCGACTTTGCGCATGCGCTCACGGCGGCCTGGCAGGCCGGCGGCGCCACGGTCGAGCGGCTCGACGGCCCGAGCGCCGACTTTCGCCTGACCCAGGGCGGCCGCGTGACGCTGGTGTGCGCGCGGCGCTGGAAGGCCGCGACCCACGGCGTCGAGCCGCTGCGCCAGCTGCTGGCCGCGGTGCAGGCACAGGGCGCAGCCTCGGGCGCGTACCTGGCCGTGCAGGGCGAGCTCAGCGACACCGCGCGCCTCTTCGCACGCGACCACGGCCTGCTGGTGCTGCAAGGCCCGGCGCTGGCGCAGCTTCTGCGCGCGGCGCGGTCCTGACCTCCAACCATCCCATCCTGCAGCGCACCGCCCTGCGCTGCCGCTGGTTGCGCAGGGCCCGCGCAACGGCAGCGCCTAAAATTGCCGGTTCCGCCCGACGGCGCCCCACGCCACGAAAGCCGCACCTTCATGTCAGAACGCAAACTCTTCGTCACCACCGCCCTGCCCTACGCCAACGGCCATTTCCACATCGGCCACATCATGGAATACATCCAGGCCGACATCTGGGTGCGCTTCCAGCGCATGCAGGGCCATGCGGTGAACTTCGTCGGCGCCGACGACACCCACGGCGCGCCCATCATGATCGCCGCCGAGAAGGCGGGCCAGACGCCCCAGCAGTTCGTGGCCGGCATTGCCGCCGGGCGCCAGCAGTACCTGGACGGCTTTCACATCAGCTTCGACAACTGGCACAGCACCGATGGCCCCGAAAACCACGAGCTGGCGCGCCAGATCTACCGCGACCTGCGCGACCGCGCCGACGGCTCGCTGATCGAAACCAAGACCATCGAGCAGTTCTTCGACCCCGAGAAGAACATGTTCCTGCCCGACCGCTACATCAAGGGCGAGTGCCCGAAGTGCCACGCGCTGGACCAGTACGGCGACAACTGCGAGGTCTGCGGCTCGGTCTATGCGCCCACCGACCTGATCAACCCGTTCTCGGCCCTGTCGGGCGCCCGGCCCGAGCTCAAGCATTCCGAGCATTTCTTCTTCAAGCTGTCCGACCCGCGCTGCGTGGAATTCCTGCAGCGGTGGACGCAGGACGGCAAGCTCCAGCCCGAGGTCGCCAACAAGATCAAGGAATGGTTCAGCGTGCGCACCAACCCCGACGGCACGCAAAGCGAAGGTCTGGGCGACTGGGACATCTCGCGCGATGCGCCCTACTTCGGCATCGAGATCCCCGATGCGCCGGGCAAGTACTTCTACGTCTGGCTCGATGCGCCCGTGGGCTACCTGGCCTCGCTCAAAAACCTGCTCGACAAGCGCGGCGAGAGCTACGACGCCTACATGGCCGACCCCGCCCTGGAGCAGTACCACTTCATCGGCAAGGACATCGTCACCTTCCACACGCTGTTCTGGCCCGCGATGCTGCATTTTTCCGGCCGCAAGACGCCCGACAACGTGTTCGTGCACGGCTTCCTCACCGTGAACAACGGCGAGAAGATGAGCAAGAGCCGCGGCACGGGCCTGGACCCGCTCAAGTACCTGCGCCTGGGCATGAACGCCGAGTGGCTGCGCTACTACCTGGCGGCCAAGCTGTCGGCGCGCAACGAAGACATCGACTTCAACGCCGAAGACTTCATGCTGCGCGTGAACAGCGACCTGATCGGCAAGTACGTGAACATTGCCAGCCGCGCGGCGGGCTTTCTGACCAAGCGCTTCGACGGCAAGCTCACCCACGATTTCGGCGCCCCGGGCGCGGCCCTGCTGGCCGACGTTCGCGGCGCGGGCGACGCCATCGCCCATCTGTACGACGCGCGCGAGTACAGCAAGGCGACGCGCGAGATCATGCTGCTGGCCGACAAGGTCAACGCCTATGTGGACCAGAACAAGCCCTGGGACCTGGCCAAGAACCCCGACAACAACACGGCGCTGCATCAGGTGTGCTCGGTGCTGATCAACTGCTTTGCCACGCTCACGCGCTACCTCGCGCCCGTGCTGCCCGGCCTGGCCAGCGCCGTGCAGGGCTTTGTCGGCATGGACATGCGGCGCTGGAGTGTGGCCGGCGACGTGCAGGCGATTGCGCCCTACCAGCACCTGATGCAGCGCGTGGCGCCCGAGCAGCTCGAAGCCCTTTTTGAGCCTCCAGCGCAAGCTGACACTGCCCCAGCAGCTACCGAAACCGCAGCAGCACCGGGCGGCGAGGCGCTGGCGCCCACGATCACCATTGACGACTTCAGCAAGATCGACCTGCGCATCGCGCTGATCGTCAACTGCGAGCCAGTCGAGGGCTCGACCAAGCTGCTGCGCCTGACGCTGGACGTCGGCGAAGGCCGTACGCGCAATGTGTTCAGCGGCATTGCCAGCGCCTACACGCCCGAAGACCTGGTGGGCAAGCACACGGTGATGGTAGCCAACCTCGCGCCGCGCAAGATGAAGTTCGGCATCAGCGAAGGCATGGTGCTGGCGGCCAGCCACGGCGACGACAAGGCCCACCCCGGCCTCTACGTGCTCGAACCCCTGCCCGGTGCACAGCCGGGCATGCGCGTGCGCTGAGCGCCACGCGGCGGCCGCGGCGCCACGCCTCGGCCCGCCAGGGCTGGAAGCTGCGCCTTCCAGCCCTTTTTTGTTTTCAAGCCAAACCGGCCTTAAACCCTTATCCAATCAGCGCTTGCAGCTATAAAACCAAGAGCAAACCTGGACCCTGCGCCGCGCAGGCCCGCGGCCGCAGCTGCACCCGTGCGTCACCTTGGCGCCACAGCATCGCCCCGCCAGCGCCCGGATGGGCTATCTTGCGCGGCAGAGCCCGCTCCAGCGGGCCGCAGGAGGCACAGCATGGAGGCATCCCCAGGGCATAGCGTGGCCATCGTCGGCGCCGGCATCGCCGGCATCGTCTGCGCGCTCGAACTGCTCGCCCACGGCGAGCGCGTGCTGCTGCTCGACCGCGACACGCCCGACCAACTCGGCGGCCTGGCGCGCGAGAGCTTTGGCGGCATGTTCGCCGTCGACACGCCCGAGCAGCGCCGCGCCGGCATCCGCGACAGCGTCGACCAGGCGCTGGCCGACTGGCAGGCGTTTGCGCAGTTTGGCGCCGATGACCTGTGGCCGCGCCGCTGGGCCCAGGCCTATGTGGCGCATTGCACGCCCGAGATGTACTGGTGGCTGCGCGGCAAGGGCATCAAATACTTCCCGGTGCCCAACTGGGTCGAGCGCGGCCAGTTCACGCCGGGCAACAGCTTTCCGCGCTTCCACATCGTCTGGGGCACGGGCCACGCGCTGGCGACCACGCTGATCGCGCAGCTGCAGCCCTTCGTGCATTCAGGGCAGCTCGCGCTGCGCTTTCACCACCGCGTCGAGGGCCTAACCATGCAGAACGGCGCCGTGGTCGGCTGCCAGGGCGTGGTGGAAGACACCGGCGCAGCGTTCGAGCTGCGCGCGGGCGCCGTGGTGCTGGCCGCCGGGGGCATCAACGGCAGCATGGAGCGCGTGCGCCAGCACTGGCATGCCGACTGGGGCCGGGCGCCCGAGGTGCTGCTCAACGGCTCGCACCGCTATGCCGACGGCCGCGTGCACGACGCCGCGGCCGCCGTGGGCGCGCAGATCACCCACCTCGACAAGATGTGGAACTATGCCGCCGGTGTGCACCATTACCACTCCACCAAACCGCACGCCGGCCTGAGCCTGGTGCCGCCCAAGACGGCGCTGTGGCTGAACTGGCGCGGCGAGCGCATCGGCCCGCAGCCGCTGGTCTCGGGCTACGACACGCGCGAACTGGTCACGCAGATCTGCCGCCAGGAGCGCGCCTATTCATGGCAGCTGCTCAACCACAGGATTGCGCTCAAGGAGCTGGCCGTCTCGGGCGCCGAGCACAATCCGAGCCTGCGCGACAGGAACGCGCCGGCCTTCGTGCGCGACCTGCTGCGCGGCAACCGCTGGCTGGTCGACACGCTGCTCGCGCGCTGCCCCGACTTTGTGGTGGCGCAGAGCCTGCCCGAGCTGGTCGAGAAGATGAACGCGCTGCAGGGCGACCAGGCTGTGGATCTGGCCACGGTGGAGCAGGCGGTGCGCGGCTATGACGCGCAGATCCTGCGGCCCGACAAATTCCAGAACGACGAACAGCTGCGCCGCCTCCAGCACCTGCGCCAGTACCGCGGCGACCGGCTGCGCCTGTGCAAGCGCCAGCCCATCGTGGACGCGAAGGCGCTGCCGCTGATCGCGATCCGCGAATTCATCATCAGCCGCAAGAGCCTGGGCGGCATCCAGACCGACCTGGAAAGCCGCGCGCTCGGCGCCGATGGTGCGCCCATTGCCGGCCTCTACGCCATCGGCGAGGCCGCCGGTTTTGGCGGCGGCGGCGTGCACGGGCTGCGCGCGCTCGAAGGCACGTTCCTTGGCGGCTGCGTGCTCAGCGCGCGCGCCGCGGCCGCGTCGCTGGCGGGGCGCACCCTGCTCACCATTTAAAGAGGGAGACCACCATGACCAAAACCGGCGCCTGGCTGGCACGCTATGCCCTGGAGCAACTGGGCATCCGCTACACCTTCGGCATCCCCGGCGTGCAGAACACCGAGCTGTACGACGAGCTCAACAGCTCTGCGCACGTCCGGCCCGTGCTGGTCAGCCACGAGGGGGGCGGCGCCTTCATGGCCGACGCGCTCTCGCGCCTGTCGGACACCGTGGGCACGCTGGTGGTGGTGCCGGCCGCGGGCCTGACGCACGCGGCCAGCGGCATCGGCGAGGCCTTCCTCGATGGCGTGCCCATGCTGGTGATCTGCGGCGGCGTGCGCACCGACGTGAAGTGGCAGTACCAGCTGCACCAGATGGACCTGCACCAGTTCATGCGCGGCATCACCAAGGCGACCTGGCGGATCGAGCGCCACGAAGACATCGTGCCGATGATCTTCGAGGCCTACCGCACGGCCACCACCGGCGAGCCCGGCCCGGTGTTCATCGAGCTGCCGGCCAACCTGCAGCTGTTCCCCGCCGCGGTGGGCGCGCTGCCGCGCTGGCAGCCGCCCGCCCTGCCGCCGCCCGCGCCCGAGGCCGACATCGCCGCCGCCGTGGCCCTGCTGCGCGGCGCGCAGAAGCCCGCGCTGTTCGTCGGTTGGGGCGCGCGCGACTGCCTGGCCGAGGTCACCGCCCTGGCCGAGCACCTGCAGGCGCCCGTGGCGACCACGCTGCAGGGCTTCTCGGTGTTTCCGGCGTCGCACCCGCTGCACGCCGGCTTTGGTTTCGGGCCGTCGGCCGTGCCGGCGGCGCGCAACGCCTTTGCCGGCTGCGACGCGATGCTGGCGATCGGCACGCGCTTTGCCGAGATCGCCACCGGAAGCTTCGGCGTCACGGTGCCCTCCCAACTGGTCCACCTCGACATCAACCCGAAGGTGTTCAGCGCCAACTACCCCGCGCAGGTCGCCCTGGCCGGCGACGCACGCGTGCTGCTGCCCCAGCTGCTGCAGGCGCTGCGCCACGCCACGCCGCCGGCACCAGAGCGCGCCACGCTGCACCGCCAGATCGCGGCCGACAAGCAGGCCTACCGCGACGCCTGGTACGCGCACGACAGCCACGGCCGCGTGAACCCGGCGCGCTTCTTCGACGCGCTGCGCGCCGCCCACCCGCCCGAAGCCGTGACGGTCGTGGACGACGGCAACCACACCTACCTGACGGCCGAGCTGTTTCCCATCCTCAGCGCCAAATCGGCCATCGTGCCGACCGACTTCAACGCCATGGGCTATTCGGTGCCGGCCGCCATCGGCGCGAAGCTGGCGCGCCCCGGCGTGGCCGTGAACTGCATCGTCGGCGACGGGTGCTTTCGCATGACCTGCATGGAAATCATCACCGCCACGCAGCGCCAGCTGGGCATCGTCTACTACGTGTTCTGCGACGGCGAGCTGTCGCAGATCTCGCAGGCGCAGGAGATCCCGTACAACCGCAAGCCCTGCACCGTGCTTTCCCATGTGCGCCTGGAAGGCGTGGCGCTGGCCGTGGGCGCGGAGTACTTCAAGATTGCCAACGACGCCGACCTGGTCGGCCAGATCGCCGCCGCCAACGCCGCTGCCGAAACGGGCCAGCCGGTCATCGTCGAAGTGGCCATCGACTACAGCAAGCGCACCGCCTTCACCGAGGGCGTGGTGAAGACAAACTTCGAGCGCTTCACGCTGGCGCAGAAGGCCCGCGCACTCACGCGTGCGCTGCTGCGCCGGGTGACGGGCTGATGCCTATCGCCCGCCCTTGTTCTCGGGCGCATCCATGTCGGGGCCGACCATCGTGCGCGCGACCGTGCGGCCGTCGGTCGTCACCACGGTGAAAACCAGGGGAGTGGTCGGCGGCTCGAGAAAGCGCCAGTCGTGGTGCGTCTCGCCGCTGAGCGCATAGGGGGTGACCTTGGCCGGCTTGCCCAGGCGCCGGCGCACTTCCTGCATGTCCATGCCGGGCGTGATGCGGGCAAAGTTCTCGGGCGTGAGCACCTGGCGCAGCGCGCTCATCTTGCCGTCGGGGCCGATGGTGATCATGTAGTTGCGCTGGCCGGCGGGCTGGCGGTTGTATTCGAGCGTGCGCGCGCCGCCGCCGTCGTCCCAGACCTTGTCGGGCACGCCGAAGCGGTCGCGCACGTCGGCTTCGGTCGACAAACCCTCTTCGAGTTCGCTGATGCGCTGCGGGTCGCAGCCCAGCAATGCCAGCAGCGCCGCGGCCATGGCACCGGCGCGCGCAAGGTGTTTGCTCAGTCGCATGGCGGTCCCCGGTAAAATCAAGCCAGAGAGGTTAACCCAGTCCATGTCCATCTTTGCCCGCCCCCACTACATGTCCGACGCGACACTGTTCCTCAACCAGCTCAAGAAAGAGCACCCCGAGCTGGACGCGCAGCAGGTCGCCGGCCGTGCCCTGCTGTGGGACAAGCCGGTGGACCGCACGCTGTGGCAAGACTTCAACGCCGGCGAAGTGGAACAACAGCCCTACGTCTACCAGACCGCTCCGATCAAGAATTTGTGACAAAAACAGCCGCCAGCGCTTATCCACACTGCGCTAGCAGCTAGCTTTTTTGAAGCACCCCATGGGCAGCACCCGCGACGTGCCAACCCTTGCACCGCTCCCCGACCTGGCCCATGGCGCCCAGCCCGAGGTGGTGGACCAGGTGGCACTCGCCCGCCTGTACGGCGAGCCGCTGTTCGCCCTGCCCACCGACCTCTACATCCCGCCCGACGCGCTCGAAGTCTTCCTCGAAGCCTTTGAAGGCCCGCTCGATCTGCTGCTGTACCTGATCCGCAAGCAGAACTTCAACATCCTCGACATCCCCATGGTGGGCGTGACGCGGCAGTACCTGGTGTACGTCGACGAGATCCGCAGCCGCAACCTCGAACTCGCGGCCGAGTACCTGCTGATGGCGGCCATGCTCATCGAGATCAAGTCGCGCATGCTGCTGCCGCCCAAGAAGGCCGAGGGCGGCGAGGAGCCCGAGGACCCGCGCGCCGAACTGGTGCGCCGCCTGCTCGAATACGAGCAAATGAAGCTCGCCGCCATGCGCCTGGGCCAGGCGCCGCAGTACGGGCGCGACTTCCTCAAGGCGCAGGTGACCATCGAGCAGGGCCTGCACCCGCGCTTTCCCGACGTGCACCTGCCCGACCTGCAGGAGGCCTGGCGCGACATTTTGAAGCGCGCCAAGCTGGTGCAGCACCACAAGATCACGCGCGAAGAACTCTCCGTGCGCGAGTACATGAGCCAGGTGCTCAAGGCGCTGCAGGGCCGGCGCTTCGTCGAATTCGAGGCGCTGTTCGAGCCGTCCAAGGGCTCGACCGTGCTCGTCGTCACCTTCATCGCGCTGCTCGAGCTCGCCAAGGAAACCCTGATCGAGATCACGCAGGCCGAGGCCTTTGCCCCCATTTATGTCAGGCTGGCCTATACGCCCGTCTGAGCCCTGCCCCCGCGCCCGCCGCGTGCGGGCCACCGCCACGGCCGGTTGCCGCGGTTCGCATCCCCCTCCCCTTCACCCCCATGGCTTCGCACGACTTTGACGTTCTGATTGTGGGCAGCGGCCTGGCCGGCCTGTCCGCCGCCCTGCACCTGGCCCCCACGCACCGCGTGGCCGTCATCACCAAGCGCGAACTGCAGGACGGCTCCAGCGGCTGGGCGCAGGGCGGCATTGCCGCCGTGCTGGCGGGCGACGACAGCTTCGCCGCCCACATCGACGACACGCTGGTCGCCGGCGCCGGCCTGTGCGACCTGGCGACCACGCGCTTCGTGGTCGAGAACGCCCCTGAAGCCATCACCTGGCTGCGCGGCCTGGGCGTGCCGTTCACGCAGGAGGGCGAGCAGCTGCACCTCACGCGCGAGGGCGGCCACAGCGCGCGGCGCATCGCCCATGTCACCGACGCCACCGGCGCCGCCGTGCAGCGCACGCTGATCGACGTGGTGCGCGCCACGCCCGGCATCACCGTGTTCGAGCACCACACGCTGGTCGACCTGATCACCAGCGCCAAGCTGGGCCTCTCGGGCCAGCGCTGCCTGGGCCTGTACGCACTCGACGCGCAGACCGACGAGGTCGTCACCTTCCGCGCGCCGCAAACCATTCTGGCCACGGGCGGTGCGGGCAAGGTCTACCTCTACACCACCAACCCCGACACCGCGACCGGCGACGGCATCGCCGCCGCCTGGCGCGCGGGCTGCCGCGTGGGCAACCTCGAATTCATCCAGTTCCATCCGACGGGCCTGTACCACCCGCACGCCAAGTCCTTCCTGATCAGCGAGGCGGTGCGCGGCGAAGGCGGGCGCCTGTTGCTGCCCGACGGCACGCGCTTCATGCCCGAGCACGACGCGCGCGCCGAACTCGCGCCGCGCGACGTGGTGGCGCGCGCCATCGACTACGAGATGAAGCGCCACGGCCTCGACTGCGTGCTGCTCGACATCTCGCACCAGAGCCCGGCGTTCCTGCAGGAGCACTTCCCCAACATCCTGGCGCGCTGCGCCGAGCTGGGCATCGACATCACGCGCCAGCCCATCCCGGTCGTGCCGACCGCGCACTTCACCTGCGGCGGCGTGCTGACCGACCTGGCCGGCCGCACCGACCTGCCCGGCCTGTTCGCCGTCGGCGAGGTCGCCTGCACCGGCCTGCACGGCGCCAACCGTCTGGCCAGCAACTCGCTGCTCGAATGCATGGTGTTTGCGCGCGCCGCGGCCCAAGCCATCGCGGCTGCGCCGCGCGTGCCGATTCCGGCGCTGCCGCGCTGGGACGACAGCCGCGTCACCGACGCCGACGAGTCGGTCGTCATCTCGCACAACTGGGACGAGCTGCGCCGCTTCATGTGGGACTACGTCGGCATCGTGCGCACCAACAAGCGCCTGGAGCGCGCCGCGCACCGCATCACGCTGCTGCAGGCCGAGATCCAGGAGTTCTACGCCCACTTCCACGTCACGCGCGACCTGCTGGAGCTGCGCAACCTGGTGCAGGTGGCCGCGCTCATCGTGCGCTCGGCCCAGCTGCGCCGCGAAAGCCGCGGCCTGCACTACAGTCGCGACTACCCCGACATGGCCGCCCCGGCCGCGCCCACCATCCTGGTGCCGCCCGTGGGCTGAGCCACACCCCCTTTTACCGCCCCACAGGAGACCGCCATGCCCCACCTCATCGTCGAATACTCGCAAAACCTCGCGCCATTCCCCGAAGCCGAGGCGCTGAGCGAGCTCAACGCCGCCGTCACCGCCAGCCCCGAAATCGCGGACGAGGCCGACCTCAAGAGCCGCTTCGTGCTGGCCGACAGCTTCGAGGTCGGCACCGCCCCCGCCCAGCGCGCCTTCATGCACGCCCAGCTGCGCCTGCTCTCGGGCCGCTCGCCCGAGGCCAAGAAAGACCTGTCCGAGCGCGTGGCCGGGGTGCTGCGCCGCCTCGCGCCCAAACCGGCGGGCGTGATGGTGCAGCTGAGCGTGGAGGTCGTCGACATGGACCGCGGCTCGTACGTCAAAGAGCGGCTCTGAGCCACGCGCCACAGAATCGCCTGCGGATTTGAACAAAAAATGGCTCAAACGCTTGCCCATCAAGCGCCAGCAGCTCCTTTTTCAATAGTGCAACCGCTCCGCGCCGTCCGCCCGCGCTGCCCCCGCTGCCTGCGCGCGCACAGCGCCTGCCTCTGCCGCTGGGCCACGCCCGTGGCGCACCCGGTCGAAGTGCTGATCCTGCAGCACCCGCTGGAGGTGCACGAGGCCAAGGGCACGGCGCGCCTGCTGCACCTGAGCCTGCCGCGCAGCCGCATGGCGGTGGGCGAAACGTTTGGCGCAGAGGCCCTGCACGCCCTGCTGACCGCGCCGTTCGACACCCGGTCCGCCGCGCCCCGCGCCGTACTGCTCTACCCTGCCTCGCCGCACGATGCGGCCCTGGGCCTTCCCGCGCCGCCCGCGCTCGACCCCGCCTGGCTGCAGGCGCCCGAGCGGCTGCGCCTGGTCGTGCTCGACGGCACCTGGCGCAAAAGCCGCAAGATGCTGCACCTCAACCCGGCGCTGCAGCGGCTGCCGCGCCTGCCGTTGGTGCATCCCCCGGCCTCGCGCTACGCCGCCCTCCGCAAAGCCCACCAGCTCCACCAGCTCTCGACGCTGGAAGCCACCTGTGCGGCGTTGGCGCAACTGGAGGGCCACCGGGAAACGTTCACCCCCCTGCTCCGGGCGTTCGACGGATTTGTAGCGCAGCAAGCAACTTGGCAGAGCCGGTAGCCGCTGGGCGGCATCACACCGTTGCGGCGCCTTGTCCTGGCAGCCCTGCCGCCACGTCGCGGAACGCCGCCAGTGCAGCCTCCAGGTGCTCGATGATTTCCTGCTGCAGCACCTCGGGCGGCGGCAGGTCCTGCAGGTTGTCCAGGCTGTCGTCCTTGAGCCAGAAAATGTCCAGGCTCGCCTTGTCCCGCGCCACCAGATCGGCATGGCTGTAGAACTTGAAACGCTCCGTTTCCACCCGCTCGTGGCGGTTGTGCGGGCGGTAGCAGGCAATGAAGTCGCGCAGGTCTTCGAACTTGAGCAGCCGCGTCTTGAGCGTGAAATGCTGATTCGTGCGCAGATCGTAAAACCACACGCCCTGGGTCTGCGTGCGGCCACCCTTGGGCTTGGCATCAAAAAACACCACGTTGGCCTTCACGCCCTGGGCAAAGATGCCCGTAGGCAGCCGCAGCACGGTGTGCACGTCGCAGGTTTCCAGCAGCTTCCTGCGAATCCGTTCGCCCGCACCGCCCTCGAACAGCACGTTGTCGGGCAGCACCACCGCCGCCTTGCCCGTCACCTTGAGCAGGCTCACGATGTGCTGCAAAAAGTTCAGCTGCTTGTTGCTGGTGGTCTCCCAGAAGTCCTGGCGTTGATAGGTCAGCGCGTCGCGGTCTTCCTCACCTTCGGCGTTGGTGATGGTCATGCTGCTTTTCTTGCCAAACGGCGGGTTCGCCAGCACGTAATCGACCCGCACGCTGGGCTCAGCAATCAGCGCATCGGCGCGCTCCACCGCCGGCTCACCCACCAGTTCGCCAATGTTGTGCAAGAACAAATTCATCAGGCACAGGCGGCGCGTGCCAGGCACGATCTCGTTGCCCTGAAAAGTCTCGTCGCTCAAAAACGCTTTTTGCCGGGCGTTGAGGCGGGGCGCCTCGTAGCCCAGCCATTCGGCGTTTTGCCGGACCCAGTCGCCCGTGCCGCTTAGCCACTCGTTGGCCGCCAGAAAAAATCCGCCCGTGCCGCAGGCCGGGTCGGCAATGGTCTTGAGCGGCTCGGGCCGCATGCAGGCCACCATGGCCTGGATGAGCGCGCGCGGCGTGAAGTACTGGCCCGCGCCGCTCTTGGTGTCCTCGGCGTTCTTTTGCAGCAGGCCCTCGTATAGGTCGCCCTTGGTGTCGGCGTCCATGCCGACCCAGCTCTCGGCGTCAATCAGCTGCACCAGGCGGCTGAGCTTGGCCGGGTCCTGGATCTTGTTTTGCGCCTTGAAGAAAATCGCACCCAGCATGCGGCCCTCCTGCCCCAGCCGGTGCAGCGTAGCCAGGTACTGCGCCTCCAGCGGTTCGCCGGTTTGGCGGCGCAGCGCATCCCAGTCGTAGCTGGGCGGAATGCGCGCATCGCGGTTGTAGGGCGGCTGCGCATATTCATGCGCCATCTTCAGGAACAGCAGATAGGTCAGCTGCTCAAGATAGTCGCCATAACCCACGCCGTCGTCGCGCAGCGTGTGGCAGAAGTTCCAGACTTTCTGGATCAGGGAGGATGTGTTCATGTTGGATCCGGGGAGGGCGCCGCGTTGGGCGAGCTGAGCTCCGCCTCAATGGTTTCAATGCTGGGCAGCACGCTTTGCAGACTGGCTGGCAAGGCGCGGGTCAGTTCGTAGCTGGCTATGCCAATGGGTTTGTGGATGCCGCGCAGCGCGTATTCGGCCAGCACGCTGTCCTTGTTCTGGCACAGCATCAGCCCGATGGTGGGGGCGTCGCTGTCGTGGCGCAGCGTGTCGTCCACCACATTGCAATAGAAGTTCAGCTTGCCCGCAAACTCGGGTTTGAAGTCGCCACGCTTGAGCTCAATCACCACAAAGGCGCGCAGCTTGAGGTGGTAGAAAAGCAGGTCGATGTAGAAATCGTTTTCGCCCACCGTCAATGGGTATTGACGGCCCACGAAGGCAAAGCCCTGGCCCAGTTCCAGCAAGAACTTTTCAAGATGGGCCACCAGGCTGGTTTCCAGCTCGCGCTCGCGGAAGCTGGCTTCCAGCGTGAGGAAGTCGAAGATGTAGGGGTCTTTCAGCGCCTGCTGCACCAGGTCAGACTGCGGCGCGGGCAGGCGGTCGGCAAAGTTGTTGACCAGGGCGCCCTGGCGCAGATGGGCGCCGCCCTGGATCTGCGCCTGTAGCACGCTCCGGCTCCAGCCCTGGGCCACCGTCTGCGCCATATACCAGTGCCGGGTGGGTGCGTCTTTCACCGCCTGCAGCAGCACCGCGTGGTGACCCCAGGGCACCTGCCACAGCACACTCCCATCGCCGCCCAAATTTGCCACAGCCTGTGGCGACAAAGCGGCCTCACGGGCCGCGCCAGGCAATTTGCGCCACAGCCTGTGGCGCAAATTCCAGAGGCCGGGGGTAGGCCCGGGCGAACGCCACCATGCGGTCGAGGTTGCGGGTAGAAAAGCCCTTGAGCTCGGGCAGTGCGTTGGCCAGGTCCTGCGCCAGCCGCGGGATCACCGCCGCGCCCCAGCCCGCTTGCTGCTGGCGCTGAGCGAGCAGGCAGCCCACCTGCCAGTACAAGTGCACCAGCTCGGCATTGACCGCCAGCACGGCCTGCACCCCTGCGGCAACTCCGGTAGGCCCGTGGTGTCCGGCGCCACGGGTTCGGGGCATTTGGCTTGCCCGTCTTTGGGCGGTGTTTTGCCTTGGGCTTCGAATTTGGCCAGTTGCCGGGCCTGCCAGCGGGCGCGGCGCTCGGTGAGGATGCGCTCCAGCAGTTGCGCGCCCGACTCGGCCGGGACGTGGCGGGCGCGCCAGTCCGCCGTCAGCGCGCCCTCGGCAGCCGCCTTGAGCAGCGACTGGCGGTATTGCGTGAGCTTCTTTTGAGCCGCCTTCAGCTCGGACACGCCGGCGTCGAGGTCGGACAGGAGTTCTTCAAGCTTGGTGACGATGCGGGTTTGTTCGGCGGCGGGTGGGCGCGGGGCGGCACGTTGTGTGGACGATCCGACCCAGGGTACTGAATGAAGCGGGTTGACAAGCCAGTCAACCGAATCGGCGCCAGCCACGGTGCAACCCTCAGAGCTGCCGGATGGCGTTGCGGAGAAGTGCAGCGTGGCATGGCGCCGAGCGTGGGGAGATTTTCCCCACCGAATTTTCAACTGAGGGCACCCAGGGGGTGTTCAAGCTCCAAGTGCCCTTCGGGCGCAGGCGCGGGCATGGCACGGCCCTTCCCTACCAAGAGGTCCCCGCGGTCCACGACCCCAGAGACTGCGCGCCATGCCCCCGCCTGCGGCCCGGTGGGCGCTCAGAAGGTGTGGCGGAAACCGACTTCGTAGCCGGTCACGTTGTCGCCATTGGCGATCGTGGGGCTGGCCAGGGACGACGACGACACGGCCAGACCGCGCTTGGCTGCGCCGTCGTTGCTGACGCGCGCGACGGTGCCATAGACCTGGCTGCGCTTGGACAGGTTGTAGCCGTAGCCGATCGCGAACTTTTGCGAGTCGGCATCGGCCACGTCCTTGCGCTTGAAGTTGTTGTAGGCCACGCGCAGCTCACCCTGGCCCAGGGGCACGGTGGCGCCCAGGCCGAACAGATCGACGCGGCGGTCGTTGCCACGCTCGGTGGCGAACAGGACCATCGGCTTGACCATGCCCAGGTTGTACGAGGCGCCGATGTTGGTGGACTTGTAATTCACGCCGTCGGTGGCCGGGCCACCGCGCACCGTGCCCAGGCCCAGGGCCACATTCAGCGCGCCGGCGGCGTAGCCCAGGCGCAGCGCCATCGAGTTGCCCTGCGTGTCGTTGGCCTGGTTGGAGGGCTTTTCGCCGAAGGCGTACTGCGCCTGGCCGTAGAAGCCGCCCATCTTGGGCAGCAGGTAGTTCACGCCGTTGCTGGCGCGCTTGGGCGCGCTGCCTTCGGGGGTGCCGTCTGCTTTGCTGTCCACGAGGTTCGAGCCGCCGTTGCCGCCGACGCCGGCGTCGCCGAACGGGTCGAAGGCTTCGATGTTCAGGTAGGCGGGCGATTTGTCGCGGCCCAGGCGCACTTCACCGAAGTTGCCCGACAGGCTCACCGTGGAGCGGCGATCGAACTTGAACGCGCTGGACGTTCCGTTGTCCACCGCGAGGCCGCCTTCGAGCCAGAAACCCGCCTTCAGGCCGCCGCCCAGGTCTTCCGTGCCGCGAAAGCCCAGGCGGCTGCTGGACTGGCCGCCGCTGGACAGGCCGGTGATGCTGTTGGTGCTGCTGGACATGCGTGCCACCGAGGCATCCAGCACGCCAAACAGGGTCACGCTGGAGGACTGGGCGAAAGCGCCCGTTGCGGCCGTGAGCGCTGCGATGGCAACGAGTGATTTTTTCATGGTGTTCATTTCTTCGATGGAGTGAAAGCATCGGCAGCAGGCTGGGGCAAGACCGCCCTCGCTGCCATCCGGTCGGCCCCTCGCGGCGAGAGGCTCCGGCCATTAGAAGAACTTTGTGTGACATATCGGTGTAAACCCCAGGTTGGCACCCGGGTTCGCACCTCTTCAAGCGCAGAGGCGCCGGCATGCGGGTATGCACGCGCGCGCCAAAAAACACAGAAAAAATAGCAATCTGCGCAGTATTCACAAGCGCTGGAGCCCAAACAACCTCAACCCATGGAAGTCCCACAGTGGCCGCCAGCCAGCCGCCCGAGCTGTTCACAAAGGTCCAGGCCTTCGGCACCACAGCGACTGGGGTGGACTCCCTCGGATGGCGACTTGAAGACCGTGGCGCTGTGCGCACCCGCAGGCCTTCAGCTGCTCCTTCCCGAGCGAACCAGCGACGGCGTGGCCTGGTAAACCTCGGGGAAAAGCTTTTGCAGTTCGTCGATCTTCGGCAGGTCGTTGATCGCTATATAGGGCTGGCTCGGGTGGCGCGTCAGATAGTTCTGGTGGTAGTCCTCGGCCACATAGAAGGGCTTGGACAACTCGACCGTGGTCGCCAGGGGGCGGCTGAAGGTTTTGGCCTGGTTCAACTGCGCGATGTAGCCCTTGGCGATGCGTGCCTGGTCGGCGTTTTCGGCGAACACGGTCGATCGGTACTGCGTACCGCTGTCAGGGCCCTGGCGATTCAGTTCGGTCGGGTCATGTGCCACGGAAAAGTAGATTTGCAGCAGCTTGCCGTAGCTGATCTTCTGCGGGTCGTAGGTGATGCGCACCGACTCGGCATGGCCGGTGCGGCCCGAGCCGACTTCGTTGTAACGCGCGGTCTTGGCTTCGCCGCCGGCATAGCCCGACACGGCGTCGCTCACGCCTTTGACATGCTGGAACACGCCTTGCACACCCCAGAAACAACCGCCTGCGAATATGGCGGTCTCGGTCTGGGCGGTGGTGGGGGCCACCAGGTCAGCGGCGGGTGCTGGCACGCGGTGGGCGGTTTCGGCGAACGAAGGCAATCCGTGCCACACCAGTGCGGCGGCAGCCAGCATGCTGGCAGTGAATGCGAGGTGTTTCATAAATGCTTCCGGGTGAAGGATGCGCATGGCGGAGAAAGCGGCCAACGAACATGGACGCCGCATCTGCCAGGCGCCCATGTCGTTGCCTGGGGGCTTAATACTTCATGGGGTCCTTGCCCATGGAGTCTTTTTTCATGCCGTCTTTCGACATGGACCCCTTGGCCATGGGGTCTTTCTTCATGCAGTCCTTGGACATCGAATCCTTGGCCATGGGGTCTTTCTTCATGCCCTCCTTGCCCATTGAGTCCTTGGCCATTGAATCCTTGGCCATCCCATCCTTGGCCATGTCCTCTGCAGCAAAAGCCGAGGCGCTGGCGAAAGCGATGCAGGTGGCGAGCAGGGTGGTAGTGAGCTTGTTCATTTGAAGCCTCCAGTTGAGGTTGCGGTTTGCACACAGTTGGCTTGGTTCCATGGAACTTGGCCTCGCGCTTTCTTCGGCAGCCGAGGGGCCGTGAGCGCCTCTCAGCTGCCTCCGAACCAGTTGTAGCCCTGGTCTTCCCAGTAGCCACCGGGATAGGTGTTGGTGACGAACAGGGCCGTGATGTGCTTGGGGTTTTTGTAGCCCAGCTTGGTCGGCATGCGCAGCTTCATCGGAAAGCCGTACTTGGGCGGCAGGGGCTGTCCGTCATAGGTCAGCGTCAACAGCGTCTGCGGGTGCAGTGCGGTGGGCATGTCGATGCTGTTGTAGTAGTCGTCTGCGCATTTGAAGCCGACGTACTTGGCACTGGTATCGGCACCGATGCGGTGCAGGAAGTCGGCAAAACGCACGCCCCCCCATCTGCCGATGGCACTCCAACCTTCCACGCAGATATGGCGTGTGATCTGGTCGGTTTGCGGCATGGCGCGCAGTTCGGCCAGCGTCCAGGCGTGCCTGTCAGCCACCCTGCCGGCCACTTCGAGCCGGTAGCTGGCCTCGTCGACCTGGGGCACTTGGTCTTCGCTGTAGAAGGCATTGAACGGGAACGGGCGGGTGATCTCGGCCTCGGTATAGGTCGGCGCGAGCTGCGTCGGGCTGAAGATCAGCCCCTGCACCTTGTCGTTGAAGCGCGAGATCTTCATGAGCGCGGCTTCCACACTGGCGTTGTCGCTGATGCTGCAGCCTGTGAGCAGCGACAGGCCGCCGAGCGTGAGCGAGCGCTGCAGGAAGGCGCGGCGTGCGGGCTGGTCGAGCTTGCCTGCAATCAGCGAGCGGGCCTCGCGCACCACGGCTTCGCCGTCGATGTCGAGCAATGTGTGGGCTTTGAGGATTTTCATCATGCTCTGGGCGTGCGGCCGCCGAACATCGTGAGCAGGGTGCGGGGCACCAGGGCCACCATCACGAGGTGGACGACAAGAAAAGCAACGATGGCGGCCATGGCGCAGAAGTGGATCCGACGCGCAAACTCGTAGCCGCCCAGCAAATCGCGCAGCATGGGAAATTGCACCGACTTCCACAGCACCAGGCCCGACAGCACGATCACGATCAGGTCGAGCACCACGAACAGGTAGGCCAGTTTCTGCACGTTGTTGTAGTGGCGCGGGTCGGCATGCGAGAGCTTGCCCTGGAGGGCGGCTGACACGTCGTGCAGCAGGCCGCGCGGCGTCACCGGGAAGAATTTGCGGGTCCACCGGCCGCTGACGGTGTTGAGCGCCAGATACACCAGGCCGTTGCACACCAGCAGCCACATCGCCGCAAAGTGCCACAGCAGCGCGCCGCCCAGCCAGCCGCCGAGTGTGATGACGGCCGGGATGGAGAATGGAAAGAACGGCGACGCGTCGTAGATGCGCCAGCCGCTCATCACCAGGATCACCACGGCCAAGGCATTGAGCCAGTGCGTGATGCGCATCCAGCGCGGATGGATGGGCCGGCCATCGGCCGGGGCGGCCGCAGCGGCAACAGGGGCGGCGACGGTGTGGTTCATGGGGCGGATTGTTGGGCGCACCCCCTGGCCGATGTATCACGCAAAGTTCAATTAATCGTGATAACTCGAAACCGCATATCGCATGAAAATGGCGGCCTATGGCCACCGTCAAGCGCGTATTGATCGTCGAGGACGACCCCCACATTGCGGAGCTTCTGCACATGCATCTGCGCGATGAGGGTTATGCGGTGGAGCACGCCGCCGACGGCCACGCCGGCCTGCGCGAACTCGAGCGCAGCCACTGGGATGCGTTGGTGCTCGACTTGATGCTGCCGGGGATCGACGGTCTCGAAATCTGCCGCCGGGCCCGCGCCATGGCGCGATACACGCCGATCATCATCATCAGCGCACGCTCAAGCGAGGTGCACCGCATCCTCGGCTTGGAGCTGGGCGCAGACGACTATCTGGCCAAGCCTTTCTCGGTGCTGGAGCTGGTGGCCCGTGTCAAGGCGCTGCTGCGGCGTACCGACGCACTGGCCCGCAATGCGCGCATGGAATCGGGCAGTCTGACGCTCGGCGAGCTCGACATCGAGCCCCTGGCACGTGAAGTGCGCGTCGATGGCAAGCTCATTGAGCTCACCCCGCGCGAGTTCGACCTGCTGTACTTCTTCGCCCGCCACCCCGGAAAGGTGTTCTCGCGGCTCGACCTGCTCAACCATGTCTGGGGCTACCAACACGACGGCTACGAGCACACCGTCAACACACACATCAACCGGCTGCGCGCCAAGGTCGAAACCGACCCGGCGCAGCCGCGGCGCATTCTCACGGTGTGGGGCCACGGCTACAAGCTGTCAACCTCTGCCAACGGGGAGGACGCGCCATGATGGCCTGGGCCACCTTGTCGCGGCGGCTGTCGGCCGTGTTCGCGGTGCTGTTGCTGGTGTGCTGCGGCGCGTCGGTCTGGTTGCAGGTGCGCTCCAGCGGCAAGCACGAGCAGGAAGTCATTCAACGCCTGTCGAGCGGCTTGGCAGCGCACATTGCCGAGAATCCCGAGCTGATGCAGCCGGACGGCCTCAACCAGGCAGCGGTGAAAGATCTGTTCGACAAGCTCATGGCCGTCAACCCGAGCGTGGAGGTCTACCTCCTGGGGCTGGACGGCCGCATCGAGGCCCAGGCCGCGCCGCCCGGGCACCTGAAGCGCGACAGGGTCCAACTGGGGCCGATCCGTGCGCTGCTGGCGGGCGGGCCGCTGCCCATCGTCGGCGACGACCCGCGCGGCCTCGACACCTCCAAGGTGTTCAGCGCCGCGCCGCTGCGCATGGCGGGGCGTGACGCGGGCTATGTCTATGTGGTGCTGCAGGGCGAAGACCACGATGCGCTGGTCGCCAACATGACAGCCGATAACGTGCTGCGCACCACGCTCAGGTCGATGGGCCTGGTGGCGCTGCTGGGGCTGCTGGCGGGCCTTGCGGCTTTTCGCCTGATCACCCGGCCGCTGCGCGAGCTGACGGCGGTGGTCCAGCGTTTCGAGACCGAGGGCATTGCCTCGCTGCAAAGCGAGACGCCGCGGCTGGAGCGCCTGTCGCGGGGCGGCGACGAGATCGCTCAACTGGGCCAGGCCTTCGCGCAGATGACGCAGCACCTCGCCGAGCAATGGCGCGAGCTCACGTTGCAGGACCAGCAGCGCCGCGAGCTGTTCGCCAATATCTCGCATGACCTGCGCACGCCCCTCACGTCGCTGCACGGCTATCTCGAAACCTTGCTGCTCAAGGCCGGCACGCTCGACGAGGCGGAACGGCGGCGCTACCTGGAAATCGCGCTGGACCAGAGCCGCAAGGTGGGTCGCCTGGCGCAGGAGGTGTTCGAGTTGGCACGGCTCGAATACGGTGTGGTCAAGCCGGAGAAGGAGAGCTTCGCGCTGGCCGACCTGGTGCAAGACGTGTTCCAGAAGTTTGAGTTGGCGGCCGAGGCGCGCCATCAACGGCTCCATCCCGACATTGCGCCGGGCCTGCCGGTGGTGTCGGCCGACCTCGGCATGATCGAGCGCGTGCTGACCAACCTGCTCGACAACGCCATCCGCCACACCCCGGTGGGGGGTGAAATCGTGGTGCAGTTGCGGGCCCAGAATGCGGGCGTCACGGTGCAGGTGAGCGACACGGGTGCAGGCATTCCGGGCGAGCTGCAGAAGTCACTTTTCATGCGCCCGGTGTTCATGAGCGGCTCGCGCACCGACAGCACCGGTAGCGGTGGGCTGGGCCTGGTGATCGTCAAGCGCATTCTGCAATTGCACGGCAGCGACATCCAGCTGGTGCAGCAGCCCGACAAGGGTGCGGTGTTCCGCTTTCAGCTCGCCAGCGCCGAGGGCTCTTGAGGGGCCTGTGCTCTGATGGCGGCCAGCCATGCCGCTTCCGGTGATGGCGGCGCCGTGGCGACCAGGCGCAGTCACTGCCATGGCGTGGCGGTGGGTGTCACGGCGGCTGAAGCCAGTGGTGTCCAGGGCTTGCTTTTGTGTTGGACGGCTGGGCACAGCTCCCGGTCACATTCGAAATTCCGAAAGGTGGCGACACAGCCAACGCTCCCAAGCGTCCACGGCCCCAGCCTGCTCACACCAGCAGTTCCGCCCCCATCCACCCGCGCAAGCTGTTCAAAAACGCCCACTCCTGCACACGGGCCGCAACTTCCACCCGCACCACGGCCTCGCTCAAGCGCCCTTCGCGCAGTGCGACGGCGCGGCCCACGCCTGGCAGCAGGCCGCAGGAGAGCGGCGGCGTGACCCAGCGGCCGCCGATCCGCATCGCCACGTTGCCGCGCGTGCATTCGGTGATCTCGCCTTCGGCGTTCCACAGCAGGGTATCGAACACGCCGCTCTGCAAGGGCTCGAACGCCGCGTAATGGGCGCGGCGCGTGGTCTTGTAGCGCACGAATTCGCTGTGCGCCTCGTCCAACGGGCGATCGGCCAGTTGCAGGCGCACGGGCTCCAGCGTGGCTTGCATGGCAAAGGCTTCGGCGCGCGGCGTGCCTGCGGCGCCGAGCAAGAGGCGCACACGCCACAGACCCTGCGGGTGGGCTTGCGCCAGTGCCTGCAGGCACTGCTCTACCCGCACAGCCGCCCACGCATAGCCAAAATGCGCGGCGGCGTCCTGCAGGCGCGCCAGGTGATCTGCCAGGTTGCGCAGCTGGCCGCCGTCCAGCGCCAGGGTTTCGAGCAGGTCAAACGGCTGGCTGGCGCGCTCCACAAACGCGCGCTTGTGGCGCCATTCGTTCCATTCGGCATCCGGCTCGGCGCTGGAGGTGATGCCGCTGCCGATGCCGCAGCGTGCCTGACCGTCCTTGAGCACCACGGTGCGGATCGGCACGTTGAAGGTGGCGCGGATGCCGCCCTGGCCAACCTGACCATCGGGCCGCACCACGCCCACGGCGCCGCAGTAGATGCCGCGCGGCCCGGCCTCCAGCGCGTGGATGGCCTGCATGGCGCGCACCTTGGGCGCGCCGGTGATGGAGCCGCAGGGGAACAGCGCGCCAAACACATCGGCCAGCTGCGTGCCTGGCCGCGTGCGCGCCTGCACGTCGGAGGTCATCTGCCACACCGCGGGCAGGGCCTCGGTGTGGAACAGCCGAGGCACCTGTACGCTGAAGGGCTGGGCGATGCGCGAGAGGTCGTTGCGCAGCAGGTCCACGATCATGACGTTTTCAGCGCGCTCTTTGGGGCTGGCGCGCAGTGCGGCGGCGTTGGCGGCGTCCTGCTCGGGCGTGGCGCCGCGCGGGGCCGTGCCCTTCATGGGGCGGGTGAGGATGTTGCCGTCCCCGGCGCCGCTGCGCCAGTCGAAGAACAGCTCGGGCGAGACCGACAGCACCTGCTCGTCGCCCATGTCGAGGTACGCCGCGTAGCCGCCGGGCTGCGCGCGCTGCAGCGCGCCGAACAGCGCGCGCGCGGGTGCGGCGCCGCCGCCGTGCAGCGCGGCCAGCAGGGGCGCCGTGTAGTTGACCTGGTAGTACTCGCCGCGGGCGATGGCCTGGTGGATGGCGCCGAGCGCTGCATCGAAGTGCGCGCGCTCGGGGCCGGGCTGCCAGCGCAGTTCGGGCGCGTCCTCGGTCAGCGCCGCCTCGGGCCAGGGCAGCGCTGCATCGTAGACGGCAAACCAGGCCAGCGGGCCGTCTGCGGCGTGGGTCTGGAATGCAGGGTCGAAGGCCGGCGCGGCCTCGTAGCGCAGCGCGCCCACGCACCAGGCGCCTTGCGCGGCAGCGGCCTGCACGGCGTCGAGCACGGCGCGCACCTCGCGCGGCGCGTGCGCCAGCAGCAGCGCGCGCGGCGTGCCAAAGGCGTGGCGCAGGCGCGGCGCAGTGCGGTCCAGAGGGTCCGAGAAGTCAATCAGTGCGGTAATGGTCAAATCGGCCTCTAACGCTTATGGGGCAAGCGCTGACAGCTATTGAAAAGAGAGTTGTGGGTGTGCGCCACCCTCGCCCGGTCGCTTACGCGGCGCCCAGGTGCGGTACCAGGCCGGCCGTGGGCTGGCCGCTTTTCAGCGCGGCGGTGAAGGCCAGCATGCGGTCGATCGGCAGGCGCGCGCGCGGGATGACGGCCGGATCGACGTGGATGGCATTGCTGCCTGTCTCAAGCACCTGCGCCACGCCGGCGAGGCCGTTCATCGCCATCCACGGGCAGTGGGCACAGCTCTTGCAGGTGGCGCTGTTGCCGGCGGTGGGCGCCTCGATGAAGACCTTGCCGGGGTTCAGCGTGCGCAGCTTGTGCATCATGCCGTTGTCGGTGGCGACGATGAACTCGCGCGCGTCCATCTCCTGGGCGGCCCTGAGGATGCCCGAGGTGGAACCCACGGCGTCGGCCAGGGCGATCACGTCGGCGGGCGACTCGGGGTGGACCAGCACCTTGGCGAGCGGGTGCTCCTGCTTGAGGGCCTCCAGCTCGAAGGCCTTGAACTCGTCGTGCACGATGCAGGCGCCGTTCCACATCACCATGTCGGCGCCGGTCTCGCGGCGGATGTAGTCGCCCAGGTGGCGGTCGGGCGCCCACAGGATCTTGTGGCCCTGGTCCTTGAGGGCGCGCACGATGTCGAGCGCGCAGCTCGACGTGACGAGCCAGTCGGCGCGCGCCTTCACGGCCGCGCTGGTGTTGGCGTAGACGACCACGGTGCGGTCGGGGTGCGCGTCGCAAAACGCGCTGAATTCATCGATCGGGCAGCCCAGGTCGAGCGAGCAGGTCGCGTCCAGGTCCGGCATGAGCACGGTTTTCTCGGGCGAGAGGATCTTGGCCGTCTCGCCCATGAAGCGCACGCCCGAGACGACCAGCGTCTGCGCGGCATGGTCGCGGCCAAAGCGCGCCATCTCCAGCGAGTCGCTGACGATGCCGCCGGTCTCTTCGGCCAGGTCCTGCAGGTCGGGGTGCACGTAGTAGTGCGAGACCATGACCGCGTTCTTTTCTTTCAACAGCCCGCGGATCCTGTCCTTGAGCGCCGCGCGCTCGGTGGGCGTGGGCTCGGCGGGCACGCGCGCCCAGGCGTGCTTGGTGCTGCAGACCGTGCCGTCCGCGGGCTGCTCGTATTCGACTTCCTTGATGGCGATGGTGGTCATGCGAATTCCTCCAGGCGCATCGAGAAGTCGGTCGCCTTGATGTCCTTGGTGAGGGTGCCAATGGAGATGCGGTCCACGCCGGTTTCTGCAAGGGCGCGCAGGCCCTCGAGCGTGACGCCGCCCGAAATTTCGAGGATCGCGCGGCCCGCGTTCAGGCGCACGGCCTCGTGCAGCAGGGCCAGCGGCATGTTGTCGAGCAGCACCATC
The DNA here is from genome assembly GCF_012932145.1 of Acidovorax sp. SRB_14. Taxonomy (GTDB): domain Bacteria; phylum Pseudomonadota; class Gammaproteobacteria; order Burkholderiales; family Burkholderiaceae_C; genus Simplicispira. The sequence continues at coordinate 126,639 of NZ_MWOK01000006.1, read as the reverse complement.
TTGGCACCGGCGCCCAGGGCCTCGTCGAGCTGGGCCAGGGTTTCGACCTCGATCTCGATGAACTGCGCGCGCGCGGCCACCTGCTGGGCCGCACGCAGCACGGCGGTGACGCCGCCCGCGGCGGCAATGTGGTTTTCCTTGATCAGCACGGCGTCGTGCAGGCCGATGCGGTGGTTGGTGCCGCCGCCCTGGCGCACGGCATACTTCTGCGCCAGGCGCAGGCCGGGAAGGGTCTTGCGCGTGTCCACGATCTGCGCGCGCGTGCCGCGCACGGCCTCGACGTAGGTGGCGGTCTTGGTGGCGACGGCGCTCAAAAGCTGCAGGAAGTTGAGCGCAGTGCGCTCGGCGCTCAGCAGCGCGCGCGCGTTGCCGGCGATCTCGAGCACCACCTGGTCGGCGGCGCAGCGCTGGCCCTCGGCGACGTGCCAGGTCAGCTGCACGCCGGGGTCGAGCGCACGCAAGGCGGCCTCGGCCCAGAGCGCGCCGCACACGACGGCGCTCTCGCGCGCGAGCACCCGGGCGCGCACGGTGCGCGCGGGGTCGATCAGGCCGGCGGTGAGGTCGCCGCTGCCCAGGTCTTCCTGCAGGGCGCGCGCCACATCAAGCAGCACCTGGGAGAGCATGGAATTGTCCGTTTCTTCTGCGAAATATGTCATGCCGTGAAGCATAGCGGCTTCGACTAGACTCGCCGCTCCCGAGGACTTTGGAAGAACGCCGCCATGCCAGATACCCCCGCGCAGCCCTCCGCGCCGGCCAGCGCCACGCCCTACGGCACCCTGCCTCCGGCCTCGCCCCTGCCCCAGCGCCGCCCCGTGAGCTTGCCGCGCCTGCAGGAGATGCGCGCGCGCGGCGAGAAGATCACCATGCTCACGGCCTACGACGCGACCTTCGCGGCCGTGGCCGATGCCGCCGGCGTCGAGTGCCTGCTGGTCGGCGACTCGCTCGGCATGGTCTGCCAGGGCCTGCCCAGCACGGTGGGCGTGCAGCTGGACACCATGGTCTACCACACCGAAAGCGTGGCGCGCGGCCTGCACCGCGTGCAGGGCACGGCCTGGCTGGTGGCCGATCTGCCGTTTGGCAGCTACCACGCCTCGAAGGAGCAGGCCCTGCACAGCGCCTGCGCGCTGATGCAGGCCGGCGCCCACATGGTCAAGCTCGAAGGCGGCGGCTGGACCACCGAGACCGTGCGCTTCCTGGTCGAGCGCGGCATTCCGGTTTGCGCCCACCTGGGCCTGACGCCGCAGACCGTGCACGCGCTCGGCGGTTACCGCGTGCAGGGCAAGACCGACCAGGCCGCGCAGACCCTGCGCCGCCACGCGCGCGAGCTGCAGGACGCGGGCGCCGCGTTGCTGGTGCTGGAGATGGTGCCGGCGCAGCTCGCTGCCGAGCTGACCGCCGAGCTGGCGCACTGCCCCACTATCGGCATCGGCGCAGGCCAGGGCACGGCCGGCCAGGTGCTGGTGCTGCACGACATGCTCGGCATGAACCTCGGGAAGATGCCGCGCTTCGTGCACAACTTCATGCAGGGCGCGGGCAGCGTGCGCGGCGCCATCGAGGCCTATGTGCAGGCCGTCAAGCAAGGGCGCTTTCCCGACAACGCGCAACACGCCTGGTAGCCCGTCTGCGCGCACCTGAATTTCAGGTGTTTGAGGGCTCTAGCCCTTGATGAGCATGCGCCGGATGCTCCTTTTTTGATCATTTTCTTTTTCTTTCATGCGCATCGTCCACACCATTCCCGAACTGCGCGCGGCCCTGGCCGCCAGCGGCCACCCGGCCTTCGTGCCCACCATGGGCAACCTGCACGCCGGCCACCTGGCGCTGGTGCAGCAGGCCCGGCCGCTGGGCGACGCGCTGGTGGCCAGCATCTTCGTCAACCGGCTGCAATTTTTGCCGCACGAAGACTTTGACAGCTACCCGCGCACCTGGGAGGCAGACTGCGCACAGCTGCAGGCCGCCGGCTGCGACGTGCTGTTCGCCCCGCGCGAGCACGACCTCTACCCCGAGCCGCAGACTTTCAAGGTGCAGCCCGACCCGCTGCTGGCCGACATCCTGGAGGGGCAGTTCCGCCCCGGCTTCTTCACGGGCGTGTGCACGGTGGTCATGAAGCTGTTCAGCGCCGTGTTTGCCGGTAAGGCGCAGGGCGCGGCGGTGTTCGGTCAGAAGGACTACCAGCAGCTGATGGTGCTGCGGCGCATGGCGCAGCAGTTCGCGCTGCCCATCGACATCGTGGCGGGCGCGACGCAGCGCGCCGCCGACGGCCTGGCGCTGAGCTCGCGCAACGGCTACCTGGCCGAGGCCGAGCGCACCGAAGCCATTGCGCTGCCACTGGCGCTGCGCTCCCTCGCGCGCGAGGCTGCCGCTGCCGCGCATGCCCTGCCCGCGCAGTTGCCGGCGCTGGAAGAGCGCGCCATGGCCGCGCTGGCCGCGCGCGGTTGGCAGCCCGACTACCTGGCCGTGCGCCGGCGCAGCGACCTGCAGCCGCCGCAGGCCGGCGACGCCGCCCGCAGCCTGGTGGTGCTGGGCGCGGCGCGCCTGGGCCGCACGCGGCTGATCGACAACTTCGAGGTCTGAGAAGGTGTGAGCGAACCCGCCATGCCCGCACCTTTTCCTTCCCGCCGCGGGCCGGCGCGGCCGCCGCAGCGCCGCGTGGCCCAGGCCGCACCCGCCGCGCCGCGCCTGCTGCTGCTCAACAAGCCGTTCGACGTGCTGACGCAGTTCAGCGACGGGGCGGGCCGCGCCACGCTCAAGGACTTTGTCGACGTGCCCGGCGTCTACCCGGCCGGGCGTCTGGACCGCGACAGCGAGGGCCTGCTGCTCCTGACCAACGACGGCCAGCTGCAGGCGCGCATTGCCGACCCGCGCCACAAGCTCGCCAAGACCTACTGGGTGCAGGTCGAAGGCACGCCCAGCGTGGCGCAGCTGCAGCAGCTGTGCGCGGGCGTGCGGCTCAACGACGGCATGACCCTGCCCGCACAGGCCCGCCTGCTGGTCTCACCCGACCTGTGGCCGCGCGACCCGCCCGTGCGCTTTCGCCAGAGCATTCCCACGCACTGGCTCGAACTGGTGATCCGCGAAGGCCGCAACCGCCAGGTGCGGCGCATGACGGCCGCCGTCGGCCTGCCCACGCTGCGCCTGGTGCGCGTGGCCATCGGCCCCTGGGCGCTGGACGGTCTGCAGCCGGGCCAGTGGCGCGAAGTGCCAGCGCCGTGGCCGGGCGGCTGAAGGCCATGCGGCCCTCCAGCGGGCGCCGCTGGCCTTAGCGAGCGCGCCGCGTCAGGCACCATCGCCGACGTTGCCGGTCACGGGCAGCACGATGCCGGTGATGTAGCTCGAGCAGCACGGCGCCGCGAGGAACACGTATGCGGGCGAGAGCTCCTCGGGCTGCGCGGGGCGGCCCAGGTCGGTGTCCTGGCCAAACTGCGCAATGTCGTCGGGCGACTGGTCGGCCGGGTTGAGCGGCGTCCACACCGGGCCGGGCGCGATGGCATTGACCCGGATGCCCCTGTCGGCCACGTTGGCCGCCAGCGCCTTGGTGAAGGCGTGGATGGCCCCCTTGGTGGTCGAATAGTCGAGCAGCCCCTTGCTGCCGCGCAGGCCGGTCACCGAGCCGGTGTTGATGATGCACGAGCCGCGCTCGAGGTGGGCGAGAGCCGCCTTGGCCATGTGGAAGTAGCCGTAGACGTTGGTGCGCAGCGTCTCGTCAAAGCGCTCTTCGCTCAGCTCCTCGAGCGACGCCGCGTGCTCCTGGAAGGCCGCGTTGTTGACCAGCACCTGCAGGCCGCCAAACGCCTTGACGGTCTGCTCGACCGCTGCCTTGCAGAACGCCGCGTCCTTGACGTCGCCTGGGATCAGCAGGCAGCGCCCGCCCTCCTTCTCGACCTGGGCGCGTGTGGCCTCGGCGTCTTCGTGTTCGTTGAGGTAGACGATGGCCACGTTGGCGCCTTCGCGCGCAAACAGCACCGCGACCGCGCGGCCAATGCCCGAGTCGCCGCCGGTGATCAGCGTGGAAAAGCCTTGGAGCTTGCCGCTGCCCCGGTAGTGCGGGGCTTCGAAGCGGGGTGGGAGTTCCATGTCCGCTTCGCGGCCGGGCTTGCGCAGGTGCTGCCGGGGCAGGGGCGGTGCGGGTTCGGCAAGGCCGGGGCCGGGGGCCGCCGCTTTCTGGTCGTCTTCCTTTCCCTTGGGGGCTTTTGGTGTGGCGGCGTCGTGCTGGTCTTGCCCTTGCTGCAGGCGGGCCTGTGGTTCTGCGGTGGCCTGGGCGCCTGGCGCGGTGTGTGGGCCAGAAGCAGCGCTGCCGCTGCCGTTCTTCTTGGCGTGCATGGAAATACCTCCTGATAAGCGGAATGCATCAAACCGATCCCATACGAAGCAAGCGCCGTGCCCGTTGGGCATGACCGCCAGCAGCCCGGTGCGGCACGCCGTTTGCTGGGGTCGGGGTGTGTTCATTTGCCACCCCCACAGGAGCCCCGCTATGAAATCGTTTTCCCTGACCCCTGTCGCCCTGGCGGTCGCCATGGCGCTGGCCTTGCCTGCCGCAGCGCAAATGGGCGGCTCTGCCGGTGGTACCGGCGGCACCGGCAGCACGGGCACCAGCAGTTCCGGCGGGCCCGGCGGCGGCACCGGACCAAGTGGAAGCAGCAGCCCCATGGGCAGCGGCCCGGCCGCCAGCACGCCCCGCAGCACCGCTGCCCCCGCCGCAGCCGGCGCCAGCACGCCCAGCAGCGCCAGTGGGCAGGCGACGGCCGGTGCCATGGCGGCGGCGGACCGCACCTTTATGACCAAGGCCGCCGGCTCGGGCCTGTACGAGGTCGAGGCCTCGCGCCTGGCCGCGCAGCGCGCCAGCAGCGGCGAGGTGCGGGACTTCGCGCAGATGATGGTCTCCGACCATGAAAAGGCCAACCAGGAACTGATGGCGCTGGCCAGCGCCCGCGGCGTGACCCTGCCCCAGGACATGCCTGCGGACAAGCGCAAGGAGTTGGACCGGCTCTCCAAGGCCAAGGATTTCGATGCCGAATACATGCGCAACACCGGCGTGAAAGAGCACAAGGCGGCCGTGGCGCTGTTTGAAAAAGCCAGCACCTCGGCCAAGGACGCGGACTTGAAAGCCTGGGTCGCACAAAAACTCCCCACCCTGCGCGAACACCTGGAACATGCGCAGAACATCAAGCCCGGCAAGGCCCGCAGCGCCACCGGCGCCTAGGCGCCGCACCGGGCCGCGCACGGCAATTTTTACTTGCCGTGCGTGGCCGCGGCGTCGTTGGCTTCGTAGCCCTTGAGCTTGTTGTAGAGCGTCTTGAGGCTCACCCCGAGCGCGGCGGCCGTGCGCTCCTTGTGGTTGTCGAAATGCCGCAGGGTGCGCAGGATGAGCTGCTGCTCCACGTCCGCCAGCGAACTGCCGACCGGAAAGCTCAGCGCATCGCTGCCCGCCGGGGCACCGGCGCCCACGCCGCGCGGCGCGATCGCGGGGCCCGAGCCATTGGTCGGCAGCCATTCGTCGGTGATGGCGGCGCCTTCGGCCATTACATAGGCGCGTTGCAGCACATTGCGCAGCTCGCGCACATTGCCCGGCCACTGGTAGGCCTGCAGCCGCTGCAGCGCCGCGGCCGTGAGCTGCTTGGGCGCGCCCTCGCGCTGGCCGATGTCGCGCAGGAAGTGCTGGCCGAGCAGCTCGATGTCTTCGAGGCGCGCACGCAGCGGCGGCAGCACGATGGGAAACACGTTGAGCCGGTAGAGCAGGTCTTCGCGCAGCGCGCCGGCCTCCACCGCGCCCATCGGGTCGCGGTTGGTGGCGGCGACGATGCGCACGTCGGTGCTGCGCTCGACGCCCGAGCCCACGCGCATGAAGGTGCCGGTCTCGAGCACGCGCAGCAGCTTGACCTGCAGCTCCAGCGGCATCTCCGTCACCTCGTCGAGGAACAGCGTGCCGCCGTGGGCGCGTTCGAAGAACCCCTGGTGCTGGCGGTCGGCGCCGGTGAAGCTGCCCTTTTCGTGGCCGAAGATCTCGCTCTCCATCAGGTGCGGCGAGATGGCCCCGCAGTTCACCGCCAGAAAAGGCTGCTTGCGCCGGCGGCTGAGGTCGTGCACCGTCTGCGCCACCAGTTCCTTGCCGGTGCCGCTTTCGCCGACGATGAAGACCGTCACCGACGTGCCCGCCACGCGGGCGATCTGTTCGTACACGCGCTGCATCGGTTCGGAGCGGCCGACCAGGTGGCCGAAGCGCCCGGTGTCGTGCAGGCTTTGCCGCCACGACTGCAGCTCGGCCGCGATGACCGAGGGGCGCATGACGCGCGAGAGCACGCCGCGCAGGTGCGTGAGGTTGACGGGTTTGACCAGGTAGTCGGCCGCGCCCAGGCGCAGCGCCTCGATCGAGGTCTCGAGCGTGGCGTGGCCGGTGACCAGCACCACCTGCGCGTTGCACAGCAGCGACTGCTCGCCGAACAGCGACAGGCCGCTGCCGTCGGGCAGGTGCAGATCGAGCAGCACCAGATCGGGCGGCTGCAGCGCCATGCACTTGCGCGCTTCTGCCAGCGAATGGGCGGTGGCAACGTTGTAGCCTTCGGACTCGATCAGTGCTGCGAGCATTTCTGCCGCGTCGGCATCGTCGTCAACGATCAGCGCAAGTCCCATGCAAACGCTCCACTTGTTGTTCTGCCACGTGAAGCGCAATTATCTCGGCCGGCCCGCGCGCGCCTGTAACGCCCTGTACCCACAAGGCCTGTCCGTGCCGCTGCGGTGCTGGCCGCTTTGCGGGTCCAGGGCTGGCGCAAACACGGGCGTCCGCGGACCCCCGCCCCGCGGTCACCCCGGTTCAGGCCCGCAAAAATCCTTGCACGCTGGGGGGGTGGGAAACAAAAAAGAAAAGGCCCCAAAAGGCTGCGCCCCCGCCGCGCGGCGCCACGAGGGGAACGGGGGGGCCGCGCCGAGCGTGCGGCTCAGGGCGCAGCCTGATGGGCGGTCTCGGCCGGGCCGTCGGCGTGCTGAAGAAATTCCTGGGTGATCGCGGGAATCTGGCCGAAAAGCCAATCGGCCATGGCCCTTTCTTGCGCCAGGATGCGCTCGCACACCTGCTGGGTTTGCGTGTCGCCCACCTGGTGGGCGCCGCTCTGCAGCATCCGGTACGAGCCGATCTCGAGGTGCTTGAAGGCATAGACGCTCAGCACCGCCTCGGCACCTGCGTCGGACACGCGCAGGCCACTGGCGCACTGCGCCACGGGCTCTGCCAGGGCGACCGCCGGCATGGCCCAGGGGACGGAACCGCCACGGCGCTCAATGCACTCGCGCAGCAGGCGGCCTTGCTGGCGGCTCTCGCAGGCATGCAGCTGCAGGCGCTCCTGCAGCCGGGGGCAGTGGCCCAGGCGCGCCGCGGCACCCGTGAGCATGCGTTCGGCATGCTCTTCCATCGCATGCGCCTCGCGCAGCCAGTCCGTCAGGTTTTGTTCGGAAGCTTTCATGCCTGTCCTTTCAGCCCTGGAAAAAGATGCTGCCCATCCGACCACGGCGCCGCACCCCTTCCGCCGTGCGGGCGGCCAGCTCCATGCAAAACCGGCAAGCCGCATGCCCGGGCGCCGCGGCGCTGCCGCGGGGGACCGGTTTCTGTGCCACGAACCGTGTGCGCGGGCGGCGCAGCCGGCCCGGCCGCGCGACCCTCCGGGCGCAGGGCACCAGGGCGTCCGCGCCGCCGCGGATTCAAGCCAAATCGGCCCTCAGCCCTTACCTGCCAATCGTATACTGCTATACAAAATATAGCGCCATGCGGCAGCCACCGCTTGGCACCCGAACGCAGCGGCGCCTGCGCGGGCCTCAGGCCTCGCTGTAGAGCGCTGCGCGCCACTGCGCGGCATCGACCGGCTTGACCAGGTAGGCGTCAAACCCTGCCTTGAGCGCGTCGCGCCGGCTGTGCGCCTGGCCGTAGCCCGTGACGGCCACCATGCGCCCGGCATAGCCACCGGCGCGCGCGCGCCGTGCCACCTCGAAGCCATCCAGGCCGGGCAAGCCGATGTCGACGATGGCGGCATCGGGGCGCTGGGTGAGCAGTTGCGCCAGGCCCGTGCGCCCGTCGGCCGCCGTGGCCACGCCGTGCCCGTCGAGTTCGAGCATGGCCTGCATCGACTGGCGCACGTCGTCGTTGTCTTCCATCAGCACCACGGCCAGCGGCCTGCTGCGCCGGCCGCCGCGCTGCGCCGCGGATGGCACGGCCGGTGGCGGGCCCGGCGCGGCGCTGTGCGCCAGCGCGGCACCGGGCTGGTCGGCCGCCCAGGTCGGCAGGCGCACCGTGAAGACCGCGCCTTCGCCGGGCACGCTGTGCACCTCGACGGTGCCGCCGTGCAGTTCGACCAGGCGGCGCACCATCGTCAGGCCCACGCCCAGCCCGCCGCCGCGCCGGTGCAGCGGCCGCTCGCCCTGCACGAACAGCTCGAAAACCTGCGGCAGCAGCGCCGGCGCAATGCCGCTGCCCTCGTCGCTCACGCGCAAGAGTGCACTGCCGCCCTCGGGGCGCACTTCCACGCGGATCGGTGCGCCGGCGGGCGAATACTGCATGGCATTGGCCAGCAGGTTGACGACCACCTGCTCCAGGCGCACGCTGTCGCCGCACACCAGCACGGTCTCGAGCGAGAACGACCACGCGTGCGCGTTCAGTTCCCCGGACAGCTCCAGCGCGTCGCGCACGCGCTCGACCACCTGCGCCAGGTCCAGGGGCGCGCGCACCATGCGCACCTTGCCAGTCGCGACGCGCCCGGCGTCGAGCAGGTCGCCCACCATGTGGGTGAGGTGGCGCGTCTGGCGCGTGACGACCGCCAGCGCGCGCTGGGCCGTGGCCGGCCCGCCCGCGCCGCTGTCGAGCACTTCCAGCGCGGCCGTGATGGCGCCGAGCGGGTTGCGCAGTTCGTGGCTGAGCATGGTCAGGAATTCGTCTTTGGCGCGGTTGGCGGCCTCGGCCTGCCGGCGCGCGGCCTGCTCCTGCTCGGTCTGCCGCTGGCCGCGCAGCTGCGCCTCTTTCTGTTCGGTCGCGTCCACCATCGTGCCCGAGGCGTGCTCGGGCTGGCCATCGGGGCCGTAGCGCAGCAGCACGCGGCACGACAGCCAGCGCACCACCGTGCCTTCGGCGTCCTCGATGCCTTCGCCGGGCGCCGCCTTCACGCGGTATTCGAGGCTCGCGCGCTCGGCCCGCTGCGCCACCGCCTCGGCCAGCACACGGCGCAGCACCGGCCGATCGCGTGCGTCGACCAGCTCCAGCCAGTCCTGCAGGTGCGCCAGCGGCGCTGGCTCGGGCGCGCGCAGCAGCTGCCGCATGCCGGGCGTGCACACCAGCGCGTCGCTGCCGTAGCTGTATTCGAAGAAGCCGACATGGCCCGCCTCCTGCGCCAGGTCGATGAGGCGCTGGCGCGCATGCTGGCCCTCGTCGGCCGCCAGCCACAGCGCCACCACCTGCTTGAGTTCGGTGATGTCCATGACGGCGCTCACGGCGCCGCGTGCACGCCCCTGCGCGTCGAGCAGCGGCACCGCGCTGGCCACGACGAACGCGGGCGAGCGGCCTTCGACGCGCATCTCCATCTCCATCGCGCCCACGGTTTCGGCGTGCATGCAGGCGCGCAGCAGCGGCTGCTCGCCGGGCTCCAGGCGCCGGCCGCGGTAGAACACCTGCACGCCGCCAGGACGGCGCTGGGCATCCAGCCCCAGCAGTTGCTTCATGGCCGGGTTGTAGAGGATGCTGCGCCCCATGCTGTCCTCGGCAAACGCCAGCCCGATCGGGCTGCTGTTGAACAGCGTCTCGAACTCCGCGGCCTTGTTCTGCAGCGCCTCGCGTGCGGCGTTGTCGCGCTGGCGCGCCCGCTGCAGCGAACGGCCCAGCTGCGCGATCTCGAGCACCGGCAGATGCTGGCCGGGCGGCACCAGGCCGCCCGCGGCCAGGCGGCGCAGCGGCTCGGCCAGGCGCCAGGCCAGCAGCAGCGCCAGCGTCACCCCGAGCAGCAGCGATGCGCCCATGGTCGTCAGGGCCGACAGCACGATGATGTGCTCTGCGGCGCGGATGGGCCCGGCCGGCAGGCCGACGCTGGCGCTCCAGCTGGTGTCCCCGACCCGGTGCCAGGTGGAGAGCACCGCGTCGGTTTGCAGCACCACGGTCTGCCGGGCGCTGTCGTTGCGGCGCTGGAACCCGCGCGCGGCCTCGGAGGCCAGTTGCGCCGGCGTCTCGGGCGTGGCCTGGTCCGGGCCGGGCGGAGCGGGGGCCAGCGGCGCCTCCTTGATCGCAATCGCGCGCTCGTTCGTGTCGAACAGTGCGGCGTATCCGCCCTCGGGCACCGCCGCGCTGTCGAGCAGCCGCAGCCACGAAGCGGCCGACATGCGGGTGCCCAGCACGTGCTGGACCACTCCGTTCTGGTAGACCGGCACGGCCAACACCACGACCTGCGTGCCCTCCGCCGTGTGCCATGACAGGTCGGAGACGGCGCCGCGCCCCCGCGCCAGCACCTTGAACACCAGGGCGCGCGTTTCCTCGTGCACCGGCAGCAGCCCATGGGGCGGTGCGGCCGTGTCGAGCAGCATGCGCCCCATGGCATCGGTGACGAAGACGCTGCGCCACTGCGAGCGGCGCAGCGGCATCTGGCGCAGGTATTTCTCGAAGGCGGGCATGTCGCCGTCCTGCAGCGCCTGGGCCATGCTCAGCGAGGTCAGCGCGTCGAACGACGCGGTCAGGTCCTGTTCGGCCATCTGCGCCAGGCCCGCCGCGGCCTGCTGGAGCATGGCGACCGCGCTGTGGCGCCCGCTGCGCACGTCGCTGGCGACCTTGTAGGTCAGCAACAGCGCCACGGGCACCGTGGCCAGCAGAATCACCGCGACCAAATAGGTCTTGAGCGAGGCGGCCGGCATGCGCCGATCCAGCCGCGCAGTGGCACGGCGCATCCGGCGCCGGCACCACAGCCGGGCAAAACGCATTTTTTTTCCCATCACGGCACGCCGCTTGCTCCATGAATGCATACGTAGACACCTCCGCCTCACTGCGGTAAAGCAAACAACGCGCCTGCTTTCTGCGGGGACGTTGCGCCGTGCCCCCACGGGCGGGTCGTGCGCTTGGGTGCGGCGCCACGCGCATCGGTGCGAAACCGCCGGCGGCACCGGTGCCTGGGGTCGGCAGATCCAGGCCTGGGATTCAACGCCGATGGGCCACGCCCTGCGCATCCGCTGGCGCAGAGTTTGCCGCAATAGTTACCTGAGAGCACCCGATGGCATGGGCCGCCGGTGGCCACCGGGCACCGGCCCAGTCAAGCCCAGGTGGGCGGCCGGCTCCCCCTGCGTCCGGGGTGGGCCCGCCAAGCCACCGCGTGGCATGCACCTTGCAGTGCGAACAGGTGGTGCCGCACCGCCTCCCCGCCTTCGGGCCCTCTCGGTGGGGGGGCAGACCTTCCTCTCCGCGCGGACCAAGGACCGGGGGCCGGGGCAGATGCTTCGGCAAACGCGGGGCCGGCGCAGTGGACCGGCCCCGGCGAAGCGCCCATGGCGTGGCAGAGAGCGGTGCCGTCCTGTTTGTCTTATGCCTGGAGTTCCTGTCCCATGCCTGTGCTTGCCCTTCAGTTCCAGCATGCCCAGCAGCACACCATGTCGCCACGGCTGCAAAGAGCGGTGGCCCTGCTGCAAATGTCCACGGCCGAGTTCAACCAAGCCATTTCATCGACCCTCGCAGACAACCCGTTCCTGGAAGCCGAGGAGCACGGCGCGCCGCCGCCTGCGCCGAGCACCGCAGGAGCTGCCAGCGCGGCAGACGCTGCGGCCGCGGAGGCGGCCCTCGGCGCCGGCGGGCCCACGGATGCCGACCCCGGTTCCGCCGATGCACGCGGCCCGTCCGAGTCCCCCGGTGACACCGCGGACGAAGCCTGGGCCGGCGCGCCCGACACCGCACCGTGGGAGGCCGCCACCCTGTCCGATGCCGGCGGCGAGCGCCAGAGCGCAGCGCCTTTCGACCCGATGGACGCTGTGGCCATGGGCACCACGCTGCACGAGCACCTGCAGGCCCAGCTGCGCCTGATGCGGCTGCCCGACCGCAGCTTCGTGCTGGCCTGCCTGGTGGCGCAGGAACTGCAGGACGACGGTTACCTGCGCTGCGACCTGCGCGAACTGGCCGCGACCGCCGACCTGGCGCCGTGCGCCACCGCAGAGGAACTCGAAACGGCGCTGGCGTGCGTGCAAAGCCTGGAGCCCGCGGGCGTGGGCGCGCGCGATCTGGCCGAATGCCTGGCGCTGCAGCTCGGAGCCGTGCCCTGCGCGCGCGCGCGCGCCCTGTGTGCTCGGCTGCTGGAGCACGTGCACCGCACCGGTACGCTGGGCGATGCGCGCCAGGTGGCGCGCACCCTGCGCTGCACCGCCGAGGCCGCGCACGACGCGCTGCAGGGCCTGCGCCGGCTCGACCCGCACCCGGGCTGGCAGGTGGGCGGTCCCCCGACGCGCTACATCACGCCCGATGTGATCGTGCGGCGCACGCGCAGCGGCTGGACGGCGATGCTCAACGACGCGGTGGTGCCGAAGGTCCATGTCAACACCACCTATGCCACCCTGCTGCAGAAGAGCCCGCGCGGTGCCTGCAGCGAATTGACCGCGCAGCTCAATGAGGCGCGCTGGACGGTGCGGCACGTGGCGCAGCGCTTCTCCACCATCCTGCAGGTGGCGCAGTCGATCCTGCGGCGCCAGCAGCCGTTTTTCGACCATGGACCCATGGCGATGCGGCCGCTGGGCCTGCGCGAGGTGGCCGATGAACTGGGCGTGCACATCTCCACCGTCTCGCGCGTCACGCACCAGAAATACATGGCCACGCCCTCGGGCACGTTCGAGCTCAAGCACTTCTTCTCGCGTGCGCTGTCCTCCGAAACAGGCGCCGGGTACTCGCCCACTGCCATCCGCGGTCTGGTGCAGGAGATGATCGCCAGCGAATCCGCGCTGCAGCGCCTCTCGGACGTGGCCATCGCGCAGCAGCTGCAGCGCCAGGGCATCGACGTGGCGCGCCGCACCGTGACCAAATACCGCCAGCAGCTGGGCCTGCCGCCGGCCGAGCAGCGCGCTGCGGGCCCTCCGCACTGAAGGCCCCCGCGGGCTGCCCCTTCAGCCCCCGCCTGCTATCCGCGTCTGTCGCGAGATCCGATCCACCGGGTTCGAGCGAGGGACCGTTTGGCCTGTCTACCAGTCTGGCCGAGATGGCGCCCAGGGCAACATCGGCGCGATCACCCCAGCGGCCGCAAAAAACCGCAAGGCGATCCAAACCCCCTTCCTCTGCCGCGATTCGCTCTCTTTTCCATAGCTTCATGCGCTTGCCAGTTCAGCGACAGAGCCGTTTTCAGCCAAAAAAAGGCCGCACCCCAAGGCACGGCCCTGTCGCCCGACCGCACGCCGGCCCGCCGGCGCACGCGGGGGCATTCCCGTTATTTATGGCGGCTGCTGCTCGAGCCGGAGGAGGAGCTGTCGCTGCCCGTGCCGGAAGAGCCGCTGCTGCCGCTGCTGCCCGAACCGCTGCTTCCCGTAGCTCCGCTGCTGCCCGTGCTGCTGGCGGAACCCGCCGTGCCCTGGGAGCCCGAACTGCCGCTGCCCGAAGCCGTGCCATGCTGGCCGGGTGAGCCTGCCCCGGAAGCGCTGGTGTGGCCGCCCGAGGAAGTCGAGGTGCTGCCGCCGCTTTGCGAGCCGCTGCTCCCCTGGTCCTGCCCCTGGCCGCTGCGGCGGCCGCTGCGCCATTTGCCGAACTCATCGGAGAACTTGCTGTAACGCTCTTGGCGCCAGGCGTCGTAGTCCTCGTCGAGCTGGCGCAGCTGGTCGTTGCGCCACTGGTGGTAGTCGTGGTCGTGGTGCATGCCGCCCTGGCCACCGCCTTGCTGCGGGCCATAGCTGCCCTGCGAGCCTCCACCGTAGCCGCCTTGCGAACCGCCGTAGCCGCCCTGGTGCGAGGCACCGCCATAGCCGCCCTGGTGCGAACCGTAGCCGCCCTGCGCGCCGCCGTATCCCCCCTGGCCCTGGTACGAGGAGCCGCCGCCCTGCTGGGAACCCCAGTGGCCGCCTTGCGAGCCGCCGTAGCCCTGGGTCGAGTTACCGCCGTAGTTGCGGCTTTGGCCGCCCTCGATGCCGTAGTCCATCTCACCGGTCAGGTCATGGCGCATGCCCTGCGAGCCCTGGCCCGACTGCTGGCCGCCCTGGCCGTAGGAGCTGCCGCCGTAGCCGCCATAGCCACCGCTCGAACCCTGTCCATACGACGCGCCACCGCCGTATCCACCTTGCTGGCCCTGGCCGCCATAGCCACCCTGTTGGCTCTGGCCACCGCCGTAGCCGCCTTGGTGCCCTTGACCGCCGTAGCCGCCTTGCTGGCTCTGGCCGCCGTAGCTGCCTTGCTGGCTTTGGCCACCCTGGTAGCCCTGCGAGCCGCCGCCCTGGCGGCTGTCATCGCGCATGCCGTAATTGGCGTACTCGCCCGTATTGCCCTGTCCCGGGTTGCCCTGCTGGGAACCGCGATCGTCGTTGCCCCGGCTCTGATCCTGATAGTTACGCGATTGCATGGAAGATCCTTTCAGTAAAACGAGTTCGGCAGCCATCTGCCGCAAGTGGCATAGCCAGCGGCTGCCGTTGGGGGCAGCCGCCGGTGTGCACGGTGTCTCTTCGGCAATCGGTGTGCCCGGCCAAGCAGGCACAGCTTTTGCTCCCGTCCATGGTGTCTCCACCAACCCGGGAGCTTTCATGCCTAAAAGCCAATGGAGCGCCAAGCGCGAACGCCAGTACGAACACATCAAAGGCAGCGAGCTCAAGGAAGGCAAGTCTGCCCCGGTGGCCGAGGAGATTGCCGCCCGCACCGTCAACAAAGTGCGCGCGCAAAAGGGGGAAGCGCGCGCGAGCAGCCGCACCTCGACCGACGATCTCTCGCCCAGCCGGCGCGGTGGCCTGCGCTCGCACAGCGGCGCGCGCGGCCGCACGCGCGCACAGCTGTACGAAGAGGCACGCCAGCGCGGCATTGCCGGGCGCTCGAACATGACCAAAAGCCAGCTGGAGGCCGCGCTCAAGCGCTTAAGCGCGCCTGTGCGGCCGGCCCCGTTGGCCTGCTCCGGGGGGCACGGTCGCACTATTTGCCGCAAAAGATGCCAGGCCCATGCAACGCCTCCCCTGCGGTGGGTGGCATGGCCGCAAGGCTTCCCGTGGGCTGCGCCTCCCGATCAGCCCCCGGCTTTTTTGCGCCGCACGCTGTCGAATGGATGGCGCCCGCGCGAGCGGGCCGCATTTGAGCGTGTGCGCCATGTGCTGCAGCGCCCGATGCGCCTGTGCGGTTGCGGCGGCCACGCAGTCGCCGGCACCCCCACGGCATCACCGCGCATGAACGCATCGACCGCCATGAAATGCACGCACATGTCGGCCGCCAGGCCCACGAGGACGATCTTTTCCCCGCCGATCTCGCGCAGCAGCATGTCCAGCGGCGTGGCAAAAAAGGCCGAATGGCGGGGCTTGAGCACCGTCAGATCGCCCGTGCCCGGCGCCAGCCAACCCTCGGCCCCCTCGAAGTCCAGCGGGGGATGAAATCGAGCAGCAGCAGCGCCACGCGGCTCGAAGGCGGGGCAGGGCACGGCGCGCGAGGACGGCAAGGAAGGCCGCTTGCTTTCGGGCATGGCGGTCGGCGCGCATGCGCAAAAAAGGCAGAAAGAACTGCGCCCTGCCTTCGGAACCGAAGCAGGGCGCAAAGGCGATGCGTGCGCTTCTATCGCACCATCGGCCGATCGGCGCGGGGGTCAGCGGTCATTCTTGTGGCTCTGGCGCCCGGCTGCGGCATGCTGTTCGCTGGTGCCGCCCCGGGTGCTCGAACCCGATCCCCCCGACCCCGCGGTCTGCCCGCCGCCGCTGCCGGAGCGGTTGCCACTGCCGGAGTCGCTGCCGCTGCCGGAGGACCGGCTGCCCGACGAGCCTCCTTCGCTGGAAGAGCCGGAGCCGCCATGGCTCTTTTTGCCCGCTTCGCGGGCCTCTTGAGAGGTGAATTCATGGGCGTTGCCGCTCTGGTGGGCGGCACGGCCTCCTTCTGCAGCAATCTCACGCTGCTGTTGAGGGTCCATTGCAGCAAAACCGCGATGGGAAGAATCGCTGCCCCCTTGACTGCCGCTGCCGCTGCTGCGACCGCCACTGCCGCCTTGGTTGCCGCCCTGGTTGCCTTGATTTCCGCCTTGGTTGGTCGAAGCCATGGTGATCTCCTGTGCAAAGTGAATACATAACGTAGTGATGCGCTGAAAGGATTTCAGTTCGCACAGCAGGGCGGCAAACAGCGTGCCCGCAAACGGCCGGGGCGCCTCCGTCCGGGCCGGAAAAGGCGGCGCCGGCACGCCCGCGGGCAAGGCTTGCAACAAGGCTTACCGGCGGCCATGCCGGGCTGCACCGGCCCTCCAAAAATTTCGGGCGTTTTGGGGCTTTGGCGCTTATGGGACAAGCGCATGAAGCTCCTGTTTCAGGAGCACAAAACCCTGTGCGCGCGCTACTTGACCTGCTGCTTTTCGAGCTTGCGCGCCAGCGTGCGCCGGTGCATGCCCAGGCGCCGCGCGGTCTCGGAGATGTTGAAGCCTGTCTCGGCCAGCACCTCGTGGATGCGCTCCCACTCCAGCGTCTTGATGGAGGAGGAGCGGTTGGTCAGCTCGACCTCGGTGCGGCCCTCGGCGCGGCCGAAGGCCGCCTCGATGTCGTCGGTGTTCGAGGGCTTGGCCAGGTAATGGCAGGCCCCCAGCTTGATGGCCTCGACCGCGGTGGCGATGCTGGCGAAGCCGGTGAGCACGACGATCAGCATGTCGGCGCTGTGCGCGTGCAGCGCCTGCACGCAGGCCAGGCCCGAGGCGTCGCCGTGGAGCTTGAGATCGACCACCGCGTAGCCCGGCGAATGCGTGCGCAGCAGCGCCAGCGCCTCGCCCTGGCTGCTGGCCAGCAGCACGCGGTAGCCGCGCCGCTCGAACGAGCGGCCGAGCGTGCGCGCAAAGGCCGCGTCGTCCTCGACCACCAGCAGCAATCGTTCAGTCGGCATGGGCAGCGTCCTCCAGGGTCACGGCCGACAGCGGCAGCCGAAGGGTCACGCTGGCACCGCCGCCGGGGCGATTGCAGGCGCTCACCGTGCCGCCCAGCGTGCGCGCCACGTTCACCGCCAGGAACAGGCCCAGGCCCGCGCCGGGGCGGCCCTTGGTGGACTGGTAGGGCGTGCCGAAGTTCGCCAGCATGCCGGGGGCGAAGCCCGGTCCCGTGTCGGTCACGGTGAGCACGAGCATGCCGTCCTCGCGCGTGGCGTCCAGGTGCATGCCGGCGGGCGAGGCCTCCAGGGCGTTGTCGAGCACGTTGCAGATCATCTGCTGCACCGCCGAGTCCGAGACCATGGGCAGATCGGGGCCGATGCGGTTGGTATAGGCCAGCGCCGCCGACGAGCGTGTGGCGCGCCACATCTGCACCAGGCCGTCGAGAAACGCGTGCAGCGTGGTCCCCGCAGACGATTCGCCGCGCGCCTCGCCGGCCGACAGCAGGATGCCGCTGAGGATGGTCTTGCAGCGCTGCAGCTCGTGCTCCATCTCGGCGATTTCCTGCAGCAGCTCGGGCTGCTGGGCAAAGGCCGGCATGCGCCGCCAGTCGCCCAGGATCACCGCCAGCGTGGCCAGCGGCGTGCCCAGCTCGTGCGCGGCGCCCGAGGCCAGCAGGCCCATGCGCACGATGTGCTCGTGCTCGGCGGCGCGCTGGCGCAGGCTGGCCAGGCGTGCGTCGCGCAGGCGCAGGTTGCGGCTGATGCGGGTGATGAAGACCCCGACCAGCGCCGCATTGAGCACGAAACAGACCAGAAAGCCCTGCATCTGCGGGCTCGCCAGCCCCGCCTCCAGCCCCTGGGCGAACACCAGCGGCGGGCTGACCGCGGCCAGCGCGACAAAACAGGCCGTGGTGATGGCCACCATCGCCCACACCGTCCAGCCGCTGAGCAGCACCGCGCCCAGCGTCACCTGCAACAGATACAGGAAAGAAAACGGGTTGGTGGCGCCGCCGCTGAGGTGCAGCAGCGCGGTGAGCATGAGCACATCGACCAGCAGCGCAAAGAACAGCTCGCCATTGGCGACGCGGCGGCCCCGGCGCCAGCGCAGCATGCTGGCCGCATTGAACAGCACCAGGCAGGCGATCACGGTCCCGATCTGCGGCAGCGGCAGCGGCACGCCAAAGGTGTAGCGCGCTACCTCGATGGTGAGGATCTGCCCGACCACGGCGAACCAGCGCAGCTGGATCAGCTGCTGCATGTTCTTAAAGCCCGTGGCATCGCCGCGCTCGGCGCTGCGCGCGGCGGCACTGGGCGGCGGGAGCGCAGCGGCGGCGGGCGTCAGGCGGGCGGGCATCGGCACATTTTCAGCCGGCGGGCGGCGCCCTGCGCGCGCTGTGGCCTCTCGCGCGCCCGTGCCCGCCGCGCAGCGCGTGCCAGGTGCCGGCGGCGACCATCAGCGCCAGCGCATACCAGGTGAGCGCGTACGCCAAGTGGTGGTCGGTGAACTGCACCACGGTGAGTCCCCCAATCGGCGCTGCAGCGCCGGCCTGCGGCGGGGCCGCATCGGCATCGACGAAAAACGGCGCCACCGGCCCCAGGCCGCGCGCGGCGGCGATGGCCTGCACATCGCGCGAATACCAGCGCCCGTTCTGCGGATCGTTGCGGCGCAGAAAGCCGCCGCCGGGCTCGCTCAGGCGCAGCAGCCCGGTCACGCTGACAGGGGCCTGCGGGTCGGCCACGGGGCGCGTGGCGGGGTCGCGCAGCGCGGGTGGCACGAAGCCGCGGTTGACCAGCACGGTGCCGTCGGTGGCGCGCAGCGGGGTCAGCACCCAGAAGCCCGGGCCGTGCACCGTGACCGCCTGCACCAGCACCTCGTGCGCATGCAGGAACATGCCGCTCAGGCGCACATGGCGGTAGGCGTCGTCGGCCGCGTTCACCTGCGGCCATTGGTCCGGGCCGGGGGCGGCCACCGCGGGCGCATGCACGCGCTCTTCGACGCGCGCGACGAGTTCATGCTTCCAGCCGCGCCGCTGCACCTGCCAACTGCCCAGCGCCACGAAGCCAAGGAACAGCGCCAAGGCACACAGCGCCACCAGCGCCCGCACCCAGGGCGGGCGTGGCAGCGCGTCGCCCGGCAGGGCCGGGGACGGCGTGGCGGCGGGCTGGCGTGTCACGGTCAGGGCATGCTGCCCATGTCGTGCACGCCCATTGGCATCATGTTGGTGTTGAGGTGGTACATGACCCAGAGCGAGCCGCTCAGCGTGATGACCACGAGCATCAGCGTGAAGACCAAGGCCAGCATGGTCCAGCCGCCTTCGGAGCGCGTGTTCATGTGCAAGAAGTACACCATGTGCACAACGATCTGCACGGCCGCAAAGCCCAGCACCACGAGGGCGGTCACGTTGGAGTTCTGGAACACCTTGCCCATCACGAGCCAGAACGGGATGGCCGTGAGGAGGACGGCCAGCACGAAGCCCGTGGCGTAGCCCTTGAACGTGCTCTGGCTCGCGCCATCATGGTCATCATGGTCATCGTGCGGGTGCTGCACGGCGTAAGGATTGGCATTCGCGCTCATGGCAGCACTCCCATCAGGTAAACGAAGGTGAAAACGCCAATCCAGACCACGTCCAGAAAGTGCCAGAACATCGACAGGCACATCAGGCGGCGCCGGTTCTCCAGGCCCAGGCCGTGGCGCGACACCTGGAACATCAGCGTGATGAGCCAGACGATCCCGAAGGTCACGTGCAGGCCGTGCGTGCCCACGAGCGTGAAGAACGACGACAGGAAAGCGCTGCGCTGCGGCGTCGCGCCCAGGTGCAGCAGGTGGGCGAACTCGTACAGTTCCAGGCCGATGAAGGCCGCGCCCAGCAGCCCGGTGATGCCGAGCCAGACCAGCACGGCACGCTGGTTCCGCTTCTGCATCTCCAGCATGGCAAAGCCATAGGTGATGGAGGACAGCAGCAGCATCGCGGTGTTGAGCGCGACCAGCGGCAGATCGAACAGGTCGGCGCCCGAAGGGCCGGCCGCATAGCTGCGGCCCAGCACGCCATGCACCGCGAACAGGCAGGCGAAGATGAGGCAGTCGCTCATCAGATAGAGCCAGAACCCGAGCAGCGTGCCGTTTTGCGGGTGGTGCTCGGTCGTTTCGTAGAAACGCGGCGTGGCGGACGCCCCCGGGGCGCCGGCGGTCAGGGAAGCGGTGTGGTTATGCATGGCGGGCCAGGAGGCGGGTGCGTGCGTCTTCGGTGCGGCGCACTTCGTCGGCGGGGATGTGGTAGTCGCGCTGGTAGTTGAACGAATGGAAGATGGCGGCGCCGATGACGGCGGCGAACGACACCGCCGCCAGCGCCCACATGTGCCAGATCAGCGCAAAGCCGCAGACCGTGCAGAGGGCGGCAATCACCACGCCGGCGGCCGTGTTCTTGGGCATGTGGATGGGGATGAAGCCGTCCACGGGGCGCACATAACCGCGCTTTTTCATGTCCCACCAGGCGTCGCTGTCGTGCACCACGGGGGTGAAGGCGAAGTTGTAGTCCGGCGGCGGCGAGGCCGTCGACCATTCGAGCGTGCGCCCACCCCAGGGGTCGCCTGTCTCGTCGCGCAGCGTGTCGCGGCGCAGGTAGCTGACGATGAACTGGATGATCATCGAGGCGATGCCCAGCGCGATCAGCACGGCGCCGAAGGCGGCGATCTGAAACCAGATCTGCAGCGACGGGTCTTCGAAGTGGCTCAGGCGGCGCGTCACGCCCATGAAGCCGAGCAAGTACAGCGGCATGAAGGCCAGGTAGAAGCCCACCAGCCAGAACCAGAACGAGCACTTGCCCCAGAACGGGTCGAGCTTGTAGCCGAAGGCCTTGGGAAACCAGTAGGTGATGCCGGCGAACAGGCCGAACAGCACGCCGCCGATGATGACGTTGTGGAAGTGCGCGATCAGGAACAGGCTGTTGTGCAGCACGAAGTCGGCCGGTGGCACGGCCAGCAGCACGCCGGTCATGCCGCCGATCACGAAGGTGACCATGAAGCCGATGGTCCACATCATGGGCAGGTCAAAGGTGATGCGGCCGCGGTACATGGTGAACAGCCAGTTGAAGATCTTCGCCCCCGTGGGGATCGAGATGATCATGGTGGTGATGCCGAAGAACGAGTTGACGCTCGCCCCCGATCCCATGGTGAAGAAATGGTGCAGCCACACCAGGTACGACAGCACCGTGATGGCCACCGTGGCGTAGACCATCGACGCGTAGCCGAACAGGCGCTTCTTGCTGTAGGTGGCGACGATTTCGGAGAACACGCCGAACAGCGGCAGGATCAGGATGTAGACCTCGGGGTGGCCCCAGATCCAGATCAGGTTCACGTACATCATGGCGTTGCCGCCAAACTCGGTGGTGAAGAAGTTGGTGCCGACGTAGCGGTCCATCGACAGCAGGCCGAGCACGGCGGTGAGCACCGGGAAGGCGGCGACGATCAGCACGTTGGTGCACAGCGCGGTCCAGGTAAAGACGGGCATTTGCATCATCTTCATGCCGGGCGCGCGCATCTTGACGATGGTGGCCAGCAGGTTGATGCCCGAGAGCAGCGTGCCCACCCCCGCCAGCTGCAGTGACCAGATGTAGTAGTCCACCCCCACGTCCGGGCTCTGCGCGAGCCCCGAGAGCGGCGGATAGGCCAGCCAGCCGGTGCGCGCGAACTCGCCCACGAACAGCGAGGCCATCACCAGAACGGCACCGCTGGCGGTCATCCAGAAACTGAAGTTGTTGAGGAAGGGGAAGGCCACGTCGCGTGCGCCGATCTGCAACGGCACGAGGTAGTTCATGAGCCCGGTGACCAGTGGCATCGCGACGAAGAAGATCATGATCACGCCGTGCGCGGTGAAGATCTGGTCGTAGTGGTGCGGCGGCAGGTAGCCCAGCTGGTCGCCAAAGGCCATGGCCTGCTGCAGCCGCATCATGAGCGCGTCGGCAAAGCCGCGCAGCAGCATCACCAGGCCCAGCACGCAGTACATGATGCCGATCTTCTTGTGGTCGATACTGGTGAACCAGTCGCGCCAGAGCGTGCCCCAGACCTTGAAATAGGTCAGGGCGCCGACCAGCGCCAGGCCGCCCAGGACGGTGGCCACAAACGTCGCCAGCAGGATGGGGTCGTGGAGCGGTATCGCCTCCCAGGTGAGGCGGCCAAAGAGGAGCTGCGTGAAGTGAAGGTTGTCGAGCATCAGGGGACCGGCAGGCCGGAAGGGGCGCTGCCGTGAGGGTTTGCGGTGTAGGAAAAGTCCGGGGTGCCGGTGTCAGAGCGTCTGGGCGGGTGCCGTACCCAGCGCGCCCAGCGGGTCCTGCACGGTGCACATGGCGCCCACATACTGGCGCTCGGGCTGGCCGTCCAGGCCCAGGCGCTCGCGCGTGGCCGCGTCCAGCGAAGCCACGTTGTCCGTGCCGGGCAGGCCCAGGCCGCCCTGCGCATCGATCGCCATCATGTCGTTCATGCACATCTTGTTGGGCTCGACGCAGCGGTTGAGGATGGCCTCGTAGAGGCCGGGCGCGACCGTGGCATAGCGCTGCACGGGGTGGCGCTCGCTGGGTTTTTCCAGCTGCAGGTAGGTGGCGCGGCTGAGTTCGCCACCGCCCGCCTTGACGCGCTGCACCCACTGCGCAAAACCGTCTTCGTCGAGGCCATGGAACTTGAAGTGCATGCCCGAGAAGCCCGCGCCGCTGTAGTTGGCCGACATGCCACTGAATTCGCCGGGCTTGTTGATCACCGCGTGCAGCTGGGTCTGCATTCCCGGCATGGCATAGATCTGGCCGGCCAGCGCGGGGATGAAGAACGAGTTCATCACGCTGGACGCGGTGATCTTGAACTGGATCGGCCGGTCCACGGGCGCCGCGACCTCGTTGACCAGCGCAATGCCCTGCTCGGGGTAGAGGAACAGCCACTTCCAATCGAGCGCGACCACCTCGACCACCAGCGGCTTGGCGTCGGCGGGCACGGCGCGCTGCGCGTCCAGGCGCTCGATCGGGCGGTAGGGGTCGAGCTTGTGGGTGCTGGTCCAGGTGATGGCGCCCAGTACGATGATGATGAGCAGCGGCACGGTCCAGATCACCAGCTCCAGCTGGGTGGAATGGTGCCAGTCGGGGTCGTAGTCGTCGCGCGGCGTGGCCTGGCGGTAGCGCCAGGCAAACACGAACGTGAGCACGATCACCGGGACGATGACCAGCAGCATCAGCCCCGTGGCGATGTAGATGAGGTTGCGTTGCTGGACCGCGATGTCGCCCGAAGGGCTGAGCAGCACGGCATTGCAGCCTGCCAGCAGGGCGATGGCGGGCAGCAGAAGCAGCCCGCGGAGGGTCTTGAAGGAAGGCATGCCGGGAAATGTGTTGATCGAGATCAGGGAAGGCGCAGAATCTACGTGCATCCAGGCCCTTTGCCCATTGGACGTTTTGTCCCAGGGGGC
This sequence comes from Acidovorax sp. SRB_14, assembly GCF_012932145.1. Lineage (GTDB taxonomy): Bacteria > Pseudomonadota > Gammaproteobacteria > Burkholderiales > Burkholderiaceae_C > Simplicispira. Next base: position 103,213 of record NZ_MWOK01000006.1, on the reverse strand, counting down.
TTTTTTCAACGACCTGCAACCGGTACATGCCCGCTTGACGCAGCATTTCAAAAGGGAGTAAGCGCCATGACAGCCCTCAGTCACCCGTCCACTGCCGGCATTCCGCCCGCGCCGCGCCGCCGCGGCGCGCAGACGGGCCACAGCGCCATCGCGCCCAGCGAGATCGCCGTCGGCGTCATCATTGGCCGGGCCTCGGAGTACTTCGACTTTTTCGTCTTCGGCATCGCCTCGGTGCTGGTGTTTCCCGCGGTGTTCTTCCCCATGCAGGCGCCGCTGGCCGGCGCGCTCTGGGCCTTCGCCGTGTTTGCGCTGGCCTTCATCGCGCGCCCCGTGGGCACCGTGGCCTTCATGGCCATCCAGCGCCGCTTTGGGCGCGGCGCCAAGCTCTCGGGCGCGCTGTTCCTGCTGGGCGTGTCCACCGCCGGCATGGCCTTCCTGCCCGGCTACGCCAGCCTGGGGCCTGCCGCCATCGTGCTGCTGGCGCTGCTGCGGATCGGCCAGGGCCTGGCATTGGGCGGCTCGTGGGACGGCCTGCCCTCGCTGCTCGCACTCAATGCGCCGGCGCACCGGCGCGGCTGGTACGCCATGGTGCCGCAGCTGGGCGCGCCGGTCGGCTTCATCGTGGCCAGCGGCCTGTTCCTGTACCTCCACGCCAGCCTCTCGCAGGCCGACTTTCTGGCCTGGGGCTGGCGCTATCCGTTTTACGTGGCGTTTGCGATCAATGTGGTGGCGCTGTTCGCGCGGCTGCGGCTGGTGCTGACCGCGGGCTACCAGCGCCTGATCGAGGAGCGCCATCTGGTGCCCGCGCCCGTGGCGGAGCTGGTGCGCGCGCGCGCCGGCAACCTGCTCATCGGCGCGTTTGCGGCGCTGGCCAGCTATGCGCTGTTCCACCTGGTGACGGTGTTCCCACTGTCATGGATCAGCTTGCATGCGGGCCAGCCGGTCACCGAGGTGCTGGCCGTGCAGATCGCCGGCGCGGCCATTGCCATCCCCTGCATCGTCGCCTCCGGGCTGCTGGCCGACCGCATCGGCCGGCGCAGCACGCTGGGGCTGCTGGCGGGCCTGATCGGCGTGTTTGCGCTGTTCGCGCCCACGCTGCTGCAGGGCGGGCGCTGGGGACAGGATGCATTCATCCTGGTCGGTTTTGCGCTGCTCGGCCTGTCCTATGGGCAGGCGGCGGGCGCCGTGTCGGCCAACTTCGAGGCACGCTTTCGCTATACGGGCGCAGCCCTGACCTCGGACCTGGCCTGGCTGCTCGGCGCCGCGTTCGCGCCGCTGGTGGTGCTGGGCCTGTCGTCGTGGCTCGGGCTCGCGGCGGTCAGCGGCTACCTGCTCTCGGGCGTGGCCTGCACGCTGGCAGCGCTGCACATCAACCGCACGCGCGAATTGCGCGGCTGAACCCCGGGCCCGCACGCGGGCCCGCGTGCACACTTAAGCGCCCTCGCCCTTGGGTCCGCGCTCCATCAGCGCCGCCACCGCGTCGGCCGGCTGCATGCGGCCATCGAGCAGGGCCACCACGGCCTCGCTGATCGGCATGTCCACGCCCAGGTGGCGCGCACGCTGCACCACGGTGCGGGCGCTGTACACCCCTTCGGCCACATGGCCCAGCGATGCCACCGCCTGCGGCAGCGTCTGGCCCTGCGCCAGCAGCAGGCCCACGCGGCGGTTGCGCGAGAGGTCGCCCGTGGCCGTCAGCACCAAGTCGCCCAGGCCCGACAGGCCCATGAAGGTGTCGGCGCGCGCGCCCAGGGCCAGGCCCAGGCGCGTCATCTCGGCCAGGCCGCGCGTGATCAGCGCGGCGCGCGCATTCAGGCCCAGGTGCAGGCCGTCGCACAGACCGGTGGCGATCGAGAGCACATTCTTGACGGCGCCGCCCACTTCCACGCCCACGATGTCGTCGTTGGCGTAGACGCGCACGCTGGGGCTGTGAAAGGCGTGCACCAGGGCGTCGCGCACGCGTTGATGCGCACTGGCGGCGACGAGCGCGGTCGGCTGGCCGCGCGCGACCTCGAGCGCGAAGCTCGGGCCGCTGAGCACGCCAGCGATCAGATCAGGCGCTGCCCGCGCGCGCACCTCATGGGCCATCAGCCCAAAAGACCCGGGGTCGGCAGCGGCCTCGAAGCCCTTGCACAGCCAGGCCACGGGCACGGGGCAGCCGCGCAACTGCACCAGCATGGCGCGCAGCGCGGCCATCGGCGTGGCAACGATCACCAGGTCGGCCGCGGCGGCCAGCGCCGCCACGTCGCCACCGGCCAGCACCAGTGGGGACGGCAATGCGATGTCCGGCAGGTAGCGCGCATTGCAGCGTGCGGCGCGCATGTCCGCCAGCTGCTGCGCGTCGCGCGCCCACAGCGTGACCGCATGGCCCGCCGGATGGACCGTGGCGCTGATGGCCATGGCCGTGCCCCAGGCACCGGCCCCAATCACTACTATTTTCATAGCTGCTCGCGCTTGACCAGCAAGCGCTGGAGGCCAAAAAGACTGGAAATGCTTATTGCGCCAGGGTCGCGGGCGCTTCGCCGGCGGCCTGCGCCTGTTGCTGCTCGTACATGGCCTGGAAGTTGATTTCGGCCAGGTGCACGGGCGGGAAGCCGGCGCGGTTGACGATGTCGGCCACGTTGCCGCGCAGGTACGGGTAGACGATCTGCGGGCAGGCGATGCCCATGATGGGGCCCATCTGGTCTTCGGGGATGTTGCGGATCTCGAAGATGCCGGCCTGCTTGGCTTCGACCAGGAACACGGTCTTGTCCTTGATCTTGGTCTGCACGGTGGCCGTCACGGCCACTTCATAGATGCCTTCGGCCACGGGCGTGGCTTCCACGCCGAGCTGGATGTCCACGCTGGGCTGCTCTTGCTCGAGCAGGATGCCGGGCGAATTGGGCTGTTCGAGCGACATGTCCTTGAGGTAGACGCGCTGGATCTGGAACACGGGGGTTTCTTCGGTGGCCATGGTGAAAGTCTTTCAGCCCAAACAGGGTGTTGCAAAACAAAGCCCGCTACGGAGGCGACCCCGCAGCGGGCACATGGGGCAGCATTATGCAGCGCAGGCCCGGGCCGCCGCGGCGATCAGGCCGCGCCCAGCAGGGGCTGCAGACCGCCGCGCGCGTCGAGCGCGACCAGGTCGTCGTGGCCGCCCACATGGGTGGCGCCAATGAAGATCTGCGGCACCGTGCGCCGGCCGGTGACTTCCATCATGTGGTTGCGCGCGCCCGCGTCGGTGTCGATGCGGATCTCTTCGATCTGCTCGACCCCCTTGGACTTGAGAAACTGCTTGGCACGGATGCAGTAGGGGCAGACACCGGTGGTGTACATCTTCACGGCTTGCATGGGATCTCCTTTGCTTTCTCTGGGGGTGGGGGCGTTTCAGGCCTTTTCAACCGGCATCCCCGCAGCCTGCCAGGCCTTGATGCCGCCGGCCAGTGCCTGGGCGTTGGCGTAGCCGAGCTTTTGCGCCACGGCCACGGCGCGCTGGGCGCGCACGCCGCTGGCGCACACCAGCACCAGCGGAATCGCCTTGTTCTTGGCGACGGCCGGCAGGCGCTGCTCGAGGTCGGCCAGGGGCACGTTCTTCGCGCCCACCACATGGCCGGCGGCGTATTCGTCGGCGCCGCACACGTCGATCACCACGGCCCTTTCGCGGTTGATGAGCTGCACGGCCATGGCGGCCGAGAGCCCGCCGCTGGCCGCGCCCTTGAGCACCGGCACCACCAGCAGGGCACCCGAGACGAGCGCAAGAAGAATCAAATACCAGTTGTCGACGATGAAGTTCACGTTATTCCTTGGGTTGGCAAACCAGACAATTTTAGAATGGGTGGTTTTGACCCGCTTGCCCAAGGGAAACCATGCACAAACTCGTTCTGATCCGCCACGGCGAATCCACCTGGAACCTTGAAAACCGCTTCACCGGCTGGACCGATGTCGACCTGACCCCTACCGGCGTGTCGCAGGCCATGTCGGCCGGCAAGCTGCTCAAGGCCGAGGGCTACGAGTTCGACCTGGCCTACACCAGCGTGCTCAAGCGCGCCATCCACACGCTGTGGTACTGCCTCGACGAAATGGACCGCACCTGGCTGCCGGTGCACAAGAGCTGGCGCCTCAACGAGCGCCACTACGGCGCGCTGCAAGGCCTGAACAAGGCGGAGACCGCGCAGAAATACGGCAATGAGCAGGTGCTGGTCTGGCGCCGCAGCTACGACACGCCGCCGCCGCCCCTGGACGCCGCCGACCCGCGCAGCGAACGCAGCGACCCGCGCTACGCCGGCCTCTCGTCCGAGGACGTGCCCCTGAGCGAGTGCCTGCAGGACACGGTGGCGCGCGTGCTGCCGTTCTGGAACCACACCATGGCCCCCGCCATCCGCTCGGGCCAGCGCGTGGTCGTGGCCGCGCACGGCAACTCGATCCGCGCGCTGGTCAAGTACCTCGACAACATCTCGGACGACGCCATCGTCGGCGTGAACATTCCCAACGGAATTCCACTGGTTTACGAACTCGACGACGAACTGAAGCCGCTGCGCCACTACTATCTGGGGGATGCCGAAGCGGCCGAGCGCGCCGCCGCCGCAGTGGCGTCGCAAGCAAAGGCGTAAAGTGGCGAGAAGCAGCTGGCCGGCGGCGTGAAGCCCCGGCCGGCGGCACAAAAACGGAGGCCCGTGCGGAACTGCAGTGGGCCGCACCTTTCCAAGGTGTATCCAATGAATCGGTGAAAGGTGTTGTATGGGCCACAAACTGAAAATCGCAGGCTGGGTCTCCGCCGGGGTACTGGCCGGCGCCATGACCACCGTGTCCTTGCAGACCGTGGCGCGCGGAGCGATGGCGCCGCTGCCGCTGGAAGAGATCCAGCAGTTGTCGGCCGTGTTCGGCCTGGTCAAGACCGACTATGTCGAGCCCGTGGACGACAAGAAGCTGATCACCGATGCCATCACCGGCATGGTGGCCAGCCTGGACCCGCATTCGCAGTATTTCGACAAGAAGTCGTTTTCCGAATTCCGCGAGGGAACGAGCGGCCGCTTCGTCGGCGTCGGCATCGAGATCACCCAGGAGGACGGCCTCATCAAGATCGTCTCGCCCATCGAGGGCTCGCCCGCGTTCCGCGCCGGGCTCAAGACCAACGACCTGATCACCAAGATCGACGACACCGCGGTCAAGGGCCTGTCGCTGAGCGACGCCGTCAAGAAGATGCGCGGCGAACCGAACACCAAGGTCATGCTGACCATCCTGCGCAAGGAGGAAAGCCGCAGCTTCCCCGTGACCATCACGCGCGAAGAGATCAAGACGCAATCGGTCAAGGGCAAGATCATCGAGCCCGGTTACGGCTGGATCCGCCTGTCGCAGTTCCAGGAGCGCACCGTGGACGACTTCGTGCGCAAGGTGGAGGAGCTCTACAAGGCCGACCCGCACCTCAAGGGGCTGGTGCTGGACCTGCGCAACGACCCGGGCGGCCTGCTCGATGCGGCCGTGGCCGTGTCTGCCGCCTTCCTGCCCGAAGACGTCACCGTGGTCTCCACCAATGGCCAGCTCGCCGAAAGCAAGGCCACCTACAAGGCCGCGCCCGAGTTCTATGCGCGCCGCGGCAGCGGAGACCCGCTCAAGCGCCTGCCCGCCGCGCTCAAGAAGGTGCCGCTGGTGGTGCTGGTCAACGAAGGCTCGGCCTCGGCCAGCGAGATCGTGGCCGGCGCGCTGCAAGACCACAAGCGCGCGACCATCCTGGGCAGCCAGACCTTTGGCAAGGGCTCGGTGCAGACCGTGCGCCCGCTCGGGCCCGACACCGGCATCAAGCTGACGACGGCGCGCTACTACACGCCCAGCGGCAAGTCGATCCAGGCCAAGGGCATCGTGCCCGACGTGATGATCGACGAGACCGAGGAAGGCAGCCCGTTTGCCATCCTGCGCATGCGCGAGGCCGACCTCGAAAAGCACCTGGTCAGCGGCCAGGGCGAGGAACAGAAAGACGCCGTGCGCGAGAAGGCCCGCGAGGAAGCCCGCAAGCGGCTCGAAGAAGAGTCCAAGAAGCCGGTGGCCGAGCGCAAGATGCCCGAATTCGGCACCGACAAGGACTTCCAGCTCGCCCAGGCGCTGAACCAACTCAAGGGCCGTCCGGTCCTGGTCAGCAAGACGCAGACCGAGCGCAAGGAAGAGCCCAAGGAAATCCAGTAAGACCTGTCGGCCGCGGCCACCCGCCCAGGCTCGTGCGCCCAAGGGCCGGACTCCAGCAGGGGCCCGGCCTTTCGTTTTGATGTCCCTCTCAGATGCTCCCGGCACCCGCGTGCCCGCAACGCCATGAACGACCACCAGCTGCTGCGCTATTCGCGCCATATCCTGCTCGACGAGATCGGCATCGAAGGGCAGGAGCGCATCCTCGGCGCGCACGCGCTGATCATTGGCGCTGGCGGTCTGGGGTCGCCGGCGGCGCTCTACCTGGGCTCGGCCGGTGTGGGCCAGATCACGGTGGTGGACGACGACACGGTCGACCTGACCAACCTGCAGCGCCAGATCGCGCACACCACGGCGCGCGTCGGCGAACCCAAGGTGGCGTCCCTGTCACAGGCCGTGCAGGCGATCAATCCCGAAGTGCGCGTCACCTGCATCCAGCAACGCGCCGATGCCGCGCTGCTCGACCGCCTGGCGGCGCAGGCCACCGTGGTGCTGGATTGCACCGACAACTACGCCACGCGCCATGCCATCAACGCCGCCTGCGTGCGCCAGGGCAAGCCGCTGGTGGTGGGCGCCGCGATCCGCTTTGACGGGCAAATCACCGTGGTCGACCCGCGCGTGGCCGATGCGCCCTGCTACGCCTGCATCTTCGCGCCCGATGCCGAGTTCGAGGAAGTGCAGTGCTCCACCATGGGCGTGCTGGCGCCGCTGGTGGGCATCATCGGTGCCATGCAGGCGGCCGAAGCGCTCAAGCTGCTGGCGGGCGCCGGGCCGTCGCTGGCGGGCCGCCTGTTGATGCTGGATGCCCGCACCATGGAGTGGAGCGCACTGCAGGCACGCCGCAACCGGGCCTGTCCCGTCTGTGCGCACGCGGGGTAAGAACCAGCCTACAAGAGAGGCGTGCCATCGCTGGCACAATCCGGGCCCAAACGCACCTACATTGACTGCATGGTCATCGCTTCCTGCCTCGACCCAGCAACGGACCCGACAGTGAAACTCAAGACATACATCGTTGAAGACAACGCCACCATCCGCGAGAACCTGATCGGGACGCTGGAAGAACTGGCCGCCGTGGAGTCTGTCGGGGTCGCTGAGACCGAGCACGAAGGCACCTCGTGGCTCACCCAGCATGCCGCACAGTGGGACTTGGCCATCGTGGACCTGTTCCTGCGCCAGGGCAGCGGCCTGGGCGTGCTGGCCGCGTGCCGGGCACGGCAGCCCCACCAGCGCGTCGTGGTGCTGAGCAACTACGCGACACCCGACGTGCGCATGCGCTGCGCGCAACTGGGTGTGGATGCGGTGTTCGACAAGTCCAATGAAATCGACGCTTTGGTCGACTATTGCATCGAGCAAGGCAGCGTATCGCAGCGCGTGTGAACGCCGCCTGGGCGCCAGTTCCGCGCCACCTTTGCGTGGCGGGCCGGCCACGCCTTGCGGTGTGGCCGCCGCTAGGCAGGTCCCGTCAGTCGATCAGGCGATTCTTGAGCGCGTAATAGGTCAGGTCGCTGTTCGAGGCCAGGCCCATTTTTTCCATCAGGCGCGTGCGGTAGGTGCTCACGGTCTTCACGCTCAGCGACAGCGTCTTGGCGATGTCGCCCGCGGTTTCGCCTTTGGCGAGTTTCAGAAACACCTGGAATTCGCGCTCGGAGAGCTGTTCGTGCGGTGGCGCGTCGTCCTTGCGGTTGAGTTGCTGGGCCAGCAACTGCGCCACAGCGGGCGTGATGTAGCGGCGCCCCAGTGCAATGGTGCGGATAGCCTCGACGATCTCCTTGGGCTCGCACTCCTTGTTCAGGTAGCCGCTGGCGCCCTGGCGGATCAGGTTCATCGCGTAATGCTCTTCGGGGTAGCCGCTCAGGATGAGGATGCCCATGTCGGGCGCCTTGGCCCGCAGCATGGCCAGGGCGTCGAGACCGGTCTGGCCCGGCATGGACAGGTCCATGATCAGCACATCGATTTCCGTGTTGCGCACCAGATCGATGGCTTCGCGACCGTTCGAGGCTTCGCCCGCAACGCGCAGGTCCACGTGCTCTGCCAGAAACTGCCGCAGTCCGGAGCGGACGATGGCGTGGTCATCCACAATACCGACTTTGATCATTGAGCTACTTTCCGGGGCAGCCACGCCGCCCGCACACATTCGATGGACATGGCGCCCACGGCAATGCGGACGACCAGACTTCGCTGCACAGCAGCAGTGCCATTATCCCGAAATCACCACCCCGCCCAGGAGAAGCCCATGCGCTGGTCCCAGTTACGCAAGATCGCCGTCAGCCTGCCGCTGGCGGTCCTTGCCGCGATCACCCTCGTGAGCATCAATGAAGCCGGGTACCAGCGCTCGCGCTACGCGCTGGAAGACATGGCGCACAGCCAGAGCACCCGCGCCTCGCTCAACAAATTGCTGCAGAGCATGCTGGACGCGGAGAGCGGGCACCGCGGCTACCTGCTCACCGGCGATGAGCGGTACCTGGAGCCCTACGAGCGCTCTGTCTCCACGGTCAATGCCAACCTGGACGAGTTGCGCAGCCTGTTCCACGATTCGCCCGCGGACATTGCGCAGTTTGCGCAGCTCTCGCGCCAGGTCTCGCGCAAGCTCTCCGAGATGGAGCTGAGCCTGCGCCTGCGCCGCCAGGGCAATGAGGACGCTTGGAAATTCGTCATGTCGACCGATGTAGGCAAGGAAAACATGGACGCCATCCGCACCCTGGCCCGCGACCTGATCGAGCGCAAGACCGATCGCATTGCCCAGAGCGAGCGCCAGGTGGAGCGCTCGCTGCTGCTGGCGCGCCTGGGCATCGCGGCCGTGACGGCCATCGGCCTGCTGGCGTTCTACATGTACCTGCGCCAGGCCACCGTGCTGCAGCGCGCCACCGAGCGCGAGCAGGAAATCCTGCGGGTCGAGCGCGCGCGGCTGGAGGGGCTGGTGCGCGACCGCACCGCCTCGCTGTCCGAACTCGCCGACCACCTGCAGCAGGTGCGCGAGGACGAGCGCGGCCATCTGGCGCGCGAGCTGCACGACGAGCTGGGCGCCCTGCTCACCGCGGCCAAGCTCGATGTGGCGCGGCTCAAATCCAAGATCGATGTGCAGGCCCCCGAGGTGTCCGAGCGCCTGCACCACCTGATCGAGACACTCAACAGCGGCATCGCGCTCAAGCGCCGCATCATCGAAGACCTGCGCCCCTCGTCGCTGGCCAACCTCGGACTGACTGCGGCCCTGGAAATCCTGACGCGCGAATATGCCGACCGCGCCGGCATCGACGTGCAGACCAGCCTGGAGACGGTGGAGTTGCCCGAAGCCACGCAGCTGACGGTGTACCGCATGGTGCAGGAGTCCCTGACCAACATCGGCAAATACGCCAATGCCAAGAAGGTGCTGGTCACCGTGCACAACTACCCCACCCATGTGGCAGTGCAGATACGCGACGACGGGGACGGCTTCGACCCCTCCGGCATCCGCCGCAACTCACACGGGCTCGTGGGCATGCGCCAGCGGGTCGAGGCCGCCGGCGGGCGCCTCACGGTGAGCTCGCAGCCGGGCCAGGGCACGCTCGTGTCCGCCATCCTGCCCACCAAGCCCGCACTGCCCGCCCAAACGGCCTGAGCAGCCTGCCGCCCACCACGGGACACTGTAAGACGCGGCCTACACAGTGGCCGCTACCGCACTGACAAGCGCAAACGCCGGGCGCCGGCACTGCGCGCACGCGCTGCCACCTACAGTGGACTTCAAGCGCACAACACCCTCTGCGAGTGCGCTCCACCTGTCGGCCCCGGCCGCAGCAACCAAGGAGCTGGACATGTTGCATTACGCAGTCGTTTTTCTGGTCATTGCATTGATCGCAGCCGTCTTCGGCTTTGGCGGCATTGCAGCGGGCGCCGTTGGCATTGCCAAGATCCTGTTTTTCGTCTTCGTGATCATGGCCATCGTGACTTTTGTCATCGGCCTCATCAAGCGCGGATGACGCGCTTGCGGACCCAACGCCCACCTTCCCACCCCCAGCCGAGGAAATTTCCATGAACTCCATCAACGACCCCAAGACCACCACCAGCTTCCCCGACTCCACCCAGAAAGCGGCCGATACGGTGCAAAAAGTGGCCGACACCGCGCGCCACATGGGCGAAGGCGCCATGCAGGGCGCCCAGCAAGCGGTCGATGCCACGCGCAATGTGGCCAACGCGTCGCTCGACAAGGCGGAAGCCGGCGTGCGCAAGCTCCGCGAAGGCGTGGATCCCGCCATTTCCGACCTGGCCGCCAAGGCGCAGGACCTGGCTGAGCGTGGCATCAATTACTGCGCGCACACCACGGCCCAGCTGCGCCAGCAGATGGACGAGTACGGTGAAATCACCACCCGCTACGTACGCCAGCAGCCGGGCAAATCGGTGCTCATGGCCGCCGCCGCCGGCGCCGCCTTGGCCATGGTCGCCATGTCGATGTCGCGCCGCCGCTGAGGCGATTTGCCCTCAAAGCACCGCCCCGCTTCTTCGCCACCGTACAAGGCCTGACATGACCCACGATCCCAACGCCACGGCGGGCTTCACGCTCGAACTGGACCAAGATGCACTCACCTTCGCTGGCACCTGCGAACAGGAAGAAGGGGCGGTAACGCCGGCCTCCAGCCCCTACCGCGATGCCATCGTGAAGTTGCTCAACGACGCCCTGGCCACCGAACTGGTGTGCGTGCTGCGCTACAAGCGGCACCACTTCACCGCGCACGGGCTGGCCTCACCGGCCATTGCGAGCGAACTGCTGGTGCATGCCAACGATGAAGCGGCCCACGCCGACCTGATTGCGCGGCGCATCGTGCAGCTGGGCGGCGAGCCGGACTTCAATCCCACCAGCCTGCTTGAGCGCAGCCATGCGCCCTACGACACCTCCGCCGACCTCCAGGCCATGCTGCGCTCCAACCTCGCGGCCGAGCGCGTTGCGGTGGAAGCCTACCGCCAGATGATTGCCCTGATTGGGGACAAAGACCCCACCACCAAACGCATGCTCGAGGGCATCCTCGCGGAAGAAGAAGAGCATGCCGACGAAATCAAGGATTGGCTGGCCCTCTGAGGGAGCGCTCGCCCCACCCACAGCAGGCCGGATCCGGGGGGTGCAACAGATCGGCCGGCTGCCATTGCCACAGCACCCGTGTTCCAACACATAAAGAGGAAATAACCATGAAATACGCCCGTGCCCTTGCTTTCGCCGCTCTCGCCGGCATCACCGTCGTCACCACCGGCTGCTCGGTGGCGCGCCACCAGCAAACCGTGGGCTCATACGTGGACGACGCGGGCATCACCACTGCCGTGAAGGCGAAAATGGCCGAAGACAAGACCGTTTCCGCCGCCGCGATCAGCGTGGAGACGCTCAACGGCACGGTCCAGCTCTCGGGCTTTGCCAAGTCGCAGGCCGAGAAGAACCAGGCCGAGGCGATTGCGCGCAACACCAAGAATGTGCGCGATGTGCGCAACAGCATCGTCGTTCGCCCCTGAACGTGCCTGCTGACCCGGCAGGGCCCGTGCGCCGTCGCGGCCCTGCCTCGTTCAAGGCTGTGGCCCTCTGCGGAGGGCCACAGCCTTTTTCCGTGGGGGCTCGCACCCAGAAACAGGGCGGTGCAGGACCGCGTTGCGGCCCTAACCGGGAGCGCGCACCTTGCGCGCCAGCCGCTCCTGCACCAGCGGCGAGACGAACTTGTCGACCTCGCCGCCGAGCGTGGCGATCTCGCGCACAAAGGTGCTGCTGATGAACTGGTACTTGTCGCTGGGCGTGAGGAACACCGTCTCCACGTCGGGCATGAGGCTGCGGTTCATGCCGGCGAGCTGGAACTCGTAGTCGAAGTCGGTCACCGCGCGCAGGCCGCGCACCATGGCCTTGCCGCCGCGCGAAACGACGAAGTCGCGCAGCAGGCCGGCAAAGCTCTCCACCTGCACCTGCGGGTAGCCCTTGACGGACTCGCGCACCATGTCCATGCGCTCGTCCAGGCTGAACAGCGTCTTCTTGTGGTGACCGGCGGCCACGGCGACGATGACGCGCCCGAACAGCTGCGTGGCCCGGCGCACGACGTCTTCATGGCCCAGCGTGATGGGGTCAAAGGTTCCGGGGTAGACGGCGAGCACGTCTTGGTCCATGGCGGGGGTCTCCTGCAGGGCGTGGATGGACAGAGGCCGGGACAAAAAAACGCCCCGGCCACGTGCGCGCATTATGCCGTGCGGTGCAGCACCGGCCTGCCGCAAATCGGCATGAAAAACGGCTCCAGCGCTGATGGGTATTGCGCCAACAGCTCCTGAATCAGGAGTGCTATGGCGCAGCCAGCGGCCGCAGCAGGTGCGCATGCACCGCGCCCGCGCGCAGGTGGCGGTGCAGCGCCAGCCCGTGCGGCGCCAGCGCCGCCGCGTCCCAGGCGCTGGGTGCTTCGAGGTAGACAAAGCCCTGTGGCCGCACGGCCCGGGCGGCGGCCTGCAGCGCGGGCGCGAACAGGTCGCCGTCGAACGGCGGATCGATCAACACCAGGTCCAGGCTGGCGGGCGCGCACGCGCGCAGCGCAGCCACGCCGTCGCCGCGGCGCACCTGCACGGTGGCCGCCTGCAGGCGCTGGCACAGCCGGTGCAGCTGCGCAACCAGGGCCGCGTCCTGCTCGACCAAGTGCACCGCCGCGGCGCCGCGCGAGGCAGCTTCGAGGCCGAGCGCGCCCGTGCCGGCAAAGGCGTCGAAGCACTGCCAGCCGGTCAGGTCCTGGCCGAGCCAGTTGAACAGCGTCTCGCGCACGCGGTCGGGCGTGGGGCGCAGGCCCGGGCGCTGGACCACGGGCAGGCGCGTGCGCCTCCACTGGCCGCCGATGATGCGCACCTCGCCGGCGCCGGCGGGCAAGGGCTTGGGGGCGGCCGCAGCGGCCTTGGCCGGGGCAAGCGCTTTGGCTGTGGCCGGCGCGCGCAGCGCGGCGGCAGCCTGGGCGGGAGACAGGCGCGTCATGGCTGCACCCCGCCCACGACCACGGTCACCATGCGCTCGGGCTGCAGCTTGCGCTGCAGGGCGGCGCGGATGTCGGCCGCCGTGATGGCCTCGACGCGCTGCGTCCAGTGCTCCAGGTAGTCCAGCGGCAGGCCGTTGGTGGCGATGTTGACGACGTTGCCCAGCAGCTTCTTGTTGCTGTCGATGCGCAGCGCGAAGCCGCCGATCAGGTTGTCCTTGGCGGCGCGCAGCTCGGCGGCCGTGGGGCCCTCGGCGACGAAGCGGGCCAGCACCTCGCGCGCCACGCGCACGGCTTCGGCGGCCTGATCGGGGCGGGTTTGCAGGCCGATCGCGAAGGCCCCCGCGTTCAGGCCCGGCGAGAAGCCGCTGTAGACGCTGTAGCTGAGGCCGCGCCTTTCGCGCACCTCGTGCGTCAGGCGCGAGGTGAAGCCGCCGCCGCCCAGGATGTGGTTGCCCACCAGCAGCGTGAGGAAGTCGGGGTCGCTGCGCTTGAAGCCCGGCTGGCCAATAAGCACATGCGCCTGGGCCGAGTCGAAGGCGATGTTCTCTTGCACGGGCGCGGCCAGCGGCTGCACCTCGGGCACGGTGGGCAGAGGCGCGCACGGCGCCGGCGCGGGCAGGCGCGCCAGCAGCGTCGCCACCAGCGCCTGCGCCTGGGCGCGGTCCACGGCGCCGACGATGGCCACGCGTGCGCGGCAGGCCTGCAGCGTGCGCGCATGGAACTGCGCCAGGTCGGCCACGCCGATCTGCGCCAGGCTGTCCTCGGTCACGCGCTGGCCATAGGGGTGGCCGCCATACACGGCGGCGGCAAACGCATCGCCCGCCACGGTGCCCGGGCGCGTGCGTGACTCGCGGATCGCCGCGCTCCAGCGCGCGCGCTCGCGCTGCCAGATCGGCTCGGGCCAGGCCGGATCGGCCAGCACGCGCGCGGTCAGGCGCGCCGCCTTGTCCAGCAGGTCGGGCTCGGTGAGCGAGCGCAGCGAAAAGCTCAGTGCATCCTTGCCGGCGCTGACGTCCAGGCTCGCGCCGAGGTCGGCCCAGGCTTCGCCGAGCGCGTTTTCATCGAGCGCAGGCGCATCGCCCACGGCGCGCACGCCCTTGGTCGCCATCGTGGCCGCGGCGCTGGCCAGGCCGGCCTGGGCGGCGGGGTCGCGCCGGTCGCCGGCATCGAAGTCGATCTGCACGTCGACCATCGGAATGGCCGGGCTCTCGACCAGCCAGACCTGCGCGCCGCTGGGTTCGGTCCAGTGCTGTATCGGTAGCAGCGCCCAGGCAGATTGGGCATAAAAAACCACTCCAGCGCCGATGAACAAAGCGCGAGCAGCTATATTTTTCAGAGTCATCATTGGGGCTTTCGGCGCGGGTCAGTGGAGCAGCGCGCCATTGGCCGCAGGGGCCGAGCGTTTGCGCTGGGGATCGAGCGGCTGGGGCGCCAGCGTGGCCACGCTGAGCTGGTCGTCGCCAAAGTAGCGCCGGGCCACCGACTGCACCTGCTCGGGCGTGACGGTGCGCAGCAGCGCCAGCAGCCGGTCGTCGGCATCGAGCGGCAGGCCCTGCACCCAGTTGCTGCCCAGATCGCTGGCCTGGCTGTAGAGCGAGTCGCGCTGGTAGACGGTGCTGGCCACCCACTGCGTCTTCACGCGTTCGAGTTCGGCCACGTTCACGCCCTCGGCGGCCACGCGGGCCACCTCGGCGCGCAGCGCGTCTTCGACCTGCTGCGCCGTCTTGCCCTGCGCGGGCACGCCGCTGAGCACGAAGCTGCTGGGGCCGCGCCCCACCACCGAGGCATAGCTGCCGGCGCTGTCGGCCACGCGCTCGGGGCCCTGGCTGAGCGCACGCTCCAGCCGCGCGCCGTCGTAGCCGCTGAGCACCGCAGACAGCACCATCAGCGACAGCGCATCGCGGTCGCTGTCGGACAGCGCCGCCAGGTTTTGCAGCGTGGGCGCGCGGAACGACAGCGCGACATAGGCCTGCTCGGCCGGCGCCTTGACGACGATGCGGCGCACGCCGAGCTGCGCCGGCTCGGTGCGCGGCTTGCGCGCCGGCACGGCGCGCGCCGGAATGCGGCCATAGGTCCTCTCGGCCAGTGCATGCACGCGCTGCGCGTCCACGTCGCCCGCCACCACCACCACGGCATTGGCCGGCACATACCACTGCCGGTGGAACTGGCGCACGTCCTGGGGCGTCATGGCATCGAGGTCGCTCATCCAGCCCACCACCGGGCGGCGGTAGGGCGAGGCGATGAACGCGATGGCGTTGAGCTGTTCGATCAGCAGCGCGCGCGGCTGGTCTTCGGTGCGCATGCGGCGCTCTTCCTTGACGACCTCGATCTCGCGCTTGAACTCGGCGTCGGGCCACTGGTTGTGCGCAAAGCGGTCGGATTCGAGGCGCATCACCTCTTCGAGCCGCTCGGCCGGGATCTGCTGGTAATAGCCCGTGTAGTCGCGCGCGGTGAAGGCGTTCTCCTGCCCGCCCAGCGCCGCGACGCGGCGCGAGAATTCGCCCGGCGGCAGCTTGGCCGTGCCCTTGAACATCATGTGCTCGAGCACATGGGCCACGCCCGAGGTTCCATCGACCTCGTCCATGGAGCCCACGCGCACCCACACCATGTGGATCGCGGTGGGCGCGCGCCGGTCCGGTTTGACGACGAGCGCCATGCCGTTGGAGAGCGTGAACTGCTGCGCACCCGAGGCCGCGCCGGGCGCGGGCGGCGCCGCACGGCTGGAGGGAGGGACACCAGGGGTTTGCGCCCCGGCAGCGAGGCAGGCCAGCAGGCCCAATAAGGTGATAGCGCGTTTCATAGAATGCAGTGATTCTAAGAACCCCGCAATGTTCAGCTTTTTCAAAAAGAAACCCTCCGCACTGCCCGTTCCCGAGACGGCCCCCGCAGCCGCGCCGACAGCGCCCGCTCCTGCGTCCGCCGCTGTGGCCGCGCCGCCGGCCGCGGCCCCCAGCGATGCGGCCCCGCCCGCCAGCGGCGCATTTGGCTGGCTGCGCAAGCCCTTTGGCGGCGGCGCGCCGGTGGCGCCCGCGGCAGACGCTGTGGCGGCACAGCCCGCCGCACCAGGGCTGCCAGAGCCCGGCGCAACGCCGGCACCTGCCGGGGCCGCGCCGCAGGCCGCCGCCGCGGAGGCGCAGCGCAGCGGCTGGATCGACCGGCTCAAGAGCGGGCTGCGCAAGACCGGCTCCAGCATCACCACGGTGTTCACCGGCACGCGCATCGACGATGCGCTGTACGAGCAGCTCGAAGAAGCCCTGCTGATGGCGGACACCGGCGTCAAGGCCACGCAGTGGCTGCTCACCGACCTCAAGCGCCGCGTCAAGGACAGCAAAACCACCGATCCCGCGGCGGTCAAGGATTTGCTGGCCGATGCGCTGGCAGACCTGCTGCGCCCGCTCGAAAAGCCCCTCGTCATCGGCCGGCACACGCCCACGGTGATCATGGTCGCGGGCGTCAATGGCGCGGGCAAGACCACATCGATCGGCAAACTCACCAAGCACCTGGCCAACGAAGGCGCGCACGTGCTGCTGGCCGCGGCCGACACCTTCCGCGCGGCGGCGCGCGAGCAACTCGGTGTGTGGGCCGACCGCAACCTGGTCGAGATCGTCAGCCAGGAAGGCGGCGACCCGGCCGCCGTGAGCTTCGATGCCGTCACCGCCGGCAAGGCGCGCGGCAAGGACGTGGTGCTGGTCGACACCGCCGGGCGCCTGCCCACGCAGCTGCACTTGATGGAAGAGCTGAAAAAAATCCGCCGCGTTGTCACCAAGGCCGATGCCACAGCGCCGCACGAGGTGCTGCTGGTGATCGACGGCAACACCGGCCAGAACGCGCTGGCCCAGGTGCGCTCGTTCGACGACGCGCTGCAGCTCACTGGCCTGATCGTCACCAAGCTCGACGGCACGGCCAAGGGCGGCGTGCTGGCGGCGATTGCGCAGGAGCGGCCGCTGCCGGTGTATTTTATCGGCGTCGGCGAGAAACTCGAAGACCTCGAAACCTTCAGCGCGCGCGAATTCGCCCAGGCCCTGCTGGCCTGAGGCCCGCAGCAGCGCCCCTTCTGCGGGAATGCCCGTGCAGTCCGGCGGCGCTGCACGGGCACATTTACGGCCGGCACCAATTCCCCGATCATGGGAGGCCCTCCACTCCCGTGGCTTTCATGCTCCTTGAACTGTTCAAAGGTGCCGCCCTGCTGCTGGCGCTGTGCTTTCTGCACGGCGCCAACATGCGCCTGTGGCGCCGCCGGCCACGGGTGGGCCAGGCCATGTCGGGCCTGCTGTTCGGCGGCATCTGCGTGGTCGGCATGCTCAGCCCGGTGGCGCTGATGCCCGGGGTCATCATCGACGCGCGATCGGTAGTGCTGGGCATGGCGGGCCTGTTCGGCGGCCCGGTGGTCGCCGGCATGGCCGCCGCCATGGCGGCGGCATGGCGCCTGTGGATCGGCGGCGCGGGCGCGCCGGTGGGGGTGCTGGTCATCGTGCTGTGCGCTCTGCTGGGCCTGGGCTACCGCCAGGCGCGCCGGCGTGGCAGCGTGGGCGTGGGGCCAGGGGCGCTGCTGCTGTTCGGCCTGCTGCTGCATGCCATGGTGCTGGCCTGCCTGCAGCTGCTGCCCGCCGACGTGGCCCGGCACTTCAACGGCATGCGGGCCTGGGCCTTTTTGCTCATCTTCACGCCAGCCACGGTGCTGATAGGCCTGCTGCTGGGCGACGTCGAAGCACGCCTGAACACCGAACAGGCCCTGGCCGACAGCGCTGCGCGGCTCAGCGCCATCGCCCACGCCATCCCCGACGTGCTGCTGGTGCTGGATGCGCAAGGCCGCTATGTCGAGGTGCTGTCGCCCGACGAATCCCAGCTCGTGGCGCAGGCGCCGGCGCTGCTGGGCAAACGCGTGCACGACGTGCTGCCTACGCAGCAGGCCGATCGCTTCATGGAGCTGATCACGCGGACGCTGCACAGCGGCCAGACCGAGAGCTTTGAATACGAGATGGAGACGCTGTCGGGGCCGCGCCACTTCGAGGGCCGCGCGCAGCCGCTGGGCACGGCGGTCAACGGACGGGCGGCCGTGGTGTTCCTCGCACGCGACATCACCGAACGGCTGCGCAGCGAGACCGCCCTGCGCGAATCCGAGCTGCGCTTTCGCTCGCTGCTGGGCGACATTCCATCGATCTCGGTGCAGGGCTACCTGGCCGACGGCACCGTGAGCTACTGGAACCAGGCGTCCGAACAGCTCTACGGCTACAGCGCGCAGGAGGCGCTGGGCCAGAACCTGCTGGACCTGATCGTGCCGCCGGCCTTGCATGCCGAGGTGCGCCACCAGATGCGGCAGATGTTCGCCACGGGCGCGTCGATCCCCGGCGCGGAAGTGCAGCTGCGGCGCAAGGACGGCACGCCGGTGGACGTGTTCTCCAGCCACACCTACATCGCGGTGCCGGGCCAGCCGCCCGAGATGTTCTGCATCGACATCGACATCTCGGGGCGCAAGGCCGCCGAGAGCGAGGCGCGCTACCTGGCCTTCTATGACGCGCTGACCGGGCTGCCCAACCGGCGCCTGCTGATGGACCGGCTGCAACAGGTGCTGGCCGGCAGCGCGCGCTCGGGGCTCCACGCGGCCGTGCTGTTCGTCGACCTGGACAACTTCAAGACCCTCAACGACAGCCGCGGCCACGCGGTCGGCGACCTGCTGCTGCTCGAAGTCGCCCAGCGCCTGCAGGACTGCGTGCGCGGACAGGACACCGTGGCCCGGCTGGGCGGCGACGAATTCGTGGTGGTGCTGCAAAACCTCAGCGCCGACGCGATCGAGGCCGCCGACCAGGTGCGCCACCTCGGCGAGGCCATGCTCGCGCGGCTGCGCCAGCCCTACGCGCTGGCCGGGCAACGCCAGCACGTCACCGCCACCATGGGCGCCACGGTGCTGGGCGAGCAGTCCGTGACCATCGACGAAGTGCTCAAGCAGGCCGACATGGCGATGTACCGCGCCAAGGACGCGGGCCGCAACACGCTGTGCTTCTTCGACCCCGACATGCAGGACGCCGTCAACCTGCGTGCGCGGCTGGAGGCGGCGCTGCACGCCGGCCTGCGGCTGGCGCAGTTTGTTCTGGTCTACCAGCCGCAGGTGGACAGCGCAGGCCGCGTGACCGGCGCCGAGGCCCTGCTGCGCTGGCAGCACCCGACCAAGGGCCTGGTCGAGCCCGCGGTGTTCATCGCGCTGGCCGAGGAGACGGGCCTCATCCTGCCGCTGGGCCAGTGGGTGCTCGAGACCGCCCTGCGCGAGCAGGCGCGCTGGCGCAGCGACCCGGCATTGGCGCCGCTGCGCATGGCCATCAACGTCAGCGCGCGGCAGTTCCGCCAGGACGATTTTGTCGCGCAGGTGCTGGGCCTGCTGGAGCACAGCGGCGCCGACCCCGAGCGCATCACGCTCGAGCTCACCGAAAGCCTGCTGCTGAGCGACGTGGACGGCGTCATTGCCACCATGCGCGCGCTCAAGGCGCATGGCCTGCGCTTCTCGCTCGACGACTTCGGCACCGGCTACTCGTCGCTGAACTACCTCAAGCGCCTGCCACTGGACCAGCTCAAGATCGACCAGGGCTTCGTGCGCGGCGTGCTGCACAACGCCAGCGACGCCGCCATTGCGCACGCCATCATCGCGCTGGCCGACACGCTGGGGCTGGGGATCATCGCCGAAGGCGTCGAAACCGCCGAGCACCATGCGTTCCTGCAGGCCCATGGCTGCCGGGGCTTCCAGGGCTACCTGTTTGGCCGCCCCGAGCCGCTGGCGGACTTTGAGCAGCGCGTGCGCAGCGCAGGCGCCGCACCGGTTCCGGCTTGAACGACCACTGGCCGCGGGTCACCGCGCTCAAGCAGCGCCGGACGCCCCGGGCGCAACCTCCTGCGCCACCCACTGGGCATAGTCGGCGCTGGCCTGCAGCGGCTGCACCACCAGCTCGGGCACGGTGTAGGGGTGCTGGGCGCGCAGCAGTGCCAGCAGCGCGGGCACGGCCTGCGCCGTGGTCTTGCAGTCCAGGCGCTGCTCGGCCTCTTCGTGCAGCGCGCCCTGCCAGCGGTAGTGCGAGGTGATGGCCTGCACCTGCACGCAGGCCGCCAGCCGCGCCTGCAGAGCGGCCTGGGCCAGGCGGCGCGCGTCGGCCGGCGTGGCCACCGTGGTGGTCACCAGGGAGAGGTCGGGGATGGCGGGCATGGGTGGGGGGAGGGCCGTGGGGCGCACAGTCTGCCACGGCCCGCAGGCTGCGCGCAAGGCAGGTGCGTTCACTATCCATTTTATAGCTTGCAGCGCTTTACCATTCAGCGTTTGCGGCGCTTTTGACCACAAATCTTCAGCACTGCGGCGGGCCTATCCCCCCGCCAACGCCGCGGCGCGTCGCCAGCGTGCGACCTCGGCCGGAAGCGACCCGATGGCCTGCACCGGCAGCACGCCGGGCAGCGGGCGCTGGTAGAGCACCGGGCACCCGCCGCCGACCCAGATGGCAGTGCGCGGCGGCAGCTGTCGGCGCAGCGCACGCAGCGCCGCGACCACCGCGGGCGCGCCCTGCACCGCAGTGAAGCTCAGGGCGACGATGTCGGCGTCGTGCACCTGGGCAGCGCGCGCAATGTCCCCGAGCGGTGTCTGAGTTCCCAGGGAGAGGCAGTGGCAACCCTCCAGCGCCAGCAGCGCCTCGACCATCAGCAGGCCCAGGCCATGGGCCTCTTGCGGCACGGTGGTCAGCAGCACGCGCGGCGTGCCGCGGCCCGGCGGCGGCGCGATGCTGGCGATGGCCTGGCGCAGCACGCCGGTCAGGCATTCGGTATAGAGGTGTTCCTCGAAGACCTGGAAGCGCCCCTGCATCCAGGCCTCGCCCACGGCCGTGTTCAGCGGCGCCACCAGCTGCGTGACGAAGGCCACCAGGCCCAGGCGCAGTGCGTCCTGGCCGAGCGCGTGGCGCAGACGGTGCATGTCGTGCTGGGCAATCAGCGCCAGGTAGCTCTCCAGCGCCGGCGCACTGGCGGCGGCCACGGGCGCAGCCGGCGCCGCATCGGCCAGCGCCTGCAGCGCCTCGGGTGCCAGCGCCACGATGCGCCCGGGCCGGTGCCCGGCATCCATCAGGCGGCGGATGGCGCACAGGCGCTCGACCTGCTCGGGTGGGTAGAGCCGGTCGCCCGCACCGTCGCGCTCGGGGCGGGGGAAGCCATAGCGGCGCTCCCACACACGCAGCGTGTCCTTCGACAGGCCTGTGTCGCGCTCGACGGCGGCAATGGACAGGTGCTGCGCGAGCACGCGTTCGCGCTCATTCATGGGGATCGGCGCCCTCAGGGCGAAAAAGTGGCATGCAAAAACCGCTCGGCTGCGTAAAGAACACAGGAGCGATTAAAGCGCAAGTGGACAAAATGTGCTGAAATAGCTTCATTGTCTTGGACAAATCAATGGAGCGTCTAATGCGAACCCTGTCCACTCTTTTCCTTGCCGCCATGCTCTTGCCCTGGGCGCCGGCCATCGCGCAGGCCACTGGTGCACCGGCGCCGGCTGCGGCGCCCGCCGCCTGTCCCGCGCTCCTGCAGCACACGGTGCTGCGCCTGCAGGACGAGGAGCCGCAGTCGCTGTGCCAGTACAGCGGCAAGGTGCTGCTCGTGGTCAACACGGCCAGCTACTGCGGCTTCACGGGCCAGTACGAGGGGCTCGAAGCGCTGCACAAGCGCTACCAGGGCAAGGGCCTGGTGGTGCTGGGCTTTCCGTCCAACGACTTTGCCCAGGAGGGGGGCGACAACGCGCAGATCGCCGCGTTCTGCGAAAACACCTACGGCGTCAAATTCCCGATGTTTGCCAAGAGCAGCGTCACGGGGACCGGGGCGTCGCCGCTGTACCGCCAGTTGGCGCAGCAGACCGGCAAGGTGCCGCGCTGGAATTTCTACAAGTACCTGGTGGGGCGCGACGGCCGCGTGGCAGGCAGCTATTCGAGCCTCACGGCGCCCGACAACGCCGGCCTGGTGCGCGCCATTGAAAAGGCGCTGGCCCAGCCAGCGCCCCTGGCACCGTCCCGGAGCACGCCATGAAGATCGCCATCGTCGGCGCGGGCATTGCCGGCCTGGCGGCCGCGCACCGGCTGCAGGGCCAGGCGCAGCTCACGCTGTTCGAGGCCGGCAGCTACTACGGCGGCCACACGCACACCGTCGATGTGACGCTGCCCACGCCCGCGGGGCCGGTCACGCACGGCGTGGACTCCGGCTTTCTGGTGTTCAACGAGCGCACCTACCCGCAGCTGATCGCGCTGCTGGCCGAGCTGGGCGTGGCCACTGCGCCGTCCGACATGTCGTTCTCGGTGCAGGTGCCCGGCAAGGCGGGCGCCCGGGCGCTGGAGTGGAGCGGCTCCCACCTCTCGACCGTGTTTGCCCAGCGCAGCAACCTGCTGAGCCCGCGCTTCTGGGGCATGCTCGCCGACCTGCTGCGCTTCAACCGGCTGGCCACACGCATCGCAGAGGCCAACGAAGAGGCCGCGCTGGCGCAGCCGCTCGGCGAGTTCCTGCAGGCGCACCGCTTTGGCGACGCGTTCCGCGACTGGTACTTTTTGCCCATGCTCGGCTCCATCTGGAGCTGCCCGACGGACCAGATGCTGCGCTTTCCGGTCGCCACGATGGTCCGCTTCTGCCACAACCACGGCCTGCTGCAGATCAGCGGCCGCCCGCAGTGGCACACCGTGGTCGGCGGCGCGCGCCACTATGTCGACAAGATCGTCGCGCGCGTGGCCGACAAGCGCCTCAACACGCCAGTGCGCCGCATCGAGCGCGACGCCGCGGGCGTGCGCGTGCTCACCGACCACGGCGCCGAGCGCTTTGACCGCGTGGTGCTGGCCACGCACTCCGACCGGTCGCTGGCGCTGCTGGCCGCGCCCACGGCGCAGGAATGCGCGGTGCTGGGCGCCATCCGCTACCAGCCCAACCGCGCCGTGCTGCACACCGACGCCTCGGTGCTGCCCATGCGCCGCGCCGCCTGGGCGGCCTGGAACTACGAGCGCGCGCCCACGCAGGCCGGCGAATCGGCGCGCGTGTGCCTGCACTACTGGCTCAACCGGCTCCAGCCGCTGCCGTTTGCGCAGCCGGTGCTGGCGTCGTTGAACCCGGTGCGCGCCATTGCACCGCAGCACATCCTGGGCGAATACGACTATGACCACCCGGTGTTCGACCAGGCCGCGATCCGCGCGCAGGCCCAGGTGGCACAGCTGCAGGGCGTCCAGCACAGCTGGTTCTGCGGCGCCTGGACGGGCTATGGCTTCCACGAGGACGGCCTGGCATCGGGACTGGCCGTGGCCGAGGCCTTGCAGGCCGAGCTGCGCACGCCGCGCGCGGAGGCCGCATGACCGCCGCGGCGCTGCCCGTCGCCACGCCGCTGATCGGCTTCGGCCAGGTGCGGCACACGCGGCTGCGCCCGACGCGGCACGCGTTCAGCTACCGCACCTTTTTCCTGATGCTGCCGCTGCGCAGCCTGCGTGCCCACCCGGAGAGCGCCGGCGCGCTGGCCTTCAACCGGCGCGGCGCGCTGAGTTTCCACGAATGCGACCACGGCGATGGCCGCAGCCTGCAGGACGGCGGCGCGCTCGGCTGGCTCGACGCGCTGCTGCAGGCCGAGGGCATTGACGACGCCAGCGGCGAGGTCTGGCTGCACTGCTATCCGCGCGTGTGGGGCTACACCTTCAAGCCCGTGAGCTTCTGGTACTGCCACCGCGCTGACAACTCGCTGCGCGCCATCGTCGTCGAGGTTCACAACACCTTCGGTGAGCGCCACTGCTACCTGCTCGACCACCCGCGCCTCGGCGCCGAACTGCAGGCGCACAAGGTGTTCCATGTCTCGCCGTTCTGCCGTGTCACAGGCCGCTACCGCTTCCGCTTTGTGCGCTCCAACCAGGGCGGGCGCGATCGCACCGTGGTGCGCATCGACCACGACGATGAGGCTGGTGCGCTGCTGCAGACCAGCGTCAGCGGCGAGCTGCTGCCGCTGTGCGCGCGCACCGTGCGCCGCGCCCTGTGGGGCTACCCTGCCATGACGCTGGCCGTGACCGCGCGCATCCACTGGCAGGCGCTGCGGCTGTGGGCCAAGCGCGTGGGCTTCCAGCGCAAGCCCGCGCCGCCCGCCGCCGGCGTCACACGCTGACCCCTTCTTATGCCCCCAAAAGCCATGAACAGCACCACCGCCTCCCCCTCCAGCGCCGCGGCCCTGCCGCCCGGCGTCCCGGCCGCCGCGCGCACCGCACTGCAGCTGCTGCAGCGCCTGCAGCACGGCACGCTCACGCTGCAATTGCCCGACGGCACGCTGCGCCACTACGGCCACGGCAGCCCCGTGGCCGCCATCGCGCTGAAGAACTGGAACGTGTTCAGCGCCGCGCTCAAGTCGGGCGACATCGGCTTTGCCGAGAGCTACATCGCCGGCGACTGGACCACGCCGCACCTGACCGAACTGCTCAAGCTGTTCATCGCCAACCGCCAGCAGATCGAGGGCATGGTCTACGGCAGCTGGGCCGGGCGGCTGCTGTTTCGCCTCAAGCACCTGCTGCACCGCAACACGCGCGCCAACAGCCAGAAAAACATCCACGCCCACTACGACCTGGGCAACGCCTTCTATGCGCTGTGGCTGGACGAGACCATGAACTATTCGTCCGCTTGGTTTGAAGGCGGGCTGGGCGGCGCCGGCACCGACCTGCCCAGTGCCCAGCGCGCCAAGGTGCGCCGCGCGCTGCGCCAGACCGGCGTGCGGCCGGGCGACCGCGTGCTCGAGATCGGCTGCGGCTGGGGCGCGCTGGCCGAGATGGCAGCGACCGAGTTCGGCGCCACGCTCACGGGCGTGACGCTGTCGACCGAACAGCTCACGTTTGCCCGGCAGCGCCTGGAGACGCTGGGCATGTCCGGGCGCGCCGACCTGCGCCTGCAGGACTACCGCGACATCGGCGACGGGCCCTACGACGCGGTCTGTTCGATTGAAATGGTCGAAGCCGTCGGGCGCGAATACTGGCCGACCTACTTCCAGGCCGTGCACCGCCTGCTCAAGCCGGGCGGCAAGGCCTGCATCCAGAGCATCGTGATCGACGACGCGCTGTTCCGGCGCTACATCGGCTCGACCGATTTCATCCAGCAGTACATCTTCCCCGGCGGCTGCCTGCCCTGCCCGAGCGAATTCCGGCGCGCGGCCGAGGCCGCGGGCCTGCGCGTGCAGCAGGAATTCGCCTTCGGCCCCGACTACGCCGAGACCCTGCGGCGCTGGCGCGAGCGCTTCGTCGCGCAGCGCGCGCTCATCCTGCAGCAGGGCTTTGACGAGCGCTTCCTGCACCTGTGGGAGTTCTACCTGGCCTACAGCGAGGCCGCCTTTGCCATGCACAACATCGACGTCGTGCAGTACACGCTGGTGCGCGACTGAGGCACGGCCGGGCCATTACTATGAAAAACAGAGCTGCTTGCGCTTTACTGGTATGGGCTACAGCCGTTTTTCATGCAGAAACGGCGCAGGCCCAGGGTGCCGACACCGCGGCGCCGCTGGCCGGACTGCAGCGCGCCGGCGAGGGCACGCTGCGCGTGTGGGGGCTGGAGATCTACCGCGCCCGCCTCTGGGTCAGTCCGGGCTTCGCCCCCGCCGACTACGCCGCGCTGCCGCTCGCGCTGGAGTTGAGCTACGCGCGCAGCTTCAGCGCCGCGGCCATTGCCGAGCGCTCGATCGCCGAGATGCGCCGCGCCGGGCCCTTCAGCGCCGCGCAGGCCACGCGCTGGCAGCAGGCGCTGCAGGCCGCGCTGCCCGACGTGCAGCCCGGCGACCGCATCACCGGCCTGTACCAGCCGGGGCGCGGCGCGACGTTCCGGATGCGCGGGCGTACCGTGGGCACGGTCGCCGATCCCGAGTTCGCACGCCTGTTCTTCGGCATCTGGCTTGCGCCCCAGACCTCCGAGCCGGGTCTGCGCGCCGAGCTGCTGGGCACCGAGGCCCCGCCATGACGTCGGCCGCCACGCTGTCCGCCCGCCAGGGCCTGACGTATGGCCTCCTCGGCCTGCCGCTGGCGTTCGTGGCGCTGCCGCTGTATGTGCTGCTGCCGCACCACTACGCCAGCGCCTTCGGCATGCCGCTGGCCACGCTGGGCGCGCTGCTGCTGGGCGCGCGACTGTTCGATGCCGCGATCGACCCGCTGCTGGGCCGTTGGAGCGACCGGCTGTTTGCGCGCTCGCTGCGCGCCGTGTGGGCAGTGGGCGCGGTGGCGGCGCTGGTGCTGGCGTTGGGCTTGACGGGGCTGTTTTATCCGGCGCGCACCGGGCCGCAGGCACTGGTGGTCTGGGCGCTGGGCTGCCTGCTGGTTACGTATACCGCGTTCAGCCAGCTGAGCATTGCCCACCAGGCCTGGGGCGCGCGTCTGGGCGGCGACGACCTGCAGCGCGGGCACATCGTCGCGTGGCGCGAAGGCTGCGGCCTGGCCGGCGTGGTGCTGGCCTCGGTGCTGCCGGGGCTGTTCGGGCTGCCCGCCATGCTGGGCGTGTTTGCCGCCGCGCTGGCGCTGGGCTGGCTGGCCTGGACGCGCGCGCCGCGCCCGCCGGCAGCCGCACCCCACGCCCCACACCCGGGCGCGGCAGCCGCCAGCCCGTGGCACCCCTGGCGCTGCGCGCCGTTCCGCCGCCTGCTGGCGGTGTTCATGCTCAGCGGCATCGCCAGCGCCGTGCCGGCCACGCTGGTGCTGTTCTTTGTGCGGGACCGGCTGCGCGCCCCGCCGACCCTGGAGCCGCTGTTTCTCGGCAGCTACTTCGTCTGCGCGGCGCTGGCGATGCCGCTGTGGCTGCGCGCCGTGGCGCACTGGGGCCTTGCACGCACCTGGCTGGCGGGCATGCTGCTGTCGGTGACCGTGTTCGCCAGCGTGGCCGGGCTCGGCGCGGGCGACAGCGCCGCCTTCGTGGCCGTGTGCGCGCTCTCGGGCGCGGCGCTGGGCGCCGACCTGGCCCTGCCCAGCGCGCTGCTGGCAGGGGTGATCGCGGCCCACGGCGACAGCGGCCGCCACGAGGGCGCCTATTTCGGCTGGTGGAACTTCGCCACCAAGCTCAACCTGGCGCTGGCCGCGGGCCTGGCCCTGCCGCTGCTGGGCGCCCTCGGCTACAGCCCCGGGACGCGCGACCCCGAGGCGCTGCGCACGCTGGGCCTGGCCTACGCCGTGCTGCCCTGCGCGCTCAAGCTGCTGGCAGCGGCGGCGCTGGCCTTCTTTTTTGTGCGCCGCAGCCCGCGTGCGCCACTTTTGGTGTGAGGTGTCCCATGGCCCGAAAACGCTTTCTTCTGCTCGCGGCCGCTGTGGCTGCCGGCGTCTCCGTCGCCGCCCTGTCGGGCTGCGCCGCGCCCCAGGCCTCGGACTACGCGGGCGAAAAACCGGCGCTCGACCTGGCGCGCTACTTCAACGGCCGCGTGCTGGCGCACGGCATGTTCCAGGACCGCTTTGGCAAGGTCGCCAAGCGCTTCACGGTGACGATCAACGGCCAGTGGACCGGCAACCAGGGCGTGCTCGACGAGTCCTTCATCTACTCCGACGGCAGCACCGGCCAGCGCGTCTGGCGCCTGACGCAGCACGCGGGCGGGCGCGTGACCGGCACGGCCGACGATGTGGTCGGCGAAGCCGTGGGGTACACCGCCGGCAACGCCTTCCACTGGAACTACACCCTGCGCCAGCCGGTGGGCGACAAGGTCTACGAGGTGCAGATGGACGACTGGATGGTGCTGGTCGACGAGCGCGTGATGCTCAACCGCGCCACCATGCGCAAGTTTGGCGTGCGCCTGGGCGAGGTCACGCTGGCGTTCACCAAGCCCTGAGCATGGCGCTCAACCCGCGCATCCCCGACTGGCAGGGCCGCCGCGTCTGGCTGGTGGGCGCCTCGAGCGGCATCGGCCGCGCCACCGCCTCGGCGCTGCATGCGCGCGGCGCGCAGGTGGTGGTGTCGGCGCGCAGCGCCGCCGCGCTCGATGCATTCACGGCGCAGCACAGCGGCAGCCAGGCGCTGGTGCTCGACAGCACCGAGCGCGCTGCCGTGCAGACCGCAGCGGCCGACCTGCTGGCACGCGGCCCGCTCGACCTCGTCTGCTACTGCGCCGGCACCTACCAGCCGATGCGCGCCACCGCCTTCGACCTCGATGCGATGCTGCGCCACCAGCAGGTCAACGTCACGGGCGCCCTGCAGGTGCTGGGCGCCGTGCTGCCCGCCATGGTGCAGGCGGCAGCGGGCGGGCGCCCGGGCCACCTCAGCCTGGTGGCCAGCGTGGCCGGCTTTCGCGCGCTGCCGCAAAGCCTGGCCTACGGCCCGACCAAGGCCGCGCTGATCCACCTGGCGGAAGCGCTGTACCTGGACCTGCACGACCTCGGCATCGGCGTGAGCGTGGTCAACCCCGGCTTCGTCGCGACACCGCTCACGGCGACCAACGACTTCGCCATGCCGGCGCTGATCTCGCCCGAGGATGCCGCCGCCGCGATGGTGCGCGGCTGGGAGCGCGGCGCGTTCGAGATCCATTTCCCCAAGCGCTTCACGCGCGTGATGAAGCTGCTGCGCCTGCTGCCGTATGGGCTCTACTTCCCGGCCGTGCGCCGGCTGACCGGACTGTGACCATGCCCTCCACCCCGACCACCAGCGCCGATGCCGCCGACGCGGCGGCCTCCGTGGCCGCCATCGCAGCGTTCTTTGAAACGCTCACACCCGACACCATCGGGGCGCTGGACCGCGTCTATGCCGCCGACGCCCGCTTCAAGGACCCGTTCAATGAAGTGCAAGGCCTCGCGGCAATCATGCGCATCTATGCACACATGTTCGAGACGCTGCACGGGCCCCGTTTTGTCGTCACCGGCCGCGTGCTGCAGGGCCGCGAGTGCTTTCTGACCTGGAACTTCTGCTTTCGCTTCAAAGGCATCCAGCCGGCGACCGCGCAGACCGTGCGCGGCTGCTCGCACTTGGTGCTCGACGCCCACGGCCGCATCGCGGTGCACCGCGACTACTGGGATGCGGCCGAGGAGCTGTACGAAAAAATCCCTGTGCTCGGCGGCCTGATGCGCTGGCTGAGGAAACGGGCCAGCAGCTGATCGACCACCCCATTCACCCAATCGCCCGCTCACCCGCCATGTCCACCGCACTCGTCTGGTTCCGCCGCGACCTGCGCTGCCACGACCATGCCGCGCTGCACCACGCGCTGCGCAGCGCCGAACGCGTGCACTGCGCTTTTGTTTTCGACACCGACATCCTGGACGCCCTGCCCTCACGCTGCGACCGGCGCGTCGACTTCATCCACGCCAGCCTGCAGGAACTCGACGGCGCGCTCGACGCCCTGTCGCGCGCGGCGGGCGGCCAGGGCAGCGGCCTGCGGTTGCGCCACGGGCCGGCCACCGACTGCATCGTGCAGCTGGCGGTGGCGCTGGGCGTGGACCGGGTGTGGGCCAACCGCGACTACGAGCCCGCCGCGATCGCGCGCGACCGTGCCGTGGCGCAGCAGCTGGCCGCGCACGGCATTGCCTGGGCCGACTGCAAAGACCAGGTGGTGTTCGAGCAGAACGAGGTGCTGACCCAGGCCGGCACGCCGTTTGGCGTGTTCACGCCCTACCGCAAGGCCTGGCTCAAACAGCTGGACGGCTCGCAGCTGCGGCCCTACCCGATCGAAAGGCACGCGGCGCGCCTGGCCGCGAAACCGGCGGGCGAAGCCCTGCCGCCGCTGGCCGCGCTCGGCTTTGCGCCCAGCAACCTCGCCAGCCTGCCGCTGCCCCCGGGCACGCGCGGCGGCCGCCAGCTGCTGGCCGACTTTGCGGCACGCATCGACAGCTACCGCGCAGCGCGCGACTACCCGGCGCGCAAGGGCGTGTCCTACCTGTCGGTGCACCTGCGCTTTGGCACCGTGTCGGTGCGTGAGCTGGCGGCCTTGGCACAGCAGCACGGCGGCGACGGCGCCGCCACCTGGCTGTCCGAACTGGTGTGGCGCGACTTCTATCAGATGATTCTGTGGCACCACCCGCAGGTGGTGGAGCGGGCTTTCAAGCCGACCTACGATCACATTGCCTGGGACGACGCCCCCGAACTGTTCGCTGCCTGGTGCGGGGCGGTCACCGGCTACCCGCTCGTCGACGCCGCCCTGCGCCAGCTGCACCAGACCGGCTACATGCACAACCGCCTGCGCATGGTGGTGGCGTCGTTCCTGACCAAGGACCTGGGCATCGACTGGCGCCTGGGCGAGCGCCATTTTGCGCAGCACCTGAACGACTACGACCTGGCCGCCAACAACGGCGGCTGGCAGTGGGCGGCTTCCACGGGCTGCGACGCCCAGCCCTGGTTTCGGATCTTCAACCCGACCACGCAGTCGCAAAAATTCGACCCCGAGGGCCGTTTCATCCGCCGCTATCTGCCCGAACTGGCGCGCCTGCCCGACCAGTTCATCCATGCGCCTGCCAGCGCCAGCGCCGCCGTGCTGGCGCAAGCGGGTGTGCGCCTGGGGCACGACTACCCGAAACCCATCGTGGACCACGCCTGGGCGCGCCAGCGCACGCTGATGCGCTTTGGCTTTGCAGCGGCCGAGGCCCGGATGGCTACAGCCGGAACCTCCCAACATTAAGCGCCGGGTGGCTTTTATTTTGATAGCACGCACCGCTGCCGGGCTTAGCGCCAAAAGGCAAAATGCCTTGAAACAATATCTCTTTTCCCGCCCGCAAATGGAACGCATGCCGCATGCGCGGGAATATACGCGCTGAACCCTGAAATTCCCCACACCGCAGAACTGCTTCCATGGCGGGTGGCACTCGCCCCCATAAAAACTGGAGTCCTGCATTAAGGAAAAGTGCAAAGGCACCGGCCGCGGTGTTGCAAGCCATGGGCCAGCGCGGGCAACGCAGCGAGGTGCCCCCGCTGGGGCACCCTTCCATCACAGTGGTTGGGGGCGCTTGGCCTCAACGGTCGTTTTTGTGGCTCTGGCGTCCCGCTTCCACATGCTGTTCGTGGCTGCCGCCTTGTGTCTTGCCAGCCGAGCCTGCCGCCGCGCTTCCGCCACTGCCCCCTGAACTGGATTTGCCTGTCCCGGACTTGCCCGACATGTCGGACGTCCCAGGCTTGGCAGAGGATTTGTCGGAGCTGTGGCTGCCTTGGCCCTTGCCACCATGCTGACCGCCGCTGGCGGTGTGCTGATTATGGCCCTGGGGGTTATTGGTTGACATAAACATTCTCCTGAATGAAAAACAATGCACAGCAGGGAAATTCTTGCTGCGCCGGCATTGTTTTATAATCAATCCATGGTTTATGCCAGCGCGCTCCTACTTTTGTGTAGGCCTTGGCCGATGCCACGATACAAAAAGTAATTTCCTGAACCAAGAAGAAATATTGGGAAAATACGCCAATATCCTTGCTCGGGTTGAAACATCGGTCTGCAGGCATTATCCATGCAACCAAAATGCTACTGCTCAATCCAACGTTTTTGGTACGCTTCTGATGCCCGGTTCCACAATGCTGCAGGGTGGGGTCTTTATCGGCGTTGGATGATCTGGTCGGTGACCTTGCCCAGTGCACAACCCTCCCCTTCCGCACCCTGGGTTGGAGGCAGGATTTTTCTGACAAGCGGACAGGAACTCTGCCTTTAGCAGTCTCTCTAACAGAGTGCTAACATGAACCATCGATAACGTAAAGGACCCCTGAATGGTGACTCCCACTGGATCCGCTGCCACTGCCTTGGCCCCTGCCAATCCTTGGGCTTTGGTGCCGCCGCTGGGCAATCTTGATGCATACATTTCTGCAGCCAACCGCATTCCGCTGCTGACGCTCGAAGAAGAGCAGGCTGCAGCGCGCGCGCTGCGCACCCACAACGACCTCGATGCCGCTGGCCGGCTGGTGATGTCGCACCTGCGCCTGGTGGTGTCCATTTCGCGCCAGTACCTGGGCTACGGCCTGCCGCACGGCGACCTGATCCAGGAAGGCAACGTGGGTCTGATGAAAGCCGTCAAGCGCTTCGACCCCGACCAGGGTGTGCGCCTGGTGAGCTATGCGATGCACTGGATCAAGGCCGAAATCCACGAATACATCCTGAAGAACTGGCGCATGGTGAAGGTGGCCACCACCAAGGCGCAGCGCAAGCTGTTCTTCAATCTGCGCTCCATGAAGCAGGGCTTCAAGGCCGGCGCACTCGACGCCGACACGCACCGCAACACGCTGTCCGAGAACGAGATCGACCTCGTGGCCGACCGGCTCAACGTCAAGCGCGAAGAGGTGATGGAGATGGAAACCCGCATGTCGGGCGGCGATGTGCTGCTCGACCCGGCCCCGTCCGACGATGGCGAGCAGGCCTTTGGCCCGATCGCCTACCTGGCCGATGCCGCCCACGAGCCCACGGCCATGATCGAATCGCGCCAGCGCGACGTGCTCTCGACCGAAGGCATTGCCACGGCACTGTCGGGCTTGGACGAACGCAGCCGGCGCATCGTCGAGGAGCGTTGGCTCAAGGTCAACGACGACGGCTCGGGCGGTATGACGCTGCACGAACTCGCCGCGGTCTATGGCGTGAGCGCCGAGCGCATCCGCCAGATCGAGTCCGCCGCCATGAAGAAAATGAAAAAGACGCTGGCCGAGTACGCCTGAACCCGCGCCACCGGCCTGCGGTACGCGGGCGCAGTGGCGATAATCCGAGCGCGCAATCCATGGGTTGCGCGCTTTTTTTCTTGCGGCGCACCCTGCCCCGCGCCCTGCTTCCAAGGAGTCCCCATGCCCCCCTGCCCCGTTCGCCGCGCCACGCTGGTGCTGGCACTTGCCGCTGCGTGCGGCGCCGCCTCGGCCCAGACCGCGCCTGCCACGCCCGGCTGGCCCAGCAAGCCGCTGAAGATCGTGGTGGGCTTTCCGGGCGGCTCGTCGCCCGACCTGGTGGCGCGCACGCTGGCAGAGCCGCTGGCCAAGGCCCTGGGTCAGCCCGTGATCGTGGAAAACAAGGTGGGCGCTGGAGGCAACATTGCCGCCGACGCCGTGGCCCGCGCCACCGACGACCACACCATCGGCGTGATGATCAACGGCAACATGACGATCGCCAAACTCATCAACCCCAAGGTGAGCTACGACCCGCTCAAGGACCTGGCGCCCATCAGCCTGGTGGGCACCGCCCCACTGGCACTGGCGGCGCCGGCCAATGCCCCGGGCGCCACGGCGCAAGAGTTTCTGGCCGCCGCGCGCAGTGCAGGCGACCAGTGGAGCTACGGCACGCCCGGCGTGGGCACGGTGGCGCACATCGGCATGGAACTGCTCAAGGGCCAGACCGGCATGCAGCCCGTGCATGTGCCCTACCCCAGCAACCCGCAGGTCATCAACGCCATCATTGGCGGGCAGATCCAGCTGGCCCTGCTGCCCCCGGCCATGGCGGCGGCGCAGGCGCGTGCCGGCAAGCTGCGCGTGATCGGCGTCACATCCAGCAGCCGCAGCACGCTGGTGCCTGAGTACCCGAGCCTGGCCGAGGCCGGCGTGAAAGACTTCAACCTGGAAATCTGGAACGCCGTGGCCGGCCCGCGCGTGTTGCCCGCGCCCGTGGTGGCGCGCCTGTCGGCGTTGTTCAGCGAGATCGCGCGCAGCCCGGACGTGCGCGCCAAGCTGTTCCAGCAGGGCTGGCAGGTGACCGGCACCACGGCCGAGGGCCTGGCGCGCCGCATCCAAAGCGACGCACAGCTGCTCGGAGGCGTGATCAAGGCGCGCGGCATCACGGCCGAATAAGCCTGCCGCCCCGGCCGGCCCCAGCGCCTGCGCTGCCCGGGCGGCGGTGCAGCGCAGTCAGCCGGCTTCGTGCAGCAGCGCGCGCACATCGGCCGCGAGGGCCTGCGTGCCGCTGCCATAGCGGTGGTAGACCCGCAGGCGGCCTTGCGGGTCGTACACGTAGCTGCCCGCCGAATGGTCCATGGTGTAACTGGTCGGGGTCTTGCCGTCGACCTTCTTGTAATAGATCTTGAAGTCCTTGGCGACGGCAGCAATCTCTGCAGGGCTGCCGCTGAGCGCCAGAAAGCTCGGGTCGAAGTTGGCCATGTAGGCCTTGAGCATCTCGGGCGTGTCGCGCTCGGGGTCCACGGTCACGAAGATGCCCTGCAGCCGCTCGCCGTCGGCGCCCAGCTGCTGCTTGACTTCGGCCAGCTCCTGCATTGAGGTCGGGCAGACATCGGGGCACTGGGTGAAGCCAAAGAACACCACCACCACCTTGCCGCGAAAGTCCTGCAGATGGCGCGCCTGGCCGTTGTGGTCGGTCAGCGGCAGGTCGCGCGCATAGTCGGCGCCCGTGATGTCCACGCCGCGGAATTCGGGCTTGGCCTTGGAACAAGCACCTAAAAGCACTGTAACGCTTGCTGGTATTGCGCAAGCAGCTATTAATTTAAGAGCATTTCGTTTCAACATGGTGTCTCACAAAGCGTAGTGGTCCACCAGCAGCGCGGCAAACAGCACGCTCAGGTGGATCAGCGAAAAGCGAAAGGTCTTGCGCGCCAGGGCGTCGGAATAGTCGCGCCACAACAGGAATCCATAGGCGCAGAAGCCGGCACTGAGCACCACGGCGGCCGCCAGGTAGATCCATGAGCTCATGCCGTAGACGAAGGGCATCAGGCAGCCGGCGAACAGGATCAGCGTGTACAGGAACACCTGCAGCCGCGTGAACTCGTTGCCGTGCGTCACGGGCAGCATCGGCAGGCCCGACTTGCGGTAGTCCTCGACGCGGTACAGCGCCAGCGCCCAGAAGTGCGGCGGCGTCCACAGGAAGATGATGAGGAACAGGATCAGCGCCTCGGGCCCCACGTCGCCGCGCAGCGCGGCCCAGCCGAGCACGGGCGGCATGGCGCCCGAGGCGCCGCCGATCACGATGTTCTGGGGCGTGAGCGGCTTGAGCACCAGGGTGTAGATGACGGCGTAGCCCACGAAGGTGGCAAAGGTGAGCCACATGGTCAGTGGGTTGATCCAGGCATAGAGCACGGCCGAGCCCGCGGCGCACAGCGCGGCAGAGAACACCAGCGCCTGGGTGTCCGACAGCTGGCCCTTGGCGGTGGGGCGCCACGCGGTGCGCTTCATCTTGGCGTCGATGGTTTTCTCGACCAGGCAGTTGAAGGCGGCCGCCGCACCGGCGACGAGCCAGATGCCCGCACAGGCCACGGCCATCTTCAGCAACTCGGCCGCCGTGGGCAGGCCGGGCACGGCCAGCACCATGCCAATGAGTGCGCAAAACACGATGAGTTGCACCACGCGCGGCTTGGTCAGCGCGTAGTACTGCGCCAGGCGCGAGGGTTCGGAAAAGGCGGTGGCGGTGCTCATGCGGAAACTCTCGGTGCGCCAGCGTGCGCACGGTCATCGGTCAGGGGGTCGCTGGCTCGGCGGGCCATGCGGCTGGAACTCAGGGCCCAGGTCAGCACCACCACCAGCGCGGCGGCGCCCCCGGTGTGCAGCACGGCCGCGATCAGCGGCCAGTCGAGCACCACGTTGCTCAGGCCCGTGGCAAATTGCAGCCCTGCCAGGCCGGCGATCCAGCGCGCCTGCGCCCCCCACAGGGCGCCCGGCGCACCGGCTGGAGCGCGGCGCGCCGCCAGGCGCAGGCGCCAGGCCAACAGGCCCAGCATCGGCAGGACCGCATAGGCCACGAGGCGGTGCGCATAGTGGATGGCCGTGAGGGCCGCAAAGCTGACGTGGCTGCCGTCCTGGAGCACCCCCAGGGCGCGCCAGACCTCGAAGCCCTGCGCGAAATCCATGGCGGGCCACCAGCTGCCCTGGCACAACGGGAACGTGCTGCACGCCAGCACGGCGTAGTTGGTGCTGACCCAGCCGCCGAGCAGCACCTGCAGGGCCACGGCGGCGGCCGTCAGCGCCATCAGAGCGCGCAAGCCCGGCGCCAACACGGCAGGCGCCAGGCCCTGGGCCCACTGCGTGTGCTGCACGGCCTGCACGCACAGCAGGGCCAGCAGCACCAGGCCACCGGCGAGGTGCAGCGTCACAATCGCCGGAAACAGCTTCATGGTCACGGTGAGCGCACCAAAAGCACCCTGCAGGCACACCCACACCAGGGTGGCAGTGGGCCACCAGGGACTGGGCAGTGGCACTGCGTTCTGCGCGCCGCCGTCCGATGGAACGCGCTGCGGGCGCAGCCGCAGCCACTGGCGCCAGGCCAGCGCCGTGAGCACCATGATGAGCACGCCCACGCTGGTGGCCAGATAACGGTGCACCATCTCCACCCAGGCCTTGCCATGGGTCACCGGCCCCGTGGGCATGGCCGTTTGGGCGGCCGAGATTTCTGCGTGCGCGCCCACCGGACTGGCGTTGCCGTAGCAGCCCGGCCAATCGGGGCAGCCCAGGCCCGAGTCGGTCAGCCGCGTGAACGCGCCAAAGAGCACCAGGTCGAAGGTGAGAAACAGCGTCAGCACCGTGAGCGCCTGCAGCCGGCGGCCGCGCGCGCCGCCCGCATGGCGACGCCACACCCACACCAATGGACCCAGCGCGATCACCACGCCGAGCAGCATCAGCTCCAGCAGCGGAGCCAGGTCGTACAGAGGCTGCGCGTCCGCCATCAGGGCTTCTCCGCACGCCCTGCGGTGTCCCACGAGGCCGATGCGCGCAGCAGGCGGTCGAGGTCGCGCTTGGCCTTGGCGGCTGCGGGCGCGTCCATGCCGGCAGGAAAGCGCATCATCCAGTTGCCCATGGGGTCGACCACGTACAGGTGCTCGGACAGCGCATGGCCGCTGGCAGGCTGCAGCCACTGCGCAAGCGGTGCGGCATCCACGCGCAGCACCGTCGCCTGGCGCAGGCCCGGCGCCATGGCGGCGGGCGGCGGGGCGTCGTCCGTGACCAACCAGATCCAATCGAGGCGGTCCTTTTCCTTGCCCAGGCTTTCGCGCAATTGGCGCTGCAGGTACAGGTGGTTCTGGCAGGCCGCATCGCAGGCACCGGGGGCCACGCTCACCAGCAGCCATTGGTCCTTGAGCGCGCGCAGGCTGGCCGTCTGGCCATCGAGGCTGGTGGTGACCAGGTCGGGCATGGGGCGCTGCGGCTGGACCAGTTCACCGTAGTTGCGCCGGCCTTCGGGACGCACGACGTAATAGGTCAAATAGGAGGCAATGACCGGGGCAGCGCACACCAGCAGCAGGCCCAGCATCTTCCAGCGCGCGTGGCGGCTTTTTTGTGCCGCCGCCACCGCAGCACCCGCGGGCGGCAGGCTGTGCACGGTCAGGCCCAGGGGCTGGGCGCTGCCCGCCTCAGGCGGCGGGGCGGCTGCGGCGGAAACGTCGGACAAGTTGGAACCAGACATAGAGAATTGCAATCAGGCCGCTGAGCCCGAACCATTGAAAGGCATAGCCGTAGTGTTTTTCGACGCCGGAGTTGACGGCGGGCCAGTCGCGCTGCAAACCATCGCCCGAAGCGCCCGTTTGCAGCACGGAGACATCTGCCAAAGGCAGGTCCGTTTCGGCGCGGAACGCGGCCAGATCGAGATTTTGCCGGATACGCGAAGACCCCTGTGCCTCGGGGTCGCCGCTGAATTCGTACAGCCTCGACGGCGGCGGCGCAATGCGACCCTCTACCAGCACTTCTTCCTGCGGGCTGTCCACGGCAGGCAGGGCCGTGCGGTCCTGGAAGTTGCGCGGCACCCAGCCGCGCTGAACCAGCACGACGGTGGGGCTGTGGGCCAACTGCAGTGGCGTCACGACAAAGAAACCCGGCCGGCCGTGCATCTGGCGGTTGTCCAGGTACAGCGTGTAGCGCGAGAGCCAGCGCCCCTGCAGCGCCACGCGGCGGTGCAGCACGCGCGCCAGCGCCGCGCCACCATCCACCCCGTCCAGCGCCGCAGCGCCCAGCGGCGGCAGTTGCGCACGCTGCTCGATCGCGGTTTGCAGCGCCTCTTTTTGCGCTGCCCGGGCTAGCTGCCAGCGGCCCAGCGATGCGGTGGCTGCAACGCCCACGCCAGCGGCCAATGCCACAATCCAAAAACGCACATTCGGTCGCAAACGGGTGGCAGAGGTCACGGGATAATGCGCTCCATGAAATATTTCGTGGTGATCGCCTTCCTGGCCATTCTGGCCAGCCTGGGCTCTGCGCTCTTCTTCATGATGCGCAATGGCCGCGACAACAAGGCCCAGAGCGGCCGCATGGCCAAGGCACTGGCTTGGCGCGTGGGACTGTCCATTGTGCTGTTCGTCTGCATTTTGCTGGCCTGGAAGCTTGGGTACATCCAGCCTACCGGCTTGCCGGCCGGCCCACGGTAACCGGGGACACTCCCATCGGCGGTCCGCGCAAGGGCCAGCAAAAAGGCGCCTTGCGGCGCCTTGGGGGTTGGCATGGCGTGTTTACATCCAGTAGACAACGAGGTACAGCCCCAGCCAAACCACGTCCACGAAGTGCCAGTACCAGGCGGCACCTTCAAACCCAAAGTGTTTGTCGGCGGTGAAATGGCCTTTTTGCAGGCGCAGCGTGATGGTCAGCAGCATCAACATGCCCAGGAACACATGGAAGCCATGGAAGCCGGTCAGCATGAAAAATGTGGAGCCAAAGATGCCCGAGTTCAGCTTCAGGTTCAGGTCGGTGTACAGGTGGTAGTACTCGTAGCCTTGCACGCACAGGAAGGTGAAGCCCAGCAGCACCGTGATCCACATGAACGCGATGGTTTTGGCGCGCTGACTTTCACGCAGCGCGTGGTGGGCGATGGTCAGCGTGACGCCGGAGCTCAGCAGCAAAGCCGTGTTGATGGTGGGCAGCCAGAATGGTCCGACGGTCTGGAACGGCTCGACGATGCCAGCGGGCGAAGCGGTCACGCCAACGGCCATGC
Source organism: Acidovorax sp. SRB_14 (assembly GCF_012932145.1). Classification (GTDB taxonomy): domain Bacteria; phylum Pseudomonadota; class Gammaproteobacteria; order Burkholderiales; family Burkholderiaceae_C; genus Simplicispira. Next base: position 64,366 of record NZ_MWOK01000006.1, on the reverse strand, counting down.
TGGGCCACACCGCCTTGAAGTCCGGCCACAGCAAAGCATTGTCAAGACTGCCCAGGGCCGGCACCGAGTGCGCACGCGCCCACCACAGGGCGGTGAAGAAGGCCCCGAAAAACATGACCTCCGAGAAGATGAACCAGCTCATGCTCCAGCGGTAGGACAGGTCGACCTTGTGACCGTAGAGCCCCCCTTCGCTTTCCTGGGCCGCATCGCGGAACCACTGGTACAGCACGAACAGCCACCACGCCAGCCCCAAAGCCAGCGAATACTTGCCCCAGTCGTGGCCATTGATCCACTGGCTGGCACCCAGGATGACGAAGAACAGCCCTGCCGCCGCCATGACGGGATGGCGCGACTCGGCGGGCACAAAATAGTACGGCGTTGCGCCTTGGGTTGATGCACTCATTTCAGCTCCTGACTCTCTATATCTTTGTATTTGGTTTTGCGTGCCTTGGCACTTCAAACGACCCAGTTGACCACGGCGATCAGCGCGAACACCAGCAGGAAAAACGCCACCAGCCCGACGGCAATGATGTGCAGCGGGTTGATTCTTTCCAGGTCCTTCTGGTACTCGCTGCCCTTGCGCAGGCCGATGAAGGCCCACGCCACCGCCCGGATGGTGCGCAGCAATGAACCTTTGCGGCGCAGCGCCTGCTGGTCGTTTCCGTGCTCTTCGCTCACGACCCCGCCCCTTGCAACCCCAGGCCGCTCACGGCCGCGGTCGATGGCGGCGCAGGCGGCGTCTTGCCTCCGACCTCAAAGAAGGTGTAGGAGAGCGTGATGGTCGTGACATCCTTGGACAGCCGCGGATCGATCACGAAGGCCACCGGCCATTCCTTTTTCTCGCCCGGCTCCAGCGTGTACTGGTTGAAGCAAAAGCACTCGAGCTTGGTGAAGTGCGCAGCGGCGCGCGCCGGTGCATAGCTGGGGATGGCCTGGGCGGCCATGCGGCGGTTCTGCACGTTCTGGAATTCGTACATCACGGTGGACAGCTCGCCCGGATGCACCTTCATGGAACGCACGGCTGGCTTGAACTCCCAGGGCCCGCGCGCATTCGCATCGAATTCGACCGTGATGGTGCGGCTCGTATCGACCTGCGTGTTGGCCGGCAGTCGCACATTGCGTCCCGCCGCCCCATTGCCCGGCACCTGGCGTTCGGACAGCGTCAGTATGTTGATACCGGTCATCTCGCAAATGCGCTGGTAGATCGGAATCAGCGCATAGCCAAAGGCAAACATGCCAAACGCAATCACGGCCAGCTTACCGACCATTTTGGCGTTTTCACGGCGAATGTTCATGTCTGGTGCTCAACGGGTCAGCAAGGCAATTTTCACCAGAAACCCGACGAAAAACGCCACCGCAATGGATGCCAATACGAGCGCCATGCGCAGATTGCGTTTTTTTTGCTCGGGTGTCATGGGCATGGTCTTCAACCAATCACGCGGGTGGCCGTGGCATCGAGCTTGGGAGGTGTCTCGAAGGTGTGGAACGGCGCTGGCGAAGGCACTTCCCACTCCAGCCCCTCTGCGCCATCCCATGGCTTGGACGGTGCTTGCACGCCCTTGCCGCGCATGGCCGGCAAAACGACGAACAGGAAGAAGTAGACCTGGGCAATACCAAAGCCAAAGGCACCGACACTGACGATGGCGTTGAAGTCGGCAAACTGCATGGGGTAATCGGCATAGCGGCGGGGCATGCCGGCCAATCCCAGGAAGTGCATCGGGAAGAAAGTGATGTTGAACGAAATCAGCGACCACCAGAAGTGGATCTGCCCGTGGCGCTCGCTGTACATCCGCCCGGTCCACTTGGGCAGCCAATAGTAGGTGCCGGCAAACATGGCAAACAGCGAGCCTGCCACCAGCACGTAGTGGAAGTGGGCCACCACATAGTAGGTGTCCTGCAGCTGGATGTCGATGGGCGCCATCGCCAGGATCAGACCCGTGAAGCCGCCGATCGTGAACACGAAGATGAAGCCGATAGCGAACAGCATCGGTGTCTCGAACGTCATCGAGCCCTTCCACATCGTCGCGACCCAGTTGAAGATCTTCACGGCCGTCGGTACCGAGATCAGCATGGTGGCGTACATGAAGAACAGCTGGCCCGTCACCGGCATGCCGGTGGTGAACATGTGGTGCGCCCAGACGATGAACGAGAGGATCGCGATCGACGAGGTCGCATACACCATGGAGGCATAACCGAACAGTTTCTTGCGCGAGAACGCAGGCACGATCTGGCTGACGATGCCGAAGGCCGGCAATATCATGATGTAGACCTCGGGGTGACCGAAGAACCAGAAAATGTGTTGGTACATCACCGGATCACCGCCGCCCGCGGGGTTGAAGAAGCTGGTGCCGAAGTGGCGGTCCGTCAGCGTCATGGTGATGGCGCCGGCCAGCACCGGCATCACGGCAATCAGCAGGTAGGCCGTGATCAGCCAGGTCCAGGCGAACATCGGCATCTTCATCAGCGTCATGCCCGGGGCGCGCATGTTCAAAATGGTCACGATGATGTTGATCGATCCCATGATCGAGCTGGCACCCATGATGTGCATCGCGAAAATGCTCGAATCCATCGATGGGCCCATCTGCAGCGTCAACGGTGCGTACAGCGTCCAGCCCGCGGCGGGGGCACCGCCGGGCATGAAGAACGAGCCCACCAGCATCAGGGCGGCCGGGACCAGCAGCCAGAAGCTGAAGTTGTTCATGCGCGCGAACGCCATGTCGCTGGCGCCGATCTGCAGCGGGATCATCCAGTTCGCGAAGCCTACGAAGGCCGGCATGATGGCGCCAAACACCATGATCAGGCCGTGCATGGTGGTGAGTTGATTGAACAACTCGGGATTCACCAGCTGCAGGCCGGGCTGGAACAGCTCGGCACGGATCATCAGTGCCAGCACGCCGCCGACCATCAGCATGGTGAACGAGAACAACAGGTACAACGTACCAATGTCCTTGTGGTTGGTGGCAAAAAGCCAGCGGCGCCAGCCGGTGGGACCATGGTGGTGGCCGCCGTCGTGTGCGTGGTCACCAGCGTGCCCGGGGTTGTCGAGAACTGCGCTCATATTGGATTCCTCAATGCTTTTCGACGCTGATTACTTGCTGCGCTGTGCCACGACCTCGGCCGGCTGCACCAGCTGGCCAGTTTTGTTGGACCACGAGTTCTTGGTAAAAGTCACCACAGCCGCCAGATCGGTGTCGCTGAGCTGCTTCCACGCAGGCATGGCCCCATTGGCAGCGCCATGGAGAACCACTTGCAGCTGTTTGCCATGGTCGGCATCCACCACGATGGCCGAGCCATCCAGGGGCTTGATCGGACCGGCACCCTTGCCGTTGGCCTGGTGGCAGGCTGCGCAGTTTGCTGCGTAGACCTTTTCACCGCGTTTCATCATGTCTTCCAGCGTCCAGACCTTGCTCGGGTCGTCGAGCTTGGCGGCGGCCTTCTTGCCCTCGGCTTGCACCCACTGGCTGTAATCTTGCGCCGACAGCACCTTGACATGGATGGGCATGTAGGCGTGCTCCTTGCCACACAGCTCGGCGCATTGGCCATAGTAGTCACCCACCTTGTCGGCACGGAACCAGGTGTCGCGCACAAAGCCGGGGATGGCGTCCTGCTTGATGCCGAATGCCGGCACCATGAAGGAGTGGATCACGTCGTTGGCCGTGGTGATGACGCGCACCTTCTTGCCCACAGGCACCACCAGCGGGTTGTCCACCTTGAGCAGGTAGTCGTTGGGCGCATCGGCGACGTTGCCGCTGTTGGACATCTGGCGATGGCTGCTGTCCAGGGTCGAGATGAAGGCCAGACCCTCGCCTTCCCCGTTGATGTAGTCGTAGCCCCACTTCCATTGGTAACCCGTGGCTTTGATGGTGAGGTCGGCATTGGTCGTGTCCTTTTGCGCCACCAGCACCTTGGTCGCAGGCAAGGCCATGAGGACCACGATGATGAACGGAATCACGGTCCAGACCACTTCCACAGTCACGGACTCGTGGAAATTGGCGGGCTTGGCACCCTTGGACTGGCGGTGCTTCCAGATGGAATAGAACATCACGGCGAAGACCGCCACGAAGATCACCGTGCAGATGATCAGCAGCATCCAGTGCAGGAAATGCTGCTCCTCTGCGATCTTGGTGACCGGCGGATGCAGGTTCAATTGGTTGACCGCGGGACCGCCGGGCAGGTCACTGACAGCGTGGGCGGCGGTACCTACCAGGGCCCCTGCCATCCACAGCGCAGAAGCCAGCTTGTTGAAAATGCTCTTCATAGTTCTCACTTACTTCTAAGCCTCAAATAACCTTGCCACGCCTGCCTGGGAAACAGATCGCAATGCCGCCCCACCACCGGCGGACCAGCCGCTGGCACACACTTCACTCAAAAATCTTTGCAGTTACGGACGCGCATGCCCAAAACGACAGGACCTTAAACCGGACCTGTCGCCATGAACACCCCTGAAAACCATCAGTGCGCTGGAGGAATGGCGTCTCATACAGTGCAGGGCACATGCATTGCGTAACAGTGCGTGACCCTGGCTTGCAACGCCGGCGATTGTAGCGCGGCTTGTCCCAGGTCATTGACATTGAAAGTGCGTTCGCAGCAAGGGCGCAATGCTTGCGCCAAGTCATTGACACAGCACCGTGAATTCGGCAGAAAATCGGCTATTTCTGCCCCGCACCGCGCAGCATGGCCCGCATGTCTTGCAAGGACACGGCAGTGTGGGGGTTCACCGGCACGCGCCGTGCCGGCTTGAAGGCGTGGCCATAGACGATTTCGAACGTCAGCGCCAGTTGCCCGTCCTGGCGCGGGTCGGCCAGATGCTGCGCCAGTTCTTGCTGCAGGCGCGCATGCCAGTCTCGCCCGCGCAGCCCCCCGAAACGCTGTGGATGCAGGTTGGCGCCGAGTCCACGCAACTCCTCGAGCAGGCGCGGCGCGCTGGCAAAGGTCAGGGTGATGCGCTCCATGTCCATGACCGGCTCGGCGAACCCCGCCTGCACCAGCATGTCGCCCCAATCGTGCATGTCGGTGAATGCATGGCCAGGCACCGGCCAGCCCAGCTGCGCATACATCGCATGCAGTTCGCGCACGGTGTCCGGGCCCAGGCAGGAAAACATCAGGTAGCCGTTCACTGCGAGCGCGCGGTGCCACTGCGCCATCAGCGCCTGCGGGTCCGGCGCCATGTGCAGCGCCATGTTGGCCCAAAGCATCTGCACGCCCCCCTCGGGCGGCAGTTCAAAGCGCGTGGCCCCGTCCTTCCAGCGCGCGGCACTCCACCAGGGTGCCGCCAGTGCCTTCGCCGCCTGCGGTTGGCGAGAAGGCGCGGTCTCGGCCACGAAGCACTGCGCCTGCGGGTAGCGCTGGCGCACCAGCGCATGGGCCTGCAAGCCGCCGCGCACGGCATCCCAGTGGCACCAGGCCGAGGGCGCCTCGCGGATCCACTGCAAGCGGCCTTCCATGCGCCGGGCCACCTCTTCGTGCAACCAAGGCGACGCCGCTGGCGCGGCAGCATGCCAGCGCGCAGCGGCAATGGGATCGATCGTAGGAGGACGCTCTGGCTGCATGGATGGAAGATGGAATATCGGTAAAGGGAAACGACGCGGGGCGCGCTTATATTGGACACCATCATGTTCAGCCGGATGGCATCAAGGATATCCACGCAGTGGCGCAAGCTGGGCGAGCACCTCCCCAGCCAGTGCGCGGTGTGCCGCGCGTGGCCGGCGCAGCGCGTGTGCGACGCCTGCGCCGCGCGCTTTGCGCCACCCCGGCGGCGCTGCGACCGCTGCGCCGGCTTGCTGGCAGCCCCCGTGCAGCGTTGCGGCGCCTGCCTGCGCGAGCCGCCACCGCTGGACGCGTGCATTGCTGCGGTCGAATACGCCTACCCCTGGACCGGGGCACTGGGCGAATTCAAGTTCCGGGGCGATCCCGGCTGGGCGGGGGCCCTCGCCACGCTGGTGCGCAGCACGCCATGGGCAGAGCCCGCCTTGGAAGCCGCCGACCTGGTGCTGCCCATACCGCTGTCGCACGCGCGCCTGCGCACCCGCGGATTCAACCAGGCGCTTTTGCTGGCGCGCCTGCTGGCGCCCGCCAAGACCGACGCCGCGCTGCTGCTGCGCACCCACGATACCGAGGCCCAGAGCCATTTGACGCGCGCCCAGCGCCTGCGCAACCTGCGCGGCGCCTTTGCCGTTGAACCCCTGCGTGCGCGCCAGCTGCAAGGCACACGGGTGCTGCTGGTCGACGACGTGATGACCACGGGCGCCACACTGCACGCGGCGGCGCTGGCGCTGCGCCAGGCAGGTGCGGCGCACATCACGGGTTTGGTGGTGGCACGCACTGAGCGGCGCGATTGACGCGCACCGACACCCGCAGCGCCAGGCCGCGCCCGGCCGGCACGACAATACGCACATGTTCAATATTGTTCTGGTCGAGCCTGAAATCCCTCCCAATACGGGCAACGTGATCCGGCTGGCGGCCAACACCGGCTGCGCGCTGCACTTGATCGAGCCGCTGGGGTTTTCCATGGAAGACCGGCTGATGCGGCGCGCCGGGCTCGATTACCACGAATACGCAAACGTGCGGCGCCACCCGGGCTGGACTTCCTTTTTGCGCACCATGCAGCCCGATCCGCTGCGCATGTATGTCTTCACCACGCACGGCACCCAGACCGCCTACGAAAGCCGCTTCGAACCCGGCGACTGGCTGGTGTTTGGCGCGGAAACCCGTGGCGTCCCGCCGGAGCTGCGCGAAACCTTTGCACCTGCGCAACGCCTGCGCCTGCCCATGCGGGAGGGCCAACGCAGCCTGAACCTGTCCAATGCCGTGGCGGTGGCCGTGTTCGAGGCCTGGCGCCAGAACGGCTTTGGCACCGTGCCCGCGCGTTCGCAAGCCTGAGCGGCCTGCGGCTGGCTGCAATGCCGCAAAGTGCAGCCTCGAACGATCCATTTCGCCGGGTGGCACAGTCCTGCAGGCTGCCTCTGCGGTGCGAGCCACCTCAGGCCAGGGCACCTGCGCGATGGGCCTCTGAATCACATTTTCGCAACAAAAATGATACCCAATCCGTCATTTACTGACATTGTGGAATTACTTGTTGCGTAATTTGGGGTATTTACTCGGGTTTTCCCTGCCTACAGTGGCTTGGTCGATGACGGACTTCGGAAACAGAAGCTTCACCGAAAAGCGCTCAAGGCACAGGCGATCCACATTTCTTGGGCGCATGGATGTTCAACACACTAGAAGGAACAACACCATGAAAACGCACCTGATTTTCGCTGCCGCCGCCCTTTCACTGGCCGCAGCCGGCGCCCATGCCGCGCCGCACGACACTTCTGGCACCTACGGCGAACAGTACCCCGACTACACCCAGACCATGGCTGGCAGTAGCTTGACGCGCGAAGCCGTCGTCGCCGACCTCATGGAAGCGCGCAGGGCCGGCACCCTGCCGCGCTACGGCGAGTGGGATCAGGACCGTGCCCCGCTGGCTGGCCCACCCAACACCCTGACGCGCGACGCCGTGCGCAGCGAAGGCATGGCCGCCGAACGGGCAGGCACCATCGTCAACGGCGATCAATAAAGAGGGCAGAAGGCTACAGCAGGGTCAGGGGTAGTAGCGCGCCAGCGACTGCGCCACACAGACGGGCTTGTCGGTGCCCTCGCGCTCGACGCTCACATCCCAGGCCATCTGCATGCCGTTGCCCTCGACGGGCTGGCACTCCACTAAACGCAGGTGCGCGCGCAGGCGACTGCCCACGGGCACGGGCGCCGTGAAGCGCACCTTGTTGAGCCCGTAGTTCACACCCATGCCGGTCTGCTCGACGCGCAAGGCCGAGGCGAAGAACTGCGGCAGCAGCGACAGCGTCAGGTAGCCGTGGGCGATCGGCGCCTTGAAGGGTCCGTTGCGCGCACGCTCCACATCGACATGGATCCACTGGTGGTCACCTGTGGCCTGCGCAAACAGGTTGACCTGCTCCTGCGTGATGGTGGTCCAGTCGCTGACCGCGACGTTCTGGCCAACACAGGCGGCCAAGTCTTGCAAAGTGGGAAAGATTCTCATGCCCGCCACTCTAACCCGCCGCGCGCGGCCCGCTGTCGAGCACGGGACAGGCCGTATGAACCGCCCGCACTCACACGCTGCGCGCCAGCCGGATGCCCGAGAACTGCCAGAACGCCGTGGTCGGAAAGAAATTGCGGTAGCTGGCACGCACATGGCCGGCCGGCGTGGCGCACGAGCCCCCGCGCAGCACGTACTGGTTGACCATGAATTTGCCGTTGTATTCGCCAATCGCGCCCGGCCCCGCCTGGAAGCCGGGGTAGGGGCCATAGCTGGTCGCCGTCCATTGCCAGGCCTCACCCCATATCTGCGAGAGGCCTGCGCCGGCGCCGCCCGGGTGCAGCCGGCCGGCATCGGCAAACGGGCCTTGCACCGGCAGCGCAGCGGCCGCGTGCTCCCATTCCGCCTCGGTCGGCAGGCGCGCGCCGCTCCAGCGCGCAAAGGCGTCGGCCTCGTAGTACGTCACATGCACCACCGGCGCGTTGGCATCGAGCGCGCACAGGCCGCCCAGCGTGAACTCGTGCCAGCCGCCGGCCCCGCTGTCGTGCCAATAGCGCGGGTGCGCCAGACCCTCGGCCGCGCGCCAGTCCCAGCCTTCCGACAGCCACCAGGCCGGGTCGGCGTAGCCGCCGGCCGCGATGAAGGCGGCGTATTCCCCATTCGTCACCAGGCGCGAGGCCAGCGCATACGGCGCGAGGTAGACACAGTGGCGCGGCAGTTCGTTGTCGTAGCAAAAGCCGCTGCCGCTGTGGCCGATCTCCACCACCCCGCCGGGGAACGGGTGCCACGCGAGCGGCGCCGGCGCTGCCACGGGCCGCGGCGCGCCTGCGTAGGCCGGGTTCAAAGGGTTGCACCAGAGCAGGTGCTTGATGTCGGTCAGCAGCAGCTCCTGGTGCTGCTGCTCGTGGTGCAGGCCCAGCGCCACGACACCAGCCAGCTCTTGTGTCTGCCCGCTCGCAAGCACCGCGCCCATGCGCCGGTCCACGTCGGCACGGTACTCGAGCACGCGCGCCAGGCTGGGGCGCGTGAGCAGGCCGCGCTGTGGGCGCGGGTGGCGCGCGCCCACGGCCTGGTAATACGAATTGAACAGCACGCGGAACGCACTGTCGAACGGCTGGAAGCCCGGTTCGCAGGCTTCGAGCACAAAGGTCTCGAAGAACCAGGCGGTGTGCGCCAGGTGCCATTTGGCGGGGCTGGCGTCGGGCATCGATTGCACGCAGCAGTCCTCGGCCGACAGCGGCGCGGCCAACGAGAGCGTGCGCGCGCGCACGGCGCGGTAGTCGTGTTCCGAGGGCATCGCGGCCATGGCGGTAGGGGCAGACACGCGCGGCTCCCGCTTCAAGGCCGCGCCAACAGCACGGCGTACCAGCCCTGCGCGTCGATCCACGGCTGCGCCTGCGAAAAGCCGGCGCGCGCCAGCAGGTCGGTGATGCCGCCGAGGCTGTACTTGTGGCTGTTTTCGGTGTGAATCGACTCGCCCCGGCGGAAGGCGCGCGCGTGCCCGGGCCAGCGCACGACCAGATCGCGCAGCGCCCGCAGGTGCATCTCGATGCGCCCGTGCGCGGCGTTGAAGAACGCGTGGTGCTCCCAGTCGCGCTCGGCAAAATCGCTGCCGAGCAGGCGGTTGGCGTGGCGCAGCAGGTTGCGGTTGAACGCCGCGGTGACGCCCGCGGCATCGTTGTAGGCGGCTTCCAGCACGGGCACCGGCTTGAGCAGGTCCACGCCGAGCAGCAGTGCGCCGTCGCGGCCGAGCAGCCGCCGCATGCGCCGCAGCAGGTCGAGCGCCTGCGGCGGGTCGAAGTTGCCGATCGACGACCCGGGATAGAACACCACGCGCCGCTCGCACGGCACGTCGGCTGGCAGCGCCAGCTCGGCCGTCAGGTCGGCCGCCAGCGCGCTCACCTGCACCGCCGGGCAGGCAGCCTGCAGGCGGCGCGCGCCCTCGCGGAGGCACTCCACCGAGATGTCCAGCGCGACGAAGCGGGCCGGCGCCAGCAGGCTGCACAGCTGGCGCGCCTTGTCGCAGTTGCCTGCGCCCCATTCGATCACGGTGGCGCCGGGGGCGATCTCGCCTGCCAACGCCACGGCGTGGGTGGACAGGATGTGCTGCTCGGTGCGCGTGGGGTAGTACTCGGGCAGGCGCGTGATCTGCTCGAACAGCGCCGAACCCCGCGCGTCATAAAAGTACTTGGGCGAGGCCGTGGCCGGCGTGGCCAGCAGGCCGGCGGCCAGGTCGGCGTGCGGCCCGTGCGCTTCTGCGGTGGGCACCGCGGCAGGTGCCAGTTCCTCGGGGCTGTCCATCCAAGCCATCGTGGCCTCCTTGGAAGTGCATGGGCCCGCCCGCTTGCCGCGGGCAGGCCCGTTTTCATGGCAAAAACGCCATCAACGCCCGTCCCCAGGACGTTTTAAGCTATTGAAACAATAGCTAATGCCGGGCGCTCAACCCGTGCGGGTGCCGCGCTGCACAAAAAACAGCCCGGCGCCCACGGCCATGAGCAGGCCGCCAAACACCCGGTTTTGCGCCCGCACGGCGCGCGCGCTGCGCAGCAGGCGGCGCAGCGCGCTGGCGCTGGCCGCGTAGCCGTGCATGACCACGACGTCCACGGCCACCATGGTGGCCGCGAGGATCAGCAGCTGCGGCGCCAGCGGCCGCTGCTCGGTCAGGAACTGCGGCAGCACCGCGACCATGAAGATGATGCCCTTGGGGTTGGTGGCGTTGGTCAGAAACCCCGTCATGCAGCGCTGTTGCCAGCGGCTGGCGGGCGCGGCGCCCGCGCTGCCCGGCAGGGCCACGGCGCCGCTGGCGCGCCACTGGCTCCAGCCGACATAGATCAGGTAGCACGCGCCGAGCACCTTGACGGTGCTGAACGCCACTTCGGACGCCAGCAGCAGCGAGCCCACGCCCGCGCCGGCGATCAGCAAGATCAACAGCAGCCCCAACTGCAGGCCCGCGATGGTGGCGCCCGTGCGGCGCACCCCGTACGACAGACCATGGCTCATGGACAGGACCGCGCCCGAACCCGGCGACACCGCGATCACGCACGCCGCCGCGAAAAAGGCCAACCAAGTGTGCAAGTCCATCGGTGGGGTGGTGTTTCAGAAGGAGGCTGGCATCTTATCAACGCCGGCCGGCGCAGCGCCAAAAAAATGGTAAAAAAGCCTTCCAACGCATATGGGGTATGCGCCACGCGCTATTATTTAAAGAGCATTTCACGCCCACGCCAACCGCCCCAGCGCGCCGGGTGCGAAAATCGCCGCTCCCCTGCCGCCCCCGCGCCAGCGGACTTTGCACACACCACCATGGCCCACGCCCCGACCTGGCTCACCTACGGATTCCTGTACCTGGCGGCCGCCGTGCTGGCCGTGCCCATTGCGCGCGCGCTCGGCCTGGGCGCCATCATCGGCTACCTGGCCGCCGGCATCGCGATCGGACCGTGGGGCCTGGCGCTGGTGAGCAATGGGCAGGACATCCTGCACTTTGCCGAGTTTGGCGTGGTGCTGATGCTGTTCCTGGTCGGTCTGGAGCTGCAGCCCAGCCGCCTGTGGAGCATGCGCCGCCCGATCTTCGGCTTCGGCAGCGCGCAGATGCTGCTGTGCGCGGCGCCGCTGTTTGCCATGGCCTGGGCGGCAGGCCTGCCTTGGCGCGTGGGCCTGGTGGGGGCCCTGGGGCTGGCGCTGTCCTCAACCGCCATCGCGCTGCAGACGCTGCAGGAGCGCAATCTGATGCGCACGCAGAGCGGCCAGGCCGGGTTCTCGATCCTGCTGTTCCAGGACGTGGCGGCGATCCCCATCCTGGCGCTGCTGCCGCTGCTGGGCGCGGCCGCCGGCGCGCAGGCCGAGCACGAGCCGATGGAGCTGGTGTGGGAAACCGCAAAAATCGTCGGCGCGGTCGGCGCCATCGTGGTCGGCGGACGCCTGCTGCTGCGCCCGCTGCTGCGCTGGATCGCCAAGAGCAAGACGCCCGAGATCTTCACCGCCGCCTCGCTGCTGCTGGTCGTGGGCATTGCCATGCTGATGGTGCAGCTCGGCCTGTCGATGGCGCTGGGCGCGTTCCTCGCCGGCGTGCTGCTGGCCGACAGCGAATACCGGCGCGAACTCGAGACCGACATCGAACCGTTCAAGGGCCTGCTGCTCGGCCTGTTCTTCATGGCCGTGGGCATGACCATCGACTTCGGCGTGCTGATGCGCTCGCCGTGGACCATGGCCGCCGTCGTGCTGGGCTTTCTGGCGATCAAGGCAGTGGTGATCTACACGCTGGCCACGGGCGCCAAGATCCCCTACCGCGAGCGCCCGGTGTTCACGCTGCTGCTGTCCCAGGGCGGGGAGTTCGCGTTCGTGGTGTTCCAGACCGCAGCGGGCGCCAAGGCGCTCTCGCCCGAAGTGGCCTCGCTGCTGATCGGCGCGGTGGCGCTGTCGATGCTGCTCAGCCCGCTGCTGCTGGCGCTGCTCGACCGCGCGCTGCTGCGCCGCTACGCCGAGGTCAAGGCGCCGCAGGCCGAGGAGATTTCCGAGCCGCAGGAAGCGCCCGTGCTCATCGCCGGCTTTGGCCGCTACGGCCAGATCGTCGCGCGCGTGCTGCTGATGCAGGGCATTCCGACGACGGTGCTGGACCACAGCGTGGAAATGCTGGAAGTGGCGCACACCTTTGGCTACCGCGTGTTCTATGGCGACGCCACGCGGCTGGACCTGCTGCGCATCGCCGGGGCCGGTCAGGCGCGCATCCTGGTCGTTGCGGTGGACGACCCGGAGCAGTCGCTCCAGATCGCCCGGCTGGCGCGCGAGCATTTTCCGCAGCTGCAGGTGGTGGCGCGTGCGCGCGACGTGACGCACTGGAACCGGCTGCGCGATGTGGGCGTGGCGCTGGTGCAGCGCGAGCTGTTCGAATCGAGCCTGTGCAGCGCGCACACCGTGCTCGAACTGATGGGCCTGCCGGCCCCCGAGGCCAGCGCCATCACGCGGCGCTTCCGCGAGCACAACATCGCTTTGGTCGACCGCATGTACCCGTACTACCAGGACCGCGCCAAGTCGATCGCGGTGGCGCGCGAGGGCCGCAGCCAGCTGGCCGAGCAGATGGCCAAGGAGCGCCAGGAGCGCGCGCTCCAGGCGGCGTCCAAGGCCTCCGCGGCCCCAGACGGCACAGAGGGCGCCGAAAGCGCCCCCAGGGATACAGCCTAAAACAGCCCCCAGCGCTTATGGGATAAGCGCCAGCAGCTATTGTTTTTGATAGCCGATCAGTCGACGCTGGCGCCCGACTCCTTCACGACCTTGCCCCACTTGATGGTTTCGGCGCGGATGAAGGCGGCAAACTGCGCGGGCGTTTCGTTGACGGTCTCACCGCCCTGGGCGCTGATCTTCTTTTGCACTTCGGGGTTGGCCAGCACCTTGGACAGCGCCGCGCTGATCGTCGCCAGCACCGGCGCGGGCGTGCCCGCCGGCGCGAACATGCCGAACCACGACACGGCCTCGTAGCCCGGCACGCCGGCTTCGGCGATGGTGGGCACATCGGGCAGCTCGGGCGAGCGCTTGGCGGTGGTGATGGCAATCGCGCGCAGCTTGCCCGAGCGCACATGCGGGATCACCGAAGGCATGTTGTCGAACATGATGGAGATCTGGTTGCCCAGCAGGTCGGAGACGGCCGGCGCGCTGCCCTTGTAGGGGATGTGCGTCAGATTGACCTTGGCCATCGACTTGAACAGTTCGCCCGACAGGTGGGGCGACGCGCCGTTGCCGGGCGAGCCGAAGTTGATCTTGCCGGGATGGGCCTTGGCGTAGGCGATCATCTCGGGCACGGTCTTGTACGGCTCCGCGGGGTGCGCCACCAGCAGGTTGGGCACGTTGGCCACGCGCGACAGCGGCGCGAAGTCCTTGATGTGGTCGAAGGGCATCTTCTTGTACAGGGCGGCGTTGATGGCGTGCGTGCCCACCGTGCCCATGAACAGGGTGTAGCCGTCGGCCGGCGCCTTGGCGGCCAGGGCGCCGCCGATGTTGCCGCCCGCGCCGGCCTTGTTGTCGACCACCACGGGCTGGCCCAGTTCGGTCGAGAGGTACTGGCCCATCAGGCGCGCCAGGATGTCGGTGGTGCCGCCGGCCGAGAACGGCACGACGATGGTGATCGGCTTGGTCGGGAACGCGGTTTGCGCCAGGGCCGACACAGTGCCCAGCAGGGCCAGGGAGGCGGCAGCGGCCTGCAGGGCAAATTGGCGGCGCGAGGGGGTGCGGAAGGTGATGCTCATGGTGAAAATTCCTGAAAAAATGCTGCGCAAGGCGCGCAAAAGGGCCGCAGCCCCGGACGTCAGACGCGTTCGAGAATGACCGCAATGCCCTGCCCCACGCCAATGCACATAGTGCACAGCGCGTAGCGGCCGCCCGTGGCGTGCAGGCGGTTCACGGCCGTGGTGGCCAGGCGCGCGCCGCTGGCACCCAGCGGGTGGCCCAGCGCAATCGCGCCGCCCCAGGCGTTGACGCGGGCGTCGTCGTCCTGGAGGCCCAGCGCGCGCAGCACGGCCAGGCCCTGCGCGGCGAAGGCTTCGTTGAGTTCGATCACGTCCATGTGGTCGATGGTCAGGCCGGTCTGCGCCAGCACCTTGAGCGTGGCGGGCGTCGGGCCAAAGCCCATGATGCGCGGCGCCACGCCGGCCGTGGCCATGCCGACCACGCGGGCGCGCGGCGTCAGCCCGTACTGCGCGGCGCTGGCTTCGTCGGCCAGCAGCAGCGCGCAGGCGCCGTCGTTGACGCCGCTGGCATTGCCGGCCGTCACCGTGCCGCCCTCACGCACCACGCCCTTGAGCTTGGCCAGCGCCTCGAGCGTGGTCGCGCGCGGGTGCTCGTCCTGGCTCACCACGATGGCGTCGCCCTTCTTTTGCGCAATGGTCACCGGCACGATCTCGCGCGCCAGGTGGCCGGCGGCGATCGCGGCGGCGGCATTGGTCTGGCTGGCCAGCGCCATGCGGTCCTGCGCGGCGCGCTCGATCTTGAAGTCGTCGGCGACGTTCTCGGCCGTCTCGGGCATCGAGTCGACGCCGTACTGCGCCTTCATCAGCCTGTTGACGAAGCGCCAGCCGATCGTCGTGTCGTACACGGCGTTGTTGCGGCTGAACGCGCTCTCGGCCTTGGGCATGACGAACGGGGCGCGGCTCATGCTTTCGACGCCGCCGGCGATCATCAGGCGCGCTTCGCCCGACTTGATGGCGCGCGCGGCCGTGCCCACGGCGTCCAGGCCCGAGCCGCACAGGCGGTTCAGGGTGGCGCCGGGCACTTCGATCGGCAGGCCGGCCAGCAGGCTGGACATGTGCGCCACGTTGCGGTTGTCTTCGCCGGCCTGGTTGGCGCAGCCGTAGATCACGTCGGTCACGGCGGCCCAGTCCACGCCGGGGTTGCGCTCCATCAGCGCCTTGATCGGGATGGCGCCCAGGTCATCGGTGCGCACGCCCGAGAGGGCGCCGCCGTAGCGGCCGAAGGGGGTGCGGATGGCGTCGCAGATGAAGGCTTGGGGGGCGTTGTTCATGGTGTCTCCGAAAGGGATGATTTCAAAAAAGTGAGCTTCCAGCGCTTATGGGATAAAGGCTGGAGCCGGTTTTGATGCTTATGGCTGGATCGGCAGGCCGACGATGCGCTCGAGTTCCTCGTGCGAGAGACCGGGCACGGTGTCGATCAGGCGCAGGCCTTCGGGCGTGCATTCGAGCGTGCACAGCTCGGTGTAGATGCGCTTGACGCAGGCGAGGCCCGTGAGCGGGTAGCTGCATTCCTTGACCACCTTGCACTCGCCGGTCTTGGTCAGCAAATCCATCATCACCCAGGTGGACTTGGCGCCCACGGCCAGGTCCATCGCGCCGCCCACGGCGGGAATCGCGCCGGGCTCGCCGGTGCTCCAGTTGGCCAGGTCGCCCGTGGCCGACACCTGGAACGCGCCGAGCACGCAGATGTCGAGGTGGCCGCCGCGCATCATCGCGAAGCTGTCGGCGTGGTGGAAGTAGCTGCCACCGGGCAGCAGCGTCACGGGCTGCTTGCCGGCATTGGTCAGGTCGTAGTCTTCCTGGCCTGCGGCGGGTGCGGGCCCCATGCCCAGAATTCCGTTTTCGGAATGCAGCACCACTTCGCGGCCAGCGGGGATGTGGTTGGCCACCTTGGTGGGCATGCCGATGCCGAGGTTCACATAGGCACCGTCGTAGATGTCCTGGGCCACACGGGCTGCCAGTTCATCCTTGGTTCGTTTTTGGTAGCTGCTCACGCTGTATCTCCTTGGGCTGAACGGGCTTTACTGCTTGATTCCGCCGGCCTGGGTGGCCACGCGCGGCACCTTGACGACCTGGCTGACATAGATGCCGGGGGTGACCACGGCCTCGGGGTCCATCTCGCCGAGCTCCACCAGTTCGTGCACGGTGGCGACGGTGTATTTGGCCGCCATGGCGCAGACGGGGCCGAAGTTGCGCGCCGACATGCGGTAGGTCAGGTTGCCCCAGCGGTCGCCCTGCTCGGCCTTCACGAGCGCCACGTCGCCGTAGATCGGGTACTCGAGCACGTAGTGCTTGCCATTGATCTCGCGGGTTTCCTTGCCGGCCGCCAGCTCGGTGCCGTAGGCCGTGGGGCAGAAGAACGCGCCGATGCCGGCGCCGGCGGCGCGCATGCGCTCGGCCAGGTTGCCCTGGGGCACCAGTTCGAGCTCGACCTTGCCGCTGCGGTACAGGTCGTCGAACACCCAGCTGTCCACCTGGCGCGGGAAGCT
Organism: Acidovorax sp. SRB_14; assembly: GCF_012932145.1. GTDB lineage: Bacteria > Pseudomonadota > Gammaproteobacteria > Burkholderiales > Burkholderiaceae_C > Simplicispira. The sequence continues at coordinate 47,609 of NZ_MWOK01000006.1, read as the reverse complement.
GCAGATGATCTTGCGCACCTGGCCGCTCTTGAGCAGGGCCGCGAGGCCCGTCTCGCCATTGCCGGCGTTGTTGTTGACCACGGTGAGGTCGCGCGCGCCGTGGGCGATCAGGCCGTCGATCAGCTCGACCGGGTTGCCCGAGGTGCCGAAGCCGCCAATCAGCACCGTGGCACCGTCTTTCACGCCGGACAGCGCCTGGGCCACCGAGTCGGCAATCTTGTTGATCATGGATGCGCTCCTGGTAAATTCAAAACCCGGTATTTGTTCGCTATAAGAACAAATGTTCGTATAATGAATTATAGGACGCACGCCGATGCCCCCCCCCAATTTCCCCCAAAGTCCCCGGCCCGGTGACAGCTACGTGCAGTCCTTCGCGCGCGGGCTCGAAGTGATCCGCTCGTTCCGCGCCGAGGCGCCGCAGCAGACGCTTAGCGAAGTGGCCGCGCGCACGGGCCTCACGCGCGCCGGCGCGCGCCGCATCCTGCTGACGCTGCAAACCCTGGGTTATGTCGAAAGCGACGACCGGCTCTTTCGCCTGACCCCACGCATCCTGGAGCTGGGCTTCTCGTACCTGTCGTCGATGCCGCTGTGGAACCTGGCCGAGCCCGTGATGGAGACGCTGGTGGACCAGGTGCGCGAGTCCTGCTCGGCCGCCGTGCTCGACGGCCTGGAGATCGTCTATGTGATGCGCGTGCACACGCACAAGATCATGCGCAACCACCTGGCCATCGGCTCACGCCTGCCGGCCTGCTGGACCTCAATGGGGCGCGTGCTGCTGGCGGCCCTGCCCGACGACGTGCTGCGCGCACGCCTGGAGAGCGTGCCACTGCAGCGGCTCACCCAGCACACCACGGTGGACCGCTCCGCGCTGCTGGCGCACATCCGGCAGGCGCGCGCACAGGGCTGGTGCCTCGTCAACCAGGAGCTCGAAGAGGGCCTGATCTCGGTGGCCGCGCCGCTGACCAACCGCGCCGGCCAGACCGTGGCGGCGCTGAACATCAGCGGCCAGGCCAACCGCACCAGCGCCGACGCCATGCAGGCCGGCATGCTGCCCCCGCTGCTGGAGGCAGCGCAGGCCATCTCGCAGATGCTGGGCGCACCGGGCCGCTGACCCGCTGCTTGCGGCGTCCGCGCGCCGGGCTAGCGCCGGCGAAAGCCCAGCACCAGCACCACGGCCCCCAGCGCCATGGCACCCAGGCTCAGCCATGGGGGCACATTAACGGACTCTTTTTCCGTCACGGTCAGCTCCAGCGGTCCGAGCTTGGCCTGGGTGGTGTCCTTGGTGAAGCTGAACCCTCCGGTGAAGAAGCCGGCCAGACCCAGCACGATCAGCACCAGGCCGGTGATTCTCAAAGCATTCATGGGGAAATTTCCTCGGTCTGGTAAAGGGACAGGTCTGGCACTGGCGGGGCAGCCCTCTGCGCCGGCCCAGGCCAATGTAAGGGCCGCGCTGCGCCGCCAGCGTAGGACGGCGCCGCTGCCGCCCCGCGCGCACCTTCCCGTGCGTGCTACGCTTGCCCGCATGTTCAACCCGTCCCAAGCCGATGTGCGGCGCTTCTTCTGCGCCACGCATGCCAAAACCCAGGCCGGCGCCCCGATGGAGGCCATCGAAACGCTGGCCAGCCTCTGGATCGCCGAGCACCCCGAATACCACGCCGACCTCGCCGATACCGATGCCGCCCTGGCGCGCAACTACGACGAAACGCCGCAGCACACCAACCCGTTCCTGCACCTGTCGATGCACCTGTCGATCAGCGAGCAGTGCAGCATCGACCAGCCGCGCGGCATCCGCCAGGCGGTCGAGCTGCTGGCCAAGCGCCTGGACTCGCTGCACGACGCGCACCACGCCGCCATGGAATGCCTGGGCGAGATGCTGTGGGAGAGCCAGCGCTCGGGCCGACCGCCCGACGGCGACGCCTACATCGCGGCCGTGCAGCGGCGCGCCACGCGCGACTGAGGCGCCAGGCCGAAAGCTATCGATTCGATTGCTATCAGCGCTTACCAGTTGGGCCCTGCAGGCCAAAACACCATGAAATGCAAAAACCCGCCGAAGCGGGTTTTGCGGTCAGAGCGTGCGCAGCGCGCTCAGCGGAAGCGCGACTCGGGCACCACCTTTAGGTCGCCCTGGACCGCGCTGATGTAGCTGGACAATGCCTTCAGTTCGGCATTGCTGAACTGCTTTGCGACGCCGCCCATGATGGCATTGCCGCGCCCCACGTTGGCGTTCTTTTCCACCTTGTACGACTTGAGCGCGACGAACAGGTAGTCGGCGTGCTGGCCGGCGATGTGCGGGTACGACGGGTCGATTGGCTTGGCGAAGTTGTCGCCGTGGCAGGACACGCAAGCGCCCTTCTTGAGCAGCTCGGCCACCTGCACGCTGGGCTCGCGCGCGGGCTTGGGCGGCAGCTGCACCTCGGTCTTGCCGTGCTGGGCATAGTAGGCGGCGACGTCGGCAATGTCCTGTTCCGTCAGCGAGTCGGCGATGGCGCGCATGGTGGGGTGCCGGCGCTCGCCCTTCTGATAGGCGTGCAGCGCAGCGCTGATGTAGTTCGCGCTCTGGCCCGAGATCATGGGCACCTTGTAGACCTCGGGGAAGCTCGACTGGTAGCCCACGATGCCATGGCATCCGATGCACATGGCGACCTTCTGCTCTCCGGCCTTCGCATCGCCCTTGACTTCCTGGGCGTGGGACAAGGCGGTCACGGAAGCGACAGCCAGGGCAAATATCGTGGTCAACGTCTTGTTCATTTTGCGCGCACAATCTCTCGTGGAAGTTCAGCTTGAGGGCTCAGGATTGAGCAGGCAATTATAGCCAGCACCTGTCAAGCCCATTTGTCAACGATTCGGTGTTTTAGCTCCATGAAATTTCAAGGCTCCCAGAACTATGTCGCCACCCCAGACCTGATGCTGGCCGTGAATGCAGCCAGCACCTTGCAGCGCCCGCTGCTCGTCAAAGGCGAGCCCGGCACCGGCAAGACGATGCTGGCCGAGGAGGTGGCGCAGGCCCTGGGCATGCCGCTCTTGCAGTGGCACATCAAGTCGACCACCAAGGCGCAGCAAGGCCTCTATGAATACGACGCCGTGAGCCGCCTGCGCGACAGCCAGCTCGGCGGCGTGGACGGCAACGAACGCGTGCAGGACATCCGCAACTACATCGTCAAGGGCGTGCTTTGGCAGGCCTTCACGGCCGACGAGCCGGTGGCGCTGCTGATCGACGAAATCGACAAGGCCGACATCGAATTCCCGAACGACCTGCTGCGCGAGATCGACCGCATGGAGTTCTATTGCTACGAGACGCGCGAGCTGATCCGCGCCAAGCACCGCCCGCTGGTGTTCATCACCTCGAACAACGAAAAGGAACTGCCCGACGCGTTCCTGCGCCGCTGCTTCTTCCACTACATCAAGTTCCCCGAGGCCGAGACGATGCGCCAGATCGTCGGCGTGCACTTTCCCACGCTCAAGAGCGAGTTGCTCACGGTGGCGATGAAGACCTTCTACGACGTGCGCCACCTGCCGGGCCTCAAGAAGAAGCCGTCGACCTCCGAACTGCTCGACTGGCTCAAGCTGCTGGTGGCCGAAGACATTCCGCTCGAAGCGCTGCAAAGCGCCGACAACAAGGTCGCCGTGCCACCGCTGGTCGGCGCGCTGCTCAAGAACGAGCAGGACGTGTCGCTGTTCGAAAAGCTGGTGTTCATGAACCAGCGCAACCGCTGACGGCGGCGACGCCATGGGCGCGGGCAAGCGTTTACTGTTGGAAGGCGTCTCGGACGCCGTGGGCTTCGTCGGCGGCGCGTTGGCGGGGTTCGGTCTCGGCCAGGCCTTCGGCCTGGATGTGTTTGCCGCCGGCTACGGCACGGCCAGCCTGCTGGGCATTGCGCTCGTGGGCGTTGGCGGCGGCCTGGGGCTGCACGCGGCGCGGCGCTGGCGCGCGCTGCAGCGCCAAAAAGCAGAGGACTGACATGGCTTTCGTCGAACCCGTGGTGCTGCGCGACCGCGGCCTGCGGCTGGAGCCGCTTGCCCTGGCGCACGAAGACGGCCTGGCCGCCGCCGCTGCAGACGGCGAGCTCTGGAAGCTGCGCGTGACCTCGGTGCCCGAGCCGCAGGAGACGCGCCTGTACATCGAGACCGCGCTGCAGATGCGCGAGCAGGGCAGCCGCTTTGCCTTTGCCGTGGTCGACGAGGCCACAGACCGCGTGCTCGGCAGCACCAGCTACCACGACATCCTGCCGGCCGTGCGCCGGCTCGAGATCGGCTACACCTGGTACGCCCGCAGCGCACAGCGCAGCCACGTCAACACCACCTGCAAGCTGCTGATGATGGGCCACGCCTTCGACCAGCTCGGCTGCCACGTCGTGGGCTGGCGCACCGACAACTTCAACTTTGCCAGCCAGCGCGCAATCGAGCGCCTGGGTGCGCGCAAGGACGGCGTGCTCCGCGGCCACGCGCTGCGCCGCGACGGCACCACCCGCGACACCGTGATGTACAGCCTGCGCGCCGGCGAATGGCCCGAGTCGCGCGCCCAGATGCTCTCTTTATTAGAGCAGCATGCGCAGGCTGGATAAGCGCTGGAGGCCAAAAACATGCTGATTGACTTCTTCTACACCCTGCGCGCGGCCAAGCTGCCCGTGTCGGTCAAGGAATACCTCACACTGCTCGAAGCGCTGGAGGCCGGCGTGGTCGGCCCCCGTTCCGACAACGCCTGGAGCCTGGACGACTTCTATTTCATGTCGCGCCTGGCCCTGGTCAAGGACGAGAAGCACTACGACAAGTTCGACCGCGCCTTTGCCGCCTACTTCAAGGGCGTGGAGATGGTGGCCGACTTCACGAAAGAGATCCCCGCCGACTGGCTGCGCAAGCTCCTGGAGCGCGAGCTCACGCCCGAACAAAAGGCCGCGATCGAGAAGATGGGCTGGGACGAGCTGATGGAGACGCTGAAAAAGCGCCTCGAAGAGCAGAAAGAGCGCCACGAGGGCGGCAGAAAGTGGATCGGCACGGGCGGCACCAGCCCGTTCGGCCACGGCGGCTACAACCCGCAGGGCATCCGCATCGGCGGCGCCGGCAAGAACAAGAGCGCCGTCAAGGTGTGGGAGCAGCGCGCCTACCGCGACTACGACGACACGCAGGAGATCGGCACGCGCAACATCAAGGTGGCGCTGCGCCGGCTGCGCAAGTTCGCGCGCGAAGGCCATGAACTCGAACTCGACCTGCCCGACACCATCCGCAGCACGGCGGCCAACGCCGGCTGGCTCGACATCAAGATGGTGCCCGAGCGCCACAACAACGTGAAGGTGCTGCTGCTGATGGACGTGGGCGGCACCATGGACGAGCACATCCAGCGCGTCGAGGAGCTGTTTTCGGCCGTAAAGACCGAGTTCAAGCACCTGGAGTTCTATTACTTCCACAACTGCGTCTACGACTTCGTCTGGAAGAACAACCGGCGCCGCTTCGCCGAGAAGTTCCCGACCTGGGACATCCTGCGCAAGTACAACAAGGACTACAAGCTGATCTTCGTGGGCGACGCGACCATGAGCCCGTACGAGATCCTGCAGCCCGGCGGCAGCGTCGAATACAACAACGAGGAGGCCGGCGCCGAATGGCTGCAGCGCCTCACGCACACCTTCCCCAAGTTCGCCTGGATCAACCCCGAGCCCCAGGGCGTGTGGCAGTACCGCCAGAGCATCAGCATCGTCCAGCAGCTGATGGGCGACCGCATGTACCCGCTGACCTTGAAAGGCCTCGAAGACGCGATGCGCATGCTGTCAAAATGACCCCATGATTGCGCGTCCGCCCCCCTCCACGCCGGCCCGATGGCCGGCGTTGCTGCTTTTTAGCGTGCTGGGCCTGGCGGGGTGCAGCCTGCTGCCGGTCTCGCTCGGCGGACCGCGCGACACGGCGCCTGACGTGGCCGGCGTGCCCGACGACGCGCCGCTGGCGTTCACGCTCGACGTGCAGGCGCCGCGCGACATCGAGGCCTACCTAACGAAGAACCTGGAACTGCAGCGCTTTCGGCGCTTTCCGGGCCTGGAGGCACGCGAGCTCTCGCGCCTGCTCGGCGCCGCCGACAGCAACGCGCGCGAGCTGCTGGCCACGCTCGGCTACTTCGCCCCGACCCTGGCGCTGGACATGCAGGAGACCCCGGGCGCCGAGGCGCCGCGGCGCATCGTGCTGACCGTGGCACCGGGCCCGCAAACGCACATCCGCAGCGCCACGATAGACGTCACGGGCCCCGCCGCCACCTCGGCCGAGGCCGCGCCACAGCGGGCCCGGGTGCAGAACGAATGGGCGCTGCCGCCGGGGCAGCCGTTCACGCAATCGGACTGGGACGGCGCCAAGGACCAGGGCCTGCGCACGCTGCGCGCGCGCCGCTACCCCACCGCGCGCATTGCCAACAGCCGCGCCGAAGTGGACGCCGACCGCCACGAGGCGGATTTGGCGGTCAACTACGACTCCGGCCCGGCCTACCGCTTTGGCCCGCTGCGCGTGGAAGGCAGCGAGCGCTACGACCCCGACGGCGCGCGCCGGCTCGCGCGCCTGCCCACGGGCGCCGTCTACAGCGAAGCGCGCCTGCTGGACGCACAGCAGCGCCTGGCCAGCAGCGGCTATTACGACGCCGTGTTCCTGACGCTCGACACCGACGGCACCGACCCCGAGGCCGCACCCGTCACCGCGCAGGTGCGCGAAGCCAAGCTGCAGAAGTGGGTGTTCGGCGTGGGCGTGTCCACCGACAGCGGGCCGCGCCTGAGCGTGGACCACACGCACAACCGCTTGCCGGGCATCGGCTGGCGCGCGCTCAACAAGCTGCAGCTCGACCGCAAGAACAAGCTGCTCAGCACCGAATGGACGGCGCTGCCGGCGGACGACGGCTGGCGCTGGTTCAGCGGCGCTCAGGTGCAGCGCGAGGCTACCGGCAGCTACGAAGTCAACAGCGCGCGCCTGCGCGGCGGCCGCACCCGCAGCGACGACCGCATCGACCGCACGGCGTTCCTGCAATACGACTACGCCCACAACCAGGGGCCGAGCGCGCCGCCGTCGAGCACCGCCGTGACCGCCAACTACAGCTGGACCGGGCGCTACTTCAACAGCCCGACCACGCCCACGCGCGGCTTCGGCGTGGCCTGGGAACTGGGCGCGGGCACCACGCTGACGCCGCAGCGCGACCCGTTCGTGCGCGCGATGGCGCGCTGGCTGCACTTTGTGCCGCTGGGCAAGGTGCAGCTCGACAGCGGCCTGCCGCGCGACAGCCGGCTGGCGCTGCGCGCCGAAGGCGGCGCCTTGCTGGCGCGCAGCGGCGCGCAGATCCCGGTCACCCAGCTGTTCCTGACCGGCGGCGACACCACGGTGCGCGGATACGGCTACCGCACCATCGGCGCACGCAAGGAAAACGATTTGCTCTTCGGCGGCCGCTACCTGGCGGTGGCCAGCGTGGAGTGGCAGCGCCCGTTTGCGGTGCGCGGCAATGTCACCGACTGGGAAAGCACCGTGTTCGCCGACGCCGGGGCCGTGGCCGACCGCGTGGGCGACCTGAGCCCGCAGGTGGGCGTGGGCGCGGGCGTGCGCTGGCGCAGCCCCGTCGGGCCACTGCAGGCCGACCTGGCCTATGGCCTCAAGGCCAAGAGCCTGCGCCTGCATTTGCGCCTGGGCTTCACCTTTTAAGACCGGCACGCATGGCCACGCGCAAACCCACCCCTCCCGACGCTGGCGCGGACACGTTTGCCGCTGCCGCCAGCGGCCCGCCCCCGGCCAACCCCTTTGCGGCCGCCTCGGCCCGGCACGCGGCCGTGCCGCCGCGCCAGCGCCCGCGCGTCTGGCGTCTGGCCGCCGGCCTGCTCGCGCTGCTGGTGCTGTCCGTGGTGCTGCTGGGCGCAGGCGCCTGGATCTGGTCGGGCCGCGGCACCTCGCTGGCCGCCACGCTGGCGCAGGCGGCGCGCTGGCTGCCGCCCGACCAGCAGCTGCAAACGCGCGATGTGAGCGGCTCCCTACGCGGCGGCGGCACCATCGGCTGGCTGCGCTGGAGCAGCCCGACCCTGGCGGTGGAGGTGGAGGGCGCGCGCATCGGCTGGAGCCTGGCGCCGCTGTTGCAGCGCAGCCTGACGCTGGGCGAGGTGCACGCCGCCCGCGTGCGCATCACCTCGACCCCGAAGCCCGATGCGCCCCCACCCGAGCCCCTGGAGCAACTGGTGCTGCCGGTCCGCATCGACCTGCCGTTCAAGATCGACCTGCTGGAATGGGCCGGCCCCCCAGCGGTGCAGGCCCATGCGCTCGCAGGCCGCTACCGCTACGACCGCGTGCAGCACGCACTGACGATCGACGGCGTGGACCTGGCCCAGGGCCACTACAGCGTTGAAGCCACCGTGCAGGCCCGCGCGCCCATGGCCGTGAAGGCCACTGTGGAGGGCCAGGTGCAGACCGCGACGCCGGGCAGCGACCAGCCGCTGAAGCTGGCGGCCCACGCCACGGTGAATGGCAGCTTGGCCACGGCGGCCGCACGCCTGCAGGTGGCGGCCCAGCTGCGCCCGTCTGCCGCAGGCGCTGCTGCGGCCCCCGCACCGGTGCCCCCCGCGCCAGAAAAGCGCCCTCCGACCACCGCAAGAAATACCCGGACGGCTGCCGCCAAAGCCCCCGCTATCCCCCCGCCCCCGCCCGCCAATACCATGCAGGCCGACGTGCGCGCCGAGTTGGCGCCCTGGGCGGCGCAGCCACTGCGGCAGGCCAGCGCCGAGCTGCGCGCGCTCAATCTCGCAGCGCTGTGGCCTCAGGCCCCCGCCACCGCGCTGGACGGCAGCGTGCAGGCCGGTCCGCAGGACAGCGGCTGGCAGGTGGCAGCGCAGCTCAGCAACGCCCTGCCCGGTCCGTGGGACCAGGGGCGCCTGCCGGTCAGCGGCCTGGACGCCCAAGCGGACTACGACGGCGCGCGGTGGCGCGTCCCCCAGGCCGAGCTGCGCGTCGGCCACGGACGCATCACGGCACAGGGCAGCTACACGGTGGCGAGCAGCGCGGTCGAAGGCAGCGCTGACGTGCGCGCCCTGAGCCCCGCGGCCGTGCACACGCAGTTCGACGCTGCCCCCCTGAACGGCCAGTTGCGCGCGCAGGTGCAGGACGGCGCGGTGCGTTTTCAGGCCGACCTGCGTGCCAGCGGCCGCGCCGCGCCCGCGCGCGCGCCAGCCCGCAGGGCCGCCAGCGCCCCGCTGCGCATCCAGACCGTGCGCGCCAGCGGCCGCTGGGCTGCGCCGCAGCTGACGTTGCAGCAACTGGACGTGGATGCGCTGCAGGCGCAGCTGCGCGGCCAGCAGATCGAAGCCACGCTGGGCGACGCCCTGGCAGTGCGCGGCAAGCTGGCGCTCACCGTGCCGGGCGCCACCGCGCGCACCCAGGGCGAGCTGGGGCAGGCCAACGGCGCAGGCGAGCTGCAGCTCAACGTGGCCTCGGCCGAACGCGTGCAAGCCTGGCTGCAATCGCTGCCCGGCCTGTCCACGGCGCGGCAAGGCACCACCGTGCAGGGCCAGGCACGCCTGGACGCGCGCTGGCGCGGGGGCCTGCGCAGCCTGCAGCAGCAGCTGCACCACGCGGGCGGCGCTGCGGCGCCCAGCCCGGCGCGCGGCGAGACACCGTTCACGCTGCAGGCCACACTGAGCGCGCCCAGCATGGACATCGCCCTGCCTGCGCCCAAAGACAGCGTGGCCGCCACGCGCTTCCAGCTCAGCCGCTTCAACGCCCAGCTGTCCGGCGCGCTCGCGCAGGCTACGCTGGCGCTGGACGGGCAGGCCGTGCTCGGCGAGCGGCGCATCACCTTGAACACGCAGCTCAGCGGCGGCCTGGCCGCGTCCAGCGCCACGGCCGCGCAGTGGCGCGCCAATGTGGCCACGCTGCAGCTCCAACTGCAGGACGCCGCGCGGCCCGGCACCTGGGCACTGCGCCTGCAGGACCCCCTGGCGCTGACGCTGCGCCAGACGCGCGGCGCCGCTGCCAGCCACACCGTGGAAGCCGGCGCCGGCCAGGCGCAGGTCAGCGGCCCGGTACCCGGCGCCGTGGCCGTGCGCTGGCAGCCGCTGCGCTGGGCGCAGTCGGCCGAGGGGGGCATGCAGCTGCAAACCCAGGGCGAGCTGACCGGCCTGCCGCTGGCCTGGGTCGATGCGCTGGCCGCGCCGGGCGAGTCGCCGCTGGAGACGGTGGGCTTGGCGGGCAACCTGGTGTTCAACGGCCGCTGGGACGTGAACGCCGCCGACACGCTGCGCGCCAGCGCCGTGCTCGAGCGCGCCAGTGGCGACCTGCGCCTGCTGACCGGCGGCCCCGCCCCGGTCACCAGCGTGCGCAGCAGCGGCAGCCAACCCCAGCCCACCACCGCCACCTCCGCCGCCGCAGACGCCGACACCGCCGCCGGCGTGCGCGCGGCGCGCCTGGAGCTCCATGCCGAGGGCAGCCAGGTGCGTGCGCAACTGCAGTGGGACAGCGAGCGCGCCGGCGAGGTGGATGCCCAGGCCAGCAGCACGCTCACGCGCCAGGGCGGCGGCTGGACCTGGTCGCCCGACGCGCCTTTGAACGCGCGGGTGCGCGCCCGCCTGCCCGACGTGGGCGTGTGGTCGGCGCTGGCGCCGCCCGGCTGGCGCATCCACGGCACGCTGGACGCCGACGCCACGCTGAGCGGCAGCCTGAACGCGCCACAGTGGCAGGGCACGCTGGGCGCCGACCGCATCACCGTGCAGTCGCTGCTCGACGGCGTGGACCTGAAGGACGGGCGCCTGCGCGCAGCCCTGCGCGGCAACCAGCTCGACATCACCGAGCTGAGCCTGCGCGGCGGCCCAGGCAGCCAGGCGCGCATCGCCGGCTACAGCGGCAACCTGACGCGCCCGCCGCAGGACGGCGGCAGCCTGCAAGGCAGCGGCACCCTGCGCTGGGGCGTACCCCGCGGCGCGAACGCGGCCGGCGGCTCCGGGGTTGCACTGGACTTCACGGCGCAGCTGCGCGCGCTGCAGGTGCTGGTGCGCGCCGACCGCCAGGCCAGCGTCTCGGGCACGCTGCGCGCCGGCCTGCAGCAGGGCCAGATCACCGTGCGCGGCAACCTCACCGTGGACCGGGCGACCATCATCCTGCCCGAGGCCTCGACACCGAAGCTCGGCAGCGACGTCGTGGTGCGCTCGGCCGCCATCGACCGCGTCAACGCCGACAAGGCGCAGCGCGCCGGCCAGTCTGCCGCCCGCGCCCAGACCACCCGGGTGCCCGACATCGACGTCGCGCTCGACCTGGGCCGCGACTTTGCCTTGCAGGGCTTTGGCATCACCACCCGGCTCGAAGGCGCGCTGCAGGTGCGCGGCAGCAGCGTGGCCAGCGCCCCACCGCGCATCACCGGCGAGGTGCGCACCGTGCAGGGGCGCTACCGCGCCTGGGGCCAGGTGCTCGACGTGGAAACCGGCATTGCGCGCTTCAACGGTCCCTACAACAACCCCTCGCTCGACATCCTGGCAATCCGCCCGAACATCAGCGTGCGCGCCGGCGTGCAGGTCACGGGCTCGGCGCAGGCGCCGCGCGTGCGCCTGTATTCCGACCCCGACCTGCCCGACGCGGAGAAACTCTCGTGGGTGGTGGTGGGCCGCAGCACCGCGGGCGGCGGCGCCGAGGCTGCGCTGCTGCAACAGGCCGCGCTGGCCCTGCTGGGCGGCGGCGGGCGCGGCACCGGCAGTTTCGCCCAGCGCCTGGGGCTCGACGAAGTCGGCTTCAAGGGACCGGGCAGCGGCAACGACGCCAGCGGCGCGGCCATCACGCTGGGCAAGCGGCTCTCGAGCAAGCTCTATGTCACCTACGAGCAAAGCCTCTCGGGCGCGCTGGGCGCCATCTACATCTTCTACGACCTGTCCCAGCGCCTGACGCTGCGCGGCCAGACCGGCGTGCAGAGCGCGGTCGACATCATCTACACCGTGCCGACCGATTGAGGCCGGTCGGCCCCTCTGACCGGCGCCCTACAATACCGCGCGTCCTCCTCGTAGTTCAATGGATAGAACGAGTGCCTCCTAAGCGCTAGATACAGGTTCGATTCCTGTCGAGGGGACCACCAGACACCCATGGTCAAATCGGCCTCCGGCGCTTGGTACACAAGCGCCATAAGCTATCAAAATAGAAGCAACCCCGGGGCAGGGCCTTCACAAAGTCCCCGCCGCACCACCCCGGGACCTCACAGCTGAAACCCCACCGCCCGCACCACGCCCTCGAAAATGTCGCGCGCCCACGACGGGGGCCGCGCACGGTAGGGCTGGGCCAGCGCGCGCTGGTGCTCGAACCAGTCCGACAGCCACTGCGCCTCGCCCAGCCCGTAGAACGCGGCCATGGCCTCGTAGTTGAGGAACAGGCTGCGCGCGTCGAGGTTGAGCGAGCCGCACAGGGCCAGCTCGCCGTCGATCAGCACGGTCTTGGCGTGCAGCATGGTGGGCGCCAGCCACACCTCGCCGCCGGCGGCCACCAGCTGGCGCAGCGCGCGCTCGCGCGCCCAGTCGGCCAGGCGGTGGTTGGAGCGGCGCGGCAGCAGCAGGCGCACCTGCACGCCGCGCCGGCAGGCCAGGCACCAGGCGTCGAGCAGCGCGTCGTCGGGCACGAAGTACGGCGTGGCGGCCCAGATGCGCTGCTGGGCCTGGTAGGCGCCCGACATCAGCAGCGCGTGCAGCGTGTCGTCGGCATGGTCGGGGCCGCTGGGCACCCACTGCGCCAGCGCGCCGCCGGACCGCTCGGGCGCGACCGGCGGCGCCAGGATGCGCGCGGCACGGTGCGGGCGCCCGCGCGCGGCGCGCCAGTCGGTCCGGAACTGGGCCAGGGCCTGGGCGGCCAGCGGGCCGTGCACGGTGAAGCTCAGGTCGGTCCAGGCGGGCCGGCCGGGGCGGTCGGTGAAGTACTCGCTGGCCAGGTTGCGGCCGCCGCTCCACAGGCGCACGCCATCGGCCACGGCCAGCTTGCGGTGGTTGCGCAGGTTGGTGCGCCCGCGCAGCGGGTTGTGCAGCAGCGGCATGAAGCGGCGCACGCGCACGCCGCCCCCCGCCCACTGGCGCAGCACCGGGGCGGGCGTCTGCAGGCCGCCCACGGCGTCGAGCAGGACATGCGTGGTGACGCCGCGGCGCGCGCAGCGCAGCAGCGCGTCGGTGACGCTGCGGCCCACCGCGTCGTTGCCGAACAGGAAAGTGCACAGATCGAGGCTGTGCTCGGCCGAGTCGATCAGGCCGATCAGCGCCTGCAGCGAGGCCGCGCCATCGGCGTGGAAGGCGACGGCGTCGTTGGGCACGGCCGGTGCCAGCTCCATGCCCGAGAGCAGGCGCGTGGCCCAGGCCGGCGCGCCGGCGGGCATGTCCGCCGCGGGCGCGGGCGCGCGCTGGTGGCGCGCAGGGCGGGCGAACTTGCGCGTGCCAAACAGCAGGAACAGCGGCAGCGCCACGTACGGGAACGCGACCAGGCCCACGACCCAGGCCAGCGCCGTGGAAGGGTGGCGGCGCTGCTGACCGATGCGCGTGGCCATCACGTACAGCAGCAGGCTGGCGGCGACCAGCACCGCATGGCCCAGGCCCGACAGCAGCGCCAGCCGCGTCATGCCGCGCCCTGCGGGGCCGCGGCCCCGGCAAAGCGCACGGTCGCGCGCAGGCCGCCCAGGCGCGGCGAGGCGTCCAGCGCCAGTTCGGCGCCGTGGCGCTGCGCAATGGCCTGCACGATGGCGAGGCCGAGGCCACTGCCCTGGACCTCGCCGGCCTGGGCCTCTTCGCAGCGGTAGAAGCGGTCGAGCACGCGCGCGCGCTCGCCGGGCGCGATGCCGGGGCCGCTGTCTTCCACGGTGAGCACGACCGCGCCCGCGTCGGCACGGACGCCCACGTCGACGCGGCCGCCCGCGGGCGTGTACTTGACGGCGTTGTCGAGCAGGTTGCGCACCAGGATGCGCAGCGTCTCGCGCTGGCCGGGCACGGTGGCGGCGTCGGCCGCGCCCAGGCCCAGGTCGATCTGGCGCGCCTGAGCCGCGGGCATGGCATCGGCCAGGGCCAGGCGCGCCACCTCGGCAAGCGCCACGGGCTCGGGCTCGGACTCGGGTGCGGCGCCGGCCTCGCTGCGCGCGAGCTCCAGCAGCTGCGCGACCAGGCGGGCCGCGCGGTCGATGCCGGCCGCCAGGCGCGCCACGGCCACGCCGCGCGCCGCGTCGTCGCCCGCGCGCTGCAACCCTTGCACCTGCAGCTTGAGCGCGGCCAGCGGCGAGCGCAGCTCGTGCGCGGCGTCGGCGACAAAGTGCTGCTGCGCCGCAAAGGCCTGCTGCACGCGCGAGAACAGCAGGTTCAGCTCCTGCACCAGGGGCCGCACCTCGTCGGGCAGGTCGGCGTCGCTGACGGGCGAGAGGTCGTCGGCCTGGCGGCTGGCGACCTGGCGGCGCACGCGCTCGACCGGCGCCAGCGACCGGCTCACGACCCACCAGATGGCCAGCGCCAGCAGCGGCGCCATGAAGGCGATGGGCGCGGCCGTGCGCAGCGCCAGCGTGCGCGCCATGGCGCGGCGCGCCGCCATGTCCTGCGCCACCTGGATGACCTGGGCACGCGTCTGCACCGAAAAAACGCGGTAGGTCGTGCCGTGCGCGGCCACGTTCGAAAACCCGAGCACCGCGCGCTGCGGCAGCGCAACGCGCGCGGCCGACTCGAACACGCGCAGCCCATCGGCGGACCAGACCTGGACGACGAATTCGGTGTTCTCTTCCTCGTGCGCCGGCGCTCCGCCTGCGCCGCCGCCCGCGGGCAGGCCCGAGCGCAGCGCCAGCGCCATCTGCTGCATGTGGTAGTCGAAGATCTCGTCGGCCTCGGCCAGCGCCGTGCGGTAGGCCACGGCCACCTGCGCCAGCGCGGCCAGCGCGATGGCCGCCAGCAGGAACGCCAGCAGGCGCGTGCGCAGCGAGTGGGACAGCGGCAGGCTCATGGCTTGGGCACCATGTAGCCGACGCCGCGCACGTTCAGGATCAGCGCGGCGCCGAGCTTTTTGCGCAGGCCGTGGATGTAGACCTCGACGGCGTTGCTGTTGATCTCGTCGCCCCAGCCATAGAGCTTTTCTTCGAGCTGGCTGCGCGAGAGCACGCTGCCCGGGCGCGCCAGCAGCGCTTCGAGCACGGCCCACTCGCGCGCCGACAGCCCCACCGGGGCGCCGTCCACCGCGGCCTCGCGCGTGGCCGGGTCGATGGCCACGCCCTGGTAGGTGTAGGCCGTGTCGGAGCGGCCGGCGGCGCGGCGCAGCAGCGCACGGATGCGCGCCAGCAGTTCGTCGAGGTCGTAGGGCTTGAGCACGTAGTCGTCGGCGCCGGCGTCGAGCCCGGCGATGCGCTGGGCCACTGCGTCGCGCGCGGTGAGCACGAGCACCGGCGTGCGGTTCTTGCGCGCGCGCAGGGAACGCAGTACCTCCAGTCCGTCGCGCCGGGGCAGGCCCAGGTCGAGCAGCACGAGGTCATAGGCCTGCGTGCGCAGCGCCGTCTCGGCCAGGTCGCCATCGCGCACCCAGTCCACGGCGTAGTGCTCGGCGCGCAGCAGGTCCTGCACGGCCTCGCCGATCATGGCGTCGTCTTCCACCAGCAACAGTCGCATGGGCCCACCTTGTCCAGTGCTGCGCCCCGGCCGGCCGGGCGGCCGCGGGGCACACCCCAGCATAGCGTGCTGCGGGCCAAGCGCGCGCACCGAAGGCAAAAACCATAGCTGCCCGCGCTGGCTGGCATTGCGCTGCGGCCTGTTTTGGCTTGAAACCGTGCTGCCCTGCCCCCGACCCCGGGCGGCGGCGCTGCGGGCGCTCAGCCGATGCGAACCGGCACGAAGATCTTGTTGCCGTCGCGCAGCACCAGCAGCGCCACCGTCTTGCCGGCCTTGGCCACGGCCGCACGCACCTGGTCCACGCTGCGTGCCGGCGTTCCGTTGATGGCCAGCAGCACATCGCCGCCCTGCACGCCCGCGTTGGCGGCGGGGCCGCTCGCGTCTTCGATCAGCAGTCCGGAGTCGACGCCGGCCTCGCGCTTTTCTTCGGTGGCCAGGGGCCGCAGGGCCAGGCCCAGCTTGCCCTGGTCCGCGGCCTGCGCGGTGCGCTCGGCCTTGGCCGCCTTGTCGCCGGCGTCACCCAGCGTGGCGGTGAGCTGCTTGCCCTGGCCCTGGCGCCAGATGTCCAGCTGCACCTTTTGCCCCGGCAGGGCCTGGCCGATCAGGGCCGGCAGATCGCCCGAGGCCACGATGGGCTTGCCGTCGAGCCGGCGGATCACGTCGCCCGGCTCCAGCCCGGCCTTGGCCGCAGGGCTGCCCGGTTCGACGCTGGCCACCAGCGCGCCCTCGGGCTTGTCGAGCTTGAACGAGTCGGCAAAGGCCTGGTTGACCTCCTGCACCGACACGCCCAGCTGCGCATGGCTGGCCTGGCCGGTCGCCAGGATCTGGTCCTTGACGCGGCTTGCGACCTCGATCGGTATCGCGAACGACACGCCCTGGTAGCCGCCGCTGCGGCTGTAGATCTGCGAGTTGATGCCCACGACCTCGCCGCGCGCGTTGAACAGCGGGCCACCCGAGTTGCCGGGGTTCACGGCCACGTCGGTCTGCAGGAAGGGCACGAAGCCGTCGTCGGGCAGCGAGCGGCCCTTGGCGCTGACGACGCCAGCCGTGACGCTGTTCTCGAAGCCGAAGGGCGAGCCGATCGCCAGCACCCATTCGCCCACGCGCAGGTCGCTTGTGCTGCCCAGCTTGACCACGGGCAGGTTCTTGGCATCGATCTTGAGCACGGCCACATCGGTCCGGGGGTCGGTGCCCAGCACCTTGGCCTGGAACTCGCGCCGGTCCGTGAGCTTGACGCTGACATTGGTGGCGCCGTCGACCACGTGGGCGTTGGTCAGGATCACGCCATCGGGGCTGAGGATAAAGCCCGAGCCTTCGCCGCGCGTGGGCACCGGGCGCTGGTTCGGCATGCTGCCGGGCATGCCGAAGCGGCGGAAGAATTCATAGAACGGGTCGTTCGGGTCCATGCCCGGCACGCCGCGCCGCTGGGCGCCGGCGCCCTCGCCGCCGTCGAGTGCGGTTTTGGTCATGCCACTGACGCTGATGTTGACCACGGCCGGGCCATTGCGCGCGGTGATGTCCGAAAAGTCGGGCAGCGCCATCGGGGCCGGCGCCGCAGCGGCGGCCACGGGCGCAGCGGGCCCCGCAATGGCGTGCGCGTGCATGCCGCTGACCAGGCCCGCGCCCGAAGCGCCCACCACGCCGGCGGCGACCAGGGCCAGCACCAGGCGGCGGGGAGAAGAAAGCAGGGAGTTCATGGTGTGTGCCTTTCCAAAACAGGAGCAATGGAAGGCAGTCTGAACCGGCAGACTTAGGCGAGGCTTAGACCGTTTGCCAGGCTGTGCTGGCATCCAATGTGATAGCAGCCAGCGCTTGCCCAGACAGCGCCCGTAGCCAAAAAGACCCCGAATCACAGCGGGGGCAGCAGCTCCAGCACGCGCTCGGGCGGGCGGCACAGCAGCGCGCCGCGCGGCGCCACGACGATGGGGCGGTTGAGCAGCTCGGGGTACTGCACCACGGCGTCGAGCAGCTGTGCCTCGGTGCAGGCGGCATCGCCCAGGCCCAGCGCCGCGTAGGCCGCCTCCTTGCTGCGCAGCAGCTCGCGCAGCGGCACGCCAGTGGCCGCCACCAGGGCCTGCAGGGCGGCGCGGTCCAGCGGGGTCTTCAGGTAGTCGACGATGCGCGGCGCCAGGCCGCGCTCCTGCAGCAGGGCCAGCGCGGCGCGCGAGTTGCTGCAGCGCGGGTTGTGGTAGATCGTGATCTGGTCGTCCATGGACGGGCTCCCCTCAACAGGTCAAAAAATCCAATGCCGGCTCAGGCCACGAGCGAACGCGTCTCGTCCACGGCGGCCTCCTGCGCGCTGCCCGCGTCCACCGCTGCGGCGGCGCCGGCGCGTGCAGGCGGGGGCGCGGCGCGCAGCGTGCGGCTGAGCAGCAGCACCGGCAGCAGGCCCACGGCCACCAGCGCGAGCGAGGGCAGCGCGGCCTCGCCCAGGCGCTCGTCGCGCGCGAGCTGGTAGGCGACCACGGCCAGGGTGTCGCTGTTGAACGGGCGCAGCACCATCGTGGCGGGCAGCTCCTTCATCACGTCGACGAACACCAGCAGCGCGGCGGCGGCGGTGGAGCGCTTGAGCAGCGGCCAGTGCACCTGCGCCATCAGGCGCGCGCTGCCGGCGCCCAGCATGCGGGCCGAATCGTCGAGGCTGGCGGGAATGCGCGCATAGCCGCTTTGCACCGACTGCAGCGCCACGGCGCAAAAGCGCACCAGGTAGGCCCAGACGATGCCCACCGCCGTGGTGGTGACGAGCGCGCCCACGCCCCACTGCGGCGCGGCCTGCTGCAGCCAGCCCACGGGCAGCAGCAGCCCGACGACGATCACCGCGCCGGGCACGGCATAACCGAGGCTCGCCAGTTGCACCACGCCGCGCGTGGGCAGGTCGGGGCGGCGGCGCACCGCAAAGGCCAGCGCCAGCGCCACGGCCACGGCCAGGCCGGCGGTGATGCCGCCCAGGCGCACGCTGTTCCAGGCCCATTCGACGAAACGGTCCCAGGGCAGCACCGACCAGTCGGACGCCAGCGGCCGCAGCATGAAGGCCACCGGCGCGAAGAAGCCCATGAGCACGGGCAGCGCGCACACGCCCCAGGCCAGGGCCCGCGCCGCGCCGCGCAGGGCCACGGGCTGGGCCTCGGTGGCGCCGGCGTGGCCCGCGCCCTTGGCGGTGAAGCGCATGCGCCGCTCGGCGCGGTGCTCCAGCCACAGCAGCAGCACCACCAGCGCCAGCAGCATGGTGGACAGCTGGGCGGCGGCGGTGCGGTTGTCCAGCGACAGCCAGGCCTTGAGGATGCCGGCGGTGAAGGTCTGGATGCCGAAGTAGCTGGTGACGCCGAAGTCGGCCAGGGTTTCCATCAGCGCCAGCGCCACGCCGGCGGCGACGGCCGGGCGCGCCAGCGGCAGCGCAATGGTGGCGATGCGGCGGGACAGCGGCGCGCCCAGCAGGCGCGCGGCCTCCATCAGGTGCGCCGCGCGCTCGCCCAGCGCCGAGCGCGCCAGCAGGTACACATAGGGGTAGAGCGCAAAGGTGAACACCCAGATCGCGCCCCAGAGGCTGCGCACCTCGGGCAGCAGGCGCCCCTCGAGCCCGAAGGCCTCGCGCAGGCCGACCTGCAGCGGGCCGCTGAACTGCAGAAAGTCGGTGTAGGCATAGGCCGTGACGTAGGCCGGCATGGCCAGCGGCAGCAGCAGCAGCCACTCGAACACGCGCCGCCCCGGGAACTCGAACAGCGTCACCGCCGCCGCCGTCGCCGTGCCCACCACGGCCGCCCCCACGGCCACCCACAGGCCCAGCCACAGCGTGGTCCACAGGTAGCCGGGCAGCACGGTGGCGGCCATCTCGCGCAGGATGGCGCCGCTGTCGGCCTCGGCCAGGCCCCAGGGCAGCCAGGACGCCAGCAGCGCGAGGATGGGCAAGGCCAGCAGGCCCGCCAGCAGCATCATGGGAAGGGCGCGCGCGGGTGCAGTGGAGCGGGGCAAGGGATGGACTCGGTGGGAAATCGGACGGGCGCAGACGCTGGCGCAGCGCACGGTGGGGGACGCCCCCGCTGCTCAGCAATGCAAATGCGAATTCTAAGCATTCGCCCCGCCCTACAATGGCAAGCATGTTTTTGGCGGTCAACCAACTCGACGTGCGCTATGCCGGACAGGCGCAACCGGCCGTGCGCGGCGTCACGCTGGGCCTGCGCGCCGGCGATATCGGCGTGCTGATCGGCCCCTCGGGCTGCGGCAAGACCACGCTGCTGCGTGCCGTGGCCGGGCTCGAGCCCGTGAGCGCCGGCACCATCCACCTGGGCCAGCAGCTGGTGGGCAGCCCGCGGCACAGCCTGGCGCCCGAGGAGCGGCGCATCGGCATGGTGTTCCAGGACTACGCGCTGTTCCCGCACCTGAGCGTGGGCCGCAACGTCGCCTTCGGCATTCACACCCTGCCGCGCGCCGAGCAGGCCGCGCGCGTGGCCGAGGTGCTGCAGCTCGTCGGCCTCGAGGGCAGCGAGGGGCGCTTTGCGCACGAACTCTCGGGCGGCCAGCAGCAGCGCGTGGCGCTGGCGCGGGCCCTGGCGCCGCGCCCGCAACTGATGCTGCTCGACGAGCCCTTCTCCAACCTCGACGTGGACCTGCGCGAGCGCCTGGCGCACGAGGTGCGCGGCATCCTGAAAGAGGCCGGTGCCACGGCGCTGTTCGTCACGCACGACCAGCTCGAAGCGTTTGCCATCGGCGACGTGATCGGCGTCATGCACCACGGCATGCTGCACCAGTGGGACGATGCCTACACGCTCTACCACCGCCCGGACACGCGCTTCGTCGCCGACTTCATCGGCCACGGCGTGTTCGCGCCGGCCACGCTCGAGCAGCAGGACAGCGGCGTGGTCGTGCACACGCCCCTGGGCGACCTGGCCAACCTGACCGAATGCCCCCTGCCCTCGCTCTACCCCGGCGGCGAATGCGACCTGCTGCTGCGCGCCGACGACATCGTGCACGACGACGACGCGCCAGTGAAAGCGCAGATCCTGCGCAAGGCGTTTCGCGGCTCCGAATTCCTCTACACCCTGCGCCTGGCCAGCGGCCAGACCATGCTGGCCCATGTGCCCAGCCACCACGACCACGAGCTGGGCGAGTGGATCGGCATCCGTGCGCAGATGGACCACGTGGTGACCTTCGCGCGCGAGATCTGAGCCTCAAGCCGCAGCAAAGCGCACCGTTGCCCGCAGGCCATGGATCTCGTGCGGGTTGCTCGACAGTTTCACGCTGGCGCCATAGGCGCGCGCGATCTGCTGCACGATGGCCAGCCCCAGCCCGGTGCCCTCGGTGTCGTGCGAAGCGCGGTAGAAGCTGTCGAATACGCGCTCGCGCGCCTCGGACGCAATGCCCGGGCCGTTGTCCTCCACCCACAGCTCGACGACCGCACCGTCGTGCGCGTCCCAACGGCGCACCCCCACGGTGACGCGGCCGCCCTCCTGCGTATAACGCAGCGCGTTGTCCAGCAGGTTGGCCGCAAGCGCATCGAGCAGGGCCGTCTGTGCCATCACCAGGGCGTGCGCCGGCGCGGCCGCCAGGTCCAGTCCCAGGTCGATGCGCCGGCGATCGGCCAGCGCGGCCAATTGCTCCACGGCGCGCAGCGCCACGGCGGCGAGATCGACCGGTTCGAGCTGGGTGTGGGCATCGCTGTGCTCGGCCTGGGCCAGCAGCAGCAGCTTGTTGGTCACATCGATCAGCCGGCGGTTGCTGGTCTGCATGGCCAGCCACAGCGCATCCATGTCCGCGCGCCGGGTGTCCCATTCCTGCCGGTGCTGGCGCATGTAGCGCGCGTACTCGATCTGCGAGGCCTGCAGCGCCAGCGGCGTGCGCAGCTGGTGGGCGGCGTCGGCAATGAAGCGCCGCTGTGCCTCGGAATGCGCCTTGAGCTGCTGCACGAAGTGGTTGAGGGTGTCGGCGATCGGGCGCAGCTCGGTGTGCAGGCTGCCTGCGTCCACCACGAGGTCCAGGTGCAGCGGGTCGCGCTGCGCCAGCTGTCGGCCAAGCCGCACGAGCGAGCGCAGCTCCAGCGTCAGGGCCAGGGTGGCGAGCGCAATGGCCAGCAGCAGCGCCACCAGCAAGTACTCCATCGTGGGCCACCACAGCCGGCGCAGCATGTGGTCGCGGCTGGCAGTGGTCTTGCCCACGGCAATGGTGATCTCGCGCGCACCTGCCACGTCGAACATCGAGCGCGTCGTGATGACCGCGCGCAAAGGCAGGCCCTCTAGGCGCGTGTCGTACCACTGCGCATGGTCCACGCCTTCGGGCCGGCGCTGCGCGGGCAGCGGGAAATCCGGCGAGCCCGCCAGCAGCTCGCCCGCGGCGCTGGTCACGCTCAGAAAGACGCGGTCGCGGTCGGGCGATACGAACAGGCTCAGGGCCGAGGGCGGCACACTGGCCTGCACATTGTCGTCTTCCCAAATCAGCCGGTCGGCCAACACCTTGGCGGAAGACAAAAGGTCGTGGTCTTGCACATAGTCGGCCACCGCCGCCGCGTTGCGCCAGCTCAGATAGCCGCACAGCGCCACGAACACCGACAGCGGCAGCAGCAGCCACAGCGCCAGGCGCAGGCGCAGGCTGGCCCGAACGTGCGGCCCGAACAGCTCAGCCATCATCGCGGGTGCGCAGCAGGTAGCCCACGCCGCGCAGAGTGATGATGGTGGCCTCGCTGGCCTCGAGCTTCTTGCGCAGGCGGTGGATGTAGAGCTCGAGCGCATCGGCGCTGGGTTCGTCGTCCAGGCCAAAGATGCTGTCGATCAGCACCTGCTTGGGGACGGTGCTGCCGGCCTGCAGCACCAGCGTCTCGAGCACGCTGCGTTCGCGCGGCGGCAGCGCCAGCTCGACGCCCGCCAGCGCGAACTGCCGCGTACGCAGGTCGTAGTGCAGATCGCCGCAGGCGATGTCGTTGGTCTTGCCCGGCATTTGCCGGCGCACCAGCGCCTTGATGCGCGCCACCAGCTCGCTCGCTTCAAAGGGCTTGACCAGGTAGTCGTCGGCGCCGATCTCCAGGCACAGCACCTTCTGGTCGAGCGAGGCACTGGCCGTCAGGATGATCACCGGCACGGCATCGCCGCGTTCGCGCAGCCGCCGCAGCACGGCCTTGCCCGAAAGCTGCGGAAGGTTCAGGTCGAGCAGCACCACGTCGTAGCGCGCCCGCAGCAGCAACAGGTCGGCGGCGTCGCCCTCGGCTACATGGTCGACCACGAAGGCCTGCTCGCGCAGCAGGCTGGCCAGCCAGTGGGCGAGCTGCAGGTTGTCTTCAATGAGCAGGAGCTTCATGGCATGGGCGGGGCGGCGACCGATTCTAGGAGCCGGTGCCATCCAGCGTCTTGGAATCAGGGTTAACCCCAGCAAATGCCGCAGTGCAGCGAAAGCTGGCCGAAGGGTACGGCTTTCTAGACTGGATTCGTCCTGCGGCCGCTGCGCGCAGGTTGTCTCTCGCACCCCAGGAGTCACCATGACCGCCTCACGCCGTACCCTGCTGGCCGCCGCCCTCTGCACCGCCCTTGCCGCGGCCACGCCGTGGGCGCAGGCGGCCGATGCGCCCCTCATCATCATGGTGGGTGGCATCAACAAGATCATCTACCTGCCGGCCAAGCTGACCGAGGCGCTGGGCTATTTCAAGGACGAGGGACTGGCGGTGGAGCTGCAATCGCAGCCGGCTGGCGTCGACGCCGAGAACCAGCTGATCGCCGGCGCCGTGCAGGGCGTGGTGGGCTTTTACGACCACACCATCGACCTGCAGAGCAAGGGCAAGGAGATCGAGGCCATCGCCGTGTTCTGCAAGGTGCCGGGCGAGGTCGAGATGGTGTCGACCAAGGCGGCCCCCACGTTCAAGTCAATGGCCGATGCCAAGGGCAAGACGCTCGGGGTGACCGGCCTGGGCTCGTCGACCGAATTTCTGACGCGCTACCTGGCCGCGCGCCAGGGTGTGGCCTCGAAGGACTATTCGCTGCTGCCAGTGGGCGCCGGCAACACCTTCATCGCCGCCATCAAGCAAGACCGCATCCAGGGCGGCATGACGACCGAGCCGACGGTTTCGCAGCTGCTCAAGAGCGGCGACGCCAAGGTGCTGGTGGACCTGCGCACCGAGCAGGGCACGAACGCGGCGATTGGCGGGCTGTACCCGGCCGCCAGCCTCTACGTGCAAAACGCATGGGCCGCGTCCCACCCGGAGCAGGCCGGCAAGCTGGCCCGCGCCTTTGCCCGCACCATGGCCTACATCCACAGTCACACGGCCGAGCAGATCACCGAGCTGGTGCCGCGCGACTACTACGGCAGCGACAAGGAGCTGTATGTGCAGGCGCTCAAAGCCTCGCTGCCCATGTTCACCACCGACGCGAAGATGCCCGTCGGCGGCCCCGAAACCGTGCTCAAGGTGCTGGCCACCTACAAGCCACAGGTCAAGGGCAAGAACATCGACCTGTCCAAGACCTACACCAACGCCTACCTGACAGCCCGGCAGCCATGAAAAACGATCTGCCCGCAGACACGGCGGCCGCCAGCGTGGCCGCGGCATCGGCCATCGACTTCCACGATGTGTCGCTGCGCTTCATCTCGCAGGACGGCAATGCCACGGTGGCGCTGCGCAACTTCAGCATGTCGGTGGCACGCGGCGAGTTCGTGGCCATCGTCGGCCCGACGGGCTGCGGCAAGTCGACCACGCTGAACATGGTCACCGGCCTGCTGCGCCCCACCGTGGGCGAGGTGCGGGTGATGGGCCAGCCGGTCACCGGCATCGACCCGCGCATTGGCTTTGTGTTCCAGGCCGACGCCGTATTCCCGTGGCGCAGCGTCGAAAACAACGTCGCCGCCGGCCCGCAGTTCCGGGGCAAATCCCACAAAGAAACCATGGCGCTCACACAGCAGTGGCTGCAGCGCGTGGGCCTGTCCAAGTTCGCCCAGCACTACCCGCACCAGCTCTCGGGCGGCATGCGCAAGCGCGTGGCGCTGGCGCAGACCTTCATCAACCAGCCCGAGATCTTGCTGATGGACGAACCCTTCTCGGCGCTCGACATGCAGACCCGCACGCTGATGCAGGACGAGCTGCTCAAGCTGTGGTCGGGCACCGGTGGCTCGGTGGTGTTCGTCACGCACGACATCGACGAGGCGATCGCGCTGGCCGACCGCGTGTTCGTGCTGTCGGCGCGCCCGGGCCGGCTCAAGCGCGTCTACGACATCCACCTGCCGCGCCCGCGTGCCATGTCCGAGGTGCGCTACGACCCGCGGTTCATCGCGCTGTCCCGGCAGATCTGGGACGATTTGCGCGAAGAGGTCGTGATCCAGTAAAGCCCGCCACCGGAGCCTTCCATGACCGATCTTGCCCTGCCCACCTCTCTCAGCGACGAGGCGCTGGCGCGCGAGTCCGCCGCGGCGCAAGCCGGCATGCGCCGCTACCGCCACATGATCATCGGCCTGCGCGTGCTGGTGCTGGTGCTGGTGCTCGGCGGCTGGGAACTGGCTGCCGCCCGCAAGTGGATAGACCCGTTCTTCTACTCCCAGCCCTCGCTGATCTGGGCGCAGATCGTTGAATGGACGCGCGACGGCACCTCGCAAGGCCCGCTGTGGGTGCAGGTGGCGGTGACGCTGGAGGAAACTGTGATCGGCTTCCTGATCGGCGGCATCGGCGGCATCGTTTGCGGCATCCTGCTGGGCCGCAACAAGCTGCTGTCGGACGTGTTCAGCCTCTACATCCAGATCGCCAACTCGATCCCGCGCGTGGTGCTGGGCTCGGTGTTCGTGATCGCGCTCGGGCTGGGCATGGCGTCCAAAGTGGCGCTGGCCGTGGTGATGGTGTTCTTCGTCGTCTTCGGCAACGCCTTCCAGGGCGTGCGCGAGGCCGACAAATACCTGATCGCGAACGCGCGCATCCTCGGCGCCTCGCCGCGCCAGGTCACAACGTCGGTGGTGATTCCATCGGCCATGTCGTGGATTCTGGCCAGCCTGCACGTGAGCTTCGGCTTTGCCCTGGTGGGCGCGGTGGTCGGCGAATTCCTGGGGGCGAAGCAAGGCATCGGCCTGCTGATCGCCACCGCGCAAGGCGCCTTCAATGCCAGCGGCGTGTTTGCCGCCATGATCGTGCTGGCGGTGGTGGCGCTGGCGGCAGACTACCTGCTCAGCCAGATCGAAAAACGCTTGTTGAAATGGCGGCCGGCGGCGTTTTGAGCCTCCGTGCCCACGGCTCTGAGCCCGCACTCACTGGATTCAGCCTTGGCGCAGTCCGTCCACCATGCGCTGCAGGTGCGCGCTCCACGCGCGCCGGTCCCGCCCCTGCGCGTGCTGCGGCGTACCGTAGTGCACGACCGCCATGAGGGGCGGCGCACATGCGGTGCGCCAGATCGAGCCCAACAGCGTCTCGTCGCCCGCATAGCTGGGCGCATGGCTGACGGCGCCCGAGGCACGGTCGACGAAGCGCAGGCCCACCGGCAGCACGGGCGCGTCGGCCGACACCGCCGCCTGCAGCAGGTTGGCATGGAAGGGCAGCAGGCTGCGGCCGTCGCCCGTCGTGCCCTCGGGGAACACGGCCAGCACCTCGCGGGCGCGCAGCGCGTCGGCCATCTGGTGCACCACGCGCATTGCGTCGCGCCGCGTGCCGCGTTCGAGGTAGAGCGTGCCCGCGGCCGTGGCCAACGCGCCGATCAGCGGCCAGCCCTGGACGTCGGATTTCGAGACAAAGCGGCAGTGGCGCGCCGCGTGCATGACCGTGATGTCGAGCCAGGAGAGGTGGTTGGCCACCAGCAGCACGGGGCCGGCGAGCGGCGGCTGGCCGCGCACCTGCAGCGCAATGCCCAGGTGGCCCAGCAGCGCCATCGACCAGGCTTGCACATGCACGCCCTGCTGGTCGGGCGACAGCCGTGGAAAGCGCAGCGCCACGGTCCACAGCCCGATGCCGATGTGGCCGAGCACGCGCAGCAGGCGCCAGCAGGCGCACAGCTGCCTCATGCGCGGCCCCGGGCGCCGAGTGCGCCGCGGCGCTCAGCCGCGCTCAAACGCCACCCGGCCCGCCACCAGCGTATGGCGCACGCGGCCGGGCAGCTCGTAGCCGGTGAACGGCGTGTGCTTGCCCTGGCTGCGCAGCGCCGCGTCCTGCACCGTCCAGGCCGCGCGCGGGTCGACGATGCAGACGTCGCCCACGCCGCCTTCGACCAGCCGGCCGACGCTGGCCTGCAGCGTGCCCAAAGCGCTGCCCAGCACCTGCGCCGGCGCGCTCGTCACCACCGCCAGCGCGCGCGCCAGCGGCACGCCGCTGTCCTGCGACCACTTGAGCGCCAACGAGAGCAGCAGCTCGAGCCCGGTCGCGCCGGGCTCGGCCTCGGCAAACGGCAGGGTCTTGGCGTCTTCGTCGACCGGCGTGTGGTCGGACACCAGCGCGTCCACGGTGCCGTCGAGCAGCGCCGCGCGCAGCGCGTCGCGGTCGCGCTGCTGGCGCAGCGGCGGCGACAGGCGTGCGCGGCTGTCGAAGAAGCCGATGTCGTTCTCGGTCAGGTGCAGCGTGTTGATGCTGATGTCGCAGGTCACCTGCAGGCCGTCGGCCTTGGCGCGGCGCACCAGCTCGACGCCGGCGGCGCTGCTGAGGCGGCACAGGTGCACGCGCGCGCCGGTGGTCTTGAGCAGCTCGAAAATGGTGTGCAGCGCAATCGTTTCGGCCGCGACGGGCACGCCCGATAGGCCCAGGCGCGTGGCCAGCGCGCCGCTGGCGGCCACGCCACGGCCCAGGTGCAGCTCCTGCGGGCGCAGCCACACGGTGTAGCCAAAGGTGGCGGCGTACTGCAGCGCGCGCTGCAGCACCTGGGTGCTCGAGAGCGGCACCTCGGCCTGGCCAAAGCCGACGCAGCCCGACTCGGTCAGTTCGGCCATCTCGGTCAGCACCTCGCCGGCCAGGCCGCGCGTGAGCGCGCCGAGCGGGAACAGGCGCGCCTGGTGCAGCTTCTCGGCGCGGAACTTGAGCATCTCGACCAGGCCGGGCTCGTCGAGCACCGGGTCGGTGTCGGGCGGGCAGACCAGGCTGGTCACGCCGCCGGCCACGGCGGCCGCCATCTCGGACTCGAGCATGCCCTCATGTTCGTGGCCGGGCTCGCGCAGGCGCGCGGCCAGGTCGACCAAGCCGGGCAGCACGAGGCAGCCCGTGGCGTCGATGGTGCGGTAAGGCGCAAAGTCGGGCGCCACGCGGCCGATGGCGACGATGCGGCCCGCGGCCAGTGCGATGTCGCAGGTCTGGTCGAAGCCGCTGGCCGGGTCGATCACACGGCCGTTCTGGATCAGTATCTTCATGGTTTGGTGCCAAATGGGCCTCTAGCGCTTATGCAGCAAGCGCAAGCAGCTATGAAAACAGAGTAAATCCATCGCTTGCAGCCATGCCAGACGCGGTCTGCGCCGCAGCAGACACCAGGCCAGCGCCACCGTGGAACCGGCTTTGCCGGGCCACCGGTGGCGTCCCCCCTTGGGGGAAGGCGCGAAGCGACGCACGGGGTCACGCTTCGTTCCCGGCGACGATGGACATCACGGCCATGCGCACCGCGATGCCGAAGGTGACCTGCGGCAGGATCACGCTCTGCGGGCCGTCGACCACGGCGGAGTCGATCTCGACGCCGCGGTTGATCGGGCCGGGGTGCATGACGATGGCGTCGGGCTTGGCCAGCTGCAGGCGCTCGGGCGTGAGGCCGAAGCTCTTGAAATACTCCTGGCTCGACGGCAGCAGCGCGCCGCTCATGCGCTCGTTCTGCAGGCGCAGCGTGATGACGACGTCGGCGTCGCGGATGCCTTCCTCGAGCGTGTGGCAGACGCGCACGCCCATTTGCGCCATGTCGGACGGCACCAGCGTGCGCGGGCCGACCACGCGCACTTCGGCGCAGCCCAGCGTCGTCAGGCCGTGGATGTCCGAGCGCGCCACGCGCGAGTGCAGCACGTCGCCGACGATGGCCACCGTGAGGTTGCTGAAGTCCTTCTTGTAGTGGCGGATGGTGTACATGTCCAGCAGCCCCTGCGTGGGGTGGGCATGGCGGCCGTCGCCGGCGTTGATCACGTGCACATGTGGCGCGACGTGCTGGGCGATCAGGTAGGGCGCGCCCGACTCGCTGTGGCGCACCACGAACAGGTCGGCCGCCATCGCCGAGAGGTTGGCGATGGTGTCGAGCAGCGACTCGCCCTTGCTCGCCGAACTGCGCGCGATGTCGAGGTTGAGCACGTCGGCCGACAGCCGCTTGGCCGCGATCTCGAACGTGGTGCGCGTGCGCGTGCTGTTCTCGAAGAACAGGTTGAACACGCTCTTGCCGCGCAGGAGCGGCACCTTCTTGACCTCGCGGTCGTTGACGCTGACGAAGTTCGCGGCGGTGTCGAGGATGTGCGTGACGATGTCGCGCGGCAGGCCCTCGATGGACAGCAGGTGGATCAGCTCGCCGTGGCGGTTGAGTTGGGGGTTGCGCTGGTGCAGCACGGCTCAGGCCTCTTGGACTTGGAAATGGAAGGCGCCGGCGTCGGTGCGCGCCAGCGCCAGCGACTGGCTCGCGGGCAGGGCCACGCGCGCCGCGGCGAAATCGGCCTGCACGGGCAGCTCGCGCCCGCCGCGGTCCACCAGCACGGCCAGGCGCACGCGCGCCGGGCGGCCGTAGTCGTAGAGCTCGTTGAGCACGGCGCGCACCGTGCGGCCGGTGTAGAGCACATCGTCGAGCACCAGAATGTCGGCGCCGTTCACGTCGAACGGCAGGCTGGTCTGGGCGCTCGCGGCCAGGCCGCGCTGGGCAAAGTCGTCGCGGTGCATGGCCGAGGACAGCACGCCGGCGGCACCTTCGAGCCCCAGGTCTTTTTGCAGGCGCTCGGCCAGCCAGGCGCCGCCCGAGGCAATGCCGGCCAGCCGCGTCTCGCCGGCGCGCAGGCTGCGCACGCCGCGCAGCAGCTCTCCGTACAGGGCCTCGGCGTCCAGCACCAGGCTGCCGCCGCGGGCAGAGGGTTCTGCGGTCATGAAAGATTCCTCAAAAACTGTTCCAGGATGATGCAGGCCGAGGCCGCGTCGGCGTCGCGCGCGCCGCCCGCCAGGGCTTCGGTGGTGCTGTAGCGCTCGTCGACCTCGAACACCGGCAGGCCAAAGCGCCCGCGCAGCTGGCGGCCGAACTTGAGCGCACGCACCGTGTTCTCGTGGCTCGCGCCATCGGGGTGAAAGGGCACGCCGATGACCAGCGCGTCGGGCTGCCACTCGGCAATGCGCTCGGCCACCTGGACAAAGCGCGCATCGCCCTCGGCGCGGATCGTGGCCTGCGGGCTGGCCGTGCCCAGCATGCGGTTGCCCACCGCCACGCCCGTGCGCTTCTGGCCGAAATCAAAGGCGAGAAAGGTCTGGAATTGCGCTGGGACCGCCGCGGGCGACGCCGCGGCGCTCATGCGTGCCCCGCGCCGGGCGACAGGCGCCAGGCCTGCAGGCCCAGCAGGCTCAGGGCGCTGTCGTAGCGCTGGGCCACCGGGGTGTCAAAAATCACGGCCAGGTCGGCCGCCACGGTCAGCCAGCTGTTTTCGGCCAGCTCCGATTCGAGTTGGCCCTCGCCCCACGCGGCGTAACCCAGCGTGACCAGCACGCGGCGCGGACCGGCGCCCGTGGACAGGGCTTCGAGCACGTCCTTGGACGTGGTCATGTCCAGCCCGCCGGGGATGTGCATCGTGGAGGCATAGGCGGATTCCTCGTCCGTCTGGGCCTCGCCGCGCATCGGGTCGTGCAGCACGAAGCCGCGCTCGGTCTGCACCGGGCCGCCGAGGAACACCGGCGCCTCCAACAGGTCGCTGCGCCCCAGAGTCAGGTCGACCTTGTCGAACAGGTTTTTGAGGTTGATGTCGGTGGGCTTGTTGATGATCAGGCCCAGCGCGCCGCGGTCGCTGTGCTCGCACAGGTACACCACGCTGCGCGCGAAGGAGGAGTCCTCCAGGCCCGGCATGGCGATCAGGAAGTGGTGCGTCAGGTTCATGGACGCGCTATTGGCTGGCATGGGCCAATTTTAGCGGCGAACCCGCCGCCCCTCCGGGAAGGCGCCAGCACCCGCAACCTGCACGCACCGCGCGGCGTGCAGGCCCGAATCAGGCCTCTGCCTGGGCGATCGCCAGTCGGGCGTAGTGCTGCACGAGGCTCAGCAGCTCTTCGTCCGAATACGGCTTGCCCAGGTAGTGGTTGACGCCCAGCTCCAGGGCATGCTCGCGGTGCTTCTGGGCAATGCGCGAGGTGATCATGATGATGGGCAGGTCGCGTGTCGCCTCGTCCGCACGGATGTTGCGCGCCAGGTCGAAGCCGTCCATGCGCGGCATTTCGATGTCCGAGAGCACCACGGCGGGGCGCTCTGCCTGCAGGCGCTCGAGGGCCTGCAGGCCATCGGCCGCCAGCGCCACGCGGTAGCCTTCGCGCTGCAGCAGGCGCTGGGTGACGCGCCGCACGGTGATGGAGTCGTCCACCACCAGCACCAGAGGCACCTGGCCCGCTGCAGGCAGCGCGGGCAACACAGGCGGTTTGTCGGCCGGCATGTCGGTGACTGCAAGCTCTGCCCTTTCGGGGGCCACGCTGCCCGCGGCGCGCACCTGCTCGCCATAGACGGTGGAGAGCGCCACCGGGTTGTAGATCAGGACCACGGCCCCGGACGCCAGCACCGACATGCCTGCCAGGCCCGGTAAACGCGACAACTGGGGCCCCAGGTTCTTCACCACCACTTCCTGGTTGCCCAGCACTTCGTCGATGTGCAGGGCCATGCGCTGCGAGGCACTGCGAAACACCACCACCGGACGGGTCTTGCCCCCCGGTTCGCTGCTGCGCTGCGAGGCCTGCAGCAACGCGCCGGCCCAGTAGAACGGCAAGCGTTCGCCGGCCACCTCGAAAAAGCCCGTGCGGTAGGCCGCGTCGAGCTCGGGCCCCGCCACGCGGCGCACGATTTCCACGACGTTGGCCGGCACGCCCACCGTCAGGTGGTCGGCGCGCAGCATCACGACCTGGGTCACTGCGGTGGTCAGGGGCAGCACCATGCGGAACGCGGCACCCTGCCCTTTTTGCGTGCGGGTCTCGATGCGGCCGCCCAAGGCGTTGATTTCCGAACGCACCACGTCCATGCCAATGCCGCGGCCCGAAAGCCCGGTCACCTCGGCGGCCGTGGTGAAGCCGGGCATGAAGATCAGGCTGGCCGCCTCCGCGTCGCCCACGGCATCGCCCGGCACGATCAGCCCCTGTGCGAGCGCCTTCGCGCGGATACGCTCCAGGTCCAGTCCTGCGCCGTCGTCGCGGAATTCCACGGACACGTCGTTGCCCTCGTGGCGCAAATCGACTGTGATGGTCCCGACCGCGCTCTTGCCGGCCGCCAGCCGCTGTTCGGGCGACTCCAGGCCATGGGCGACACAGTTGCGCAGCAGGTGTTCGAAGGCGGGCGTCATGCGGTCGAGCACGCCGCGGTCCATTTCAATCGAACCGCCCGTGATGTCCAGCTTCACTTGCTTGCCCGCTTCCTTGGACGACTGGCGCACCACGGCATACAGGCGCTCCGAGATGGCCTCGAACTCGACCATGCGCGTGCGCAAAAGATCGCGCTGCAGCTCGCGCGCCTGGCGGCCCTGCGCAACCAGCTCGTCCTCCGTCCCTTCGAGGGCGCGCTGGAGGTTGCGCTGCACCGTGGCCACGTCGTTCACCGACTCGGCCATCATGCGCGTGAGCTCTTGCACGCGCGTGAAACGGTCGAACTCCAGGGGGTCGAAACCGGCAGCGGAATCCTTGGACAGGGCCAGCCGGGACTGCATCTGCGATTCGGACTGCACTTCGATATCGCGCAGTTGCTGGCGCAGGCGGTCGAGGTTGCCCGACAGGTCCGCCATGGAACCCTTGAGCTGGCCCAGGCGCGCTTCCAGCCGCGAGCGCGAGATCATGACCTCACCCGCCTGGTTGACCAGGCGGTCGAGCAGCTGCGCGCGCACGCGCACCGACTGGTGGGCTGCGGCGCGCGAGGGCGCCAGCGCCAGCGGCCCTTGAGGGCGTGCCAGTACCCGGGCTGCCTCGGGCGCTGGCGACGGCTCACCCGCTGCCGCTGTCGGTGCGATCGCTGCCTCGGCGTCGGCAGACGCCTGGGCGCTGATCGCGCGCAGTGCGTCAAAGCTGGCCTGCAGGCCGTCGAAGCTGCCCAGCAGGGGCTCGATCTGCTCGGCGCGCACGGTGTCCGCGCCGAGCTGCTCAATGGCCGATTCGAGGCGGTGCGACATTTCGCCCAGGCGCATGGCCCCGGCCAGGCGCGAGCTGCCCTTGAGGGTGTGCAGGGCGCGCAGCACTTCGCTGCGTGCACCCTGGTGGTCGGGCCGGGCCGTCCACTGGCGCAAGGCCATGCCCAGATGGGGCAGCAGTTCGGTCGCTTCTTCCTCGAAAATGGGGAACAGGTCGGGGTCAATGAGGTCGACCGCATCCATGTCGTCGTCAATGTCGGTGCCCAAAGACACCGCACGGGCAAGCGCTTGATCGCCTTGCTGCCCCGGCTCGGCGCTCGGCGCAGGGGGAACGATCGACAGGGGCGGAGCGACATGGCCGGTCTGCACGACGGGCGCCGGGGCCTGGGCCTCCGCAGGCACGATTGGGCCATCGTCCCGCCCGTCCAGCCAGGCAGTGAGCTCCGCTTCCGATGCGCTCGAGCTGTCGTCCAGGGGCGGCGACAGCGTATGCGCCACCTCGGTGGCGAGAATCTGGCGCAAATCATGCAGGACCTGTGCCTGGGTTTCCTTGAGGAAGCCGGCCGCAAACTGGTGCAGCAAGCGGCGGATTTCGTCGGCCGCTGCCGTGAACACCGCCGCATGCTCAGGCAGGCCCTGGGGCTGCAGTTGCACATGGGCCAACGCATGCTCAAGCAGCCGCGCGGTATCCGACAGCGCCGTGAAACCGACGGTGGCCGAGCTGCCGGCCATCGAATGCGCCAACGCCACGGCCACATCGGGCAAGGGTCGGTCCAGTTCCAGCGACCACTCTTGCAGCGCTGTCACCAAGCGGCGCGACCATTCGTCGGCCTCGTTCAGGTAGACGTTGTACAGCGGTATGCCGATGCGCAGCGAACCAATGACCTTCACTGCCTCATCGCTGGCTTCTTGCACCAGGCGCTCGGCACCGTCGCCCACGACATGCAGGAACGGGCGCTGCGCTGCGTGTGCGACGGAGCTGTCGTTGGCGGCCAGGCCGTCGGGCGAAGGCTCCAACCCGAATTCCACATCCGACAGGGGGTCGAAGCCTTGCGGCGGCGCCTCGGGAGACGCGAGCGCTTCCAGCTCTGCTGGTTCGTCGGTCTGCGCGGTGGTCGGTGCGGCAGCGTGCTCGTCGTCTGCCCACGGCACCATGTTCGGAGAGAAATCGACATCAGACACTGGGGGCTGCGCCGTGTCCTCCAAGGCTGCGGAGAACGCGGCAAAGTCGATCTCCTGCGCCTCGGCAGGCCGCATGGACAGTTCAGATGCCGTCTCGGCCTCTTCCACGGACACGGGAAGCGGCGGGAACTCCAGCGCCAGCACCATCTCGTCATCGGCGGGTCCGTCGAACGCGTCCATGCCGGCAACGTCTTCGGGTTCAGTCTGGGAGAAATCCATGGCGCGGGAGGGCGCTTCGGCAAAAGGCGGTGCGGCAGGTTCGGCAGCGCCAGCACTCCACTCTGGCACCTCTAGCGCAAATGCCACAAGTCCATCGCCCACCTCGTCGCCGGGCAACATCAGGGGCAACTCCGCGCCCTCCAGCCGCAGACCATCGGCCGCATGGCCGAACGGCGCCGCCTGCCAGGCACCGGCATCGCCGGCCGCGATGTCATCGGCCCACCGGCTGAAGCCGTGCAGTGCACGCGCTGCCAGGTCCAGCAGAGGCGGCTGCATGGGCTTTTGCTCGGCCAGCCAGGCGTTGAGCAACTGCTCGAGCGACCACGCTGCTTCGCCGAACTCCTGCAGCCCGACCATGCGCGAGCTGCCCTTGAGCGTGTGGAAGGCGCGGCGCAAACTCGTCTGCTCGGAGAGTTGAGCGGGCTCTTGCCGCAGGGCCTCGATGGCGGCAAAACCGGTTGCCACCACCTCGCGCACCTCTTCCAGGAAGACCTCCTGCAGATCGTCCTCCGTGTCTGGCACGGTGTTGGACACTGCAGCCGCGCCGAGCACCGGGGCGGAGTCAACGCCCTGGCCGTGCTGTGGGTCCTCCTGCACAAGCACTGCGAGCGGTTCGGGCTCGGCCAGCGCACCCGCGTCCATGCCGGACTCCGTCGGGGCATCGGACGGCAAGATCCAGTCAAAGTCCACGGCTTCCGGGGTAACCGGCGGGGCCGGCACCGGTGGCGCAACCTCTGGCAAGGGGACAGGCACGCGCTCTGGCAACGGCTGCGGTGCAATGCCGCTGCCCTCGGTCGCATGCAAACGGGTGCGGCCCATGAGGGCGCGCAATTCGCCCAGCTCTTCGTCATAGACGAACAGCTTGCGCGCCAGCGCGCGCTGGTAGCTGAGCATGTCGATCAGAAAGCCCAGGGCGCCCAGGCTGTTGCCCAGCTTTTCAAACGTCTGGCTGCGCTGTGCCTCCTCGCTGGGCTCGTTGATGAGCAGACGCTCCACGGTGTCGCGCATGCGCACCACCGCCAGCGAGGCCTGGTCCAGCCCCAGCACCGAGAGCACGCCGCGCATCTGAGCCATATGGCCCGGAACGACCGTCAAAGGGGCGGCATCCTGGGGATTGCGAAAGAACTGGTCCATCGCCCTTTCGGCCTCGCCCAGCGTCGCACGCAGCTCATCGACCACACTGCCCATGGTCTGGTGGTCGCTGACACGGCGGTACAGCTCTTCCATCCACAGTTCCAGCGGCTCGGGCTCGGCACCGCCGCATACGCTGTCCAGGCGCTCCGCCAGCCGCTGCGCCCGGTCCGCCATCTGCTCGTCGGATGTATCGAGGTCTTCCAGCACGGCCTGCAGGTACAGCACCGCGGTGGCGACCTCCATGGCCAACGCCGCCGGCGGCGGTTCGCCAGACTGCGTGCTCAGGCCCACCGCCTGGGTCAAAGCCTGCGCCAGGCTTTCGCTGTTGCGATCGAGCTTGCGCAGCGAGTCGCACACCAGGCTGAATTGATCGACCGCCGGCTTGAGCTTGTTGCGATCGCCGCCGGCCAAGGCGGACCAGGTCTCGGCGGCCGCAGCGATACGCTTGCGGGCCTGTGCCAACACGGCCGGATCGAACCGGCCGAAACGCCGGGCTTCGTAGTCCACCGGAGCAAATCGATCCAGCGCAAAAGCCGCGCGCACGGCGCCGAGTGCCGGCGCCTGGTCTGGCGCTGTGGGGCGCGCCTGGGCGCAGAAAAACAGCAGGTCCTGCACCAACCGATCAGAGATGTCCGGGTCGCCCTTGGCCAGCGTGGCGTACTGCATCAGGATGCGCGATGCCACGCGCTTAACGTATACATCGGGCGCCAAGAGGCCCAGACTGAAGGCCTCGAAAAAACCGGCGCCGATCTTCCAGAAGGCGCGCGCCTGCGGTTCGTTCTGCCCCGCGACAAAGCCCAGGCATGCATCGCGCAGGTCGCGTGCCGCATCGAAATCGCCTTCTTTCACCATGCGCAGAACCGCCTGGTCCAGGCGCGCGCGAGCCTGCACCCCGTACGCCACGGGAGCGGCCGAGGCATCGCTCTGCGGCTCACGGAAACGGCGCTCGGCAGGCCACAGGTCGGCCGGGTGCACGCGGTCCGCGCCGGCCAGCGCCTGCACATCGCGGTACTGGGGAAACAGGGTCACCGCGGAGACGAATTTGCCGGCCAGCACGCTTTCGAGGTACTCGCTGAGCGCGAAACTGGCGCGTTCAAGGGCCCCTGCTGCGTCGTCGGTGCACATTTCGGGGCGTTGCACAAAGCGCTGCACCGCTGTTTCCATGGCCCGCAGCACCAAGGCCGGAGACGCCATGCCTACCATTTCGAGCGCCCCGCAGGCCTGGTGCAGCTGCTGGCGCGCGATGCGCAGGGCAGACGCATCCAGCGCGGCGAGGTCCGAGCCCCGTGCCAGCTCGGCATCGTGCACGAAACGGCGCAGGGCCTTGACGGCACCATCAAGCGATTTGCGCAATTCGTCCAGGACCCACGCGAGCGGCCCGAGGTCCTGCTCGTCCTGGGCCCCCTCGGTCAGGGCGGCGTTTACAGCATCAATGGAGGACATGGATTCATTCCCGACGGCACAGAGCCCATTCGTTGTTCACTGCGTCAGGCAATCTTGAACCGCGCCACCGACTGCAGCAGCTCCTCGGCCATGTGCGAGAGTTCACGCACCTGCTGGGCGGTGGTGCGCGTGCCCTCGCCGGTCTGCTCGGTCACGGCAAAAATGTGCTGGATGTTGTCGGCCACCTCGTTGGCCAGCGTGGCCTCGCGTGAAGTGGACGAAGAAATCTGCTCGATCAGATCTGCCAGTCGGCGCGACACGCGGTCAATCTCGGACAGCGCCGTGCCGGCACTGTCGGACAGGCGGGCCCCCTCCACCACGCCCTGTGTGGAGCGCTCCATGGCGGCCACGGCATCCTGGGTGTCGGTCTGAATGGCTTTCACGAGCGCAGAGATCTGGCGCGTGGCGTCGGCCGAGCGCTCGGCCAGCCGCTGCACTTCTTCGGCCACCACCGAGAAGCCCCGCCCAGCCTCGCCCGCCGATGCGGCCTGGATGGCGGCGTTCAGCGCAAGCACGTTGGTCTGCTCGGTAATGTCCGAGATCAGCTCGGTGATTTCACCAATCTCCTGCGACGACTCGCCGAGCCGCTTGATGCGCTTGGAGGTGTCCTGGATCTGGTCGCGGATGGAGTTCATGCCGCCGATGGCGTTCTGCACCGCCTGCAGACCCGAGTCGGCCGCCTGCAGTGACTGGCGCGCCACCGTGGCGGACTCTTGCGCCTGCGCAGACACCTCGTTGATGCGCGATGCCATGTCGAGCACCGAGCGGCCGGTCTCCCGAATCTCGCGCAGTTGCTCGGTGGACGCAGCCAGCAGTTCGGTCGACGTGCTGTCCACCTGAGCCGTGGTCTGCGCCACCCGCGTGACGGTGGTTTGCACGCTGCCCACGAGCTGGCGCAGCTCTTCCACCGTGTAGTTGACCGAGTCGGCAATGGCACCCGTGATGTCTTCGGTCACGGTCGCCTCCTGCGTCAGGTCGCCCTCGGCCACGGACTGCAACTCGTTCATGAGCCGCAAAATGGCAGCCTGGTTGGCATCGTTGACGCGCTTGGCTTCCTGCTCCTGGCGCTGCGCATCCCGGTGCTGCAACTCTGCCGATTGCTGGCGGCCGCGGCTGTCGAGCAGCTGCACGCGCGAAATGCCGATACCGCACAGCAGAACGAACAGGCCGGCCAGCGTCAGGGCCGCAAACTGCCCGGCACCCATGCCGGTCTGGGCCGAGAGCTTGTTTTGCAGGCCTTCGAGCTGGCGGCGCAGCGGTTCGCTGTCGGCCACGATGGCAGACTGCGCTTCGCGCGCGGACACCAAGCCCTGCAGATTGCCCAGGATGGCGCTGGCTTGGGTGCGCGTATCCTCGTAGAGCTTCACCAGCGCGTCGAGTTGCTCGCGCGTCTGCGCATCCCTGGTCGGCGCCAGTCGCAGTTCGGCGCTGCCGTCGAGCAGGCCCTGGGCGATTTCCTTGAACGAGTTCAGGTCCTTGCCCAGCAGGAACACGGCCTCGGGGCTCACGCCTTCGGTGGTCTGGAACTCGTTGGCCGACTTGCCAATGCGCTGCGTCAGCATCACCAGTTGGCCGGAAGCCGAAATCTCGGATGCCGGCGCGTTCTGCTGCAGCTTGAGCGAAGACACGGTCTCGGCGATCTCCAGCAGGTCGGACGACTGCCGGTTGATGGTGCGCAGGGCGTCGCCGACCTGCATCAGGATTTTCTGCTGCCCCATGACCACGCTGGCATTGCGCTCTGCGCGCTCCATCAAGGGTTTGATGGACTCCAGGTCCGATTGGAAGGACTCACCCAGGGCCTGAACCCCGAGCTCGGCATCGCCACCTTTGAGCGCACGCACGTTGCGCGCGAGCACCCCCGAGCTTTCCACCACGTCGGGGAACGCCTGGGGACTGCCCACCAAGGCCTGCGACACCGATTTGGCCAGCCGCTGCGACTGCATCAGGGACTGCCCGGTCGCCGCCAACTGCTGCGCTGAGCGGTCCGCCTGCCGCAGCACCCACCCGGCAATTAGGGCCAACAGCACCACGCCAACGGCCAGCAGGATCAGCAAGTGCCGCTGGTGCGCGCTCGCGCTGGCCTGGCCCAGCAGCGGCAGGGAAAGGAGGTCGCTGTCCCCGTCCGTCACCGCGCCGCCGGACGCACCACCGACGGCCCCCGGGTCACCTTGGACGCTGTGGAGCGCATCCCCCTGGTAGGTGCTGCGCAGCTGCGCCGTGTCCAGCGGCGCATCGCTCAGCAGAGCCTGGTCCATGGCCGAGGCCGTGCCCATGCCAGAGTCCGAGTTCTGCGGCACGCGGTTGAACAGTTTTCCAAATTGTTTGACGACAGACATGGTGCGGCCTTAATAAAGAACTCAAGCGCTGATGCTCAAAAACTCGGGATGTTGAGAGAGAACCTGCAAATTCAGCTCCTGCCAGCGGACACCGCTGGAGTCGAGGTAGGCAGTGCCAAAAAATGCGGGCGCGCCTTCGCCCGGAGGCTCGGACGAGACAAAGGCCTCGGTGCCGCGCAAGCCGGCGAGCCGATCGACCAGCAAGGCGGCGTTGACCTCCAGCGCCGCATTGAAAGCCAGCAGGCTGGCTTCGGCCAAGCCCTGTTCAGAGCGCACCGGCGCAGCACCCAGCAGCCGGGCCAGGTCGACCACCCCGGCCAAGCCGCCACGCAGGTTGGCGACGCCCAAAAACCACTCCTGGGTGTAAGGGACCGGCTGCACCGCAGACCAGGGAAAGATTTCACCCGCATGGCCCAGCGGCAGCAGGTAGAACTGCCCGGCCGACTCGACGGCCAGCCAGGAAGATACTGTCAGGCCCTCAGTTCTGGCGGCCTGCAGGCGATCGGCAAGGCGTATCTGGAGCGCTCGGAGGGCTTCGCGGTTGGCCATGGCAGGGGCGGGCTGCTCAGCTCAGTGCGTCGATTTTGGCCTGCAGCTCGGCCGCATCCACCGGCTTGGTGATGTAGCCCCGCGCGCCCTGGCGCATGCCCCAAACCCGGTCGGTCTCCTGGTTTTTGCTGGTGCACATGATGATGGGCACATCGGCGTACAAAGGGTCCCGCGTGATGGAGCGGGTGAGCTGAAACCCGTTTTGCCCGGGCATTACCACGTCCATGAGAATCAGGTCGGGCTTTTCTTCTGCCAACCGCTTGAATGCCTCTTCTGCATTTTCAGCGGTGCGCACCTGCATGCCTTTCTTTTGCAGCAAGTCGGTCAAAAACATCAACTCGGTTTTCGAGTCGTCAACGACCAGAACTTTCTGAATGGGCATTACATGGCTCCTTGATTTCGATTACCAAATTGCTGCACAGCCTGCAGCAACTGGTCTTTGGTAAATGGTTTGGTGAGATATTCCTGGCAGCCCACCATGCGTCCGCGTGCCTTATCGAAAACGCCGTCCTTGGACGAAAGCATGACCACCGGGATATCGGCAAAACGCGCATTGCGTTTGATGATGGCGCAGGTCTGGTAGCCATCGAGCTTGGGCATGAGGATGTCGCAAAAGATCAGGTGCGGCTGGTAGTCGTTGACCTTGGCCAAAGCGTCAAATCCGTCGTCGGCCAATAACACCTCGTGGCCGCCCTGCTTGAGAAAAATTTCTGCACTGCGGCGAATGGTATTGCTGTCGTCTACCACGAGAACCTTGAAACATGCACCAGTAGTAGTCAATTATCTGCACTCCGGATGGAAAATAAACAACGCAGGCGAATGCCTGCGCTTCAAATCTCAATCATCTCGAAGTCTTCCTTGCGGGCGCCGCATTCAGGGCAGGTCCAGTTCATGGGCACCTGCTCCCATGGGGTGTTGGGTGCGATGCCGTGCTCGGGAGAACCCGCAGCCTCGTCATAAATCCAACCGCAAATCAAACACATCCAAGTTTTAGAGTCTGTCACAGCTTAAAGGGCCTTCACGTAGAATGCAACGATTGTATCTAGTCATCACTGTCGGCTGCCGTTTCCGCGCCACCCCCAACCCCGGAACTGGTCCATGACACACAGCCCTTCCACCCCCACGAGCGACGCACCGGAAGAGGCGCCCGAAGGCGCCAGCCCGGCCTGCGTGATGGTGTTCAATGCCAGCGACCCGAGCGGCGCCGGCGGCCTGACGGCAGACATTGCCACCATCGCTTCGGTCGGCGGCCACCCGGTCGCCGTGGTGACAGGCGCCTATGTGCGCGACACCAGCGAGATCTTCGACCACTACAGCTTCGACGACGAGGCCTTGACCGACCAGGCGCGCGCCGCGCTGGAAGACCTGCCGGTCCAGGCGATCAAGGTCGGCTTCGTCGGCAGCCCGGAAAACATCAGCGCCATTGCCGAGCTCACCGCCGACTACGCCGACCTGCCGGTGATCAGCTACATGCCCAACCTGTCGTGGTGGCAGGACAGCCTGATCGACCAGTACCTGGACGCCTTTCGCGAACTGATGCTGCCGCAGACCACGGTGTTGGTTGGAAACCACAGTACGCTCTGGCGCTGGCTGCTGCCGGAATGGGGGCGCGAGCACAGCCCGACCGCGCGCGACCTGGCGGCCGCCGCGGCCGAGATGGGCACCCCCTACACGCTGGTGACCGGCATACCGCTGCCCGAGCAGTTCGTCGACAACGTGCTCGCCTCGCCCGAGACCGTGCTCGGCAACGGACGCTTCGAACTTTTCGATGCCACTTTCACCGGCGCCGGCGATACCCTGTCGGCGGCCCTGACCGCGCTGGTCGCGTGCGGCAGCGACCTGGGTGAAGCCTGCAGCGAAGCGCTCGGCTACCTCGACCGCTGCCTCGACAATGGCTTTCGGCCCGGCATGGGCCACATCGTGCCCGACCGCCTGTTCTGGGCCGAGCCCGACGACGACGCCGAAGGCGCCGACGACGCAGCGCCCGGCCAGGACATTGACCTGCCGTCCGTGGACGGCTTTGTACTCCCTCCCCATGACACCAAGCACTGACCGCAACCTCGCCCTCTTCCAACGCGCCCAGGCGCTCATCCCCGGCGGCGTGAACTCGCCCGTGCGCGCCTTCAAGGCCGTCGGCGGCACGCCGCGCTTCATCGAGCGCGCGCAGGGCGCCTACATGTGGGACGCCAACGGCCAGCGCTACATCGACTACATCGGCTCCTGGGGCCCGATGATCCTGGGCCACGGCCACCCGGCCGTGCTCGAAGCGGTGCAAAAGGCCGCGCTCGAAGGCTTCTCGTTCGGCGCGCCGACCGAGCGCGAGGTCGAGCTGGCCGAAGCCATCGTCGCCCTCGTGCCCTCGATCGAGATGGTGCGCCTGGTCAGCTCGGGCACCGAGGCCGGCATGAGCGCGATCCGCCTGGCGCGCGGCGCCACCGGGCGCAAGAAGATCCTCAAGTTCGAGGGCTGCTACCACGGCCACGCCGACGCGCTGCTCGTCAAGGCCGGCTCGGGCCTGGCCACGTTCGGCAACGCCACCAGCGCCGGCGTGCCGGCCGAGGTGGTGCAGGACACGCTGGTGCTCGAATACAACAACGTCGCGCAGCTCGAAGAAGCCTTTGCGCTGTACGGCGCCGACCTCGCCTGCGTGATGATCGAGCCGATCGCCGGCAACATGAACTTCGTGCGCGCCAGCGTGCCCTTCGTGAAGCGCTGCCGCGAGCTGTGCACGCAGCACGGCGCGCTGTTCGTGTTCGACGAGGTCATGAACGGCTTCCGCGTGGCGCTCGGCGGCGCGCAAAGCGTCTATGCGCGCGACATTCCCGGCTTCGAGCCCGACATCACGGTCATGGGCAAGGTCATCGGCGGCGGCATGCCGCTGGCGGCCTTCGGCGGCAAGCGCGCCGTCATGGAGCAGCTGGCGCCGCTCGGCGCGGTCTACCAGGCCGGCACGCTGTCGGGCAACCCGGTCGCCACGGCCTGCGGGCTGGCGACGCTGCGCGAGATCAGCAAACCAGGTTTCTTCGAGGCTTTGTCGGCGTCCACTCATAGCCTGGTCGAGGGCCTCGTGGCCGCTGCGGCGTATGAAGGCGTGCCGTTCAGTGCCGACTGCGAGGGCGGCATGTTCGGCTTCTTCCTGCTGCCGACGCTGCCGCAGAACTACGCCACCGTGATGCAGAGCGACGGCGCGCGCTTCAACCGGCTGTTCCACGGCCTGCTCGAGCGCGGCATCTACATCGCCCCGGCGCTCTACGAAGCCGGCTTCGTGAGCGCCGCGCACACGCCGGCCGACATTGCCGAGACCGTGGCCATCGCCCAGGACGTGTTCAAGTCGCTCGCAAAATAAGAGCTGCCCCCGCTTGCTGCGCAAGCGCTGGAGGCCAAAACTGCTCCAAACCCCGTCGGCCCGCGCCGGCGGCCTTTTTTTCGCCCTGCCCGCCCATGCTTGCTGCACTGAAGTTCTGTTTTGCCACCCTGGTCCTGGTGCTCAACACCCTGGCCCTGTGCGCCCTGATGGTGCCGTTCGCGCTGGCCAAGCTGCTGCTGCCGTTCACGCCCGTGCGCCGCCTCACCGACCGCGTGCTCAACAAGATCCCCGAGGGCTGGATCGCCATCAACAGCTTCTGGCTGAGCGCCGTCAACCGCGGCCGCTGGCAGGTCTCGGGCCTCGAAGGCCTGCGCCGCGATGGCTGGTACTTGGTGACCTGCAACCACCAAAGCTGGGTCGACATCGTGGTGATCCAGCGCGTATTGAACCAGCGCATCCCCATGCTCAAGTTCTTCCTCAAGCGGGAGTTGATCTATGTGCCCGTGCTCGGCCTGGCCTGGTGGGCGCTCGACTTTCCGTTCATGCGCCGCGGCAGCGGCGGCGGCAGCGCGCGCAAGGACCTGCGCGACGCGCGCCAGGCCTGCGAGAAATTCCGCCTGCTGCCGACCTCGGTGATGAGCTTTGCCGAAGGCACGCGCTTCACCGCCGCCAAGCATGCGCAGCAGGCATCGCCCTACCGGCATCTGCTCCAGCCCAAGGCCGGCGGCATGGCCATGGCGCTGGGCACCATGGGCGAGCTGTTCGACGGCCTGGTCGACGTGACCATCGTCTACCCCGGCAAGGTGCCAACCTTCCTCGACGCGCTGTGCGGACGCCTGGGCGATGTGGAAGTGCTCGTGCGCCAGCAGCCGATTCCCGCCGAGCTGCTCAAAGCCAATGCCAAACAGCGCGCGCTTCTGCAGGCCTGGCTCGACGGCATCTGGCAGGACAAGGACCGGGCCATTGACCGGCTGCTCGCGCAGCACTCCACAACTCCTGAATAGATAGCTGCCTGCGAAGGCCTGTCTTGTGTTTTAGGCACTTTTTACCTCAAACCCCATACGGATTCCGCGCTGGCACCCTGCCCTGCAGCGCAACAAAAAAGCGGCCCCTGGCCGCTTTTTGTTGTGCGGGGCGAAGGCCCCTTCTCCGTATCTCAATGGCGGAAGTGGCGCACGCCGGTGGTGACCATGGCCACGCCGCGCTCGTTGGCGGCGTCGATCACCTCCTGGTCGCGCATCGAGCCGCCGGGCTGGATCACGCAGGTCGCGCCCGCGTCCACCACCACATCGAGGCCGTCGCGGAACGGGAAGAAG
Source organism: Acidovorax sp. SRB_14 (assembly GCF_012932145.1). Classification (GTDB taxonomy): domain Bacteria; phylum Pseudomonadota; class Gammaproteobacteria; order Burkholderiales; family Burkholderiaceae_C; genus Simplicispira. The sequence goes on along the minus strand of NZ_MWOK01000006.1, from coordinate 3,385 downwards.
GCATCGCTCGCCACCGCCGTGCCCTGCAGCGACAGCTGGGCGTGCTCGGCCTTGATGCTGGCGATGCGCGCCGAGTCGAGGCGGCTCATCTGGCCCGCGCCCACGCCCATGGTCATGCCGTCCTTGCAGAAGACGATGGCGTTGCTCTTGACGTACTGGGCCACCTTCCAGGCGAACAGCAGGTCCTGCAGCTGCGCGGGCGTGGGCTGCACGGTGGTGACGACTTTCAGGTCGGCCAATTGCAGCACGTGGTTGTCGGCCGTCTGCAGCAGCAGGCCCGAGCCCACGCGCTTGGCGTCCATGGCGTTGCGGCCCTGGTCCCAGGCGCTGGCACCGCCGGCCGGCAAGGCGATCTTCATCAGGCGCACGTTGGCCTTGGCCTTGAAGATGTCGAGGGCCTCGGGCGTGAAGTCGGGCGCCATCAGCACTTCGACGAACTGCTTGGACACGGCCTCGGCCGCGGCCCGGTCGACCGAGCGGTTGAACGCGATGATGCCGCCGAAGGCGCTGGTCGGGTCGGTCTGGAAGGCCTTGGCATAGGCCTGGTGCGCATCCTGTCCGACGGCCACGCCGCAGGGGTTGGCGTGCTTGACGATCACGCAGGCGGGCTCGTCAAAGCTCTTGACGCACTCCCAGGCTGCGTCGGCGTCGGCGATGTTGTTGTACGACAGTTCCTTGCCCTGCAACTGCACGCCCGTGACCAGAGAGCCCGGGGCCGGGTAGAGGTCGCGGTACAGCGCGGCCTGCTGGTGCGCGTTCTCGCCGTAGCGCAGGTCCTGCACCTTGGTGAACATGCCGTTGCTCTGGCCAGGGAACAGGCTGCGCCGGGGCACGTAGGTCTCGGCGAGCTTCTCGGACTCGAAGGTGACGGACGAGAGGTAGTCGCTGATCGCGCCGTCGTACTGGGCGATGCGGTTGAACGCGGCCACCGACAGCGCAAAGCGCAGCTGGTCGGACAGCTTGCCGGTGGCCTGCAGCTCGGCCAGCACGTCGGCGTACTGCGAGGCGTCGGTCAGCACGCCCACGTCCTTCCAGTTCTTGGCGGCGCTGCGCACCATGGCGGGGCCGCCGATGTCGATGTTCTCGATCGCGTCGGCCAGCGTGCAGCCGGCCTTGGCCACCGTGGCTTCGAACGGGTAGAGGTTGACCACCAGCAGGTCGATGGGGGCGATGCCGTGCTCTTGCAGCGCCGCCATGTGCGCGGGCAGGTCGCGGCGCGCCAGCAGGCCGCCGTGCACCATGGGGTGCAGCGTCTTGACGCGGCCGTCGAGCATCTCGGGGAAGCGCGTGACCTCGGCCACCTCGGTGACGGGCAGACCGGCGTCGGCCAGCAGCTTGGCGGTGCCGCCGGTGGACAGCAGTTGCACGCCCAGCGCATGCAGCTGCTGGGCGAACGCGACGATGCCGGTTTTGTCGGAGACGGAAAGAAGTGCTTTCATGGGGTTTGCCAGAGTTTGAAATTGGAATGAAATCGGGCTCCAGCACTTATGGGGAAAGCGCTGGCAGCTATAAATAAGTGAGTCTGAAGCCTGGCGTCAGAGCAGCTTGTGCTCGACCAGCTTCTTGCGCAGCGTGTTGCGGTTGAGCCCGAGCCACTGGGCGGCGCGCGACTGGTTGTTGTCGGCGTGGCCCATCACCACTTCGAGCAGCGGTTTTTCGACCAGCCGCACCAGCATGTCGTACATGCCATCGGGCGCCTCGCCGTCCAGGTCGCGAAAGTAGCCTTGCAAGCTCTCGCGCACGCATTCTTCTATGTGTTGTTTGCTCATGCTGCCAATCCCTCGGGTTCTTCATCGATGGCCGCGTGGGCGCTGGCGGCGGGCAGGCGCTCCATCCGGTCGCCCAGGGCGTCCAGATAGGCGGCCACCGCATGCCACTGCGTGTCGCAGTCCTCGATGGTGTTGATGTGTTGTCTGAAGGCTTCGCCGCCCGGCAGTGCGCGCACGTACCAGGCAATGTGCTTGCGCGCCGTGCGCACGCCGGTGAAGGCGCCGTACAGGCTGTAGTGGTCCTGCAGGTGCTCGAGCAGCAGCGCGCGCACCTCGGCCACGCGCGGCGGCGCCAGATGCTCGCCCGTGGCGAGGAAATGGCCGATCTCGCGGAAGATCCATGGCCGCCCCTGGGCGGCGCGGCCCACCATGAGGGCGTCGGCGCCCGTGGCGGCCAGCACGTCGCGCGCCTTCTCGGGGCTGGTGATGTCGCCATTGGCCACCACCGGAATGGCGACCTGCGCCTTGACGGCGGCGATGGTGTCGTACTCGGCCTGGCCTTTGTAGCCCTGCTCGCGCGTGCGGCCATGCACCGTGAGCATCTGGATGCCCACGCCCTCGAACTGGCGCGCCAGCGCGACGGCGTTCTTGTGCTGCTGGCACCAGCCGGTGCGCATCTTCAGCGTGACGGGCACGCCGTGCGGCGCGCAGGCCTCGACCACGGCGGCGGCGATCTCGACCGCCAGGGCCTCGTTCTGCATCAGCGCCGAGCCGGCCCATTTGTTGCAGACCTTCTTGGCCGGGCAGCCCATGTTGATGTCGATGATCTGCGCACCGCGCGCCACGTTGTAGGCAGCGGCCTCGGCCATCATCTGCGCATCGGTGCCGGCGATCTGCACGGCGATCGGCCCCGGCTCCCCCTCGTGGTTGGCCCGGCGCGAGGTCTTGAGGCTGTTCCACAGGTCCTTGCGCGAGGTCACCATTTCGCTGACCGCATAGCCCGCGCCCAAGGCCCGGCACAGCTGGCGGAACGGGCGGTCCGTCACGCCGGCCATGGGGGCGGCGAACAGCGCGTTCGCCAGGGGAATCGGGCCGATCTGCATGGATGAAAAGGAGTCGGGTGGATTGCTGAAAAAAGAGGCGGCAATTGTACCTGCACAAATTTTAGGCAGCCACAGCACCCCGCAAAAAGGGCCGCGCCCGGGCAAGGCCAGGTCCGCGCTCTGGGACGCGCGCTAAGACGCGCGGTGCAGCGTGTAGTGCCACCACGCCTGGGGCAGGTTGCGAAAGCCGTGGCGCTGCAGCAGGGCGCGCAGCCAGCGCCGGTTGTGCTGCACGTCGGGCGCGAGCGCGGGGTGGTCGGTGTGCGCGGGTGCGCCGAGCCTGCCGAACGGCGTGCCCATGTCCACCTCCTCGCCCTCGGCCAGCGGACCGCGCACGGCGGCGCTGGCGCGCTGGGCGCGCACCACGACGAGCGTCAGGTCGACCGCGGTGCCCGGGGCGGTGTCGCTGCGCTCGGGCAGCGCGTTCGGGAACCCGTCGCACCCCAAGACCTTGAGCGAGAGCCCCTGCGCGCGCAGCTCTTCCTGGGCCGACTGCAGGGCGCGCGCGGCCGGCTCGGTCAGCAGGCACGCCGGCGCTGCGGGGGCGGCGGCCACGGGGCCGCCGGCCGGGTT
>NZ_MWOK01000023.1 GCF_012932145.1 Acidovorax sp. SRB_14 | reverse complement strand
GGCTCGGCACCGGCAAAGTAGCCACCGCCCAGGTCGCCGCCGAGCAGGCGCAGCGCGGCGGCCGCCAGCGCCGTGCCCAGCGCAATGCCGGCGGCGCTGCCCACCAGGCCCAGCAGCAGCGACTCGGCCAGCACCAGCTGCAAACGCTGGCGCGGCGTGGCGCCGAGCACCGCCAGCAGCGCGAACTGCGGCGCGCGCTGGGCCACGCTCAGCGCCAGCACCGAAAACACCAGATACGCGCCCGTGAACAGCGCCACCAGCGCCAGCACCGTGAGGTTGACGCGGTAGGCGCGCGAGAGGTTGCCCACGCTCTGCGCGGCATCGCCGGGCTCGGCCCAGACCAGGCCGGCAGGCCAGCCGGGGGTGGCCTCGAGCGCCTGGCGGAAAGCGCTGCGCACGGTGCCCTGCCGCAGCTGCAGGTCGATGCGGCTGAGTTCGCCGCCGCGGCCCCACAGGTCTTGCGCAGCGCCGATGTCCATCACCGCCAGTGGTGCGCCGCCGGCCGCCACGCTGCCGGCCACGCGCACCGCCACGCGCTGCAGGCCCGATTGCAGTTCCAGCCGGGGGGCCGTGCCGGGCTGGCTGGGCAGGCCGAGCGCCTGCAGCGCGGCGGCATTGAGGAACACGGTGGCAGGCGCAAACAGCGCAAAGCGGTCGGGCGGCAGGCTCGCAAAAGGACGCGGCATGAGCGCGGGCGCCATGGCCGGCAGCAGCAGCGCATCGGCACCGACCACGCGCAGCGCCACAGGCCGCGCCGCGCTGGCCGCCGCGCCGGCGGCCGCGGGTAGCGCCAGCACCGACTGCTCGAGCACCGGGCCGGCGCGCGCCACCTCGGGCCGCGTGGCCAGGCGCTCGAAGAGCGCTTCGTTGAAGCCGCCCTGCACGGCGCGCAGCTCCAGATCGGGCTGGCCGTTGATGCTGCGCACCGCCTGCGCAAACTCGTCCAGCGCCGAGGCGTTGATGGTGTGCACGGCAAAGGCCAGCGCCACGCCCAGCATCACGGCGCAGGCGGCGGCCGCGCTGCGCCAGGGGTGGTGGCGCAGTTCCTGCAGGGACCAGGTGCGAAGCAAGGCGAGCATGGGGCCATTGTGGCGCTGCAGCACGGCGGCAGCGCGCACGGCTCGCACGCCGCCCGGTTTGCGCTGCATCAACGCCACGGCACGCCACGGCTTGAACTCGCGCGGCGCGGCCTTACGTAAGAAAAAGGGGCTGGTGGCTAGCGGTCCTCGCCAATTTTTTCTTTGTTTCTAGCCATTACTGGAAGGAGCACTGTCATGAACGCATTGGTCGGCCGTGGTGGCCTGTTTGACGAATTTTTCAAGGACGTGAACCCGGGCTTCTATGTGCGCCCGCTGCACGGCGATCCGCTGCCCACGCCGGGCCAGATGAAGGTCGACGTGAAGGAAAACGACAGCGGATACACGGTCTGCGCCGAGGTGCCGGGCGTTCCCAAGGAGGACATCCAGGTCTCAGTCGAGGGCAACGTGGTCAGCCTGCGCGCCGAGGTGCGCCAGCAGGACCAGCAGACCGAGGGCGAGAAGGTGCTGCGTTCGGAGCGCTACTTCGGCGCCGTCGCGCGCAGCTTCCAGCTGCCGGCCGACATCGACGCCGCGCAGTGCAAGGCCAAGTACGACAACGGCGTGCTCACGCTGACGCTGCCCAAGAAGCAGGGCGGCAACGCGCAGCGCCTGTCCATCGAGTAAGGCGGCAGCGGGCGCGGCTTGCTAATTTGATAGCTGCCAGCGCAGGCTGGAAAAGCGTTTGAAGCACTTTTGACGTGATACAAGCGCCCCGGTGCGGCCATCGCCCCCGGGGCGTTTACGCGCCTGCAGCGCGGCCGCGTCAGGCCGGCGCAATGCCCTGGGCCGTGAGCCGCAGCACGCGGTCGGCGCGCGCTGCGGCCGCGTCCGAGTGCGTGACCAGCACCAGCGCGGCGCCGTGTTCGCGCGTCTGCGCCAGCAGCAGGTCGAGCGTGCGCCGCGCCGTGCCGGGGTCGAGGTTGCCGGTCGGCTCGTCGGCCAGCAGCAGGGCCGGGCGGTGCACCAGGGCGCGCGCAATGGCCACGCGCTGCAGCTGCCCGCCGCTGAGCTGCTGCGGCAGCCGCGCGCCCAGGTCGCCCAGGCCGACGGCGGCCAGCATCTGCTGCACGCGCGCCGCGTCGTTCTGGCCCAGCAGCATCAGCGGCAGGGCCACGTTCTGCGCCACGTCCAGGTGCGGCAGCACATGGAAGGCCTGGAACACGAAGCCGACGTGCGCGCGGCGCCACAGTGCGCGCGCGGTGCCGTCGAGCTGGGCCAGATCGGTGCTGCCGTGCACGATGCGCCCGCTGTCCCAGTTGTCGAGCCCGGCCAGGCAGTTGAGCACGGTGGACTTGCCCACGCCCGAGTCGCCGACGATGGCGACGAACTCGCCGGGCTGCACCGCAAAGCTCACGTCGGCAAACACCGGCGTGGCGCCGTAGTGCTTGGCCAGCGCCTGCACCTGCAGCACGGCCGGCGCCGCGCTCATGCGGGTCGCTCCAGCCGCTGCAGCACCGCCTGCACCAGCTGCGCCGTGGCGCCGGGCGCGTCGCAGGCCACCACGTGGCGCTGCGGCATGCTGCGCAGCCAGGTGACCTGGCGCTTGGCCAGCTGGCGCGTGGCGGCCAGGCCGCGTTCGCGCAGCCGAGCGAGGTCGAGTGCGGCGCCGGCCGGGCCGCTGGCCTGGGCCTCGAGCTCTTCCCACGCCTGGCGGTAGCCGACGCAGCGCATCGCGGGCAGGTCGGGGTGCAGGTCGCCGCGTGCGCGCAGGCCCTGCACCTCGTCGACAAAGCCTTCGGCCAGCATCGCGTCAAAGCGCAGCGCGATGCGCGCGTGCAGCCAGGCGCGGTCTTGCGGTTCCAATGAAAATAACGCTCCAGCGCTGATGGAGATTTCGCTGTTAGCTATGGTTTTTGAAGTGTGAAAGCTCGACAGCGGCCGGCCCGACACCTGCCATACCTCGAGCGCACGCTGGATGCGCTGGCTGTCGGCGGGCGCCAGGCGCGCGGCGGTCGCGGGGTCGACGCGCGCCAGCTCGGCGTGCAGCGCGGGCCAGCCGAGCTCGGCGGCGCGCGCTTCGAGCGTGGCGCGCACGGCAGGGTCGGCAGCGGGCATGTCGTCGATGCCATCGATCAGCGCCTTGAAATACAGCATGGTGCCACCGACCAGCAGCGGCAGCGCACCGCGCGCCCGGATCTCGGCGATCAGCCGCGTCGCGTCGTGCACGAATTCAGCGGCGCTGTAGGCCTGCAGCGGGTCGCGGATGTCGATCAGGTGGTGCGGCGCGGCAGCGCGCTCGGCCGGCGTGGGCTTGGCCGTGCCGATGTCCATGCCGCGGTACACCAGGGCCGAGTCGACGCTGACGATCTCGACCGGCAGGCGGGGCGCCAGCGCCGCGGCCACGGCCAATGCACCGGCGGTCTTGCCCGAGGCCGTGGGGCCGGCGATGGCAATGCAGGGCGGGGGCGGCGGCGTCATGGAGCGGCCACCGCAGCGGTGAGCGCCGAGAGGCCGGCAACGGAAACATCAGCCGCGAGCGCGGCACGAAAGGCGGTGAAAAAAGGCATGGCCGTTCGAGCGTAGCAGATGGCCCGCCGCCGCCAGCGTGCGCCCGCGCCGCCGCTTCAGCCGAGCTTTTTCAGCAGCGCATGGGCGGCAGGCTCCGACGAGGCAGGGTTCTGCCCGGTGATGAGCAGGCCATCGGTCAGCACATGCGGCTGCCAATCGCCGGCCTTCGAATAGTGCGCGCCCTGGCCCTTGAGCATGTCTTCGACCAGGAACGGAACGATGTGGGTCAGGCCGGCCGCTTCTTCCTCGGTGTTGGTGAAGCCCGTGACGTTCTTGCCGCGCACCACGGGCTGGCCTTCGGCCGTCTGGGCGTGGCGCAGCACGGCGGGCGCATGGCAGACGGCGGCGACCGGTTTGCCGGCGGCCAGCAGCTGCTCGATCAGCGCGATCGAGGCGCGGTCCTCAGCCAGGTCCCACAGCGGGCCGTGGCCGCCGGGGTAGAACACGGCGTCGAAGCCACCGGCCGAGACGTCGGCAAGCTTGAGCGTATGGGCAAGGGCCTTCTGGGCGGCAGCGTCGGCCTTGAAACGGCGCGTGGCCTCGGTCTGCGCGCCCGGGTCGTCGCTCTTGGGGTCGAGCGGCGGTTGGCCGCCCTGGGGCGAGGCCAGCGTGACCTCGGCGCCCGCGTCCTGGAACACGTAATAGGGCGCGGCAAATTCTTCGAGCCAGAAGCCGGTCTTGTGGCCGGTGTTGCCCAGCGCACTGTGCGAGGTCAAAACCATCAGGATCTTTTTTGCCATGGTGCGGTGCCTTTCTGAAGCGGTGGGGGAAGTGGGAACGACGCCAAGATGGTGCGCCTGGCGCGGGCCGCACGCCGTAAGACAAACCGCCGAACGCATGCATGCCATGGCAGCGACACCGGCACAAAAAAAGGAGCCGAAGCTCCTTTTTGTGGCACGGCCGCAGGGCTGGCTCAGACCACGCCCTGCGCCAGCATGGCGTCGGCGACCTTGACGAAGCCGGCTACGTTGGCGCCGTCGATGTAGCTCACGCTGCCGTCGGCGCGCTGGCCGTGCTGGAGGCAGGCCGCGTGGATGCCCTGCATGATCATCAGCAGGCGCGCATCGACTTCCTCGGCGGTCCAGGAGAGGCGCATGGCGTTCTGGCTCATTTCCAGGCCCGAGGTGGCCACACCGCCGGCGTTGCTGGCCTTGCCGGGCGCGTAGAGCACGCCCGCGGCCTCGAAGGCCTTGGCCGCTTCGTTGGTCGAGGGCATGTTGGCGCCTTCGGCCACGCAGAGCACGCCATTGCGGATCAGCGTGGCGGCGTCTTTCTCGTCCAGCTCGTTCTGCGTGGCGCAGGGCAGGGCGACGTCGACCGGCACGTGCCAGGGACGCACGCCGGCTTCGAAGCGCGTGCCGGTGCGCTCGGCGTAGTCGCTGACGCGGCCGTACAGGTGGTTCTTGACTTCCATCAGGATGGCGAGTTTCTCGGGTGTGAAGCCCTCTTCGTCGATCACCGTGCCGCTCGAATCGGACACCGTCACCACCTTGGCGCCCATGGCCATGGCCTTTTCAATCGCGTACTGCGCGACGTTGCCGGCGCCCGAGACCGACACGCGCAGGCCGTCGAAGCTGCGGCCCTTTTGCTTGAGCATCTCCTGCGCGAAGTAGACCGTGCCGTAGCCCGTGGCCTCGGGGCGGATCAGCGAGCCGCCGAACGAGAGGCCCTTGCCGGTGAAGACGCAGTCGGCGCGGTTGCTGAGCTTCTTGTACATGCCGGCGATGAAGCCGACTTCGCGGCCACCCACGCCAATGTCGCCGGCCGGAACGTCGGTGTCGGCGCCGATGTGGCGGAAGAGTTCAGACGCAAAGGCCTGGCAGAAGCGCATCACTTCGCCGGGGCTCTTGCCCTTGGGATCGAAGTCCGAGCCGCCCTTGCCGCCGCCCATGGGCAGCGTGGTGAGCGCGTTCTTGAAGGTCTGCTCGAACGCCAGGAACTTCAGCACCGACAGGTTGACCGAGGGGTGGAAGCGCAGGCCGCCCTTGTAGGGGCCGATGGCCATGCTGTGCTGGATGCGGTAGCCACGGTTGACCTGCACGCTGCCGTGGTCGTCGGTCCAGCAGACGCGGAACATGACGGTGCGCTCGGGTTCGATCAGGCGCTCGAGCAGGCCGTGGTCGGCGTATTTTGGGTGCTTTTCAATGAAGGGCCACAGGCTTTCCATCACTTCGGTCACGGCTTGCAGGAACTCGGGCTGGCCGGGGTTGCGCTGGGCAACCTGTTCAAGGAATTGGCCTACGGACGCGTACTTCATAACAACGGGCTTTCTTCAAAAAATCGGGATCGGGGGCACTGCAGCGCGAGATTATGCCAAAAAGTTATGCATTCATGCATAAGGCAGATTGTGCCGTTGCATTGCCGCAGCGCCGGAGGCAGCGGGAGCGCGGCCCTGCCGGCGCGGCGCCGATGGCGTGCCTGTGGGCCCGACCGGGCCACGGCTGCCCCAGGCAGTGGGTCTGCACGGCACGCGCCCATGAAAAAACCCGCACGCAGCGGGTTTCTGGGGGAGCCACCGGGGCACTCAGCGCCCGCGCAGGAACAGCGCGTCGAGTTCGCGCATGCCCATCTGGCGCCAGGTGGGCCGGCCGTGGTTGCACTGGTCCGAGCGCTCGGTCACCTCCATCTGGCGCAACAGGGCGTTCATCTCGTCGAGCGTCAGGCGCCGGTTGGCGCGCACCGCGCCGTGGCAGGCCATGGTGCCCAGGATCTCGCTCTGCGCGCGCTGCACCACGGTGCTGGCGTCGTGCACGGCCAGCTCGGCCAGCACGCTGCGCGCCAGTTCGACCGCGTCGCCCTGGGCCAGGGTGGTCGGCACGGCGCGCACGGCCAGGGTCTTGGGCGAGAACGGCACGATTTCCAGGCCCAGCAGGGCCAGCGTGTCGGCGCAGGCCTCGGCGCAGGCCACTTCCTCGGCGGTGGCGGCAAAGGTCGCCGGAATCAGCAGCGGCTGGCTGGCGATGCGCGCGTTTTGATCGACCTGGGCCTTGAGCCGCTCGTACACGATGCGCTCGTGCGCAGCGTGCATGTCGACCAGCACCAGGCCCTGGGCGTTCTCGGCCAAGATGTAGACACCATGCAGCTGCGCCAGCGCACGGCCCAGAGGCCAGGTGGGGGCTGGAGCGGTGTTGTCTGGGGTTCCTGGCGCGGCGTCGGGTGCGGCGCTGGCCACGGCGGCACGAGGCTGCGCCGTGCCGGTGCTTTCGGGGGCGGCGCCGCCGCTGCCCGCGGCTGCGCGCCACAGCGGCGGCGCTGCGCTGGACGCGGCCGGGCTGCCCCACAGGGCCTGCAGGTCGTTCACGCGGTGGCCGCTGTTCTCATCAAAATGCATAGCTTCTTGCGCTTGCCAGACGGGCGTTTGAGGTCGATTTGACGCATATTCTGGCGTGGCAGACGGGGCGGCGGCGGGGCTGTGTTCTGCGGCCAGGGCCGCGGCCGCCAGCGCGGCAGCGCGCGGCGCCGCCAGGGCGTTTTCGACCGCGTGGCGCACGGCCTGGTGCACTTCGCGGCTGTCGCGAAAGCGCACCTCGATCTTGGTCGGGTGCACGTTCACGTCCACGCGCGCCGGGTCGATCTGCACATACAGCGCATACACCGGCTGGCGCTGGCCGTGCAGCACATCCTCGTAGGCGCTGCGCGCGGCGTGCGTGAGCACCTTGTCGCGCACGAAGCGGCCATTGACGTAGCTGTACTGCTGGTCGGCGCGCGAGCGCGCGGCGTCGGGCACGCCGGCACGCCCGGTCACGCTGACGCGGCCCACGCTGTACTGCACGGCCACCGACTGCGCGACGAAGTCTTCGCCCAGCACGTCGGCCAGGCGCCGCGCAAGTGCTTCCGCCAGGTCGCCGCCCGCGGCCAGCGTGGCGCGCCACTGCTCGACTAGCTTGCCCTCGTGCCAGATGGCAAAGCCGACGTCGGGGCGCGCCAGCGCATGGCGGCGCACCGATTCGATGCAGTGCGCCAGTTCGGTGGCATCGGACTTGAGGAACTTGCGCCGCGCCGGGGTGGAGAAGAACAGCTCTTTGACCTCGACCGTGGTGCCGGTGCTGCGCGCCACCGGGCGCAGCTCGCCGCTGCGCGCGTCGAGCAAAAAGGCGCTGGCCTGGTCGGCCGGGCGCGAGAGCAGCGCCATCTCCGAGACCGAGGCAATGGCCGCCAGGGCCTCGCCGCGAAAGCCCATCGTGGCCACGGTCTCCAGGTCGTGCAGGTCGGTGATCTTGCTGGTGGCGTGGCGGCGCAGCGCCACCGGCAGCTCGGCCTGGGCAATGCCGCCGCCATCGTCTTCGACCGCGATCAGGCGCACGCCGCCGGCCGACAGGCGCACGGTGACCTGGGTGGCGCCGGCGTCGAGCGCGTTGTCGACCAGTTCGCGCACGACGGAGGCGGGGCGCTCGACCACTTCGCCCGCCGCGATCTGGCTGATGAGTTCGTCGGGCAGGTCGCGGATGGGGCGGCGTGCGGGCGGGGCAGGGGCGGGTACGGGAGGGGTGGCGTTCACCGGGCCGATTTTAGGCGGGGCGTCGGCCGTGCCCGCCGCCGTCGCGGTGGCAGCAGGCCGCCGGCCCACAAAAAAGGCTGCCCGTGGGCAGCCTGGGTGAGCGAGGCGGCGCAGACCGTGCCGGTCAGCGCGGCAGCCGCATCAGCGGCGGCCGCGCCGGTTGTTGCGGTCGCTGTTCTTGCCCATCTCGTTGCCGATGAGCGCCCCGGCGGCTGCGCCGCCGACTGTGCCCAGGGTCGAGCCAAACAGGGCGTCGCCCACCACGCCACCGGCGACCGCGCCGACGCCGGTGCCAATCTGTGCGTTGGTCGGGTGGCTGGCGCAGCCGCCCAGGGCGAAGGCGGCGGTGACTGCGCAGACGGTGCTGAGAATTTTGTGTTTCATATTGATTCCTCTTGGTATGGATGGAACTGCATGCCGTGCGGGTCGCATGGCTTGGGGCATACCTGGGCGTTGCCCCTGCAGTCCATGACCAGACTATTGCTGAAAATCCGGCGGTCCCCTGTGTGGTGTGTGTAGATATTTATAGCTATATGTAACAAACACGCGGCGATCGCGAGCCCGTGTAGCTATCGGAAAGGGCATGTATCCGGTGGCGCGCCCGGGCCCGCTGCCGCCCGGGTGTGCTCGCGCTGCTCCAGCGCCTGGCCCATGGCGGCGCGCATTACATTACGGGCCTTGCCCAGCGCGGCGATCGGTGCCGCGTCGGAGCCGATTCGGAAGGACCTTCTCTTGGAAATCATTGCGTTTTTGATCGACTTCATCCTGCATGTCGACAAGCACCTGGAGGCCTTCGTCGTGGCCTACGGGCCCTGGGTCTATGCGCTGCTGTTTGCGATCGTGTTCGTGGAGACCGGCCTGGTGGTGATGCCGTTTTTGCCGGGCGATTCGCTGCTGTTCATCGTGGGGGCGCTCAGCGGCGCGGGGCTGATGAGCTTTCCGGTCGCCTGTGCGGTGCTGCTGGTGGCGGCGGTGCTCGGCGACCAGTGCAACTACAGCATCGGCCGCTATTTCGGGCCCAAGGTGTTCCAGTGGGAGAGTTCGCGCTGGTTCAACCGCCGCGCCTTCGATCAGGCGCATGCGTTTTACGAGCGCTATGGCGGCATCACCATCGTGCTGGCGCGCTTCATGCCGTTCATCCGCACCTTTGCGCCCTTCGTGGCCGGCGTGGCGGCCATGGACAGGGGCAAGTTCACGGCCTTCAATGTCGGCGGCGCCGTGCTGTGGGTGCTCGGGATCTGCAGCGCCGGCTATTTCTTTGGCAACTTCGCCTGGGTCCAGCGCCATCTGGACAAGGTCATCTGGGCGATGATCTTTATCCCGGGTTTCATTGCGATCCTTGGCGCCTGGCGCGCGGGCCGCGCCGAGCGCATCGGCCGCACACGCTGACAGGCGCAGGGCGCACCGGTCCGGTGTCGTCCTGCGCCTAAAGGCATCCGGGGGTTCAGCGACGACGGTCGCGGTCCTTGCCCAGCTCGTTGCCGATGAGCGCCCCGGCGGCCGCACCGCCCACGGTGCCCAGCGTGCTGCCGCCGCCGATGGCATTGCCGGCCACGCCGCCGATCACGGCGCCCGCGCCGGTGCCGATCTGTGCATTGGTGGGGTTCGATGAGCAGGCGCCCAGGGCGAGTGCCGCTGCGCAGCTGCCTGCAATCAGAAAATGTCGGATGGTCATGGCAAAAGTCCTTTCAGTGGTCTGTGCAAGGCCGGTGGTGCGGAGCGCACCGTGGCTTGGCGTGTGAACTCCACTGTGCCTGCGGCGCCCGGCGGGAGGCGTAGTCCGGTGGGGGCAAGGCCTGTCAGACAAGGCCGCCCACGGCGCCAGGGTCTGCTGCTAGCGACCCGGCCAGGCAGAGGGTGGACCGCAGTGCTGCGTCTTTCCCGAGCGCGTGGGTGCATGGCCTGGCAGGTGCACGACATCGCCAGTGCGCGCAGCTTGCCATCCGGCGATATCCTTCCCGTGGCGCTAAAGCGAGCGGCTGCGCGCCAGCGGCGGGTTCTTGGCAAAGTAGCGCGTGATGCCGCGCATCAGCGCATCGGCCAGCTGCTCCTGGTAGGCGCTGCTGCGCAGCTTCGCCTCTTCCTCGGGGTTGCTGATGAAGGCGGTCTCGACCAGCACGCTGGGGATGTCGGGCGCCTTGAGCACCGCAAAGCCGGCCTGCTCGACGCGCGGCTTGTGCAGCTTGGCCATGCCGCCGATCTCGCCCAGCAGCACGCTGCCGAGCTTGAGGCTGTCGTTGATCTGCGCCGTGGTGCTCATGTCGAGCAGGGCGCGCTGCACATGCTGGTCCTTGGCGCGCACATTGATGCCGCCGACCAGATCGGCCTGGTTTTCCTTGTTCGCAAGCCAGCGCGCGGCGGTGCTCGAGGCGCCGCTCTGGCTGAGCGCGAACACGCTGGCGCCGCGCGCGCTGGGCGTGGTGAACGCGTCGGCGTGGATGCTGACGAACAGGTCGGCCTGCACGCGCTGGGCCTTTTGCACGCGCGTGCCCAGCGGCACGAAATAGTCGCCATCGCGCGTGAGGTAGGCGCGCATGGGGTTGCCGCCCACGGTGGTGGCATTGATGCGATCGCGCAGCAGGTGGGCCACCTTGAGCACCACGTCTTTCTCGCGCGTGCCGCTGGGGCCGATGGCGCCGGGGTCTTCGCCGCCGTGCCCGGGGTCGAGCGCAACGATGATGATCCGGTCGGTGCGCTGGGAGGTCGCGGCGAGGGCGGGCTGGAGGGGCGCGGCGGGCGCTGCCGCTGTTTGCGTGGGCGGCGCTGCGGGTGCCGCCGGCGCAGCGGCGGGGCGCGCCGTTTGCCGTGCGATCAGTTCGCCCAGCGGGTCGGGGGCGCCGGGCGTGGCCGGTGCAGCAGTGCCCGCGTGCGCCATCGCCACGCCCGGGGGGGCTGCGGGCTCGCGTAACCGCTCGGCGATCAGCGCTTCGAGCGGGTCCACGGGCTCGGCCGGGTACAGGTCGAACACCAGGCGGTGCTGGTAGGCGGCCACCGGCGGCAGCGTGAACACCTGGGGCAGGGCGGCGCGTTTGAGGTCGATTACCAGCCGCACCACGCCGGGAGCGTTCTGGCCGACGCGGATGCCCGCGATGTTGGGGTCGTCCGAGCGCAGTTGGGCCACCAGCTCGCGCAGCGCGGGGTTGAGCTCGATGCCCTCGATGTCCACGGCCAGGCGCGGCGGCGTGGCGACGAAGAACTGCTTGGCACTGAGGGCGCCGTCGGACTCGATGGTCACGCGCGAATACTCGGGCGCAGGCCAGATGCGCACGGCCATGATGGTGGCACCGCGCGCAATCTGCTGCGCACCGAGCAGCAGCACCAGGCTGCCGGCCTGCAGCATGGCGCGGCGCGACGGCGTGCGCAGCGGGGTCTGTGAAGGAGGAAAGGGGAGGGTCATGCGTCCATTCCGTGCAACAGTTGGCGCCCGCGGGCGGTGTGCGCTTGCAGCGTCACGCACCGCTCGTGGTCGTCCAGTGCTTCAATGTGGATAGCAATATCCGCAGGCGGGATAAGGGCAGCAGCCTTTTGCGGCCATTCTGCCAGCTTGAGGCCCGGGCCCGCGAAGATGTCCCTAAAACCCGCATCTTCCCATTCGCGCGGATCGCTGAAGCGGTAGAAGTCAAAGTGCCAGATGGCCAGGCCCTGCGCCTCGTGGGGTTCGACCACGGCGTAGGTCGGGCTCTTGATGCGGCCCGTCACGCCGAGCGCGCGCAGCAGGTGGCGCACCAGCGTGGTCTTGCCCGCGCCCAGCTCGCCGTGCAGCGTGATGAAGGCGTCGGCCAGCAGGGGCTGTGCGGCCAGCTGGCGGGCGAAAGCGGCGGTATCGTCCTCGCTGTGCCAGGTGGCTTTGCGCAGGTCGTG
Organism: Acidovorax sp. SRB_14; assembly: GCF_012932145.1. GTDB lineage: Bacteria > Pseudomonadota > Gammaproteobacteria > Burkholderiales > Burkholderiaceae_C > Simplicispira. Next base: position 34,710 of record NZ_MWOK01000023.1, on the reverse strand, counting down.
CGCGGGGGCGCTTTCTACAATCGGGCGATGGTGGTGTGCAGCAGTCAACTCGTTCCTCAAATTCAGCAGTGGGCGCGCGAACTGGGATTTTCCCAAATTGGCGTGGCCGGCGTGGACCTGTCCGCCGCCGAACCCGGATTGGTGCAGTGGCTGGCGCAGGGGTTCCATGGCGAGATGCATTACATGGCGGCGCACGGCCTGAAACGCGCACGCCCGGCCGAACTGGTGCCAGGCACGGTGAGCGTGGTCACGGCGCGCATGGACTACCTGCCGCGCGAGACGCCCCCCGGCTGGCAGGCGGTGGAGTTTGCGCGCTTGGCGGATGCGGCGCAAGGCGCGGTGTCGGTCTATGCCCGGGGGCGCGATTACCACAAGGTGCTGCGCGCGCGCCTGCAAAAGCTCTGTGACCGCATCGCGCAGGAGGTCGGGCCGCTGGGCCACCGCGTGTTCACCGATTCGGCGCCGGTGCTCGAAGCCGAGCTGGCGGCGCGCAGCGGTCAGGGCTGGCGCGGAAAGCACACCCTGGTGCTGAGCCGCGACGCGGGCTCGATGTTCTTCCTGGGCGAGATCTATGTCGACATGGTGCTGGCGCCCACGCCGCCCGTGAGCGCGCACTGCGGCAGCTGCCAGGCATGCATCGACGTCTGCCCCACGCAGGCCATCGTGGCCCCCTACCGGCTTGATGCGCGCCGCTGCATCTCCTACCTGACCATCGAGCACGGCGGGCCGATTCCGCTCGAACTGCGCCCGCTCATCGGCAACCGCGTCTACGGCTGCGACGACTGCCAGCTGGTCTGCCCCTGGAACAAATATGCGCAGGCCAGCCGCCTGCCCGACTTCGATGCGCGCGCCGGCCTGTCGGGCCAGCAGCTGGTGCAGCTGTTCGCGTGGGACGAAGCGGCCTTTCTGCGCCTGACCGAGGGCGGCCCGATCCGCCGCATCGGCCACGAGCGCTGGCTGCGCAACGTGGCCGTGGCGCTGGGCAATGCGCTGCGCGCCACGGGCAGCGCCGAGGTGCGCGCGGCGCTGCTCTCGCGCGCCGACGACCCCAGTGCGATGGTGCGCGAGCACGTGGCCTGGGCTTTAAGCCAAAATGGTCTCTAGCCCTTTCTGGATAAGCGCAGGCAGCTACTAAAGTAATAGCTTCCGTGGGCATGCGGTGCACCGCGCCGCGCGCCGGCAGCGCGGACGCGCTCACATCTCGATGTCGAGCTTTTCAACCATTTCCTTCCAGCGCTTTTGCTCGCCCTCTACAAAAGCGACGAAGTCGGCGCCGGTTTTCAAGGTCGGAGAGGCGCCTACATCCTTGATCGACTTGACGAATTCCGGCTTGACGTAGATCTTCGCCAGGGCCTTGTTGAGGTCATCGACCATGGCTTTGTCGCTTCCCTTGGGCAGCCAGAAGCCAAACCAGGAGATCACTTCATAGCCCTTGAAGCCTGACTCGTCCATGGTGGGGATGCCCGTGGCCTGGTGCGATCGCTCCTTGCTGGTCACGGCCAGACCGCGCAGCTTGCCGGACTGCACCTGGGGCAGGATGCTGGAGATATTGTCAAAAACGAAATCAATCTGGCCACCGAGCAGGTCCATGTTCGCCGGGTTTGCGCCCTTGTAGGGGATGTGGGTCACCTGCATTTCAGGGCGCATCATCGCCATGGTCTCCGCAGACAGGTGTGCCGACGAGCCGGTGCCTGCCGAGCCGAAGGTGAGATTGCGTTTTTTCCCCTCGGCCGCCAAGTCCTCGACCGACTGGATGTTCGACTTGGCATTGACGGCCAGCATGTTCTGCAAGCTCAGCACCATGGCCACGGGCGTGAAGTCCGTCTTGGCGTTGTAGTTGATGTTCTTGTAGAGATAGGGGTTGATGGCGTGCGTACTGATCGTCCCGAGGAAGATGCTCCGAGTGTTTTTTGGCAGCCTGGAGAAGGCGGCCGCACCGACGCTGCCGCCAGCGCCCGGACGGTTTTCAACGATGACCGGGACGCCCAGCTCCTGGTTGAGCTCTCTGGCAACAATTCGGGCAAAGGAATCGCTGGCGCCGCCTGGGGTGAACGGGACAACGATCGTGTACGGAGCGGAAGACGCACTGGCAGCCAGAACCACCGTGCCGAGGGCCACGCCGGTGAGAAATTTCTTCAACATCATGCTTCTTCCTTCTTGAAGACATTCTTCATCAGGGCCGCTTTGGGCTGGGTAAACACTTCCTTGACCATCGGGGCAAAAAACTCCACTGGGTAAAACTTGGCATCCTGGTCGAACGCAGGTGCGTCGTACTTTTCGCAGAAGTCGATCGTGTACTGGTAGTGGTCCTGGTCCCGGAACTGCTCGCGTTTGCGGGGCGGCAGCCCAATGTGGTGGCCGTAGTAGTGCGACTGAAAGACGCCGTGGTACTTGACCATGTTGTAGTTGAGCTCAGACACGAAGGGCTGCAGCAGCGTGGCTGCGTACTCCGGGTGGTTGAAGCTGCCCAGCGTGTCGCCGATGTCGTGCAGCAAGGCGCAGACGACGTATTCGGTATCGCGGCCATCGTCGAAGGCCAGGGAGGCGGTCTGCAAGGAATGCGTCAGCCGGTCCACGGGAAAGCCCGCGAAGTCGCCGGCCAGTTCCATCAGATGCTTCATGATGCGCTCGTGCAGTTGGAACTTGTAGGGCGTGAGCACAGCAACGATCTTTTCCCAATCCTCCTTGCTGCTGTGTTGGATGTTTTTGAAATTTGTCAAAGCTTCATTCACCGAAATCTCCTAAGAAGAACTTGATAAAATATATTTGATAATTTATAAAACAGTGTTGGTGTAAACCCCAGTAAGGGTGGTGGAGAGAGCTGCATGACCATTGAAAATATCGACTTGACGGCGCGTGTTTTTACGCATATCCGCGACGCCATCACCGCCGGGAAGTACGAGCAAGGCACGCCGATGAAGCTGCCTCAGCTGTCCAAGGAGCTGGGCGTGAGCCAGACGCCGATCCGAGAGGCGCTGATCCGCCTGGCTGAAAAGGAATACCTGGAAAAAGCGGGGTCCAGGTCCTACGTGATCCGTGCTGTGTCCAAGCAGCAGTACTTCAAGCTGTCGGAAATTCGCGCCGAACTGGAGGCCAGCATCATCCAGCAGATCCTCAAAGAGGAGCTTCCCTTCAATTTGAGCGGGTGGCAGGACATCTATGACCTGCAGGCGGAGGCCATGGAGTCCGGCGACTACGAGCAAGGACTCATCCTCAACCGAAACTTCCATGGCTATTACCTGAGCCAGTCCAACATTCCCCAGGTGGCAGAGTTCGTTGAGAACATTTGTGTCATCGCCGGCCCCATACTCCACAGCCTCAAGGGAAACCGCTTCACCACAGACAAGGAAAAGCACTTTCACGCCCACATGCTCAAGGCGTTCGAGAAGCGTGATCCGGTCATGGCGGCAGACGCCGTGAGAAGCGACATCATGGTCAATGCCGAGCGGATCTGCAGCCTGATGCGCCATTGACGCGCCCTGACTGGCAGGGAACCCCGCACGAGCGTTCCAGGGAAAACCGGACCAAACCCTTGCTGGGTCAGCGCAAGAAGCTATCCAAACAGTAGCAACCGCCAGCCCTCAGCGCAGCAGGCCCAGCGCCAGCGGCAGGCTCGCCAGCCCGAGCACCGTGGACACCGTCACCAGCCCCGCCACATAGGGGCCGTTGTAGCCCATGCGCGCCGCGAGCACGTAGCACGACGAGGCCGTCGGCAAGGCCGAGAACGCGAGCAGCACGGTGGTCTGTACCGCGTCGAGCTGCAGCGCGCGCGCAATCGCCCACGCGCACAGCGGCTGCAGCAGGTGGCGGATCGAGAGCACGGAGGCCGACAGCGCCTTGCTGCGCGTGAGCAGGCCAAACTGCATGCCCGCGCCCGCGGCCATCAGGCCCAGCGCCAGCGAGGCCGCGCCGATGCGCTGGACGGTGGGCTCGATCCAGCCTGGGATCTGCAGGCCCAGCAGGTTGCAGGCCAGCGCCGTGGCCGTGGCGACGATCAGCGGGTTGCGCAGCAGCTCGCGCGCAAAGCTGTGCTGCCCTTGCCGCGCCATCGGCCAGACCGCGGCCACGTTGAGCAGCGGCACGCACACGCCGATCAGCACGGCAATCATCTGCAGCCCCTGGGGTCCGGCCAGGCGCTCGGCCAGCGCCAGGCCGATGAACGAATTGAAGCGGAACGCCACCTGCGCGCTGGCCGCATGGTCGCGCAGGTCCAGGCGCCGCCCGATCCAGGGAATGCGCGGCAGCGAGTAGGCCAGCGCAATGCCCGCCAGGCTCAACAAAATGCCCGCGGCCATCAGCCCCGAGGCCGCGCCCGGGTCGATCGGGCTCTTGAGGATGGACCGGAACAGCAGCACCGGAAACAGCAGGTAGTACACCAGGCTCTCTACGGGCTGCCAGACGGAGCGGTTGAGGGCCGTGTAGCGGCAGATCAGGTAGCCGCACAGGATCAGGGAGAAATCGGGGAAGAGGAGCTGCGCGTAATTCACGGCGTGCAGGATACCGTGCGGGCATGCGCTGGCGCGGCAGCGCAGCTGCGCGTGGGCCGGCGCGGTCGCCCTGCGGCGCCCCTCCTGCGGGTTTTTCCGGAGAGGGAAACTGCGCCTGGCCCGGCGATCGGCGACCTGCAGCGCTTAGGATCAAAGGTCTTTTTTGCACACATCCGGAGACCGTCTACATGCACCCGAAAAACTGGCTGGGCCTGGCCCTGGCTCTCGCCGCTGGCACCACCCTGGCCCAGGGCTATCCCAACAAGGTCATCAAGCTGCAGGTGCCTTTTGCGCCGGGCGGCACCACCGACATCATCGCCCGCGTGATCGCCGACCCGCTGGGCCGCGCGCTGGGGCAGAGCGTGATCGTGGAAAACAAGTCCGGCGGCGGCGGCATCGTGGGCGCCAACGAAACGGCCAAGTCCGCGGCCGATGGCTACACCCTGGGCGTGGCCACGGTCTCGACCACGGCGGCCAACCCGGCCATCAACCCCAAGACGCCGTACAACCCGCTGACCGACTTCACGCCCATCATCAACATCGCGGCCACGCCCAACATCATCGCGGTCAACCCGAACTTTCCGGCCAAGGACTACAAGTCCTTCCTCGCCGAAGTGAAAAAGAACCCCGGCAAATACTCGTTCGCCTCGTCGGGCACGGGCGGCATCGCGCACCTGCAGATGGAGCTGTACAAGAACCTGAGCGGCACCTTCATCACGCACATCCCCTACCGCGGCTCGGGCCCTGCGCTCAACGACACGGTCGCGGGCCAGGTGCCAATCATTTTCGACAACCTGCCGTCGACCCTGGCCTTTGTGCGCGACAAGCGCCTGGTGCCCATCGTGGTGGCCGCGCCGCAGCGCGTGGCCGCCCTGCCCGACGTGCCCACCTTCAAGGAAGTGGGTCTGGAGCCGGTGAACCGCATGGCCTACTACGGCATCGTCGGACCCAAGGGCCTGCCCAAGGAGGTCGTGGACAAGGTCAATGCCGCCGTGCGCAAGGCGCTTGAAGAGCCTGCCGTGCGCAAACGCATCGAGGACACCGGCTCGATCATCATCGGCAATACGCCCGAGCAGTTCAGCGAGCAGATCAAGGCCGAATTCGCGGTCTACAAAAAAGTGGTCGACGAGCAAAAGCTCGCCATCGACTGAGCCTTGCCGGCGCCCGCCGGCCCCGGCCCGGTTCGCAGGGGCGGCCGGGCTTTTTGTTTTGCCAAGGTGTTTACATGTTGCCCGCCAGCCAGACCGCCATCGACAGCTTTGTGGACACCCTCTGGCTCGAGGACGGCCTGTCGCGCAACACGCTGGCCGCCTACCGCCGCGACCTGGCGCTGTACGCCCAGTGGCTGGCCATGCAACCCCAGCCGCTGGCGCTGGACGACACGGCCGAGCCGCATCTGCAGGCCTATTTCGCGGCGCGCCACGAAGACACCCGTGCCACCACCGCCAACCGGCGCCTGACCGTGCTGCGCCGCTACTTCCACTGGGCGCTGCGCGAGCAGCGCATCGGCGCCGATCCCACCGTGCGCCTGCTGGCCGCGCGCCAGCCGCCGCGCATTCCCAAGACGCTGTCGCAGGCGCAGGTCGAAGCCCTGCTGCAAGCGCCCGATGCCGCCACCGCCCTGGGCCTGCGCGACCGCGCGATGCTGGAGCTGATGTACGCCAGCGGCCTGCGCGTGACCGAGCTGGTGACGCTCAAGACCTACCAGCTGGGCATGGCCGAATGCGTGCTGCGGGTCATCGGCAAAGGCGACAAGGAGCGCTTGGTGCCGTTTGGCCAGGAGGCCCACGCCTGGATCGAGCGCTACCTGCGCGAAGCGCGCAGTGCCATTCTGGGCGGGCAGCAGACCGATGACCTGTTTGTGACCGCGCGCGGTGCGGGCATGACGCGCGTGATGTTCTGGATGCTGGTGAAGAAGTACGCGCTCGCCGCCGGTATCACGGCGCCGCTGTCGCCGCACACGCTGCGCCATGCTTTCGCCACGCACCTGCTCAACCACGGTGCAGACCTGCGCGTCGTGCAATTGCTGCTGGGCCATGCCGACATCTCCACCACCACCATCTACACCCATGTCGCGCGCGAGCGCCTCAAAGCACTGCATGCCCAGCACCACCCGCGCGGGTAGGCCGGGCCGCGCGCCGCGGGCCCGGCTGCCCCTCATTTTTGTGACCACCAGAGGAGACAAAGCATGAAGAAAATACTGATCGCCGCGACATTGCTGGGCGCTGCCGGCTTGGCCCTCGCCCAGGCGTGGCCGCAGGCCAAGCCCATCCGGCTGCTGGTGGGCTATACCCCCGGTGGGGGCATCGACTTTGCCGCGCGCACGGTGCAGATCCCGCTGCAGGAAGCGCTCAAGCAGCAGATCGTGATCGAGTACAAGCCGGGGGCTGGCGGCACGATCGCTGCGAGCGAACTGGCGCGCACGCCGGCCGACGGCTACACGCTGCTCCTGGCCAACACCGGCCCGTTCGCGATCGCCCCCTACCTGCAGCAGAAGATGCCCTACGACCCGGTCAAGCAGTTCAGCTACGTGGGGCAGATCAGCCAGGGCAGCTACATCGCGGTCACGCGGCCCGACCACCCCGCCAGGAACCTGCAGGATTTCGTGGCCTGGGCACGTGCCAACGCCGGCAAGGTCAATTTCGCCTCTGGCGGCGCCGGCACCTCGACCCATCTCAATGGCGAGCTCATGAACCAGGTCACGGGGCTGGACATGACACATGTGCCCTACAAGGGCAGCGCGCCTGCGGTGCAGGAACTGATCGGCGGGCAGACGCAGATCCTGATCGACGCGGGCAGCGTGCTGCTGCCGCAGATCAAGGGCGGCAAGCTCAAGGCCCTGGCCGTTACGGGCCCGAAGCGCGATCCCCAGCTGCCCGACGTGCCGACGGTGCGTGAGCTGGGGCTGGGCGGCATGGAATCGGTCGGCTTCCAGGGCTTGGTCGGGCCGGCCGGATTGCCGCCCGAAGTGGTCGAACGGCTGTCGGCCGAACTGGCCAAGGTGCTGGCCCAGCCTGAACTCAAGGCCAAGTTCGCCACCGCCGGGGCCGAGGTGCATGCGCTGGGTGCGCGCGAATTCGCGGGTTTCGTGAAGGCCGACAACGAAAAATGGGCCAAGCTGATCAAGGAGCGCAAGCTGCAGCTGGACTGAGGCGCGCGGGCTGGCCGTGCCCGCACGCTGCGAAGGGCCCGCGCCCTGGGAAAAGGGCGCGCCAGGTCGACCGCCCGAACGGCGGGCCGTTTATTCCTCGCCCAGGTTCTCGGCCCAGGTCAGGGCCTGCAGGTGGGCCCAGTTGACCTGGCGGTTGGACAGGTGCAGCAGCTCGGCATTGTGCGCAAAAGTCGCTTCGTCCCCGGTTTCGCAGGCGATGGTGAGCGCCAGGAACGGCGCGAACACGCCGCTGTGGTGCAGCAGCGCATCGACCACGGGCTGGGGCAGCGCGACCGATTCGAGCGCCTTTTCCAGGGGCACGCCGAGCATGGTGTCGAGCAGCGAAAACACACCGACGACGAACGCGTTGTCGCATTCCTCGGGCGGCAACAGCTCGGCCGCCAGCAGCTCCATGAGCCGCCCGCGCACCACCGCCGTGGTGCCCACGGCCGGCGGCGTGCCGCCGGCGCGCGACGTGGTCAGCAGCAGCGCGGCCCAGCGGAACAGTTTCTTGAGGCCCAGGATCATCACCGCATGGCGGAACGAGGTGACTTCGCACGACAGGCCAAATCCCGACGAGTTGATGAAACGCAGCAGGTTGAACGAGAGCGTGGGGTCCTTCTTGAGCAGGTCCTCGATCTCGGCCGTGCTGGCCTGCTTGCGCACCAGGTTGATGAGCTGGATGACGGTGGCCTGCGAGGGGCGGATGGTCTGCGCCTTGACCAGGGACGGCCGGGCAAACCAGTAGCCCTGGAAGAGCTTGACGCCCAGGCCGGCCATCAGCTGGTGCTGCTCGGCGCTTTCGACCTTTTCGGCCACGATCGCAGCCTGGGTGTGGGCGCGCGCAAACTTCACCAGGGCTTCGGCTAGCTCGGGCCTGAAGGCCGTCATGTCGAGCTTGATGAACGAGGCCAGCGGCAGCCAGGACGCGTAGGGGCGGCGCAGCACCTGTTGGTTGAAGGCCAGGCGAAAGCCGCGCTTGCGCAGGCCGTCGAGCGCGGCGATGCGGCCCTCGATCTCTTCGGGCGTGGCCTCATGGGCCAGCGTGGGCACCTCCAGCACCACCTTCTCGGGGTGGATCAGCTCCAGGTGGCCGCCGGCCAGGCTCTCGTGCGTGCAGTTGATGAACACCGTCTTCTTGCCCACCAAGGCTTCGGTGCCCGCATACGAGAGCGCATTGAACAGCAGGGCCGCGTCGCTGGCGGCGGTGTGGGCGTGGGTGGCGGTGGAGCGGTCAAACAGCTCGTAGCCGTAGACCGCACGCTGCTCGTCCAGGATGGCCTGGCGCGCGATCACGGCCACGTTGTCGGATTCGGCCACTGCGCTGTTGTCGGCGCCATGGATGGGGGCAAGGGATTCGGGGGAGAAGGTGCTGGACATGGCTCGGGCGCAGGGGTGGGGCTTTGATTCTAGGCGGCGGGGCGGGCGGCCCTGTCAGTCGCTGACGTGGTCGGCCCAGGCCAGGGCCTGCAGATGGGCGCCGTTGATTTGCGCGCTGCTCAGGTGCAGCATGCCTGCCGCGCTGTCAAACGCCGCATCGTCATTGGACTCGCAGGCCTGCGCCAGTCGCAGCAGCTGGCCGAGCGTGCCCTCGTGGCGCAGCAGCGCAGCTTCGACGTTGTCGCCCACGCTCAGCAGGTTCAGTGCCGATGCCATCGGCAGGCCCAGCATGGTGTCGAGCAGTGAGAAGATGCCGACGACAAAGGCCTGGTCGGCCTCGTCCTGCGACATGGTCTCCAGCGCCAGCAGTTCCATCAGCCGGCCGCGCACCACGGCGGTGTGGCCCACCGACGAGGGCGTGCCGCCAGCGCGCGAGGTGGTCAGCAGCAGCGCGGCCCAGCGGAACAGCTTCTTGAGGCCCAGCAGCATCACCGCCTGGCGGAACGAGGTGATCTCGCGCGTGAGGCCGAAGCCCGAGGAGTTGATGAGCCGCATCAGGTTGAAGGCCAGGCCCGCGTCCTTCTTGAGCACTTCCTCGATCTCGTCGGTGCTGGCCTGCTGGCGCACCAGGTTGATGAGCCCGAGGATGCTGGCCTGCGCCGGCGTCACCAGCTTGGCGTGCACCAGGGCAGGGCGCGCGAACCAGTACCCCTGGAACAGCTGCACGCCCTGGCTCGATACCGTGTCGTACTGCTGCGCGGTCTCCACTTTCTCGGCGATCAGTTCGGCCTTGGAGTGGCGCTGGGCATAGCGGATCAGCACCGCCAGCTGATCGGCCGCCAGCAGCGACAGGTCGAGCTTGATGTAGTCGGCCAGCGGCAGCCACGCGGCATAGGCGGACTGCAGCACCGTGTGGTTGAACGCGAGGTGAAAGCCGCGCTCGCGCAGCTGCGCGAGGATGGGCAGGCGCGCGCCCACCTCTTGCGTGGCGACATGGCCCAGCGGCGGGATCTCCAGCACCACCTTGTCGGGGTCGACGAGTTCGAGGTGGCCGCCGGCCAGGCTTTCGTGCGTGCAGTTGACGAAGATGAGCTTCTTGCCCACCAGCTCGTCGGTGCCGGCGTGCGAGAGCGCGGTGAAGACCAGTGCGACGTCGGTGGCCGCCGTGTGCGTGGGGCCGGTGCGCGACCGGTTGAACAGCTCGTAGCCGATCACGGCCTGCTGCGCGTTCACGATGGCCTGGCGGGCAATCAGGGCCACGGAGGACTGGCCAGCGTCTGGCGAAAGTGTGTAGGGAATCCCGGTGGCGGGGGTGCTCGGCATGTTCAGTGGCTTCAATCGGGTGGGGGCAGGGGTGCGGGCTATTTTAGGAAGGATCGGTGGACCGGCAGGGGCGCGCGCGTCAGCCGTGCTGCAGCCATTGCAGCTCGGCTTCGCTGAAGCCGGCCAGGCGCCGCGCCGCCTCGTTGAACGGCGGCTTGGGGCGCGGCGCCTCGTAGCGTTGTACCAGAGTCGCGTAATGCGGCTCGGGCTCCAGCCCTTCGCGGGCGCACAGCCAGCGGTACCAGTGGTTGCCGATGGCGACATGGCCCACTTCCTCGCGCAGGATGGTGTCCAGGATGTCGGCGGCGGCCAGCGCGTCGGGCGTGCCCACCTGGCGGAGCTTGCGCTGGATGAGCGGCGTGGCGTCCAGCCCGCGTGCCTCGAGCGTGCGCGGCACCAGCGCCATGCGCGCGACGATGTCGTGCTGGGTTTTTTCGCACATGGTCCACAGGCCCTGGTGGGCCGGAAAGTCGCCGTAGTCGTGCCCCATGCTGCGCAGGTGGGCGCGCAGCAGGTTGAAATGCTGGGCCTCTTCCGCGGCCACGCGCAGCCAGTCGAGGTAATAGGCGCGCGGCATGCCGCCAAAGCGCCAGATGGCATCGAGCGCCAGGTTGATGGCATTGAACTCGATGTGCGCAATGGCGTGGATGAGCACCGCCCGCCCTTCCAGCGTGGCGGGCGAGCGCCGTGCCACCTCGGTGTGGCGCAGCAGCGCCGGGCGCGCGGGGCGGCCCGGCAGGGCCTGCGCATCGGTGGGCGCCGCCGGCGCCTGCTCTGCTATTGAATAAAGAGCTGCTTGCGCATGTGTGTCAAGGGCTGAGGCTGCTTTTTGCTCAGGGTCTGCAAGGCACAAGACCTGCAAGGCGCGGTGGCGAAGTTCCATCCCTACAATTGTAGGAAAACCCTGGGGCCACGGATTCTGCCGTGCCAGGGCGGCTTTTTTCGCCTTTCAAGACAGGACAGGTCCATGGCAATTTATGAACTCGATGGGGTCGCCCCGACCCTGGCTGCGACGGCCTGGGTGGCCGACAGCGCGCAGGTGATGGGCAACGTGGAGCTGGGCAGCGACGCCAGCGTGTGGTTCGGCGCCGTGGTGCGCGGCGACACGGAGTGCATCCGCATCGGCGCGGGCTCGAACATCCAGGATGCCAGCGTGCTGCACGCCGACGTGGGGCAGCCGATGGTGGTGGGCGAGCGCGTGACCGTGGGCCACAAGGTGGTGCTGCACGGCTGCACCATCGGCGACGAGTCGCTGATCGGCATTGGCGCCGTGGTGCTCAATGGCGCCAAAATCGGCAAGAACTGCCTTGTGGGCGCGGGCGCCCTGGTCACCGAAGGCAAGGAATTCCCCGACGGCTCGATGATCATCGGCAGCCCCGCCAAGGCGGTGCGCCAGCTCACGCCCGAGCAGATCGAGGGCCTGCGCCAGAGCGCCCAGCACTACATCGACAACGCGCGGCGCTTCCAAAGCGGCCTGCGCAACACCGGCTGAACGCGGCCGCTTCATTCCAGGAAACCCTTGCGTGTCTGAACTTCACCGATTTCTTTTTGACGGCCAGCCCGTGCGCGGCGCCATCGTGCGCCTCACCGATGCCTGGACCGAAATGCTGCGCCGGCGCGCAGACAACACCGCTTCGGGCGCCTACCCCGTGCCCGTGGGCGAGCTGCTGGGCGAGATGGCGGCGGCCGGCGTGCTGATGCAGTCGGGCATCAAGTTCAACGGCGCGCTGGTGCTGCAGATTTTTGGCGACGGTCCGGTCAAGCTGGCCGTGGCCGAGGTCCAGTCCGACCTGAGCCTGCGCGCGACGGCCACGCTCAAGGGCGACGTGGCGGACGACGCCGCGCTCGGTGCGCTGGTCAACGTGGGTGGCGGCGGGCGCTGTGCCATCACGCTCGACCCCAAGGACAAGTTCCCGGGCCAGCAGCCCTACCAGGGGGTGGTGCCGCTGGTGGATGCCCAGGGGCGCAAGCTCGAGCGCCTGAGCGACGTGCTGTCGCACTACATGCTGCAGTCCGAGCAGCTCGACGCCACGCTGGTGCTGGCTGCCAACGACCGCGTCGCCGCGGGCCTGCTGGTGCAGCGCATGCCGGTCAAGGGCGAGGGCAACATTGCGGGCGGTGCGGCGCGGCGCGACGAGGAAGACCAGATCGGCCGCAACGAGGACTACAACCGCATCGCGCACCTGGCGGCCAGCCTGACGCGCGAGGAACTGCTCACGCTCGACGTGGAGACCATCCTGCGGCGCCTGTTCTGGGAAGAGAAGCTGCTGCGTTTCGAGCCCCAGCAAGGCGCCACCGGCCCGCGCTTTGCCTGCACCTGCAGCCGCGAGCGCGTGGGCCGCATGCTGCAAAGCCTGGGCGTGGAGGAGGCCGAGAGCATCCTGGCCGAGCAGGGCCGGATCGAGGTGGCGTGCGAATACTGCGGCAAGCAGTACCACTTCGATCCCGTGGATGCGGCGCAGATTTTCGCTGGCCCGCCCGTGCGCCAGCCGCCCGCGCCCTCGGCAGTGCAGTGACACCGGGCCGGCGTGGAGCGCGGCGTGCGCGCGGCACCGGCATCCCCGCACGGCTTGCTTTTTTGATCAAATAGCGTTGTAGCGCTGATGGATCAAGCGCTTGCAGCTATTGAAAAAATAGCATGCAGCGCGCTCTTTCGCCGTTCCGCATTGGCGGCGCCACCGGGCGGCGCATGCCGCGTCCGTTTCAGGGCGTGTACTGTACGAAGATTTCGTGCGGCTTGACCATGCCCAGCTCGCTGCGCGCCTTCTCCTCGACCATGTCGAGGCCTTCCTTGAGGTCGTGCACCTCGGACATGAGGCGCGCATTGGCGGCGCTGGCGCTGGCGTTGGCGGCTTTCTGCGCGGTGATCTGGCGCTGCATCTCCTGCACGCGCAGCACGCTGCCCCGCCCGAGCCAGAGCTGGGCGTGCAGTGCCGTCAGCAGGACCAACAGCACCAGGGTGACCAGGCGGGAGACCATGGCTTCGCAATACGGCTAGGCGCGGCGTTCGGCCAGCGGCGCGGCTCAGCGCAGGTTGTAGAACGCGCGGCGGCCGGGGTAGTGGGCGATGTCGCCCAGGTCTTCCTCGATGCGCAGCAGCTGGTTGTACTTGGCCATGCGGTCCGAGCGGCTCAGCGAGCCGGTCTTGATCTGCCCGGCGTTGGTGCCGACCGCGATGTCGGCGATGGTGCTGTCCTCGGTTTCGCCCGAGCGGTGGCTGATCACGGCGGTGTAGCCGGCGCGCTTGGCCATTTCGATGGCGGCGAAGGTCTCGGTCAGCGTGCCGATCTGGTTGATCTTGATCAGGATCGAGTTGGCAATGCCCTTGTCGATGCCTTCCTGCAGGATCCTGGTGTTGGTGACGAACAGGTCGTCGCCGACCAGCTGCACGTTCTTGCCCAGGCGCTCGGTGATGTGCTTCCAGCCGTCCCAGTCGCCCTCGTGCATCGCGTCTTCGATGCTGATGATCGGGTACTTGTCGCACCAGGTGGCCAGCATGTCGGTCCAGGCTTCGGCGCTGAGCGCCAGGCCTTCGCCGGCCAGGTGGTATTGGCCGTCCTTGTAGAACTCGCTGGCGGCGCAGTCCAGGGCCAGGGCGATCTGCTCACCGGCGGTGTAGCCGGCCGCGTCGATGGCCTGCAGGATCAGCTGGATGGCGGCTTCGTGGCTTTCCACGGAAGGCGCAAAGCCGCCTTCGTCGCCCACGGCGGTGCTCATGCCCTTGTCGTGGATGATCTTCTTGAGCGCGTGGAACACCTCGGCGCCCCAGCGCACGGCTTCGCGGAAGCTCGGCGCGCCCACGGGCACGATCATGAATTCCTGGATGTCGAGCGTGTTGTTGGCGTGCGCGCCACCGTTGATCACGTTCATCATGGGCACGGGCAGCTGCATGCCGCCCATGCCGCCGAGGTAGCGGTACAGCGGCAGGCCCGACTCTTCGGCAGCGGCGCGGGCCACGGCCATCGAGACGGCCAGCATGGCGTTGGCGCCCAGGCGGCTCTTGTTGTCGGTGCCGTCGAGGTCGATCAGGATCTTGTCGAGAAAGGCCTGCTCGGAGGCGTCCAGGCCCAGCACAGCCTCGGAGATCTCGGTGTTGATGTGCTCCACGGCCTTGAGCACGCCCTTGCCCAGGTAGCGGCCCTTGTCGCCGTCGCGCAGCTCGATGGCTTCGCGGCTGCCGGTGGAGGCGCCCGAGGGCACGGCCGCGCGGCCCATCACGCCCGATTCGAGCAGCACGTCGCATTCGACGGTGGGGTTGCCGCGGCTGTCCAGCACTTCGCGGCCTACGATGTCAACAATGGCACTCATGGTCTTCCTTGGGGAGTTTTTGAAAAGAAACTGGCACGTTATCGGGGCGCCAGTTTATTGATGAAAATAGCCTCTGGCGCAATGCTGGCGTGCGCTGGCAGCTATCAATAAAGGAATGGCTGCAGCGCCTGGCACGGCGGTCCGCAGCGCAGCGGGAACGTTATCAGACGCCTTCGACGCAGACCATGCGCATCACGGCAGCGCCTTCGCGCGCGGCCCTGGCTTTGCGGTACTCGGGCGTGTCGTGGAAGGCGCGGGCCGCCTCGAAGCTGGGGAACTTGAGGATCACGGTGCGGCCGGGATTCCAGTCGCCTTCGAGCACCTCGACCTTGCCGCCGCGCACGCACACCTCGGCGCCGTGCACGCGCATGGCCTCGGAGCTCCACTTGCGGTACTCCTCGTACTGCGTGGGGTTGGTGACGGTGACCGATGCGATGACGTAACCACTGCTCATGTCTTCAGGCTCCAAAGTTGTTTTCGAGGAATCCGTTTTTCTTGGTGACAGCGTCCAGGGCGACCAGCGTTTCCAGCAGCGCCTGCATGTGCTGCAGCGGCACGGCGTTGGGGCCGTCGCTCAGCGCCTTGGAAGGGTCGGGATGGGTCTCCATGAACAGCCCCGCCACGCCCACGGCCACGGCCGCACGCGCCAGCACCGGCACCATCTCGCGCTGGCCGCCGCTGGTGGTGCCCTGGCCGCCGGGCAGCTGCACGCTGTGCGTGGCGTCGAACACGACCGGCGCAGCGGTCTCGCGCATGATGGCCAGGCTGCGCATGTCGCTGACCAGGTTGTTATAGCCAAAGCTGGCGCCGCGCTCGCAGGCCATGAAGCTGTCCTCGGGAAGGCCGGCTTCGCGCGCTGCGGCGCGGGCCTTGTCGATCACGTTCTTCATGTCGTGCGGCGCGAGGAACTGTCCCTTCTTGATGTTCACCGGCTTGCCCGACTGCGCCACGGCGCGGATGAAGTCGGTCTGGCGGCACAGGAAGGCAGGCGTCTGCAGCACGTCGACGACCTGGGCGGCCGCGGCGATGTCGTCCTCGGTGTGCACATCGGTGAGCACCGGCACGTTCAGTTCGCGGCGGATCTTGGCCAGGATCTCCAGGCCCTTGTCGCGGCCGGGGCCCCGAAAGCTGGTGCCGGACGACCGGTTGGCCTTGTCGAAACTGCTCTTGAAGATGAACGGGATGCCCAGGCTGGCGGTGATCTCCAAAAGCCGCCCCGCCACGTCCATCTGCAGCTGCTCGGACTCGATCACGCAGGGGCCCGCGATCAGGAAGAAGCGCTGGTCGAGGCCGACGTCAAAGCCGCAGAGTTTCATGCTGGCACCTCTTGGGGGTGGGCGGCCGCAGCGGGCGCGGGCTTCTGGTGGGCGATGGCGGCCTTGATGAAGGCGTTGAACAGCGGGTGGCCGTCCCACGGGGTCGACTTGAACTCGGGGTGGAACTGCACGCCCATGAACCACGGGTGCACGGCCTGGGGCAGCTCGACGATTTCGGTCAGGTGCTCGCGCTGGGTCAGCGCCGAGATCACCAGCCCCGCCTTGCGCAGCTGCTCAAGGTAGTTCACGTTGGCTTCGTAGCGGTGGCGGTGGCGCTCGGTCACCACGCTGCCGTAGATGCGGTGCGCCAGCGTGCCCGGTTCCACGTCCGAGCTTTGCGCGCCCAGGCGCATGGTGCCGCCGAGGTCGGAGTTGGCGTCGCGCGTCTGGATGGAGCCGTCCGCGTCCTTCCACTCGTTGATCAGTGCGATCACCGGGTACGGGGTGGCGGGGTCGAATTCGGTGGAGTTGGCGCCCTCGAGGCCGGCCACATGGCGGGCGTACTCGATGGTGGCGACCTGCATTCCCAGGCAGATGCCGAGGTAGGGCACCTTGTGCTCGCGGGCGTACTGGGCCGTGCTGATCTTGCCCTCGACGCCGCGCGAACCGAAGCCACCGGGCACGAGGATGGCGTCGTACTGCGCGAGCTTCTCGGCGGCATGGCCTTCGATGGTCTCGGAGTCGATGTGGTCGATCTT
This sequence comes from Acidovorax sp. SRB_14, assembly GCF_012932145.1. GTDB lineage: Bacteria > Pseudomonadota > Gammaproteobacteria > Burkholderiales > Burkholderiaceae_C > Simplicispira. Next base: position 18,047 of record NZ_MWOK01000023.1, on the reverse strand, counting down.
CACGCGCACATGGTTCTGCATGCCGGCGTGGCGCAGCGCCTCGTTGACCGACTTGTAGCTGTCCGACAGCTCGACGTATTTGCCCACCATGGCAATGCGCACTTCGCCTTGCGGGCTTTCGGTCTCGTGCACGAGCGCGTCCCAGCGCTTGAGGCTGGTGGGCGGCGTGTTCAGGCGCAGCTTATCGCAGATCAGGCCGTCGAGGCCCTGCTCGTGCAGCATGCGCGGCACCTTGTAGATGGTGTCCACGTCCCACATGGAGATCACGCCCCATTCCTGCACGTTGGTGAACAGCGAGATCTTTTCGCGCTCTTCCGACGGCACGGGGTGGTGCGCACGGCACAGCAGGGCGTCGGGCTGGATGCCGATCTTGCGCAGCTCCTGCACCGTGTGCTGGGTGGGCTTGGTCTTGAGCTCGCCGGCCGTGGCAATCCAGGGCAGGTAGGTCAGGTGCACGAAGGCGGTGTTGTTGGGGCCCATGCGCAGGCTCATCTGGCGCACGGCTTCAAGGAAAGGCAGCGATTCGATGTCCCCCACCGTGCCACCGATCTCGACGATGGCCACATCGACCGCGTCGGGCGTGTCCATGCCGGCACCGCGCTTGATGAATTCCTGGATCTCGTTGGTGACGTGCGGAATCACCTGCACCGTCTTGCCGAGGTAGTCGCCGCGGCGCTCTTTCTCGAGCACCGACTGGTAAATCTTGCCGGTGGTGAAGTTGTTCGACTTCTTCATGCGCGTTTCAATGAAACGCTCGTAATGGCCCAGGTCGAGGTCGGTTTCGGCGCCGTCGTCGGTCACGAAAACTTCGCCGTGCTGGAATGGCGACATGGTGCCCGGGTCCACGTTGATGTACGGGTCGAGCTTGATGAGGGTGACTTTGAGGCCCCGCGATTCGAGGATCGCGGCAAGGGAGGCTGAGGCGATTCCCTTGCCCAGGGAAGACACCACACCGCCGGTGACGAAGACAAATTTGGTCATGTCATTTATAGGTGGTGGGAAATTGGGATTATAGGTGTCACCCCTGCGGGCCTGCCGGCCGCCGCACGCTTGGCCCCATGGCAGCGTCTGCTAAATTGCAGGCCATGAATGAGCTTGCTGGCAAACACGTGCTTCTGGGCCTCAGCGGAGGGGTCGCTTGTTACAAATCGGCCGAACTGTGCCGCCTGTTGATCAAGGAGGGCGCCACCGTGCAGGTGGTCATGACCGAGGCCGCCGAGCGCTTTATCACGCCCGTGACGATGCAGGCGCTGTCGGGCCGGCCCGTGTACGGATCGCAGTGGGACGCGCGCGAGTCCAACAACATGCCGCACATCAACCTGGGCCGCGAGGCCGATGTGGTCCTGATCGCTCCCTGCAGCGCCGACTTCGTGGCACGGCTGGCGCAGGGCCGGGCCGACGAGCTGCTGAGCCTGCTGTGCCTGGCGCGGCCGCAAGAGCGCGTGCCGCTGCTGCTGGCGCCGGCCATGAACCGTGAAATGTGGGCGCACCCGGCCACGCAGCGCAACCTGGCGCAGGTCGCCGCGGACGGCGCCGCGGTGCTGGCCGTGGGCCACGGCGACCAGGCCTGCGGCGAGACCGGCGACGGGCGCATGCTCGAGCCCGCCGAACTGCTCGAAGAAACCATCGCCTTTTTGACGCCCAAGCGCCTGGCGGGGCAGAAGGTCCTGGTCACCGCCGGCCCGACGTTCGAAGCCATCGACCCGGTCCGCGGCATCACCAACCATTCGAGCGGCAAGATGGGCTTTGCGATTGCGCGCGCGGCGCGCGAGGCTGGCGCCGAGGTCACGCTGGTGGCCGGCCCGGTGCACCTGCCCACGCCGCGCGGCGTCCACCGCGTGGACGTGCAATCTGCACAAGAAATGCTCGAAGCGGTTATCCCGCGTGCGCAGACAGCTACCGTATTCATAGCAACTGCCGCGGTGGCCGACTGGCGGCCGGCCTCGCAGTCGCAGCAGAAGATCAAGAAGGATGGCTCGGGCCGGACGCCGGTGCTCGGCTTTGTCGAGAACCCCGACATCCTGGCGACCGTGGCGCAGTCGCAGCATGCGCTGGTCGGCGACCTGTTTTGCGTCGGTTTTGCCGCCGAGAGCCACGACCTGCTCGCGCACGCCAGCGCCAAGCGCGCGCGCAAGGGCGTGCCGCTGCTGGTAGGCAACATCGGCCCGGCCACCTTTGGCCTGGACGACAACGCGCTGCTGCTGGTCGACGCGCAAGGCCACCGCGAGCTGCCGCGTGCTTCCAAGCGTGCGCTGGCGCGGCAGCTGGTGGAAGACCTGGCCACCCGCCTGCCACCCCGCCCCGCGGCCTGACGGGAGCGCGCATGGCCGCACCGTCGCCATCCCGCTGGGACCCGCCCGCTGACGGGGACTTTGCGCGCTATGTGGAGCAGCTGATGGCGCAGCAGGCTGCGGCCCTGGGCGCTGCCACCCGGGCCAGCAAGCCGCACCACGGCCTGGACGAAACCGCCCGCGGTGCGTCGGCGCACCCCGCCGCGCATGCGCCCGCCGGCATGGTCCGCCCCGATGGCTCAGACAAGGTGGTGGGCCGCCCCCCGCATGCCAGTCCCGCTGCGGCACTGTCTGGCATGTCGGCCGAATGGGTGCGGCGGCTGCGTCCGATCGCTATCGCCTGGCCTTGGCTGGTGGCGTTCCAGGCGCTGGCCCTGTTCGCTTGGGGGCGGGGGTCGCTGTGGGCACTGCTGGCCACCGCGCTGGCCGGCTGGGGTGTGCGTTCGGCGCAGGCGCTGTTGGCGAGGTTACAGTCGCGGTCCCCGGTCCATGCACCCATGGACATTGCCGTCGCCATCGACCGCTTGCAGCAGAGGCTGCGCGAGCGGACGCGACACGCCGCAAAGACCCCCACAAGCCATGAAAATTGATCTCAAAATTCTCGATGCGCGCCTGGCGCAGCAACTGCCCGCCTATGCCACGCCCGGCAGCGCCGGCCTCGATTTGCGCGCCTGTCTGGACGCGCCGCTCACGCTCGAGCCCAATGCCTGGCAGCTGGTGCCCACCGGCATCGCCATCTACCTCAAAGACCCCGGCTATGCCGCGCTGATCCTGCCGCGCTCGGGCCTGGGCCACAAGCACGGCATCGTGCTGGGCAACCTGGTCGGGCTCATCGACAGCGACTACCAGGGGCAGCTCATGGTCAGCGCCTGGAACCGCAGCGGCGCGCCGTTCACGCTCGAGCCGATGGAGCGCCTGGCCCAGTTGGTGATCGTGCCGGTGGTGCAGGCCCGGTTCAACGTGGTGAGCGAATTTCCCGCCACCCTGCGCGGCGAAAACGGCTACGGCTCCACCGGCAAGGCCTGAGCCTGTAGGCCCCGGCCCACCGGGGCGCGGCGTTCTGGCCGACCTGAGGGCCCGCCATCGCCCGGCGCGGGGAATGCATGGGGTCTGCTGAAATCGGTCTCTCGTGCCACCTGCCGGGAGTCCTCCCGCTGGCGGCACTCTCACAAGGAGTTTGTCATGCACACCACCATCACCCGCGGCGCCCATGTGGCCGCATCCGTCCTGCTGCTGGGCACGTTGGCAGCCTGCGCACCGTATCCCGCCCAGTCGCCGGTCTATCAGCAACCGTCATACCCGCAAACCTCTTATCCCCAGCAGCCTGCCTATCCCTCGGGCGGATACCAGACATATCCCGCACAGCAGGGCGCGCCGGTCGGCACCGAGTACGGCCGGGTGGCAAACATCGAGCTGCTGCAACCGCAGGCGCAGCAACGCGGCCAGACCTCGGGCGGCGGGGCCTTGCTGGGTGCGGTGGTGGGCGGTGTGCTGGGCAACCAGATCGGCGGCGGCAGCGGGCGTGCCGCGGCTACGGCCGTGGGCGCCCTGGGAGGCGCCGTGGTGGGCAATACGGTGGAAGGCCGCAACAATGCCGCCAATGCGGGCAGCTATGACCAGGCCTATCGCATCACCATCCAGCTGGACCAGGGCGGGCTGCGCGCCTATGACGTGAGTTCGCCGGGCGACCTGCGCATAGGCGACCGGGTGCGCCTCTACAACGGCCAGATTTCTCGCATGTGATCGCGAGGCGGGTGCGGGGGGGGGGCTGCCCCGTCCCCGTCGCCACAGATGCGCTCAGTGCAGCAGGTCGTTGCCTGGCGCGTGGGGTTCGATGCGGAAGAAACCTGTGCCGGCGGTGCCGCTGCCAATTTCTTCTTCGGTCGCCTCGCGCACGCCGCATACGGTGAGGTGCAGGCGGATGGCGATGCCCGCCAGCGGGTGGTTTCCGTCCAGCACCACATGGTCGGGGTAAATCTCCGACACCGTGTAGAGCGCCTCGCGAGGCGCGTCAGGGTTGCAGCCGGCGGGCAGGGCGTTGCCGTCGAAGGTCATGCCTTCCTCCAGCTCGGCGGGGAAGAGAGCGCGCGGTTCCAGAAACAGCAGCTGGTCGTTGTAGTCACCGAATGCCTCTTCGGGCTCGATGTGCAGCGAGAGCTTGTCGCCGATGGTGTGGCCCTGCAGCGCCTCCTCGATGCGCGCCAGCAGGTCGTCGCCTCCGACCAGGAACTCCACCGGCTCTGCCAGCACGTCCAGTTCCTCGCCGAGGGTGTCTTTGAGGGTCCACGTCAGTGCGACCACACATTGTTCTGTAATTTCCATAGGAGAATTGTCGCAGTTTGACCAACAGCCCTTCTTGTGGGGCCGATAAGTTTCCATGGACATCCACCATCCCCTGGCCCTTCTGGGCGGATTGACGCCAACGCAGTTCATGCGCCGCCACTGGCAGAAGAAACCCCTGCTGGTGCGCCAGGCGATCCCCGGCTTCCAGCCCGCGCTTTCGCGGGCACAGCTGTTTGCGCTGGCGGGGCAGGAGGGCGTGGAGTCGCGCCTGGTGCAGCAGATCGGTGCGGCATGGAAGCTGCAGCACGGCCCGCTGCCGCGCCGCGCGCTGCCGCCGCTGCAGCGCCCCGATTGGACGCTGCTGGTGCAAGGGGCGGACCTGCATGACAACGGCGTGCATGCGCTGATGCAGCAGTTTCGCTTTGTGCCCGATGCCCGGCTCGATGACCTGATGATCAGCTATGCCAGCGATGGCGGCGGCGTGGGGCCGCACTTCGACAGCTACGACGTGTTCCTGCTGCAGGCCCATGGGCGCCGGCGCTGGCGCATCGGCCGGCAGAAGGACCTGAGCCTGCGCGACGACGTTCCGCTGAAAATTCTCGCGCACTTCGAGCCCGAGGAAGAGTACGTGCTGGAGCCCGGCGACATGCTCTATCTGCCCCCGCGCTGGGCGCACGACGGCATTGCCGAGGGCGAGTGCATGACCTATTCGGTGGGCTTTCGCGTGCCCGAACGCACCGATCTCGCGCAGGAGCTGCTGGTGCGGCTGGCCGATGGCGACGACGGCGAAGGCGGGGCGCCGCTGCTCTACCGCGACGCCCAGCAGGCCGCCGTGGCACAGCCGGGCGAGATTCCGCTGGCCCTGCAGGATTTTGCCCGCGCCGCCCTGCAGCGCGCGCTCGCGCAGCCGCGCGTGCTGGAGCGTGCGCTGGGCGAGTACCTGACCGAGCCCAAAGCCAATGTCTGGTTCGAGCCGGGGCCGGACGGCGTCATGCTGGAAGAGTTGGCGCTGGACCGGCGCACGCGCATGCTGTACGACGCAGACCATGTCTTCATCAACGGCGAGAGCTACCGCGCCGCCGGGCGCGATGCTCGGTTGATGCGCCAACTGGCCGACCAGCGCAGGCTGCAGGCGCACGAGCTGGCGCAGGCCAGCGACGGCGCGCTCGAACTGCTCTCGTCCTGGTGCGATGCCGGCTGGGCGCACGCCCACCCCTCTGGCGAAGCCCGCTGACATGCCCGTATCACCGAACCTGTACGAGGGGTTGGAGGCTCCACTGCCCCAGGGCCGGTTCAGTGGGCGCACGCAATTCCAGCAACGGGTGCGCGATGCGTTTGCCACCGCCGCCCGCGAGGGGTGGCGCGAGATCACCATCAGCGATGCGAATTTTCACGACTGGCCGCTGGGCGAGCGAGCGGTGGCCGACGCGCTGCAGGCATGGTCCCGCACGGGGCGGCGCTTCAACGTGCTGGCGCGCAGCTACGACGAGGTGGTGCGGCGCCACGCCCGCTTCGTGTCCTGGCGCCGCACCTGGGACCACATCGTGACCTGCCGTGCCTGCGCTGCGGCGGACCCGCTGGACATTCCCAGCGCCATCTGGTCGCCGGGCTGGACGCTGCAGCGGTGGGACCCGGAGCGCTGCACTGGCATCAGCGGCAGCGAGCCCGAGCGGCGTGTCCTGCTGGGCGAGGCACTGTGCGGATGGCTGCGCAACAAGAGCGCACCGGGCTTTCCGGCCAGCACATTGGGGTTGTAGGCTGCCCCTGCGGAAAAGCGTCCGATGCACGCAACGTTTGGTAGCAGCAAGGGGGCGTCAGTGTTAGTCAGGATTGACGAATTCCCAATATAATCATCGATCGAGTAGAAAACGCGCGTTGCGCAAACTCTGCCAGAGCGTAGCCTAGCTGCAAGAGCGCTGGCGTTGTGGCATCCAATTTTTTGTACGTCCACCAAGGAAACCTGAAATGAACAAGACCCTCGTCCTGGCCTCCCTGATCGCTGTCGCCGCCCTCGCTGCCTGCGGCAAGAAGGAAGAGCCCGTTTCTGCGCCTGCACCTGCTCCCGTCGAAGTGCCTGCACCTGCACCCGCACCCGCAGAAGCTCCTGCCGCTGCACCCGCTGCCGATGCCACCGCTCCTGCGGCCGCTGCTGCTGACGACGCTGCCAAGGCTGCTGCTGAAGCTGCCGACGCTGCCAAGGCTTCTGCCGACGCTGCTGCAGCAGCCGCTGCTGCACCTGCCCCTGCTTCCAAGTAAGTCGCAGCGGTCCGGGCGCCAGGCCTCTGCGGCTGGCGCTCTGGCACAAACCCCGCACCCCTTTGGGTCGGGGTTTTTTTTCGCCAGTGCGCAAGGGGCATCAGCCTAAGGGCACGCTCAGCCAGTCGGTGCCGGACAGCGGATGGGCAATGCCGATGTCCGAGGGACTCCAGCCCATGGCAGCGGCGAGGGCTGCCTGTACCAGCTCGGCGCGGTTGTTGTGGGCACTCAGGTGCGCCCCGACCACGCATTGCAGTCCGGGATGGCACACCGCACGCAGGATGTCCGCTGCGGCGGCATTCGCAAGGTGACCATAGGCGCCGCCCACCCGGCGCTTGAGGAAGGCTGGATACCGCGACGCCTCCAGCAACTCGGGATCGTGGTTCGATTCCAGCAGCAAGGCATGGCAGCCTGCGAGTTCGCGCAGTACGTGGTCGGAGGCATGGCCCAGATCGGTCACCACGCCCAGGTGCGATGCGCCGTCGCTGCAGCGCAGCTGCAGGGGCTCGCGCGCATCGTGCGGCACGGTGAAGGGCCGGGCCTCGAAGCTTCCGAGGTCGATGGCCTCGCCGTCGCAGGCGAGGTGGAGCAGGCCGTCGAACTCGGGCTCGCCCAACGCGGCATACGTGCCCGCACTCATCCAGACGGGGATGCGCTCGCGCAGGGCGAGCGCCCGCGCGCAGCCGATGTGGTCCGAGTGCTCGTGGGTGATGAAAAGGGCGTCGATCTGGTCCAGCGCCAGACCCGCCAGCCCCAGGCGGGCCTGCAGCTGGCGCAGCCCCAAGCCGCAGTCGACCAGCAGGCGCTGCACCAGGGCGCCGCTGCGCCCCTCGACCACGGTGGCATTGCCTGAGCTGCCGCTGCCCAGGCTCCTGAAGCGCAGCATGGCGCCGCGCTTTACTTCAGGTCGGCGGCGAGAACGCGCACGATGCTTTGGGCATTGGCCGAGGTTTCCGGCGCACCGGCCGCATTGAGCACCGACACCGTGCTGGCATTGCCTTCGCTGCGCACCACCACGCGGTACTTGAGCGGGGGCGTCGCACCCTTGGAGCCAAACAGCTTGCTGAAGAAGCCTTCTTTCTCCTTGTCGGTGCCCGGTGCCACGTAGCGCACGAAATACACGCCCTGGCTGCGGTCGCGGTCTTCGACGGTGAAGCCGGTGCGGTCCAGGGCCAGCCCGATGCGGCGCCAGGCGCGGTCAAAGCCTTCGTCGAGCTGCAGTACCGGGGCGCCCGCCACGGTGGCCATGCGCGCGCTCGGCGGCAGTTGCACCGGCGCGGCCGCAATCGCCTTGGATTGCTCTTCGCTCACGCCGAGCTTGACCATCAGGCGGCGCAGGAATTCGGTTTCCAGCTCGGGGCTCACCGGGCGCGGCTGCCAGATGGTGCTGTCCTTGGCTGCGCTGGTGTAGACCTCGACCATGCCGCGGTGGCTGATGTAGATCTCGGTGCTGCCGTCGGCAGCGCGTTCCAGGCGGGTGCGGAACTTGTCGCGCTCGCCGGTGGAATACAGAGACTCGAACACCTTGCCAAGCGTCGAGCGGATGATGTCCTGCGGCAGCTTGGCGCGGTTTTCGGCCCAGTCGGTTTCCATGATGCCGACGTTGGACTGGTCGAGCGCGAGCGTGAAGCCGTTCTCGGTCCAGAACTCGCGCACCGGGTCCCAGAGCTGGTCGGCGGGGCGCTTGACGACCAGCCAGCGCTGGTTGCCGTCGCGCTCGATGCGCACGTCGCCCAGCGCGGCGGCGGCCGCAGTGCTGGTGGCCGACGGCTGGGCGGCCTGGCCGGCCTGCAGCGCGTTGGCAGACACCACGCCGCCCGGAACCGTGTAGCGGCTCTCGCGCGAGAGTTGTTGCAGGTCGGGCGGCACTTCGAGGGTGGGGCCTTTGGTGGCACTCTTGTAGTCGATTTTTTCGCCATCCAGCGCCGAACAGGCGGACAGCGCAATGGTCAGGCCCAGCAGGCCCAGTCGTGCAGTAGGGTTCACGCAGAAATCCTTGGAAATGCGGACAAGAGCGAAGGGTGTGTCAGAGCAGGCCGCTGTCGCGCAGCGCGCCTTCGACCACGGCTTCGTTGTGGGGGGCGAGCGGCGTCATGGGCAGGCGCATGGTGCCGCCGCACAGGCCCATGCGGGCCATGGCCCACTTGAGGGGGATGGGGTTGGCCTCGATGAACAGGTTCTTGTGCACGGGCATCAGCTGGAACTGGATCTCCATGGCGCGGCGCACGTCGCCGGCCAGGGCGGCCTGGCACAGCTGGCTCATCAGGCGCGGCGCCACGTTGGCGGTGACGCTCACGTTGCCATGGCCGCCGCACAGCATCAGCGCGACGGCGGTGGGGTCGTCGCCCGAGTACACGGCGAAGTTTTTCGGCAGGTCGCGGATCAGCCACTGCGCGCGCTCGATGTTGCCCGTGGCCTCCTTGATGCCGATGATGCCCGGCACCTGCGCCAGGCGCAGCACGGTGTCGTGCTGCATGTCGGCCACCGAGCGGCCGGGCACGTTGTAGAGCACGGTGGGCAGGTCGCCCGTGGCCTCGGCGATGGCCTTGAAGTGCTGGTACTGGCCCTCTTGCGTGGGCTTGTTGTAGTAGGGCACGACCTGCAACTGGCTGTCGGCGCCGACCTTCTTGGCGAACCGGGCCAGCTCGATGGCTTCGGCGGTGGAGTTGGCACCGCAGCCGGCCATGATGGGCACGCGCTTGGCGGCCTGCTCGACGCTGACGCGGATGATCTCGCAGTGCTCCTCGACGTTGACCGTGGGGGACTCGCCCGTGGTGCCCACCACGCCGATGCAGTCGGTGCCTTCGGCAATGTGCCAGTCGATCAGTTTGCGCAGGGCGGGGTAGTCCACGCTGCCATCCGCGTGCATGGGGGTGGCGAGGGCGACGATGCTGCCGGTGAGGGGGGCGCTAGGTAGGGTCATGTCCGCAGTGCAAAACGGTAAAAGGGCATTCTAACTAGAGCCGCCGGCCAGCCCGTGGCGCGCGGGCGCAGCGGCCTCGGAGGAGGCCCGCACGGCGGCGATGCGCTGCACGAAGCGCGCGGGCGCGTCCAGGTAGCCGTCTTCGTAGGCCACCACGCGCAGGCCTGCGCAGGTGGAGAGCAGCTCGCCTGGCTGGAGCAGAAAGTCCGGGCGCGAGGGCCTGCCGACGGTTTCGTTGCCGCTGGCAAAGGTCTCGCAGAGCAGCACGCCGCCCGGCGCCACGCTGGCGACCAGCGTGGGCCACAGCGGCCGCCAGAGGTAGTTCGTCACCACCACGGCGCCGAACTGGCGTCCGGCAAACGGCCAGGGGCCGTTCTCGATGTCGGCGCAGACCGCCTCGCCCACGGCCGCCGCGGCCTCGGCGGCTTGCGGTGCACGGTCCACGCCCGTGACCGGGTGGCCGCGCAGGGCAAACCAGCGCAGGTGGCGGCCCAGGCCGCAGGCGACGTCGAGCACCGGGGCGCCGGGCGGCACCAGATGCGACCAGCGCCGCACCCAGTCGGAAGGGGTTTCAGAGCCGTGCATGCAGGTCCTTACTATTGTTTATGTAGCTGCCAGCGTTTTATGGATAAGCGCTGGAGGCTGTTTTCATGGGAAATGCGTCAGAAGCAGGCCCACATCTGGTCTGCGAGCATCACCATGAAGCCGGGCTCGGAATACAGCGCAAACACCGCGAGCGACGCCGCCAGCGCGAGCACGCCCAGCCCCCAGCCGCGCCAGGCGGGGCGGCGGGCGTGCGGGGCGGTGGGCAGGCGGTCGGTGGACATGTCAGGCGGGCAGCGGGGCGGTGCGCTGGATGGCGTGCTCCTTGACCGGCAGGTTGATCAGCCCGGCCACGACGCCGAGCACGATCGCGAGGATCCAGACGGTATCGTAGCTGCCGGTGCGGTCGTACAGGTAGCCGCCGAGCCACACTCCCATGAAGCTGCCCAGCTGGTGGCTGAAGAACACGAAGCCGCCGAGCATCGACAGGTGCTGCACGCCAAAGATCTGCGCAATGGTGGCATTGGTCGGCGGCACCGTGGACAGCCACAAGGCGCCCATCACGGCGGAGAAGATGTAAACGCTGGCGGGCGTGAGCGGCGCCAGCAGGAAGATGCCGATAACCACGGCACGCGCGAAGTAGATGAACGCCAGGATGTTGCGCTTGGGCATGCGCTGGCCCAGCGTGCCGGCGATGTAGGTGCCGAACACGTTGAACAGGCCGATCAGCGCCAGCGCATAGCTGGCGACCTGGGGCGACAGGCCGTGGTCCTTGAGGTAGCTGGGCATGTGCACGCCGATGAACACCACCTGGAAGCCGCAGACAAAGTAGCCTGCCGTCAGCAGCAGGAAGCTGGGGTAGCGGAAGGCCTCGGCCAGCGCCTGGCCCACCGTCTGGGCGCGGCGCACGGGCGCCGTGCCCTTGAAGCCCGGCTCGCGCAGGCCGAACGCCAGCGGCACCACCAGCAGCACCATCAACGCCAGGGCCAGCAGGGCGTCCTGCCAGCCCAGGCGCGTGATCAGAAAGCCCTCGACGGGCACCATCAGGAACTGGCCGAACGAGCCTGCGGCCGCGGCCACGCCCATGGCCCACGAGCGGCGCTCGGGCGCAATCTGGCGCCCCAGCACGCCATAGATCACCGCATAGGTGGTGCCGGCCTGGGCCGCTCCGATCAGCACCCCGGCCGTGAGCGCAAACAAGGTGGTGCTGGGCGACAGCGCCATGCCCGCCAGGCCCAGCGCATAGAGCAGCGCGCCGCCGACGAGCACGCGAAAGGCGCCGAAGCGGTCGGCCACCATGCCGGCGAAGATGCCCATGACGCCCCACGACAGGTTCTGGATCGCCAGCGCCAGCGCAAACGATTGCCGCGTCCAGCCCATCTCCTGCGTGATCGGCTGCAGCCACAGGCCAAAGCCGTGGCGGATGCCCATCGACAGGGTGACGATGGCGGCGCCGCAGGCCAGCACCTGGAACATCGAAAGTTTGCGCGGTTCGGTTTGCATCGGGCGAATGTAGCCAATTGCGTCGGGGTTTGCTTGACGCCTGCATGACGCGTGCACGCCCCGGGGGCCGGGCCGGGACGGCCCACGGGCCTGTCTTTATATCCAGCTATTGCGGCAGCGCAGCACTACAATCCGCCACCATGGCAGCCAAACCCACCCCCATAACCCCCCCCGAATATTCCGAAAGCTCGATCCGCGTGCTCAAGGGCCTGGAGCCCGTCAAGCAGCGCCCGGGCATGTACACGCGCACCGACAACCCGCTGCACATCATCCAGGAAGTGCTCGACAACGCTGCCGACGAGGCGCTCGCCGGGCATGGCAAGAAGATCCGCGTCACGCTGCACACCGATGGCTCGGTCAGCGTGGACGACGACGGCCGCGGGATCCCGTTCGGCATGCACCCCGAAGAACAGGCCCCCGTGGTCGAGCTGGTGTTCACGCGCCTGCACGCCGGCGGCAAATTCGACAAGGGCAAGGGCGGCGCCTACAGCTTCTCGGGCGGCCTGCACGGCGTCGGCGTGTCGGTGACCAACGCGCTCTCGCAGCGGATGGAGGTGACCAGCCACCGCGAAGGCCAGGTCGCCACTCTGGTGTTTTCAGCGGGCGATGTGATCGAGCCGCTGGCCCTGCGTGCCCAGGGCCCGGGCGACCGCCGCCAGGGCACGAGCGTGCGCGCCTGGCCCGACGCCAAGTACTTCGAATCGGCCCACCTGCCCATGGCCGAGCTGACGCACCTGCTGCGCAGCAAGGCGGTGCTGATGCCCGGCGTGTCGGTCACGCTCACGGTCGAGAAAACGCGCGAGGTCCAGACCTGGCAGTACAAGGGCGGCCTGCGCGACTACCTGATGCAGACGCTGGTCACCGACCCCGTGATCCCGCTGTTCGAGGGCGAGGGCTTTGCCGACAGCGGCCACGACAGCTTCGCAGAAGGCGAGGGCGCCGCCTGGTGCGTGGCCTTCACCGAAGAGGGCGCGCCGGTGCGCGAGAGCTACGTCAACCTGATCCCCACCAGTGCCGGCGGCACGCACGAGAGCGGCCTGCGCGACGGCCTGTTCCAGGCCGTCAAGAGTTTCATCGAACTGCATAGCCTTTTACCGAAGGGCGTCAAGCTCATGCCGGAAGACGTGTTTGCGCGCGCCAACTACGTGCTCTCGGCCAAGGTGCTCGATCCGCAGTTCCAGGGCCAGATCAAGGAGCGGCTGAACTCGCGCGACGCCGTGCGCCTGGTGTCGAGCTTCGTGCGCCCCGCGCTCGAGCTCTGGCTGCACCAACATGTCGAATACGGCAAGAAGCTGGCCGAGCTCGCGATCAAGGCCGCGCAGACGCGCCAGAAGGCCGGCCAGAAGGTCGAGAAGCGCAAGGGATCGGGCGTGGCCGTGCTGCCGGGCAAGCTCACCGACTGCGAAAGCCGCGACCTCGCCTACAACGAGGTCTTCCTGGTCGAGGGCGACTCGGCCGGCGGCAGCGCCAAGATGGGCCGCGACAAGGAAACCCAGGCCGTGCTGCCGCTGCGCGGCAAGGTGCTCAACACCTGGGAGGTCGAGCGCGACCGGCTGTTCGCCAACAACGAGATCCACGACATCGCCGTGGCCATCGGCGTCGACCCGCACGGGCCCAACGACACCCCCGACCTTTCGGGCCTGCGCTACGGCAAGATCTGCATCCTCAGCGACGCCGACGTCGACGGCTCGCACATCCAGGTGCTGCTGCTGACGCTGTTCTTCCGCCATTTCCCCAAGCTCATCGAGACCGGCCATGTCTATGTGGCGCGGCCGCCGCTGTTCCGCGTCGATGTGCCGGCGCGCGGCAAGAAGCCTGCCGCCAAGATGTACGCGCTCGACGAGGGCGAGCTCACCGCCATCCTCGACAAGTGCGCCAAGGACGGCGTGGCGCGCGAGAAATGCGCCATCAGCCGCTTCAAGGGCCTGGGCGAGATGAACGCCGAGCAGCTCTGGGAGACCACGCTCAACCCCGACACGCGGCGCCTGCTGCCGGTGCAGCTGGGCGCGCTCGACTTCGCGGCCACCGAGGGCCTGATCACCAAGCTCATGGGCAAGGGCGAAGCCGGCGCGCGGCGCGAGCTGATGGAGCTGCACGGCGACAGCGTGGAAGTCGATATTTAAGTGTTTTTGGCCTCCAGCCCTTACTGGGTAAGCGCTGATAGCTATCAAAAATAGAGTGATCAATCTGGTGGCCCGGCCCCGCGCCGCGCGCCAACGACGGAATGCCCCGCATGAGTGACCAACCCACCCTCGAATTTTCTGCCCCCGAAACGCCCGACGAGCCGGGCCTGGGCACCTACGCCCAGCGCGCCTACCTCGAATACGCCCTGAGCGTGGTCAAGGGCCGCGCCCTGCCCGATGTGTGCGACGGCATGAAGCCCGTGCAGCGGCGCATCCTGTATGCGATGGAGCGCATGGGCCTGGGCCACTCGGGCAACACCGCGCCCAAGCCGGTCAAGAGCGCGCGCGTGGTCGGCGACGTGCTCGGGCGCTTCCACCCGCACGGCGACCAGTCGGCCTACGACGCGCTGGTGCGCATGGCACAGGACTTCTCGCAGCGCTACCCGCTGATCGACGGCCAGGGCAACTTCGGCTCGCGCGACGGCGATGGCGCAGCGGCCATGCGCTACACCGAGGCGCGGCTGTCCAAGATCACCAGCCTGCTCACGGGCGAGATCGACGAAGGCACCGTCGACTTCATTCCCAACTACGACGGCTCCACCGTCGAGCCGCGCCAGCTGCCGGCGCGCCTGCCGTTCACGCTGCTCAACGGCGCCAGCGGCATCGCCGTGGGCCTGGCCACCGAAATCCCCAGCCACAACCTGCGCGAGGTGGCCGATGCCTGCGTGGCGCTGATCAAGAACCCGCAGTTGTCCGAGGCGGACCTGCTGGCGCTGGTGCCCGGCCCCGACTACCCCGGCGGCGGCCAGATCATCAGCGCCGCCAGCGACATCGCCGATGCCTACCGCAGCGGCCGCGGCAGCCTGAAGGTGCGCGCGCGCTGGAAGATCGAAGAGCTGGCGCGCGGCCAGTGGCAGCTGGTCGTGACCGAGCTGCCGCCCGGCGTGAGCACACAAAAGGTGCTCGAGGAAATCGAGGAGCTGACCAACCCCAAGATCAAGACCGGCAAGAAGGCGCTCACGCAGGAGCAGACGCTGCTCAAGGCCAGCGTTCTGGCCGTGCTCGACGTGGTGCGCGACGAGTCGAGCAAGGACGCGCCCGTGCGCCTGGTGTTCGAGCCCAAGACCGGCAAGACGCCGCAGCAGGAGTTGATCACGGCGCTGCTCGCGCACACCAGCCTGGAGACGTCGTCGTCCATCAACCTCACCATGGTCGGCATCGATGGCAAGCCGGTGCAGAAGTCGCTGCGCCGCATGCTCGAAGAGTGGATCGCGTTCCGCCAGGGCACGATCACGCGGCGCTCGCAGCACCGTTTAACCAAGGTGCTGGACCGCATCCATATCCTCGAGGGGCGGCAGACCGTGTTGCTCAACATCGACGAGGTCATCGCCATCATCCGCGCCGCCGAGGAGCCCAAGGCGGCGCTGATCGCGCGCTTTGCCCTGAGTGAGCGCCAGGCCGAGGACATCCTTGAAATCCGCCTGCGCCAGCTCGCGCGGCTCGAAGCCATCAAGATCGAGCAGGAGCTCAAGGACCTGCGCGAGAGCCAGGGCAAGCTCGAGGAAATCCTAGGTAGCCCGGCCGCGCTGCGCCGCCTGATGACCAAGGAAATCGAGCAGGACGCCAAGCAGTTCGCCGACGCGCGCCGCACCCTGATCCAGGCCGAGAAGAAGGCCGTGGTCGAGGTCAAGGTGGTCGATGAGCCGGTCACCGTCGTGGTGTCGCAAAAAGGCTGGGTGCGCGCGCGCAACGGCCACGGCCACGAGGCCGCCAGCTTCGCCTTCAAGGCCGGCGATGGGCTGTATGGCACGTTTGAATGCCGCACCGTCGACACCTTCCTGGTGTTCGGCAGCAATGGCCGCGTGTATTCGGTGCCGGTGGCGCAACTGCCCGGCGCGCGCGGCGACGGCCAGCCCGTGACCACGCTGATCGAGCTGGAGCCCGGCAGCCAGATCGCGCACTACTTTGCCGGCCCGCCCGCCGCCACGCTGCTGCTGGCCAGCACCGGGGGCTATGGCTTCGTGGCGACGGTGGAGGCCATGGTCTCGCGCAACAAGAGCGGCAAGGCCTTCCTCAGCCTCGGCGAGGGCGAGGCCGTGTGCGCACCCTCGCACGCAGCGCACACCAGCGGCAGCGCGCCGCTCGCCGCCGCCACGCATGTGGCCTGCGCATCGGTGGGCGGGCGCATCCTGACCTTTGAAATCAGCGAACTCAAGCGCATGGACAAGGGCGGGCGCGGCCTGATGCTGATCGACCTGGAGGCCAAGGACCAGCTCGCGGGCGCGACGGCCTACACGCGCAGCATCCGCATCGAGGGCGTGGGGCGCGGCGGCAAGCCGCGCGAAGAAACGCTGGAGATCCGCTCGCTCAACAACGCCCGCGCTGCGCGGGGGCGCAAGGGCAAGGCGGCGGATCTGGGCTTCAAGCCGGGTTCGGTGGTGCGCGTGGAATAGACAGACCTTTGATCTAGCGCAAGGGCGTGTCGGGCGGCTTGGGTGTAATGGCGGGTTGACTAGCGACGACTTTTACATGTCGACATAACAAAAAGGCCCCTGATGAAGCAACTCCGCATTGCCCACAAGCTGTGGTTGTCCGTCCTTGCCATCGTGCTGCTGCTGGCCGCTGTGCTGGGGTGGGCCGGCCTGCGGTCGGCCCAGGTGCAGGCCGAGAGCGACACGGCCACTGCGGCGATGGCACGGCGCGTGGAAGCCGCCATCCGCTGGGCGGGCCTGACGGAGACCAACGCCGCGCGCACCCAGGCGGTCATCGTCAGCAGCGACCCGAGGGTCGAGACGGTGTTCCAGGACGCGATGGCGGCCACCACCGCGCAAATCGGTGAGGTGCAGAAATCGATCGAGGCCATGGCGCTGGCGCAGGCCGACCGGGCGCAGATGGCCAAGGTGGCTGCGGCCCGCAAGGCCATGGCCGATGCGCGCACGCAGGCCCGCCAGCTCAAGGCCGGCGGCCAGCACGACGAGGCCATCGCGTTCGTGGAGAAGACCTACAACCCGGCGTCGGCCGCCTACCTGCAAACCCTGCGCGACTTCGTGGAAATGCAGCACCAGGCAGCGCAAGCCCAGCAGCAGAGCATCGCAGCCTCGCGCACCGCGACGCTGCAAATCGCCGCCGCGGCGGTGGCCCTGGTGCTGCTGGCCGTCGCGGCGGGAGCGTTTCTGCTCATCCGCAGCATCCAACAGCCGCTGGCGCAGGCCAACGCACTGGCCGCGCGCATTGCCGGGGGCGACCTGAGCGCGCGCAACGAGGTGGGCCGGGGTGACGAGTTTGGCGAGTTGCTGCACTCGCTCTATGCCATGAGCGCCTCGCTTGGGCGCATGGTGCACCAGGTGCGCCAGAGCACCGACAGCATCGCCGTGGCCAGCTCCGAGATCGCCAGCGGCAATCACGACCTGTCGGCGCGCACCGAGCAGACCTCGAGCAACCTGCAGGAAACCGCTGCCGCCATGGAGCAGTTCACCAGCACCATCGCGCAAAGCGCCAGCAGCGCACAGCAGGCCAGCAGCCTGGCAGCGGGTGCCTCGGGCGTGGCGCGGCGCGGCGGCGAGGTGGTGGCCCAGGTCGTGGCCACCATGGAAGAGATCAACGACAGCAGCCGCAAGATCTCCGACATCATCGGTGTGATCGACGGCATCGCCTTCCAGACCAACATCCTGGCGCTCAACGCCGCGGTGGAGGCCGCGCGCGCGGGCGAGCAGGGCCGCGGCTTTGCGGTGGTGGCCAGCGAGGTGCGCAGCCTGGCGCAGCGCAGCGCCGAGGCTGCCAAGGAAATCAAGAACCTCATCGGCGTGTCGGTCGACAAGGTGGGCGCAGGCACGCGCCTGGTCTCGGACGCCGGCACCACCATGGGCGACATCGTGCAGTCGGTGCAGCGCGTGACCGACATGATCGGCGAGATCACTGCCGCATCGACCGAGCAGAGCGCGGGCATCTCGCAGGTCAACCAGGCCGTGGGCCACCTGGACCAGATGACGCAGCAAAACGCCGCGCTGGTCGAGCAAAGCACCGCGGCGGCGCAAAGCCTGCGCGAGCAGGCCCAGCAGCTCACGCAGGTCGTGGCGATGTTCAAGATCCAGGAGTCGGCCGTGGGCGCCAGCGTGCCGGCGCAGC
>NZ_MWOK01000059.1 GCF_012932145.1 Acidovorax sp. SRB_14 | reverse complement strand
GGCGGGCAGGCCGGCCGCCTGCAGGGTGTGCGCGCTGGCCGGCCGGCTCCAGTCGGCGCCGGGGCCCGCCTCCCAGCCGCTGGGCAGGCCGGGGTTGTCGCCGGGGCGGCGCTCCAGCACGCCGCCGGGGTGCCAGTCCACGCCGTCCTGCAAGAGCGCCTGCGACTGCTGCAGCATGGCGCGCACGCCGCTGCGCGAGACGCGCGAGTAGACGTTGTCGTCGGGCGAGAGGTGCGGCGCGAACACGCCCACGGGTAGGCCCGAGGCGCCGCTGG
>NZ_MWOK01000060.1 GCF_012932145.1 Acidovorax sp. SRB_14 | reverse complement strand
CCTGGGGCGCAGCGCAAAGCGCGCGCAAATGGGCCGAGCGAAGCGATGGCACGTATGGATGTTCTTGCTTCCGAAGCCCGTGTGGCTGCGCCGAGGAGCGCAGCTTCAGGCGGGCAAGGGCCGCGTGCTGTCTGAGCGAAGCGAGTTCACGCGGACCCCGCCTGAAGCGAGCACCGCAGGGTGCCCCAGCGCGCAGCGCTGGGGTCGCAGACTTCGGGTCGCCTTCTCTTTGGTGACTTTCTCT
>NZ_MWOK01000036.1 GCF_012932145.1 Acidovorax sp. SRB_14 | reverse complement strand
AGCGCGCAGCGCTGGGGTCGCAGACTTCGGGTCGCCTTCTCTTTGGTGACTTTCTCTTGGCGACCAAGAGAAAGTTACTGCGCTGCCGGGCGAACATCCCGGCCAGCAGCCTCGGCAAAAAGCGCCCCCTTGGAACATCAAAAACCACAAAAACGATAGCTACACAAGCGCTAGAGCCAGATTTCATCGCAAAGACGGATACGGCAGCAGCCCATGCCGCATGCGCGCCCGCTCGCAGGCCTCGCTGCCGGCCGCGAACTCGCGGCAGGGCGAAGGGCGCCATTCGTAGATGCCGCAGGCCGCTTTTTCACCGATCTTGCCGGTCAGCGCCGCGCAGCGCGGCGTGCGGTGGTCGGTGCCGCGCATGCGGCACAGCTGGTCGGTGATGGGGTCCGCCAGCCCCGCCGGCACGCGGCCGCCGCAGCCTTCGAGTTCTGGCATGGCGAAGTCCACGCGAAAGCTGGCGCAACAGGCGCCGCAGGTCAGGCAAGGGTGGGTCATGGGAAGGCAGGGCGGTGCGGGGCGTGCGCCATGGAACAGAGGGCAAAAAAGCGGCCGAAGCCGCTATGTGTTGAAAGGGCGCTTTGCTGTGAGCGCACCGGCGTTTCAGGCCACGCGGCCGAGCAGCAGGTACTCCATGAGGGCCTTTTGCACGTGCATGCGGTTTTCCGCCTCGTCCCAGACCACCGATTGCGGGCCGTCGATGACCTCGGCCTCGACCTCCTCGCCGCGGTGCGCGGGCAGGCAGTGCATGAACAGGGCGTCGGGCTGGGCCACGGACATCATCTCGGCGTCCACGCACCAGTCGGCAAAGGCCTTCTTGCGCTCCTCGTTTTCGGCCTCGTAGCCCATGCTGGTCCACACATCGGTGGTGACCAGGTCGGCGCCGCGGCAGGCGTCCAGCGGATTGCTGAAAAATTGATAGCTGCCGGCGCTGGCCCCGCCTGCGCCTACGGCCAATTTCTCATCCACTTCGTAGCCGCTCGGCGTGCTCACATGCACCTTGAAGCCGAGCAGCTGCGCGGCCTGCAGCCACGTGTTGGCCATGTTGTTGCCGTCGCCGACCCAGGCCACGGTCTTGCCCGCGATGCTGCCGCGGTGCTCGATGAAGGTGAAGATGTCGGCCAGGATCTGGCAGGGGTGGAACTCGTTGGTCAGGCCGTTGATGACCGGCACGCGCGAGTCGGCGGCAAAGCGCTCGATCTTGGTCTGCTCGTAGGTGCGGATCATCACCAGGTCGACCATGCGGCTGATGACCTTGGCGCTGTCGTCGATGGGTTCGGCGCGGCCGAGCTGGCTGTCGCCCGTGGTCAGGTGGACCACGCTGCCGCCGAGCTGGTACATGCCGGCCTCGAAGCTGATGCGCGTGCGCGTGCTGGCCTTTTCAAAGATCATGGCCAGCGTGCGGTCGGCTAGCGGGTGGTGCTTTTCGTAGGCCTTAAACTTCTTCTTGATGAGGGCGGCGCGCTCGAACAGGTAGGCGTATTCGTCGGCGCTGAGGTCACTGAATTGAAGGTAATGTTTCATGGCAGTCTCGTTGCAGGGGGGCGCGGTGCCCGGGGCGCTCACTCGGCCAGCAGGTCTTTGACCAGCGGGGCCAGCAGGGCGACGATCTCGTCGGCTTCGGCAGTGGTCAGGATCAGCGGCGGCACGATGCGGATCACGGTGTCGGCGGTCACGCTGATCAAGAGGCCCGCCTCGGCTGCGCGGCCTACCAAGGCGCCGCAGGGCTTGGCCAGCTCGACGCCGATCATCAGGCCCTGGCCGCGGATTTCCTTGACCCCGGGCAGGCTGCCGAGCGCTTGCTGCAGCGCGGCCTGGAGGTGCGCGCCCACGGTGGCGGCGTTCTGCAGCAGGCCGTCTTCTTCCATGATGCGGATCGTTTCCACGCCGGCCCGCATCGCCAGCGGGTTTCCGCCGAAGGTGCTGCCGTGGTTGCCCGGCTGCAGCACGTCCGCGGCCTGGGGGCCCGCCACCACGGCGCCGATCGGCACGCCCGAGCCCAGGCCCTTGGCCAGCGGCATCACGTCGGGCACGATGCCGGCCCACTGGTGGGCGAACCACTTGCCGGTGCGGCCCATGCCGCACTGCACCTCGTCGATCATCATGAGCCAGCCGCGCTCGTCGCACAGCGCGCGCAGCTGCTGCAGGTAGTCGATGCGCATGGGGTTCACGCCGCCCTCGCCCTGGATGGTCTCGAAGAACACTGCGACCACGTTGGGGTTGCCCTCGGTGGCTTTCCGGATGGCCTCGATGTCGTTGACCGGCACGCGGATGAAGCCGTCGACCAGCGGGCCAAAGCCGGTGTGGATCTTGGGGTTGCCGGTGGCCGACATGGTGGCGATCGAGCGGCCATGGAAGGCCTTTTCGTAGACGACGATCTCGGGTTTTTCGATGCCCTTGTCCACGCCGTACTTGCGCGCAATCTTCAGCGCCGCCTCGTTGGCTTCCAGGCCCGAGTTGCAGAAGAACACGTTGGCCATGCCCGACAGCTCCACCAGCTTGGCGGCCAATTGCTCCTGGCCGGGGATGTGGTAGTAGTTCGAGGTGTGGATCAGCTTGGCGACCTGGTCCTGCAGCGCGGGCACCAGGCGGGCGTGGTTGTGGCCCAGGGTGTTGACCGCAATGCCGCCGAGCGCGTCCAGGTACTGCTTGCCGTTGACGTCCCAGACGCGGCTGCCCTGGCCGTGCGACAGCGCAATCGGCACGCGGCCATAGGTGTTCATCACGTGGGGCGAGGCGGCCTCAATCAAAGCGGTCATGCAGCAATCTCCAGACGGTGCGGGTGGCGGGCCGGCTCGGTGCGGCCCGGAAAAACGGAGTGCTGATTCTAGGGTGTGCTCCCGCATCGACTGCTGAACATTGCGCATCACTGCAATGCCCCTGCGCGCGCGGCATGGGTCGAAAGGGTCAGCTCTTATATAAGAGTTAGAATCACGTGTTGCGGCGCAACAGGCAGCGATCCTGCAGCAGCCCGTCACTTTCACCTTTCTCACTGCGATGGCTTCACCTTCCACCCAAGAAGTTTTCATCCAGGGCATCACCCTCGGAGGCAAAACCTTCCGCCCGAGCGACTGGGCCGAGCGGCTGGCGGGAGTGATGAGCAGCTTTCGCCCCGGCGGCGCCCAGCCGGGCAGCCACCTGTGTTATTCCCCCTGGTGCGTTCCCACGGTCATCAACGGCACCAAATGCGTGGTCGTCAACCACGCGCTGCGCGACTACGAGCCCATGGCGTGGGACTTCGTCATGAACTTCGCGCGCGACAACGAGCTGCAGGTAGTGGAGGCGTGTCTGCTGCCGGATGTGGTGCAGGAGGCGGCTTCAGACCAGGCTTGAGCGTCAGGCCTAGCGCCCGAGGTGCTTCGGCCGGAGGCCGGACAGCCTCTGAAGTGTCGAGGACAGAGCCGAACCGGCTGCGCCGTCTCGGGTATGTCCCCGAGGTATTCGGGTGCCAGCAAAGGCGCGCTCTGCGCGCTTGGGCTGCGCCCAACAAAAAAGCCGTCTTGCGACGGCTTTTTTGCTTTGCTGGCAGCGCACCCGTTACAAACGGCGAGCGGTGCGACCCGCTCGGGCTGTTTGCCTGAAGAGGGTCAGGCGGCCAGGGCCAAGGCTTTCACCTTGGCGGACAGGCGGCTCTTGTCGCGAGCGGCCTTGTTCTTGTGGAAGATGCCCTTGTCCGCAATGGTGTCCACCACGGCTTGCATCTTGGCGAACAGTTCGGTCGCCTTGGTCTTGTCGCCGGTCAGAACGGCTTTTTCAACGTTCTTGACGGCGGTGCGGTATTTGGAGCGCAGCGAGGTGTTCGCGGCGTTGAGCTTCGTGTCCTGGCGGACGCGTTTGCGGCCCGAAGCCAGGCGCGGGTTCTTTTTCTTGGGTTTAGCAGATGCCATGATGTAGGTTCCTTGTGTCTGAGGATGATGCCAGCAAAGCCGGCGATTATAGCGCAGGCCGTCTTTCGGCCTTGCCGCCCCCGCGGCGGCGCGCGGGAAGGTAAAAAGGCGCAACAACGCCCGGCAGGCCGCCTGCACCCCAGAGGCCAGCGCATACACTCGGCGCGGTGTCACTGCTCAAAGCCGCCTCCGTTGTTTCCGTTCTGACCCTGGCATCGCGTGTCACGGGCCTGGCGCGCGACCTGATCATGGCGTCGATGTTCGGCGCCAACGCGCTGACCGACGCGTTCAACGTCGCCTTCCGCATCCCCAACCTGTTTCGCCGCCTGTTCGCCGAAGGGGCCTTCAGCCAGGCCTTTGTGCCGGTGCTGGCCGCCGCCAAGGCCCAGCACGGCGAGGACGCCACGCGCCAGCTCATCAGCCACGTGGCCACGGTGCTGGCGTGGGCGCTGCTGGTGACCTGCGTGGCCGGCGTGCTGGGCGCGCCGCTGCTGGTCTGGCTGCTGGCCAGCGGCCTGCGCCAGAGCGCCGAGAGCTTTGACGCGGCCGTGGTCATGACGCGCTGGATGTTCCCGTACATCGGCTTCATGTCGATGGTGGCGCTGGCCGCCGGCGTGCTCAATACCTGGAAGCGCTTTGCCGTGCCGGCCGCCACGCCCGTGCTGCTGAACCTGTGCATGATCGCCGCCGCCTGGCTGGGCGCACCGCTGCTGGCCGCGCGCGGCATCGAGCCCATCTATGCGATGGCCGGCGGCGTGATGGCGGGCGGTATGCTGCAGCTGGCGGTGCAGGTGCCGGCGCTGCTGCGCCTGGGCCTGCTGCCGCGCATCGGCCTGAACCTTGCTGCGTTGCGCGCGGCCTGGGCCGACGCCGACGTGCGGCGCATCCTGCGCCTGATGGCGCCAGCCTTGCTGGGCGTGGGCGTCGCGCAGATCTCGCTGATGATCAACACGCAGATTGCGTCGTACCTGGCGCCGGGCAGCGTGACCTGGCTGTTCTATGCCGACCGGCTGATGGAGTTCCCCACCGCGCTGCTCGGCGTGGCGCTGGGCGTGGTGCTCACGCCGCAGCTGTCGGCGGCCAACGCCGCCGGCGACGCGCGCAGGTATTCCGCCATGCTCGACTGGGGCCTGCGCATCGTCGTGCTGCTGTCCGTGCCCTGCGCCGTGGGCTTGCTGGCCTTTGCGCAGCCGCTGGTGGCCACCCTGTTCCACTATGGCGCGCTCAAGGACAGCGACGTGGGGCAGATCGCGGTGGCCCTGGCCGGCTATGGCGCCGGCCTGGTGGGCCTGGTGGCGATCAA
Source organism: Acidovorax sp. SRB_14 (assembly GCF_012932145.1). Taxonomy (GTDB): domain Bacteria; phylum Pseudomonadota; class Gammaproteobacteria; order Burkholderiales; family Burkholderiaceae_C; genus Simplicispira. Next base: position 17,472 of record NZ_MWOK01000036.1, on the reverse strand, counting down.
GGTGCTGGCGCCGGGCTACTACGCCCGCCAGGACATCCGCACGCCGGTGCGCATTGCGGTGGTGGTGCTGGTCGTGACCCAGCTGCTGAACCTGGCCCTGGTGCCGCGGCTGGCGCACGCCGGCCTGGCCCTGTCCATCGGATTGGGAGCGCTGGTCAATGCCGGATGGCTGCTGTGGGGGCTGCTGCAGCGCGGCAGCTACCAGCCACAGCCGGGCTGGGTGCTGTTCTCTCTGCAGGTGGTGGCCGCCAGCGCCTTGCTGGCGGTGTTCCTGCTGTGGGGCGCGCAGCACTTCGACTGGATCGCGCTGCGCGCGCACCGCGCGCAGCGCGTGGGGCTGCTGGCGCTGATGCTGTGCGCCGCCGCGGGGGTGTATTTCGCGGTGTTGCGGGTGGCGGGCCTGCAGCTGCCCGACACGCTGCGGCGCTGATCGGGGTTTTTCGGGGAGCGGCTTGACGCGCAGCGGCCTGCCCTTTACAACGCTTTCATGTTGCCGAGCTTTGCCGTTCCCACCCCGCTGGAGTACTTTGCCGCGCTGGTGCAAAGCGACGAGCAGTTCCCGCTGTTCGAAGCGGCCGCCAGCATCGCCCAGGACGAATACCCGGCACTCGACGTGCAGCAGCTGCTGGGCGACCTCGACCAGTTGCAGGCGCGTCTGCAGCGCCGCCTGGCCGCCGATGCGCCGGCGCTGCAGCGTCTGCGCACGCTGAACCAGTTCTTCTTCGGCGACCTGGGCTTCGGCGGCAACGTGAACAACTATTACGACCCCGAAAACAGCTACCTCAACGCCGTGCTGCGCACCCGGCGGGGCATCCCGATCTCCCTGGGCGTGCTGTGGATGGAGTTGGCCCAGGGCATGGGATTGCATGTGCGCGGCGTGGCGTTTCCGGGGCATTTCATGGTCAAGGCACTGCTGCCCAAAGGGCAGGTGCTGATCGATCCGTTCACCGGCCAGTCGCTTTCGCGCGAAGAGCTGTCCGAGCGGCTGGAGCCCTACCAGCGCAGCGCTGGCATGAGCGGCGACGAGGTGCCCATGGGCCTGTACCTGCAGGCGGCGACGCCGCGCGACATCATTGCGCGCATGCTGCGCAACCTCAAGGAGGTGCACCGCTCCCAGCAGGACTGGCAGCGCCTAGTGGCCGTACAGGACCGTCTGGTGGTGCTCTTGCCCGAAGCCTGGGGCGAGTGGCGCGACCGGGGCCTGGCCCATGCCGAGCAGGGCCACTCGGCGCAGGCGGTCAAGGATCTGGAGACCTACCTGGCCCATGCGGAGGCAGAAATGGACAGCGGCGGCATTGCCGAGCGCGTGGCCGAGCTGCGGCGCATGGCGGGCTGAAAATGTGACCGTCTGAGGCTTCGTGTGTGGGTTTGTAAGGCGCGTTGACGGTGTGATATCCCATCGGTAAATTGCCCGCAGTGCGTTGCACCATCAGGGTGCAGTGCTTCAAAAAACATACTCAATGGGGGTCTAGATGCGTGCATTCAAACGTGTGGTGGTTTCTTGCCTGGTGGCCGGATTGAGCTTGTCGGGCCTGCCGCTCACGGCGCAGGCTGCCATCGTGGGCACCGACCAGGTGCTGGCGGCCTCCGCATCGGGCTCCGACCGCGATCGGGTCAGCACCTTCCTGGCCCGTGACGATGTGCGCACCGCCCTGCAGGGCCAGGGCGTGAGTGCCGACGCCGCCATGGCGCGCGTGCAGGCCATGTCCGACGCGGAGGTGGCGCAGTTGGCCTCGCGCGTGGACCAGGCGCCAGCGGGCGGTGATGTCCTCGGGGTGGTGTTCACGGTCTTCATCGTCCTGCTGATCACGGACATCCTCGGGCTGACCAAGGTGTTCCCGTTCACCCGCTCGGTGCGCTGATGCCGCTTCGCCGCGCTGGCTGGAGGACCCCCGCTGCGGCGGGGGTTTTGCTTTGGGCGCTGCTGCTGTCGGGGTGCGCCTCGCCACAACTCAGCGCTCTGGACCAGCACTGGCCACCGGCCTTGCCGCCTGCCGTGCTGCTCAAGGGCGTGCCATTTTTTGCGCAGGAGGACCACCTGTGCGGCCCGGCCTCGCTGGCCATGGTGGCGCAGGCTGCGGGCGTGCGGGTGACACCTGGCGAGCTGACCGAGCAGGTCTATGTGCCGGGACGCCAGGGCGCGCTGCAGCAGGAAATGCTCGCGGCCACGCGCCGGCAGGGTCTGGTGGCGTATCCGCTGGCGCCGCGCCTGCAGGACCTGCTGCAGGAAGTGGCGGCCGGGCAGCCGGTGCTGATCCTGCAGAACCTGTCGCTGCCGATCGCACCCCGGTGGCATTACGCGGTGGTGATCGGCTACGACCGCGAGCGCAACGAGGTCGTGCTGCATTCCGGCATGACCGAGCGCATGGTGATGGCGCTGTCCACGTTCGAGCACACCTGGGCGCGTTCCGGGTACTGGGCGATGCGTGCGGTGAAGCCCGATCGTCTGCCGGTGACGGTCGAGGCCGAGACCTGGGCGACGGCCGCGGCGGCGCTCGAGCGCGTCCATCCGCGTGCCGCGCAGACGGCCTATGCCACGGCGCTGGCCCGGTGGCCGGACCAGCGGGCCAGCCTGCTCGGGGCGGGCAATGCGGCGTATGCGCTGCACGAGCGGGCGCGCGCTGCGGAGGCCTATGCACTGGCCACGCGGGTGCACCCCGACTTTGCCGACGCGTGGAACAATCTGGCGCAAGTGCGGCTGGAGATGGGCCAGCGGCGTGCGGCCCGCGCTGCGATTGAGCGCGCCGTGGCGCTGGGCGGGCCCCGCCTGGCCCAGTACCAGGAACTGCAGCAAAAAATCAAGGCACGGTGAAGAGCGTTGTGTGCGCTGCCGAGTGCACGCCGGCCCGATTCCATGCTTTTGCAGGAAATCGGCTTGTAACGCTTATGCAGTGAGGGTTACAAGCTATGATTTTTGAATCACATCGGCGAAAGGGCCGCTACACCAGCCGCGCGGCGAACAGCTCTTTTTTCAGGTACGCATAGAACAGTGGCGCCGCCACCAGCCCGGCCGGGCCAAAGACCGCCTCGGCCACGAACATCACCGCGAGCAGCTCCCACACGCCCATGTGGGTGCGCTGGCCCACCACTTTGGCGTTGATCACGTATTCGGCCTTGTGGATCAGGATCAGGAAACCCAGGCAGGCGACCGCGGCTGCGGGCGACACGGAGAGGCCGACCAGGGTGATGACCGCGTTGCACACCAGGTTGCCGACGATGGGCACCAATCCCGCCACAAACGTGAGCGTGATCAAGGCCGGCGAGTAGGGCAGGTGCAGGTCCCACAGCGGCAGCACACCCAGCAGGAACACGGCGGTGAGCACGGTGTTGAAAGCGGCGATCCAGAATTGCGCGGCCACGATCTGGCGGAAGGCGTCGCCAAAGCGGGTGATGCGCAGGTGCAGCTGCTGCGCCAGCGGCCGGTGAGCAGACGCCACGGGGCGCACCGCGGCCAGCGCGCCGATCAGCAGGCCCACGTAGGCGTGGAGCAGACCGCCGAGCCAGGCCCGGCCTGCCACCGCCAGCGTGCCGGCCTTGGCCGCGAGGTAGCTGGCGAGGGTTTTCTGGATCTCGGCCGCGCCCTCGGGCAGCAGGGCCGCGATGTCGGACGGCAGCTTCAGGCGCAGCTCAAGCACTGTGCGCGCCAGGTAATCGAGCAGCTCGCGGTACTGCTGCGGCGCCTCGGTGATGTAGCCGCGCGAATGCGACAGGCCGAGCATCAACAAGGCCAGCGGTGCCAGCATGACCAGCGCTGCCGCGCAGATCTGGGCCCAGCGCAGCAGCAGGGGCGTCAGCGGCTTGCGGCGTCCCAGCCGCGCGAACTGCCAGGCCAGCCACCGCGTGACGAGAAAGCCCAGGCAGGCGAACAACAGGCCTGGCAGCAGCCCATGCCCCAGCAGCAGCCACAGCGCGCCGGCCATCAACGCATAACTGGCCACCCGCACGCCCAGCGGCGCGGACGGGGCCGACACGGGCGCCGCAGGCATCCCCATCGCGCGCTGCGGTGTCAGGCGACCACGACGGCGGCGCCGTCACCGCGCGGCGCAATGGCGCCGATGGTGTGCACTTGCTCACCGGCTGCGCGCAGCATCGCCGCGGTGGCCTCTGCGTGGGCGGCATCGACCACCACCACCATGCCAATGCCGTTGTTGAAGGTGCGGTTCATCTCGATGTCGTCAATGCCAGCGGTTTTCTGCAGCCAGGCAAACAGTTCGGTCTGGGGCCAGCTGCCCTTGGCCAGGTGCGCCGCCATGCCTTCGGGCAGCACGCGCGGGATGTTCTCCAGCAGACCGCCGCCCGTGATGTGGGCCAGCGCCTTGATGGGGTGCGCGGCCAACGCGGCCAGCACGTTCTTCACGTAGAGGCGCGTGGGCTCCATGATGGCCTGCTTGAAGGGTTTGCCGTCGAGCGTGGCGGGTACCGCCTGGGCGGCCTCGGCGCGTTCGATGCACTTGCGCACGAGCGAAAAGCCGTTGGAGTGCACGCCGCTGCTGGCCAGGCCCAGCACCACGTCGCCCACCTGCACGTTCTGGCCCGCGAGGATCTTGGATTTTTCGACCGCACCGACGGCAAAGCCGGCCAGGTCGTATTCGCCAGCGGGGTACATGCCGGGCATTTCCGCCGTTTCCCCGCCGATCAGCGCGCAGCCGCTCAATTCGCAGCCAGTGGCGATGCCGCCGACGACGGCCGCTGCCGTGTCCACATCGAGCTTGCCGCAGGCGAAGTAGTCGAGGAAGAACAGCGGCTCGGCACCCTGCACCAGCACGTCGTTGACGCTCATGGCGACCAGATCGATGCCCACGGTGTCGTGCATGTTCCATTCGAACGCCAGCTTGAGCTTGGTGCCCACGCCGTCGGTGCCGGACACCAGCACGGGTTCCTTGTAGCGCTTGGGCACCTCGAACAGCGCGCCGAAGCCGCCGATGCCGGCCATCACGCCCTCGCGCATGGTCTTTTTGGCCAGCGGCTTGATGCGTTCAACCAAGGCGTCGCCCGCGTCGATGTCAACGCCGGCGTCTTTGTACGAAAGGGGGGTAGGGGTGTGGGCAGAGGAGCTCATGGCAGGGGTGGCGCGGACCAGCGCGCCAGCAGACTAAAATTTGCGCAGATTCTACGGGTTGCGCGCGCTGCGCCCCCCGGTGCCGCCCCATCCCCACACCGCCCAGCCGACCAGCCCACCGCCCCATGCCACGTTTTGCCACACCCCGCTGCACCTGCGCACGCGCAGGCGGGTCGCCGCCATGAAGCAGCTTGCCCTGGACATCGGCCTTGCGCCCGTTCCCACGCTGGAGCGCTTTTTTGCCGGGCCCAACACCGCCGCGCTGCAGCACCTGCAGCACGCCGTGGGCAGCGCCGCCGACCACGCGCCGGTGCCGACCTACCTCTGGGGCGAGTCGGGCAGCGGCAAGTCGCACCTGCTCAAGGCCGTGCGCGAGGCGCTGCGAGATCACGGGGCGAGCGTGGGCTGGCGCGATGCCACGAGCAAGTACGCCCCGGCCTTCGACGAAAAATGGACCGCCGTCATCCTCGACGACGTGCACCTCTACAGCACCTCGCAGCAGAACGTGGCGTTCAACTGGTTCATCAACGCGATGAGCCCGGCCAATGGCGTGCAGCGCTGGGTGCTGGCCGCCGGCAGCCTGCCGCCGGCCGACCTGCCGCTGCGCGAGGACCTGCGCAGCCGCCTGGGCTGGGGCCATGTGTTCCAGCTGCAGAGGCTTGGCGAGAGCGAGCTGCGCGCTGTGCTGCGCCAGCAGGCCGACGCCCGTGGCGTCTTCCTCGGCGACGAGGTGATGGACTACATGCTGCGGCGCTTCTCGCGCGACCTGGGCAGCCTCATGCAGCTGCTCGAACAGCTCGACAGCTACGCGCTGCGCACCCGGCGCGCCATCACCATTCCACTGCTCAAGGACATGCTCGATTCCGAGTGATGCCCTGTGTGCGCTTTTTTGACCGCTTTTTTCCGTACCGCATGAACCCTGACACCCCGGCATCCCGCCCCCGGCTGGCGCTGTTCGACCTCGACCACACGCTGCTGCCCATCGACTCCGACTACGAGTGGGGCGAGTTCACCACGCGCATCGGCTGGAACGACCCGGCCGAATTCAGCCGCCGCAACGCCGAGTTCTTTGCCCATTACCAGGCCGGCACGCTCGACGTGCACGACTATGTGCGCTTTGCCATCGACGCCGCGCGCCTGCGCGGCCCCGAAGCGGCGGCCCAGGCACATGCCCGGTTCATGCGCGAGGTGGTGGAACCGGCCATCCGCCCGCAGGCGCTGGCCCTGCTGCGCCAGCACCAGCAGGCGGGCGACATTGTGGTCATCGTCACCGCCACCAACGAGTTCGTTACCGCGCCGATCGCCCAGGCGCTGGGCGTGCCCGAACTGCTGGCGGTGCAGCTCGAGCGGGGCGCCGACGGCTGGTTCACCGGCGCGATTTCCGGCGTCCCGTCCATGCGTGCCGGCAAGGTCACGCGCATGGAGCAGTGGCTGGCGGCGCGCCAGCTGGGCTGGGGCGATGTGCACAGCACGTTCTACAGCGATTCGCTCAACGACCTGCCGCTGCTGGAGAAGGTCGACGAGCCCGTGGCCACCAACCCCGATGAGCGCCTGCGCGCGCTGGCCGCGCAGCGCGGCTGGCGCATACTGGACCTGTTTTAGTCCGAGGAGGGCGCTGCCGGCAGCAGGGCTGGCGCGGCGGCCTCCATCCAATCACAAGAATTCATGATCAAGACGTTCATCGACAAACTGCTGGGCAAAGCCAAACCGGGCGCCCGCAAAGCACGCATGCCACAGTTCGGCAAGCGCGAGGAAGTGCCCGCTTCGGTGCACGGCATCGACCCCGAGCGCGTGGACCGCCGCGCCGTGGACGTGGTGCGCACGCTGCAGCAGGCGGGCTTCGAGGCCTACATCGTCGGCGGCGCGGTGCGCGACCTGCTGCTGGGCCTGCGCCCCAAGGATTTCGACGTCGCCACCAATGCCACGCCCGAGCAGGTCAAAGGCCTGTTCCGCCGCGCCTTCATCATCGGCCGGCGCTTTCGCATCGTGCACGTGGTGCACGGGCGCGGCCGCGAGAATGAGGTGATCGAGGTCTCGACGTTCCGCGCCTACATGGACAACGCCGCCGCCGAGCAGGTCAGCGGCAACGAAAAGACCAGCCGCAATGCGCTGGCCGGCATGACGCACGCGGTGGATGCCAGCGGCCGCGTGCTGCGCGACAACGTCTGGGGCCCGCAGGACGAAGACGCCACGCGGCGCGACTTCACCCTGAACGCCATGTACTACGACCCCGAGACGCAGATCGTGGTCGACTACCATAAGGGCATCCAGGACGCCAAGAAGAAGACGCTGCGCATGATCGGCGACCCGGCCACGCGCTACCGCGAAGACCCGGTGCGCATCATCCGCGCTGTGCGCTTTGTCGCCAAGCTCAGCAAGCTCGGTTTCACGCTCGACGCCAAGACGGCGGCGCCGCTGGTCGAGTCGCAGCAGCTGCTGGCCGACGTGCCGCAGAGCCGCATGTTCGACGAGATGCTCAAGCTGCTGCAGACCGGCCACGCCATCGCCACCATCGAGCAGCTCAAAAAACTGGGCCTCTCTCGCGGCATCTATCCGCTGCTCGACGTGGTGGTCGAGCGCGCCGACACCGACTTCGTGCGCGCGGCCCTCACCGACACCGACCGCCGCGTGGGCGAAGGCAAGCCGGTGGCGCCAAGCTTCCTGCTCGCCTGCGTGCTGTGGCAGGACGTCAAGAGCGGCTGGGAGCGGCGCCTCAACGAACGCCAGCACCCGCTGCCGGCGCTGCAGGAGGCCATCGACGAGGTGTTCGACAAGCGCATCGGCGATGTGTCCGGGCGCGGCAAGCTCGCCGCCGACATGCGCGAGATCTGGGTCATGCAGCCGCGCTTTGAAAAGCGCGCCGGCCGCGTGCCCGAGAGCATGGTGGCGCAGCTGCGCTTTCGCGCAGGCTTTGATTTCATGCGCCTGCGCGCCGATGTCGGCGAGGTCGATGAGGCCTTGGCCAGCTGGTGGCAGGAGTACAGCACCGCCGACGAAAACCGCCGCTACGACCTCATGGAACAGGCGCGCGAGGAGCAAAAGAGCCGCACCCGCGCCCAGCCCGTGGTGCGGCGCGTGCCACGCGCGGCGCCCGCCGCCGCGCCCGCTGTTGCGCAGACCCAGCTGGCAGAGCAGCCCTTCGGCGGCGAAGGCGCCGACGACGGTGCGCCCAAGAAGCGCCGCCGGCGCCGGCGCAAGCCCGGTGGCGGCGAGGGCGGCGGCCCAGGTGAAGGCCAGCGCAGCAGCGCCGCGCCTGCTGCGGACCACGACTGAGCGGTGGCGCGGTCCTCGCCTCCGCCATCGCACACATGATTCCGGCACACGCCACGCCTGCGTGGATTGGGCTGGGCGCCAACCTCGGCGAGCGCGCCGCTGCGCTGCGTGCGGCCCTGGCGGCCATCGCGGCCTTGCCCGGCACGCGCGTGCTGCGCGTTTCGTCGCTCTACCGCAGCGCACCGGTCGGCGCGGGTGGGCCGGACTACCTCAATGCCGTGGCCGAGATCGCCACCACGCTGGCGCCGCAGGCCTTGCTGGAAGGGTTGCAGGCCATCGAGCAGGCGGCAGGGCGCGAGCGCCCCTACCGCAATGCGCCGCGCACACTCGACCTGGACATTCTCTTGTTTGGCGACGCGCCCATCGAGACCCCCACGCTCACCGTGCCGCACCCGCGCCTGCACGAGCGCGCCTTCGTGCTGCTGCCGCTGGCCGAAATTGCGCCGCAGCACGTGGCGGCGGAAGCGCTGCAGGCGGTGGCGTGGCAGCACATCGAGCGCCTCGATGCTGCCTGGTAGACGCTATTAAAAAAATAGCTTCCAACGCTTGATAGGTAAGCGTTAGAAGCATTTTTTATGCATATTTGGTGTGCCCGGCCAGGATGGGGCCGGACACCGCTGGCGGCGGGGATCAGTCCACCGTTGCGCCCGAGGCCTTCACCAACTTTTGGTACTTGCTGCGCTCGGCCGCCATGAAGGCGTCGAACTGTTCGGGCGTGGTGGCCACCGGCTCGGCCAGCAGGGAGGCAAAGCGGGTCTTGGTTTCGGGCGCATGGAGCGCCGCGACAAAGGCCTTGTTGAGTTTGTCGATCACAGGCTTGGGCGTGCCGGCCGGTGCGACCAGGCCCCACCAGGTGTCGATCGCGAAGCCTGGGAAGGTGCTCGACAGCGGCGGCACGCCGGGCAGCGCGGGGCTGGCCTGCAGCGAGGTCACGGCCAGGGCCTTGAGTTTGCCGGCGCGGATGTTGGGCGCCGCGGTTGCCAGGTTGTCGATGTTGAAGTCCACCTCGCCGGCCAGCAGCGCCAGCTGCGCCGGGTTGCCGCCGCGGTAGGGAATGTGCAGTGCAAATATGCCGGCGCGCTGCTTGAACAGCTCGCCCGCCAGGTGGCCCGCGCTGCCGTTGCCGCCGCTGCCATAGTTGAGCTTGGCGGGGTTGGCCTTGGCATAGGCGATCAGGTCGGCCACCGAATGGATCTTCAGGCGTTCGGCCTTGTCGGCATTGATGACCAGCACGTTGGGCACGCGCACCATTTGCGTGATGCCGGCGAAATCCTTGGCCGCGTCATAGGGCATGCGGCTGTAGAGCCAGGGGTTGACGGCGTGCGTGGCGGTGGCGGCGATGCCGATGGTCATGCCATCGGGTGCGGCCTTGGCGACGGCGTCGGCACCGATGTTGCCCCCTGCGCCGCCCTTGTTGTCAATGATGACCGTGCCGAGCGAGTCGCGCACGCGCTCCGCCAGCGCGCGGGCCGTGACATCGAGCGGTCCGCCGGGGGCGTAAGGCACGATCAGGCGGATGGGCGCGTCTTGCGCCTGGGCCAGGGGAGAGGCCAGGGCGGCGGCCGTGGCGAGGGTGGTAAGGAGGAGGTTTCTGCGGTTCATAGCCCTCCATTGTGCAAAAAAATTGCGCCTGGCGTGGGTTTGGGGACTGGTTTGCAGGATTCTTGCGGCAACGCAGCGGTTGGCGCAGCAGCCTACGGGTGTTTGTCGGCTTCGGACGTGAATGCGTCGGCAAAGAACTCCTCGGGCGGCAGGCCGCGCTGGGCGCTGTAGGCGTCGCGCGCGGACTCGACCACGATGGGCGCGCCGCAGGCATAGACCTGGTGGCCCGAGAGGTCGGCAAAGTCGTCGAGTACGGCCTGGTGCACGAAGCCGGTGCGGCCATGCCAATGGTCGTCGGGCAGCGCGTCGGACACCACGGGCACGTAGGCGAGGTTCGGCATGGCAGCCAGGCGCTCGCGCACCCAGGCGTCCATGTACAGGTCTGCCGGGCGCCGGCCGCCCCAGTACAGCGTGGCGGGGCGCGTTATGCCCTTGAACTGCATGTGTTCGAGCAAGGCCTTGATGGGCGCAAAGCCCGTGCCCGAGGCCAGCAGCACGATGGGCTTGTCGCTGTCCTCGCGCAGGAAGAAACTGCCATAGGGGCCTTCGATGCGCAGGATTTCCTTTTCCTTCAGCGCGCCAAACACATACTCGGTGAACTTTCCGCCGGACATGTGGCGGATGTGCAGCTCCAGGCCGGGGGCCTCGGCCTGGGTGTGGGGCGCATTGGCCATCGAATAGGCGCGGCGCACTCCGCCCTGCAGCAAGAATTCGACGTACTGGCCGGCGTGGTAGCGGAAGGTATCGGCCGCCGGAAGCTGAAGCCGCACCTGCATCACATCGTGCGACTTCTTCTCGAACGCGGCCACGCGCACCGGCATTTTCTTGATCGGGTAGGCGCTTTCATCGGTGACCTGGCGCGACTCCAGCACCACGTCGGATTGCGCAACGCCGCAGCAGGTGAGCACGAAGCCTGCGGCCTCTTCCTCGGCGCTGAGTGCCTTGGCCTGGTGCTCGCCATGCACCACCGTGCCGTCGAGCTTCTTGCACTTGCACGAGCCGCAGGCGCCGTCCTTGCAGCCGTAGGGCAGGCCCACACCCGCGCGGATGGCAGCGGCCAGCATGGCTTCGCCCGCGGTGGCCGCAAAAGTGCGCCCGCTGGGCTGCACAGTGATCTGGAAAGGGGCGCTCGCGGTCGCGGCATCGGTCATGTCTTGGGTATCCTTGCTCGTTCTGATTACTGGCCAAGCCTGCAATTTTGCCTTCAAACCAAAACCCCCTCGGCGCCCTGCCAGCGCGCTTTCGGCGCCAGCGCCTGCTCATCGTGGGCTGTGGCGACATCGGCCTGCGCGTGGCGCGCGACCTGCACGGGCCGGCCGCGGGCCGCCCGCGCGTGCGCGTGCTGGCACTCACCTCCAGCCCCGAGCGGGTGGCGCCGCTGCGCGCGCTGGGCATCACGCCGCTGCCCGGCAACCTGGACGACCGTGCCACGCTGCGCCGGCTCGCCGGCCTGGCGACGCGCGTGCTGCACCTGGCGCCGCCGCCCAGCAGCGGCGCCGACGCCCCCTGGTGGCGCGATCCGCGCACGCTGGCGCTGGTGCGCAGCCTGCGTTTGCGCAGCCTGCCGGCGGCGCTGGTGTATGGCTCGACCAGCGGGGTGTATGGCGATTGCAGCGGCGCCCGGGTGCCAGAGACGCGCTCCGTGGCCCCGAGCACGCCGCGCGCGCAGCGCCGGGTCGATGCCGAGCGCGCCGTGCGCCACCTGGGGCGCGCGGGCGTGCGTGTCAGCCTGCTGCGCATTCCGGGCATCTATGCCCCTGACCGCGCGGGCGGCACGCCCGAGGCGCGCCTGCGCAAGGGCACGCCCGTGCTGGCCGCGCCCGACGATGTGTTCACCAACCACATCCATGCCGACGACCTGGCGCGCGCCTGCGCGGCCGCACTGTGGCGCGGCGCGGCGCAGCGCGTGTACCACGTGTGCGACGACAGCGAGCTGAAGATGGGCGACTACTTCGACCTGGCGGCCGACCTGTACGGCCTGCCGCGCCCGCCGCGCGTGCCGCGCAGCACCGCGCAGGACCAGCTGCCGCTCACGCTGCTGAGCTTCATGGGCGAGTCGCGGCGGCTCGACAACACGCGCATGCGGCGTGAGTTGCGCCTGCGCCTGCGCTATCCCACGGTCGCGCAGGGCTTGCGCGCCCGGCGCGGCTGAGCGGCGCCGGGCGCGCCAGGTTTCTGGTCGGACCTTTCCCGGAGGACATCCATTCACCGCCGTCAGGGGCGGGAGTAGCTGCGTCCCTGCGCGTCAAAGCAGCGGAACACATTGCACTGCGTGAATGTGGGTGCGGGCACGGGCTGCACCGGCACGGGGCGGGCGTAGCGTGGCGGGGGCAGCAACACGATGCCCGGCGGGGCCGCGCGGTACCTTTGCACCTCGGCATAGCCTTCGGGGCCGAGGCAGTCCAGGTCCATTTGCCACTGTGCGGCATCGAGTTGCGCATCTTGCCCGTACGAGCGGACCGCCGCGCTGGCGGCCATGTCCAGGCTGCGCCGGGCGCGCACGCACTCGGGTGAGCGCGCATAGTCGCGCGCGCCAGCGCGTGCCGCACGGTCGGCCTGCGCGCGCCGCTGCTGCGCGTCGCGTTCCGCATCCAGGCGCGCGGCGGCGGCTGCTGCCTGCTGGCGTTGCTGCTGGGCGGCCACTGCCTGGGCCGCCTGCTCGCGCTCCTGGCGGATTTCTCCGGGGGTCTTGCGCGGCTGCACTTCGAGCGCCTGGGTGCCAGGCCCGCAACGGCCATCGGTATAGGTGACCTGGCCGGTGCGCGCATCGGTGCAGCGCAGCACCTGGGCCTGCGCCACCGGGCCCAGCAGGCCGGCGGCGCACACAGCGAGAAAACGCAGAGCGATGCACATGGCCGGCCGATCTTAGTGGCCCTGGCTGCGCTCTATCTCGCTGGCGGAGCGCCAGCGCCGCAGGCCCTCGCGGTCGCCTGGATCGCGCTGGTTGCGGTTGGCGCTCGCGCGGCGCTCGCGTTCCTGCTGCTGGCGCTCCTGCTGCTGTGCCTGTTGGCGGCGGCTATCGTCGCGTTCACGCTGCTGGCGCGCTTGCTCGCCGCGCTGGCGGGCGTCGCGGTCTTGCGCGTCGCGGTGCTGCTGTTGTACGCGGTCGCGCTGGTCGCGTGCATCCCGCTCGCGCCAGTCGCCGCGGTGATCGCCGCCGCGCGGATAGTAGGACGGCGCCACGGCCGGGTAGCTGGGGTACACGGGGTAGGCGGGATAGGTCGTGTAAGCGCCCGGCGCATAGGCGCCCGGGCCATAGAGGACACCGCTGTCATACCCCCGGTTGTAGGTGGGATAGGCTTGCGTCTCGTAGTACCCGTCTCCGGGCACGGCAACGCAGCCCGTGGCCAGTACCGCCACGGTGCATAGGGCAAAGGCGCGGGTGAAGAAAGTGCTCGGCATCGTGGATTTCCCCTGTGGGGCAGCGCACGGGCGCTGCCGTGAAGATGGATTTTGGGGTGCTGCCCTGCTCTTTATGACGCGTTGGCGCGGGCTTTGGTTGACCCCTGGATGCGAATTTGCCAGGCTTTTCAAGGGCTTTACGGATGTTGCCGTATGTAAGGTCCTGCAAACCCCGTGACAGGCCTGGAGGGTGGGCGCCTGGAAAGACCTCTAGGCAACGTAGTGTGCAGCCATGTGCTCCACGGGATGGCCGCAGCGTTGCCACAATGGGCGCTCCACGCACGCGCGATTCAGGAAAGCACCACTATGAATGCCTCCCTCGTCCAAGACTGGAACCTGGCCCCGCTCGACGGCCTTTCGCAGGTCAAGGGCCGCAGCGACGCGGTGCTGTCGCAGGCCACCATCGCTCAATTTCTGGCCGAGGCCGTGCAACGCTTTGCCAACCGCACCGCCGCGGTGTTTCGCGAGCAGGGCCTGCGCTGGACCTGGGCGCAGCTCCAGGCCGAGGTCGATGCGCTGGCCAGCGGCTTTCTGGCGCTGGGCCTGCGCCCGGGCGATCGCGTGGGCATCTGGTCACCCAACCGCGCCGAATGGCTGGTGACGCAGTTCGCCACCGCGCGCGCCGGGCTGGTGCTCGTCAACATCAACCCGGCCTACCGCGGGGCCGAGCTGGAGTACGCGCTCAACGCCGCCGGCTGCCGTGCGCTGGTCACGGCCGAGCAGCTCAAGAGCTCGAACTACCTGGAGATGCTGCAGCGCCTAGCGCCCGAGCTGGCCACCTGCGCGCCTGACGCGCTGCACTCGGCGCGGCTGCCGCAGTTGCAGATGGTGATCCGGCTGGGCAGCACGCCCACGCCGGGCATGCTCAACTATGCCGACGTGCTGGCGCAGGGCCGCGCCCGCGTGGATGTGGCGGCGCTCGACGCCTTGGGCGCGGGCCTGTCGTGCCACGACGCCATCAACATCCAGTTCACCAGCGGCACCACCGGCAACCCCAAGGGCGCGACGCTGACGCACCACAACGTGGTCAACAACGCGCGCTTCATTGCGCAGGCGATGAACTTCACCGAGCAGGACAGCCTGTGCATCCCCGTGCCGCTGTACCACTGCTTTGGCATGGTGCTGGCGGTGCTGGCCTGCGTGTCCGCGGGCGCCACCATGGTGTTTCCGGGCGAATCGTTCGACCCCGTCGCCACGCTGGAGGCGGTGAGCGAAGAGCGCTCCACCGCGCTGCATGGCGTGCCCACCATGTTCATTGCCGAACTCGAGCACCCGCGCTTTGCCGAGTTCGACCTCTCGCACTTGCGCACCGGCATCATGGCCGGCTCGCCGTGCCCCATCGAAACCATGAAACGCGTGATCGCCGAGATGCACCTGTCCGAGATCACCATCGCCTACGGCATGACCGAGACCTCGCCGGTGTCGTTCCAAAGCGCCACCACCGACCCCCTGGAGCGGCGGGTGTCGACCGTGGGCCGCATCCAGCCGATGCTCGAAGCCAAGGTGGTCGATGTCGATGGCAAGGTGGTGCCCGTGGGCGAAAAGGGCGAGCTGCTGGTGCGCGGCTACTCGGTCATGCAGGGCTACTGGGGCGACCAGGCGCGCACGCGCGAAGCGGTGCAGGACGGCTGGATGCACACCGGCGACCTGGCAACGATCGACGCCGAGGGCTACTGCAACATCGTCGGCCGCGCCAAGGACATGCTGATCCGGGGCGGCGAGAACGTCTACCCGCGCGAGATCGAGGAGTTCCTGTTCCGCCACCCCAAGGTGCAGTCGGTGCAGGTGTTCGGCGTGCCCGACGCCAAATACGGCGAAGAGATCTGCGCCTGGATCGTGCCCAAGCCTGGGCAGACCTGCACCGAGGACGAGATCCGCGACTTCTGCCGCGACCAGATCGCCCACTACAAAGTGCCGCGCTATGTGCGCATCGTCACGGACATGCCCATGACCATCACCGGCAAGGTGCAAAAGTTTGTCATGCGCGAGCAGATGATGGCCGAGCTCAAGCTGCAAGCCAGCAAGACGGCGTGAGCTGAATTGCTATTGAAAATATAGCTTCTAGCGCTTTTCAAGTAGGCGTTTGAGCCTGATTTGATGCAAATTTTGCCGCGCCGCTGCCTCCAGGGGCCGCGAGCGCTGGTTTTGGCAAGCACCTATTCTTCGGAGCCCAGCAACCCGCAAGGAATGGACCATGAAAATCGCTCTGATCGGTGCCACCGGCTTCGTCGGTTCGGCTGTGCTCAATGAACTGCTGCAACGTGGCCACGAGGTGACTGCGCTGGCGCGCTACCCCGAAAAACTCGCGCCGCGCGAGCGCTTGAAGGTGGTCGCCGCAGACGCCCAGAACGCCGCCGAGGTGGCGCAGGCGGTGGCCGGGAACGACGCGGTGGTGAGCGCCTACAACCCGGGTTGGAAGGTGGCTGATCTGTATGTGCAGTACCTGCGCGGCACCCAGGCCATCATGGCAGGCGCGCAGCAGGCTGGCGTGCGCCGCCTCTTGGTGGTGGGCGGCGCGGGCAGCCTGTATGTGGTACCGGGCGTTCAACTGGTCGATACGCCCGAATTTCCCGCCGAATGGAAAGAAGGCGCCCGCGGCGCGCGCGATGCGCTCAAGCTGCTGCAGGATGACAAAACGCTGGACTGGACGCTGCTGAGCCCGCCAATCCTGCTGCAACCTGGCGAGCGCACCGGCCACTACCGCCTGGGCCAGGATGCGCCGCTGATGAACGGTGACCAACCGGGCAGCATCAGCGTGGCAGACCTGGCCGTGGCCCTGGTCGACGAAGCGGAAAAGCCCCGGCACCTGCGCCAGCGCTTCACCGTGGCGCACTGATGCTCCGGCCTGCGCCCGCCTCGTGCGGGCTTTTGCGGGCAGGGTATTGGCGCCCGGCCCGCTTGCTCTAAGCTCTAGGGCTTTTTGCCTCCAGAGTCATGACAGAAGACACTTTCGCCCCCATCCAGGAGCCGCGCCTGTGGCAGGACGAACGCTGGAGCGCGCGCGTGCTCAAGAACGAGGACGACGATGGCTGGGCCGTGGCGATGACGCTGCACGGCCACGACGAGCCGGCGCTGGTGGGGCCCTGGACGATGGGACGCGACAAGAAGAACCCCAAGCCGCTCGACGTGAACGCGTTCAATACCCTGGTCAAGACCGCCAACGAAGTGCTGCGCCGCCACGAGCAGCAGCTGCATGCGCAGCTGAACAAGAACGTCACCATCACAATGCAGGGCGAACGCGTGCGGGTGCTGCTGGCAATCGTGCCCGACGAGGAAGGCGCCAGTGCCACTCTGAGCGCGCAGGACCCGCTGGGCGAAGAGCTGGCGCGCGTGCCGGTGTCGCCGGCCTTCAAGCTCACCGTGGACAGCGCATTGCGCTGGGCCGAGAGCGGCTTCGAGCGCCCGCGCTGAGCGCCAGGGCTACGGCCTGAACGGCCCGGTCCGCGCGCCAACTGCTTACGGCTGCGCCGGCGCCCGCATCGCGGCCGCATAGCGCTGTGGCGCAAAGCGCGCGGTCAGCAGCGCCACCAGCGCCACGCAGGCCGGGTGCGCCAGCCAGCCGGCGGCAAAGCCGCCACGGGCACTGTGCAGCGCGGCCAGCGTCCAGGGCGCGAAGGCCGCCAGCAGAAAGCCGCCGCCCTGCATCAGCGCGCTCAGGGCACCGGCCTGGGCCGGGTCGGGCAGGTGGTCGAGCACCACCACCATGCTGAGCGCGAACGAGCCGCCCAGGCCCGCGCCCAGCAGCGTGGCCCAGCTGCGCGGCGCCACGTCTGGCCAGAGCACCAGCGCCGCAAAGCCGCCGGCCTGTAGCGCCAGCGTGAACCACAGCCAGGGCCGGCGGTCGCGCTGGTGCGCGGCCAGCGCAGGCAGCAGCGCCGCACCGGCCTGCGCCAGGGCCAGCAGCGCCACCAGGCTGCCGCTGCTGGCCGCGCTCCAGCCGTGCGACTGGTAGAACGGCGCCAGCCACGCCACCACCGAGGCATAGCCGCCGTTGACCAAGCCAAAGCAGGCCATCAGCAGCCAGGTGCGCGGCCGGCGCAGCATCCAGCGCGTGGGGCCCGGGCCGGAAGCCGCGGCCGGCGGCGTGTGCGGCAACGCGCGCCAGGCCAGCAGCAGCGCTGCCAGCACGGGCAGCG